>JARGOX010000033.1 GCA_029233925.1 Rhizobiaceae bacterium
CAATCGTGCCGATGTTCACGTGTGGCTTGTTGCGTTCAAATTTGCTCTTCGCCATAATATTCCAGTCCCGTCATGCTCATTAACTGCGCAAAATCGCTAAGGATCGTTTGCTCCGGATGAAGCAAATCCAGATGATCGAAGGCCAAATAAGGCTTTCAACGCCCAGACGCAAGATGAATTTGCAGGCCGACGGCAGTTTGTCAGTTTGCCGCTCGTCCATTTGATTGCTTTGGACTGGGATGCCAGGCCAAATAACACAGGTGTTTGCGGGTTCGCTGACGGCTGTCCGGCGAGTCATCTGCAATCTGGATGCAACGTCGCAAGCTTTCAGCAAAAGCGTATGACCACCTGCAACCTACAGCCGTGTGAAAACCACACAAAGATTGTTGGCGGGCATATCGACGACCGATTTCAGTACCAACCCACAAGTCTCTGCCGTACTCACCACATCCTCCAGGAGGCGGATACCCCAGGCGGGATTGCGGGAGCGCAGATCTGCATCAAATTTCGCATTGCTTTCGACAAGTGGCTCGCCTTCACGCCGATAAGGGCCATAGAGGAGGAGTGCGCCGCCGCCCGGCAACAACCTGCCCGCCCCTTTCAGCAAGCCTTGCGTAGCCGCCCACGGACTGATGTGCACCATATTGATCGCAATCATCGCATCGGCATGCTGAATGGGCCAGGCCTCGCTCGACGCGTCAATATCGAGCGGCGGGCACACGTTGGTCGTGGCTTCCGCTTTCACCCATTGCTCAATCGACGCGCGCGCCTGCGGCGACGGATCCGAAGGTTGCCAGGTCAAACCCGGCAACAGGGCAGCAAAATGGATGATGTGTTCACCCGAGCCGCTGGCTATCTCCAGCACTGTGCCGCTCAGCGGCAAGACATCACGCAACAGATTGAAAATGGGACCACGATTGCGCAGGGCAGACGGACTGGAGAGCCTCGAATTTCGAGATGGCATTTTGCATCCTTATGAGGGGGTCAGATGTGCGAAGTTTTCCAACGCATCAAACCATAATAGCTCTTTTACACAAAACACAAATACGGCCTGTCGCTGTCACGCGGTCTTGCCCAGCGGTGTGTTGGTTTTCTGTGTAACATTCAAGCCAAAAGACTCATGTTCGAAAAGCAACTGGAAATCGCGTCGAGAATCGACAGTGAAATGGGTTGAAAGCGTGACTATCGATATGGAAATCTGGAGCGGGTAGAGGGAATCGAACCCTCGTATTCAGCTTGGAAGGCTGCTGCTCTACCATTGAGCTATACCCGCAGTATCAGTGGAAGTGGTGGAGGAGGCTGGATTTGAACCAGCGTAGGCATAGCCAACGGATTTACAGTCCGCCCCTTTTAACCACTCAGGCACCCCTCCAATTCCACTGACGGGGTCAAGTGACTTAACAAATGACCAATTCAACGATCCTGATAACCATTGAATCTGCGCGGGTTTATGCAGGCAGGACCACCCTGTGTCAACACACGGATGAAGGAATTTTCAATGTTTGCATAAATCAGTGAAATTTGCCGGCCAAACCAGCCACAATAGACTTTGCCAAATTCGCCGTCGCATCTATAAGAACATCCCATGAGCAATGAGAAAAAACCCAATAGCGCAGAGCGCGACAGCGAATATGCAAAGCGGCGCAGAGAGTTCCGAGACGCCAAGGCTGCCCGCGCCGCGCCCGATACCGGCAGCCGTGGCCGAGGACAGCCACCAGAGAGCATTCACCTCTACGGTCTGCACACTGTACGCGCGGCCATGGAAAATCCTTCCAGGACCATCAGGAAGATGCTGGTGACCCGCAACGCATTGGCGCGGATGGAGATAGAGGACCCACAATCCCTGCCCTTCCCTGTGGAAATGGTGTCGCCCCAGGACATAGACAAATTGCTGCCGCCTGATTCAATTCATCAAGGTGTGCTCATTGAGGCCAAACCGCTGCGGCTGCGCAAGGTTGCCGAACTCAAGGATGCGACCGTGGTTCTGGTTCTCGATCAAATCACCGATCCGCACAACGTCGGCGCGATCATGCGTTCAGCGGTGGCTTTCGGCGCCAGTGCGATTATCACCACCCTGCGGCACAGCCCCCAGGAATCCGGCGTGCTGGCCAAATCGGCGTCCGGGGCATTCGAAATGATCCCCTATCTCCAGGTCGGGAATCTTGCCGAGGCCATAGAAGAACTCAATCACCTTGGCTTTACGACCATCGGGCTTGATTCTGCCGGCCCCGAGCGGCTGGAGAACACTCTGACAGGTGAAAAAATTGCTCTGGTTCTTGGGGCGGAAGGCAAGGGCTTGCGTCAAAAAACCGCAAATACCGTCAGTGCCCTCGCCCGGCTGGATATGCCGGGGGCCATCAAATCCCTGAATGTATCAAATGCAGCCGCCATTTCGCTCTATGCGGCGCGCAAACATCTGGACAGTTAAGTTTCAACTGACTACACGCGCTTTGGTGCCGCGGGTACCGTGCACGGTTTTGTGCGCGGGCATCGAACTGCCGCGCTCATGGATCGTGAAACCCGTATTGACCTGACACTTATCCGGCCGCTGACCGGAGCCGCGGATGATTTCCAGAACATTCTGCGCAGCCCATTTGCCCATCTGGATGCGCTCGGTTCCCACTGACGTCAACGGCGGCACCGAAGCAGCGCAGAATTCCAGATCATTGAAACCGACGATGGCCAGGTCTTCCGGCACGCGGATACCGCGCTGCTGACATTCAAACAGCGCACCGAGCGCCAGGTCATCGTTACAGCAGAAAACCGCCTCCACCCCTGGCTGACGGTCCAGCACTTCGGCAAACAGACGACGGCCCAATTGAACTGTGGATATACGCGGTGTGAGGGCGACAAGGCCTTCACTACTGAGGCCAAAGGTATCCATGGCGCGCTGATAGCCGGCGTGACGCTGCTGAGAACGCGGGTCGCCACGCGCCGTCAGATGCGCAATGCTTTCATGGCCCAGGCTGCGAAGATATTCGACGGCTGCATAGCCCGCATCGTCGTGTGAAAGCCCTATATTGAGGTCAATCGGGTTGTCTGTCAGGTCAAGAGTCTGGACGACGGGTATGCCAGCGTTTGTCAACATTTGCCGGGAATTGTCCGTCTGGTCAACGCCCACCAGGATCATCGCCTCCGGGTGATAGCCCAGAAGTGTATTGATTGCCTTTTCTTCCTTCTCCGCAGAATAGCGTACGTTGGTCACCAGCACCTGAATATTGGCCAAGCTGAACACATCCTGAATCGCGGCCAGGTAGTCATCAAAGACGCCATTGGTCAGCGAGGGGACGATGACGCCGACAATATTTGTGCGATGCGATGCAAGAGCGCTGGCCAGGTGATTGGGAATATAACCGAGACTGCGCACGGCATTGTCGATGCGCTCTCTCAGCTTTTTTGACACCATTTCCGGATGACGGATTGCGCGCGAAACCGTGACCGGACTCACGCCGGCTTTACTGGCCACGTCGGACAGGGTCGCGCGATGTTTTCTGGTCATCAAAGTTCCCGTTTTTGCGTTTGGTGTAGACTTCTTTGGAGCTTGCCGGCTGCGAAAGTCAACACCGTGACACAATCCAAACAGTTTATTGAGTGCAATTGACAGCGCTTTCATTTGAAACTAACTATCTCAACAGGAGGCGTTTGACCGATATGTTCGATGGCCAAAACAGCAGGAGGAGCTGTGGCTGCCGAAGCGTGCCGCGTTGATCACCTTCGTGTTTGCCGGCCATTGCCGGCTTCCAAGGGAGGATCTAATTATGAAATCAACTTATTTGCTCAATTGCGTGGCCGGTGCAGCCTCAGCTTTGCTGATGACACTCGCCGCAACATCTGCCAGCCTGGCGGATGGTCCGGAAATCGTCACAGGTCCATCCAGTGAACCGGCCTGTTATGTACCCTGGGCCGACGATACGTCATTTTTCAAATACAAGGCCAAGGAAGGGCCATACCGCGTTGCCCTGGCAAACGGTTACATCGCCAATACGTGGCGTATTCAGATGATCCAGACGGCAAAAGCCTACGCGGCCCAGCCGGAAGTCGCCGCCCTGCTGAAGGAATTCAAGGTCGTCTCCACCGGTGAAGACGTGGCAGCGCAGATTTCAGCCATCAACAACTTTATCGATTCCGGCTATGATGCCATTGTCGTCAATGCCCAGAACCCTTCATCATTTGCTCCGGTGATCAGACGCGCCAAGCAAGCAGGCGTGATCCTCGTCGCATTCGACAATATTCTCGATACGCAGGATGCCATCAATGTGAATGTGGACCAGAAAGGTCTGGGTGTGCTTTGGGCCGACTGGCTGATCAATCATGTTCCCGATGGCGGCAAGATTCTCGAAGTGCGCGGCGTGATCGGCACATCGGTCGACACGGATCGTCATAACGGCATCCACGAAACCCTCGATGCTTCCGGCAAGGATTGGGAAGTGGTCGAGGTCGTTGGCAAATGGGACGATGCGACCGCCCAGAAGGCTACGGCTGATGCCATTGCCATTCAGGGTCAATTTGACGGGATCACTGCCCAGGGTGGAGACACCGGAGTCGTACAGGCGATGATTGATGCCAAACATCCCTTCGTGCCCTTTGGTGGCGAAACCGAAAACGGCTTTCGCAAGTTCTGTTCCGCCCATAGCGCCGATGGTTTGAAATGCTCATCTGCCGGCACCGGCCCGGCGCAGGTTGCAGTGGCCATCAAGACGGCATTGGACGCACTGCAGGGCAATGTCGTGCCGCAGTCGGTCAAGCTGCCCCTGGCTATCGTCGAAGATCCTGACTTCAAGGATGGCGAAAATTTCTATAGCGCGCAGTCTGACAATTTCTTTGTCGGCAACGCATTCCCGACCTGTGGCATCAACTTCACTGCACAGGAAATCATGGGCCAGAGCAAAGACGACCTCTAAACTGGCAATGTGGTGTGAACTTCGCCGCGGGGGCAATCCCCGCGGCGCTTTTGACCGGGACCCAAGATGACAGAACAACCACTGCTCTTCCGGATGGAAGGGATATCCAAGCGCTATGGCGGCGTGAAGGCATTGCAGAAGGCCGATCTCAGCGTTCATGCAGGCCGCGTGCATGCCATTCTGGGCGAGAATGGCGCCGGCAAATCAACGCTTATCAAGGTCATGTCAGGTGTTGTTGCGCCGAATGAGGGCCGTATGCTAATGGACGGAAAAGATGTTATTTTTCCCAATCCGGCTGCAGCAAATGCGGCTGGGATCGTCTGCATCTTTCAGGAATTGTCGCTTATTCCCGACCTGTCTGTCGCCGACAATATCATTGTCTCAAATCCCCCGACGCGATTTGGCATGATCGACCGCAGGGCGCAGCGTCGCCTCGCCGAAAAAGCGCTGGCGCGGGCTGGTGCTGAAGACATACACCCCCTCGCCCTGGTCAAGGACCTGCCCCTGTCGCGCAGGCAGATTATCGAAATTGCCAAGGCGCTGGGACGCAATCCGCGCCTTTTGATCCTGGATGAGGCAACCTCGGCGCTGACCGCTGCCGATGTCACCAAAGTGTTCGAGGTGCTCAAACGGCTGAAAGCCGAGGGCATCGCATTGCTCTATATATCCCATCGCATGCACGAGATCGCCGAACTGGCCGATGATTGCACGGTCTTTCGCAACGGCCAGAAAATTGCCACCTACGAGGCAGGAACCCGCAGCGACAATGAGGTCATCGAAATGATGATTGGGCGTGAATATCAGCATGTGTTTCCACCCAAACCGGCACCCGTTGCACACGTTAAGACACCCAGTCTGGAGGTCCGCAACCTTAGCTGGGCACCGCAGATCAGGGATATCTCACTGACGGCCCATGCCGGTGAAGTGGTCGGGCTGGGCGGTCTTGACGGTCAGGGGCAAAGAGAATTGTTGCTGGCACTGTTTGGCGTTCTGCGCGGGACCTCGGGGACTGTGCTGATCGATGGAAAGCCGGTGGATATCAAATCTCCGCGGATGGCCAAATCAAGCGCAATCGGCATGGCGCTCATTCCGGAAGACCGCAAGACCGAGGGGTTGATGCTGCCCATGTCGGTGTTGGACAATCTTTCCTTTGCAGCGCTTTCATCCTTTTCCCGGGGCGGTCTCATCAATCGCAAGGCGGAGGCCGAGAGCATTGACGAGATGATCCGCCTGCTGGCCATTCGCACCGATGGAACATCGGTTCCGGCCGGATCCCTTTCTGGCGGCAACCAGCAAAAGCTGGTCATCGCCAAATGGTTGATGCTGAAACCAAGGATCATCCTTTTGAACGATCCGACGCGCGGCATCGACGTGGGAACCAAGCAGGAAATCTATCAATTGCTGCGCAAACTTGCCGATAGCGGCGCCACCATCATTCTATACTCGACCGATTATGACGAATTGATCGGTTGCTGCGACAAGGTTCTGGTTCTTTATGACGGGGCGGTCAAACGTGTCCTCACAGGACCCGAAATTACAGAAAAAATTCTTGTAGCCAGTGCTTTGAATATCGATGTGACGGAAGAAGGGGCGGAGCGTCATGCTTCGGAAGAAGCATGAGAGACTGGCGCTACCATTTTGCCGAGCAACGCGGCACATTGCTTGCATTTGCCATATTCCTGGCGATGTTCACGCTCTATATCTCCAATCATCCGGCCGGGCTGACGGCAAATGTCGTTCAGACCGCTTCGAACAAGGGGGTGCTTTTGGCGCTTGTGGCCATGGCACAGGCGATGGTCGTGTTGACTGCGGGGATTGACCTGTCCGTCGGCATGATCTTCATCCTGTGCAATTGCCTTGCGTCCTATGTTCTTGTAGGTACGCCGCTGACCACGGGTTTGGGTGTCATTGCGGTACTGGGTGTCGGAGGCCTGTGTGGCGCAACAAATGCCGTGATTGTCATTTTCGGGCGCCTGCAACCGATCGTCACGACCATCGCGACCGGCGCTGTGTTTTTTGGCATCGCCCTGTGGCTGCGGCCATTCCCCGGATCACCATCGGATTTCAACGCCGATCTTGCAGATGCAATGACCGGGAAACTGTTCAATGTTGTACCTACAAGCCTGGTTGTCCTGCTTTGCATCGTTCTTGTCGTCTGGGTGCCGTTCCGCAGATCAGTGCTCGGGCGCACGGCCTATGCGGCGGGTTCATCCGAAATGGCCGCCTATATGTCGGGAATGCCTATCAAGAGGGCAAAGTTTCTGGCCTATGTTCTGGGTGGCATGCTGGCTGCGATGGGCGGGTTGTTCCTGACCTTCTTTACCTATTCGGGCGAAGCCTCCGTCTCCAATGGCAATACGTATACGCTCTATGCCATTGCAGCCGTGGTTCTGGGAGGCGTGTCGCTTTATGGCGGACGCGGCAGCGCCATTGGCGCCATTTTCGGCGCCCTCGCCTTTCGCACCATTGGCGACCTGCTCTTCGTCTTCGATTTCGATCCGCTTTGGCAGCCGCTTTTCCAGGGTGTTGTGCTTTTGCTTGCTGTTTCCATTGGTTCAGCCCGACTGTTTCACGTCCGCAACCGACTTGATCTCTTCGAGTGAGGCTTTACAGATATGACCGCTAAATCCACAAGCACGCAGCCGGTCTGGCAGGCATTGCAGCAGCGTATCGACGTGCCCGTCGCGACGGCTTTCGGTTGCATCATTGCCTTGCTGCTGGTCGGCAGTTTCTACTCGCCGAATTTCCTGTCGCCGGAATATCTGCTGCTGCAGCTCAAGGTCGGCGCATTTCTCGGCGTTATCGCCACCGGCATGATGCTGGTGATCCTGCTGGGGCAGATTGACCTGTCGGTTCCCTGGGCTGTCTCTCTGGGCGCCATGATGGCCTCTGCAGCAACCGCCTATGGTCCGCTGGGCGAATTCCTTGCCATTCCGTTTGGTGTTCTTTGCGGCGTTACTCTGGGACTGGTCAACGGCATAGGCGTTGCCTATCTGCGCATACCCTCGATGATCATCACCCTGGCGGTCAATGCTGTCGCTCAAGGGTTGATGGTTGCCTATACCGGCGGCTTTGCTCCTGTGGACAGCGCCTCATCAGCCATGCGTTTCCTCGCCGCCGGCACGACATTGGGGGTACCCAACGCCGTTATTGTCTGGGCGATCACCGGCGCGGCGGCAGTTTTCATGCTCAAACGCACAACCTTCGGACGCGCCATTTACGGCATTGGCAACAGAGAATCTGCTGCCTATCTTTCAGGCATACCGACGCAACGTGTTGTCATGCTTACCTTTGCACTATGCGGAGGGCTGGCGGCTTTTGGTGGTGTCCTGTTGGCAGGCTACGGAGGCAAGGCGGCGCAATCGATGGGCGATGCCTATCTGCTCCCCGCCATTGCTGCGGTCGTACTCGGCGGCACCTCGATCCTCGGCGGCCGCGGCAACTACCTGGGCACCGTCGCCGGAGTGATATTGATCACCCTGCTGCAGTCCATACTTTCGGTCATGCAAATGGCCGAATTCGGACGACAGATCATCTTCGGTGTCATCATCATTGCCATGCTGCTGCTATACGGTCGGGAAGCGGTTTCACGTTAGAGTATATCTGGCAAATCGGGTTCCCCAACCGCTTTGAACGGTTGTCTCAGCACAACGCAAGCAACGGACAAAGCGGATCATTGGGCTGATTTGCCGCCGATAATCCATTGCCAGCCAGCAATTTTGTTCATTGCATATTCAGAATATCTTCCACGCCAGCGTGCCATAGGCCATCATTTCGCTCTGATCACTCATGGTTTGAAGCACCGGGCCTGCGACAGTAAACTCCATACTCAGGTTTTTGTTGAAGTTGACGTTCATGCCCATTCCGACAGACAGCAAGTTTTGCTGTTGCGGAAATGTCGAAAAGACAGACCCGAAGTCAATAAAGGAAAACAGGTCGATTTGGCGATTTTCACCAACGGTGTGGTGCAGTTCAACATTGGCGTAATAGCCGCTGTCGCCGGCGATACCATCGGAGGGGTAACCGCGAACAGTCGTCGGACCACCAATCTGGAACAGCAGATTGCCAGGCAACAGGGACTCGCTGGTATATTGCCAGCTGCCAGTAGCCAGCAATGCCGTACGCTCATCAGGGAAACGGTATACCATGTTCAATGTGCCCGTACCGACCAGATAATCATCCGTTGTCACCGCAAGATTATCTTCAACCCGGGCGAAAACGACCTGAGACTGGTTCGTCAGACTGAAATTATCACTGGTATATTGCAGCATGAACCCTGGCGCATATTTGACAGTGCGTGAATCCACCAGCGGGACACCCGAGGCATCGGAATTATTGTCTCCGAGGAACGCCGCGCCGGTTGCCTGCAAAAACCAGTTCTGATCTGCAAAAACCGCTTGTGACAGACTGACGGTTCCGGACATGGCATCGCCGCCGATATCCAGAACAGCTGTGGGACCATCCACGACTTTGGTCTGCGACTGGGTGTATCCGAGTGTCAGACGTGTACCCCAGGGCGAGATCGGCACATCGTATCGCGCCGTACCGGACTTGGAGCCTTCGGCATAGGTGCCGTAGACAGAGAATGTGTCGTCAATGCCAAGTACACCGTAGTGGCGATAGAAGGCCGAGCCTTCCAGTTCGCCCGTGGATTTTGTGCCTTCATTGTCGAGAAAGACCTGAAGCTCACGCTCTTTCGGTTCGGTAATGCCCAGCACAATATCCGTGACACCGAATGCTGCGCCAGGGCGCAAAAGCAATCGCAGCTGTGCCTGATTGGTCTTGTTGAAAAAATTCAGGTCTTTTGCAGCGGTCGGCACGTCTACCGTGGTGCCGTCAGCCAGTTTGACCTGCTTGAAAATGTAACCATTGCGAATCGTGTTGCCACCGACCAGGGCCACCTTGCCAAGCTGGCCTTCGACCAGTTGGACCTTCAGATCGCCATCGGAAAGCTTCTGTGGCGGCAGAACGGCCGCAGCGGTAACGATTCCTTTTTCCGCATAGAGATCATTGACGTCGCGTACCAATTCCGAGATTTCGGAAAAATCAACGCGTTTGCCGAGGTATTTTGACTTGATTGCGTTGAGTTCGTCCTCCGTAAGGAAGGCTGACGAAGGTTCAAAGGTGACAGAGTTCAATTTCACCATCGGGCCACCCTTGGGTGGCAGTTTTCGGCGCTCCGCCGGATCGGCAATGACCGGATCGCCTGTCTGCTTGCGGGCCGCTTCCTCGTTGAGCTTTTCAATGCGCTCGCGTTGCTGCTGTGCAATACGCTCAGACAGGTCCCCGGTTTGCGCATAGGCATGACCAGCAAGTGCGGTGGTCAGGAACAAGGACGAAAGGCCGATTCGGATACCTCCCCGGATCGCGGTGGTTTTTTGCTTGTATATCAATCTCATATCCACGCTATCAATTTGCCCGATCATGGGCGGAGTTCCACTGCAGGTCCGGAAGTCGTTGTCACGATCTTATACTCAACACCGTCAATAACCAACACAACATTACCGAGATCGGGAAGGTTCTGCTCTTCTTCTTCCAATTGCCCACCCAGCGGCCCCGTCAAGAAGGCGGCCGGGATCGGATCGTCGGCATCAGGAAGGTGACGCACCGTATCGCGCACCAGACTGATTCCCTTGAAGCCCAATCCGCCAAGGACATCCGTCACCGCTGCTGTGGCGTCATATTTGACGACATAGGTAGAGGTTGATGTTGCATTGCCATTGACAGCCAGGCTGAAGGCAAAGGTTGGTTCAAACAGCTGAACATTGCTTCCACTGGTTGGCGCCGGGGTACGGTTGTTGTCGAAGATCGTTTGAACCGGGGTGGTCAGCAACAGGCTGCCAGGCACGAATGCGGACTGGATATTCACCTGCTGCGCCGTTGTCTGCAGTGTCGTATCAACGAATCTCAGTTCCGGAAGAACCAATCCTGCAGGCGCATCCACCGTGACTTCAGCGCTGGTGCCGACATCTCCCCTGAAGCCGGTGAGGGTCAGTTCGAGGGGATCGGGTCCGCTTGGTACCTGCGTGATACCGGCGATGATCTCACCAGCCTGCAGGTTCAGTACTTCCGCGACCTCCAAGTCCGGCAATGTCATCTTGCCGGATGCGGCCAGCTCCATGTAACGGGCTCTGATTGTCTTGATATCAATGTCACCGCCCGGCTCACCGCTATTTCCGGCCGTATCTTTTACAGTGTTTCCTGCAATCTGTGTGTCACCGATAATATCATCGTCAGAGGTGATGGTTGAATCATTGCCAGCCTCGACGGTGACGAATTCCACATCGTTACCGATGCCGGTAGAGATGATGGTCGAGTCGACGCCCGCTGTCGCCACGTTGATGTTGACACCCAGTCCCGAGAGGAAGATCGACCCGTTGGCGGCGATGTCGCCGCCAGTCAGGCTGCCCGCATTGGACTTGGCGGTCACATCACCGACATCGCCGGTGATACCGGTCGTGGTCAATTGAGTGAAGTCCAGATCACCCTCCGAGATGAAGGACTGCGAACCGCCGCTGGTGGCCGACGTGATGGACAGGGTGCCGGTGCCCGTAACGGTGATCGCGCCATTGAGCGACGTGAACTGTGATGCGGTGATCGAGGTCAGAGCGGCAATTTCAATATTGCCGTCCTGAGCTTCCATATCGAGTTCATTGGTCTTGATGCGCAGTGGGTTGGCAACATCCGTCACGGCGTTGCCGCCATTGGCAAGATCACCGTCTGCAGTGATATTGTCGACCGTCTTGTCGCCGATGCCGAGGGCAGCAACGATCTTGACGCCGGCGCCGCTGGCGATTGCAGTAATATCGGTGCGTGGATCATTGGTGGCTGCCTGAACGCTGCCACCGGCATTGATCGACACCGCGTCCGCAGCACCACTTCCGGACACGATGCCCGTGACCTGCGCATCGCCGACCGTATCGATATCCACCTTGTCGCCGTCGGCGCGAAGTGTTGCGCCATTGAGCATTTTCAGGCTGCCGGCGGCAATATTGATCGTGCCTCCACCGGAATGAATGTCACCGGTTGACGTGATTACCTGACGCCCACCGGGTGACAGATTGATCGTTCCGGCGGTTTCGACCAGGCCATTGATAGTGGATTGCGATGCTGCACCGAGATTGATCGTGCCGCCTCCGCCTCCGGAAACAACGGCTGAATTGACCACAAACTGGCTGCGTGACGGTCCAAACATGTTGATACCGGTCGCGGCCGTTGCATCTATGCCGCCCTGCAGGTTGACGCCAACATTCAGGAAGTTATCGACGGTGCCGATCGCGCCAGCGACAGCCACCAGATCGACCTGCGAGCCCAGAATGTTGATCAGATCATCATTGTTGGCATTGATGAGACTGTCGGCTGCGGTCAGGGTCACATCGCCGGGTGAATAGATCGTGTCAATATTGCCATCACTGTCAAAACTGATGTTGACCAGGTTCTGCGCGCGGGCCGTCGTGGTGGATCCGCTTTTCAGATCGAGCGCCAGAGGGGTCGTCGTTGAACCGATTGAGCCCTGTGAGGCCTCAAGGATCAGATTGCCCGTGGAGACTGCTGCGCCACCGGCAGCATTGGTGATGCTGCCACGCACCTTGATGCGGGTTTCGGCAAATGTGCTGATCGCTGCCAGCGCAGCGCCACCCTTCGATGCAAGATAGGCTGTGCCGGCATCCAATCCGGATGCGGTTGGATTCGGAACCGTGACGTTCAGCGCCTGCGATGCATTGAAGTTCAGCGGACGTTTGCTCAGGACACGCAACACCGTTACGTCGGCTGAGTATAGTCCGGCAGCCGCGGCATCGAATGCGATCCTCTCGTGTGCGTCGAGCGTATCAGGATCAACCCCAAGCGCGATTGTGATCGGCGTTCCGCCGTAGGTCTGGAGCCCCTCGACAATCGCCGCATCATAAGCGGCGACCCTGGAGGCGAAGGACTCGGCCGTTTCTCCGGTCTTGATCACGGGCGCAGTCGAAGTCATCGCCCCGTCAAGAATGAGTTGCAGGTCGGACCGTTCGGCCGCAGCAAGCGCAACCTTCTGGTCAAGCGTCAGATCGCGTGGATTGGTACTGGAACGGATGCTGATACCAGGCTGCAGCGTATCAGCATCAATAATGGTTTCGCCAATGCCTGCATGCGCTTCGATGCTGACCGTGCGGCCGGCGACATTGGGATCTTTCAGAACAGGGTTCGTCGAGGTGACCGTTTTGAGAGCACCGGGTGAGATCGAGAACGCCAGTTCGCGTTCGGTCCAGACAGCCCCCTTGGTCAGAGCTTCCCTCTCTGGAGCAAGCATCACATATTTGTAATCTTCGTCAAAAGTCTCGGTCAGATCACCAACCTTGGCAGCAAGCTTGTGATACTCCGTTGTTTTCTGGTCATTGTAATCGGCGATGTCACTGGCGACGGAGGCTTCTACGTCACTTGATTCGGCAGCGATGGCCCTTTCTGTAAAGTACTTCGTCAGCGCCTTGCCCTGTTGGCTGTCGGTGTCGAGTTCGAAACTATAATCGGCCTGGTAAGCTGCGCCGCCGTCGGCCTGGGTTTCTCGGATCTCCCAATATTGACGATAGGACTGTGTCGTTGAGTTTTCGTGGGAAAGAACAAGTTGTTCTTGCTTGTCCTGATTGTTGGTACCGTCGATGGCAATTCCCGCGTCATCGACAGATTCAGAGACGCCATCTGCCATCAGACCCAGCGATTCCCAGTACCCCAGCAGCCCGGTATAGGTCCGTGTATCCACGGCCTCGACCGGATTGTTATCCAGAATATAGCCGGTCTCGGAGACCAGCCGCACGTCGCCGCCAATCGACAGAACCTTGTCGACCAGCATGGTACCGGTCGATTTGATACCGATATCCCCACCGGCTGTGGCCGTCAGGCCAAGATAGGCCTGCTGCGTGGGATCTTCACCGAAGGGACGCAGCAATGGGTTCTCGGTAAAGCCGGAATTGACATGCAGCTGTTGCCCATCGGTCGTTGAGCCGATCGAGCCCGACAGGGCTGTCAGATTGACCTTGTTGCCCGAAATCAACGCTCCAGAATCCACGCCTGAGATGGAATTCAAGGCAAAGAGAGAAACATTGCCCTTGCTATCGGCAGCAGCGCCGGTGGCAGTGATCTGGTCTGTGACGATATTGGTGCTCGAATACATGGTGACATTGCCGTCGCGGGCAATGGCGGAGACGGAATCCGATCCCGGCCCGGTGCCCGCACCGGTCTGATTGATGACAATTGCCGCATTTTCGGCATCCGGTGTGATGCCCACACCGTATTTGACACCGCCGACGGAAGCACCGGCATCCAGATAGAGGCCGCGCGATGTGAGCATTGATGATGTCGAGGCATTGACCACTGAATGGCCGGCGCCACTGGCTGTGATGCTGGTCAAGCCGCCGATATTGCTGATGTTGTTGGTGAGCACCACATTGGAATTGGAAGCAATGGTGATGCCGCCGGAATTTGTGCCGATGAAATGAACACCAATCGGATTGTCAGCCTTCAGCGAATCCGTGGTGATTTTGGTGAATTCCTGTTTGAGCGAATAGGTGTAGGACCAATTCTGAGCGATGCACAATGAATACCAGACGCAATTGTTGCTGCTGCCGGTTTGCGTCAAATCTGTTTTGTCGTCGTTGACGTAGGAAAATTCCGAACTGACCAGCGCCGGATTGTCGGGAAGCGCGCTGTTGGCCGTGGCGGTTTGCGCCTGGTTGAACCGGACCCCGTTTGCCGCCTCAGTCACCGCCGTCGACGTGCCCGACTGCGTGTAATCCGTGGAGACATAGGTTCCGTCTGCCAGACGTCCTTTTGAAAGCAGGTTGGGTCCACTGACAAAGTTCAGGCTTGTGGCCTCATTGATGGACAGCGATTGCGAGCCGAAGAAGCTGGTACCGGTATTGCTGTAGTTGCTTGTTGTGCCGAAGATTTCTGCTGTCTGCCAGACATAGCGCTGATCGACAATCGGCTGGTAGCTTGTGTCACGGTCGCCCAGCGAGCCGCTGGTGCTGGTTCCGCCATAGGCGATCTCACCAGTTGTGTTGTTGATGATTCCCGTGCGGGTGGCGGTTGTGATCTGACCCGTCGCGCTGCCCGGCACATATTCACGTTCGTAAATGGTGTTGCGCACGGTGACCGTCGGTGCATTGTAAGTCGTGACGTTGCCATCGACATCAAGCACATCGTTGCTCTGGACACTAATCACATCGGTGATATCGATCTTGCCCTTGGTGCCACGCAGGTCTCCGGTGTCGTCCTTGCCGGTGCTCAGGGTCTTGAGCACGATATCAAGACCGCTTGTATTGGTGATATTGATAGTGCCGAAACCATCAAGCACATTCAATCTGCCAGCTGTAGCAGAGGTGTTCATGATCTGACCGAAGAGCTGGATAAAGCCGCCCTTGGTGCTGGCGCCATCGACCAGATAGCGATCATTCTGCGCGTCATAGGAGGCGCCGATAGTGTTGTTCTCGTTGATGACAGTGAAGATGGCATCCTTGCCAGGTTTGGCTGTAGCATAGTCATCGGCTATCGCTCGTGTGAATTCGAGGCGATAATCGTTGTTGGGTGAGAGATAATCCTTGATATTGACGAATTGCTCGATGCCGTTGATCGTCAGCTTGCGGACTGGACTGGTGTTGGCATTCTCGGCAAAGTCCGCATTGTACTTCGCGACAACCTCGGCCAGTTCTACAGCGTCAATACCGCTGGGTGTGGAAACGATGTTAATGGACTGCCCGGCGTCATTTTGAACCGACGTCTCGCTGGCATTGAGTGCAGCCGTAATATCAGCATCGCTGATGCCCATATCCCCTGGCTGCGCTGTCAGCATTTCGCTGCCGGTCAGCCCCAAGGTCCACTCGGCGATGCCGCTCTGGATCGTGCTGTTGATATTGAGGTAGCGCGCGGCGATGGAAATCGAACCATTTGCCGTGATGCCTTTGCCTGCCTCGCTATCATCGGTCGGATCGGTCCATGAGGCCGGGTCGCCACCGATATGGTTGAAACCATTGACATAGCTGGCAACAAAATCACCATTCTTGACCAGAATGTTCACCGAACCGGCATTGATCTGGCCATTGATATAGACGTTGCCGGCATCACTGGTGATGTTGACGGCGCCCTGGGTGTTCTCGATGATCGCCCCGGTGTTCAAGATGAGATCTGGCGCGACCCGGGCCGTTTTCTTGTGTTCGACGGACGAACTTGTGCCCACAAAGAAATCCGAGCTTTCCGGATTGTAGTGCGAATTGATTTCCACGAGCCCACGGCTGGAGTTGGCCGAGGTGATGACAGTGCCTGAATAGCTGGTGTTCGAATTGCGGTTGAGATTGTTGATCTCACCCTGATTGGCGACCAGGACACCATTTACCCGCAAATTGCCGGCGTCGTAATCCGGAATATAGAGGTCATTGGCGCGGATGGAGTTCGAGGTATAATTGTTGATCTTGATCTCGGCATCACCAGGCGCATTGAATGCGCCGGTGCCGTCAATCTGATCAGCTTCCAGGAATATATTGCCAAGCCGTGTCGCAGTTTTCTCGAGTTCAAGCACCAGGATCGGTGCCGGTTCTGAACTGGATGCCGCGGAAGCTGCGGTCGCCTGATTGGTGCCCAGCGATATGTGCAATGTGTTGAGACCAGTCACCTTGTCTGCCAGCGAGGCGATCGATGCGTCAACCTTGGTATTGCTGTTGGTCAGGGCCTTTGAGACGATATCCGCATTATAGGCCAATCCGCCCGTAGAGACGGTACCCACGATCGTGTTCAACGGATTAATGGCTGCAATGGCAGCATTCTTTTTGGCAGTGACGTCAGGACCGGTGGGATTATCACCACTGGTTGTTCCTGCCGGTGTATTTGTCACGGCCAGAGTGAGTTGGCTTCTAACCGTCGCAGCGTGGGTCTTTGCCGCCGCAGCGTTGGTGGCGATCAGATCGTTGTTGGATGCGATCGCTGACAAGAGCGTATTGATGTTGGTCTTGTAAGTTCCGATGTCTGATACCAAGGTCCCTTGGGCGCTGACATTGTTCGTCCGTTTGGCCTCGGCAAGATCAGCCTCTGCGGCAAGGATCAGATTTTGATTTGTGGTGATCTGTCCCTGTTTGGTGACATTCTCCGCCTTCTTTGCCGTGACGACGCCTATCGCGGCCACGCCATCGTTTTTGGCATTTGTGGCAGCGGTCACATTGGCAACAGCAGATGAACCGGCGTAGGTTGAAATCGCGCCAATTTTGGCAACGGCGTCGTTAAATGTCTGGATCACGCCGAGGGTCGCATTGTTATAGCCCGCCGCGAGATCGGCAGCGGCGGTTTCCAGGGACACTGCATAGGCAGATGAACCAGTGCCGACGACGCCTGTACCAACAAGACCGGAAAGTGAATCGACCAGAGTATCACTGGCCGTGGAGATCGCCGCAAGATCGTCGTTGACAGCCTGTTGTGCAATTGCCTTGGGTGACGGTCCGGAATATATGCCCGGTTCGTATGCACCGCCGGTTCCGGTAAAGGAACCCAGCCCCAATGAGACCAGTTTTTCCTGAAGGAAGCGGATTTCATTGCGATAGGCAGCCTTGGCAATCGGATCGGAATCATAGGCGGCGATCAGAACTTCGAGTTCTTCGACCCGCGCCTGGATAATGCTCCCGACCGTTTCCGCTGTCACAGAATACTTGATCTCTGTTGTCGAACCATCCGCGATGCAGGTTTCCAGGGTTGGGTTGCAGCTGTCATTCAAATATCTGACGTCAAGTGTTTTGCTGCGCTGGATACCGGTTTGCACGCGTGCATTGTTGGTCAGAGACGCTATACCGGCGGTCGTATTTGTTGAACCGCCATTGTAGTCAAAGCTGACATCACCGCCACCAAAGGCATTTGAAACGGCGCTGGCAACGGCTGCCAGAGCTTCGCGGTAAATGTCCTTGCCTGTGCCGACGGCCGTTGCTTCGATGTCACCACGATGGGCGCTGACCGTGATATCACCGGCAGCACGAATGCCGTTATCGTCGGGTGAAAGCACAGCGCCTGATGAATCGAGCACCACAGTCGCGTCATGCGCCACCGTCACAGACGGATCGGGATTGGCCGAGATGGGAATGGCGGTCTTGTTGAAGATATCCAGGGTGGCGTTGAATTTCAGATCCGCTTCTTCACCATTCAGCGTCTTGCCGGCGTAAATGCCAAGCGTTCCGCTTGTCGGATCGGAACCGTCAAAGGTGATGATGCCTTCACTTGCTTCAAGGCGGACACGTTCGCCCACATGAGCAAGATTTCCGCCTCTTTCACTGCCGAAAAGCTCCCCACCCCTGTAGAGAATATCGACTTTGCCGGAAGGCGCACCAGCCAGACCGTAGGTTGTTGCGGCCGCGCGCAGGTCCACATCGGCCTCGCCCCATGCCGCGATCTTGATATCACCCTTTTCCACAACGATCTGAGCGTCGTCGCCAATATCAACCGATGCATTGGCAATGATGGTTTCATCGATTTCCGCCGATGCCGAGGCAATCGCGCCGCCGGAATCCAGCTTGACCTTCTGGCGGGAAATCGTCTGGTTGTGTGCTTCGAGCGAGAAGAGAGACAGTGGGGATGCCTCCGGCGCAAGCGTGACAGCCACAGACGTGCCGACACTGGCCACGGTATTCTGGACGATGACATTGCTGGAGCCGCCCGACGGGAAGCTGCCAAGGCCCCCTGAGACGGAGTCGACGTTCCACCCGGCCGCATCGGCATTTGTCTCACCGTCACGGAAATAATTGAGCACCCGGTTCGTGGCCCTGATGGCCAGATCCTGAGCCGACAGCGTCACATTGTTGCCAAGTGCGGCATTGACTTCGCTGTTGACGTTGTTGGTCAGTTGCGCGCCGCTGGCCCCTGCAAGTGATGCCTGACGGCTGTCGACGATACCGACAAAATTGGAGGTGTGATCGGCTTCGACTGTGACCGCGCCCGTCGCAATGACCGTGAAACCTGTCCCGGTGCCAAGCGCCGCTTCGGTCAAGCTGTTTGAGATCGTTGTGCCTTCTGCTGCCGATCCGGCGATGACACCGCCACTACCGGATTCTACATCGGCCTTATTCACATCACTGCCATTGGCGCTCACTATGATGTTGCTGGCATTGTGGTCTACGTCTCCAGCATCAAGTGTAACCATATCGGCAACCTTGGCCGTCGTGCGGGTTGCACTCACGGCCGCCGCATCGTTGGCACCGGCGGCAACGAAGCCGCCTGCATTGCCGGAGGCGTTGGCGTCCTGGTTGGTGACATTCGTTGCATTGACATTGAAATTGCCGGTGGTGCTGACGCTGGAACCGGTGACCAGCGCATCGGAATGCGCCGTATTCTTAGAGAGCGCCGCCGTTGCAGTGACGCCGATCAAGGCGCCCGAGGCCCCGGTGGCGTAGGTTCTGGCTACGGTTGTCGTGGACGCGGCAAGAACCTGTGCTGAGGCAGCATCGATAACCGCACCGCCGCTCACCGTGGAATTGACGGTGGTGGAAATATTCGCCTCGGCATCGGACCCGGCAACCGCCAGACCACCGGCAACGGCCAACCCTGTGGCCGTAGCATCTGCCTTCGAAGTGGCGCCACCATGAACAAGCACGTGGTCATCTGAATAGATCTGACTGCTGTCAACCTCGGCCAGGACCGCAGTGGAAACTGTCGCTTCACTGACCGTGCCCTGAAGCGCCGCGCCAACACCGCCGCCACTTGCCGTGGCTTCGGAAGTGGCCCGGTCATTGGATGTGGCTGCGATGGTCACAGCGCCCGCCCGGGCGCCATCTGTTCCTATGCTGGCGTTGCTGCCCATTTTGGCGGTTACGGAACCGCCGATGTGCGATTCGGCAACCGAGACGCCCACGGCGATCAGGCCGGCGAGGCTTGCGCTTTCGGCTGTCGTTGAAACTTCGCGATCTGCATCCGCCTCGACCGATACGGTGTCTGATACGAAGAGATCTTCACCTTCGACTTGCGCCAGCGTACTGGAATTGTCAGTGATCATCGCCACGTCAGCGCTGATCGCAGCGGCAAGCCCACCGGTCCCGGCAAAACCGGTTCCAACGAGGTTGTGGTTGGTTCTGGCGAGCACCGCAAGCTGGTTCGCCGTGATGCTGGAAGCGCCGGAAATCTGGGCAGTGCTGTCCGTATCCACGTCAAGGATGCCGATACCGGCGCCAACGCCGACTGCACCACCGGCGATCGCGCCGGTTTCGAACTCGGTGACAAGTTTGTCTGAACTGGTGACGGCAACCTTTCCATCAATGTCGATTGTTGCGTTGCCGATATTGGCAGATGTGCCGGCAGGCACATCAAGTGCAGTGACAGAGTCTGTCAGTTCGACCGCATTGCGTTTTGCCTGCGCACTGGCGCTGATCGATTTGACGGATGCGTTGTCAGAACTTTGCAGGTTTTCATTGACGGACCCGTCGTTCAGATTTTCCTGCGCCTTGTCGGTGACAGCGGTCAGCCCGGTTTCACCGTCCTCACTTGATTCCTTGAGTTTCGTGTTGCCTTCACCTGTGGCGGAAATCCCGTCGCCGTAGCTATAGACCGATATGCCGGCTGCAATGCCGATCAGGCCGAGCGCTCCGCTGACGGTCGTGGAGGAACCGGCCTTGTTGGACAGGCCGCTGACAAGGACATCGCCCTTGGCATGGACAGTTGTATTGTCACCGATGGTTGCCGATGTTGCATTCTTGAATACGCCCACATCGATTGCGCCGGCAATGCCGGCACCCAGACCGGCTGCAAAGCCGCCGTCGAACACCATGGTTACAGTTGTATCGCGCGCCGAAACAACAACATCCTGATCCGCTTCACCGGCAGCGTTGCTGCCCTCCTGATTGATGCCGACATTGTTGCCGATGGTGGCCGCCGTCTTCACATCCATAAGTTCGACTGAAACCACACCGCTGACGCCTGCGCCCAATCCGGCAGCGCCGGCAATGGCAAGCGTAAAGGCCGATTGTTTGGAACTCGCATCGACATTGATGCCGCCGCTCGTGCTGCGCGTATCGGTGAAGCTGTTGCCTGTGTAGACCGTGTGATCGTCGCTTCCGATAGCGAATGCCGTGACCTGAGCACCGTTGGCGATTTTGGCAGTGGTTGTCTTGTCCAGCGAAATCACGCTGACTGCCGCGCCAATGCCTGCGGCACCGCCGACTGCCACTGAACCGGCGAGCATGCCCGAGCGGGTGATATCTTCTGCCAGGACATCAACATTGCCCTGCGCAACTGTTGTACCGCCCAGTTCGGCTTCAGTGACATTGGTCATGACCACCGTGGTGATGCCACCTGCCAGAGAGGCGAGACCACCCACGGCACCGGCAACACCGGCTGATGAAATGTCTTCACTGGCTTTCGCCGAGACCAGAACATCATTTTTCGCGGCAAGCAATGCGCCCGAGCCGACCTTGGCCCGGGTGGTATTGGAAATAATGGCGACACCCAGACCAGCACCGACACCACCGACACCACCGACAGCGACTGCTCCTGAAATGCCCATTGAGTAGATGTCACTGGCTGCGGCAACCACGACTGACTGGTCGGCTCCGGCAACGCCTGCTTCCTGGTTGATCTGCGCACTTGCGCCGATTTGAGCCAATGTATCGGTGGTGACAACCGGTACGCTGGCCGAGAAGGCAGCCCCAAGGACACCGCCGGCTGCGCCGCCGATATCGAGTGAGCGCAAGGCGTTGGTATTGGTCGCATTGACAATCACACCTCTGGCGCTGTCGGTTGCCGCGACTGCCGTGCGCTGCTGCGACAACAGTGCCAGACCGGCGGCCTTCGCGTCCTCGGACGTGAGAAGCGCATTCCTGTTTCCGGTGGATGCGGAAACCTTCTCCGGATCGATATCGTCCGGCTTGAAGTCGCGGTCCTCGATCTTCTCTTCATCATCAGAAGCGGTACTGATAGCACCGAAGGTGCTGTTGTATGCTGTCACAAAGCTTTGGGCGTCGTTCTTGCCGAGTGCCGTTACTTGCGCACCACCTTCAATCAGAGCCTGAGTGTCGGAATCGATCACCACGACGCCGACGGCGGCACCGACAGCGGCCGTGCCACCGATGGCGGCAGCAAGATTGAGCATGTCGACGCTGGTGCGGTCATCGGAAAGAACAGCGGCATTGCCCTGTGCAACCACTCTGGCGGCAGCACCGATTTTGGCAGTCGTATCTGTTGTGATGGACATCACGGCAACCGTGCCTGCTCCACCAGCTGCACCACCGGCAGCAGCGCCGGCAACGAGCGTGCCGATATCTTCAACACTGTCTGCCTCGACAATAACGTCACCGGCTTCGATGTCGGCGGTACCTGTAATCTTGGCCGTCGTGGTTTTTGTAATCACGCCGACCGCAACACCGGCGGCGGCAGCGACGCTGCCGCCTGCGCCGACAGCGCCAGCAAGCGCTGTCAGTTCGGTTTCGCTTTCGGCATCAACATTGACCAATCCGGAAACCTGACCATCGACACCGGAAATGGTGGCGTAGGTGTTTGACGTATCGGTAAAGACATTGAGCGCTGCCGCGCCGGCGATGCCGCCGACAGCGGCGACCAGGCCCTTGCCGTCCATGACATGGCTGGTACCGGCACGCACAAGCACGCTGCCGGCTTTCACCAAATCAGCATTGTCGCCGATAATTTGCGCTGTATTGGTTGTATCGATGACCGTGACGCCGACACCGGCGCCAAGGCCAACACCACCGGCGGCAATCGCGCCAGCTACAAATTTTGTTTCGACCGTCTGATGGCTTTCCACTGCCAGTTTGCCGCCGGCATCAATATCGGCGCTGCCAATGGAGGCTGACGTACCGGCTGGAATATCCAGCGGGGGCGCCGAGGTGATCAGTTGACCAGAGACATCAAGCGCATCGCGCTTTGCCTGCATGCTGGTGCCAATTGCCTGGACCTTGCTGTTTTCTGATGTGGCCAGCAGTTCATTGTTGACGGTTTGATCCTTTACCCCGTCCTGGACAAAATCGCCGATTGAATTGCCGTCGTCATCTTCAAGCTTCTTGCTGCCTTCGCCGTCCGGATCGAGACCGTCGCCGATTGAGGTAACTGAAACACCTGCAGCAATACCCACCACTGCACCGGCTGCACTGACAACGATCGAATCTGTCTGCACATTCTGCAGACCAGCAACCGTGATGTCGCCCTTTGCCCGCACATCGGAACCATCCCCGATCGAGGCTGCCGTCGTGTTGCGAATGATGGCGACATCAACCGCGCCGGCAATGCCGGCATAGGCGCCAAATCCAAGCGCCGCATCAATAACGGCGAGACTGGAGCTGTCGCGGGCGGAAATGGTCACATCCTGCGCGCCATTGCCGCTGGTGTTGTTATCGAGATTGTTGATTTCGACATTGTCGCCAACGCTGGCCAGCGTGGTGACGTCAAGCATCTCCACGGTCACATTGCCTGCCACGCCTGCCGTGCCGCCAACGCCGCCAGCGACACCGAGGACCGAGACACTTTCATTGGAATAGGCATCAATCAGTACCCCGCGTGAGGTTCTGGTATTGGAGAATTCATCTCCGCTCGGAGCGATAAACGTGCCGCCATTGCCCTGCGCAGATATCTGCGCGCCATCGCCGATGGAGGCCGTAATGGTCTTGTTCAACAGACCGACGCCAATGCTGGCGCCTATGCCCGCTGTGCCGCCAACACCAATGCCACCGACGACCGTCGAGGTGCGCGTGATATCGCTGGCCGCCACGATGAGATTGGCCCCGCCATGGGCCTGCGCAGAAGCGCCGATGGAAGCTTCTGTTTCCGAGTTGAGCGAGAAGACTGCAATGCCGCCTGCACCACCGACCGTGCCGCCGACACCGACGGATGCGCCGGCCCCGACAAAGTCTTCATGGGCAAAAGCCGTGACAGCGATATCGCCCCCGGCAAACAGTTCCGCGTCGTCGCCAACGGTGGCCTTTGTTGTCAGATCAATGATGGCGACATCAATACCGGCGCCAATGCCGGCGGAACCGCCAACAGCAACCGACCCGGCGATACCGATATGATAGAGATCCTGCGCTGCCGAAACCACGACGGTCTGGCTGCTTGCAGCGCCTCCATTGTTGTCGATGTTGATACGCGCGCCCTCACCGATGGCCGCCTCAACAGAACTGGTGATAACAGGCACATTGGCAGAAAGTGTAACGGCATTGGAACCGCTGGCCGCAGCCCCGACTACCAGAGAGCGCTGCGAAGTATTACCGGTGGCATTGACGATCACGCCCCTGCCCGATGCCTCCACTTCGGTGGCGCCACGTTCCATGACCAGCATACGCAGGCCCATATAGCGTGCATCATCCGAGGTCAGCACATCGCGGTCCGCGCCGGAGGTTTCGGCCTGGTTCTTTTCGCCGGTGTCCGCCGCCTTGATGGTCTGGTCGTTGACGCCTGAACCGTAGGCCGTCAGTGTCGGCGTATAGTCCTTGACATAGGTCAGAGCCGCGCCATTGGCACGTCCCGTGACACTGGCGCCGTCGGCGATTGTGGCCTTCGTCGTATTATTGATCACTGCAACGCTGACGGATGCGCCAACCGCAGTGGAACCGGACAGGCCGACCGAACCGCTGAGCACATCCATGTCGACGGCATCATCGGCCAGGACACCAACATTGTTGGCGGCAAGGACAGTCGCATTCTCATCGATAAGCGCTGTGGTGGTGTCGGAGATCGAATAGACTGCAACGGCGCCGCCGACGCCCGTCGACCCGCCTACACCCAGGCCGACAACCAATGTGCTGATGTCTTCTGCGCTGTCAGCGGAGACGACGACATCGCCTGCGGTGACCGAGGCGCCATTGCCGATTTTTGCGGTGGTGGTCTGTTCAATGACGCCGACCACGGCGCTGCCGCCAACACCGGTCTTGCCGCTGGCAGCTGCCCCGCCGCCCAGTACCGACAGGTCGAGTTCATTCGACGCCAATACATTGACTGCGCCCGTGCCGGTGATCTGCGCGTCGTCACCGATGATGGCTTCGCTGGTGTTTTCCGTGACAATCACGGTCGCCACACCGGCTATTCCGGTGCTGCCACCGCCTGCAGCTGTAATGGAGAAGGACTGGATATCCTGTTTCGCCAGAGCGGAAACCGTCATATTGCCGGCATTGGTGATGATCGCGTTGTTGGCAATCTTGCCTCTGGTGACGCCAGTGCTGACAATCACATTGGCAGAAACGCCAATGCCCGTCTTCCCGCTGAGCGAAAGCGCGCCCGTCAGCGCCTTGGCAAGGAAGTCGCTGTCGGCATTTGCATTCACATCGCCGCCACGCGCATTGATGCTGGTGGTGGCAGCGGTGCCACCATCCTGGCTTTCGCCGATTGTGGCCGTGATCTCGTCATTGAAGACCATGATGCCGAAGGAGCCCTGGACTGCCGTGCTATTGGCTGCGGCCCCGCCGATTGCTTCAACATAGTAATTGTTGGCGCCCAGCAAGGCATCGTCCGACAATGCGGTCTTGATGTCATCAATGATTTCGTCCGGCGCGCCAAATTCGAATGGCGTACCTGCATCAACCTTGTGATTGGTTGCTGCTACGGACACGCCGTCCGATACGATGACATTACCGGTACCGATCGAGGCCTTGTTTTCCTTGTCGGACACGACCAGCGCAATGCTGGCGCCAACCGCGGTTTTGCCGGAAGACAGCGACTTTGCAACCGCCTTGGCAGACAATTGACTGGTGACATCGGATGTCACTGAAATCACGCCGCTGTCATCAATGGCGACGCCGTCGCCAATCTTGGCTTTGGTATCGCCTGTGGAAATACCGATAGCCAATGCACCGGCGATGCTGAGTTTCTTCGACGAGGCACCGGCTTCGGCGCGGGCAGTCAATCCATCAAGATAATCGCCATCAGCATTTTCGCGGTTGTTGGCCGAGACGGTCAAAGCGCCCGAATGAACAATATGCGCATTATCGGAAATTGTGGCGGTGCTCTTGTTGTTGATAATGCCCAGAGCAACACCGATACCAACACCCGTCTGGGCCTCCGGATTGCTGGCCGAGCCCTTGCCGGATGTCATCACACCGGTCTGGTTGTAGGCGGACACCAAAATGGCGTTGGCGACATTAACGCTCACACCGGCCAGATTGGCCGAGACATTGTCCTGAACGGCGGCGACGCCAGCGGCGGCGGCAACACTGATCTTGGAGGTGTCCTTGCCGGTTGAATTGCCGTCATCGGTTCCCTTGGAGGTCTCTCCCTGTGAATCCTTGGTCTTGTCGAGCGCGCTGGAGCTTTCGACCTTGCCACCGGTGGTGTCGTTCTTTGTCTCGTCCGTTTCGCTGAAATTACCACCGCCGGCCGTTGCCGTGGCATTGGCATCATAGGTTCGGTTGGCACTGGCCGAGACAGTCAGCGAGCCTGCAGTGACATCACGCATCAGTACGGCCGCCGTCTTCGACGTATTGGACAGGGCGCCATCGCTGTCGCCGCCACCCAGAATAAGGGCGGCTGATGCGCCTACGCCGACCTTGCCGGATTTGTTCTCGCCTTCGGATGTGGCCTCATTGGAGCCGGTGTTGGTCGCGCTCACGATAACATCGCCGCCGGCCATGGAAAGGGCAGCGCCGGTGCCGACCCGTGCCGTGGTGTTTTCATTCAGCAGCGCCAGTGCAAGCGATACGTCAACCGCGATACCGCCTGCCGCACCGGCAGACGCTTCCGTGACCGTCGAAATGTCAGAGGTCGCAGCCACATCGAGCGATGCGCCGTTGGTCAGCGCGGCACCGTCAACCACTTCAGCAGTTACATCGGTGTCGATCTTGTTCAGCGCAAAGGATGCGCCAACGCCGACCTTGCCGCCGGTGGCGCCTTCGTCGAGCGGCGCAGCAGTGGCGGTGGCGAGCATTTCCTCATCGGCATGAATACTGACAATCCCAGCGCCGGTCAGCGTGACATCACCCATCACCTTGGCGTTGGTTTCAGCATCAATGAGGTTGAGCGATACGGAACCGGCTATGCCGACTTTCGAACCACCTGCACCGGATTCGGCACTGGCCAGGTAAATGTCGGACTTGGTATCCGTGCTTGACGGGTCGGCCATCAGCAAGGCGACGTCCAGCTTGTTGGCGGCAATGACCAGGCCGCCCAAATTATGTCCGGCACCACCCGCCACGCCAAGCGTGGCTGAATTTCGGGCTTTGACGACATTGACGCCAACGGCCGCTCCAATGCCGACCTTGCTTGGGTCAGGCGTCTCGCCAGATTCATCTGGAACGCCAACCGCTCCCGCATTGGTGGTCATGCTTGCGTCTGTGTTGGCAGAAGCCGACAGTGTCAGCGCACCACCGGAAGTGATTGTCACTCCGTCAGGCACGGCTGCCGTGACGGAATTGTTTTGCACATTGACCGCAATAGCGGCAGCGACTGAAACCTTGCCTTCGGAAGTGGAGGCCGAACGGCCTTCGTCATCATCAACAGTACTATCGGTAGACGCCTGCTGTTTGTCATCACCAACACCGGCAGCCTTCTGTTTGTCCGAACCGGTGGACAATTCATTGGTAACAGCCGTGTCCACATCGGGATTCTCGGCATCATCCTGCGCTGTACCGTCCTCATCCGCCTCTGCAGCACCGGATGCGCTGGCTATAGCCGACAATGTCGAGCTGGACGCACCAGCCGCCGCAAATGTCACTGTCCCGGCGGCATTCACACTGCGTGCGGTCGTTGCCAGCGCCGTGTCATCAACCAGGGCAAGCGCCAGGGCCGCACCAATGGCTGCCTTGGAACCGGCTGCCGCGCCAGAGGCGTTGGTGATGGTGGTCGAGGTCTGCATTGCAGAAACACTGACATTGCCGCTCGAGGTCTGGGTTGAACCCGTGCCGAGACGTGCCTTGGTTGTGTTGCTGATCATCGACAGACCTAGAGCCGGCGTCAGCGAGACGCCGCCAGCCGAACCGGCCTCGGCATCTGTGGTGGCCGAATGGATGGCCGTTGCAGAAAGCGTCAGATCACTCACAGCAGAAATAGACGCACCATCAGCCACTTCAGCCGTTGATCGGTTTGCAAGGATATTGAGCGCTACAGAAGCACCGATGCCGACAGTCTCACCGGTCGCACCACCGCCAACCGGCTTGGCTTCAGCGGTTGCATCCGTCTGGTTGTCAGCCTCGAGGCTGACAGAGCCACCACCGGTGATCGCAACAGTCGAACCGGCCGCAACCATGGCCACACTTTGCGTATCGATCAGGTTCAAGGCAACAGAACCGGCAATACCGACCTTGCCGGCACCTGCGCCAGAGGTGGCGCTGGCCAGATAGGTATCACCCTTGGTATCCGTGCTCGATGGATCGGCCATCAGCAAGGCAACGTCCAGCTTGTCGGCCGCAATCACAAGGCCGCCGACGGAATGGGAAGCAACACCCAGCGTCGCATTGTTCTGCGCCTTGGCAAGGTTGACCGCCACACCAACACCAATGCCAATCTTGCTTGGTTCAGGCGTGTCGCCCGCTTCGTCTTCAACACCAACCGCAGCACCGGAGGCCGTGACCTGGCCATCCGTATTGTTGGAGGCCGACAGCGTCAGCGTGCCGCCGGATGTAATGACAATAGCATCGGGAACCGCTGCCGTAACAATGGAGTTTTGAACATTGACGCCAACAGCTGCCGCAACAGATACTTTACTGCCCGAGGAATCCGCTGTCGAGCGGCCTTCATCGTCATCCACCGTACTTTCGGTGGAAGCCTGTTGTTCGTCATCGCCGACACCGGCAGCCTTCTGTTTGTCCGAACCGGTGGACAATTCCTTGGTAACAGCCGTATCCACATCGGGATTCTCGGCATCATCCTGCGCTGTACCGTCCTCATCCGCCTCTGCAGCACCGGATGCGCTGGCTATAGCCGACAATGTCGAGCTGGACGCACCAGCCGCCGCAAATGTCACTGTCCCGGCGGCATTCACACTGCGTGCGGTCGTTGCCAGCGCCGTGTCATCAACCAGGGCAAGCGCCAGGGCCGCACCAATGGCTGCCTTGGAACCGGCTGCCGCGCCAGAGGCGTTGGTGATGGTGGTCGAGGTCTGCATTGCAGAAACACTGACATTGCCGCTCGAGGTCTGGGTTGAACCCGTGCCGAGACGTGCCTTGGTTGTGTTGCTGATCATCGACAGACCTAGAGCCGGCGTCAGCGAGACGCCGCCAGCCGAACCGGCCTCGGCATCTGTGGTGGCCGAATGGATGGCCGTTGCAGAAAGCGTCAGATCACTCACAGCAGAAATAGACGCACCATCAGCCACTTCAGCCGTTGATCGGTTTGCAAGGATATTGAGCGCTACAGAAGCACCGATGCCGACAGTCTCACCCGTCGCACCACCGCCGACAGGCTTGGCCTCAGCGGTTGAATCTGTCTGGTTATCAGCCTCGAGACTGACTGAGCCACCACCGGTGATCGCAACAGTCGAGCCGGCTGCAACCATAGCCACGCTCTGCGTGTCGATCAGGTTCAGGGCAACTGAACCGGCAATGCCGACCTTGCCGGCGCCTGCACCGGAAGTGGCACTGGCCAGATAGACGTCACCCTTCGTATCTTCGCTCGAAGGATCTCCCATCAGCAAGGCAACGTCCAGCTTATTGGCCGCAATGACCAGGCCGCCAACAGAATGGGAAGCAACACCCAGCGTCGCATTGTTCTGCGCCTTGGCAAGGTTGATCGCCACACCGGCGCCAATGCCCACGGCACTTGGCTCAGGCGTCTCGCCTGCTTCGTCTTCAACACCAACAGCAGCACCGGAGGCCGTGACCTGGCCCTCCGTATTGTTGGAAGCAGAGAGCTTCAGAGTGCCGCCGGACGTAATGACAATATCATCGGGTACCGCTGCCGTAACAATCGAGTTTTGAATATTGACGCCAACCGCAGCCGCAACAGATAGCTTGCTTCCGGATGAATCCGCAGTCGAACGGCTTTCGTCATCGTCAACCGCAGTATCGGTTGAGGCCTGCTGCTCTGTATCACCAACGCCAGCATCTTTTTGCTTGTCCGAACCGGCTGACAATTCATCGGTGATTGCTGTATCTACATCAGGCTTGGCAGCATCATCCTGCGCTGTGCCGTCCTCATCGGCTTCTGCAGCACCTGATGCGCTGGCCGTTGCCGTCAGGGTCGAACTGGACGCACCAGCTGCGACAAAACTGACCGTCCCGGTGGCATTCACACTGCGGGCCGTCGTTGCCAGCGCCGTATCGTCAACCAAGGCAAGCGCCAGGGCTGCACCAATGGCTGCCTTCGAACCGGCTGCAGCACCAGAGGCGTTGGTGATCGTGGTCGAGGTCTGCATTGCAGAAACACTGACATTGCCACTCGAGGTCTGGACCGAACCGCTGGTGCCAAGACGCGCCATCGTCGTGTTGCTGATCATCGACAGACCAAGAGCAGGAGTCAGCGAGATGCCGCCAGCGGAGCCAGCCTCGGCATCCGTCGTCGCGGAATGAACCGCCGTTGCCATAAGTGTCAGATCGGCGACAGCCGTGATGGTCGCACCATCGGCCACTTCAGCCGTCGAACGATTGGCGAGTATGTTGAGCGCAACCGAAGCGCCGATGCCGACAGTCTCACCCGTCGCGCCACCGCCAACAGGCTTGGCTTCAGCCGTTGCATCCGTTTGGTTGTCAGCCTCGAGGCTGACAGAGCCACCACCGGTGATCGCAACAGTCGAACCGGCCGCAACCATGGCAACACTTTGCGTATCGATCAGGTTCAGGGCAACTGAACCGGCAATGCCGACCTTGCCGGCGCCTGCGCCTGACGTGGCACTGGCCAGATAGGTATCACCCTTGGTATCCGTGCTCGAAGGATCGGCCATCAGCAGGGCAACGTCCAGCTTGTTGGCCGCAATCACAAGGCCACCAACGGAATGGGAAGCAACACCCAGCGTCGCATTGTTCTGTGCCTTGGCCAGGTTGATCGCCACGCCGGCGCCAATACCTACAGCACTTGGTTCAGGTGTCTCGCCCGCTTCGTCCTCGACACCAACAGCAGCACCGGAGGCCGTGACCTGGCCATCCGTATTGTTGGAGGCCGACAGCGTCAGGGTGCCGCCGGAGGTAATCACAATAGCATCGGGAACCGCTGCCGTAACAATAGAGTTTTGAATATTGACGCCCACAGCTGCCGCAACAGAGACTTTACTGCCCGAGGAATCCGCTGTCGAACGCGCTTCCCCGTCGTCAACCGCTGCAACCGTTGAAGCCTGCTGTTCGTCATCGCCTACATCGGCAGCTTCCTGTTTTTCAGAACCGGCAGCCAGTTGCTCAGTTACGGCTGTATCAACATCAGGCTGGGCTGCATCATCCTGCGCGGTGCCATCCTCATCGGCTGCTGCAGCGCCCGATGCGCTGGCCGTTGCTGACAGCGTCGAGCTGGAAGCGCCAGCCGCCGCAAATGTCACCGTGCCAGTGGCATTCACACTGCGCGCGGTCGTTGCTAGAGCCGTGTCATCAACCAGCGCAAGCGCCAGGGCCGCGCCAATGGCTGCCTTGGAACCGGCTGCCTCACCAGAAGCGTTGGTGATCGTGGTCGAGGTCTGCATGGCAGAAACACTGACATTGCCACTCGAGGTCTGGACAGGGCCAGTACCAAGACGCGCCAAGGTTGTGTTGTTGATCATGGACAGACCAAGAGCTGGTGTCAGCGATATTCCGCCAGCCGAACCGGCCTCGGCATCCGTTGTGGCGGAATGGATCGCCGTTGCGGAAAGGGTCAGATCGCCCACACCCGCAATGGTCGCACCATCAGCCACTTCAGCGGTTGATCGATTGGCAAGGATGTTGAGTGCTATAGAAGCACCGATGCCGACAGTCTCACCCGTCGCACCACCGCCAACAGGCTTGGCTTCAGCGGTGGAATCCGTCTGATTGTCAGCATCAAGGTTGACCGCACCATCGCCGGTCAGGGTCAGTGTGGTTCCAGTAGCGACGGAAGCCATGCTCTGGGTATCAATCAGGTTGACTGCCAGCGAACCGGCGACACCGACATCGGAGGCCCCTGCCCCCGAAGTGGCAATGCTGGAGAACCGATTGCCATCACCGGTCATTCCAGCGCTGATGGAAATACCAGCCGCCTGAATATCCTGGGTGATCAGGGCATTGGTACCAATTTTGGCAAGATTGATGGCAACGGCAACGCCGACGCCCGTGGCTGAATCCACTGCAGAACCATCCGCCGTGATATCGACATCATTTTCATTTGTTGCCGTCACAGAGACGGAAGCATCAATATCGGCGGCTTTCGAAGACGAGAGTGTTGCCGAGGTTTCCGAGACAAGATCGGAGATTGCCAGAGCGCCCACGACCGACACACCGCCTGCCGTTGTCTCTGCAGCACCTGCGTAGGCTGGGTCTGACAGGTAATTGTCCGCTTCACTGCCGTCCTGCGGTTCCTGAGCGCCGCCGGCCGCAGCTGCCGCTGTAATGCCGATTTCAGTCGTACTGGCGGCTGACAATGTCAGGCTCCCGGCGGCAACTTCTGCGTCATCGGTAATTTCAGCCGTTGTGATGCCATGCACAACACTCACACCGACACTTGCCCCGAAGGCGGCGGCCGATGGGGTGGCATTGGCGATGGATACAATGGTGTTGCTTGCCTCAAGCTCCAATGCATTGGCAATTGTCAGATCGACACTCCCGCCGATACGGGAAATTGCGGTGCTGTTAACCGTGGAAACGGCAACGGCGCCGTCGGCGCTTGCATCAGCTGGTGCCAGGCTCTCTGTCAGAACGCGGGATATCGCCGTCGCGGAGGACGTCAGGTTCATGCTGCCGGCAGATATGACAGACGTACCTTTTACATCCACCATAGCGTCCACATTGGTCACGACCACACCCACCGGAAGCGCAATCAAACCACCTGAGGATTCGGCCGTTGCAGTCGCGTTCAACGCGCCTGACGCGGTAATATTGGCCGAATTGATGGTTATGTTGGCATTGGCAGTCGGCAGGGCGACAATAATGCCGGTCGTATCATGCGTTGCGGTCGCCGTCAGGGTGATGTCGCCGCCGGTGATTTCCGGTGCGGTTCCCGTTCCGTCACCCAGCAGGATTTCCGCGGTACCACCGCCAGTGCGGATTGCTTCAAGCAGAATATTGCCATCGGCAAAACCGGAACCGGTCGTTGCAGCAGCAAGCAATTGTGAACCCGCGCCAAGTATGATTGTGGGCGCCTCAATCGTGATGCTGCCGGAATTGCCTATTGAAACGCCACCTGAAATTTCGCGCGAGTCCAGAATGCCTCCGGCAGCAACGGTAATCGAATTGTCTGCCTGAAGGATAATGTTGGCGCCATCGCTGACGATGTTCGCGGAAAGACTGTAGGAATCCGATCCGCCGGAATGCGCCGGGACGGCCGCGCCACCGATATACAGATTATAGGGGTCGATCAGGAACGTGCCGGAATCGCCGGTTTGGGTGGCCAGACTGACCTGAACCGCGCCGATGATGGCGGTCTTGCCGCTCAGTTCAATAAAGCCGCCATTGCCGGCCCCCGTGCCTGTTGCGGAATAATGCGAGCCGTCAGCAGCGCGCAACGTACCGTCTGCCTTGATGATGATTTCGCCACCGGTTGCATCGATCCCCAATGCATCAGCCGAAATGACAGCCGATTGCGTGACATCGATGTCGCCACCGGCCTGAATGGAGATCCTGCCGGCAGCGCCCGCAGTCTCTGACCCGTTGGAGGCCTTGGTGACTTTGGAACTTGTATTGATGGTTCCGCTGACAGTGGTGTTTCCAGCAGATACGATCGAGATGACGCCGCCGCGCGAAACAAGGGCAGCGCCTTCATCCATACCAAGCACGTTGACGGTCGATTCCATCTTCTCGCGCTGGGTCATCTGCTCGGCAGTGAATGGTCCTGTGCGTCCGTTTATGTTGACGGTCCGTCCGTTCAGCGCAATGCCGCCATCAGCATTGATCTTGCCGGAGATCGAGATGAAACCATCACTTGAAAGCGGGACAACACCGCTCATCAACTGGTTGGCGACAGCATTGTTGATCGAACCGTCAGCCCGGATGATCGTATCGAGAAAGGTTTTCGTCGGCGTGGTGACGGAAAGCCTTCCGACATTGACGACACCCGTCTTGCCGACCACAAAGCCCTTGGAATTTGCAAAGAAGACGTTGCCGCCAATCTTGCCGTCCTTATAAGCGTTCAGCGTACCGTTGATGACGACCTGTCCATTGCGTACGACATTGATCAGGTTTTGAGCCTGGTCAGGAACATAGAGATCAACCCTTGTCCCGGCAGCCTGCTGAAAATCCGAAAATGAATTGAACCCGGTGTTGCCGGAAATTGTGTCTGTGCGAATGGAGGTCCGATCACCCTTGACGACGATTTTCGTCTTGGTGAGACCGTCTGCAATGATGTTGTTTGTTTCCGGTCCCAGATTGACAGCTTGCGCAAAACCCATTTGCGGCGTAACGCCGACAATCAGCATGCCAAGCATCGCTGTGCTGGGCTGATACATCAGTCCTCGCGTGAATTTCTGCAATCTGCGAGAGCCGGCGAATGCGCCAGTGCTTGAGCGGGACGTCCTGTCGGAATCTCTCATCGGATATTTCCCTCGGCAACTTCGAATATATATGGCGCGTTAAAACCACTGAACTGCAGCAGTAAAAACGCCTCTGAACCGGGATGCTGTTTTTCAGCCTCTCCGATTTCGCGGCGCGTCTTGTATTGGTGGGTGGTTCTATATTTTTGCGGACCCAATATCAGCGGGACCGAACTTCCGGCAGCGTTTGCTGTCTTGATAGGGGAGCGAGCAGTGGCGGCAATCACGAGAGAGACGGCACCTGAGGCAAAAGCCTTGACATTGCAGCAAAATAGCAGAGTCAAACCGGTCAAAAACGCAGAAAAGAAGCCAGGGCTCGCACCCTGCCTTCGAAAGAACACCAAATCGTTTGACCATCTGTCGAACACCATTCTTGGCTACCCCCAGTAAGCCTTATTCCCAAAGCATTCGATAGGTGAATGCCGTGGGCCTGAATGAATACGTGTGTCGTCTTCTGTCCCTATATGCGTGTCACAGCCAGATTTTGGCCATCACCCCCATGCTTCTCCTATTTGCCCGCAGGCTCCGCACCTGAAATCAGCTTCGGCACGGAGCGAAGACTGAACAGGTGGCTGTAGATTGCTTTTAGAAAACCGGCCTTGTGCAATTCCCCAAGTGCTTTGGCCGGCAAGGCCGCAAAGGCTTCTTCATCGAGAACCTGCAGACCATGAACGCTTTTCTCACTGCCATCAGGCATTTTTGCATCGAGCTTGATATCACGAAGCAGTTTGAGCGTATTGAGCTTCTTTACAAATTCGTCGGTCCGGTCTGCTGCCGCGCGGTAGTTTTGCGCCAGCGCCAATGCATTGGTCACTGATTCCTCAGGCTTTCCGTCCTTGGAGAAAAAGCGCACGCCGTCCGTTTTGCTCAGACCCTCGTAGCTATCGTCCACGCAAAGAACCGATTCACCACCCTCAACATCTCCAATGATGAAGGGATAGCGGCGCAGATATGCAGGCGCATATTTGCCATTCCACAGCCCATCCTCGGTAATGAAAACACTGGATCCCGGCTCAAGCCCCGCAACGAATACTGCGGATGGCTGCTCCTTGCCGGGCAGAAAGGCGATGGGAAGATCGTCCATCGCAAACTCGAATTCATCCACCAGGGCTGGTATAAGATTAGCTTCCTTCGCAAAAGCCAAGGGCTTTTTCACTGCTTTCAAATGCAGATCGCGATGAGTCTCGCTGTTAAGCGGAACGACGTTTTTGTAGAATAAAAGCTCAGACATAGCACCCCCAATTGCCCATAGTATTAAGGGTTTTTTAATATTTTAGCAAACTGTTTCAGGTGTTTTTCAAACAATTTTGAACACCAAAAAAACTTTTTATCAAAAACTTCAAATCAAGGCCTGAGCCACGCCAAGGTATTTTGGGTTTGATTTTTCTTTTGCTGTCTAATTTATATAATTACTATTGTTCTTAAGGGGTTGGAAGCCTGTGTATTTTCTTTGCCCTTATCATTTTTCTTGATCACAACCGAAGTGTCGGTTTGCCAGACATCGTTTTCAGGCGTGCAAGCAAGGAAACACTGGCGCAGACTGCTCTTATGGACGATCGACGGAACAGGCTGCATCAGCGGATACAAACAAAACCTTCCGCATCAAAACAATCACTTGCCTGACTTGGAGCCAATTGCCTTTGAATGTTGTTTGTCGTGTTCTTTGAGCGGATTAACGACATCATGGTGCTCGTTCGTTATCACATACAAAAGGATTGCAGAACGCCCAGTCCACGAACATTGATTTTCGAATTGGCTCCGAGACGCACGGGGCGAATTATGTTGAGTCGGGTCCGTCCGGCAGCGATTCAGATGGCAAGTCTGGCAGCATGTCCGACAGCAGCGACTCGGGCGCTATACCTCGCTTTTCAGCACTGGCACGCACGGCTGATCGCAGCGCGGCACTGCGCGACAGAAGACGCCGAAAGCGCTCCTCATCCAGGACAAGAAGTGTTGACGGCGCAATCGCACGTGCTTCGGCACGAAGCCCCCTCTTCATCAGGATTGCCATCTGTCCGAACATCTCTCCGCGTCCCAGCCGCCAGATTTGACCAGCGCTTTCCAGTTCGACAGCGCCGGAGGCGATGAAAAACACCCGTTTGGCCACGCTTTCCTTGCTTATGATGACATCGTCCGCATTGGCGTAGCGGGTCTTGAACGCGCGGCCCAGACGTTTCAGTCCGGCATCGTCGAGATCAGCAAACAGAGGAAATTGGCGCACAAGGTCGACCCGCTGGAACGCGATATCAAGACGTGGACGTTCTTCCTCGGCGGCGCGTCGTGCCGTGAGGTCCTGCATCAGCGTGGTATAGACCTCGGCACCAATCACGCCGTCATCGCGCATGGCGGTGTATTCGCGCTCCTCAATGCGCAAAGCAGTGCGTCGGATGAAGCGACGCTCAAGTTCCTCTGCATAGCCTGGATATTGCAGGCGCAAGCCTTCTAGCGCGGTTTCCACAACCTCTATGCGCCAAAACAATAACTCATGCAGAAGATCAGCAAGTTGCCGACCGTGAATGCGGCGGATGCGCCCATTGATGAAAGCCCCCAGATCCCGCAACACCAGTCGCTGGGACAAAAGCTGTTCGAAGCGATCTGCCGTCATGCGCGCCAGTGGTGTCGATATGCTCAGACGACTGTGCAGCATCACCGCCGAACGAAAGGCCCGACCATAGGCGACCGAACGGCGAGCCGCCCGTTGATAGCTGCTGTGCCCGCCAGTCCGGGCCGCTTCAATCAACCGATCGGCTCCCGAGAGAACCTGTTCGGCCATGCGCGCCGAGATCGTCCGCTCGCGGACACGCTCGAGGATCGTGTCGCGCTCGAATCCGGCCAGCGAGATCAGCCCGAGTGTGACCCGGTCGTGATGAAGGATATCAGCGCTGTCTTCGGCCGTCTTCACCGCTTCATCCAGTCGTTCACCAAACTGTTTCGCCTCGGACCGCACGATTTCGTGAGTCAGGTCGTAATTTTCTGCAATGCGCTCCACGTCCTCGCGCACGGTTTGCAACGCCACGGCCACGACCTGTCGCGACAGCGCATCGTCGATCGGCGATAGCCGGTCCAGACCAAGCCAGCCGATTACCGACCGTAGCGTGGTGCCCTGGACAATCAGCGTGAACAGGGTGAACCCCGTGGCGAGAATGCCAACCACGCGCTTGACCTCGGACGGCACAAGAAAACTTTCGGTTACCGCCAGGGCAAGCGCCAGCGTGACCGCGCCGCGCAGGCCTCCCCACAGGATCGCGACCCTATATGGCCGCTCAACTGCCGGAGAAATACGCAGCAGCGTGAGCAGCGGCAACAGCCCGAACAGGATCACCAGACGGGCCCCGATGGCGGCAAGAATCACAACCCCGATCAAAAGGACATCTCCGAGCCTGACCTCCTGCAACAAGCGGGGGATCAGCAGCGCGGCCAGAATAAAAATCAGCGCACCTGCCCAGTGTGCAAGCAGATCCCAGACTTCGCGCAGGTTGATCCAGGCCTGCGGCGGCAGCCGCCCTGGCCCTGTCAGGTTCAAGGTAAGACCTGCGACGACGACGGCAATCACACCTGACGCGCCAACACTTTGTTCCGCACCGATATAGGTCAGATAGGGCAATGCGACCGAGATCGATATCTGGGCAAGCTCATAACGCGCAAAGGCCGCCATCACCCAAATAGCACAACGCGCGACGAGCCAGCCAATGATCGCACCGCCACCGATCAGCAGCGGGAAGCGGGCCAGCGCATCGCTCAAGGTGGGATCGGGCATGCCAACCATTACGAAGCCCATGAACAGTCCGAACAGTGCGATGGCGGCGGCATCGTTCAACAGGCTCTCGCCTTCAATGATCCGTGCGAGCCGTCGGGGCGCTGAAATCGACCGGAAGATCGAAACAACCGCCGACGGATCGGTCGTGGATACGATTGCGCCAATCAGCAGACAGGCCGCCAGTGGCAGCATGCTTGCCCAAGAGAGCGCGTAACCAACGCTTAGCGTAGCTACCACCACGGCCACAATTGCAAGCACCAGAATGGGCACCCAATCGTCGATCATCCGTCGCAAGTTCATCCCCAGAGTCGCCTGAAAAAGGAGCGTAGGCAGGAAGACATAGAGGAACACATTCGATCTGATTGGCAGGCCAAGTATGGCTTCCGCAACCGGGTTCAACGCATCCGTCAACTCGGTCCGCAGGAAAAACAGCGCGCCCCCACCGATGAGAATGCCGACCACGGCCAAAATCACGGTGTAGGGCAGACGCAAACGCGCCGCCAAAGGCTCGGATGCGCCGATAACAATAAAAAGCGATGCGATGACAGTTGTGATCAGTACGATGTCCATGACATTGAAATATCACAACCTTCACCGAGCGCATCTACAAAAGTTGCATTGGATGCCCTTGCACAAAAAATTAACCCAACTGGTTTGATCATCTGCGTAAATTCGGATGCGAAGTAGGTGCAGCGCGATCTGAAGTCTGGTTCAAGACCCTTGGAACTGGATATCTGCAAAGGACTTCATTGCGCTCATTTCACCCAACGATGGCCTCATCACGGTGGAAAAGGAACTGCGCCAGACAGACGTTCCATGAGCGCCTTGCCCTGTTATGATGCTCTGACAATCCATTGAGGATGGTTTCCGGCGCCTCATTATGACTGTTTGTCGCCTGGTTCCAGCAGATGACATCCATGCTGCTTACCGTCCCCCGGAATACCGCTCTCGTTGCTGGCTGCATCCAAAACTGATACATGGCGTGCAGCATCTTGTGCAGACCACCATTGATGGAGAAGCGCCTTGAAATTGGTTTTGGTAACGGGCGCTTCCAGTGGAGTGGGTGCGGCCACGGCGCGCGGTTTGGTCAAAAAAGGCACGCAGGTCATCCTCATTGCACGATCTGCGGGCCGTTTGAATGCACTCGCCGACGAGCTCGGGGCGCTGGCAATACCACTGCCCTGTGACGCCGCTGACCCACAAGAGGTTGACGCACTGGCAAAGCGCGTCAGAGCAGACTTTGGCGTTCCCGATGCAATCATTCATTGTGCCGGCGCCGGTCAATGGAAAACCGTTCAGGATACGGATCCTGCAGAGGCTGTCATGATGATGCAGGCGCCTTATTTTGCGGCTTTCAACATTACACACGCATTTCTGTCTTCGATGCTTTCGCGTGGCAGCGGCGTTATCATCAACGTCAATTCTCCAGCCTGTATTGTTCCCTGGCCTTCAAGTGTCGGATACGCTGCCGCCCGTGCAGCACTCCGCGGCTTTCACCAGGCCCTGTCTCAGGATTTGAGCGGGACCGGGGTTCAAAGTTGCCACGTCATCTTTGGTAAAATCAGTTCTGACTACTTTGACAACAATCCCGGGGTAGCAGAGAAAATTCCGACGATTTCAAAGACCATTCCTACAATGACTCCAGACGATTGCGCCATTATTCTGGTGAAACTGGTCGACAAGCCGCGCCGCGCCTCGATTCACCCATGGATCCTCGGAGTGCACTGCGGGTTTGGTATGCTTTTTCCACGTATCGCAAGTTGGCTCCTCCGGTTCTGAAGGCCGGAAACAGCTTTGCGTGACGATTGGCATGGTCAGCGATGGCTGTAAATTGCGCATAGAGCTGAAAAGCAACCTCCATTCCAAAGATGACCCTCAATGGTGTGCGGTATTATCGACAGGATTTGATCGGATATCTTCTTGTTTACGGAAGGCCAAATGCCGATCCCTGGCCTTGTTCTCACCCGGTCTGCCTGGATGGGTGTCACGACATCGTTTGCGATCACTTTCTATTTTCCTGTTCAAAAACGGAACCTTCCCAATCAGAAATGCCGCGTGCAGGCCTCGGCTCGATCGCAATGATTTTTACCATCGACGATGCACATGTAACAGGGCCGCGAAAAGTTGTCGCTCATGGCGCAATTTGGTCGTAACCTGCTTCGCAACGACCATAGCAAACAGCCCGAACGCGCCTTTCCTCCCGCTGATGCCAAAGACTATTTGGTCCGAATTGCGGATTTCAAAAAACGCCAGAGTGAAGGTTTTAGCGTCGGGTTTTCGGTCCCTGCGATCATAAAGGATTAAGTGCCGCAGAATCTCGTCGCAAAATGATTGGTGAAATTTTGCTGAGAGCCCTAATTTGCGGATGCCGCGATAGGCCTGAATAACCGTTTATTTTTTGATCCTTGCAGCGGAATATTGAGCTGCACAGTGTGTTGGTCTATAAATTCCAGCAAAACCCGTGGTAATAACCAAACCTTCGGCAAGGGACCCCCAGCATGATCGCTTACGTTACTGTCGGGACCGACGACATCGCTCGCGCGAAGCGGTTCTACTCAGCGTTCCTGCCAGCCCTTGACTATGTGCTGAAGGAAGGTCCGGAGGGCCTGAGCTATGTGCTAACAGCGCAAAGGGGGCAGTCTGGCGCCCTGCCCGATTTTTACGTCAAGCCGACCTTCGATGGACGCCCGGCCTCGGCGGGGAATGGCGCGATGGTCGCGTTTCAGGTCCGCAGTCAAATGCAGGTCCGTGACCTTCACGCGGCAGCATTGGCTGCAGGCGGCCGAGACGAGGGCCAGCCGGGCTTTCGCGACGCCTATGGCCCCCATTTCTACGTCGGCTACCTTCGCGACCCCCAAGGCAACAAGATCGCACTGTTCTGCGATGATCCGGACGAACCCGGCCGAGATGGGTAATACCCAAGATCGATGATTATGAACTATCTTATGACCCCACCCTAGCCGTCGGCCAGGCGCGCCGCGCGGCGCGGCCTGGTTGGCAAAAGGCATTGATCCGTCTGGAGCCCAAATGGCAAAGCTAACCGGACAGTGCTTGTGTCGTTCTGTGATCTGCGAGGTCGCTGATCAAGTCGTCTATTCGATGAAACATCATTGCTCTGACTGTCGGCGCGCCACAGGTTCCGCAATTAAACCATTTGCCGGGATCGCAATAGAAAAGCTGCGCCTTATTAACGGTCAGGATTCATTGATGAAAAACGGCGGCGATAGGGCACACGCCGTTCATTGCGCCAGATGCGGGACACTTCCTTATTCGCTCGTGGGCTAAGGTAACCACACCCATGTCACCTTGGGAACACTTGTCGATACCTCAAGCATTCGCCCGATAGAGCCCATTCTCGCTGGCATTAAAGCACCGTGGTCTGAGATAACCGACGACCTGCCACAACACGATGAATTGGAATGGTTTGAGGGTCTGATAAATCATGATAGCAGAGCATGCGTATCGATTTTTGATTCAACAAACAAAGTCCTGATAATCTGACTATGCTGCGTGCGGAACCGTTGAGCTTGATGCTGTATCAGCGTCCCTCTCTGTGAGTTTGACTCTGATATCTATTTGTTTGGTTTCTTGTCAATCAACACATCTTGCTGCCATTTGCTGGGCTTCTTGTCTGTGCGATGGATGCAGCCTGCCCAACAGCATGGACGTTTTTGACCCTCGAGAAGCTCCTCTACAGTTCGCTTTATCCGCCGTATCCGAGTTTTTTCCTGTTTTGCATCTTCAATCCAACAAATAAATTCATTTCGGGCTATCGGCGTCAAATTTTCCCAGAAGTCGGTAATTACTTCTGTTTCAGTCAGCGCATCCACCAAATCGATGGGTAGATCGTGGACAAGACCACCAGAAATTTTCTTTTTCACACATTCAACCTATCAGGCGTTTTTGATTTGTAAAATATCAGCCTTCAACCATAGGCTTGAAACCAAAAAGTCACCAAATTACCCTGTACCACTCAAACTGTTAGAATAGCGAAACGTGAATACCCTTGCAATTACGAAGAGTTAGGTGTCGCAGACTCTTGTCGCATAATAGAACAATAATCTGCATGGAGTAACCAGTGGATATGATAGCAATTACCGGTGCCTCTGGTGCCGGTAAATCCTCTGTCGCAAACGAGCTGCTCTCTCGGGGTTTTGCTGTGCAGATGGAAATTGGAAGGCAAATTGTTTCAGAGCAAATTGCCACAAATTCTGCCAACACGCCTTTTCAAAACGCTGTTGGCTTTCGGGACTTGTTGTTCGCTCGTTCTGTTGCAGCCTACGATAGCTGGATTCAACACAACGGACCCATCGTGTTTTTCGACCGCACATTTATTGAGGCTTTGGCGTTCAGCCAGATTATCGGAGAACCAATTTCAACTTTGATGCTGCATGAGGCGCAGAAACGCAGTTTCCATCCAGTCGTATTTGTTTGTTCTCCATGGCAAGAGATCTACAAAAGCGACAACGAACGACGTCATGATTTTGAATTTGCCAAGCGCGATTATGAAGCCAATTGCAAAACCTATTCTGACGCAGGCTATCAACTCATTGAAGTGCCAAAATTTTCCATCGAGGACCGCGCTGATTTTATCCTGGAAAGCCTGGCTATTTAGCTTGTTGCAAAAACCATCGATTTTGCAACACGCAATCAACAGCCTCCGCTTGCTTCCTTGCCGCTTCAGTCCTGCCCAGCACCCTGATGGCTATGAAAATGCGCGTGCGGTCGCACCGACCACAGGCCAGCAACTTTGAAATTATCGAACCCCAAGGGTGATTGAAAAACAAGTTTGAGACTCGCGCAAACACCATGTCATTTGAGCGACCTGAGACATAGGTGACATTTTGTACCGGACACATAGGTAACACTTTTCGTTTTGCGGGAGGTGTTGATGCCGTGGAAAGAGAGTTCGGTCTTGGAGGAACGTTTACGATTTGTCGCCCGCCGTCTTGATGGTGAAAGCATGAGCGATCTGTGCCGGGAGTTCGGGATTTCCCGCAAGACCGGTTACAAGATTTTCAAGAGCTATGACTGAATCTGGTGTTTTGAGGGTTTGAAGGTTGGCGGCGTATCTGGTTGTTTTGTTGTTGTGAGACAGCAACACAACCGAAGGAGATACACCACCATGGAAACGACTAACATTGTTGACTTTGCACGTCGAGACGGGATGACGGACGCGTTGACGGATTTGCTGAGAACGGGAGCGCAGCAATTGATCGCGACAGCCGTTGAGGCCGAACTTGAAAGCTATCTGGCGCAATTTGCCGGCTTGCGCACACAGGTAGGTCACGCGGCTGTGGTGCGCAATGGGCATCATCCGGCCCGGCCAGTACAGACCGGCATTGGCCCTGTGAGCGTGCGCATTCCAAAGGTTCGATCCAAGGACGGCACAGCGGTGACGTTTCGCTCGGCCTTGGTGCCACCCTATGTGCGCAGAACCAAGACGTTAGAAGCGGCCCTGCCATGGCTTTACCTCAAAGGAATATCCAGTGGTGAAATGGGCGCTGCCCTCAAGGTTCTTCTGGGGCCTGATGCCGCTGGCTTGTCGGCGAATACGGTCTCGCGGCTCAAGCGCGATTGGGCCAGGGAGTACGACGGCTGGCGCGAGGCTTCGTTGGATGACGAGCCAGTCGTCTATATCTGGGCTGACGGCGTCCACAGTGGCCTTCGAGGCGAGAATGACAAGCTGTGCGCCCTTGTAATTGTTGGCGTAACAGCCCGTGGCAAGAAGCGTCTCCTGGCCATTGAGGACGGGGTGCGCGAGTCTACTCAGAGCTGGCGCGAGGTTTTGTTGAACCTCAAAAGCCGTGGCATGAACGCGCCCAAACTTGCCATCGGAGACGGTGCCATGGGGTTTTGGTGCGCGCTGGAGGAGGTGTATCCTGAGAGCCGCCAGCAGCGTTGCTGGCAACATAAAACGATGAATGTGCTGAATTGCCTTCCCAAGCTGTCTGAACCGCTCCGAGATTGTCGGAGGCAATTTGGTTTAAGTTATGCTGCCATAGC
>JARGOX010000011.1 GCA_029233925.1 Rhizobiaceae bacterium
AAGCTTCATTCCATCAGTGAATCCAGATGGTAAGGAATTCTTCACGGACGACTATAGAGTTAGATTTCAATCGGAAAAGGGCAATTCGCAACGGCATTGTTATCACAGCCATCATGCACGCCTGCTGCTCGGCGCCTAATTGTTCAGAGTATCGAAATTGATCGCCGGCAATGTATTGCCGGTTTGCGTGCCGCGCTCCTTTGGAAGCGGTAATCTGATGACGCTGCCATTGGAACCTGCACTGCCATTCGGTTCGATTGGAGGGGTTGCATTCGGCTTTTCCAACTGATCTTGCTCCCCTGCCCTGCTTACAGCCTCCTCAAGTTGGCGCAGAAAATCATCCTCATCACCCGGCCTGCGCGGCCTCTGGCGTACAAGTGAGTTGGCGTATTCCTGCGCAGCGCGTTGCTGGTCCGCAATCAGGCGTTTCATTCTATTTTCTTCTTTGGCTTTCCGTTCCGCTTCCTCGGCCTCAAGCGCTGCTTCTTCAGCAGCCAGTCTTGCGGCCCGTTGCGCCTCTGCGCGGGCAGTCATTTCCTGCTGAAGACGCAGTTTTTCATAGGCAGCCCGCTCTTCCTCCTGACGTTTGCGTTCTGCTGCGGCCTCCCGGCGGGTGCGATCCTGTTGGACTGCCAGTGAAGCCTCTCTGCGCATACGCTGATTTTCAAGCACGATGGCCTGCAGGATCTCGACACGCCGCCGCTCCCTTTCATAGGCCCTCATGGACAGGTAATTGTTCAATTCCGTCACATCCAGCGTGCGCGCCGGATCAGCAACCGACCCCAGAAATATCAACCCGAGCGCAGGAGCCGAACCGCTCAAGGCATCTTCCTCCGCATCAAACTCGAGGTCGAAACGTGCATTGACGGCTTCATCAACCAGATCGATACGCACCCCTCCGCGGACCGAGGCACCGGCATCGTTCAGCACAATATTGGGCATCCGGATGGTTCCGGCCGCAATGGTAAAGGGTACGGTAAGCGCATCAGCATAAAAACTGCCATTCGACAGAATGCGTGCCGTCATTTCCGATACGCTGTCACTATTCAGAGCAAAGCTCTCATCATCTGACGCCTTCAATATTTGTGGCAGGGATTCATTCTCCAGCCCTTCGATCTCCAACCCTCTGGTCTCCAGAATGCCCGACCCGGTCAGCGAAGCTATGATCGCGCGCATGGATTTTCCAGCACCCTCGAATGAGGCGGAAAGATCAAGATCGCCTGCAGCAATGGCAAAGCCATCCCGCTTCCAGACCATGGTTTGCAGGTCGGCATCCTTGAGCTGGAGCTGCCCCGACCAAAGCGCTGTTGCATCACGGTTTGCCAGTGCGATATGCCCTTCAAGATCACCGCCGAACCATTCTGCCACCAGGTTTCGCCATTGAAGTTCATTGTCTTTCAGGACCAGTTTGCCGGACAGGTTTTGGGCATCCGGAACGACATGGAACCGCGCTCTGCTGGCTTTGACATCGACATCCAGCTCCAGTCCGCCCTGCAGCGGCTGCAAAAACTCCACATCACTCCAGCCCGTTTGCGATGACAGCACTGTGCCGGTGCCCAGCATTGTTTCACCCAGCCAGGCCATATCGACCTGGGAAACGTCGACGGAGCCACTGATCGCGGCAATGTCGGAACCGCGCGCCAGCGAAAGGTCTCCCGAAAATGTAACATCACCGGCAAGACCGCTCATGCCGCTCAATATGTAGTGGTCAGCATCGGTTGATATGTCAGCTTCGAATTTTGCCGGCAGCCCGAACCCGAGATCGATAAGATTTATACCGTTCATCGGCAGATAGGGTGAGAGGTCCTGAGACTCCAGATCCAGCTTGAAATGTCCCTGCAGTGCCCGGTTTTCATCCTGGTGACCGGAGCCACGCGCAGAAAACTCGGTATCCGGCGCTTTATAGACGATCGAGAATCCGACGTCCTTAGCCGGAATGCCTTCAATATTGACATCAAGGCTTGCCGGTCCTCTCAGGTCAACCGGCAGACTTTTGATACCCATCTGTTCGAGCAGGTCGCCGGGTGAATTGTTGGTGACATCACCTTTCAGAGATATCGAGGACGTATTGAAGGGTGCCAGCGCATCTGACCGTTCCAGAGTCAGCGAAAATCGACTGCCGCCGGTTCGTCCCTTGACTGTTGCGTTCAGTTTTGTCTGGCCTTGCTTGCCGGGAGAAAACCGTGATTTTATGTCCATATTCGTTTCATCGAACAAAACGGCATTGTCACGCAATTGGTTGAGCAGCGGATGATCGCCAGCCAACTTTGACAAAAGCGCCAGCGCCGGACCGCTGCGTTCACTCATGAGCGTGATATCGACGTCACCGCGTGGGCCGTCAAAAATGCTTTCAAGATGACCCACACTGGTAATCGACGCACCGCTCAGGTTGTTCACGGTGAACTGATCAATATCCAGCGTTCCACCCTTGAGCCGCACATTCAGCTTGGCATCCTGTGCTGTCACACCCAAACCCGAGAACTGCCCGGCACTCAGACGCGCATCCACATCATGACCGGCCAGCCTGTTTGCCTGTCCGTCACCAATCACCAGACCGACAAATGCTTTCAACGCATCCGCATCGACCTCCGCGCCCTCAAGTTCAACAAACAATGATGGCCTGCCCTGAATAGGCACGCTGCGTTCCAGACGGCCTTTCAAAAAGGCCGTACCCACGGCAATTTCAAGCGCATCAAACCGCTGCAGTCGGGTCGAAAGGTCAACCTGGGCCGACATGCCGGCCGCTTCCAGCCTGCGAATGGCCGGATCAACGCTGCTGGTCAGCCAGGAGGCGAATCCCGAAGGCTGCCTGGATGCAACGGTCACCGTTCCTGAAAAGCCGAATTCCGCGCCCACACCAAGAAGGCCCTGCGCTTCAAACAGGGTGCGGCCGGGAAGTTTTGCTTCCAGTCTCTTGATCTCCCACGCCGGGCCCTTCGGCTGCGCATCAATCACAACATCGCGTACCGTCGTATCCCCGGTAACAATTGCTGGCAGCCCAATGGCCACCTTTCCAGGCATCTGCGGAACCGGCACCGCCGACAGCAACCTGCGGACGGAAGCCAGGCGTTGTTCCAGCGACTGATACCTGCCATCTATCTGCGAGCCATCTTCATCCGTGTCCATGCGGCTCATGTTCAACTGCTGGCCGTCTGCAATCAGCAGGAATTCCGGGTTCCGCCCCGTATCAAAGGTCGCTTCGCCGGAGATAATATACGGGTCGTTCGCCGAACCGGTTTCAAGTCGGTAATCGTCAATCCGCAATCGCTCATTATCAACTTCAAACACCCCCTGGGCCTTAACGTAGGTCGTGGGTTTGCGTCGGCTGCCCTTGATGACGGTTCCGCTTTTGGGCAGAGAGGGATTGAGCGCCAGTACGGTAAAATTGCCCTTGTATTGTGGTTTCAGTTTCTCGATTCGCGCATCACCCTCCATTTCAATGGAAAATGGCAGTGCCTCGGGCAGAAGGCGCGCCCTCAGCCGAATGCTGCCATCGTCATGCGGCGTACCGGCGGTAATGGAAAACCCGCCCTTGTGGTCATTCAGGTCAGCCGTTCCATCCATTTGCCAGGGTCCCAGAATGGACTTGGCCGACAGATTCATATCAAGAGACTTAAGAAGATGCTCGCGGCCATTCTGATCATCGACAATCAACACCTGCCCGTCTGTAACCGTGATATTTTCAAGCACCAGCGGCGTTTCGGTCAGGACCTTGTCGTTTCGCAATGCCCAATCCAGCTCACCTTCCCTTGAAAGGCGAACGGTAACCGTCGGCTTTTCGATGCGCATGTCGAAAATCAGAATTTCGCCACTGAGAAAAGGCGCAAGTTCCGCGTCCATTGAAAACCGTTCAATGGCCATCATGGGCTCGCCATGGCGCCCCTCACCGACCACCACATCTTCGAATGTTACGGAAGGGAAAGGCAGCAATCGCGCATCTGCGCGCCCTTGAACACTGACTTTCTGCCCAAGGATTCGGCCCGCTTCCCGTTCGAAATCATGTCGATAACTCGACCAGTCGACAAAATACGGCCCGATCAGCGCGGCAAAAAGCACCAATACCAGCAGCCCACCAAAAAAAACGAACAACCGAACCAGGGTTCAAACCTCTTGAATACAAATGACCTTTTAACGTTGCACAGCATCCCCGGAATGGCCGATGGCACCCCCCGGCTGTTGCAACGATATTCACACTATACAGCTATTGAGGCATCGTCATGACAAATCCCCGCGAGCAGGGCAATTGGTAGCACATCGGAAAGACACCTGGGCTCTCATGTCATTGAAAATATCTTGCCCGGGTTCATGATGTTATCGGGATCAAAGGCATGCTTGATTGAACGCATCAGATCGATCTCGCAACCATATTCCTCCTGCAGCGCCGTCTGTTTTCCCTGACCTATGCCATGTTCACCGCTACAGGTGCCTTCCATGGCAAGGGCGCGTGAACTCAAGCGCTTGGTGAATGCTTCAGCCTGTTCGATCTCCTCCTTGCTGCTCTCATCGAACAACATGGTAACATGAAAATTGCCGTCGCCGACATGGCCGACGATGGGTGCCAGGAATCCATGTTCAGCAATGTCTTCCTGCGTTTCATGAATACATTCCGCCAGCCGCGAGATGGGTACGCAAACATCCGTTGCGAAACAGGATGCGCCTGGCCTGAGGGTAAATCCGGCCCAATAGGCATCATGACGGGCTTTCCACAATTTGTTTCGCTCTTCCTGTTCTGTCGCCCAGATAAAGTCTCCCCCGCCCAATTCACCGGCAATTTCACCAAACAGTCCCGCCTGCTCGGCGGCATAGTCGTCCGTGCCATGAAACTCGACAAACAATGCCGGCCCTTCAGGATAATTCAGTCCGGAATATTGGTTGGTTGCCTTCATGGCCAAAGCGTCAAGCAACTCTATCCGTGCCACGGGAATCCCCATCTGAATGGTCATGATGACAGCATTGACGGCGGCATCGACACTTGGAAATGGACACACACCCGCTGCAATGCATGAGGGAATGCCATAGAGTTTCAAAGTGATCGACGTGAGAATGCCGAGCGTGCCTTCCGAGCCGACAAACAGGCGCGTCAGATCATAGCCCGTGGACGATTTTCGTGCTCTCGTTCCGGTATTGATCTGCCGTCCATCGGCCATAACGGCCGTCAGCGACAGGACGTTGTCTTTCATCGTTCCATAGCGCACTGCGTTCGTGCCTGATGCACGCGTCGCAGTCATTCCACCGATGGACGCATTGGCACCTGGATCAATGGGAAAGAACAGGCCGGTGTCACGCAGGTATTTGTTGAGATCTTCGCGCGTCACGCCCGGTTCCACGACGCAATCGAGATCTTCTGCATTGACCTTCAGTATGCGATTCATGCGTGATGTATCGATGCTGATCCCGCCATTCGGCGCATTGACATGGCCTTCCAGTGAAGTGCCTGTTCCAAACGCAATCATCGGAACCTTGTGCGCGGCGCAGACCTGCACAATTTCCAGAACCTCGTCAGCGCTTTCCGGAAAGACCACAGCGTCCGGAATCTGGGACGGAATATAGGTTGTTGTATGGGCGTGTTGTTCACGCAAGGCTGTTCCGGTACTGAAACGTTCACCGAACCTTTGTTTCAAAATACCGATGGCTGAGCCAATACCCTCTTCATTGCGCGGACCAGCGACAACATCAGACAATGCCATTTATCACAAACTCCCTTTTTGATTCCCGGCAGGATGCCCCTTGTCGCGACGGATTGAAAGGGTAATGTGTCGCAGAACACCAGGTGGATATGTTCACAGGATTTATGCCAGCCAGACGGAGACTGCAATGCCCCATACAGCGCCTTTCATGGCGCCGCCAGCAGATATAGAAGCGGCATGGATCGACTATAATGGTCATTTGAATATGGCCTATTACAACGTCCTGTTCGACCGTGGCGCCGATCGGGCATTCGAAACCTTTGGCCTGACTGAAAATTATGTTAAAGAACAGGGCTTCAGTTTTTTCGTGGCCGAGGTTCACGTCTGTTATCTGCGTGAATTGCATCTGGGCGACAAGGTTCAGGCCAGTTTTCAATTGCTTGGCTTTGACGAGAAACGGTTGCATGTCTATCACGAATTGCTGCATTCAGACGGCTGGGTGGCAGCCACATGCGAAACATTGTATCTCCACATTGACGCTTCAGGCCCAAAGGTTGCTGCAATTCCATCGCCCATGGCTGAAATGATCAAGGCCATGTATGATTCCCATAACACCCTTGCCTGGCCTGACAGGGCCGGCCGACAGATCAAGATCACGGGAAACAAAAAACCAGCGCCATGATCCCTGATTTCATTCGCACCCTGCCAACCAATATCCGTTTGTGGGTTGCTCCGAACATCCGGGCCTTTCTGGGTGATCAACAGCCACGTCTTTGGCTGATGTCCCTGTTTGTGGGAATCGCCGTGACGATCGCTGCAATCCTGTTTCGCGAACTGATTGGCCTGGTGCAGATGCCCTGGCTGAAAGACAGCAGCGAGCGCATCATTTCAGCCGCCCGCAACACCCATTGGCTCTATATCTTTCTTGCTCCCGTTTGCGGTGGGCTGGTGGTCGGCATAATGCTGCAGACGCTGATGCCGCAAAGACGCACGCTGGCCGTTGCAGACGTCATTGAAGCACGCGCACTGACGGGCCGGAAACTCGGTTTGCGCGAGGGGTTCACCTCTCTCATAGTCACAGCCATATCGCTGGGATCAGGGGCCAGCGCCGGGCGTGAAGGACCAATCATTCATTTTGGCGCCACCCTTGCCAGCAGCGCGGCCAATTTTTCCGGACTGCCTGAATGGTCTAAGCGAACATTGCTGGGCGCCGGTGTCGCCGCCGCCATATCCGCCAGTTTCAACGCACCACTGGCAGGCGTTCTCTTTGCACATGAAGTCATACTGGGACATTTTGCTCTGCGGGCATTTGTGCCCATTGTGATTGCTTCCAGCGGTGCTGCCATCATCTCACGTGCCTGGTTCGGAGAGGCAGCAGCCTTTATCGTGCCGGAGTACAGCATTGCGTCCTATTGGGAGTTTCCAGCCTTCGCGCTGCTCGGGCTTGTTTCAGCCATCGTCGCCATTGCCTTTCAGTTCTCGTTGTTTTCAGCCGATTTTCTGTCCCGCAAGATCACGATGCCGCTTTGGCTGCGTCCGGTCCTGGGTGGCGTGGCGGTCGGTGGCATTGGCGTTTTTCTACCCCAGGTCCTGGGTGTGGGGTATGAAGCAACCGATCTGGCTCTTTGGGGCAGCCTGCCGCTTTCACTGATGCTTATCCTGATTGTCGCCAAGACCCTCGCAACAGCCATCACATTGGCATCGCGATTTGGCGGCGGTGTTTTTTCTCCCGCCCTCTATCTCGGCGCGATGACCGGTGGTGCCTTTGGCATCATGGCAGCGGCCGTTCTACCGGCACTTGCTTCCAGCCAGGCACTCTATTCGATCCTCGGCATGGGCGCGGTTGCCGGGGCAGTTCTGGGCGCGCCGATTTCGACCACGCTCATTGTCTTTGAGCTGACCGGTGGCTATGAACTGTCCATCGCCCTGCTGCTGACGGTTGCCATAGCCTATGGTGTCAACCAGGCGATCCATGGCCACTCCTATTTCCATTGGCAATTGGAAATGCGCGGAATATTTGTGCAGGCAGGCCCGCATCGCGCTGTCGTCCGGAATACCAGAGTCATGGATTTCATGACGCCACGCGACCCGCAAAGCGAACCGGAAGCCTTTGAACCGGAACCGGGAAATTCCAGCCTGCGACCGACCGACACACTGGATACGGCATTAAGAACCTTTGATGCGGGCGGACACGCGCGTTTGCCTGTCATCGACGAGGTCGACGGCACAAATATCATCGCCTGGGCCGATCAGGTCAAGGCTCTTGCCTATTTCAACAAGCGCCTTATTGATGCCTCGGAAGAAGAGCACCGATAGCAATATCCCGAACAATAGCCCATCGGCACCCTTGCACCGCTTGCCCGATGCACGGCATTGCTCCGCGCGACGCCTGCGATCAAGTGAGCAGGTCCAGGTGAATGGGGCATGATGAGCCGGTTTTCCGCCATCAAATGGTTCCATTTGATTTGAAAACGCTCTAACAGAGGGAAAACGAGGATACGATGGCAGAATTCATTTCCGATACAGTGTTCAAGCGCGATGTTTTTTCCGAAACACGTGCCGGTCACTTTGCCGACATGCCGGAAACACGGGTGGCGCGGCGCATTGTTACGGCCTCCCCCCTGTGGTCACGGCCACTCGCCTGGATTCTCGCCAAAAGAGAAATTCGCGCCCTGCATGCTGTCGCCGGAATCGAGGGAACGCCCCTCATCATCAAGGTCGATGCAGATGGATTGTTTCGCAGTTGGACCGACGGAACTCCCCTTCATCTGGCACGGCCTGACAAGGTCGAATGGTATAAAGACGCGCGGCGCATTCTGCGCGACATGCGTCGGCGCGGCATTACCCACAATGATCTGGCCAAGCCGCAAAACTGGCTGATGCTGCCCGACGGCAAAGCCGCTGTCATTGATTTCCAGCTTGCGAGCTGCCACCGCCGCAGGGGCCGTCTTTTCACCCTGATGGCCTATGAAGACCTGCGCCATTGCCTCAAACAGAAACGCGCCTTTGCACCCGACCTGATGACCGCCACGGAGATTCGCGTTCTGGCACGCAAATCATTGCCTTCCCGCATCTGGATGGCCACCGGCAAGAAGGTCTACAATCTGATCACCCGTGGCCTGTTTTCCTGGTCCGACGGTGAAGGGACCGGAGACCGGATCGACCGCGAAGGACCGGCGATCATGAAGGCCCTGCATTCGGAACCGGCCATTCGTGACATTGCCCTGGCGCTCTATCCGCTGCCGCGCAAAGGGGTCGGCATCTATGCTTTTGTCGAAACCGACCGGACGACACTCGACATCGCGCAACTCAATGATGCCGTCCATGCCTATGATCCGGACGCCCAAATTGATCTGGCGCAGCCGGTTCACGCCATTCCCCGCAGGCAAAACGGTGAAGTGCGTGACGACATACTTCGGCTGATCGCCATGAACCAGATTACCGAACTTGATGATGTTCTCAGGCGAGAGCCGGAGCTTGCACCAACCATACGTGCCATTGTTGACGGGCGGTTGAACTGGACAGACCGACGCATTTCCAGTCTGGAAAAATAAACAACCTTCTGTAATCCCGGCTTGAAGTCCAGACTTGCAAACCCACAGTATATCCATGAAGATACCTGTGGATATTGATCTGGATGAATACAGACAATCCATCGGCGGCGACGATCATGGCCCATGCGGCATTTGCCCAACGGGTCATATCATGCACAGGATTGACCACGCCATGTACAATTTTGCCAGACTTCGCGAGCAAATGGTTGCAAAACAGATTCATGCGCGGGGCGTGCGGGATCAACGTGTTCTAGACGCCATGGGGAAAGTGCCGCGGGAAAAATTTGTCCCCAACCATCTGCAGCTATCTGCCTATGACGACCGTCCGCTGCCGATTGCCGAAGGACAGACATTCTCTCAGCCCTATGTCATTGCCTATATGATCGAGGCGCTGGCGCTTCAAGGTGGCGAACGGGTTCTCGTCGTCGGCGTCGGATCCGGATATGCAACCGCTGTGCTCGCCGAGATTGCCGGCGAAGTCTATGCCATGGAGCATATCGGCCAACTGGCTGAAATTGCAGCATCACATCTGATGGATGCGGGTTATGAAAATGCCCATATCATGCATGCCGACGGCACCAGAGGATGGCTGGATGAAGCGCCCTTCGAAGCCATCCTGGTTGCCGATGCCGTGCCATCCATTCCTGAATCCCTCAAGAGCCAGCTTTCCACGGGAGGGCGGATGATCGTGCCTGTCGGGAGCAACATGCGGGCGCAGGAACTTGTCCGCCTGACCCGTCAGGAAAAAGGGCAATTTCTACGCGAAGACGTGGCGGACATGCGTTTTGTGCCACCCATCGGCGAACACGGATGGGAAGAAGATACAACCGGAATGGCAACATCGCGCGCGCGCGTGATCTTGAAAAAACCGGAAATCGATCAATCCCTGCCAGAGTTGATATCAAAATACGCAGAAGAATTCGACACCGTGGAGAACGCCGATTTGCAGCCGCTGCTGGATCGCATAGGGGAACGCCGGCTGGTGCTGATCGGTGAAGCAAGCCATGGCACATCGGAATTCTACCGCATGCGGGCGCGCATCACCCAACGCCTTGTCGAAGAAAGGGGCTTCAATGTCATCGCGGTCGAGGCCGACTGGCCCGATGCGGCCCGCATAGACAGCCATGTCCGCCACCGTGAAACGGACACATCCGGGTGGGAGGCTTTTGGACGCTTCCCGATGTGGATGTGGCGCAATGAGGACGTGCGCGCATTCGTCGACTGGCTGCACACCTATAACAGCACCAGACCCTATGAGCTCAGAACCGCCTATTACGGCCTTGATCTTTACAGTCTCTACCAGTCCACACGGGCAATCATCACATATCTGGAGGATGTTGATCCGGAAATGGTCGCCGTTGCACGGCAGCGCTACGGTTGTCTCAGTCCATGGGAGGCCGATCCTGCGGCCTATGGACATGCGGCATTGAAAGGCAGCTATCGCAACTGCGAAAATGATGTCGCCCACATGTTGATTGAACTGCACAAGAACCGGCAGGACTATCTGCAGCATGACGGCGAGCGGTTTCTGGACGCAACCCAGAACGCCCGGATCATTGCCAATGCCGAGCGCTATTATCGTATTATGTACTATGGATCGCGCGCCTCGTGGAATCTGCGCGACAGCCATATGTTCCAGACGCTGCAGAACATCATGGAGTTTCATGGCCCCTCTGCAAAAGCAGTGATCTGGGCGCATAATTCCCATATCGGCGATGCTTCCGCGACAGAAATGTCGGCGCGAGGAGAACACAATATCGGTGAACTGTGCCGCCAGACCTATGGGGGGCAATCCTATCGCATTGGATTTGGGACCGATCACGGAACCGTCGCAGCGGCATCCTCCTGGGATAGCCCGATGGAAATCAAGCAGGTGCGGTCAGCGCATCCGCAGAGCTATGAGAAACTTTTTCACATGACCAACAAAAAGGGCCTGATCCTGCCGCTCAGGGCCGGTCACGAAGTGGACCTGACCGCAGGCCTTTCAAGACCGCGGCTGGAACGCGCCATTGGCGTGGTCTACCGTCCGGAAACTGAAATTTCCAGCCATTATTTCGAGGCTGACTTGCCGGGTCAATTCAACGAATATATCTGGATTGACGAAACCAGCGCAATCACGCCACTGCCTGCCGGACAGATAGAGGGCATGCCGGATACCTACCCGTTCGGCATTTGAGGGGAAACGGATAGGACCTGCTTGTCGCCTTTACGACCGGGCTTAAACCTCCCGCTCGATCTCTGTGATAAAGCGTTTTGCGTCTGCTTGCGTTGCAAATACGCGTCCATCGGCGAAGCAATGACCATCACTTGCCAGAAGAATTTCCGTTTCATGATAGTTCAGCGTTTCCAACGCCATGGACTTGGTGATCGGGTGGCTTTTGTAATGTGCCTGAAGGTCATCTGTATGGTCGGGCACGCCATGCACATGCACGTCCTGTCCGCTATGGCGTGACAGAATCTCGACAGCTCGCTTTTCATGCTCCGCGTCACGGGTGCGAACCCAAAGAAGAAGACCACCATGCTCCAGTTGATCGTTGAGATAATCTGCGTGTTTCTTGCCCAGGAGACCGGCGAAGATACTGCCGATCGCAGCCCCGCCGCCGCCACCCAGAACAGCCGCCAGAATGGCCGCCCCGATGGCGCCGCCGGATGCAACGATGGGCGCAAATCCGATAAAGGCGCCCAGATACATCAAACCACCGATTGCCGCTCCCTCGGCATCACCGATGGATTCCCGTGCGACATAAGCGGTGACCGGAACTGTCGGATCGTCTTCAAGATCGCGGGTCGATGAGAAAGAGTGCCCCAGTTTTTCCTCCACGGCCTCAATGCCAGCCAGCAGACTGATTTCTGCGCGGGCAAAACCCGAAGACAGCAATTCTTCAATCGCCCGTTCCAAGTCTTCAGAAATCGTAAAGGCAGCCACTGCCTCACGCACTTGTCTTTTCGCATTCATCGGCATCTCCAATTCCGCTCGGATCACTGGTAAACCAACGCCAAGGGCACAACATTGATCAAGGTCAAAAGCCGGTTCAATATCCCCCTGTTCTAGGTTCAATATCCCCCTGTTCTATATCCTTATGCCGCTTACCGGACCGCAGATTGCACGGTCTGCCGTGCCAAAATCTGGCGTCTTCACAGCAAGAACACCCGGTTTGCGTCCAGCAGGCAGATGAACGATACAGGAACAAAAGCGTGATCCTGGTCACAAGGCTGCTGGTCTTTCGTGCCCGAATCACTACATTGGAAGGCATGGTCAACCCAGAAGATGACATTCCGTTTTTCGGAGACAATGAAGAGCCGGTTCAAATGGCGACAGCAAGCGGCGGCATTGCTGCGCGTGCGCTTGCCGCTCGTAATCGCCATAGCGAACCCGCCACCTATCTCAACGGGCTCAATCCTGAGCAGAAACGGGCCGTCGAAACAATCGATGGACCGGTGCTCGTGCTGGCCGGTGCGGGCACGGGAAAGACCCGTGTCCTGACCACCCGCATCGCCCATATACTGGCCGTCGGCAAAGCCTATCCAAGCCAGATCCTGTCCGTCACCTTTACCAACAAGGCGGCGCGGGAAATGAAGCAGCGCATCGGTGTTCTTGTCGGCGGTGCGGTCGAAGGCATGCCCTGGCTGGGCACCTTCCATTCCATTGGCGTGAAAATATTGCGCCGTCATGCCGAACTGGTCGGTTTGCGTTCAGATTTCACCATCCTCGATACGGATGACCAGATCAGGCTTTTGAAGCAACTCATCAAGGCCGAGGGGCTGGATGACAAACGCTGGCCCGCCCGCCAGTTTGCAATGATGATCGATGGCTGGAAGAACAAGGGGCTGGGTCCTGTCGACATTCCGGAAGGCGATGCCCGGGCCTTTGCCAATGGCAAGGGGCGGCAACTCTATGAGGCCTATCAAAACCGCCTGAAAACACTCAATGCCGCTGATTTTGGTGATCTTCTTTGCCACCCGATCCGCATTTTCCGTACCCATCCGGATGTCCTGAAGGAATATCACAAGAAATTCCGCTACATTCTGGTGGACGAGTATCAGGATACCAATACCGCACAATACATGTGGCTGCGGCTGATTGCGCAGGGCTCACACAATGTATGTTGCGTCGGCGACGACGATCAATCGATCTATGGTTGGCGCGGCGCGGAAGTGGACAATATCCTGCGCTTCGAAAAGGATTTCCCCGGGGCGGCCGTCATCCGGCTGGAGCGCAATTACCGCTCAACCGCGCATATTCTGGGTGCCGCTGCCCATCTGATTTCCCACAATGAGGGACGGCTGGGAAAAACCCTCTATACGGAACTGGCCGATGATGAACACGACAAGGTCATTGTGCATGCTGCCTGGGATTCGGAAGAAGAGGCCCGCGCCCTGGGTGAGGAAATCGAGCAGCAACAAAGGCACGGCCACAAACTGAACGATATGGCCATTTTGGTGCGCGCTTCCTTTCAGATGCGCGAATTTGAAGATCGCTTTGTTACACTTGGTCTGAATTACCGGGTCATCGGCGGTCCGCGCTTCTACGAGCGGCTCGAAATTCGCGATGCCATGGCCTATTTGCGTGTGGTCTGCCAGCCGGCCGATGATCTTGCTCTCGAGCGCATCATCAACACGCCCAAGCGTGGCCTTGGCGAGGCAGCGATCCGACAGGTTCATGACTATGCCCGGGCACGCGACATTCCGATGCTGCAGGCGGCTGGCGATCTGATCATGACGGAGGAAATGAAGCCCCGTCCGCGCAAGTCGCTGACCGATGTGGTCGAAAATTTCAGACGCTGGTCATCGTTGCTGGAAACCATGCCACACACGGAACTCGCCTCGCAGATCCTCGAAGAAAGCGGCTATACGGACATGTGGCAGAACGACCGCTCAGCCGATGCACCGGGCCGACTCGACAATCTGAAGGAATTGATCCGCTCCATGGAGGATTTTGAATCCATGCGCGCGTTCCTTGAGCATATCAGTCTTGTCATGGACACGGACCGCAATGAGAACCTCGACGCCGTCTCCATCATGACACTGCATTCGGCCAAGGGACTGGAATTCGAGACCGTGTTCCTGCCCGGCTGGGAGGAAGGTCTGTTTCCCCATCAGCGTGCGCTGGATGAGGGCGGGCGCTCTGCCCTGGAGGAGGAACGACGGCTGGCCTATGTCGGCCTGACTCGCGCCAAGATCAACTGCCACATCTGGTTTGTGTCCAACCGGCGTATTCACGGCATGTGGCAATCGACCATACCGTCGAGGTTTCTTGACGAATTGCCCTCTGAACATGCCGACGTGGCAGAACCGGAATCCTCCTATGGCGGTTATGGCACGTCCAGCGTCGGCGGTGGTTATGGCGCGTCCCGCTTTGACAAAGCCGAACCCTTTTCCGGCAGTTACGACACGCCGGGCTGGCGCAGGGCTCAGGCCAATCGCAATGATGCGACCCGGCAGAACTGGGGATCACGCTCCGGACATGCTGTCGAACGGGTCGGCTATGGTGAAACCGATTCCGGCTATGGCGCCGGGCGAACATCAGTCAAAAGCCCGGTGATCGACGGCGAGCTGGTGGCAAAATCTGTCGCAGACGAGCCATCGTCCTTCACCATCGGCGACCGGGTTTTTCACATGAAGTTCGGCAATGGCAATGTAGCGGGAATAGAAGGCAACAAGCTGACGATCGATTTTGACAAGGCCGGGCAAAAACGCGTTCTCGATAATTTCGTCGACAAAAAGCAGTGATCCGACCGGTTTTCGGTTAGGGTGTAATCGATTTTTTTCCGTATCGACAAAACCGTCATAAAAGCGCAGCCTTGCTGGACGCATATGGGCGCTCATATTACACTGTTTGTCAGGACATCCGGCAGGACTCCCGGCAGATGAGGCACATTGGGTCTGGAACCGAATCCGGCAGGTTTGTGACGGATTGCAGCAAGGAGAAAATCATGAAAAATCGTTCAGGCCGCGCGCTTAACCGCCGCGATTTTCTGGCAGGTACCGCAGCCATCGGCTCGCTGGCGCTGCTCCATCCCTATTCGGCATTTGCATCCGACAATCAGGCGCACCTGCGTTTGATGGAGACGACGGATCTGCACGTGCACGTGTTCCCCTATGATTATTATGCCGACCGCCCGTCGGATGCCGTCGGTCTTGCACGCACTGCAAAGCTCATTCAAAGCTTCCGTGATGAGGCAACAAACGCCGTGCTTGTCGACAATGGCGACTTTCTGCAGGGCAATCCGATGGGTGATTATATTGCCTATGAACGCGGCATGAAGGATGGCGATATGCATCCCATCATCCAGGCAATGAATACGCTTGGTTATGAGGCCTCGACACTCGGCAATCACGAATTCAACTACGGTCTCGACTTCCTGCTCAAGACCATCAACGGCGCCAATTTTCCGGTTGTCTCGGCCAATGTTACCAAGGGTGCTCTGGCTGCCAGTCCGCGCGATGATGAATTGTTCCTCAAGCCCTATGTGATTGTCGACAAGATGATCAAGGATGGAGCAGGCAACGAGCACCCGATCCGCATCGGCCTTATCGGCTTTGTGCCGCCACAGATCATGACCTGGGACCGGCGCCATCTGGAAGGCAATGCCAATACGCGCGGCATTGTTGAAACCGCCAGGGCCTGGGTGCCTGAAATGAAGGAAGCCGGCGCTGACCTTATCATTGCCCTTTCACACTCGGGCATTGATGCATCAGAGCACAGCGAAGGCATGGAGAATGCCTCCCTGCATCTGGCAGGTGTCGACGGGATAGATGCGCTCTTCACCGGACATCACCATCTGGTTTTCCCCGGACCGAAATATGCCGAATTGCCAGGTATCGATGCCGAAAAAGGCACCCTGTTTGGCAAGCCGGCAGCCATGGGCGGTTTCTGGGGCTCCCATCTGGGCATTATCGATCTGATGCTGGAGCGCGACGGAAACACATGGAAGATTGCCGGTTTCACAACGGCTGCTCCCTCCATTTACGAACGTGACGGACGCAAGATCGTGCCGCTTGTCGAGAGTGATGAAGACATTCTGGCTTCGGTGACGAAGGAACATGACGATACGCTTGCCTATGTGCGCCGTGCTGTCGGCAAGACCTCCGCGCCGCTGCATTCCTATTTCGCCCTGGTCGCCGACGATCCATCGGTCCAGATCGTCAGCCAGGCACAGACCTGGTACATCGACCAGATGATGAAAGGCACGAAATGGGAAGGCCTGCCGATCCTCTCGGCAGCAGCCCCCTTCAAGGCGGGCGGCAGAGGCGGTCCGGATTATTATACCGATGTCGCGCCCGGCGACGTGGCGATCAAGAACGTGTCCGACCTCTACCTCTATCCCAACACCGTTCGGGCTGTTGAAATCACCGGTGCGCAGGTTCGGGAATGGCTGGAACGCTCCGCCGGAATCTTCAACAGGATCGAGCCGGGCAAACCGGATCAGGTTCTGATCAACAATGAGTTTCCATCCTACAACTTTGATGTAATCGATGGCATGACCTACCAGATCGACCTGACACAGCCGTCCAAATACGACCAGAAGGGCGGCGTGCTCGATGCCAGCGCAAACCGTATCGTTGACTTGAAGTACAACGGAAAACCGATTGATCCGAATCAGAAATTCGTTGTCGCAACCAACAATTATCGCGCCGGCGGAGGTGGGAACTTCCCCGAAATCGATGATTCCGTGGTCATCTTTGTGGCGCCCGATACCAATCGCGATGTGATCGTGCGTTACATAGTCGACAAGGGCACCATCAACCCTTCAGCGGACGCCAACTGGTCCTTCAAGCCCATTGAGGGGGCGAGTGTTGTTTTTGACACCGGACCAAAAGCCAAGGCCTTCATGAAAGACGTCAAGGGTGTCACGATTGAAGCGGTCGGAGATGGCGAAGAGGGCTTCGCGAAATACCGGATCACCATGTAGTTCGTCCGACACAGGCGCCACCCCAGTGGGCAGCGCCTGTGTTTCGGTCTGCATCTAAACTGTGGAGAGGCTTGATACAGCCTGTCCTGACACGCGCAAATGTGGTCAAATAGCGCCATGAAAATTCTGGTGACAGGCAGCGCAGGACACCTAGGTGAGGCCATTGTCCGCACTCTGAAGGATGCGAACCGAGCGGTTGCAGGCGTCGATATCATCGCCTCGCCCCATACCGATTTTGTCGGTTCCATCACGCAGCGTGACTTTGTCAAAACCTGCATGAAGGATGTTGACGCCGTCATTCATACGGCAACCCTGCACAAGCCGCATGTCAGGACCCATTCAAAACAGGACTTTATTGATACCAATATCTCCGGAACGCTCAACCTTCTTGAGGAATCCTTTCAAGCCGGCATTCGATCCTTCGCCTATACCAGCACCACCAGCGTCTTCGGTAATGCGTTGGTGCCGCCGCCGGGAGAGCCAGCCGCCTGGATCACCGAAGACACCGCACCGCAGCCAAAAAACATCTATGGCATCACCAAACTGGCCAGCGAGAACCTTTGCGAACTGTTTGCCCGCAAACACGCTCTGCCGGTCACCGTGCTGCGAATCTCGCGTTTTTTTCCCGAAGAAGACGACAGCACGGCGATCCGCGCGGGCTATGCGGATGAAAACGCCAAAGCCAACGAGTTTCTGTTTCGCCGCGTCGATATCCATGATGCAGTCCAGGCGCACCTGGATGCCGTGGAAAGGCCGCCGGAAAAGGGCTTTGCGCGCTATATCATCAGCGCCACCACCCCGTTCACCAAGGATGACCTTGCAGAACTGCGCCGCGATGCTGCCAGCGTCTTGCGAAGACACATGCCGGCCTATGAAGCGGAATATGCGCGCCGGGGCTGGAACATGTTTCCGCTCGTAGACCGGGTCTATGTCAATGAAAAGGCCCGCCGGGAACTTGGCTGGAAACCCCTTCATGATTTCAGATGGGTCCTTGAAAGCCTCAAGGCTGACAAACCTGTCCTCAGCGCAACGGCACACATCATCGGCCAAAAGGGCTACCACTCGGAAGTGTTTGAAAACGGCCCCTATCCTGTTGATGAGCACTAACAATCCGAAGCCAAGCTTTACAAGATCAAAGACTGGACGGTGACGACCAGTCAGACCATTATGTGCACAGGATGGCCCATCACGGGCAGATATCCGTATGCTTGGAAAGCATCACGGATCGTGTGTGTGAGACGCATGCAACGGAGGACATCATGACTGCAGGTTACCAAGGCACCAGAAGATTTGCCCTGTCAATTGCCCTGCTTGCGGCCCTGGGATTGGCCCGGCCTGCCTTCGCACAACAGGCAACAGACGCAGTTGCACCCGAGATCGCCACCGCCATATCCGAGCGTACCGCAGTGACGGCCTCAAAATACATGATTGCATCGGCCAATCCGCACGCATCAAAGGCCGGCTACGATGTTCTCGAAAGGGGTGGCAACGCCATTGATGCCATGGTTGCAGTGCAGCTCGTGCTTGGCCTGGTGGAGCCGCAGTCCTCGGGTCTGGGGGGTGGCGCCTTTCTGGTCTACTTTGATGCAGACGGTCAAAGGCTGACAACTTATGACGGGCGCGAAACGGCTCCGCGAGCTGCAACGCCGACACTTTTTCTGAACGAAGAGGGACAGCCACTCAAGTTTTTTGACGCCGTTGTCGGCGGACGCTCGGTCGGCACGCCGGGAACGGTGAAACTGCTGTATGACACCCACAAGGCCCATGGAAAACTCCCCTGGAACAGTCTGATGCAACCGGCAATCGATCTCGCCCAAGAGGGGTTTGAAGTGTCAGAGCGTCTGTTCAGCTCGATCAGTGCGGACCTGGAAAGACTGGGTGTCCACGATGCCACACGGAGCTATTTCATAGCGGGCGATGGCACGCCACATCCGCAGGGCATCCTGCTGAAGAACCTCGCCTACGCAAAAACCCTTCAGAAAATTGCTGAGGGTGGAAGCAATGCATTCTATTCAGGCCCCATAGCCCAGGCCATGGTTGATGCCGTTCGCGGCGCTGGCGACAATCCCGGCGTTCTGGCGCTTGAGGACCTGGCATCCTATCAGATTGTCGAACGCCCACCGGTCTGCATCACCTATCGAACCTATGACGTATGCGGCATGGGACCGCCATCGTCCGGCGCGCTGACGGTGGGACAGATACTCGGCCTTCTGGAGCCCTTTGATATCGCCGCGGGCGGCCCGCAGAGTGTTCGGAACTGGCGTCTGATCGGCGATGCCTCCCGCCTGGCCTTTGCCGACCGTGGTCGATACATGGCCGACAGCGATTTCGTGCCGATGCCGACCAGAGGCCTGCTGGACAAGGCCTATCTGGCCGATCGATCACGCCTGCTGGACGGCGATGTCGCCTTGACAGGGGATCAGGTTGCACCGGGATCCCCGCCCTGGGATCATGCGCGGTTGCAGGCCGATGATGAAAGCATCGAACTGCCCTCCACCAGCCATTTTTCCATCGTCGATGGCCAGGGCAATGTCGTATCGATGACCACCACGATCGAAAACAGTTTTGGCTCACGGGTCATGACAAACGGCTTCCTGCTGAACAATGAGCTGACCGATTTCTCCTTTGCAACCCATCGCGACGGCATCCCCATTGCCAATCGCGTCGAGCCGGGGAAACGTCCGCGTTCCTCCATGTCTCCAACCATCATCATGAAGGATGGCAAGCCTTTCATGGCCATCGGTTCGCCCGGCGGCAGCCGGATCATCGGCTATGTGGCAAGCGCAATCATCGCAACGATTGACTGGGGCATGGATGTTCAACAGGCCATCAACCTGCCGCATCTCGTCAATCGTTTCGGCACCTATGACCTGGAAAAAGGCACCGACGCAGAAACATTTGCAGCACCGCTTGAAGCGCTTGGTTACAAGGTCAGTATAAGGGATCTCAACTCGGGACTGCACGCTATTGAATGGGATGGCACGGCATTGCGCGGTGGCGCCGATCCACGCAGAGAAGGTGTTGTTCTGGGTGACTAGAGCCTGTCTTGCTTTCATTGATTTACTGTGCCAGTTGTTTTTTGGTCAGGATCAAGTTGGTTCGCGAAGCGCGTACCTGAAGGTACGGGCAAGCAAAACGACGTAGATGGTGGAAAAAAAACAGCTGGCCCGAAGGGTTCGCGACCAGTGGGCGCCCGCTGCGTCACCCGTTTTGTCTGGCGTCTCGACCGATGCGAGAGCATCGCTCTTTACCGCCTTCCTGGCGGATCGACTCACTGGATCACGAACACAGTGGTTCAATGAAAACAAGACAGGCTCTAAAATGCATTCAGCCATGCAAAGCACCAAAATCAAGGGCCCGTTGATAGCGGGCCTGGCAGTCCTGGCCGGTGCTATTATCACAGGATTGGCCTTTGCCGGCTGGCTCAATCTCGCACCCGGCATTTTTCTGACACTGGCCCAAACCGGGCTCGCCTGGTGTTTTTAATGCATCGCTTACAGAAGCAATAATCTGCCACAGAACTGCAGCCTCTGCCTCGCAGAAGATAGAAGTAAAAATACAATGAAATCAATAACTGTGGAAACATATTAATATAGCCACTGTTTACATATACAATACGTAGATATCCGTATCTTTTTCAATTTACTTTCCACTGTCAAACCAGATGCCATGAAGAGGCAACTTGGGGCGGCTTTGATGTGGACAAAAAACAATTGCAAGGGACTTGTGTTGGCAAACTTTGATAATCAATTGGTCACCTTCTGGCATGGAAAAAGCTTGGGTTTCATCGAGAAATTGTGCCTGACATCCATGCTGGTGCAAGGCTACAAAGTGACACTATATTCCTACACGCATCTGGACGATGTTCCCGCTGGAATAGTTCTGGGTGATGCGGCCGATATCATGCCCATCGAACAGATGCTCATAAACAGCGCGACCTCCAGTCCGGCCTTGGGCAGTAACATTTTCAGATACAAAATGCTGCAATTGGGACTGGGCTGCTGGGTTGATACCGACATATTGTTACTGAAAAAAATTGAAACCAACGGGGATTTTGTCTTTGGATACCAGAACAGCCAAATAATCAACAACGCCATCTTGTTCGCTCCGAAGGATTCACGACTGGTGGAAGATTTGCTTCAATATGTGCAAACCAGACCGGTCATTCCGCCATGGTGGCCCCGACGTAAAAGGTTAAGCCAGCGCGCAAGACATGTCGTCGGTCTTGCCAGACCGCCTGAAATGCTTGCCTGGGGAATATTCGGCCCGCAGGCACTGTCTCATTTCGTCAAAAAAAACAGATTGGAAAAGCATGCACAGAAGATTCATGTATTTTATCCGGTGCACTACCTGGATGCAGACGCGCCATTTGATGCTCAGGTCGATTTAAATGACTATATCCAGCCCGATACAATGACTGTTCATCTCTGGAACAACAACCTGAAGACCCTCAAGACGCAACGACCGCCCGAGGGAAGCTATATCTGGTACAAATGCAGGGAATACGGAGTCAAAATTGATTAGTCCGAGCAATGGAAAAGAGCTGCGAAACCTGCTTCCCCTTGGGGACTTTCGTTTCAGCCTTGAAAATATGATTGATTGCCTGCATCTGCAAAATCGGGGGCATCTGCCTGAGCTGCAAAATCCCCATACCTATTCAGAAAAAATTCAATGGCTGAAGCTGCACGACCAGATGACGGAGCAAGTCATTTGTTGCAACAAGATTCTGGCCAGAACGTTCGTGTCGGAAAGAATCGGCAAGGAATTCCTGCCCGAATTGTATCACGTTTCAACACACATTGATGATCCGCAGTTTGGACAAATCAAATTGCCTTTCATGCTGAAAACCAACCATGATTCCGGCTCGGTTTTCCATATTCATGATCAACCCGATCTTCAACCGGCGTTGAAGGTCGTCGGCAGGAAACTTCAAAAACCCTATGGCGTTCTGACTGGTGAATGGGCCTATTTCCATATCAGTCCGCTGGTTTTTGCTGAAAGGATGATGCCTGAGCCATTGGTTGAATACAAATTTCACTGTTGTGACGGCGTCGTCAAATGGGCGATCATTATAAAGGAAAGAATTTCGGGCAAGGGTAAGGGCTACGTTGTCGATCAGGACTGCCGGAAGTTGCCGCTTTCCCTGGATTTCGTCAACGAGTACCCGGACGAACAACCGGAATGCCCCCGGAACTGGCATCAGATGCTGGAAGCGGCACGGGAACTCAGTCGTGGTTTCCGATATGTCAGAATTGATCTTTATACCAGCGAAAGCCGCACATATTTCAGCGAAATGACATTCTGGCCCACCGCAGGATATTCTTCAGTAAATCATGATGCTGCTTTCGGCGATCTGATGGAGATTGACCTGACAACAAAGAAGACTCCGATCCACTCGGAATACCGGATTCCACGGACCTCCAGACTGTTCAGGGAAATACGCAGATCTGACCTTTATGGGCTGCTTTGCCAGCAAACGGCATAGATTTTCTTGCTTCCGTATGAAGCGCATAATTCAAAACAGGTGTTCCACGCGATACGCGTGTCCGAACACACACGGGAATGATTATGTTTCGCCATCGGGAATTCTGTTTCAGCCTTGCAAGTCTCATTGACGCCTTACACTTGCAGGAACGCGGACGCCTCCCGGAACTGATAGATCCCACGACCTATTCTGAAAAAATTCAATGGTTGAAGCTGCATGACCAGATGATTGAACAGATTATCTGCTGCGATAAACTTCTCGCACGAACATTCGTTTCACAAAGAATAGGGAAGGAATTCCTGCTCGATCTTCATCATGTTTCAACACGTTTAGATGATCCACGGTTCAACGAAATAGAAAAGCCTTTCATGTTGAAAACAAACCACGATTCCGGATCAGTCTATCGTATAGAGACGTCGCACGATCTCCACCGATCTTTGCAATCGGTCGCACCGAGAATTCAAAAACCTTACGGTATTCTAACCGGTGAATGGGCCTATTACCACATAATGCCGTTGGTTTTCGCCGAGACAATGATGGCTGAACCGGTTGTGGAATACAGGTTTCATTGCTCGGACAGAGCCGTCAAATGGGTCGAAATCGTTGAAGAGAGAATAACCGGATTGCCGAAGGTATTTTTCACCAATGAAGCTGGCAGAATGTTGCCACTTCGGCTGGATGGAAATGTGCTTCACCCTGGCGGGCAACCGGAACTTCCCGTGAACTGGCAACAGATGTCGGAAGTTGCCCGGGAACTCAGCGATGGATTCCGCTATGTGAGAATTGACCTCTCAAAAAGTGAGGGCCGAACCTATTTCGGCGAAATGACATTTTGGCCGACAGCAGGATTTTCCTCAGTAAAACACGATGCCGATTTTGGTGACATGCTGGATATCGACCTCTCCTTCAAAAGACCATCGATCCATTCAGAGTACCGAATTGCCAAAAACTCCCGATCATACAGGGAAATTCGCCGGTCAGAGCTTTATCAATCGCTGCGTTCTTTGGGCAGATGAAGCCCATCATGATCATCGATCTTTGGGTTCAGGCCACTCATGTGTCAAATTGGCCCGGTGACACTGCCAGGGCATTTGGGTATTGATTTGCTGGCGTAATTGACAATTCGGCGCTTTCAATAATTCGAAGCATTCAACACTATGGCGAGACTGCAAGACAATCGCTGGAGATAAAGATGGCCGCTGTTAGAACCGTATTGATCATACTGATTGTGATATTGGCCGGAGCATTTGCCTGGTTGTCCTTTCAATGGTCACGCACCGATACGATGACCGGCACGGGCGCACCCTATGGTGTGGCCTTCGACCTTGTGGACCAGACAGGCAAGCCCATCACCCAGGCGGCCTTTCGCCAGAAACCCACCGCAGTGTTTTTCGGCTTTACCCATTGCCCGGAAGTCTGCCCCACGACCCTGTTTGAACTGGACGGTTGGCTACGCCTGGTGGATCCTGACGGCACCCGGTTGAATGCCTATTTTGTTACGGTCGATCCGGAGCGCGACAGCACCGAGATTCTTGGCCAATATATATCCAATGTCTCTGACAGGATTATCGGCATCACCGGCGATCCGGCGAAAATCAGGGCTATGGCAAAGGGCTACAATATCTATTTCAAAAAGGTTCCCACCGATAATGACGATCCCGGTGGGGATTACGTGATGGACCATACGGCCTCTGTATTCCTTCTGGCCGACGGTGGACAGTTCAAGGGCACCATTTCCTATGGTGAGGACAGTGACGTGGCGGCCAAAAAACTGCAGAACCTGCTCTAGGATTGAACTGCGAAATCACCTGCCCTGCCCCAGTTTTCCCGTGAATGCATGCGCAAGATCCGTTACGAGCGCCTGCCCTGCCCGCATAGAGCCGGTCAAAGGCGCTGTTTCGAATCCTGTTCCAATTGCCGCCTGTGTGTTCTAAAACACATCTCAATTGTATCCACACTCAGCGTCACGGCCGGAAAACAGACCATGCATGAACTTGCACTCAAGATCGCCCTGATCTGCTCCGCAGGCATATTGGCGCAATGGCTTGCGTGGCGGTTCAAGCTACCGGCCATCGTGCTGTTGCTGGCAGCAGGTTTCATAGCAGGGCCGGCTACCGGTTTTCTCGATCCTGAAGTGGATTTTGGTGAGATATATCGACCACTGATATCGCTTGCGGTTGCCGTCATTCTTTTCGAAGGGGGGCTGACACTCAACTTCAAGGAAATCAGCGGGACGTCAAAGGCGGTGCGGCGCATCATTCTTTTTGGCGGCCCTCTGGTCTGGTTGATGAGTGCACTGTCTGCGCATTATATCGGCGGACTGTCCTGGACAACGTCCTCAATTCTGGGCGCCATACTCGTCGTCACCGGTCCGACCGTTATCATGCCATTGCTCAGACAGGCGCAGCTTTCTTCGCGGCCGGCCACCATGCTGCGCTGGGAAGCCATCATCAATGATCCGATCGGTGCAATGTTTGCCGTTCTCACCTTCGAGACCATCCTCATCATGCATGGTGACCATGCGGTCAGCGATCTGATTGTCACCATTCCCCTGGCCCTGTTGCTGGCTGTCGGTGGAGGATGGGCGGTCGCCAGATTCATCCAGTGGCTCTTCATTCGCGGGCTGGTTGCCGAGTATCTGAAAGTGCCGGTGCTTCTGTCTGCCGTATTGCTGGCCTATGCAGCCACCAATATGGTTCTGGAGGAAGCTGGCCTTGTGACGGTTACCGTGATGGGTGTGGCGCTGGCCAATGCCCGCATGGCCAGCCTGAGCGAAATCCGCCGTTTCAAGGAAACCATCACCATCCTGCTGGTTTCCAGTGTCTTCATTCTGCTGACCGCCTCCCTGAGCTTGGACGAGATCAAAACGATTGACTGGCGTGCCCTGGCTTTTGTTGCCAGCCTGTTGTTTGTCATTCGGCCGCTTGCCATATTTCTGGCAACGATCGGGGCCGGAGCGACCTGGCAGGAGCGGCTTTTGACCGGTTGGATCGCGCCGCGCGGCATCGTCGCAGTGGCCGTGACAGGCCTGTTTGGCGCAACCCTGGTTGATTTGGGTGATGCAGACGGCACCAAAATGGTTGCAGTCACCTTTGCCGTGGTTGTTGCTACCATCTTTTTGCATGGCTTCTCTCTGGGTCCGGTGGCCCGTCTGTTGAATCTGAAATCGGCCAACAAGCCCGGCATTTTGATCGTCGGCGGATCACGCTGGGCAACAGCACTGGCTCGCAAAGTTCCCGAGCTGGATATTCCGATCATGGTTGCGGACAAGAACTGGAACCGCATTTCCGATGCCCGGCTGGCCAATATCCCTGTTCATTATGGCGAGGTGCTTTCCGAAGGAGCCCATCACGCCATCGACTTCAATCGCTTTTCCTATCTGATCGCGGCCAGTGACAACGACGCTTACAACGCGCTTGTCTGCACAGATTTCGGGCCGGATTTCGGCCGCTCCCATGTCTTCCAGATTTCACCAGACGAGACAAAAGCCGACCGTCATACGATGCATTTCACGCTTGGTGGCAGACCGCTGACAAAGAGCGGCGTATCCTACTGGCAATTGCAGGCCTCGGAGTCGAGCGGCTGGACATTTCAGGTCACCACGCTGACAGCGGATTTCGGTTATGACGCCTATCTGCAAAGCCGCAGGGAAGACACAATCATCCTTCTATGGGTCAAATCATCAGGAAGGCTTGTCTTTGCCGCCACGGCAAATTCCGATCCTTCTGTCGATGACCGAATTTTGTCTTATGCACCGCAAGTATTGGATGTGCCTAAAAAGGCTCAGTCCAACCCCTCCACAGAAAGCACCTGAGTGAAACAAATTAGACTCTACGTCACCGCCAGCCAGGCGGAATGCGAACTGGCGCTGGATCTTCTCGGTCTGGCTTTCGAGGATGCTGGCTATCCCGTGGCAACCATGGAAATCGACGAGAACAGGGATATCTGGGAAGTGTCCGTCTATGTGCCCGTCGATGAACAGACCGCCATAACCGCTGCGATGACAGATTGCCTGGCGGCCGCCCTGCCCGATGTGCAGATCGAAATTGAAATATTGCCTGATGTCGATTGGGTCACCCTGTCTCTGCAGGGGCTCAAACCGGTGCGTGCCGGGCGTTTTCTTGTCCATGGGTCCCATGACCGCTATCAGGTGCGGCCCAATGACCTGTCGATCGAGATCGAAGCGGGTCGCGCCTTCGGTACCGGGCATCATGGAACGACGGCCGGCTGCCTGGAAATGATCGACCAGGTCGTCAGGCGCCGACCCTATCGCCGGGTTCTTGACCTTGGGACCGGCAGTGGCGTGCTGGCGATCGGTATTGCTCAACTCACACAGGCCACCATTCTGGCAACCGATATCGACCCGGTCGCCATTGAAGTGGCTCGTGACAATGCACGCCTCAACCATTGTGCATCGCGCATTGTGTTCAGGACCGCCCCTGGTTTTCACTCGGAACTTTTCGCACGACGCGGTCCCTTTGACCTTATCGTTGCGAATATTCTGGCAAAACCCTTGATGAAGATGGCGCCCGCAATGAGCCGCAATCTGGCAAGCGGAGGACAGGTCATCCTGTCAGGTATTCTGGCCAGCCAGCGCATGAAGGTTCTGGCAGCCTACAACACACAGGGCCTGTATCATCGCCAGACATTCTGGCGAAATGGCTGGGTGACGCTGAACCTGTCGCGGTAAAGCGGTTGAGGACCACAAAAAAGGGCAACCCCGCGAAGGGTTGTCCTGATAATGCCTGTTCAACAGATATTGTTGATCAGAATGGGTAGGCGGACTGGCCGGCGCGCTTGAGATCTTCGCGGTTGTGACCGAGAGACTTCAGGGTCTCGTCATCGAACGACAGCAATACATTGCCGACATAACGACGAGCCTGCAATTCACGGGCGGCTGTGATGCGTTCAAAAGCGTTACGGAAAAACGACTTGGACATTGAAATCATCCTTTTGAATTATTGATTTCCAGGTAGTTGTTGAATCTATATATAGATGACGAATGCAGGGTCAGTTAGGTGGTTTGACGCAGGGTAGCCCTGCAAATGCTGCATATGCGAAACGATTGCTGCAGCGCAAGATACCCGGTCGGTACACAGCCGTCACAGCACACAAGGGCTCTTACATGTTTCAGACATTCGACGTCACAGCGTCGCCGGATACCGGCAGGGCGCGGGTGGAACAACTGCGATCCAGCTTTGAGACACTTGGCATCGATTGCCTTTTGGTGCCGCGCTCCGACCGGTTTCAGGGCGAATATGTGCCTGAAAGTGAAGCCCGTCTGGCATGGTTGACCGGCTTTACCGGTTCTGCCGGCGCAGCACTGATCATGGCGGAAAGCGCCCATGTATTTGTCGATGGTCGCTATACGACACAGGTTCGCCAGCAGATCGATCTGGAGGTGTTTACACCGCAGGATCTCGTCACGAACCCACCCGCCAAATGGTTGCTTGAAAATGCAAAGACCGGCCTGCGGATCGGCATTGACCCCTGGCTGCACACATTGGCCGATGTGCGCCGGTTGGAAAAAACAGCCGAAAAAATCGGTGCGCATATTATCAGATTGAACGCTAATCCGATTGATGCAATCTGGTCGGACCGTCCGGCAGAACCGCTTGGCCCCGTATCCATCCAGCCTCTGCAATTTGCCGGGCGCCTGTCACGCGACAAACTGGCCGACATTCAGGACATGATCGGCAAGGCCGGGGCCGATGCCTGCGTGATAAGCGATCCCTCATCCATTGCCTGGCTGTTCAACATCCGTGGCAGCGATGTCGCCCACACGCCGCTTGCCCTGGCCTTTGCAATTATCACGCCGACCGGAACCAACGCGCTGTTCATCGACCATCGCAAGCTCGACCGGGAAGCCGCAGCCTATCTCACGCAGATGGCCGGCCTGTTTGAACCGGCGGAACTTGAAGCAAAATTGGCTGATATGGGCACCAAAGCCATGGCGTTCATGGTCGATCCGGACCTGGTGGCCAGCCGCATCGCCGATCTCGTCACCAGCAATGGTGGCCGTCTGGTCGAAAAAGCCGATCCTGCCCGCCTGCCCCGTGCGCAAAAAAACGCTGCCGAACTTGCGGGCAGCCGCGCTGCGCATCTGCGCGACGGTGCCGCCATGGTGGCATTTTTGTCCTGGCTCGATGCTCAGCCTGCGGGCACTGTTGACGAAATCACCGCCGTTCGCACCCTGGAAAAATGCCGCCGCGTCACAGGTGAACGCCTGCAAATGCCGCTCAGGGAAATCTCCTTTGACACGATTTCCGGCTCCGGCCCCAACGGTGCGATCATCCACTACCGGGTGACGACGCAAACCAATCGGACCATGAGGCCGGGCGAACTCTATCTGGTCGATTCAGGCGCGCAATTCCAGGATGGCACAACGGATATTACGCGCACCATTGCAATCGGCGATGTCGGAGAGACAGAAAAACGTTTCTTCACCCTGGTGCTCAAAGGCATGATCGCATTGTCACTGATGCGGTTTCCGGAGGGCACACGGGGAATGGATATCGATGCCATTGCCCGCGCAGCCCTATGGAAAGCCGGAGCCGATTATGGCCATGGAACCGGCCATGGTGTCGGCTCCTATCTGTCTGTGCATGAAGGACCCCAGAATATCTCGCGCCGCGGTGTCCAGGAGCTCAAACCCGGCATGATCCTGTCCAATGAACCGGGCTATTATCGCGAAGGCGCCTTTGGCATTCGCATTGAAAACCTGATTATCGTAGACGAAGCAGCCAGTATCGAGGGTGGCGACAAGCCAATGCTGGGATTCGAATCCCTGACCCTGTGTCCGATCGACCGGCGGCTTATCGTGCCTGCACTGCTCAATGGCGAGGAACTGGACTGGCTCAATGCCTACCACGCAGGTGTCCGGGAGGCCCTGTCTCCCTTGCTGGAATCACAAGAACAAAGGGACTGGCTCACATCGGCAACGACACCGATTGAACCAGCTGGAACAATCGGCTAACCGAGCAACGCCCTGAGTGTGATAATCGATGCAGCGCCAACCAGCAGAACCCCTGCCATGTTGAAACGCAGCGCCGCCACCGCTGCGATGGCCAGGGTCAAGGCCTCTGCCCACCCCTGAGACACGATTGCCGGTGCAACCAGTGACGCAAGAACAGCAGCTGGCACAGCATCAAGCGCAGCCATCACCCGGCGGGGTATGTGGTGAAAGCGCGACAGAACAAGGTGGCCACCGACACGCGTTGCATAGGTGGCCAGGGCGCCTGCAAGGATAATCCATACTACGCTGGACCCACTGTCAAACATTCTCCACCCCCTGCTCTGTCGCCTCTTGCGGTGGAAGTTGCCCCTGACCTGCAAGGATCGCTGCAAAGGCAATGCCGAACAGGGCGCCGACACTGACATGCCATGGGGAACCGATGATGTAATAGGCGGCAATCGAGGCCAGACCGCTGGCGATCACCACAGGAAACCAGTTCCTGCGCCGCCTGAAGCCCATGACAAGGGCGAGAAAATAGATGGGCAACAGAAAATCCATCCCCAGCGCATGGGGATCTGAAATGAGATTTCCGAAAAGCGCGCCAAGCGCTGTTTCGCATATCCAGGAAAAATAGAATGGCAGCGCCATGCCCATATACCAGGCAAAGCTGATGGACTTTCCCTGCTCGGAACGCCGTTCGGCTTCGGCAAATTGCGGATCAACCAGAAAAAAGAAGGCAATGGTCTTTTGCGCTACGGAGAACCCGGCGATTTTCGGGCCTATAGTGGCTGAATAGAGTATATGCCGAAAATTGACCGCAAAGATGGAAAACACGATCAACCAGGGCGCAGCATGCGTTCCAAAAAGGTCAAGGCCCACCATCTGACTGGCTCCGGCATACATCGTGGCACTCATCAGCACAGCTTCGGAAACGCTCATTCCGTTGTCCACTGCCAAAGCCCCGAACAACAGGCCAAACGGTGCTGCACCGATCACCACCGTCAGTGAATCCCGCATTCCCTGGCGTATCTGTGCATTTCTATCAAAAGACATAGGGACCCCGCTCCAGCATAATCATTCGTCATGGTCAGTCCGCTGGAGGTTGTGATCTAGGTCAGTATTCCTGACCTGTCACGCGAATAAATGTGATCGCTTGTTCAACAAAAATGATCAAAGCGCCTTGTCTTCCTGTCGGATCAACAGAAATTGATGTGCTCAGCTGCCAATACGTGTAAACCATTCATCCTCGTCGATGACCTCAACGCCAAGGTCTATGGCCTTTTGCCGCTTGGAGCCGGCACCCGGCCCGGCGACGACAAGGTCCGTCTTTTTCGAGACCGAACCGGCTGTCTTGGCACCAAGACGTTCAGCCATGGCCTTGGCCTCATCGCGGGACATGCGTTCCAGTGAACCGGTAAAGACGATGGTCTTGCCGGCAAAGGCCGAATCGGCTGCGACCTGCTCGGCATCATTGGGCTGCACATGGACCAGCAGTTCTTCAACAATCGCCGCATTGTGCGGTTCGCCGAAAAATTCCACCAGAGCATGCGCCACGGTCGGACCGATGCCGTCAATATTGACAAGATCGCTCCAGGCGTCGCCTTCCGCGTTGCGGGCAGCCGTCATTGCATCCACGAAGCCCCGCGCCGAATGGTAGACCCGGGCCAGAATTTTGGCGTTGCCTTCCCCGACATGGCGGATTCCCAGTGCAAAAATGAACCGGTGCAGATCAATGACCTTGCTCGCCTCGATGGCTTCGAACAATTTGGTGGCGCTCTGCTCACCCCAACCGTCACGATTTTTCAGCTTCTGCAGTTCTGACGCGTCATCGCGTTGTTGCAGGGTAAAGATCTCTGCAGGGTTCTTGACCAGGCCGGCATGATAGAAGGCCTCTGCCTGTTTGGCGCCAAACCCGTCAATGTCAAAAGCATTGCGCGAGACGAAGTGCTTCAATTTCTCAACGGCCTGCGCCGGGCACACAAGCCCGTTCGTGCAGCGGCGAACCGAATCCATCCGGCCGGTTTTCTCGTTGATTTCTCGCGTTGCAGGGCTGCCGCAAACCGGGCAGGTCTGCGGAAACAGATAGGGCTTGCTGTCGGCTGGCCTTCTGGAAAGATCCACATCCAGCACCTTGGGAATAACATCGCCTGCCCGGTAGATCGTCACGGTATCGCCGATACGCAGGTCACGCCCCTCGCGGATGGGCTGACCGTCGCTGCCGATTCCGGCAATATAGTCTTCATTGTGCAAGGTCGCATTGGAAACGACAACGCCGCCAACGGTGACCGGCTCCAGCCGTGCAACCGGGCTGAGCGCACCGGTGCGCCCCACCTGTATCTCGATATCTTCAATCAGCGTCGTCGCCGTTTCCGCCGGAAATTTATGCGCTATGGCCCAGCGCGGGCTGCGTGAAACAAATCCCAGCCTTGCCTGAAGCGCCAGATCGTCAACCTTGTAGACGACCCCGTCGATGTCATAGGCGAGACTTGCCCGCTCCGCCTCGATGCGCCGATATTGCTCAATCAGGCCCTCGACAGTTTCAAACCGCGCCATCAGCGGATTGATTTCAAATCCCCATTTTTCAAATTGCGCGACAACGCCCATCTGGGTCGTGGCCGGCAAAACGCTTGCATCACCCCATGCATAGGCAAAAAACCTCAGGGGGCGGCTGGCCGTAATCGAGGCGTCAAGCTGGCGTAGCGATCCGGCTGCCGTGTTGCGCGGATTGACATAGGTCTGCTTGCCTTCTGCCTCCTGCCGCCTGTTAAGCTCAAGAAAATCAGCCTTGGCCAGATAGACTTCGCCGCGCACCTCGAACACGTCCGGAGCATCACCTTTCAGAGCCTTAGGAATATCGCGTATCGTGCGCGCATTGGCGGTGACATTCTCCCCGACACTGCCATCGCCTCTCGTCGCGGCTGAAACAAGATGGCCCTTTTCATAGCGCAATGCCAGCGATAGCCCGTCAATTTTCGGCTCGGCCGTGAAAGCCAGTGGCGCATCGGCAGGCATTTTAAGGAAACGACGCACCCGGTCGACAAACTCAATGACGTCCTCGTCAGAAAATGCATTGTCCAGCGACAGCATCGCCACCCGGTGGGCGATTTTCTCGAACCTGTCCTGCACCGCTCCGCCAACATGCTCAGACGGCGAATCTTTGCGTTTCAAGGCAGGAAACTGCTCTTCGATTGCACGGTTACGGTTTTTCAGCGCGTCATAGTCCGCATCTGAAATCACCGGCGCATCATCCGTGTGATAGTGCCGGTCATGCGTCAGGATTTCAGCCGCAAGCCGCGCCAGTTCCAGCCTGGCCTGCTGTTCGTCGAGTTCTTCAACCGGTATGGATTTGGCAGACATCATTGGTATCCGTGAATCAGGGTCTGTTTGTCTTCTACAGCGGATTATCCGCTGGGGGAATCAGCAAGACCGTTATCCTTTGCTTTAACGGATAACACCGTGCCGCAACAGGATCACAAATTCTCCGATAGCAGCCGCCCCGCGGCGGCCCTTGCCTCATCGGTGATGGACGCACCGGCGAGCATCCGGGCGATCTCTTCCTGTCGGGCGTCCTGATCCATCAGGCTGACGCTGGTGGTCAGAGATTCGCCACCGTCCATGGCCTTGGCGATCAGCAGATGGGTGGAGGCCCGTGCGGCGACCTGTGGCGCATGGGTGACCGAGAGCACCTGGACATTGCCGGAAAGCCGCTTCAGCCGCTGACCAATGGCATCGGCAACGGCGCCCCCCACACCGGTATCAATTTCGTCAAAGACCAACGTCGGTGCGGAACCGCGGTCGGCCAGCGCAACTTTCAGCGCCAGCAGAAAACGCGACAATTCACCACCCGAGGCAACCTTCAAAATGGGGCCGGCACGGGTCCCCGGATTGGTTCTGACATGAAAGGCCACATGGTCAATGCCATCGGCACCGCCCTGCTCTACATTGCTTTCGACCTGCACGAGAAATTCCGCCCGCTCAAGCTTCAGCGCAGGCAATTCCGCCATGACCGCACCGGCAAGCGCGTCTGCGGTCAAATGCCGCCGTTCGGACAAGGCCTGAGCGGCAGAGATATAACGACTTTTCGCCTCTGCAACCACGTCGTCAAGCTCCGCCATCTTTTCCTCACCGGCATCAAGGTCGGCCAGTTCAGCAACCATGCGCGCGGCAAGCGCAGGCAATTCAGACACCGGAACGGAATATTTGCGTGCAGCGGCGCGCAACGCAAACAACCGCTCTTCACAGCTTTCGAGTTCGCGCGGATCAAATTCAGCGTTGCGTATGGCCGCTTCCGTTGCCATTTGCGCATCTGACAACAGGTTGACCGCGCCATCCATGGCGACAATGATATCGTCCAGCAGACCGGGCACTTCCGCCGTCTTGCGTTCCAGTTTGCGCAACAGCGAACTGAGGATGGGAACCGGAGATGTATGGCCAGACAGAATATCGTTGGCCTCATTGACGTCTGCGGCAATTTTTTCCGCTTTCATCATGCGCGCGCGCTGTTCGGCAAGTTCGTCTTCCTCACCATCAACCGGCGTCAGGATTTCCAGCTCATCAACACTGGCGCGCAAATAGTCAGCCTCACGGGCAGCTTCCTCCACCCGTGCGCGATGTTCTGCAGCACGTTTGGCAGATTTGCGCCAATGGGCATATAGCCTGCCGACATCCGCAGCCATGGATTGCAGGGAGCCAAAGGCATCCAGCAGGTTGCGATGGGCATCCGGTTCGACAAGGGCGCGATCATCATGCTGCCCGTGGATTTCCACTAGCAATTGACCGGCCTGGCGCATCAGCGCGACACTGGCGGGCTGATCGTTGATAAACACCCGAGTACGGCCGTCAGCGCTTTGCGTGCGCCGGAATATCAGGTCGCCATCATCATCCAGACCGTTTTCGCGTAAAAGAAGACGTGCCGGGTGATCCATGGGCACATCAAAAACTGCCGTTACCTGGCCACCTGTTGCCCCCTGCCGGACCAATCCGCCATCGCCGCGCGCGCCCAGCGCCAGAGACAGGCTGTCCAGCAGGATGGATTTTCCCGCGCCGGTCTCACCGGTGAGAACAGACAACCCCCTCTCAAACCCGAGATCAAGGCGTTCGATCAGAACGATATCCCGGATCGACAGGTGTGCAAGCATGGGGTTCCCGTATCAGCTGTCCGCGCCGACCAGACGTTTTCCGGCGCGCGCAATCCATGACCCTCGGTTTTCGCGAGGCTGAAGGCCTTCTTTCTGCAGCAGCTTGTAAGCGTCTGCATACCATTGGCTGTCTGGATAATTGTGACCCAGAACCGCGGCAACAGCCTGTGCATCTGTCGTCAGACCCATGGCAAAATAGACTTCCACCAGACGCGACAAGGCTTCTTCCACTTGCCGCGTATTGGGATAGGTTTCGACCACACCACGGAAGCGATTGAGCGCTGCCGCATATTCCTTGCGTTCCTGGTAATAGCGGCCAATCTGCATTTCCTGGCCGGCCAACTGGTCGCGTGCAAAGCGTATCTTGATTTCGGAATCGGTCACATATTCAGAATCGGGATAACGCTGCAAAATCTCCTGGAAGGCGGCAATCGCACTGCGCGCTGTCTTCTGGTCGCGTGTCACCTGAGGGATCTGCTTGTAATAGGACAGACCGACCAGATAATAGGCATACGCCGTATCTTCTGAATTGGGATAAAGGCTGATGTAGCGACGCGCCGTATTGATCGAATCCGTATAGCGACCCATCCGGTAGTTGGCGTATGAATTCAGCACCATGGATTTGCGGGCGAACTCGGAATAGGGATGCTGCTTGTCAATCGCATTGAATTTTTGCGATGCCTCTGAAAACTTTCCCGACTTCATATTGGCAAGGGCCTGATTGTAAAGCACATCAGCCGGTTCGATCTCGACATTCAACGCCGTGATATCGATATCCTTGTCACCCATGCATCCGCCGAGCACAGCCGTGCTGACAAGAAGGACCCCCAAAACCAGACCACGCACAACTTTGTTCAACGGAACCAGCCCCCAATTCAACATATTGGTACATACCTCAAATACTGTCCGCCTGGACACCTGTCGTGAATCACGACCACCTGACGGAAATACCACAAAATTACATCCATGCGGGTATTTCAAACGAATTCTGAAATTCCCCACACCCGCATTTACTTTCCTGCCGGACAGTCATAGCCACGAACCCCTGTGGGCCGCAACGTCTTGCTCATTCATTGGTACATTTTTATGGCAACAACAAGTGCAAAGGACCCAGATATTGCGTCCCAACCGGAGCCGGAACGGCCAAATGAATTGATGCTGACAATTTGCTCCGGGCTCCTGAAACGAAAAAGGCCACGCTGGTTGTGCCAGCGAGGCCATTACAGATATGCAGTCAATACAATGCTGTCACATCCAGGGAGAATACATGGGACTGCTGACTGCAACCAGATCGCCACCACGGCGCATGCTGATCGGCTGTTGCAATGGCCGTGTCGTCTCGACAACCTCATAGGCGCTGGCATCATTGAGCAAGGCCTTCAAAGCCAGTGAATTGAGCTTGTGTCCGCCGCGGTAGGACCGGTAGCAACCGATGAATTTTGTACCAGCAAGGGCAAGATCGCCAACGGCATCAAGTGTCTTGTGCCTTACGAATTCATTCTTGAAGCGCAGACCTTCCGGATTGATGACGGTATTGTCGTCACTGATGACAACTGAATTTTCCAGTGAAGACCCCAGTGCATGACCCGATGCCCACAGAAACTCCACATCACGCATGAAGCCGAACGTGCGCGCCCGGGCAAGCTCATTGCGAAATGTCTTCGGATTGATGTCGCCCTTCCAGGACTGGCGCCCGATCAACGAGCACTCGAAATCGATGTCGATTTCGAACCGGGTTCCCTCATAGGGAACAAACTCGGCCCAGGAACCACCGGCTTCGACGCGGACTGGTTTGACGACCCGCAGGTAACGACGTTTGGTGCTCAGAATATCAACTTCTGCACGGTCAAGTGCATCCAGAAAAACGATCGAACTGCCATCCATGATCGGCGCTTCAGCCCGATCAATGTCAACGATGATATTGTCGATTTCCATGGCGTAGAATGCCGCCATCAGATGCTCGACAGTGGCAACACTGGCCCCTTCCGCATCACCAAGGACGGTACAAAGGTCAGTGGCTGAAACCTGTGAGGCAACGGCTCTGAGTCGGTGCACTTCACCATTTTCCATGGTACGCTGAAAGACGATGCCGGTATCGGCCTCGGCAGGACGGAATGTAATGGATACTTTGATACCGCTATGAACGCCGACGCCTGAAAGAGACGTTTCATTCACAATCGTTGTTTGATAGCCAAAACAGTCAATACTCATAAAATCAAGCCTGATACCTACAGTCGCGAAATCGAACATTTCAGAAAATTGTTTGCGGTTAAAAACCACTCAAATTTTAAGTATGTTCAGATAAGCCATGTCCCAATTATTTCCCCTATGGGCAAACGATACGTGTCGCATCGGGACAATCCAAATCACGGTTCTTTACGAAATGTTACCGTTGGATTTCTATGTGATATCAGTATGTTAATCATTGATCACAGGACGTAACAAACAATTAATGTTACAGGTTGATTCGCGTTTTTGAAAAAATTCGGGGCGAATCCTTGCGAACCGCCCCGAAAAACCCACATTGAAGGTCGTTAATATTTTCCTTTTACATCGCCTGCCTGCGAAGGAAGGCCGGGATTTCCAACTGATCGTCTTCGCTTTGCGCTTTTGGCTGTGCCCGGGCCTGATCGTCGGGACCGGATCTGCGCGGTGCATACATGCTGGCTTCGGCCGACAATGGACGCCGTTCAGTCGCAGGTGCAGCAGGTGCCCTCGGCGCGGCTGCAACACCATCTTCATCCCCATGACGGCCAAGGCTGTTCGAAATACGCTTCAGCAGCCCCATTGGTCCGCGTTCGTCGTGAACATCGGACTGTCCTGCGGGGCGCATCTGACGCGCCGCTTCTGCCTGCACAACCGGAGGGAAATCCTCGATGCGGGGCATCCGGACATTTTGAACCTGCGGCTGCACCTGCGGTGCTTCCTGGGTGACGACCTGCGGTGCAGCTGCTGTCGACGCAGCATGGATTGGTGCTGCCGGCTGCGGCGTGGCGCGGCTTGGAGCCGCAACCCTTGGCTGCTCGGTCTGCGCAAACAATTTGCTGTGCGGCGTGAAGTCTTCAACCTCGCGGTCGCTGACACTTGGAACAGCGATGCTCAGTTCCTGCTCAAGTTCTGCCTCGGCAAGCCTGATCGTGTCTTCCACCGGATCGGCAATCGGCGCGGCAACAGCTGCCGGTTGCACGACAGGCTTGTTGACAGGACGCGGCTGCGCAGGTGTCCGCTGAACGAATTCCGCACCGGCCTGACGGTCAATGCCGGTGGCCACAACGGAAACCCGGATAATGCCTTCCAGATCTTCATCAAAGGTTGCACCCAGGATGATGTTCGCTTCTGAATCGACTTCTTCGCGAATACGCGTCGCAGCTTCATCCACTTCAAACAGCGTCATGTCGCGACCGCCAGTGATGGAAATCAGCAGTCCCTGTGCGCCCTTCATGGATGTTTCATCCAGCAGCGGGTTGGAGATTGCAGCTTCGGCCGCAGCCATTGCCCGGGCTTCGCCGGAAGCCTCACCCGTGCCCATCATGGCTCTGCCCATTTCGCGCATGACGGAGCGAACATCGGCAAAATCAAGGTTGATGAGACCTTCCTTGACCATCAGGTCGGTGATGCAGGCAACGCCTGAATAGAGCACCTGGTCGGCCATACCGAAGGCATCGGCAAAGGTTGTCTTGTCATTGGCAATGCGAAACAGGTTCTGGTTGGGAATGACGATCAGCGTGTCAACGCAGCTCTGCAGTTCCAGGATACCTTCTTCAGCAATGCGCATGCGGCGCTGGCCTTCGAAATGAAACGGCTTGGTAACAACACCGACGGTCAGGATACCACGGTCACGTGCTGCCTGGGCAACAACGGGCGCAGCCCCGGTTCCGGTTCCACCGCCCATGCCGGCGGTCACGAAGCACATATGCGTGCTGTTGAGGTGATCATTGATCTCGTCGATGCACTCGCGTGCCGCCGCGCAGCCGACTTCTGGCTGTGAGCCGGCGCCCAGACCTTCGGTGACCGCGACGCCCATCTGGATGACCCGGTCGGCCTTGGTCATGGTCAGCGCCTGGGCATCGGTATTGGCGACAACGAAGTCGACACCCTGGAGCCCCGCATTGATCATGTTGTTTACGGCGTTGCCGCCGCCGCCGCCGACACCGAATACGGTGATCCTTGGCTTGAGTTCGGTAATGTCCGGCTTCTGCAGATTGATAGTCATGGCACCTTGTTCCCTTTTCAACTCGTGGCCGTTCTGTCCTGTGTGGACAGTCCGGATCCTAAAAACTTTCTTTCAACCATTGTCCGACGCGGGAAAAACGGCCACCACCGTCTGCAACCCTGTATCGTGCTGCCCGCTCGCCGCTCCGGCTCTCCAATGAAGCGATCTGCGGGTAGATCATCAGCCCGACCGCCGTCGAGAAAGCCGGTCCCTTGGCCGCTGCCGGCAACCCGGCAATGCCGAGTGGACGACCGATGCGGACATTACGGGCAAGTATGCGCCTGGCTGAATCCGTTATGCCGGTCAGTTGGCTTGCGCCTCCGGTCAAAACGATGCGTCGTCCCACCAGCGGTGCGTAGCCCGAGCTTTGCAAGCGGTCGCGGATCATCTCCAGCGTCTCCTCAATGCGCGCTCTGACAATGCGGCCCACAAGGGCCTTTGGCATCTGCATTGGCAGGTCTTGTTCGCTGTCCCCGATAGGAGGAACAGAAACTGTGTCATGATCATTGCCGGTCACCGGCAGGGCCGAGCCGTGAACGACCTTCAGCCGTTCGGCATCTTCAAGCCGTGTCGACAGGCCGCGGGCCAGATCCATGGTAACATGATGGCCACCCAGCGCGATGGCATCGGCATGCACCATGCGGCCTTCGGCAAAGACGGAAATTGTTGTCGTGCCGCCACCCATATCGATACAGGCGCAGCCGATTTCGGCCTCGTCATCGACCAGGGCAGCAAGTCCGCTGGCATAGGGTGTCGCCACCATGGCTTCGACGGTCAGATGTGCCCGGTTGATGCACAATTCGAGATTGCGCAGCGGTGCCTGTTCGGCCGTCAGCACATGCATGTCGACGCCCAGATGGTCACCATACATGCCAAGTGGATCACGGATCGAGCGTTCGCCATCAAGGCTGTAGCCGGTTGGCAGCGAATGCAGCACCGCCCGGTCGGACGTAACGATCTGCCCGGCAGCAGCGGCAAGAACCTTGCGAAGGTCCGAAGATTCGACTTCGTGGCCGCCCAGATTGATCGCAGCGGAATAGAGATCGCTCTTGATGCGTCCGGCAGAGACATTGACGATCAGCGATTCAACCGTCAGGTTCGCCCGCTTTTCAGCGGTATGAACCGCCATGCGCACACAATTTTCAACCGCTTCCAGATCGGCAATGACACCGGCCTTGACGCCATGCGACTTGTGATGACCAACGCCGATGATCTGAACATCATGGGTGCGGCCCGGCAACAGCCGTGTTTCTTCACGCGGCACCAGCCTGCCGATCAGGCAAACCACTTTTGTCGAACCGATATCCAGAACGGTCACAACATTGGAGCGTTTTGGCGGCAGCGGCCTGAGATGCGGCACTGTAAAGGAAGAGGACCGGAAAACGCTCATGAATTGCGCTCCTGACTCTTCAGCATGTTTTCGCGTTCTTTGAGCGCAGCGGCACGGCGCAAGACCGCCTCATCAGACAGGCCAACGGTCACGCGGTCGCTCAAACGCAGGTCAACAGAAACAATGTCCCGTTCCAGCAGATCCTGCTGGTCATCGTATTTGCGCAGCTTGGCGATGGCGGCCTGCATATTGTATTGCGGCAAACGCACGGTCACACCATTGTCGAGCCTGATATCCCAGCGCCGGTCAGCCACTCTTATATAGGCCTTGATGCGCGTCCGCAGTTGCGGCCAGCTATCGATAGCCGCAAGAAGTGTCTCTGCGTGGGTGTCTGCGCCAAAGCCGACGAAAAGTGGCAGATGGTTGAATTTATCATTGTTCAGGGGCGAAATCACTGTGCCGTTCTTCTCGATCAGCGAAAGTGCCTGCCCATGCTGCCAGATCCCGAAGGCCTGTCGTTCCGTCAGCCTGACATCGATGACATCGGGATAGACCTTGCGCACATCGGCACTGGCCACCCATGGCAGCGCCATGATCATACGACGCACATCATCCACATCCATGGTGATGAGCGACGTATGACCATCAAGGCCAAGCTGCTGGACAATGGAAATGGGTGAGGTTTCGACATTGCCTGCAACATCGATCCGATCAATGGCAAAACCCACCATCGAGGTTGTATCCTCGGTCATTGCCCGCAAATGTCCGCCCTGAATAACACCATACAGCCCGGTCAGACCAAAAAGGCCAGCGACGGCAAAGGCGCCGAGATGCCGCGGCAAGGCCACACGGCCTTCCATCAGGGCATTCAAAAACAGCGCCGGGCGGCGCAGAACACGCGGCAAAACGGCAACAAAATCCGCCGAACCGCTGTTGAAGCGATCCTCGGCAGTTCGTTTTTTGCCTACCAGCGTGTTCTTCAACGCGTACAAGAAGCGTCCTCCACCATCCAGGTTAACAGTTCGCCGAAACCATATCCGGCGTGTTCTGCAAGTTCGGGCACCAGCGAGGTCGGGGTCATGCCGGGCTGCGTGTTGACCTCCAGCCAGACCAGTTCACCATCTTCGGAAAATCGGTCGTCGTAACGGAAGTCAGAACGGCTGATGCCTCGACACCCGAGAGCCTGGTGCGCCATCAGGGACACCTTCTGTATCTTTTGGTAAATATTTGGTAAAATTTTCGCCGGACACACGTGATTTGATCCACCTTTAATATATTTTGAATCAAAATCGTAGAAACTGTGACCAATTGGCATGATTTCGATGACACCAAGCGCCTGATCGCCCATCACGGCACAGGTCAACTCCCGTCCGTAAACGAATCGCTCCACCATCACCCGCTCCCCGTGCGTCCAGTCGCCGGAGCCCAGAATCTGCGGTGGGTGCGCCTGCCCTTCCTGGACAATCACCACGCCCAGGCTGGACCCTTCATTCACCGGTTTGACCACATAGGGCGGTTTCATCGGGTGTTCCTGACCAATATCGCCGCGATTCATCACTCGTTCTTCGGCGACCTTGATGCCGACAGCCGCTGCGATGCGCTTTGCCTGCTGCTTGTCCATGGCGATGGCTGAGGCCGTGACACCCGAATGGGTATAGGGAATTTCGAGATATTCCAGAATCCCCTGGATCCGGCCATCCTCGCCATAGGGTCCGTGCAGCGCATTGAAGGCCACATCCGGCTTGAGCTCTGCCAGCACCTCGGAGACATGATGGTCGACATCCACCCGGGTGACGCGATAACCAACGGCTTCCAGCGCATCGGCACAGGCATTGCCCGAAGACAGACTGACAGGCCGCTCCGCCGAAAACCCGCCCATCAAGACCGCTACATGTTTCTTGTCCATGCCAATTCCTTTCCCGTGCCGCGTCCCGGCAACAGATTGAGCTCGAGTCCTCTCGCAATCGTACGAGCTGATTCGACTCAAAATACGGAAACACTAACCCAGTAGAATCAGAGAGTTGCGGCCACTGCAACCGTTTTTGGTGAGAAATTGGGATTTTGGGGAATGCGGCGGAGTGGCGCGAGTGTGGTTGACAGAGAAACTGCGACGATTGGCACTGGTGTTTTTTTCGGTAAAATTGCGCTGCCCTTCAGTACAAGAATCGTGAAAATCTGGTAAATTGTAGAGGATGGGCCAATATCCGCGCTTGCCGATCCGCATCAGTCCACCCGTATTCAGCCATGGGGCCTGCAAACAGCGTAATGCTGTCGAACGGTATTTCTACAAAATCAAACGCTTACCCGCCGTTGCAACACACTACGATAAGCGAGATGACACCTATTTCGCTTCCGTGAAGCCCGCTTCAATCAGAATATTGCCAAGATGCAATGAGTCGGTGACCTAGGTCCATTCCCGAGCTTCGCTGTTTTTGCTCTGGTGACCGTCTTAACTACAATACTAGCATCTGCTTGACTATCAACTGCCAACAACTCCATTGGTTAGATAGCCCGTGTGGCAACTATTCTGCTCGCGAATTTGTTGGAATACCAGTTTTTAATAGAACTGGTCTTAATGTGCGCTATGATATTTCAAAATGCCAAGCCTGGAACCCCAATGGCAAAATCAAAGCGACAGCCCGCAATGGCACACCTATCTCAGTACTCAACACGCATGGTCGTGACTTATAAGTATGGATCTTTGGTGATTGCTGGCATCGGTCTCGTTTGGGCTGTGGTCTTCGCCGTGATAGGCTCGTGGTGGATGGCGGCAATAGAAACCGCTGCTTTCGCCACCGGGCTCGCCATCCATCTGCTGATCCGTCGCAATCATCTCACGTTCGGAATTTTGGCAGGTCAGGCCGCCTTGATGGTGATTATCATCTTCATAGGGCTGTCTCTGGATGTTCCGACTGCAGAAGCACCACGGGTCAGTCATATTTATCTGCTGGCTTTGGCTGCGATGGGCTATCTCAATTACCAGCGGCAAAAATCGCGCGCGCAATTGGCATTGATCGTCCTGTGTCTGCTGGCTTTCGTCGCACTGGCCAGTGCGCCTTTTGCAGCCCCGTTCGTCCTACCGATGTCTGATGTGGTGAGGGGCATTGGAGCCTGGGCCAACACAATCATGGCAACCACCATACTTGTCTTTTGCATCTATGCAATGCAGGCCGAGTTTGTCCGTCAGGACAAGTTAAGCCGCGATCTCGTGGCCGCCTTGTGGAACGATGAGTTTGAACTCGTCTATCAGCCGCAAGTCGATCTGTCCCAGTCCACCATCGGCGCCGAAGCGCTTCTGCGCTGGAACAGCCCGAAACGGGGTGTCGTCTCCCCGGTCGAGTTCATTCCGCAAGCGGAAAAACTTGGCCTGATGGTCGCTATCGGTGGCTGGGTGCTCGAAAAAGGCTGTTGCACATTGGCCGAATGGGGCAAGCATCCCGTTTTTCGACACCTGACCCTGTCGATCAATGTCAGCGCCAGCCAGCTTATGCACGAGGACTTCGAGGCATTTGTGCACGAGACTTTGGCCAAAACCGGCGCTGACCCGCAGCGGCTGATCCTCGAATTGACTGAAAGCATGTTGGTGACCGACATGGAACTGGTCATCGCCAAACTTGGCAGATTGCACGATCTGGGCATCACCAATTCGCTCGATGATTTTGGCACCGGATTCTCCTCTTTGTCTTATCTGCGCCGTTTGCCCATCCAGCAAATCAAGATCGACAAAAGCTTTGTGCAGGATGCGGTGAAGAGCGACCGCAGCGCTTCATTCGTGAAAAATATTGTCCATATCGGTCGTGATCTGGGGCACAAGGTTCTGGCCGAGGGGGTGGAAACAATAGAACAGCACGCCTTGCTGGCGCATGTTGGCAGCGTGCAGTTTCAAGGATACCTCTATGGCAGACCCATGGCACTTGCCGATTTTGAGCAACGCATGGAAAACGAGGCAAAGAGCCCTGCCCCAAAACTGGTGCGCGCGGGCAGGTAATCAGCCCGCAAGTTGGCTAATCATGAAATCAGGACATAGCTGTTGCGCGCGGCGTTTTGCGGCTGCGCATTGAGTGAACCAAGATTGCTTCGCGTCACAGCTTTCCAATTGGCCATGACAACTTCGGAGGCGCACCCGATGAGCAGATGGCCAGAAGCCATAAGGTGTCTGTGACTGGTTCGCCCCGCCGTTTTGCAACCACCACCGGGACTTCGAGGCATTTGACTTGATCAGTCATCCGGTTTTCAACCGGTGACTGTAAACGGCGACGGGCGGTTCTCGACGCCTTGAAGAGAGGGCGTGTTCTCCGAGCAGAATTCCACACAGACATCATCACTTTCGAGGATAGCCATCTCGATCAGATAACAGAGCATCGGCTTTTTCAAAATTTGTGCATGTTGATAGGCGGCATTAAGATGTTCTCTGATGGTTTCTTCATCATTCATGATCTGACCCTCGCATTGATAGACTGGCATCCATGAAAACAATCCTCCGTGATTCCCCCGTGAATTTTGCACTCACGCCAATTTGCGCCCAATCTTGACGCGGCCTTCTCAGCTTGATCGTCGCGCCATGCGAGCAAGCAACGGCAAAGGCGCAGGCATTGCTCGAAGACAGACTGACAGGTCGCTCCACCGAAAACCCGCCCAGCAAGACCGCGAACCACAACCGCTTTTGGTGAGAAATTGGGATTTTTGGGCATGCAAAGGAGTGACGAAGTGACAGGAGAGTCATTGACAGAGAAACCGCAACGCTGGTTACTGGCTCTCTTTTCGGTAGAATTGCGTTGCCCTGCAGGACCAGAATGGTCAAGACCTGACATATCCTCGAGTATGGGCCAATATCTGCACTACGCTGAACCGCATCAAACCCCCGGCAAACAGCCACTGGCTCTACAACCAGCATTATGCTGCCCAACAGATTTTTCAACGCATTCAGACACTTACAAGCCGTTTTAACCAGCTATGATAACCGGGATGACGATTTTCCTGCTTCCGTGAAGCGCGCTTCCATCAGAATTTGGCTTGGATTTAATGCGTTGGCAGACCTTCGCTTTCAGCCCCTTCCAGCCCTTCATTGTCCTGGCTCGGATGACCGCCCCAACCACAATACTTGTACCTGCCAGCCTATCAACGAATAACAATCCCATTGGTTGGATCGCCTGTGAGGCAACTCTTCTGCTCACACCTTTTTTGAACAATTGTTCTCATTGGAATACCTGTTCTTAATAGAACTGGTCTTAAAGTGCGCTATGATATTTCAAGATGCCAAACCCGGGACCCCTATGGCAGATCCAAAAATACAGCCCGCTATGGCACACACATCTCAGTATTCAACACGCATGGTCGTGGCCTATAAGTATGGCTCCCTGGTGTTTGCCGGCATCGGTCTTGTTTGGGCTGTGGTCTTCGCCGTGATGGGCTGGTGGTGGATGGTGGCAATAGAAACTGCCGCTTTCGTCACCGGGATCGCAATTCATCTGCTGATTCTTCGCAATCATCTCACTTTCGGAATTTTGGCAGGTCAGGCCGCCTTGATGATGATTGTCATCTTCATTGGGCTGCTTCTGGATGTTCCGACTGCTGAGGCACCACGGGTAAGTCATATTTATCTTCTGGCTATTGCTGCAATGGGCTATCTCAATTACCAGCGGGAAAAGTCGCGCGCCCAATTGGCATTGATCGGCTTGTGCCTGCTGGCTTTCGTCGCACTCGCCAGTGCGCCATTGGCAACCCCCTTCGCCGTTCAGATGACTGATATGGTGCGGAGCATTGGATCCTGGGCCAACGCAATTGTGGCCACCACCATACTTGCCTTTTGCATCCACCTAATGCAGGCTGAGTTTGTGCGCCAGGACACATTAAGCCACGATCTCGTGACCGCCTTGTGGAACGATGAGTTTGACCTCGTCTATCAGCCGCAAGTCGATCTGTCCCAAACCACAATCGGCGCTGAAGCGCTGCTGCGCTGGAACAGCCCGAAACGGGGTGTTGTCTCCCCGGTCGAGTTCATTCCGCAAGCAGAAAAACTTGGCCTGATGGTCGCCATCGGCGGCTGGGTGCTCGAAAAAGGCTGTTGCACCTTGGCCGAATGGGGCAAGCACCCCGACTTTCGGCACTTGTCCCTGTCGATCAATGTCAGCGCCAGCCAGCTTATGCACGAGGACTTCGAGGCATTTGTGCACGAGACTTTGGCCAAAACCGGCGCTGACCCGCAGCGGCTGATCCTCGAATTGACTGAAAGCATGTTGGTGACCGACATGGAACTGGTCATCGCCAAACTCGATAGACTGCACAAACTGGGGATCACCAACGCGCTCGATGATTTTGGCACCGGCTTCTCCTCTCTTTCTTACCTGCGCCATTTGCCCTTCCAGCAGATCAAGATCGACAAAAGCTTCGTGCAGGATTCGGTGAAGAGCGAACGTGGCGCTTCATTCGTAAAAAATATTGTTCATATCGGTCGTGATCTGGGTCACACGGTTCTGGCTGAAGGGGTCGAAACAATAGAACAGCACGCCTTGCTGGCGCATGTTGGCAGCATGCAGTTTCAAGGCTACCTCTATGGCAGACCGATGGCCCTTGCCGATTTTCAGCAACGCATGGAAAACGAAGCAAAGCGCCCTGCCCCAAAACTGGTGCGCGCGGGCAGATAATACCAAAGATCGGCGATTGGCACAGAACCGGCTCCGCCCACGCCTCACGTATAGTCGATGACCTTTTTCTCTATATAGGCGACGATTGCAAAGAGCAGGATCGCCATTGAAGATGACAGGACAATCGCGGCATAGAGCTGGCCGGCGCGGTAGTTGAATGTCGCCTGGATGATCAATGCCCCCAGCCCCTTGTCCGAGCCGATCCATTCGCCGACGATGGCGCCGATCACGCAGGTGGTCGAAGCAATGCGCAGGGATGAAAACAGCATCGGCAGGGATCGTGGAAACCTCAGCTGCCAGAAAATCTCCCAGGGCGTTGCCGACAGGATGCGCAAAAGTTCCTGCTCATTGCGGGTGGCCGAGTTCAGGCCCCGGATCATGTTCACCAGGGTCGGGAAAAAACAGATCACCGCAGCGATGATGATTTTCGGCAACATGCCCAGGCCGAAGATCAGGATGATGATCGGCGCAAGCGCCAGGATCGGAATCGTGTTGAAAAACAGGATGACCGGAAAATAAGCCGCCTGCATGACGCGGCTATAGGCAAAGATGATGGCAAGCAAAACAGCAACGGAATTGCCGATCAGGAAACCGGCGATGCTCTCGAACAGGGTCGGCCAGAGATTGGAAATCAGCAGCGGCCACTGGTTTGCAAAGACGCCGGCAATGGTGGTTGGCGTGGGAACGATATAGGCCGGGATCCCGGCCAGCGGCACGAGAAATTGCCAGGCCGCCAGAATCAGGGTTGCACCCATGATCGGCAGAACAATCAGCGCCTGTCGTGAGAGCGGGCGTTCCATCATGATGCAGCCTCCAGCGCCACCCGCATTTCGGCCATCGCCGAAATGATCCTCGGATCTTCACGCGAGCAGGCATTGTCGGCCGTTTTGATCTCGCCCAGATCAACAATCTCGAGCACCCGCCCGGGATTTGTCGCCATCACCATGACACGCTGGCCGAGGTAGACAGCCTCCATGATGGAATGGGTGACAAACAGGATGGTGGTGCCCGTTCTTCGCCAGATGGCCAGAAGTTCATTGTTCAGTCGGTCACGGGTAATTTCGTCCAGCGCCCCGAAAGGCTCGTCCATCAACAGCAATTGCGGCTCCTCGATCAGGGCGCGGGCAATGGCGACGCGCTGGCGCTGGCCACCGGAAAGCTGATGGGGAAACCGTTCGCCCAGACCATCAAGCCCAAGCATCGATATCAGCGCATCCGTGCGGTTTTCAGGCAAGGGTTTTCGCGCATTGCCCCCGACCCGCGTCGGCAACTCGATATTGTCCCGCACATTGCGCCAAGGCAGCAGCGTTGCATCCTGAAAAACAAAGCCGATCTGGCGGCTCTGCCGCGCCAGATGCGGATCTGAGCCCAGGACGCTGATGGTTCCCTTCAACGGCCCGAGCAGGTCGGCGATGACCCGCAGCAGCGTAGACTTGCCGCAACCTGAAGGCCCCAGAATCGTCAGGAATTCGCCGGTCTCAATGGCAAGATCGAGACCGGCAATAATCGTGACATCACTTTCGGCATTGCGAAAACCGATATCAAGATTTTTGCATTCAATCGCAATGCTCATTGTGCGTCACGCACCCGGAGCATTGAGTTTGGGACGCTCGGCTGCAGTCATGTCGAGGATTTTCGTCGTATAGACATCCTCCAGTTTCGGCCGACCATCGGGATATTGCCCGATCGAGTCATAGAGCGAAATCTGCTCTTCCAGAGATGCCGGATCAAAGGTCCCCCACCCGTCTGCCGCCGTATTGGCGTCAAAGCTCAGATTGAGCACCAGATCGATGGTCTTCTGTTCCCATTCCAGATCCATGTTGGGATAGGCCGCGACAGCCTTTTTAACCGCCTCCTGCGGATTGGCGTGGGTCCATCCCCAGCCTTTGGCAACCGCACCAATGAATTTCGCCAGGGTGTCCGCATTGTCTTCAACGGCGCTGTCGGTGGCAAAATAGACATTGGCATAGGATGCAAGACCCAAATCGCTGAGCAACAGATCAATGCGATCATCACCGATGACGGACAATGCCTGGGTATTGGTGATCCAGCCACCAAGGGCATCCACTTCACCGCGCTCCAGAGGCGCCTTGTCGAAGCCGACATTGATAATGTCGAGTTCGTCGATGGGAATACCGTTCTTGGCAGCAATCGCATCCATCAGGAACCGGGCGGTGGGCTGGATGCCGATCTTCATGCCGCGGAGATCTTCAACAGAGCGCAGGGGTTTTCCGGGTTTCGATGTCAATGCATAGGGGCCGGTGCGAAAGCCACAGGCCAGGATCCTGACCGGTACGCCACTGGCTCTGGCATTGAACAATTGCGGGGTCTCAGAAAATTCCCCGAGTGCCGCTGCGCCGGAAATCACCGGAGGAACGGTCACCGAATTGGGGCCGCCGGGGCTGAATTCCACCTCAAGTCCGGCCTCTTTGAAGTAACCGTTCTCCAGGGCGATGATGTCGCCGATCTGGCCATTGGACATCAGCCAGTCATATTTGATGACCACCTTGGCGCTGGCATGGGCCTCATGCGGGATGATCAGCTGGATGCCGGTCCCAAAAGCCGCGACAGCGCCAGCGGAGGTTTTGAGAAACGACCTGCGGTCGAGTGAGGGTGAGAGTTTCTTCATGCCAGGTTTTCCTTTCCAAGAGTGACGCCCACCAAATGGTGACCGGTTGATGTTTACTTCGCTTGATCCTCGTTGGTGCCGTGATAATCACCGGGGCCGCCTTCTTCCCAGGCATAGAGTTCCCACAAAGTGCCGTCCGGATCGGTGAAATAGGCACAGCGCGCATTCCACACATAACTTTGCGGTGGGCCGTAAAACGGCACGCCGCGTGCACTGAGTTCCTCATGCAGCTGGTCGACGGATGCCGGCGCATCGAGCTCGATGGCCACGCAAGCCTTGTGCGCCTCTTTCGGTGAGCGGGCATTAGAGACACCGGCAAATTTGCCGATATGATCCAGTTCCCAGGCCGCCAGCGTCACCCCATTGGTGTGAAAATCCGCAAAGCCTTCGGCCCGCCGCCGCAATTTGAAATCCAGCTTTTCGGTGTAAAATTCCACCGTCCGCTCGATATTCTCCACCATGATACAAATATCCGTGATCTTCTTGAGCTTATCCAGCATCATCACTTTTAATCCCGTTCGTCTTGTTTGGTCAGGGCCGTATCCCCCGCATCACCCGGAGCCGCATCAATGCGTGCGCCGGCATTCCAGATATGCGCCCGCATGGCCTGCCGCGCCGCCTCGACATCGCCGGCTTCCAGCGCTTCATAGACGCGCACATGCTCGGCAACGTTCACCTCGACCAGTTCAGGGAGCGGATTGGTGTAGCGGGCGATCTGAATGGACTGGCGTATTTCCTCACAGATGAAACAGACAAATGTGTAAATGTAATCATTGGCCGTTGCCCGCGCGATCTCCCGGTGAAAGACCAGATCGGCCTCGATACTGCCGTCCTGCCACCGCTCTTCCCCGCTCATGCGATCCAGCGCCTGTTTGATTGTTTTCAGGTCTTCGGCGCTTCTGCGCGCAGCCGCCAGCCCCGCCGCTTCGGTCTCCAGAATGCCGCGCAGCTCAAACAGACGTTTGAGGGAATCATTGGTTTTGAGCGTTTCCCGATCGAAGCGAATGGCCGACCGCCGCTCCGGCTCCATCACAAAGGCGCCGACGCCCTGCCGCGCATGAATGATCCCGTCCGCCCGCAATTGCGAGACCGCTTCCCGGATGACATTGCGGCTGACGCCCAGCGTCTCAGCCAGTTGGTGCTCGGTGGGCAGTTGCTCACCCGGCTGATAGCGACCAGCGGCAATTTCTCTGGTGATAAAGGATGCCACCTTGCTCGGCAGATGCTGGGTGGCGCCGATCTTGTGGGAAATCTGCCTCATGCGGCCACCTCGTCTTCCGCCAGAATGCAGCCCGGATTCATGATGTTTGCCGGATCAAAAGCACGCTTGACCGTGCGCATCATGGTTAGATGCGTTGCCTCGACAGATGAAGCGAACCGATCCCGCTTGGTGCGCCCCAGACCATGTTCGGCACTGATCGAACCGTCCATCGCCTCGACAATCTGAAATATCCGGCCCTCGATCTGCGCACCAATGGCCCGGGCTTGCGGCAGGGGCAATCCGGCGGGCGGCAGCGCATTGAAATGCACATTGCCATCACCGGCATGGCCGTAGGATTGACTTGTCCAACCGGCAAAATTGTCCTCCAGCATGGCGCGCAATTGTTCGATCAGTGGTGCGATCTGCGGCAATCTCACGGAAATATCACTGCGCACATGATAGCCGCGACGGCCATGGCCCTCGACAAGGCCTTCACGAATCCGCCAGAAGGTTTGCGCCTGGGCGATACTGGCGGCAAGCACCGCGTCGCGCACCAGATCAGCCTCCATGGCTTGCGTCAGAAACACCTCCATCATCGCGCGCAATGGCACCAGGCGGCTGGCCGACACTTCCATCAGGACATGCACCGGCGCATCGCCGGCAAGCGGGCTTTGCAATTGCGGATAGATCTCCCTTGCCAGCGGAAGACATTCGGCCCCGATGATTTCGAAACCGCTCATCAGATCGGCGCAGGAACGCCGCGCCCTGGAAAACAGATCAATCGCGTCGGCAAAAGTGTCCAGACCCAGATAGGCCGTTTCGGTCACCTCCGGCCGCGGCAGGAGTTTCAGACAGGCGGCGGTGACAATGCCCAGCGTGCCTTCGCTGCCGATGAACAATTGCTTGAGATCATATCCGCGATTGTCCTTGCGCAATCCGCCAAGACCATTCCACAGCGAGCCGTCCGGCAAAACGACTTCAAGGCCCAGCACCAGATTGCGCATCATGCCATAGCGCAGAACATTGACCCCACCCGCATTGGTCGCCACATTGCCGCCGATCTGACAACTGCCCTGCGCCCCCAGCGAAAGCGGAAACAGAAAGTCGCGCTCGTCTGCCGCGTCCTTGACGTTCTGCAAAAGACAGCCCGCCTCAACGGTGATGGAAAAATTACCTTCGTCGATCTCGCGAACGGCGTTCAGTCTCTCCAGACTGACGATGAGACAACCGGGCTTCGGGCTGATGGCGCCGGAGGTAAGCCCGGTATGGCCGCCCTGCGGAATCACGGCGATGCCCTTGTCTGCACAATAGGCGACAACCGCCCGCACCTCATCAACGCTCCGCGGCCGCGCCACGGCCAGCATCTGCCCCTGGGCATCGCCGGACCAGTCCACACTGTAACGGCTGTTTGCATCGCCCGGCAGTTCGACATCAATGGGATGCAGCGCCACACGCACATCATCCGCCCGATGGTCGGAACGTTCAGAAAGTGTTGATCCAGTCAAACCAGTCACAGGCACACCCGGGTTCAATGCAGATTACCCGGTCAGCATTGCATATGTTTGGTTGTCCTACAACTATACAAATTAACTTTTTTTGGGGACGACCTGTGGGTCTGACGTTTGGGAATTGATTGGAATTCCTTGCGTTCTCGTCAGCGTCGAATGCCCAGAGGAGGCTGCAGGTTGTCCGCCGGAAACATACTCAACGCTGGAGAACCCATTGGGGCATGCTCAAGTCGGCGCTCCAGTCAAAGCCGACCTCCAGAAAATATCAAACCACTGCAATCATTTGGCCAATTCTGTTTGGTACGAACTTATTGATCAGTAACCAATGAGGTATTTACTATTTGATTTCAGGGCGGTGCGCATGGCCAGCGCGACGAGGGCACAAACCCCAACGTTGGCTGCGATGACGATCGCGAGATTGATCCACGGAAGAGGCGTGAGTTTGAAGAAAGTGGTGCTACCGAGAAGCTTCAGCACGAAGGGATGGAGGAAAAAAACAGCAAAACTGGTGTCAGCAATGATGCGAACGATAAAACCTGGGGAAAACGAAAATCGAGCGAAGAAACTGAACAAGGCCAAAGAGATCGCCAGTTTCTGAAAGCCCATCAACTCGACGCCATCGATTTCGAAAAACGACTTGTGCATATTGCCGCGCTGATCAACAGCGGACTGTATCACAGCAAAAATGACCGCCGCCAGCAGGAACAGAAACCAGTTCTTCTTCAGGACTGGCATCAACATTTCACGGTGAAGCGACAGGAAGAGGCCGGAAAGGTAGATAGGCATGTAGAAAACCACGCTTTGGAAGGCATTGTCGTTGCCAATCGGGCGATGGACAAGACTGCCAAGAATCGCCCCGACGATGATGATGGTGGCTTGATGCGAGATTCTCATGTCCATGAAGAGGCGATGCAATGGCGCGAGCGAAAACATCAGCAATATGAATGGGATGTACCAATAGGCCTGAAATGCATCGCCAAAGACGAAATAGCGGAAGATTTGATCAGACGATATTCCTCCCGATGCCCAGTTCGAAAACATGAACCCGGCAAGGATTGTCAGCACGCAAAAGGGGATCAGGAGCTTCCTCCCGCGTTCGATGACGAAACGCCAATAATTGTAGCGTGCGCTGAAAACGTAGTCGAAGATGAAGCCACTGAGGAATACAAAGAGAGCAGTAGCACCCTGGATAAGGTTGAAGGCGACGTTGTGGACGCTTGTGACCAGGCTGACGCCAGCAAGATGATAGGAGTGCCCCGCAACGATCAACAGGATCGCTATGGCGCGGAACCAGACAATCTCCCCAAGACGCGGACGGCCGGCATATTTGGCCAGCCTGACCGATTCAGCTTCATCAGATACGTTGGACGCCAAATTCCCCTGCTCCCCTTATGTTAAGGTGTCTGCAATCTAAGTCGTCGTGCGCATCTACGGTCCAGAACAAAGACCAACTGGCAGCTGGTTTTGACTGCAATTGGGCAAACATAATTTCCAATACAAATCTCTGTGGACTGGCCTCTTTGGCCCTTTGAACGCGTGCACGGCAAAGTGTTGGCCTCCCAACCAATCACACGGTTGTAGCTATGTCCGCAGCCGGTTCATTTGGCAAGATGGGGCCAATGGTTGTCGTTGGGTATTCGGTTCAGAGGGAGCTGCTTTTCTTCTTCTGCGCTTCCATCAGTTTCAGCAGCAAACTGGTTCGTTGTCTTTGCCATCGCTCAATCCTCTCAGAAGTTGGAGCTCCGACAATCCCGGCACGCTTCACTCAGCGATGCTCTCTCTGGCCTATGATATGATGCCTATACCTTTCGGCTTCCGAACAAGTCTCCTTCCAAACATTATACCCATCGGCAACCTCCACCCCCACAAGCATAAAGTGAACAGCAAACCCCTCCAGTAAACCCTTGGACACATAGGCCAGGACGCATGAATAATTATCGCTGGATTTCACCGGCGATTGTGCAATGATTGGCTTTGCACAAGCCAATGCGCCCTGCTGACGTGCCAGGACTTATGGCCTGGACTTTTGGCCAGAGCTTTTGGCCGGGACTTTTGAGACAACACAATGGACGGGGTGAACAGATTGGGCGACCGGTTTCGGATAATTCTGGATGTCGATACGGGCATCGATGATGCGCTGGCCATTCTCTATGCGCTGGGACGCGACAATATTGAACTGGAGGCGCTGACCACGATCTATGGCAATGTCGATGTCGATACGGCGACGCGCAATTCATTGCAGCTTCTGGAGCTTGCCGGACGCACCGACATACCCGTTGCGCGCGGCGTTTCGCGGCCCCTGACCCAGCCCTTCAACGGTGGCGCCCTGCATGTGCATGGCGCCAATGGGTTCGGCGATTTCGACATGGCCCCGCCGAAGACAAAAGCTGTCGACACGTGGGGACCCGACCTTTTGATCGACATGGCGCGCCGCTATCCCGGTGAAATCACCCTGCTGGCCGTCAGCCCGATGACCAATGTGGCACAGGCACTGATGAAAGCGCCCGACATTGCAACGAAATTCCGCAAGATCGTGATGATGGGAAGCACGCTGGTGCATCCCGGCATCGGCGGCGTCCTGCCGCCCATGGTGGACGCCAATTTCCACAATGATCCGGAGGCGGCGCGCATCGTGTTGCAATCGGGCGCTGATCTCGTTGCCGTCGGCATGGATGTGACCATGCACGCCAAATTGCGCGCCTCCGACATTGATGCGATTTCCGCCAGCGGCGGCCCTGCCGCCAAGGCTGCGATGGAAGCCTCGCGCTTCTATCTGGAGGCCTACAAGGGCTTCTACCCCGGCACGGACTATTGCGGTCTGCACGATCCGCTGGCGGTGGCGCTGGCCGAGGTGCCGGAGCTTGCAACCTATGAGACCCTCTCGGCAGATATCGAATGTGCCGGAACATTGACCCGCGGGCAGATGCTGCCGGACCGCCGTCCCAGCGCACCGAAAGACCGGCAGGTCAGCGTGGCGACGGACGTCGATTACGAGCGGTTTGCAAAATATTTTGCCAGCGCTGTCGCAGCACAGTAAAACCTAAAAGACCAATTCAACATCAAAGGGGATAGACATGAAAAAATTCACAACGGCACTGGTGGGCATTGGACTGACGGGCATGAGCCTGGCTCTGGCCGCTGCTCCTCATGCAGCCATGGCGCAGGAAAAGAGCATCGTCTATGTGTCTCCCAATCCGATCGGCAACAATCCCTTTCTGGTTCTGGGCCGAGAGGGAACGGAAGCTGCTGCCGCGAAGATTGGCGCAAAGGCCTCCATCATTGAAAGCGAAACACCGCAGGCGATCCTTGAAAACCTCTATGCAGCGGCCAATGAAGGCGCTGATATCATTGTCGCGCTGAGCTTTTCCGCCCTTGATGCCGTCACCGAAGTGGCGCCAAGCGCGCCGGACACGCAATTTCTGATCGTCGACGCCTGCCCAAGCGGCGATCGCCCGGACAATCTCCATTGCGCCGTGTTCCGCGAGCATGAATCGTCCTTCCTGATGGGCGCCATGGCTGCCATGGCTTCAAAGAGCGGCACAGTCGGCGCCGTGGGTGCGGTCGACATTCCCTTCCTGCATCGCTTTACCGATGGTTTTGCAGCCGGCGCACAGCATGTGACCCCGGACATCAAGGTTGAAACCCGCTGGGTCGGTGGCCAGAACCCCTTCTCCGATCCGGTGCGCGCCAAGGAACAGGCGCTTGCCCTGAACGCCATCGGCGCCGATGTGATTTATGCGGCCGCTGCGGGCGGAAATTTCGGTATCTATGAAGCAGCCAGCGACGGTGGGTTCCAGGTCATGGGTGTCGATGTCAATCATTGTCCGCTGGCCAATGGCGCCATGTATGATTCAGCCCTCAAGCGCGTCGATCAGGTCATTTTGAAGTCTGTTGACACCATCATGGGCGGCGCCAAGGCCAGCTTCGCAGCCTACGGTCTGGCCGAAGGCGGTGTTGGTGGTGTTGTTCTGGATTCCGATGAGGACCTGGCAAAAAGCGGCTGCCTGATTGCCGATAATGCCGAGATGGTCAAAAGCGTGCGCGCCATTGCCGACCAGATCATTGCCGGTGACATCACGGTCGCTGACCCGCTGGCCGCGAACTGATCGCCTCTGTTCGAAAGAGGCCATGATTGATGCAAATTGAAAACCAGGTTCAGCCTGCCGTGTGCAGGCTGAACGGAATCTCGAAATCCTTTGGAGACATCCAGGCGCTTTGCGATGTCACCTTTGAGGTTCGAAAAGGCGAATTCCTCGCCATCGTCGGAGAAAATGGCGCCGGAAAATCCACTGCCATGGGCGTGCTGTTCGGCCTTCTGGAGCCGGATGCAGGCCATATCACCTTTGCCGGTGAACGCCGCAAACTCAAGTCGGCCCGCGACGCCATCGACGCGGGGTTCGGCATGGTACACCAGCATTTCAAACTCTATCCCGATCTCACCGTTCTGGAAAACGTGCTGGTCGGCTATGAGGGTGCCAACGGCTTTGGCCTCGTGCCTTTCCAGGAGCGCCGCAAGGCAGTCGCCAGCCTCATTCGCGAATTTGAATTTACGCTCGATCTGGACCGCAAGATCTCCGACATGCCTGTCGATGCGCGCCAGCAGGTGGAAATCGTCAAGATGCTGTTTCGCGGCGCCTCCGTGGTGATCCTCGATGAACCGACGGCTGTCCTGACACCGCAGGAATGCGTCACCCTTTACGCCATGCTCAAGCGCCTGTGCGCTCAGGGAAAATCGGTCGTTTTGATCACCCACAAGCTGGGCGAGGTCATGGACCATTCCGAGCGCGTGTTGGTCATGCGCCACGGGGCGCTGGTGGCCGAACGCAAGACCAGCCAGACCGACCAGGGCGAACTGGCCGAACTGATGGTCGGGCGGCAGATTGAAACCGTTGAAAAAATCAGCCGTATCCAGCCGCAGGTCGTGGCCTCCCTGCAGGGCGTCAGCGTGCAATCGGGATCGGACAAGCCGCGGCTTGATGGCGTGTCGATCGAACTGCGGGCCGGCGAGATTTTCGGCGTCGCCGGGGTCACCGGCAACGGCCAGAAAGAGCTGGTCAATGCCGTGATGGGCCTTGAAAAAAACTCCGCCGGGCAGATCATTTTCCAGGGCCGGGATATCGGCGGCCTGACTGTGGCCGAGCGGCGACAGATCGGCATCGGCTATATGGCCGAAGACCGGATGACGATCGGCCTGGCCGCCAGGGGCACAATTGCCGAAAACCTGATTGCCGGCCGGGAAGGCCCAAGCCCAAAGGGAGCCGTTCGGGAGGGCCATTCCGGCTTTTCCAGCTACGGTTTTCTGCACTGGCGACAGATCCGCGACCATGCGCAGCGACTGGTGAAAAACTATGATATCCGCACGCCCAGTGCCATGCAGCGGGTTGGCAATCTATCGGGTGGCAACCAGCAGAAAGTGGTTGTGGCGCGCGAATTATCCGCTGCGCCAAAGCTTCTGGTGGTGGAAAATCCCTGCTGGGGCGTCGATGTGGGGGCGATTTCCTTTATCCACCGGCAGATTCTGCAGCTTGCCGAAACCGGCGCTGCCATATTGCTGATCAGCAATGATCTGGAAGAATTGTTTGAACTCAGCGACCGGGTGGGTGTGATGTTTGAGGGACGGATGAACCGGGTCTTTGACCGCTCCGAGCTCGATGCCTTTGCCGTTGGCGCCACCATGTCCGGCGATGAGGAGCAACGCCCATGATTCGCTCCAGATATGTCTCAATCATTGCCCCGCTGGCGATCATTTTCCTTGGCGTATTGACCCTGCTGGCAATCCCCCAGACCCGTCCCGTTGTCGAGGGCTTCCTGAACGGCGCCTTCGGCGGGCGCAATCATTTCAACCTGTTCTCGACTCTGGCGCGTTTCTCCATCCTGCTGGGCATGGCCATGTCGGTTCTGGTGTCGTTTCGCGCCGGGCTGCTGAATATCGGCGGCGAAGGACAATTGGTTCTGGGCGGGCTGACCGCCGCCCTGGTCGGCGTCTACCTGCCCGGCCCGCCGCTCTATGTCTCCGTGGTGGCGCTGCTGGCGGCCATGACGGCAGGCGCCTCATGGGCTGTGCTGGCGGGCCTGCTGGACCGCGTTGCCAAAGTGCCGCTGTTGATCGGATCGCTGCTGCTCAACTATCCGGCCTCCTATCTCGCCTCCTATTTTGTCAGCCATCCGTTTCGCGATGTGGCAAGCGGCGCAACACAGACCCACAGGATCATGACCGAGGCGCGGCTTCCGCGGTTTCCCGGCACCATTCTGGACTACGGCATCCTGCTCATCGGAGCGACGGCCATTCTGGTCATCGCACTGGAGAAAACCTCCGTCTTCGGCTATCGGGTACGCATGCAGGGCTATAGCTACGGCTTTGCCAGGACATCGGGCTTCCCCACCGGCGCGCTCTATTATCGCACGTTGATCATCAGCGGCATGATAGCCGGCATGACCGGCTACACGGCTGTTTTTGGCCTCAACCAGCGCTATATCGACGGCATGCTGACGATCCCGCTTTACACGTGGACCGCCATTGCGGCCGTGCTGCTGGCGGCGATCATTCCGTTGATTACTCCGGTCACGGCATTCTTTTTCGCCATGCTGGCGACCGGTGCAATCGGCATGGAGCGCTCCGCCGACATACCACGAGAAATCGGCCAGATCGTGCAGGCCGTGATCGTGCTCTATCTGGCAGGCGTTGGCGGCAAGATGCTCTCCGGCGGCACCAAGGAGGATCACTAGCCCCATGTTCCTGGACAGTGCGATCATTGAATCCATCCCGCGGTTTTTCACGCCGGTTCTGCTTGCCGCCATCGGCAGCGCCCTGTGCGAGCGCGCCGCCGTCTTCAATATCGCCCTGGAGGGCATGATGCTGGTCGGCGCATTCGCCGCCGTCGTCGGCTGCGTCTACACCGGAAGCTGGATGGGCGGCATCGGCTTTGCCATCGTCGCTGGCGCTGCCTTTGGCCTGATCTTTTCGTTTTTCGGGGTGCAGCGCGGCGGCGATGACATCATCGTCAGCATCGGGTTGAACGTGCTGGCCATTGGTCTGACGGCGTTCCTGCTGCGCGCCCTGTTCGGCGTGCAGGGCCAATTTGAAGATCCGCGCATTGTGGAGATTCCGAAGGTCAATCTTGGACCGGTCGCCGATATCCCCTTCATCGGAGACTTGCTGTCCGGCCAATCCATCCTTGTCTGGTTCGCGGTTCTGATGGTCTTTGCCACGCATTTTTTCCTCAACAACCACTATTACGGCCTGCGCATTCGTGCCGCTGGCCAGAACGCCTCGGCCCTGCGCAGTGTCGGCGTCTCGCCAGAACGGGTCAAAACAGCGGCACTCGTTGCCTGCGGTATCCTGTGCGCCCTCGGCGGCGCGCAATTGTCGATCTCCAACGTGACTTTGTTCACGGAAGGCATGAGCGCCGGGCGTGGCTGGATCGCCCTGGTGATCGTCATGATGTGCAGCGCCCGGTTGCCCTGGATCCTGCCCACCGCCATTCTGTTCGGTCTGGTCGATGCCATGGGCTTTCGCATGCAGGGGTTGGGCCTGCCGCAACAATTGACCGAAGCCCTGCCCTATCTGCTGGCCATCGTGGTGCTGATCATCGCGTTCCGCCGCAAGTCCATACGGCAGCAGGCACTGGGCCAGTCAGACGCCTAGAACGTTCACGACCAAATGGAAGCATTTGATCGAGGAAAGCCGACTCACGCGGCATGCCCCCTACCGTAGCATGAACGCTGCATGCCGATTTTGTGTATAATGCACAACCGATTGCCAGGCCAAAAGAAAAGTACGATTGGTTCATTCGTAAGATTGAAATAGGCCCCCTTTGCTGGACCGGGAGAGCAACAGTTGAGCGATATTGCATTTCACAGTCCGGACCATCCGTACAATCAGAAATTTGTGAATTTCGCCCGTCGCGAGATCGGCGCGCGCGTCAGGATCGAGAATTGTTCACGCGATTTCGGTCGACCATCGATTGTCTGGCGCCTGACAGCCGACGACGGGTCAAGGACCTGGCTGAAACACCATGAAGATGAAAAACTGTTCCAGCGTGAGTTGATCGGACTGGAGCACTATGTCCCGGCACTGGGCGCGCAGCCCTGGTGGTCTTCACCTGCCCTCGTCGCCAAGGACGCCGAAACGAATGTCATGCTGATGACCGACGTCGAGGGCGAAGCCCTCAACACAATTGCGGCCACGGCTGACGAAGAATGGACGATGTTTCGTCTTGCAGCAAAATTCATCCGCAGATTGCATGCTTTGGAAAGCTGTGCCCCAGACGCCAGCGCTGCCACACCCGATCTGCGGCATAGATTGGAAAATTACCTGACTTCAGGCCTTGCTTCCATTGACGATAAAACCAGGAAGTGGACACAGGGTCTGATTGATCAGGCCTGTGCAGCGGGGCCTATTGCGCCCGTGGCCTGTCACCGGGATTTTTCGCCACGCAATTGGCTGATGGCGCAAAGCCCGACCGGTATCATCACCTTAGGCGTCATCGACTGGGAACGCAGCGGCCAGGACCTGTGGCTCTACGATGCGCAACGGATGGTCTATGACCACTGGCACGACAAGCCACAACTGCGTGAGGCCTATTTCGAGGGATATGGCCGTCAGCCAACTGCTGCGGAACAACTGCAACTTGACGCCATTTGCCTGGTCGGCGCAATCGCCAGCATTCCCTGGGCGCAAAAGCATCGGGACACACATTTCGCCACCCTCAGCCGCGAGATAATCGCGCGAATCCAAGCGCAATATATCAAGTGAGTGTTGGAGGTGCCGGATACGCATTTCCATTGTACTGCATTGTGCAGTTTGGAAGCTGAAAGCCGGACGTATGCCATGGGCACAACGGGTTACCTGTTGCCATCACAGTTTCAAGCCAGCAAGTCGTGACAGGCTGCGAGGAAAGTGACCTCGGCATTCCTCAGCGACCTGCTGGTGCCCCGTTACGTTGGACGAGCGCCAACCACACGTGTTCCAACATGGCAGGGTGAACTTCATCAAAGGCTCACATCATCCATCTTGTCGTATCAGTCCTTGCCATGTGCCAACATTCGCGGCGGCGGTCTCTACCAACGACGTATCAGGCCAACTCATGAATTTTCTTTGCACAGATACCCCCGTATCCGGAGCGCCTGAGTACACCACCAATGCCCACTTGCGCCCTGGTCACCTCGGCATCAGCTCTCTGAATGCGGCCTTGAAATACCTGATCGAACGTCCGATGGAACGATTGGATTTGTACATCACCGGCAAAAAGGGGCTGACTTGTTCCGCAATGCGATGCACCCATGGGGCATCGCAGCCATTCGCGCGGGCGAGATCGAGCAGTGGCAGGATATCCCCCAATGTTTCTTCGTTGAATTTCAGGCGATCAATCATCTTCGGTTCGAGTTGCGAGCCGAAGATGATGTTTTCACCATGCCCGGCAGCCAGCAGTGAGAGCCTGGTCTGAACACATTTGTCGCAATTGCCACAATTGGCGGAGCGGTCCTTACCCCGCCAGCAAAACTGCGCCAGACGCAAGGCTTCTGGCCATCGGTCAGCCAGAAAGGCGACCTTTTGTGGTCGAGAATAGCCCGCACCGTCGTGAACGATTTCCATTTCATCGCCAGACGTGAGGTAGTCTGTTGCCGGGCTGGATCCCCACGGATGTGGCACGAAACTGACGTAATTATAGGGGTCCGAACCAGCTATTCTACCCACACGAGAACTCTGCGAATATAAATGCAAGACACTGGCAAGGGCAGCGCCATGGCTGTGGTTCCAGTTGGTGGGTAAACTCTCGCGAAGCGACGTTCGAACGACGTGCAACGCAACGTCTGCGGAATCCGTAATTTTCTCGATACGTTTTCGAAGGTTGTCAAAATCTGTCTGGTTGGAAAGCGGAACATCAAAACCATGAACCAAGAGGGCAGATCGGGTGGTCTCAGCAGAGCCGGAATCTATCGCGCCCGGGTGACGAAACAAGGTGAAAATTGAGTCCACGCCTCCCGAGAATGTCTGGATGGCGTTTTTGTTGTGCGGGGTCATCGAGAAATTTTCAGACGGTATCACATCCGCCGCTTCGATATCCACAAACTGGTAATCATCAGGACAATAACAATGCCAGGCCTCTTGAAACAGTGCGATATTGCGGAAGAGTTTTTCGCTTATCGGACCTTTGACCTTGAGCTTGCTGCAGTGACGCATTGCATGAAAAATGACATTGCACAGTGGGCCGTCCAGGGTTTTGGGATCCTCCACCGGTGCGCTGATTTCCGTGAGTACCCGGATGGTCTGGACTCCATCGCCATGAAGAATGAGGGTCTGCCCTTTGCCCGAAAGCGATCCCTCCACATCCAACGTCAATGTCTTCATGTCACAGCACTCGGAGTTTGCTGCGGCATGTGAAATTCTTTTTTGCGACTGATAAGTGACACAGCATGCAGATGCTAGTTCTCCAGGTAATCCGACAACTCGTCGACGATGTAACTTTGCAGAACATTCATATGCAAATATTTCAGAAGCAAAGCTCTTGGCACGCTTTTGACATTACAAATTGACGATCTGCAATTTTCGGAATTGCACCTGCATTGCATTGTCCATGCGTCAGGAGCAACGCTGCAACTTACGGTGGTCGAATAGTCGTATGTAATCTCTTCTCCGGCATCTATATCGCGGATCGCTATAAGGTCGTTCCGTGCCCTTATTCCTGCGTTCGGGTTGCAACTGTGATTGAAGGCCAATGAGGCGGGATCCAGATCGATAAAAAGGTCGGCATCAATTTGGAGCGGGTCATCCGGGGTCACTTTCCGTTTTTTGATTCTGCGCAAAACCTCCTTGAAATCGATGACATCGCCACGCAATGCACAGATCAGATCACCTTTATTGATATCGGTCGTCGCGAATGAACCCAGTTGATGGATGTCAGAGACCCCGATGGCAATGGATCCGGAACCCGCACGCACCACCATTGGAATGTTCACATCATAAGACCGTTTGCGCGAAAAGACGCCGAAAGCTCTTTCGAATATTCTCACCCCAAGCTCCACACATTTGTTTCAACATACCCCAAATGGCCTGCCTTGTGATGCCTTAACTGCCCAATCGAGCCGGCAAATCAAGTATTTTCAATCGACGGACGGATCTGTTCTGCCGTTTTCGCCCTGTTTCGGTCATGCCCGGGGATCCTGACACGTCCTTCGCGGCGGTGGGTATTTTTATTCGCCCTCAGTTGCGACGCAGATCCAAAGACACAAAATCAGGCGAACCGAACGTCTTATCCGATCCACGCAGCATCGACAGACCAACATTCCAACGGATTGAGCTCACAGGGATTGCGAACTGTAGGATCAGACAGACAGGGACATACAGATGGCCCTTTATTGCATGCCTGCCATCCGCTTCTGGTAGTTGCTGCAGTGCAACATAGACATTATGTAAGAAGCAACAGAAAGAGGGTACCATGTCTTTTAATGCATCACGCGCCAGCCGCGCTATTGGCTCATTCGGTCGTTTTTTTGGAGAAGCCGTGGACAGCATTGCCCGCGCCCGCCTGGCAACGGAAATTTTGAACACGCCTGAAAGCGTTTTCGAGCGCAGAGGCACAACACGCGACCAGGCCATGCGCCGTATCATGGACATCTGATCTGCCTTCTTATTGATTGGGTACGCAGGGGTTCAACCCGATAGGCTGGACATTGTCCCTGCTGAGTACAGTCGGCCTGCCACCCTGCGCATGCCGCTCAAAACGGCCTTTACACAAGAGAGCCCTTCCCGATGGGTTTCTCATTTTGAACAACGCGCATTCGGCGTCTAAACACGTCTGAATGCGTTGATTCATGTTCCGTTCCAAATGGCAATTGGACATTCCCATCCGTACAGTGCATGATGTACGTGATGTTCCTGCCAGATCTTGGCGGTTCTATTTTCGAAAAATCAATAAATTGGCCGTGACCAATCCTGGTGCCGGTTGTCTCCGCTTCGATTTCGATCGAGCGAAAGGATATTTCATGCAGTTACCCTCCATTCTTCAAGGCGAGTCACTCACACGACTTCTGCAAGGCATCGCTGTTGGCGCCATTGCTTCGATGGTCATTGGATTCGGCTGGGGTGGTTGGATGCTTGGCGGCACCGCTGAAAAGCAGAGTGCCGATAACGCCAAGAGCGCTGTCATCGCCGTATTGGCGCCCATTTGTGCCGACAATTTTCAAAATGCCAACAATGCGACCACCAATCTGGAAAACCTCAAAAAAGAAACCAGCTACCAGCAGGCCAGCTTTGTTGAAAAAGGCGGCTGGGCCATTCTACCCGGCAATGACAAGTCAAGCTCCGGCGTCGCAAGAGCATGCGCCTCCATTCTCAACGACCTGAAATAATCATTGTTTACACATGCCTGATGGCAGCAACGTCATCAGCATTGCAATGATGCGATCGCTGGAAGGGGCCTGACGGCCCCGGACAGCCTTTGCCTTATACAAGATCAGCCCAATCAAAGATCCCGAACAATCTCCGCTTGGCGCTTGGACCCAACGGAGCTCGTTCGTTTCGGGGTGTGGGCACAGTTTAAAATTCAATTCGAAATGTACCTCGCGTGGTTCTGTAACGGACGCTTGGACAACGGACCGCATGCGCAATCGTGCTGCATGTTGATGATCCGCACCAAGGAGCGACCATGATTACAATTCCATTGACACGCCCCCCGATTTCGCCGGAAATCCCCCTGTTCCCGCGCGCTTTGAAACCTGCGGCAAAGCACGCCATCAAGCGTCCACAGCGTCAGGAGGCGCAAACCGCCACAGCGATTGTCTATTGCGAAGCCCATTTTGGAGCCATCGACGGCAAGACGGCAAACGGCCTGGTACGCCACTCGGAAAAATATACGATCCTTTCGGTGATCGACAGCCAGAAAGCCGGCCTTGATGCAGGCAATGTGCTTGACGGCAAGACAAATGACATCCCGATTTTCGCCGATCTCGCCGAAGCACTGGCCCATACACAAGGCGTGCCGGACTATTTCATATACGGCATAGCACCGGCGGCCGGCATCTTGTCAGCCAGGGAACGTGCCGTGGTTTTCGAAGCGATCAGCCGGGGAATGAACATCGTCAACGGGCTACATGAATTCCTCAATGACGATCCTGAATTTGCGGCAGCGGCCAAAGCGGCAAATGTCGAAATTCTTGATATCAGAAGGCCCCGCCCGAAAAATGATCTGCGTCTGTTCAGCGGTCGTATCAACGAGGTCACCTGCCCCCGTATCGCTGTATTGGGCACCGACTGCGCCATCGGCAAGCGCACCACAGCCAGCATTCTGACACGCGCGCTCAACGAGAGTGGCGTGAAGGCCGTCATGGTGACAACCGGTCAGACCGGACTGATCCAGGGTGCCCGTCATGGTTTGGCCATGGACGCCGTGCCCTCGCAATTTTGCGCCGGTGAACTCGAAGCAACGATCATCGAGGCCTTTGAAGGCGAAAATCCGGACGTGATCATCATCGAAGGTCAGGGCGCCCTCAGCCACCCTGCCTTTTGCACCACAGCTTTCATCCTGCGGGGCAGCGCTCCCGATGGAGTCATCTTGCAGCACGCACCAAACCGCAAGCACCGGTGCGATTTCGAGCAGATGGAAATGCCCACGCCCCGTTCGGAAATCGATCTGATCAGCGCTTTCGCCGATACAAAGGTCATCGGACTGACGATCAATCATGAGAATATGAGTGATACGCAAGTCAGCACGGCCATCATGTCCTATGAGGGCGAACTCGGCATTCCGGTCACCGATGCGCTGACGCGTCCCACGGAACTTCTGGTGGCCATGGTGCTCTCCTCGTTCCCGCAACTGAAAAGAAAACCGGGCGCTATCGTGCAGTGAGCACACCAAGGCTGGACATTGATCTGGCAAAGATCCGCCATAATGCCGCGACTCTGGTCGCACGGCTGCGCAGGCCTGGTATCTCCGTCACCGGCGTAACCAAGGCCTGTCTGGGGGACCCATGCCTTGCCAATGTCCTGCTGAAAGCAGGCGTTGGCGGACTTGGTGATTCCCGCATTGAAAACATCGAAACCATGCGCCGCGCAGGCATCAGGGCACCCATGACACTCATGCGCGCTCCCATGCCAAGTCAGGTTGACCGCGTCGTGGCGCTGGCTGACACCAGTTTCAACACAGAACTCAGCGTGATCCGCGCCCTGTCTCAGGCAGCGTGCAAGGCCGGGCGCAGGCACGCCGTGGTGCTCATGGTGGAACTGGGTGATCTGCGTGAAGGCATCATGCCGGACGACCTGGACGCCATGGTGCGCGCGACATTGCTTCTGCCCAATATCGACTTCAAGGGCATTGGCACCAACCTCGCCTGTCGCAGCGGCGTGGTACCCGACGCGCAAAACATGGGCGAATTGTCCCGTTTGGCAGATGGTCTGGACAGAAGGTTTGGCCCGGTCATCAGCATTGTATCCGGCGGCAACTCCAGCAACCTGCAATGGGCGCTCAATGGCGCCGACACCGGTCGCATCAATGATTTGCGTCTCGGCGAGGCAATTTTGCTTGGGCTGGATCCGCTGCACAGACGGCCGATCACCGGCCTGCATACCGATGCCATCACTCTGGTCGCCGAAGCCATCGAATCGAAAGACAAACCGTCACGGCCCTGGGGCGCAATCGCTCAATCGGCCTTTGGCGCCATGCCGGGCATCACGGACCAAGGCCCGATCAACCAGACCCTATTGGCCATCGGTCGCCAGGATGTCGATCCTGCCGGCCTGACGCCGCTGCAGGACATCGAAATCCTCGGTGCAAGCAGCGACCACCTCATTTTGGACACCAGCAAATGCAAGGTAAGTGTAGGCAGCGAAATAGGCTTCCAGCTCAATTACAGCGCCCTGCTGCGCGCCATGACCTCGCCATTTGTCACAAAGACCTTTGTGCAGCCGGATGATCACCGGCCAAGCGCACCCGTTTTACCAACCCGATCAAAGCCCATAGGGAATTTCCAGCAATGTCATTGACCTTTCCAAACCCAAGCCGCAGCTACGATGATGCGCTGGATCGCATCCGTTTCATCGGCCATGACGGCATGTTTCAGATTGCCTTCTTTGTCGAAATCGACGCATTGGCAAAAACCACAAAAAATCTGGTTCGCACTGAAGCCGGATATCTCGAAGCATTCGATGCAGCACGCTCGGCGATCGAGCGTGTGGCGCTGAAGGCCTATTCACGGGATCGAAATTCGATGATCGTCCTTCGGGCCGCCGACATGCATTGATCTGCTTTCCCATAAATCGTGCAGCCTTGGCCACATATGGGCCTTGGCCACACCGGAGAGACTCGAACCCAATGCCCATACCCTTTTGCGATACGACTGAAAGCAGGCAGCTTCCAGCGTGTTACAGCGATTGACTGCGCTTTTTGCGTGCAAAATGAAAAAATAATAACTTTTATACTCATGTTTAAAGCCTACTAATTGACTCCAGTTTAATGGCCGCTATAGAGATTCGCATTATTCACCGTCTACGCGATCATCAGGCCACGTTAATTGGAGCTCAGGATGTCACTATTCCCATCACCGCATCACGCAATCAGCAAAACCGCCATCACAATGGCCCTTTTGACAAGCCTGCTGACGGCTGCCGCCCATGCGGACATCACCTTCAAGGATCACCAGGGCGTGGAGATCAAATTGGATTCGCCACCTGAAAAAGTGGTGACCATCGTGCGTTCAGGCCCGATCCTTTACCGCGCCGTGGACGGAACAGCGGACCATATCAGTGCCGTGAACAAGAGTTTCTTCACCCGCGATTACATCTCCGGCCGCTACGGAGAAATCCTGCCGGAACTGGGCAATCTGGCAGCAACCGCCGCGCGCGAAGGCTTCGTCCCCAATGTTGAAGCCCTCTTGGAAATCAATCCAGATGTGATCATTCAGTGGGCAACGGAGCCGCAAAACATCGAGCCTCTCGAACGGGTCGGCCTGACGGTTGTCGGTTGGAATTGCTGCACCGAAGCCGACCGCCGCGACTACCTGACGATCAGCGGAAAGTTGAGCGGCAAAACGCAACAGGCCGAGAAAATCCTGGCAGCGCAGGATGCCTCGAATGCGGTGCTGCGTGAACGTTTCAGCACTTTTGACAGCGCCGATACCGTCAGCCTGTTGCAGGTCGACCAGTTGAACGACCAGATCCGGGTCATCGCCAATGCTTCCCTGGATTTCAGCCTGAGCGGCGTCAATACGCCAGCGGCGGACGACAGCAATGTCTGGTGGAAAACCGTAGACCTTGAGCAGCTCTATGTCTGGAATCCGCAGATGATCCTGATACCACCCTACGCCAGAGACCTGACGCCGGAGACATTCTACAGCAATCCGCTTCTCGCCAGCCTCGATGCCGTTGAAAACAGGCGTGTCTACAAGATACCTGCCTTTGCCGGGTCACCCGACGGGCCGGAAATCTATCTTGTCTCCTCATGGATTGCCGCTCTGGCACACGGCGCGGATGCAGCACCGGATTTTCGGGCCAATGTCCGCCAGGTCTACAAGACGATTTATGACATCGAACTGGCCGATGCACAGATCGACCGCATTCTGTCGATGGAAGAAAACGCCGGGTCTCAAGCTTATGGCAGCCTGTTCGAATAGGGGCTGCAGGTGTCCGACACAACAAAGAAGGCGCCTCTGGCGCGTCGCGCCCTCTTTCCGCTTCTGCTGGGTCTGTTGCTGCTCACCATACTCTATTCGGTGACCATCGGGCGCTATGACCTGCAAGTGCGGGATGTGGCGCTGATCCTTTGGGACAACATATCGCCAAGTCAGGCACCAAGCTGGACAAAACTCGAAGAGACAGTGGTCGAACTGGTGCGTTTGCCGCGCGTTCTCGCCGCTGTATTGATCGGCTTTGGCCTTGCCGTTTCGGGCGGTGCATTGCAGGGCCTGTTCCGCAATCCCCTTGTTGATCCCGGCATAATCGGGGTCACTGCCGGTGCCGGCTTTGGCGGCACCCTGGCAATCCTGCTCGGCATACACGGATACATGCTTTTGGCCATCGCCTTCTGCTTTGGCATAGGCAGCGTTGTGCTGGTCAAATTCCTGGCAAGTGTGCGTGGCCGGACCTCCATTTTGACATTGGTTCTTGCCGGTGTTGTCATCTCGGCCTTCTTCTCCGCAGCCATTTCCATTGCCAAACTACTGGCCGATCCGTTTCAAAAACTCCCCGCCATCACCTATTGGCTGATGGGCAGCATTGCATCGACGCATTATGGCGACGTTCTTCTGTTGGCCATCGCTGTCATTCCGGCCACCATTCTGATTTTCCTCTTGCGCTTTCAGATCAACATCCTGTCGCTGGGCGAGGAAAAGGCCCGTGCACTGGGCACACCCGTTGTCCTGGTTCAATGGCTCATTTTGATCGCAACAGCGATGATTTCCGCTGGCATTGTGGCCATTTCCGGCATTATCGGCTGGGTCGGACTGGTCATGCCGCATGTGGCGCGGGCATTCGTCGGCGCAGACCACAGCCGGATGCTGCCGGTCGCCGGCATAATCGGCGCCATCTATCTCTTGCTGGTCGACAATCTGGCCCGCACGGTCACCACCGCAGAAATTCCGCTTGGCATCATCACCGCGCTGATCGGCGTGCCCGTATTCGCCATCATCCTTCGGCGCATGCATTCAAAAGGCGGCTGGAGCAATGATTGAGGTCCGTGATCTGCACGTCAGACGGGGTGACAAGACCATCATAGATGGTTGCAGCTTCGCCGTTCACAGCAGCGGCGTGCTGGTCATCCTCGGCGCCAATGGCGTCGGCAAGACAACCTTGCTCAACACCATGATTGGCGTGCTCAAGCCTTACAGAGGCCACATGGAGATCGGCGGAAAGATCGGCTTTGTACCGCAATTGTTCGAAGTCGCCTTTTCCTATTCCGTCATGGATATCGCGCTGATGGGCCGGGTACGCCACATTGGTCTGTTTGGCTCACCCGGCACCCGTGACTTTGCAGTCGTTCGCCGGTTTCTTGCATTGCTCGGCATTGAATATCTGGAAAACCGCGTGTTCAACGAATTGAGCGGCGGACAGCGCCAGATGGTGATGATCGCGCAGGCACTGTCTTCCGAATGCGATATTCTCATTCTTGACGAACCCTGCGCCGCTCTGGATTACAGGAACCAGAAGGTGGTGATTGATGTCCTTCGAAGTCTCAGCCGGGATCATGGCATCACCATTGTCTTTACCACCCATGTACCACAGCACGCGGTGGAAATCGCCAGCCATGTTCTGCTGATGAACAGCGCTGTGTCCTACCTGAGCGGAACAGCGGAAACAGTGCTCAGCGAGAGCAATCTCAGCGCCCTTTACAAGGTGCCGATCGGTCGCGCCCAATTCGCGGGCAGCGGCAAATTCACCTATGCGCCCCTGTTCCACCATGAAGAGGTCAGGCATGAACCCTAAGCCCGTTCGGGAAAAATCCATTGCTTATCTGCACTGGGGAAGCGCTTACCAGTTGCGCAGCTTCCAGGATTTTTCCCACTACATCGACGAACAGATCTATCTGGGTGATCTGGGCCAGGTTGATCTGAACCAATTCGCCGCCATCATCGTCGCTGACGCGATGGATAGCGTCACAATCGCTGCCCATGCCCGACAATTGAACAACTATGTCCGCAATGGCGGATTTCTGATTGTCTTCTTTCAGGGAAACGCCGACTGGATCGATGTCGTCCCCCTCAACTGGCGCCCGCATACAACAAAGGACTGGCTGTGGTGGATGAAACCGGGCCAGCGACTGGAAATACACCAACCGGAACCCAGCCATCCGATTTGTGACCATATCCCGCTCAGCAACATGAGTTGGCACTGGGGCGGCGCCTATGCGCTGGATAAAAATGGCCAATCCATCCTCAATCTTGATGAGGGCGACGCAAGCCTGTTTCTCGATTTCCGCAATATTGAGGGAGGCGGTCGCCTGATGGTCTCCACCCTCGATCCTCATTCCCACAATGGCCAACGCTTCATGCCGGCCACAACACGCTTTCTGCAGGGCTTTTATCCCTGGCTCAACCGGGAACTGGGCATCGAGCGCCCCAAACGCAACCGTTTCACCTACCTGCAATGCACCCATAACCTCAGCGATTGGCGACCGCCATGGATTGAAACCAGCCTGACCGACGCCGGCTTTGATGTTCAATTCTGCCCGCTTTACGCTTTGGACGAGGCCGTGCTGTCCGCCACCGACTATCTTTATCTGCCGGCAAACCATGACGAGGTCTTTTTGCAGCGCAATCAGGCCCTTTTGCTCGACTATCTGGAAAATGGCGGCAATATGATCATCTGCGCCGAACCGGTGACATCCTGGCTGCCCTTCATCAGCCCGTTCAATGCTGTATCCCCCCGACCCTTTTCCAATATCAAAATACGCCTGCGTGACGACCGCCCCGGTTTTTTTGCCCAAATGGACGACACATTTGATGGCTGGCAGGATGTTTACGGCCAATATGCCCGGGGTTGGAGCGACATGCCGCCGGGCGCCATCTGGTTGACCGACGTGGGTCCGCAACACGACCCCAAGCCCGCCGACTGGCTGTGGCGCTATCCGGCCGCATCGGGCAAGGGCGGCTTTGTCTTCATGCACAATGGGGACAGCATGATCCGATATCCCGATCACGGCCCGCACAAAGAGCAGTTGGTGCGTGACATCTGCCTTGGCCTGCAGTCACTGATCTTGGCAAAACAGATTCTCTGAAGGCCAGCCATTCTGCCCCGTCTCTTTCCATAGCGCCGGCCCCATGGCCCCGTTGGAATCCGGCTCGCCGGTAGAATGCCGGGGCGTTTCATTGTATCAAGTGATCTTGCATCTGCGCCATGGAGGAATCATCAATGGCATTTGAATATATCAGTGTGGAAGAGGCGATGCAGCGCGACGGCCTGCGCATGGTCGTCGTCGGTGGTACGCCAAGCCCCTGGGGCGAAGCGGCCAAGGGCTTGTTGCATATCAAGAAAATCGATTGGGCGGCGGTGCGTCTGGACCATGGAAGCGAGGTTTTGTCAGCGTGGGCCGGCCAGCAAGGCGGGCCGGTTGCTTTCTACAACAATGAGAAACCCCGTTCCGGCTGGGCTGAAATATTGCTGCTGACCGAGCGACTGGCGCCGACACCCCCCCTGCTGCCCGCACATCCCGCAGACCGCGCCCTTGTCATGGGGCTGGCGCATGAGCTTTTGGGTGAAGAAGGCCTTGGATGGTCGCGCCGCCTGCAATTGGTGCATGCCGGACTGCAGGGCACCGGCGGTTTCAAGGAACCAGTGGCAAAATTCCTGGCCGCAAAATACGGCTACCGCTCCGACACGAACCCGGCCAATGGAATACGCGTGGCATCGTTGCTGCGCATGCTGGCAGGCCGCCTGGCTGTCCAGCGTGAGGCGGGCAGTAGCTATTACGTCGGCCATAGCCTGTCGGCAGCGGATATCTATAGTGCCACAATCATGGCCCTGTTCAGACCCCTGCCCCAGGAACAATGCGAAATGCGCGCCAGCACGCGTGCGGCATTCGAGACGCTGGACGCGGAAACCAAAGCCGCGCTGCATCCCGCTCTGATCGAACATCGCGACATGATCTACGCACAACATCTGGAATTGCCGCTATCTCTTTGAGACAAGCAAGCCGCTTTAATTCAACCGTTCTAATTCAACCGCCCGAAGAGGTTCATCTCGATCGCGTTCATATGCACCAGCATGGCGTCCGAGGCGCCTGCGGCGTCGCGGTCCTTGAGCATGCGCACGATATCTTCGTGCTGGGCGCAATAGCCCAGGCGCCGCTCCTCGGAAAAGCGTTTTCGCTTCAATTCGATCCATGGATCGCGGTTGCGGATCACCCGCAGGATGTCATGCAGGCTCATCAGCAATTCATTGCGGGCGGCCTTGAAGATACGATGATGGATCTGCGCATCCCAATATTCGAATTTGGCCGGGTCTCTTTCCGCCTTTGCCATCTCATGGGCTTCGACAATCGCATCAATATCCGAGGCGCTCGCCATGGTCACGGCAATGGCCGCCGCCTGTGGTTCGACCAGCCGACGCACTGTCATCATATCGGTGGGTGAGACGCCGGTGACGCGCTGGAGTATGTCATTCATGTCCACTTCATCGGCAGGACGCACAAAGGTGCCACGGCCAACATGGCGGGAAAGGACACCCTCATCAACAAGCGCATTGATGGCGCGCCGTGCCGTGTTGCGCGCCACCGCGTATTCCGTTGCGATATCGCGTTCGGCAGGCAATTGCCCGTCGTGCGACCACTCCCCGGCCGCAATACGCTGGCGCAGGGATTTTTCGACTTCACTGGCAATTTGTTTGGGCATGATGGCGCTTCTATTATGAACCAATGATGAGCCAATTACTCCAAATCAATCGTAATTTCAAGTTGGAATTGGCAAATTTCCGTGATTTTCCACGAAATGCTGTTGACTCGTTTATTCAGGCACATAATAATTGGTCCACTATAAAATACATTGGTTCAGTTAAATGAACCAGATCGCTGGGAGGCATCATGCGTTTTGCGGCTTTTTCGATATCCGGAGAAAGACGTGTGGGGATGGTAAGCGCAGATGGCGCCAATTTCCACCCCATCAACATGTCGACAGAACGGGCAGCCAAGGGCGTTGCGGCGCTGATCGGCATGTCTGATGCCGAAATTGCCGATGTCTCTTCGCCGATTCCGGCACATGAGGTCACATTGGAAGCACCCTTTCCAAGGCCAGGGCGCAATATCTTCTGCGTCGGCAAGAATTACCTCGACCACGCGCACGAATTTTCCAATAGCGGCTTTGATTCCAGCGCAGCAGCTTCAACCGTCCCCAAGGCGCCAATCATCTTTTCCAAGGTGCCCGAAACCGTCATTGCCCATGGTGAGAAGATCATCATCGACCCGACGGTTTCCGCAGCCATTGACTATGAGGCGGAACTGGCTGTCATCATCGGCACCGGCGGGCGGTCGATTTCAAAAGCGGACGCGATGAACCATGTCTGGGGCTATACGCTCGTCAATGATGTGACGGCTCGCGATCTGCAGGGAAAATACAGCCAATGGCTGATTGGCAAATCGCAAGACACCTTCTGCCCCATGGGCCCCTTTGCCGTCACAAGGGACGAACTCGATATCGGTGACACCGAGATCCGCTGCGTAGTAAACGGTGAAATACGCCAGCAGGCCAATACCCGCGATCTGATCTTCGATGTTCCAACCATCATCGAAACCCTGTCAGCCGGCATTACGTTGCTGCCGGGCGATATCATCGCCACAGGAACACCCGCCGGCGTCGGCATCGGATTTGACCCGCCGCGCTATCTGCGGCACGGTGACGTGGTCCGCGTCGAAATTGACGTGATCGGAAGCCTCGAAAATCAATGTGAAGAGCGCCCCTCATGACATCGATCCGTTTCAAGGACATGATGGTGGAAACTGCGGGTGACGGCATGCCAATCGTCATGCTGCACGGTCTGGGTGGAACATCCAACAGCTGGCAGGCGCTCGTGCCTTCACTGGCGGGTTTTCGGCTCATCCGCCCGGATCTGCCGGGAGCCGGACGTTCACCCACGCCTGGCGGAAAAATCGATATCGTTTCGCTGGCGCAGGCACTTGCCCGCAACCTTGCCGAGCTGGGCGTGGAACGTGCCCATATCATTGGCCATTCCTTCGGCACACTTATCGCCCAGCATCTGGCCGTCATGCATCCGCGCCTCGCCGCAAGCCTTGCTCTGTTCGGACCAATCATAGAGCCTGCCGATGCAGCGCGTGAGCGCCTGCGTGCCCGTGCCGCGCTGGCGCGTCAGGAAGGCATGTGCACCATTGCCGATCAGGTGACGCCCGTCAGTCTTGCCGCCAGTGCGCAGCAGCAATCGCCCGTGGCCTTTGCCTTTGTTCGCGAAAGCCACATGCGTCAGGATGCCGAGGGCTTTGCAAAATCCTGCGAGGCCCTTGCAGGCGCAAGCGGAACGGAACTTGCCGCCATTGCCTGCCCGGTTCTCGTTGTCACAGGCGATCAGGATGGCGTCGGCCCGCCCAGCGTTGCGCAACAATTGGCAGAAACGGTCAAGCAGGGCAGCGCCGTCGTCCTCAATGATTGCGGCCATTGGGCGCCGATTGAAAAACCCGCTGAATGCGCGCGGCTACTGAATGAATTTGTCCGCAAAATTGCGATTTAGCGGCGGCAGGCAGCGCAAGGCTGCAGCCGAACAGAAGCAGGGAGAACCTTATGGCCGATGATATCAATGGTTGGAACAGCAACCGTTCGACGTTGTTCACCAATGTGCGCGTGCTGGATGCAACCGGAGAAAATCCCTTTACCGGCGAAGTTCTGGTGCAGGGCAACCGGATCAAATCGGTAAACCGGGGCACGTCCCGCTTCAGCGCGCCCATGACATCGGGCGGCGCCACGGTCATTGACGGTATGGGCGCAACGCTGATGCCGGGCATGATCGACGCCCATCTGCACCTGTCCTGGAACAATGCGCCGGGCATTGATCCTATCCAGATGATGGAACTGGAAGAGCATATGCTGGTCACCATGGAGATGGCCAAACTGGTGATTGATGCCGGTTTCACGGCCGGGCGTGGTGCGGCCGCCGCCAAGCCAAGGCTCGACGTCGTTGCCAAGCGCTTTATCAATGAGGGGCGTTTTCCCGGACCGCGCTATCTGGCGGCTGGCCCCGAAATCACCACGGTTGGCGGGCTGGGCGATGCCGCCCCCTCCCACATCCCGCATGAAGGCCTCAACCTTGGCCTGGTCGTCTCCGGCCCGGAAGAAGTGCGCCGCACCGTGCGCCAGCTGATCAAATATGGCGTCGATTCAATCAAGCTCAACCTGTCGGGTGAATCCATCACCGGAATGGGCGCCGAAGAAACGCCCATGTCTGAGGAAGAAGTGGCCATGGCCGCACAGGAGGCGCGTTGCCGCAACAAGGTCCTGTCTGCCCATGCGCGCTCCTCCGGTTCCATCAAGCAATGTATCCGGCACGGTATCCGTAATATCTATCATGCGTCCTTCTGCGATGAGGAAGGCCTCGACATGCTCGAGGCTGCCAAGGAGCACCACATGGTCGCCCCCGGCATTGCCTGGCTTATCAACACGGCGCGCCATGCGGAAGAATGGGGCATCAAGCCGGGCTCGCCGCTGTCGATGGAGTATGAGCGCGAACTGGCCATGTGTATCGATGCGATGAAGAAAATGCACCGTCGCGGCATCCGCATCTGCATCGGCGGGGATTATGGTTTTGCCTGGACACCTCAGGGCACCAACGCCAAGGACATTCAGACATTCGTCGAAATGCTCGGATTCTCGCCCATGGAAGCCATTCAGGCGGCCACCAAATATGGCGGGCATATGATGCTGATGGAAGACGAACTGGGCCTGATCAAGGAGGGCTACCTGGCCGACATTCTGCTGATCGACGGCGACCCGCTTGCCGATGTACGCATCCTGCAGGATCAGAAGCGCATCATGGCGATCATGAAAGACGGCAAATTCCACAAGGCGCCAAAGGTCAATGAAGCAAGGCGGCGTCTGACAGCATGAGCATTGCCGACGCGCCAAAAACGCCCCCCGGCTCCGCTCCGGGTTCACCCGGCACCGGCATCACCCGGCGCCAAGTCTGGGGCCTGTTCTGGCTGGTTCTGGCCGCCCTGTTCATCTGGCTCGTCTTTGCCGACTGGCCCGATTGGGTCAAGAATATCCTGCTGTCAAAAAAGGCCTTTCTCAGCGCCTGCCTGAACGGCCTGACTCTGGCCGGCCTCTATTTCCTCGTTGCCAGCGGCTTTACCCTGGTTTTCGGATTGATGCGCAACGTCAATCTGGCGCATGGCTCGCTCTACCTGCTGGGGGCCTATATCGGTTACGAGATCGCCGATCGCACCGGCTACTGGCTGCTGGGCGTGCTTGGTGCCTTTCTCATTCTGTCGGTCGTTGGTCTGCTGATGCAGGTGGTGGTCTTTCGCCGTCTGGAGGGCGATGATCTGCGTCAAACTCTGGTGACCATCGGCATTTCGATCATCGCCGCAGATCTGATGCTGGCTGTTTGGACCGGCGGCACCTATCAGATACTCATTCCAGACTGGCTGGCCGGTGCGATCAAATTGCCCATCGTCACGGCCGTGCGCTCCAACGGTTCGATTGTGCTTCTGTCCTACCCGTTTTTCCGCCTGGTTGTTCTGGCATTGGCCATCGTGATCGGCATAGGCCTGTGGCTGATGCTCAACAAGACCCGCGTCGGCATGATGATCCGCGCCGGTGTGGATGACCGTGAAATGCTGTCGGCATCCGGCACCAATGTGCATCTTATTTTTGCCGTGGTCTTTGCCATTGGCGCGGGACTGGCCGGGCTTGCCGGCGTCATTGGCGGCTCTGCCCTTTCCGTGGCACCGGGTGAAGATGTGCGCTACCTGCTGGCATCGCTTGTCGTGGTCATTGTCGGCGGCATGGGATCAATCACCGGCGCCGCCATCGGCGCCCTGATCATCGGTCTCGCCGAGCAGATCGGGCTGGTCTATTTCCCCACCTATGGCGTTGTGCTGACCTTTGTCATCATGGTGGTGACGCTGGCCATCCGTCCGCAAGGCATCATGGGGAAATCGCAATGAATGCCGATGTCACCCAGAACCCCGCAACACCTGCCAGGAATTTGCTGGCGCGCATCGGCACCGGACACCTGGTGCTGGCCGCCCTGCTGCTGGCCTATCCGCTTGTCTCCTCAGACTTTTTCCTCACCCAGATCGGCGGCTATTCGCTTATTTTCGGCATGCTGGCGCTCTCCTTGAGCCTGCTTGCCGGCTATGGCGGCATGGTCAGCCTTGCCCAGATATCCTTTGCCGGCGTCGCCGGTTACACGGTGGCCATTTTCGGCGAGAATAATTCCAACATTTTGGGCTTTGGCTGGCCCTGGTGGCTTGTCATGCCGCTGGCGCTGTTTTTTGCCGCCACGAGTTCGGCACTGATTGGCTGGGTTTCGGTCCGCACAGAGGGCATTTACACGATCATGATCACCCTCGCGGTGGCCACGGCAGCCTTCTATTTCGTGCGCCAGAACTACACGCTGTTCAATGGTTTTCCCGGCTATACCGGCCTGCGCGCACCCATCGTGTTCGGCGTGAACTTTCGCGATCCCGTGCCCTTCTATTATATGTGCCTGGTGGCAGCGACCCTCTCCTATGCCGCCGTGCTCTATGCAGCGCGCTCCACCTTCGGCCTTACCCTGCAGGCCATCCGCGATAACCCGCGCCGCATGCGCGCCATCGGCTTTGACGTGACCGCCCACAAGGTGGTCGCCTGGTTCTATGCAGGCCTGATTGCCGGTCTGGCCGGCGTGCTGCTGGTCTGGTTCAACGGGCGCATTTCGCCCGGAACCATCAATGTCGCCGCCGCCATCAATGTATTGATCATTGCCGTCATCGGCGGATTGAAGCACCCGATCGGCCCGTTCGTCGGTGCGGTCATGGTGGTGCTCATGCAAACATTTGCCATCGACATCGTTGGAGCAGAGCGCTTCAACACATTGATCGGTGTATTTTTTCTGGCGATCGTTTTCTTTTCGCCAGACGGAATTCTTGGGCTTTGGGGGCAGCTTCGGCAGCGCCTGGCACAGGAGGACTTGCGTTCGCGTCAATGAAGAGCGGACGTTGGGAAAAGAACTAAATCAACTTGGGAGGTACCAATGAGAATTCACAGACGCACATTGCTGGCACTCGCGCTGGCCACCGGATTGACTGCACCGGCCATGGCCGTTGCCCAGGCCGAGGATATAAAGATCGGTGTTCTCGCCACATTTGAAGGCGCCTTCACCGTACTTGGAGAAGATGGCGAACGCGGCGCACTGACTGCCCTCGACGAAGTCGGAGGCATGGCCGCCGGCAACAAGATTGTCGTTGTCCGTGGTTCATCCGATGCATCACCTGACAGTGCCATTCGCGCTGCACGAAAACTGGTGGAGCAGGATGGTGTGAAAATCCTCGTCGGTCCACTGTCGGGTGACGAGGGCATTGCCGTCAAGGATTATGCCAAGACCCAGCCGGGCGTGACCTTCATCAACGGCTCATCGGCGGCACAGGACACAACCCTGCGCGACCCGGCGGAAAACTTCTTCCGCTTTTCAACAGATGGCGCACAATGGATGGCTGGTCTTGGAACCTATGCCTACAATGAAAAGGGCTACAAGAATGTTGCCGTCGTGGCAGAAGACTATTCCTTCCCCTACACGCAGGTTTTTGGTTTCATGGCCGAATTCTGCAAGGCCGGTGGCAAGGTGCCTTCGAAATCCTGGGTGCCCATTGGCAACAAGGATTATTCATCCGTCATTGCCGCCATCCCTGATGATGTCGATGCGGTCTATGTGGCGCTTGGCGGCGCCGATGCCGTCAACTTCCTGACACAGTTCCAGCAGTCCGGCGGTGAAGCACCCCTGATCGGTGGCTCGATCACCGTTGACCAGACGGTGCTGACGTCCAAGGGCCGTTTGCGTGATGTGCTGATCGGCACACCGGCTGCCGGTCCGACAGCCGACACCAATGATACGCCGGAATGGAATGCCTTCGTCGAAGCCTATAAAAAGCAGGAGGGCGCATTTCCTTCGCCATCATTGTTCGCGCATGCCTATTACATCGGCATGAAGGCGGCCTTGCTGGCGCTTGAGGAAACCGGCGGCAAACTGGATGATGACGGTGCGAACTTCCGCAAGGTCTTGAGCTCGCTGTCGTTCGAAACACCGACAGGCAAGGTATCGCTTGACAAGAACCGTAATGCGATTGCCGATATTTACCTGACTGAAGTGACCGAAGGTCCCGATGGCAATCTGTTGAACAAGCTCATCAAGGTTGTTCCGCAGGTCAACCAGACCCTGGGCATTGATGAAGCGGAATTCCTCGCACTGGGTGCGGTCAGCCGCGAAAACCCAAGCTGTCCATAACCGTTACATCAACCGATCAGGAGACATAAAGTGACCGCAAATGTTGCAGCATCCAGACTTCAGGACTCCGGTGCCTATGCACTCGAGCTTGACAGCGTTGCCCGGCATTTCGGTGCACTGGTCGCCCTGACCGGCATCAACATGAGGATCGCGGCCGGTGAACGGCGCGCGGTCCTCGGCTCCAACGGGGCCGGCAAGACGACCCTGTTCAATGCCATCACCGGCGATTTCCTGCCCACCGAAGGCCGCATCAAGTTCTTCGGCGAAGACATCACCGATCTGCCACCGCATGAGCGTATTCGCCGCGGACTGAGGCGCACCTATCAGATATCGCAATTGTTCGGCGGCCTGAGCGTTCTGGACAACATCTATCTGGCCTGCCGCGGCGTGTCGCGCAAACGCTACTCGCTGATCCGGCCAAAACCATCCGACGCCAATAGGATGCAGGCGGAATCGATCCTCCATGCCGTCCATCTGGAATCCGTGCGCGACACGCCGGTCTCCAATCTTTCGCACGGCCAGCAAAGACAGCTTGAAATTGCCATGGCCCTTGGCGGCGCGCCACGTTTCATCCTGTTTGATGAACCGGCTGCCGGGCTGTCGCCGACCGAGCGCCGCGACCTGATTGAAATTCTCAACGCCCTGCCCGCCCATATCGGCTACATCATCATTGAACATGACCTCGACGTAGCGCTGCGCGTATCGGAATATGTGTCGATGATGCACAATGGCAAATTGTTTAAAGAGGGCACGCCCGAAGAAATAGAAAACGATCCGCAGGTCCAGGAAATCTATCTTGGAGGTGGTCATGGCTGACAAATCGGCACCAATGGCCAAAGCCGCACTGAGCGTGGACGACCTGCACGTCTATTACGGCGAAGCCCACGTCCTGCAGGGCGTTTCCCTGGAACTGCAATCGGGCATCATGTCGGTGGTGGGTCGCAACGGCATGGGCAAGACCACCCTGTGCAATGCGATTGTCGGTCTCAAGCGCATCCGCTCCGGCAGCATGCGCGTTTTCGGACGCGAGGTTTCAAAGCTCGAACCGCACGTCATTCACCGAGCCGGTGTCGGCTATGTGCCGCAGGGGCGCCGCCTCTGGCCCAGCCTCAGCGTCGATGAACATCTGCGCCTGGCGGCATCGCCCGATCCTGAAGCCGCCTGGACCGTTGAGCGCCTGTACCAGACCTTTCCAAGGTTGCATGAACGGCGCAACAATGGTGGCTCGCAGCTTTCCGGCGGTGAACAGCAGATGCTGGCCATTTCGCGTGCGCTGCTCAGCAATCCGCGGCTGTTGGTGATGGATGAGCCCACCGAGGGCCTGGCCCCGGTGATTGTCGACCAGGTCGAGGCCATGCTGGTACAGCTCGGACGTGAAGGCGACATGTCTGTGCTGGTCATCGAGCAGAATATCGGCGTTGCAACATCCGTGTCCGACAAGGTGGCCATCATGGTCAATGGCCGCGTCAACCGCATCATGGATGCCGACACTTTGGCTGGCGACCGTGACCTGCAGCAACGTCTGCTGGGCGTTGGCCGCCATGAGGACGACATCGCACCACCGGAGGAGATGGGTGAGGTCTCTCAGGAAGCGCTGATGGCGGAAGTCTTTGCAGTGCAACGCGATGGCGCAAAGAGCGATGCATCCAGAGGCAACCTGCAATTGGCCAATGCATTGCCCAACCGCTGGAGTCTGCCGGCAAACCAACTGCGCGCCGACACCTGGCGCAGGCAGGAAGCCGAAACACCCGCGACCCGTATTTTCGCAATCCCCTTTTCCGAGCGCATCGGCAAAACCGCACTGGTTGTCGGCACCTTTGACACCAAGGGGCCTGAACTCAATTTCATCCGTGACAAATTGAAGGCGCTGGGAATCCCGGTCAAAACCGTCGATCTTTCCACATCCGGCAAACCGTCGCGCTGCGATGTTACGCCGATGCAGGTCGCCAGCATGCATCCGGGCGGCACCAATGGGGTCTTCAGCCATGATCGCGGTGAGGCCGTATCGGCCATGGCAGAAGCCTTTGCACGATGGATGGCGCAGGAGCGCCAGATTGGTGGCGTCATTTCCGCTGGCGGTTCCGGCGGCACCACGCTGGCCACGGCCGGCATGCGCAGCCTGCCGGTCGGCATTCCAAAGGTGATGGTTTCAACCGTTGCCGCAAGCGACACCCGCCCCTATGTCGGCGCAACCGATATCAACATGTTCCATTCGGTCGCCGATGTTCAGGGTCTCAATTCGATCACCGAGCAGGTGCTGGCCAATGCCACCCACGCCCTGGCGGGCATGATCGCCCAACTGCCCTCGCCCACCGAGCGTGCGGCAAAACTGGCGGCAGCGCGCCCGGCGATCGGCCTGACCATGTTCGGCTTGACCACACCCTGCGTGCAGGCTGTTACCCGGCAGCTTGAAGCGGACTACGATTGCCTTGTCTTCCATGCGACGGGCACCGGCGGACGCGCCATGGAGGCCCTTGGGACATCTGGCCTGCTGGCCGCCATGATCGACGTCACGACAACGGAAATTGCCGATATGATTGTCGGTGGTGTCTTTGCCGCCGATGAAAACCGGTTCGGTGCCGCCATTGAGACCGGCCTGCCCTATGTGGGCTCGCTCGGGGCGCTTGACATGGTGAATTTTGGCGCACGCAATAGCGTTCCTGCAAAATTTGATGGCCGCAATTTCGTCATTCACAACCCGACTGTCACTCTAATGCGCACGACCATTGATGAAAACCGCGCCGCCGGTGAATGGATCGGCAATCGCCTGAACCAGATGGAAGGCCCAGTAAGGTTCCTCATCCCAGAAGAAGGGGTGTCAGGCCTCGACAAAGCCGGCGAGGCTTTTCATGATCCACAGGCCGACAAGGCGCTGTTTGATGCCCTTGAACAAACCGTGCGCCTCAGTGCCCGCCGACAGATCATCCGGGTGAAAGCCAATATCAATGATGAGGCTTTTTCCAATGCCGTGGTGGCCAATTTCCGTTCGATTTCCCAGCTTCACAAGAGGAGCGCCTGATGCCGCGATTTGAAAGACACGAACTGGTTGATAAATTTCAAAAGATGAAACGCGACCGTATTCCCATCGTCGGTGGCGGCGCTGGCACCGGTCTCTCCGCCAAATGTGAAGAGGACGGCGGCATAGATCTGATTGTCATCTACAATTCCGGTCGCTACCGCATGGCGGGCCGCGGCTCGCTGTCAGGTCTTTTGGCCTATGGCAATGCCAATGATGTCGTGGTCGAAATGGGCTATGAGATCATTCCCGTCGTGAAAAGAACGCCGGTACTTGCCGGAGTAAACGGCACCGATCCGTTCTGCATTTTCGACAAATTTCTGGATGAGTTGAAGGTTCAGGGCTTTGCCGGTGTACAGAATTTCCCGACGGTGGGCCTGATTGATGGTAACTTCCGGGCCAATCTGGAAGAAACCGGCATGTCCTACAGCCAGGAAATCGAGATGATCGCCATGGCACACGACAAGGATATGCTGACAACACCCTATGTCTTTTCTGCGCAGAACGCAGCTGCCATGGCCGCCGCCGGCGCTGATATCATCGTTTGCCATCTGGGTCTGACGACCGGCGGATCGATTGGCGCCAGCACGGCTCTGACCCTCGAACAGTGTCCGGCACTGGTCGACGAATGGTCACAGGCGGCGCTGGAGGTCAACAGCGATGTGATCATTCTCGTGCACGGTGGACCGGTATCCGAGCCGAGGGATGCACAATATATTCTCGACAACACGAAAAACTGCCACGGTTTCTACGGCGCGTCTTCCATGGAACGCCTGCCGACGGAACGGGCACTGACCGAACAGACGAAAAAATTCAAAGCGATTACACGCTGATCCTATAAAGCGTGACAGGAGGAATAATTATGACTGGTGAGTTGGTTGGCGCATTGTTGCTTTGGCTTATCGGCATTGCCGTGGTTGTGGTCATTGCCGTTTACATCCTGCAATGGCTGTACCGCCGTTCGACCAAGGAAACCGCCTTTGTCAGGACTGGTTTTCTGGGCGAGAAGGTCGTCGTCAACAGCGGCGCCTTTGTCATTCCCGTGCTGCATGAAATCACCCCGGTGAACATGAATGTCCTGCGCATTGAAGTGGCGCGGCGCGATGGGCAGGCGCTGATCACCAAAAACCGCATGCGGGTGGACATTGCCGCGGAGTTTTTCGTCCGCGTGGGAGCGACCAAGGAAGCTGTCGCCTCTGCCGCTCAGACATTGGGCCGCCGCACCCTGCAGGAAGACGGTCTGCGGTCGCTGCTGGAGGGAAAATTCGCCTCCGCCATGCGCACGATTGCAGCGCGCATGACCCTGGAGGAACTGCATGAACAGCGCGGCGATTACGCGCAACATGTGCGCGATCTGGCTGCCCAGTCGCTCGCCGCCAATGGTCTTGATCTCGAAACTGTCGCTGTGGTGGATCTCGATCAGACCGGACTGGAATTCTTTGACCCCTCCAATGCTTTTGATGCCGAAGGCCTGACGCAGATCACCGAAGCCATCGAAGGACGGCGCAAGATGCGCAACGAGATCGAACAGCGCACCCTCGTCGATATCCGCAACCAGAACCTCACGGCTCAGAAACAGGTCTATGACATCGACCGGGATCAGGAATATGCCCGCCTCGAACAGGAGCGCGAACTGGAAGTCCGCCGCGCGGCGCAACGCTCAGACCTTGTGCGTGAAAGAGCCCTGCGCGAACAGGAATCGGAACAGGCGCAATTGTCATCGCGTGAGGCCGTTGAAAAATCCCGGATCGCCCAGGAGCGCTCCCTGACTGACGAACGCATCAAATCCGAGGAAGAAACCCAACGCCGCGAGATCTCGCGTCGCCGCTCCATCGACGAAGCGGAACTGAAATCGCGTGAACTGACAGAGCGTGAGCAGATTGCTCTTGAACTTGCACTGGGCAAGGCCCGCATCAGCCGGGATCTGGAACAGAAAGAACTGGAAATCGCGCGTGAAAAATCCATCGAGATCTTTGTGCTTGAACGGCAAATCTCCGTCGCTGAAAAGGCGGTCGAACTGAACAAGGCCGAAGCCGAAAAAATGCGCAACGAGATCATTCAGACGCAATTGACAGAAGCCGAACGCGTCGCACAGGACCGTGCTCTCGATGAGATCCGCATTGAGAGGGAACGCCGGCTTGAAGCCCTGCAGATCGCCAAGCGCCAGGCCTTCGAAGAAGCAGAACTGGCCATGGCCGAAGAAGTGGAACGCGCCCGCATCAACACCGAACGGGCTGTGGAAGAATCCAGAATCATCAAGGATCGCGACATCCGTCAGATCAGCGTTGATCGTGACCGGTTGATCGAACTGGCGGAAATGGAAAAATCCATCGAGCTTTCCAAGAAATCGCAGGAACGTTCCTCGGCCATGGCGGCGGCCTCGGCCGTGCGTTCAAAGGCCATACAGGCAGAAGAACAGACCTTCACTGCCCGCGAACGCGAAATTGCCGAACGCCGCAAGCTGACAGAAGTCATAGCGGCAGAAAGAGAAGCGGCGCGCGAAACCGTCCGCATTATCGCCAAGGCAGACGCAGAAATGAAGGCGGCGAAAAGCCATGCAGAGGCACAGAAGATCACCGCAAATGCCAATGCCGAAGCAGAAAAGGTTGCGGCACTGGCTGCCGGTGAGCGCTACATGGTTGATGCGGCCGGACGCAAGGCGCTCAACGAATCTGAGAATGTGCTATCCGAACCCGCCCGTCAGGCCCGCATTCGCGAGAACCTGCTTTCACGCCTTGAAGGCATCGTGCGTGAAAGCGTGCGGCCAATGGAAAAAATCGAAGGCATCAAGATATTGCATGTTGATGGCATGAATGGCGGCGGGGCTGGCGGCTCAAAAAACGTCACCGATGAAGTCATCGATTCCGCTCTGCGTTACCGTGTCCAGGCACCGATGATCGACAATCTGATGAAAGAAATCGGCATCGAGGGCGGTTCCATGGGCCGGATGACGGATGTTCTGCGCGACGCCAAGGACATGTCCAACCTGGTGCGCAACAAGAAATCAGAAACACCCGATGCAAAACCGGAGCAAAATGATGATGATGATCGCGACCGGTAACAGCGAAAGGGTCTGCTGCCTATGACGCATGTCTATGTTTCATCCATCATTCCGGCGCCCGCCAACACGGTCTGGGCATTGGTGCGTGATTTCAATGCCTTGCCGCAATGGACGCCCTTTGTCGCCGAAAGCCGCATCGAGCAGAATGTGCCGTCAGACAAGGTTGGTTGCATACGGGCATTCAGCCTGAATGACGGCGGCCGGATCCGGGAGCAGCTTCTGGCCCTGTCGGATTACGACATGAGCTGCACCTATGCGATCCTCGAAAGCCCGATGGGCGTCGAAAACTACATTGCCACTCTTTCCCTGACGCCCGTCACAGATGGCAATGTGACATTCGCCGAATGGCAGGCTCGTTTCGATTGCCCGGCGAATCGCGAGGCAGAACTGATCCAGCAGATCGGCACCCATGTGTTTCAGGCCGGGTTCAATGCGTTGAAACGCCATTTCGGGCGCTAGTGAATGGCAAGGGTCCACGAGAGCACGATAATCAATGCGCCTATCGATGCCGTCTGGCATATCTTGCGCAATTTCAACAGCCATGTCGACTGGCACCCGGCCATTGCCACCAGCCAGATTGAAAATGGCCAGCCGGGCGATACGGTCGGCGCCATTCGCAATTTCACTCTGGCGGATGGCGGCCTGCTGCGCGAGCAATTGATCAAACTCGATGATGAAGCCCACGAACTGGCCTATTGCCTGCTGGAAGCGCCGCTCCCCCTCAATGGCTATGTGGCGACAATCAAACTCAAACCGGTGACCGAAACCGGGCAGACCTTCTGGACCTGGGAAAGCACATTCTCGCCGCCAGACCATCGCAAGCAGGAGCTTGTGACCCTGGTGGCAAAGGATATCTATCAGGCAGGCTTCAGGGCACTGGAAGACTATCTGGGTGGATCAGGCCCGATACATGCCTCTGTTCACAACCAAACCGAACAAGGGGCGAGCCCGTCACCCTCCTATCAGCAGATCAGGAGGCATGACACCTCCTCCGCAGGTCCTTCCGCCCTGGGCACGCTGACCACGCAAGCCATTGTGATGGATACCCATGGCGGACCCGAAGTGCTCAGACCACGCCAGGTGGACGTCCCGGCACCCGGTCCTGGCCAGGTGCGCATCAGGCAATCCTTCATTGGCGTCAATTACATCGATGTCTATTGCCGGACGGGCTATTTCAACCTGATTGATCCACCCGGCATTCCCGGCATGGAAGCTGCCGGCACCGTTGAATCCGTCGGTGAAGGCGTCACCCACGTGCAGCCCGGTGACGCGGTTGCCTATGCATGCGCGCCGGTCGGTGCCTATACCGGCCTTCGCACCATGGAGGCCGAACTGGTAATCCAATTGCCGCGATGGCTTGATCCCCGGATGGCCGCAGCAAGTCTGCTGAAAGGCGTCAGCGCCGGTTTCCTCCTGCAAGATGTCTATGCGTTGCGGCGCGATGATGTGGCCGTCGTGCATGCCGCTGCCGGCGGCGTTGGCTCGATGCTGGTCCAATGGGCGACAGCCCTTGGTGCACGGGTTGTCGCCACCGTTTCGACACCACAAAAGGCGGCCATTGCCGAAGCGCATGGTGCCTATGAGACCGTCATTGGCAGAGGCGCGGATTTTGTGGAAACGGTCATGCAGGTCTCCAACGGTCGCGGCGCGGATGTTGTCTATGATGCCATCGGCCGCGACACCTTTGCGCAATCGTTCGAGGCCCTGGCAATAAGGGGGCACCTGGTCAGTTTCGGTCAGGCATCTGGGCCGATCGGCGAATGGGACATCGGACATTTCGCCACCAAATCGGCAACGCTCTCACGTCCCAATTACGGCCACTATACCGAAACAGGGCCAATGATGGAGCAGCAGGCCACGCGGTTTTTCAAGGCCGTGGAAGAGCACATGCTGACGCTTGCAGAGCCGACGCTCTATGATCTTGGGCAAGCGGCCGAGGCGCACCGCGACCTCGAGGCACGCCGCACCACGGGATCCATTGTTTTGAAGGTCTGAACCGCTTCAAAGGCTGCCCGCCAGAAAAAGCAGAATACTCGACAGGCACCCGAGAATGGGAATCCAGAAGGGCACTTGAAACACATCGTCGCCCGGCGGTATCCCAATCCATTTCAGACGCAAAAGCGCCAGATTGACCATGATGAACACGACAAGAACGATCTTCGAGGTTATTTCGGCCAGTGCCATGATCGGCAGAAAAAAAGCAAGCACAAGAACCAGGATGACGACAAGCACTGTTGCCACCAGAGGCGTGCGTGTCACCGGATTGATATAGGCGATCACGGCGGGCAGGTTTTTCTGCGACGCAAGACCGTAGAGCACCCTGGAAGACATGATCATCTGAATGAGAACGCCGTTGAACGTGGCGATGCTGGCAATGATGCCGAACAGCATGTTGATCCGGCTGCCCGAGCCCGCAAACAACAGGCCAAGCGGCGCGTCTGACTTGCTGAGGATTTCCATCGGCACGGAGAGAACAACCACCGAGACGATCATTGTATAAATGATGGTGGCGATCAGCAATGTCAGTATGGTTGCCCGCGGCAGCGTCTTGCCCGGGTCCTTGACCTCCTCGGCCACATTGGCAATATCTTCAAAACCGACAAAGGCAAAAAACGCCAGAAGGCTGGCCGATGCGATGCCGGTCCATGCAGCCTTTTCAAAGGGCGGCACCAGCCTGCCCAGTTCACTGATCAGATCCGGATTGGTTTTCAGGCTGAAATACACAACCAGTCCCAGACCAAAAATTTCGATCAGCGTAAAGATTGCGGCGACCGTTACGGATTCGACTATGCCCCAGATGGCAGCCAGGCCCAGCACCACGATAACCAGTGCCGTCAGCACTTCAGGTGAAAGGGGAATGAAGGCCCGAAGATAGGCCGCAGCGCCGATCGATATGGCAGCGGACGAGACAACCCCGACGGCGACAACCATCAGCCCGACGATCAATGAAAGCGTTTTGGAATTGAAACCATGGCGCATATAGGCGGCTTCGCCCGCACTGACCGGATAGCGTGTGCCCATTTCGCAATAGGAAAGACCGGTAAAGGCAACGACGCACGCGGCCATCAGGAAAGAAACAGGCGCATAGATACCGGCTTTCGCCGCGGTGGCGCCGACAAGCACATAAATACCAGCGCCAATCGTCACACCCAGCCCGTAAAGGGTCAAAAGGGGCAAGGTCAGGCTTCGTTTCAGCGTGACGTGCTGTGCGCTCTCATTATGGATTTCGCTATTCACTCAGGCCTCGCCTCTGTCGGTGTATTGTGGGACCATAACAGCGCTGATCAACCTGTCTTTGCGTTTGGTCAATCGTGTGAAACGGCAAGACAACAAAATGGCGCGCGCATATACTGGAAGCGGTTCACACGACCTGCATGGCATTCTATGGATAGGCTTCAGACGTCCGGCGATTGCTTAATTTTGTCACCGGACTAGTGCCCCGGCATTTCCATGTCCAAAATATGAAAGACATCTCTGACCATGATCAGGAAATTCGAACAGGAAGATACCGAAGACGTGCTTGCGTCCTGGCGTTCTGCCAGTGAACTTGCCCACCCGTTTTTAAGCCAGGCCTTTCTTGAAAAGGAGGCTCATGATGTGCGCAATGACTATCTGGCTTTGGCGGAAACATGGGTATGCGAGGTTGACGGCAGGGTTGTCGGCTTCATTGCAATGATTGAGAATATCATCGGAGGCCTGTTTATCGATCCGCATTATCACGGGCGCGGGCTTGGCCGGGCATTGGTCGACAAGGCCCTTGCGGAAAAAGGCCCGTTGGAAGTCGAGGTCTTCCGGGACAATGTGATCGGGCGTCGTTTCTATCAGGCCTATGGGTTCCATCGAGAGGGTGTATCCTTCCATGAACCCTCAGGTCAGGTCACCATTCAGATGACCTACACCCCGGAATCAATCGACGAAGGCGCTCCAGTGACAGAAGTCGGAAAACCGCCCGCTCCCTCTTGAGCGAGCCTTCAGCGATCCGGCGTTTCCCATTCGGCTGGGGGTCGTTTGCGGTTTCGCAGGCGCAAGGCCAGGCCTATGGAAACACCCACACCGATGGCCACAGTCAGGTCGACCAATACGGTCAGGACCAACGTCACCAACAGCAGCACCCGGTCTGACATAGGCGCGCTCACATAGGACTTCCATTTGTGTGGTTCGCTCATGTTCCAGGCCGTCAGGAGGAGCAACGCCGCCAGTCCGGGCAGCGCCAGATAGCCCACAACGGGCGCCGCCAGCATCATGAACGCCAGAATAACCAGAGCATGGACAATTCCTGCCACCGGAGTTTTACCGCCTGCCCTGATGTTTGTCGCGGTACGGGCAATGGCCCCGGTCGCCGGCATGCCGCCAAAAAGAGATGAGGCGACATTGGCAACGCCCTGCGCAATCACTTCAGCGTTCGGGCGGTGTTGGCCCTGCATCATGCGATCCGCAACCATCGCGGACAAAAGCGATTCCACGCCGGCCAGAAAGGCAATGATGATGGCGGAGGGGATCAGTTCAACCATGCGCTCGAGGGAAAATGCCGGTATATGCGGCACAGGCAACTGACTGGGCAAGGCACCGAAACGCGAAGCAATCGTGTCAGCCGACAATCCCCCGAAGGCCACCATTGCCGAGCCGATTGCCACCGCCACGATAAGTCCTGGAAACTTCGGTGCGAGCCGTCGCAACACGACAATCAAGACCATCGTTACAAGAGCAACCAGCAAGGCAGAAAGGTTGACGGTGTCACGCACGTTCCACAGCGCAGACAATTTCTCCACAAAATCGGCAGGGACATCATCAATCGACAGTCCCAGAAAATCCTTCAACTGACTGGTCGCGATAATGATCCCGATACCGATGGTAAAGCCGTTCACAACCGCTTCGGGAACGAAGGCAATCAGATTGCCGACCCGCAAAAACCCGGCAATCAGCAGGATGATCCCGGCCATGAAGGTCGCCAATACCAGACCGTCATAACCATGTTCGGCGATGACCATGAAAACGACGACAATGAAGGCGCCCGTCGGACCACCGATCTGAACCCGGCTCCCGCCGAGAAGCGATATGAAAAAGCCTCCGACAATGGCTGTCACAAGCCCCTGGGCGGGATTTGCGCCCGAGGCAATGGCAATGGCCAGGCTGAGCGGCAGCGCAACCATGGCAACAGTCAGCCCGGCAAGAAAATCGGCTACGAATAATGACCATGAATAGGTTTTCATGGTTGTCAGAATTTTTGGTTGCAAAATCGATATCCCCATATCGTGATCTTGCGGCGGGATACGATCTTCCACCACAATCTGTCTGGTGATTCCCCTCACGATCCAATATTGCGCCCTCGCCTCACCTTTTGACAAGCATGCGCCAGCTTTCACGACGAAAAATGCCGTAAATGTCTAAAATGTCGCAGCAATTCCGGTTAAGTTGCAAGGTCAAGATTGACCATAACCGGCCGAATGCAGTGGCAAATGTCGGCAAGATTTAACGCAATATCCCGACACGTTTGAAAAGCCATATCTGCAACACTGCCACCAGAAGAAGCAAACCACACACGACAAGAAAAGCCCATGGATCATTGGCGCCTGGAATGCCGCCGACATTGATTCCCAGCAAGCCGGTCAAAAACCCCAAAGGCAGAAAGATAACCGCCACGACCGAGAGCACCAGCATGCTGCGGTTCATGGCTTCGGCCCGGTTGTCCATGATCTGGTCATGAACGACTTGCGCCCGGTCGCGTATCGCATCCAGCTCTTCGGCCAGCCGCGTCACCCGTTCCGCAGCCTCGCGAATCCGGCTGCGGTCGCGCTGGGTGAGCCATTCCAGATCCTCGATCTCCAGCGTCGTCAGCGCATCTCGTTGCGGAAACATGAAACGCCTCAGGACGATCGCGTCGCGGCGTATCTCAGCCAGATGCCCCCGTTCGATTTTTGCCTGCTCGTCAATGACGAGCTCTTCCATGGCATCAATGCGCTCATTGAGTGTAGCAACAGTCGGTTCAGCCCGGTCAGCCAGGCGCAACGCAAGTTTTGCCATCAGGTCACCGGGACTGACGGGCCCCAGTTTCCGCTCCATCGCATCGAAAATATCATTGATTGCCAGCAATGGTCGAACCCAGACCCCGATCACCCGCTTCTCCTCAAGCCAGAAACGAATGGAAATCATGTCTTCGGGTTCTGCGCCGGGATTGAGGTTGATCCCCCGAAGATTAACCACGGCGCCATCCTGATGCACGGTGCATCGCGGACGTGTCTCTTCAGCTGTCAATGCATCAATGACAAACTGGTCGACGCCGCATTGCTGAAGCCAGGCATAGGAGTCCGGATCATCATGCTGCACATGCACCCAGACGAAGACAAAAGCCTTGTCTTCCAACACGGCAGTCGCGCACGTATCAACAGCAATCGCCTGTCCACCGCCGTGCCCGTCAAAGAGGAAAGCCGACACGTCAGGCGCCAACACGTCAGGCAATGTATGCAATTCAGGAAATTTGCTCATATTCTGATCCAGGATTTATCCCAAAGTGGGTTCCTTAATCAATATGGCATGCGCAACGGGTGTTTGGCCATGGCGGCACTGCAGCCTGGAAAGGCTGTTGGAAGTCTGACAACACTCAGCTAACCCGAAGGCGTTTGCAGCTCTTGATGCAGTCGGAAATGCCGCAATAGAAACGGACCGCAGTTTTGAAATCATCAAAACACCAAGCGGTCCGTTGTCACGCGCAGGGTATTATTTGGCCATATTGAAGGCGCGGAACGAAATCATGCGGTGTTCCTTTGGATCCCACAATGACAGCCTGATCACACGCAGGCTTTCCAGCAGGGTCATGCGGTTCACGTCACGCAACTCCGGGTGATTGCGCAATACTTTGGGCAATCGGTAATAGGGTATGCGGCTGCACAGATGGTGCACATGATGAACCCCGATATTGGCTGTAAACCACCGCAAAGGCTCGGGCAAATCATAATGCGAACTGCCGTGCAATGCCGCTTCCTGGCGCTTCCATTCCGGCAGTCTTTCCCAGGATGTTTCTTCGAACTGATGCTGGACAAAAAACAGCCATACGCCGATTGTCGCAGCAAACAGGATGATGGGCAGTTGGACCGCCACAAAAATCTTGAAACCGACAAACCAGATGATGACAGAAGCCGCCAGAACAATTGCCAGATTGGTCCCCATGGCACTGGCCCATGGCCGCCAACCATGCCCCATCATGCCCATTGGCACGCGGTGCTTGAAGATGAACAGATAAGTCGGGCCAATGCCAAACATCACCAGCGGATGCCGATAAATACGATACTTCGCCCGGTCCAGCATCGACATGGCGGCATATTCATCCACCGTCAGCGTTTCAATATCACCAAAACCACGATGATCCAGACATCCGGATCCCGCGTGATGCAGGGCGTGGTTGCGTTGCCACACACTGTAGGGCGTAAATGTCAGAACGCCGAGAATACGCCCTGTCCAGTTGTTCGCTCTGGAACTGCCAAAAAACGATCCATGACCGCAATCGTGCTGGATCATGAAGAGGCGAACAAGAAAGGCCGCCGCCGGCAGGGTCAGGACAAGTGCCAGCCAGTACCCCTGCATCAGCAGCATGGCAGTGATTGCCCATAATGCGACCAACGGAAGAACCGAAACAGCGATTTCATAGATGCCCCGGCCATTGCTGGGGTCACGATATTGCGCGAGGGTTTTGGCCCATGCACGTGCGTCTATCCGCTCAGGCTTGACCGGTTGGTTTTCTTCAGCATTTGACAAAGATTGGACTTTCTATTTCAACACGTTTCAATCGAGGCACCACATCTGTGAAACATTGCAGACGGGTACCGTGGGCTGCCATTGCGGCGTCTCCCAACCACGTGCCAACCGGCATGCCCTGGGTCATAAATGCATGATCTGATAGAAATGCGCAGGCAGAGTTAATTCATGCACCCGCATCGAAAAAGAGGACGATCAGTCTCAAGTTCAATACATACGCATGCTCTTCACATACTAGCGATACTCGACAATTTCAAGGCATCCATTGATTTGTGCGACATTCTTCAACACCAAAATAATCAAATTTCCCATAGAATTTGGTTATCCAATTGCAAGTTTCGCCAGCAAACACATCAGGGCGCCAGCGCTGTCCCGGTGGAAAAAGCGCCTTAAACATGTTGGCCCCATATATTAGGTGTACCCACACCGGGTACAGGGCAACACAATATTCTCCAAGAGATAACCTTTAGGTTCAATGAGATAGCGCGTTTTCCGGAATCAATCTGCGAGAAACCTGAGGTTGAGCATGAAAGGCAGCACGGGCTCTTCACCGACATTTTCCGACCAAGGCTCGCGGGTTAAAACACGGTTCAACTGTCTTCATCAGAAGTCGCTTCCACTCTGAGCAGAAGATCTGCCAGTTTAAACCGTCCTGCGTCCTTGAAGGCGTTGACGAGGAAGGCCTTGAATTCCAGGCTGAATGGCATGGTCATCCAAATTCGCGATCTTTCGAAGGCATCCAGATGTTGCCCGTGCCGCAGGAGAAGACTGACCAGAACCGCCCGTTCCCTTTCTCCATCACCCTTGTAAACGGCATCGAACCTTTCCAGAACGTCCTGTGCCTTGTCGACCTCTCCCCGCGCCGCATAAAGCAGACCCAATCTGCCAAGATCAGCCGGTTTCACGTCCGTTTGGTTCTCAATTTTTGTGAGAAGTGCAAACTCCCGCTCAAAATCACCATTGTATCGCAAATAGGCGAGGACCTGGCTGGCAGCGCTGCCATTCGCAGCCAGGTCGGGACGCAGTTCCAGAATAGCGACATATTTGTCCATCTCCTGATAGGTGAGATAGTGACTTGCCAGAACCTCCTGGATTCTGACAACGTTCGAATGCAGCCGCGCCAATTCCTCTATGATGCGCCGGGTGCCCTCAATGTCTCCTGCATGCGTGCGCTGGTCATAGATATTCAACATCAGATCCGGATCCACAACACCATTGGCATACAACGCCTCAGCCTTCGTCCGCGCCACATCGAATTTGCCATCATTGTACAGGCTGACAACGTGATCAACCGGTCCGGGAACCAAAGCCCAACCCGCAGACAGCGCTACAATGGCGAGCAGCAGGATTGCAAAATCACTCAATCCAGGTTTGCGCATCGGAGCTCCCCCTACATTTGAATTGAAACTGCACGCTTTGCGAACCGAGGTCTGGCAGAGTGACCCTCAGTTTATGCTCCTCACTGATTATGTTTTCTGTCCAGATGCCGGTTTCCTGGCCTTGCGCAACAATCTGGAATGTTCCGCTTTGCGGTACCATCCAGATCATTTCTCCAGCACCAAACCCTTGTGAATCAAAGGACCATTTACAGTCGCCTCGCTGGAGATTTGAAATGCTCCGGTTACTCTCGACCAGATAGGCGCTGCGCCGCAGATTTCCCCGTTTTTTGGTACGAAAAAGGCTGATTCGGGCCTCAGGAACAGCGCCGTCCAAAGCAACGTAAAGCGAAGTATGGAACCTTGTGTAGCCAAGCACCCCGTCGCTGTCACCCATATCAACTGAGAGTTCATCTGCATCATCAAAGCGAACCGTCTGCAACGCGCCGCGGTTTGACACGCTCCACTGCAATGAGCCGGTTTGTGTGATGTCCGCGTCAAAGAAACTATCGGCAATACGGGCGTAGTGCGAGGCGCGTATCGCGATGAACTCGCCTTCCCCTCCATAGTCCAGCAATTGCTCGATCGCCGTCAGGCTGGCCACCTTCTCGGCGCTGTAAATATGGTAGTAAAGATTGAATGGTTTCAACCGCCGGGGCGCGCCTGTTCGCTCCACCGTCTCGAGAACGAGAATCTGGCCGTGAAAGGGGCCCGTCCACCTGTTCGTATAGGCATATTCATTGCTGTTGGCAGCGTAGATCTGACGTTCTGATCCCACCGGACGTGCAATCGGCGCGACATAGGCATGCGAGGGGAAAAGGCGGTCAAACCGGCTGTCTCCACCGTTGATATTTTCGACCGGCACCTGCCGGGTCATCCGCACGGCATCAGCGAAGGGTTCGGCATCACCGGACCATTGATAGAGCGCAGCTTTCTTGCCGAGTGGTGCAAGGGATTCCGCAACAACAAGAGAGTCACGTATCTCATGACGCAGACTGAACGGCTCTTTGAGATAGGTCCGTGGCAGGGTTGCATCCCCTGACACCTGCCGAATGACGGGTGTGAAATAGGCTTCAAGCCCCAGTCCGTCGACAACCATATTGCCTATCTTCTGATAGGGTTTGGACGAGGCCTGATCCTGATAGGAAAGCAACGCACTTTGTTCGGCCACACGATCATATTTTTCGTAGTATTGCCAATTGTAGGGATGCGTATATCCATGCGATGCCACCTCGACCTGTGGCAGGCTGTACAATTGCCTGGCCACCTCCCGTGATTGGGCGTTGCCACCAAGTTCCGTATCGACATCACCGGCAACAAGTCCAACAGTGACCGGAATACCTGGTCGCGGGGCGATGATGCGGTCAAGGGCGACACGCGCAGCTATGAGATTTTCGCCGTTAGCGCCTTTGACATCCGAAATATTGTTCCAGCCGTCTCCATCAATGTGGCTGAAGAAAATTCGTTTGCCTGAAAGTGTCGCCACATCGGGTATCGGTCTCAGACCATCAGAGAAAGAAGCCTCGAAAAAGGCAAATGGATTGACCAGCCACTTGACCCTTTGAATGTCCCGCTCTTCAAACAGAGCAAAACCACTTGGCACAAAACCGCCATGTGGCCCGGTCGTTACAATGGCGCTGCCCATACGGGCGTCCGGTTCTCCGGACGGTGCAATCATGAGATGCGCCGTCACGTCTGGATCAATGATCCTGATATTGGGGTAACCGGGAAGTATCGGGTCAAGTCGGTGCTCAAAGGCGTACATCGCCCGATCGACGAAACGAACCTTGCTGTCAAAGGTCATCGAGGTCATGCCCTCGACCTGCAGACCGAACAGCGCCAACAATTGGTCATGCTGGGTTCCGGTCCGGCGGCTCCGTTCGATACCGGGATGCTCCATTATGGCAAAGCGGGCACCGGATTCGACCATGCCGACAACCCAATCGAGATAGGTGTTTGCATCAGCGACCGGCTCGTCGAACCAGGTTATCACCCGGCTTTGCTCGGGCACGTCGGAGAGCAACGGAAGTCCCGCCGATATATCGACATATTCAAGATGATAGCCAAGATGATTCAGCACCATCTCCGCGTAACGGTGAATGCGCGTACGGTCGGCCTTACCTTCCTGTGTGCTGTCAAATAGCGCCAGAACGGTGCGCGGTACCTTTGTTTTGGCAGCATAGGCATGATCTGCCACCGAAATCATCAGGCCCAATTGAACAGCGACAATCAAGAGGAACACCGACCTCAAAATCCTGGCTATCGCATTCCGCTTTCCGGGAAAAAACCTCGTCCGCATTTGCATCATCTGTCAAACTCAATTCAATTTCAATTGGGAAGGAAGACCTGTGAATTTTATGAAATTGAAACTCCGCAAAACATTGCTGCACCTTATGTCGGAACTGTAAATCCGTAAACCACACTGACACCATCACATTGCCAGCGTCTTCCCCAGTCACAAAAATCGACACATTGCAGGAAGGAGGGCTGTTTTGGCAAAATTGCAAAAGAGGATCATGCGAGATGGAATTCTCAAGCCGAGCGCCTCGACGGAAAATCTATCAATCATGTTGTCTGTCCGCAGGCGCGTCTTATCCCGATGCGGCGGCAAAGCGGGTGCCTTTTCCAGAGATTCTGAATGCCTGAGTCCTAGCAATATTATTGCACTGAAATCACATTTATTTCCGTTTGCCTTATCCTCATGGGCGGCTCATTTTTTCACAAATGACCTTCGGCAACACCTGTGCCGTGTTGCAGACGTATGAGGAAATTCACGATGTCCGACAAGGCCACCGCTCACGACAGATCACAGGATGTCACCACTTCAAAGGATAACCACAAGTCACAATTTATTGCCCGTTGGTTACTCTCAACCAACCATAAGGATATCGGAACGCTCTATTTGTTGTTCTCAATATTAGCCGGACTTTTCGGGACTGTGCTTTCGATCTTGATCCGAATGGAGCTTCAGCAACCCGGCATGCAGATATTCAACGATCCTGGCACCTACAATGTTGTTGTTAGCGCGCATGGGCTGGTGATGATTTTTTTCGTTCTCATGCCCGCTTTGATCGGAGGCTTTGGCAACTGGTTCGTGCCGATCCTGATTGGCGCACCCGACATGGCATTTCCGCGCCTCAACAATTTGTCATTGTGGCTTCTCATCGTGTCATTCTTGCTCTTCATCATCTCCATGTTTGCGGAAGGAGCGCCCGGGACATTGGGGCATGGAGGAGGGTGGACACTGTACCCGCCCTATTCCACCTCCGGGCAGCCCGGACCGACCGTTGACCTTGTCATCCTGTCCATTCATCTGTCGGGCGCATCCTCGATCCTGGGCGCAATCAACTTCATCACCACCATTTTCAACATGCGCGCACCGGGCATGAATCTGCATAAAATGCCGCTGTTTGCCTGGGCCATGTTGGTCACCGCCTTCATGCTGTTGCTGGCATTGCCGGTGCTTGCCGGTGCGGTCACCATGCTTCTGACGGATCGCAATTTTGACACCACCTTTTTCGCTCCCAATGGCGGCGGTGATCCGATCCTCTATCAGCACCTGTTCTGGTTCTTCGGACATCCGGAAGTCTACATCATGATTCTGCCAGCTTTCGGCATTGTCAGCCACATCCTGTCGACCTTCTCACGCAAGCCGATCTTCCGTTATCTTGGCATGGTTTATGCGATGGTTGCGATCGGTCTGATAGGCTTTATCGTCTGGGCGCATCATATGTTCGCCGTGGGCCTGTCGATCGATTCCCAGCGTTATTTCATGTTCGCCTCAATGGTCATCGCGGTGCCGACCGGCGTAAAGGTGTTTTCCTGGCTGGCAACCATGTGGGGCGGTTCCATCTCTTTTCGCACACCAATGATATGGGCGATCGGCTTTATTTTTCTGTTCACCATCGGCGGCGTAACGGGCGTCCAGGTCGCCAGTGCCGGTCTCGACCGTTCAATGCATGACACCTACTATGTGGTCGCACATTTCCACTACGTGTTATCGCTTGGCTCGGCCTTCGCGATTTTCGCTGCCTGGTATTACTGGTTTCCAAAAATGTCTGGCTATCTCTACAATTCCGTCCTCGCCAAGACCCATTTCTGGCTGATGTTTATCGGCGTCAATATTGTCTTTTTTCCGCAGCATTTTCTCGGCATTGCAGGGATGCCACGCCGTTACGCCGACTACCCCGATGCCTTTGCCGGGTGGAATTTCGTGTCTTCGATTGGCTCCTACATTTCGGCGCTTGGCATAATCGTCTTTCTCGTCACCGTGGCAGAAGCATTCATGATGAGACGGCCAGCAGAAGACAATCCCTGGGGCGACGGCGCAACCACCCTGGAATGGACCCTGTCGTCGCCACCACCATACCATCAATTTCAATCACTGCCCCGGATCGCGTAACACCGGAGCCGTCACTCTTGCCGAAATTCGATAGGAGTATCCAAATGACCGAGACCACAGAAAACGGAACCAGCCTTTGGCCCATCATAACATTCGCGATTTACTGGGCCTATCTGGTCGTTTCATATCGACAGCACAAGAGGACCGGGGTGAAGACATTTTTCAATTTCGACCTCTTTTCGCATGGGAATGGAACAACCCATGGACACAGCTCCAATTGGTTGGCTGATCTGACAAACAGGCAAAACGGCCTTGATGAGGAGAATTTTCTGGCCGGTGCAGTGAAGATGTATGAGTACATTCTGGTAAACTATGCATCAGGAAACCTGGAGGCGCTCGTCGGGTTTCTTGACCCTGATGTTTTTGCGGTGTTCTCAGAACATATCGAAGATAGGAAGACAAAGGGCGAAAGACTGTCTCTCGATATTGTCACTCTCGCAAACGCAAAAATTGTCGCAAGAGACTTCGATAAAACGCATTGCAAATACACGGTTCGATTTGAAGCAGACATTCTGGTCTCCACGCAGAATGTTGGTTCGGACAATTGCCCACAAGGTTCGCAGAAAATGTTGAACGCAATCGATACCTGGACTTTTCGAAAACGGAAAAATGCCATGAACAAAAACTGGGTGCTGATTGCGACAGAAACAGACTGACCATCGTCAGAGGACTGACTTGCATATACTTTGAAATGAAATCGCAGAAGCTGCCGACTGCGCTCCGAAGACAATACTGAGCGGGGTTCTTGCTGTTGAAGAAATCATGCGAAAGAAACCGTCTGGCATGACTAGAGCGCCCCGGACGACGGTTCCAATTTGTCACCTGCAATGGCGTGAAGTCCGGCCAGCGCTGCGTCTGATACGCTCCTATCGGCAATAATGGCCGATTGCACCGCATAAACAGGATAGGAAAACATCGGCATTTCAGGGACAAGATGGAGCCTGCCAGCTGCGACATAGGGCTGTATCGAGCTCAATCTGAAATAGCCCGCCCCGCCGGCTGAAAGAATGTAATTGAGCGCAATAGGACCAAGGTCCATATGAATATCCGGCGTAATATCCGGAAAATTCATTTCATGCTGAAGCGCGAATTCCGGTCCCCAATCCATGTAAATATAGTCCGGACCATCGGGAAACCGAGTTTCGGGGTCTGTCGTCACGAACACCAGTTCTTCTTCCATGAGCAGATCGATTTTCAACCCCGGAAGATGTTGTGGCGCATACATGATTGCCAGATCAATCTCCCCCGATGCGACCTGCTTGATCAGATCTTTCGGCACATCGACACGCACCCGAAGGGCTATGTCGGTCAAGGACTCGCGAATCCATTGAACCCAGCTTAGCAGCAGCGGCTGCGCAAGACTTACCTCACTGCCTACGGTCAGCACTGCACGGCGCCCCGGCGCCCCGGCGGCACAGCAACCTGGTGCAGGGTGCGTTGCCATAACTGGATAAACATCGGGGCGTGTCGAAGAAACTGCTGACCCGCTGGCGTAAGATTTGCTCCACCCTTGTTCCGAACAAAAAGGTCGCGTCCCAACAATTGTTCAAGATTGCGAATGCGCGCGCTCACGGTTGTCTGCGCGACATTCAGACGTTCGGATGCGCGGATGAAGCTTCCGGTCGACACGATTGCAATGAAGGTCCTGGCGAGTTCGATATTCATCGGTGGCATTGCATAAATATCGCACTCAAATGTCAATCAATTTCGTTTCCAACGGGGTGTGTTGACCTGCCGATCAGCAAGTCTCAATCCCTCAAAAAAGCAGGAATACACACAAGGCGAGCGTTTCAGGATCAAATGGTTCCATTTGATTCTGAAACGCTTTACTCTGTGATTTTACAGCGTTTGTTTTTGGCCGCAGAATTGCTAAAAACTCCGATACCATTCATCACACCTTGGCTGGAAACAAGGCAACAAAGATGTCCAATGGTTGCAAGATTGCAAGAACCTGAAGAGACGCTCAAGGTGAGCGAAAATGAGACCGACAATCGTCATCGCATGGCCGTCGCCCTGATCGAATTGGCAACTTTGCTGGCCATTCTGTGCGGCGCGCAATATCTGTTGGCGGGCAATCTGGACTTCTCCGATTATTCGATCAATCCCCTTTGGATACCGATCGTCCTCATGGCCTCGCAATATGGGCTGGCCTTTGGGGTTGCTTCGGTGATGGCTGTTGTTACAGTCCATCTATCGGGTGGGAATCTGTGGCCGCCTGACGCCGGAACACCCCCCTTCGGTGCCCTGCAGCAACTGTCTGTTCCTGCTCTCTGGCTGATTACAGCAATCGTTCTGGGCCTTTTACGCGACCGCACTACGGCCCGCATTCGGGAACTCTCCAGGGCATCAGCCGAAGACCGGGCGCGCTACACGGCTATCTCGAATTTCGCAACCGGGCTCAAGGCTGACAATGCAACATTGCAGATGCAAGTTGCGACAAGCCGTGATTATACCATTTCATCCGTCGTCAAGGCCTTTGCTGATCTGCGGTCTGCAGATCAGAACAACCTGGAAACCATGGTCGAGCGATGCGTCTATATGATTACCGGGTCCGGATCCTATTCAATATACCTGTTGAAGGATGAAAGGCTCGTCCGGGTCTGCGGAAAGGGCAGAGCGTCGCCCTTTCTGGCTGATGGACATGCATCACCTGCCGTGAGCCTTTTGTTTCAACAGGAAAATGATGCTGTTACCGCCCTGCAGCAGCAGACATTGGGAAACGATACGGTGCAATCCGGTCTGGTCACCGCGCTGCGATCACCGACCGGGCAAGTGATGGGCATCCTGATGATCGACAGCGATACACAGCCGGTCATTGGCAAGATACAGAACCTGGACATCCGGCTTCTGGCCGATGAACTGTCAGCAATTGCTCCAAAACTTGTCAGATTGATGCAGTCAGGATTGGACCGGCTCCAAAACGAAGCAAGTGCTCAGCGACATAGCTTTCCGATACTTCGGCAGGCCGCCACGCCAACCGCAGTGTCAAGCACGCCAGAAGAAAAACCACCCGTACCATTGCAGATTCGGATGTCTGACTTTATTCTGGGTATAGCGGTTTTGTATGTGGAGGTTCTGGCCTGCTACACGTTCCTATATTCAAACCGCAATGTCGCCCTTTTCCTTATCATCCACACAATCGTGGTTTGCGCATTATATTGGCTCGCGAATGCCCGTTATCAGTTCATAGGTCATCTGACGACGACACTGTTGACCATCCTGGTTGCCTTTCTTGGGCCCGTGGGTGCTGCCGCTTCACTGATTTTCTGTACGCTTTTGCGTGTCCGTCTGAAGATGACGGCAACCCCTTCCAGCTGGTATGAAACCCTGTCTGGTCGGCATGCCGCTGATCCGGCCCATGCACTCTATGAACGCATCAATGCTGGGCGTTTGCACCCGGACGGCCAGTCCCCATCCCCCAGCATGACCGACATCATGGAAACCGGTGACCGCAGTCAGCGGCAGATTGCTCTGGGGCTCATGCTTCGTAACTTCCACGTGGAATTTTTGCCCTTGTTGAAAAGGGCGCTTGAAGACAGGGATCCGCTGGTGCGGGCACAGGCTGCAGTTATTATCAATACGGTTTTGCCAACCGGGCGCCGCCCGTCAAACGAGGAGGGCAAGGAGAGGTGAAGGCATCGCAAAGCGGCAGATTGCAAAGACAAAGCTCGAGCATGGGGTACGAAGACCAGACGGACGAGGACTATGAAGCTGATGTCTGCCTCATTCTTGAAGGAAGCTATCCCTATGTGTTTGGCGGTGTCTCAGGGTGGACCCAATCACTCATCAAGATGCAGCAACACAGGACGTTTTCGGTGGTCTCTATCCTGCCGGATAATAAAAATCTGCAATCAAGATATCCACCCCCCTCCAATCTGGTTGCCCTTCACCACCTGTTTCTCGATCGACAGAAGAAAAAAGGCAAAGCCGTCCCGATGGAAACCGCCAAGGCCCTGTCGGAAGCGCTGCTGGCAACCATTCAGAACGGCCGGGTGTGCGACCTGCGAGCCCTTGTCGAATTGCTGGAAACCGCCCATGCGGAACATACGCTTGATGACGTCATGAATTCTCCCATGGGCTGGCAAATGGTTCGCAGCATGTACCGCGCATCCATGCCCCAATGCTCATTCCTGCAATATTTCTGGGCATGGAGGTCCCTGGTCGGCGCACTTCTGGCGGTCCTTCAATTTCCTCTGCCAAAAGCGCGCATCTATCACAGCCTTTCAACGGGATACGCCGGAATATTGGCGGCCAGGGCTGCTATCGAACTAAACCGCCCCTGCATGGTCACGGAGCATGGCATCTATACCAACGAACGGCGCATCGAAATCTTGACGGCGGATTGGATCGCCGATAGCGTCGACAACGGTTTCTCAACATCGACGCAAAAGCGGGACGTGCGGGATATGTGGATCGGCACGTTCGAGAACTTGGCGCGAATCTGCTACGGTGCCAGTGACCAGATCATTGCACTCACGCAAGTCAGCCAGCGAGAGCAACTGGCGAGCGGCGCAGACCCTGCCCGCTGCATGATCATCTCCAATGGCGTTGATGTGGAACGCTTTTCTCGACCCGCAGAATCTGTCGGTGAACCAACCGAAATGATCGCTCTGATCGGTCGTGTGGTCCCCATCAAGGACGTATTGACCTTCATTCAGGCTGTTGATCTTTTGCGCTTTGAATTCCCCCACCTGCAAGCACATATAGTCGGTCCGTTTGACGAGGATCCCGACTACTACGCGACCTGTCGCGCCCTTTTGGATGAACTTGGTCTTGATGCCCATGTCTGTTTCACCGGCGTGGTCAAGATCGAGGAAAAATTGCAATCCTGCAGCCTTGTCGTCCTGACCAGTATAAGCGAAGGTCAGCCATTGGTCATGATGGAGGCAGGTGCGGCAGGCATACCCTGCGTCGCAACAGATGTCGGAGGATGTCGGGAAATTCTGTTTGGCACGGATACGGAAAATCCCAATCTGGGGTCGGGCGGATTGATCACCGGCCTTGTTTCACCGAACGAAACAGCCGACGCTATCGCCACTTTATTACGCGATCCGGTTTTGCGAAAACGTCTGGGATCCAATCTCCAAAACCGCATTCGTCAGCATTACAACGCGCGCATGGTCGATACCGCATACACGCAATTGTATGATCGGTTTGCATCCAATGATCGAAACAGTTCAACATTCCCCGATCATGAGGTCGAACCATCGCCGGCATAGGTTTCATACTGCAAAAGCTCGGCCGCGCGGAAGACCTGATCGCCCAGCTTCAATCTATCGGTTACGGCGGCATTGTCGCAGCCGGACCATGGTTGCTCACGATTGCAGGGCTGGGCCTGACGAGCCTGGTGACAGCAGGAAGAACCGACCTTGAACTTGTCGAGACATTTCGCACCATCATTGTCTATGGTTTTGCTTTCGGCCTCATAGCAGCCATTCCCTGCACCATGGTGGCAACGCGGCAATTGTCTGATGCCCTTTGGAAAAGAAAACCCGATCAGGCGCCCATCCACCTGCTCGGCAGTCTGATTGCCAGCGCAGGCCTATCGGCATTCGTTTTCGTGCTCTTGTATTTCGTGCTCTTCCCGCTACCCGCTGATCTGGCCCTGGCAGGTGTAGTCAGCGGCATTCTTATTGCTTTGCTCTGGACAGCAGCCACTTTCTCCAGCGCAACACATGACTATATGGCCGTCGCCCTGGCATTTTTGGTCGGCACATTGTGCAGTCTGGTAGGCGCAGTCTTCATGGCGTTCAAATATGAAACGGCCAGTGACACCGTCTGGGGCTATGCATTCGGTCTGGCGCTGTCACTGACCCTTTTGCTGGTGCGGATTGCAGCAACATTTCCCTTCGAAACCGACAGGAAATCCAGACCTCTGGCAAGCCTCGTGTCCGGTTTCAGGCTTTTCCCCCTCCTGGCCTTGGGCGGCCTTTTGAATGCGCTTGGCATATGGGTCGACAAATGGATCGTCTGGTCTTCGCCCTATGGGGAGCGCACGGCAGCGGGATTGCCCCATTCAGCAATCTACGACAATGCCATATTTCTCGCCTATCTGATGATCGTGCCGCCGCTGGCTATTTTCGTGGTGCATCTTGAAACCCGGTTTTCGCGCAATTTCGGCAGGTTCACAGCAATTATTCTGCAACATGGGACGCTGGAAGACATCGAACAGGCCGGCATAAAGACAAAGCGAGATACACTCGGAACACTCCGCAAGACCATTCTCTTTCAGGCCGCCATGTGTTGCGCCCTCATAATTCTGGTTCCACAGTTCGCCGAATTTCTGGGGCTGCAGCAAAGACAGGTGCCCATCATTCAGATTGGCTTGCTTGGCACCATTTTCCATTTCATTCTGATCGCCTCCGGATCGATCCTGCTATATTTGGATCTTCAGCAACGCTATGTCGGAATCCAACTCCTCTACCTGATGACGCTGGGCGGCTTCACCACATTGAGTCTGCTTGGCGATGGGCAATATCTTGGCATGGGTTATCTGGTGGCGACCGTGGTCAGCAGCAGCGTCGCCTACTTGATGCTTCTGGATGCACTGGACCGCATTGATTACCACTTTTTCATGTCGGCAATTTTCAGGAACGGCAAAACCTGACACCACCCAACACCGTTGCAGCGTTGGCCGGTGCCGGCACGCTTTGGGATATTTCCCGCAGAAGGCGATCACCAAAACTGGCAAGAATACCGTGCTGCGATAACCTTCTGGTGACCTCGTCGCGCTGTTCGCCAGGTGGCAGATATTCGATTGCCAGCACGGGAATGTCATAATCCTTTGCGGAGGCCAGGTTGGCCAAAGCAGTCTCTATGGACTTTTCACTATTGCGCTCGCCATCGTGAGCAACACCATAGAAAAGGTCTTCCTTAACAACCGCATCCACAGAGTTCCGAAACCGTTCGTTCTGCAGCAGGCGTTCGCCGTTCTGCGCAATGATCAGAAATTCGGGGTTTCTTGTTCTGGCATGTTGCGCGACGCGTTCGACCAGATTGATCATTTCCATGCGGGCATCTTTGTTGCTCTGCGACCAATATTCAAAGGCATCGACGATATCGAGAAACGCGCCATCAAATCCGGCATCCAGTATCCTGTCGAGGTAGGCACCTGGCTCAGCGTAAATGATTCCCTGCCAGTCCTCCTCCCAGAAACGCACATGATAGTTGCCTGGCCACCGGCGGTTTTCCTCACCTATCCAGGACGGCGACGCAAGGTTCCAGATGTCCCGCCAGTAATATCTGTAATCCTCGGCCTCGCCAATACTCAGATAAGCCAAGACCAGCCGGTCGCGGCCATCAGCCCTTTTCTTCATCCGCAAAACGGTCTCCCGTTCAAGCGCCTGCTTTTGGCTGCCGTCCTTGGAATAATCGATGATGATCAAATCATCATCAGATTGCACAATTGCATCCGGCTCCATCTGTTGCAATTGGATGCTCCACCTGTCGATATCGTATTTTTCAGGCGCCAGACAACGATCCTTTGCCCAACTGTCACCGAGGCAAACAACACTCAGTACCAGTGCGGTCAATAGAGGACATATCTGATATTTCACGCTTGTTCTCATGCTTGCTTTCACCGAACGCAATGGCCCGGGTTTAGCCTTTGACAGGGTAGAAATCTGTTAGTCGGCATCGTGTATCAGGCCCTGGTGATTGACCTTCTTAAAAGTTGAAGCTAATTTTGAGACTACGAAGTCAGAATCATGGCGGCAACGTCTCATTTTGAAATTCCGGCAATATTTCCTCTGTAACCACACAATTTCAAGTGAGGGTTGATCGATGCATTGCACTCTGCTCAAGAATGTTTTTTTTGCTGCCACGCTTGTCTTTGTGGGACAACCAATTTTTGCGGATGCAGCCGATATCAATTTTGGTACGGCGGCGCCCGCCAACAACATGGTCGTCTATTGGGGCGCCGACGCCTATAAAAGCGGCTACGGCCTTGATACTGGCTTTGCCTATGCACTCAATGGCGACATATTGAGCAGCGGCTGGGTCCTGTCCGGCAATATGGGTTATGCCTATTCTTTCGACAGGGCCTCCTCACCCCGTTCCAGCACGAAAGCGCTTTCCGGGTCTGCGCTCATTGGATACCAATGGCAAACAAGCGACTATTATATCGCGACTTATCTGGGCGCTGACTTTGTCAACAACGATGAAAATCCGGTCGGAACGAGCGATGGCTTTGAAGCAGGCGTGATGGGTGTTTTGGGCTTTGAAACAAAAAGGCAAAATGCCCCCTATGTGGAAGTGAATGCGGCCTATTCGACAGCAAATGACCGGATGTATGGTCGCCTGCGCGGTGGCTATAAAACAAATCAACTGAAATTCGGCGCAGAGTTCACGGCCTATGACGAAAAGGACTCCGACGAAGCTTTCCGTTATGGTGCCTTCGTGGGCGATATCCCTGTCGGCAGAATGAGCATGACCCTTTCCGGTGGCTATCATGACGACCAGAGCACCAGCGCCAACAGCGGATATTATGGGCAGATCGAGTTTTCTGTTCCGCTCAGCGCCCCTTCCCTTTGACCTTCTGACAACCTGGGTGACTTTGTGGAAAGCAGGCAGGTTGCGTGACAATCCTGCCTGTTTTCCACCGTCTCCAAATGCTGTGGCAGTTGCTTCCCATTTGTCTGGCTGTACCGCCACCCTGCCGTCTATTAGGAAGTTCGGTTGCGCCGTCAGGATCACCTCAACTGGAGATTGATCCTACTGACTCACAATGGCTGGCGGCAGTGTTGCGCCTGCCGCGGTCAGCTTCTGCATGAACTTTTGGCCCTGGGTACCGGAGCCGCTATGGCCGGTCCGTTGCTGACATTTCGCCTGTCCTGACCTTGTAATAGCGCCAAACAAGCCTTTCTTATATAAGACCGGCAAAGGTTCCGTTTGACCCGAAAGCGATTGCAAATGACTGAAAACCAGGATTTTGACGCACCGTCATCCACTGAACTGTCATTTGAAGTTGAAGAACTGGCTGCGAGGAAAACAGCGTTCAAGGGACGGCTTTTTGCACTGGCCGCCATTGCAGTTCTGACAACCTTTCTGTCACCCTGGCCCGGCTTTCTCTATATATATTTCCTCTTGCTTCTCTTCGTTGCCCTTGGATACGGCTCCTACCTGGCAGCAAAGGCAAGCTGGAAGAAGCCGTGGCATATCTATGCATTTGTTACAGCCGATTTTATCCTGCTGACCTTTACGCTGCTTTACCCAAATCCGCTGATACCATTCGATTATCCAGCACCCTTGGTCTTTCGGTTCGGCACATTCATCTATCATTTTGTTCTGCTCGCCGGCCTGGCCTACCTTTACAAGCCCCGCCTGGTGCTGTGGGGCGGCATATCGGCAGCTCTCAGCTGGCTTGTCGGTGTTGTCTGGATGATGTATGCGTCCAACGCCGTTGTGGCGGAACCCGCTGCTGGTGATCTCACCGCTTTGATGCAGACCCTGAGCAATCCACTCTATGTTGATATGGGCATCAGAATGCAGGAAGTCATCGTCTTGTTGATCACGGCAGGTTTGCTTGCCCTGGCGGTTCAGCGCACGCGGTCCATTGCCCTGCGACAGGCAGCCCTTGCCAGTGAACGAACCAATCTTGCCCGCTATTTTCCGAGAAAAACGGTCGACATGCTGGCGACCAGAACCAATGCACTGTCGCGACCTCGTGAGCACAATGCCGCAGTTTTATTTGCCGATATCATCTCCTTTACTGCCTGGGCCGAAACCCGCTCGCCGCGCGAAACCATTGTCGTCTTGCGCGAAGTCCATCAACTTCTCGCAGAAACCATATTCAAGCACGACGGCACCCTCGATAAATTCATTGGCGATGGCCTGATGGCAACATTCGGAACGCCCGAGCCCTCGCGGCGCGATGCCATTAATGCGCTTTCGGCAGCGGTTGAAATGGTGGCCGCGTTCGAAGCATGGCGGCAGGCCAGAAAAGATACGGATGCGGGCGAATTGAAACTGGCAATAGGCGTGCATTACGGACCGGTCATCATCGGCGATATCGGCGTCAACAGACGGCTGGAATTTGCTGTTCTGGGCGACACGGTCAATGTTGCCAGCCGTCTGGAGAAAGCCAACAGGGAAATCAATTGCCGATGCATTGTCAGCACCGATCTAGTCGAGGCCGCACGATTTGAAAGCCCCGAGGAGACCTCGACAGCAATCGAAATCCTGCAGAGCCATGGACCTTTGACATTGCGCGGGCGGCGCAGAGCCACTCCGATCTTCATATTGCCCTGAAAATGGCTTGCATCGCACAGGCCAACTGATTATCTTAAACATGACAAAAATAATCAGGATTATACAGGCTTTATGATTACTCTCGTGTCGCGTGCCGCCCGTAAACGACCTTTCCTGCTGGCTTTGTGTTCTCTGCTCAGCTTCCACGCCTTCAGTGGATCACCCCTTGCGCAAGAAAGCACTATTGAAGCGCCTGGCCCGCATGGGCCACTGAAGGGCAGCTTTCTGAAAGCAGGTCCCTTTGCCGCGCCCGTTGTTCTCATCATTCCCGGCAGCGGGCCCATCGATCGGAACGGCAACGGGCCCATCGGATGGCGCACGGATATGTACAAATTGCTGGCCGAAGGCCTTTCACAGCAAGGCATCAGCACGATCAGAATTGACAAGCGAGGAATGTTTGAAAGTCAGGGTGCAATCGATGATCCGAACGACGTGACGATTGGCGCCTATGCCGATGATGTCCAAGCCTGGATCAAGGTCGCAAAGGGCACGAGCGGGTCTGAATGCGTCTGGGTACTTGGACACAGTGAAGGCGCACTGGTTTCACTCAAGGCAGCACAGGCCGCCTCCGGCCTATGCGGACTTGTGCTGGTCGCAGCGCCGGGACGACCAATTGGAACGCTCTTGCGGGAGCAATTGCAGTCAAATCCCGCCAATGCGGCGGTGCTGGAAGAAGCCATGTCCATCATCGATTCTCTGGAGAAAGGCCACAAAACCGACACGCACACCATGCACCCAGCGTTGCAGCCCTTGTTCAGTGAAGGGTTGCAAAGCTACATGATCGATCTGTTCTCCCACGACCCTTCAGCCTTGGCATCCACCTATGATGGTCCGGCGCTGGTCCTCCAGGGAAACCGCGATCTCCAGGTGAAAATGCGCGATGCCGAACGCCTGATGGATGCCCTGCCAAATGGCGAACTGACTGTCTTGCAGGACGCAAACCACGTGCTCAAACAGGTCGAGAGCGAGGATCTGATGGCAAATTTTGCCACCTATTCAGACCCGAACCAAGCTCTGGCCCCGGGCATCATAGCGGCCCTGACAGACTTTATTGGTAGGCATGGGGTTTCCGTCCGCCGTGACTGATGGGGATATTTGTCAAAGGGCCGGATTACATCGCACCATATCAACATTGTGTAACAAGTAACTCGGGCCGGCAAACGGGGTGCAACTTTTCCTCATCTGGTCCATATTGACGGTCGTTTCAAAATGCCACAATGAATTGCCGGACAATTTGAACAGCGGCAAGAGGAGAAATTGATGCACGTGCTTATCCTGGGCGCGGCCGGAATGGTCGGGCGCAAACTCGTTGATCAGCTTTGCGAGGCCGGTTCCGTGGCCGGACGCGAAATCACCGCCATGACAGTCGTCGATGTGATCGAGCCCGAAAGTCCCGCAGCAGATAAACACGCCGTCAATTGGGCTGTTTCGACCGCTGCTGCCGATATATCGGTGCGTTCTGAAGTGGATGCTCTCATTGCCCACAAGCCGGATATCATTTTTAATCTTGCGGCCATTGTTTCAGGCGAAGCGGAAACAGATTTTGACAAGGGCTACGCTGTCAATCTCAATGGATCGCACAACCTTTTCGAAGCAATCCGTCAGCAGAACTACCGGCCAAAGGTTGTATTCACCTCATCCATCGCCGTCTTCGGAGCCCCCTTTCCCGACGCCATAGACGATGAATTCCTGAGCGCGCCCCTCACCTCCTATGGTGTACAGAAAGCCTGCTCTGAATTGTTGCTCATGGACTATTCCCGCAAGGGCTTTATTGACGGAATTGCCATTCGCTTGCCCACAGTGGTGATAAGACCGGGCAAGCCAAACAAGGCGGCATCAGGGTTTTTCTCCAATATTCTGCGCGAACCCCTGAATGGCCAGGAAGCTGTTCTGCCCGTCTCGCTTGATGTGCGTCACTGGATGGCCAGCCCCAAAAGATCTGCAGGATTTCTCATTCATGCTGCAAACCTGGATACCAACAGGCTTGGAGCCCGCCGTGCGCTCTCCATGCCGGGAATTCCCGTGACAGTGGGAGAAATGATTGAAGCGCTTGAACGTGTCGCAGGCCCCGAACGCGCTGCACTCATCCGCCATGAACCCGACGAGACAATCACTCGGATCGTCGATGGATGGCCGCGCAATTTCAATACATCCCGCGCGCTGGAACTTGGCTTCACGGCAGACAATTCAATGGATGAAATCATCCGCATCTATATTGAAGAAGAGCTGGGCGGTCAGTTGGGCTGATGCTCAGCGGTCCACAATAACGCCGACTATGTCGATAGGAACGAAGACTGCAGCGGCAAAGCTTTGCAACAATGCGCTTGCGCGGTAAAGTCGATAAGACAATATGAACGCAAGCAAAAATCATGGAAATCTGGGGAGACTGACAATCATGGCCGGTAAATATGAAAATATTCTCGGAACGATCGGCAATACGCCGGTCGTGCGGATCAACAAACTCGCGCCCGAAGGCATCAATCTGTTCGTCAAGATTGAAGCCTTCAACCCGCTGGGATCGGTCAAGGACCGGCTGGCGCTGGGTGTGATCGAGGCCGCGGAAAAATCCGGCGCCCTGAAACCCGGCCAGACCGTTGTCGAGGCCACCAGTGGCAATACCGGCATCGGTCTCGCCATGGTCTGCGCACAAAAGGGCTATCCCCTTGTCATCACCATGGCTGAAAGCTTCAGCGTCGAACGCCGCAAGCTGATGCGTTTTCTGGGGGCAAAGGTCGTCCTGACCCCGGCCGCCGAAAAAGGCACGGGCATGGTGCGCAAGGCATTGGAACTGGCAGAAAAGCATGGCTGGTTCCTGACCCGCCAGTTCGAAAATGAAGCCAATCCCGAGACCCATGCACGCACCACGGCCCAGGAAATCCTGCGGGACTTTGATGGAGAGGCGCTGGATTACTGGGTGACCGGATTTGGCACCGGCGGCACGCTCAAGGGTGTTGGCAGCGTTCTGGCAGACAAACGGCCGGAGACAAAGATCATCGTCTGCGAACCGGAGAGCGCAGCCATGCTGTCCAGCAAAATCGATCAGGAAAGAAACAGCGATGGTTCAGCGGCCAGCAGCCATCCGACATTCACGCCGCACCCGATGCAGGGCTGGAGCCCCGATTTCATCCCCAAGATCACCGAGGATGCGGTCAATCAGAACTTCATTGACGACGTCCTCAAGATCAGCGGGCCCGATGCCATGAAATGCAGCCGCGATCTGGCGCGCCGCGAAGGCATATTTGTGGGCATCTCAGGGGGCGCAACCTTTGCCGGAGCCTTGAAAGTATGTGAGAGTGCTCCGGCAGGCTCAACGGTTCTGTGCATGTTGCCTGATACCGGAGAACGCTACCTCAGCACCCCGCTGTTTGCCGATATAGAGCCCGAAATGAACAGCGATGAAATCGAAATCTCGCAATCGACACCCGGCTACCAACGGCCGAATCCGGCTTAGAGAATATACAATCGAAGCATGTCATCATTCCCATGAAGCGATGACATGCTTCAAAGCATCTGGCCGAGGAATTCCTGCACGATATGATCCGGCAGGAACTGGCCCAACCGTTTGATTTCCCACTCCAGCCGAATACCGGAATTTTCCAGCACTCTGGCGCGGACGGTTTCGCCGAGCACTTCCAGATCATAGGCCGTTGCATGTCCCGTATTGATCATGAAATTGCAGTGCATCGGTGACATCTGCGCAGCACCGACCATCAATCCGCGGCAACCGGCTTTGTCTATTTCCTTCCAGGCCGAAGTGCCCGGCGGGTTCTTGAAGGTCGATCCACCTGTTTTTTCGCGTATCGGCTGGACGCTTTCGCGATGTTGCTGCACCGCCTCCATCTCCTTGCGGATGACGTCCTGATCTTCTCTGTAACCCTCGAACACGGCATGCGTAAAAATCAGATCCGGCGACGCGTCGCTGTGCCGATAGGCATAGCCCATATCCGCGTTGGAAAGCACATGGCTGTTGCCGCTGCGGTCAAACGCGTGAATCTCGACAACCCGATCGCAGGTTTCCGTACCGTTGGCTCCTGCATTCATGCGCAAGGCGCCGCCGATGGCGCCGGGAATGCCGTGGTAGAAATGAAATCCGCCGATCCCGGCTGCATGGGCTGCGGCGGCCAGGCGCTTGTCGGGACAGGCGGCACCAGCCTCCATGCGTGTATCCGACACCTGCCTGACCTGGCCGAAGCCCTTGGCTGACAGACGTATGACGACACCCGGAATACCGCCGTCGCGAACCAGAATATTGGACCCGATGCCGACGACCAGAACCGGAATATTTGCAGGAAGCCTCTTTAGAAAACGCGCAAGATCCTCTTGGTCGGCTGGCTGAAACATCACTTCCGCCGGCCCCCCGACCTGTAACCAGGTCACACCGTCCATCGGTGTATCCGCACTGACGCGTCCGCTCAGCCCTTCGAATAGCTCGGGATTGGTTTCCAGCAAATTCGTGCCGCTTGGCCTGATCATGTTTCTGCCTTGTCGAGCGTCTGCAGGTTTTGCTGCAACGCCGCCGCCCAACTGGTAATGCTACCTGCGCCCAGGCAGACAACGAAATCACCTTCAACAGCCACGGAGGAAACCAGAGCCGCAAGATTATCCGGTCCGCTCAGGGTTCGTGCATCACGATGACCCGCCGCTTTCATGCGCGAGACGAGCTCTTCCGAACTGACGCCTTCCATGGGCTCCTCACCCGCAGCAAAGACCGGTGCAATGGCGACAATGTCAGCATCATTGAAACAGGTGGCAAAATCATCGAAAAGGCTTTCCAGCCGGGTGTAGCGATGCGGCTGCGCTATCGCGATCACGCGGCCTGAACAGGCATCTCTGGCAGCTGAAAGAACAGCCCTGATTTCTACCGGGTGATGGGCATAATCATCGTAAATATTCACGCCATGCCAATTGCCCACATGGGTGAATCGACGCTTGACGCCGCCAAAAGCAGCAAGCCCCTTGGCGATAGCCGCCGCATCCAGCCCCAGTTCATGGGCAACGGCTATGGCTGCCGTTGCATTGGCCACATTGTGCTGGCCGGGCATCGGCAGACGCAGGTCCTTTATTTCCGTGGTGCCGCCGCTCTTGCGGTGGCGAATTGTAATGTCGAAAACCGAAACAGCCCCATCCATGCGATGATTGGAAAAGCGCACATCAGCCTGCGGATTCTGACCATAGGTGACGATACGCCGGTCATGGATCTGGCTGACCAGTGCCTGCACCTCCGGATGGTCCAGACACATCACGCCGAAACCGTAGAAGGGCACATTTTCCACAAATTGTGCGAAGGCCTCGCGCACCTTGTCAAAACTTCCGTAGTGATCCAGATGCTCCGGGTCGATGTTTGTGACCACGGCGACATCGGCAGGCAGCTTGAGGAATGTGCCATCCGATTCATCAGCCTCCACAACCATCCATTCGCCGTCGCCCATGCGGGCATTGGTGCCATAGGCATTGATGATGCCACCGTTGATGACCGTTGGATCCATTCCGCCGGCATCCAGAAGTGTGGCGACCAGAGAGGTCGTGGTTGTTTTCCCATGGGTGCCGCCAATGGCAACTGCATTGCGAAAACGCATGAGTTCGGCCAGCATTTCAGCCCGCCGCACGATCGGCAAATTGCGTTCACGCGCGGCAATCAGTTCGGGATTATCCTTGCGAATTGCCGTTGATACGACCAGCACTTCCGCTTCGCCCAGATTATCGCCGCTATGGCCGATATGAACTGCAATGCCCTTGGCGCGCAGCCTTTGCACATTGGCATTGTCGGAAATATCCGAGCCCTGAACATCATGGCCCAGATTGTGCAGCATCTCCGCAATGCCGCTCATACCAATGCCGCCGATACCGACAAAATGCACCAGACCAATATTTTGCGGCATCTTCATGCTTGCGCACCCCGTTCGTTCAATGGATTTTCACCACCCGCAATAGCCTCTACCAGATCGCCAAGCAAGCGTGTGGCCTCCGGCTGACCGGCCGCCTTTGCATTTTTTGCCATCAGTGCAAGCCTATCCGGCTGCTCCATCAGCGATATCAGCAATGCGCTGAGCTTTTCCGCGTCCAGATCCGACTGTCGGATCACCTGAGCGCCACCCTTCTTCTCCAGTGCTGCCGCATTGGCCGCCTGATCATGATCCAGTGCATAGGGGAAAGGCACGAGAATAGCTGGTCTGCCGATCGCGGCAACCTCCGATACGGTCGAGGCTCCGGAACGGCTGATGACCAGATGCGCCTTTGCAATGCGCGCTGCCATGTCATCAAAAAAGGACGCCACGTCTGCACTGATGTCATTGTCGCGATAATATTGCGAAACGCTATCCATGTCTTCGGGACGCGCCTGTTGTGTGATGCGCAACCGCGCGCGCGCTGGATCAGGCAAAAGTGCGATGGCTTGCGGCATGATTTCTGAAAAAAACCGGGCCCCCTGACTGCCACCAAAAACCAGCAGTTCGAAGGCCATCCCCTCGCCGGAAGCTTGATACGGCGTTTCTGCCGCCTTGAGCACATCCGGTCGCACCGGATTGCCGGTCGCAACAATCTTGTCACCAAAAGGGCCTTGGCCGGCGGCCAGAAACCCGCCCGCGATGACATTGACCTTGTTCGCCAGAAAACCATTGGCGCGGCCCATGACTGCATTCTGCTCATGAATAATGGTGGCAATGCCCGCCCGCGACGCTGCCCAAAGAGGTGGCAAGGTCGGATAGCCGCCAAAGCCAATGACCACATCGGGTCTCAGTCTGGCCAGCAATTGCCGGGACTTGCGCAATCCCTGAAACAGCGACCAACCCGTTCGCGCCAATGCAACCGGGTTTTTTGAAGTCACTGTTGCGGATGGGACAACATGAATATCATCAGCAGGAAACCCCGTCGAAAAGCGGGTCGCCCGTTCGTCGGTGACCAGATGGACGGTCAGCCCTCTGGCACGCAGTTCATGCGCCAGAGCCTGAGCCGGAAAGAGATGACCACCGGTGCCACCGGCGGAGAGCAGAACAGATTTGGCCACCACGTCACACCCGCTCCGCGGGCATCGCCGCGTCCTGATAGATTTTCTGTCTGCCGGTCGCGCGCTTTTCCGGATTGCGCCGCGTCAATGCCAGCAGGAAACCAGCCGTTGTTGCAATGGCCAGCATCGATGACCCGCCATAAGAGATCAGCGGCAAGGTCATGCCCTTGGCCGGCAAGAGCTCCAGATTGACGCCGATATGGATCATCGATTGCAGCCCGATCAGCAAAGTTAGACCGGCAATGGCAAGACGGGTGAATTCATCGCCTTCGCGGTTTGCATGGCTTAATCCGCGCAAGACGATGAAGGCAAAAATCGCAACCAGCGCCAGGCAGAACAGAATGCCGAATTCCTCGGCTGCAACAGAAAAGATGAAGTCGGTATGGCTGTCGGGCAAAATGCGCTTGATTGTGCCTTCGCCCGGCCCCTGACCCAGCCAGTCACCACGGATAATCGCTTCTCGGGCCGTATCCACCTGGTGTGTATCGCCCTCACCGGTCAAAAACCGGTCAATACGCCCTGCAACATGGGGAAAGACGAAATAGGCCGAAACGAACATCCCAACGCCCATGGCGCCCAGCAAGATGATCCAGAACCAGGGCATGCCGGCCATGAAGAACAATGTTCCCCAGGCTATGGTGATCAATATGGTCTGCCCGAAATCCGGTTGCGCAACCAGCAAGGCGATAACAATGCCGTAGAGAATGATGGCAAACAGATTGCCGGGAATATCCGGCCGACGGGAATGTTCGGAAAACAGCCAGGCGCAGATGATGATAAAGGCCGGTTTCAGGAATTCCGAAGGCTGAATGGAAAAGCCGGCAATGGAGAACCAGCGTCGCGATCCCTTTGCCTCAAAGCCGTAAAACTGTGTGAAGATCATCATGGCAATCGACAGGGCCAGCAACAGCATGGCGCTACGACGCACCTGTCGCGGCGACAGGAATGACAGGCCGATCATCAGGGCAAGGGCTGGAAAAATGAATTGTGCATGTCTTTTGACAAAATGCAGACTGTCGATATCCAGCCGTTCGGCCACTGCCGGACTTGCGGCAAAGGAGAGCATGAAGCCCAGACCGAGAAGCGCGACAAAAATCGCCAACAGGTACCGGTCTATCGTCCAGAACCAGTCCGAAATCGGACCTCGCTCGGTTCTGCTTACCATCCTCAATTCTCCTTTGGATCGACAAGCATTGTTACATTCGGCAAAGCACCGACCTGTTGAACAAATGCATCGCCGCGGACTTCAAAATTCTTGTACTGGTCGAAACTGGCGCAGGCCGGAGACAGAAGCACCACGGGCTCGTCATCCGGATCCAAAAGCGCATCCTCTGCTGCATGGCTGACAGCCCGGTCCAGCGTTTCGGCAATTTCATAAGGCACAGTCTCGCCCAGCACGGCGGCAAAGGCGGGTGCTGCCTCACCAATCAGATAGGCCTTTGCGACGTGCGGAAACAGGTTTGAAAGCGACGCGATGCCGCCTTGCTTGGGCAAACCGCCGGCAATCCAGTAGATCCGCGGGAAACTCGACAGGGCCGGAGCGGCCGCATCCGCATTCGTCGCCTTGGAATCATTGACAAACAGCACATGCCCGCGCCGGGCAATAGGCTGCATTCTGTGTTGAAGCCCGGCAAAGCTCTGCAAACCGGAGATGATTTCATCTGTCGAAAGTCCGACGGCCGTGCAGGCGGCGATGGCCGCCGCAGCGTTTTGAGCATTATGAGCCCCGCGCAGTGTGGATATGTCTGCAAGATCCACGACCATCTGCGTTGCGTCATCATCTGCATGCATGATTTGCGTCCCGACGGCGTAAAAACCCTGTGCGAGTACGTCGTGTTTGGAGATGCGGGTCAGCGGTGTCGCTGCGCTTTCGAGCCGGTCGGCAATCGCCAAACACCAGGGATCATCGACGCCGACAATCGCCAGATCGCTTCCGGCAACAAGCCGTTCCTTGACCTCGGCGTAGTGCTGCATTGTGCCGTGACGTTCCAGATGATCCGGACTGACATTAAGCAATATTCCGGCAGACGGATTGATGGATGGAGAGAGATCAATCTGGTAAGACGAACATTCCACCACATAGAAACGATTATTGACCGGCGGTTCCAGAGTCAGGATGGCGGTCCCTATGTTGCCGCCCAGTTGCGTGTCGCGACCGGCTTCCTGCAAAACATGTGCAATCAACGCCGTTGTGGTTGATTTGCCATTGGTACCGGTGATGGCAATGAAGGGGCAATCGGGCGCCAGCAAATGCCTCTGGCGAACGAACAACTCGATGTCGCCGATGATTTCAACGTCGCAGGTACGCGCCAGATCAACGCTCCAATGGGCCTTGGGATGTGTTAGCGGCACGCCTGGCGCCAGAACCAGTGCGGCCTGCAAGGTCCAGTCGATGCCGCGCAGATCTGCAACAGGAATCCCGCAGCTCCCGGCTTCGGCCACCCGATCGGGATTATCGTCCCAGGCGACAAGCTCCGCACCGCCCGCCAGCAGCGAATGGGCCGTCGCAATGCCGGATCCACCCAACCCGAAGAGGGCAACCTTTTTTCCCGCAAAGGCTGTTGCCGCAATCATCGCATCACCGCAATTTCAGGGTTGCAAGGCCCAGCATGGCAAGGCCGACGGCAATGATCCAGAAGCGGATGACAACCTGACTTTCGGTCCAACCCAACCTTTCAAAATGATGGTGTATGGGCGCCATCAGGAAAACCCGCTTGCCGGTCAGCTTGAACGATGCAACCTGAATGATCACCGACATCATTTCGAGGACAAAGAGCCCGCCGATGATGGCCATGACCAATTCATGTTTGGTGGCAACAGCAACTGTGCCGATCAAGCCACCCAATGCCAGTGAACCGGTATCGCCCATGAAAATCGCCGCAGGCGGCGCGTTAAACCAGAGAAATCCCAGACCCGCCCCGATGAGGGCGCCAAGAACCACGGCCAATTCGCCCGTACCCGGCACAAAATTGATTTGCAGATAATTTGCAAAAACGGCGTTGCCCGCCAGATAGGAAATGACGCCGAATGAAGCCGCGGCAATCATCACGGGGACGATGGCAAGACCATCAAGCCCATCCGTCAGATTGACCGCATTGCCTGCGCCAACCACGACAAAAGCGCCAAAGGCAATGTAGAACCAACCCAGATCAATGATCAGATCCTTGAAAAACGGGAACGTCAGTGAAGACCCGAAACTGGCGCCCTTGCCGCCGGCAGCGGCCATCGAGGCCTGCATGATGAAATAGACGGCCAATCCGGCGATGATGAATTCGCCGACCAGGCGCAATCGCCCGGATATGCCCTTGTGCGATTGTTGCGTCACCTTCTGGTAATCATCATAGAAACCGATCACCCCGAAACCAAGCGTTACCAGCAGCGTTACCACCACATAAACATTCGACAGATCAGCCCACAGCAGGGCACTGACAACGATCCCGGTCAGGATCATCAGTCCGCCCATGGTTGGTGTTCCGGCTTTTTTGAAGTGCGTTTGCGGACCGTCAGCACGAATGGGCTGCCCCCGCCCCTGGCGAATGCTCAGCGCTGCAATGATCCGCGGCCCGAAGAGAAAAACAATAATTGCCGAAGTCAGCGTCGCGGCGCCGGTGCGAAAGGTAATGTATCTGAAGAGATTGAAAAACTGGAACTGGTCGGAATAGTCAACGAGCCACATGAGCATCAGGCAGATCCCCCAAACTGGTTTGGTTCACCCGACCTGGCATCCACCACCGGCGGAAATTTGGCGAGCAAGGCGGGCACAAACCTGGAAAAGCCCATGCCTTTGGATGATTTGATCATGACCACATCTCCGGCTCGAACCGTATCCAGAAGCATCGTCAGCAAAGCCTCGGTAGAGGCAAAATGATCGTGCAGCACCGAATCGTCCAGAACGGCCTCCAGTGCTTCCATTTCCGGGCCCGCCATCAACACCATGTCGATTTTGGCCTCGGTCAGGGGCCTGTTGAGATCCTGATGCAACTTTTTTGCAAATGAACCCAATTCCAGCATGTCGCCAAGAATGGCGATCCGGCGGCCTGCCCCCTGCGTAGGCGTGTCGCGCAACAACTCTATGCCCACCTGCATGGATGCGGGATTGGCGTTGTAGCTCTCATCAATCAGAGTAAAGGTGCCGTTTGCGGTTTCCAGAATGTGTCGCGAACCGCGCCCTTCGCTGGGCGCCAGTTCGGCGAAGGCATTGGCCATTTTCGTCAGATCAGCGCCGGCAAGTTTCGCAGCACCGGCAACCGCCAAAGCGTTTTGCACCATGTGCCGCCCCGGAGCGCCGATGACCAATTCACAGTCGTCGCCCAGAATCGTTGCCTTGATCCTTGAACCATTTGGCAATGCTTCATTTTCCAGAAGCCTGATGTCCGCCTGCTGGTGCTCACCAAAGTCATGTATATGGGCAATCGTGCAGGCTTTGGCGGCTTTTTTCAGCTGCGCATATTTTTCACTATCGCGATTGAGCAGCACATGGCCACCCGATACCACGCCCTCAAAAATCTCGGCCTTTGCCGCAGCAATCTCTCCCAGATTTTTGAAATGACCCAGATGGGCATCCGCAATGGCCGTGATGATGGCAATATGCGGACGCACCATCTTGACCAAAGGCCTGATTTCATCCGCATGGTTCATGCCAATTTCGAATATTCCATAGTCAGCGTCCTGCGGCATCCGGGCAAGCGACAGCGGAACACCCCAATGGTTGTTGAACGACGCAACAGAGGCATGCACCCTGCCCTGTCCCGAAAGGACATGCCGCAGCATCTCCTTGGTGGTGGTTTTACCGACCGAACCGGTCACAGCGATAATCCGTGCCTTCGTTCGCGCACGCGCCGCGATGCCCAGGCGGGTCATGGCCTCCAGGACATCATCGACAACGATCATCGCCGCATGAAGATGGCCCATTGCAGGCAGCTTGGATTCAGATACCACAAGCACAGTTGCACCATTTGCTACAGCCGTGCTGGCAAAAGCGTGCCCATCCACCCGGTCACCCTTGATAGCGAAAAATACATCACCGGGCTGCACCGCCCGGCTGTCTATCGATATGCCCTCAATGCCTTCCGGCATCAAACCGACCGGCCTGCCATTCATCGCTTCGACCATGTCGGCACTGCTCCACAGCCAGGACTTTTCCTGCTGTCCGGCGATTGCCTTTTTGATTTCCTCATGGTCGGAAAATGGCAAGACGCGGTCCCCGAAAATCTGCCCCTGCTCGTGCCCCTTGCCGGCAACGACCAGCGTGTCACCTTCTTCAAGCATGTCCATGGCTGCATGTATCGCCTCAGCACGGTCACCAATCTCCATGGTTCCCGGTGCGGCGGCAAGAATTTCAGCGCGTATGGCTGCAGGATCCTCACTGCGCGGATTGTCGTCCGTGACGATCACCACATCGGCAAGCCGCGTGGCAATTTCACCCATAATAGGTCGCTTGCCGCGATCACGGTCACCACCGCAACCAAAAACCAGCACAATTCGGTTGGTGGTAAAGGGGCGAACAGACTGTAAAACCTGTTCCAGCGCATCGGGCTTGTGCGCATAATCGACGTAGGCGGGCACACCCTTGCCGGTGGATGCCACGAGTTCCAGTCGGCCAGAGGCACCGCGAAGATGCTCAAGCGCTCCGATGGCCTCACCAGCTGGAACGCCCGTTGCAATCGCAAGCCCGGCGGCGACCAGAGCGTTGGACAGTTGAAAGTCCCCCGCAAGAGGTATGTTGACCTGGTAAATTGCGCCTTCATGATGAATTTCTGCACATTGTCGGTGGCGCTGGTGTTCCACCCTCTTGAGCGTCATAAAGGTCCCTCTGCGACCGACAGTCAGCACATTCAGCCCGGCATTTGCCGCAACAGCAACCACCTGATCAGACCACACGTCATCGGCAAAAATGATGGCTGGTGCTCCGCGCGGCAAAAGGCTGTCGAACAATCGCATCTTGGCAGCAAAATAGTCATCTATCCCGGCATGGTAGTCGAGGTGGTCACGGCCAAGGTTGGTAAATGCGCCCGCTGCCAGGCGAACCCCGTCAAGCCTGTGCTGATGCAGTCCGTGACTGGATGCTTCGATGGCGCAGTGGGTCACACCCTCATTGGAAAGCTCGCTCAATAGGCGATGCAACACCACGGGATCGGGCGTGGTCAATTGTCCATAATCCTGACGCGTCGGCGATTCGACACCCGTCGTGCCGATCATCGCCGCCTGGCGTCCGCTGCGTTCCCAGATCTGCCGCGTAAAGGAGGCAACTGAAGTCTTGCCTGCGGTACCGGTAACGGCAACCATGGTTTCGGGTTGAGTGGCAAAAAACCGTGCGGCTGCCCTGGCCAGAAGATCGCGTGGATCGGCAACACGGATCACCGGCAATCCGGGATCCGGGAATGTACTGTGTTCGGATACGAAAATGGCCGAAGCGCCGCGCGCCCGAGCGTCTTCGATGAATTCCGCGCCATTCCTCGCGCTGCCCGCCAGAGCTGCGAAGACAAATCCAGGTTGCACATCCTGACTATTGGCCGTCAGGCCCGTAATCTCCAGATCGGCGTATATTGCGGGGATATTGGCAAATTCACCAGCCAGTACATTCAGCTTCATGTTTTTACGTTACCAATCCTTTATCTTGCGGTGCCAGTGCTTGAGACATAGCGACTCAACCTGCTTATGTCAGACTTAATATGACACAAGCAAGGCAGCGCCATCTTCTCCAAAAGAAGGTCGTACACCAAGAAGAGCAGCAGATCGCCGGATGATAGCCTGCACTGTCGGTGCTGCATTCAGACCAGCAGTCGCCGAGTGCTGACCTTCCGCCGGTTTTGGTTCGTCTACAATGACCAAAACGACATATTGCGGGTCTTCAATGGGAAAGGCCGACAGAAAGGCATTGAAGCGCACCGCCGAAGAATAGCGCCCATTGACCACTTTTTCCGCTGTTCCGGTCTTGCCGCCAATGCGAAATCCTGGGACTTCGGCACGCCGGCCCGATCCCTTTTCGACATTCAAACGCATCAGATAGCGCATTGCGGCACTGGTTTCCGATTTGATCACCCGTGTGGCGACCCGCTGCGCATCTTCTTCACTGCGCGGCAGGAACGTTGGCGGAATGAGCAGTCCACCGTTCAACATGGCAGCCGCAGACATGGCTGTCTGTAACGGCGTGGTTGCAACACCGTGCCCAAACGAAATCGTGACGGAGTTGATTTTCTTCCAGGTTTTCGGCTGACTGGGCATGGCGACCTCGGGCAATTCCGTTTGCATCCGTGTCAACAGTCCGATTCGGGTCAAAAATTCCTGATGACCCTCCACGCCCACGACATCGGCCATTTTTGCAGTACCGATATTGGACGAATATATGAAAATCTCCGGAACAGACAATGTCCGGCGTTTTCCGTGAAAATCGTGGATCGTATGTCCGGCGATCCTTATCGGCTTGGAGGCATCAAAACTGTCGTCCAGGTTGATCAGACCTGAATCCAGAGCCATGGCCGTGGTAAATGCCTTGAACGTCGATCCCATTTCATAGGTACCGGCCGACATGCGGTTGAGCCGGTCCTTTTCCAAGGCCTGGGCTGCGATATTGGGGTCATAATCCGGCAGTGATGACATCGCCAGCACCTCACCGGTCTTTGCATTCAAAACCACGGCTCCGGCCGCAATGGCCCGATAGCGCTGCATGGCTGCCGCCAATTCATCACGCACAATGTGCTGGACACGCAGATCCAGAGACAGCCGAACCGGTTCCATTTGCCGCTCAATGGTCATGCCTGCGGCGGCCAGCGCTGCAAGTCCCTGTCCATCAACATATTTCTCCATCCCGGCAATGCCCTTGTTGTCAATATTGACATGACCGACAATATGCGAGGCTGTTGGACCGCCGGGGTAGAAGCGGCGTTTCTCCGGGCGAAAGCCGACGCCGGGTATCCCAAGCGCCAGAATGTCATTTTGCTGCCTGGGTGTCAGTTGGCGCCGCAGCCATTGAAACTGGGATTTTGATGTCAGTTTTCGGTAGACGCTGCGCACATCCAGCTCTGGCAAAACCGTTGCCAGGCGCTCGATGACTTCGTCCGGATCGGTAATCTTGTGCGGCTTAGCATAGAGCGAAACCGTCCTGATATCCGTTGCGAGGACCTGGCCGTTGCGGTCAAGAAGGTCTGGACGCGATGCCATCAGGGCATCACCACGCGCAATACTGGCGACCGTTGTCAGGTCACGAAGTCCATATTGCACCAGGCGACCGGCAATGATTCCATAGACCAGGCAAACACCAATCATCACCAAAACGATACGGTGCCTTGTCTTGTGGCCGGACGCCTTGCGAGCACCATCGACAACAAGCACTTTGCCCGGTCGAGCATTGTTCTCTGTCGCCTTCTTGGCCCGCGCCACCAATCCCATGCGTTGAAGCAGATACATTATTGCCCCACCGATCCGGTTATGGTGGTTGAATCCGGCACTTCCGCCATCATTTCCTGTGCCCGTTCCGGAAGATCCATAATGCGGGCGGGAAGCTCCTGTGGGCGCACGATCTGATGTGCTTCGGTAATTTCAAGCCCCAGCTCATCCTGATGGCGCTCCACCAAAGCCTGCAACCTTCCAGGCTGTATCAACAGGCTCCAGTCAGCCTTGAGCAGGTCAATGGTATTTTTCTCAAGTCGTATTTCGGCCTCAAGATGCTTGATTTCCTCCAACTGCTCCTCAGCCTGATATTTGATTTGAAATGTCAGGACGGCAGCAGCCGCCATGAAGCCGATAATCACAAAATCGATCGTTCTGAGCATGCGCGTCAACTCCCCAACGTCGAAACAGAGGGCAATTCCGGCAATCCGAATATCGATCGGTCTGCAGGCCGAGGTGCGAGGGCAGTGCGCGTTCCCGCACGCAATTTCGCAGAACGCGCCCGCGGGTTTTCATCAGCCTCGGCCTCAGTCGCAGCTGTCATCGGCTTGCCTATGATTTCAAAGGTTACCGGCACCGCCTCGGTCACTGGCAAATGACGAGAGCTGCCGCCGGCCCGCCCGGAACGGTCCTGGAAAAAGCGTTTGACGATGCGGTCTTCAAGCGAATGAAAGCTGACAACCACCAACCTTCCACCCGGCTTGAGCGCACGTTCGGCGGCAAACAGAGCATCAGCCAGCTCGCCCAATTCCTCATTGACGAAAATTCTCAATGCCTGAAAAACGCGGGTCGCCGGATGAATCTTGTCACGCGCTTTTCGCGGCTTGACCTTTTCTATCAGCGTGACCAGATCAAGAGTTGTTTGAAAACGCTCGACCTTGCGGCGCGCATCAATGGCCCGGGCGATGCGACCAGACTGTTTTTCCTCGCCCAGAAACCCGAAAACACGCGTAAGGTCGGAAACCTTCAGCGTATTGACGACGTCCGCTGCGGTTGGCCCCTTGCTCGACATGCGCATATCCAGCGGCCCGTCTTTCTGGAAGGAAAAACCGCGTTCCGCCTCATCGATCTGCATGGATGAAACACCGATATCCAGCACCACACCATCAAGCCCGTCTTCCGGCGCATGTTCGTCCAGATCACTGAAGCGCGAACAGATCAATTGCAGCTTGCCGCGATAGGCTTCAAGCATCTTCTGGCCGTCGGCGATGGCCTGCGGATCCCGGTCAAGCGCAATTACCTGCGCACCGGCATCCAGAATGGCTCTTGTGTAACCTCCGGCACCAAATGTGCCGTCGACAATGACCTGCCCGGGCTGCGGGTCCAGCGTCATCATGACCTGCTGAAGAAGAACCGGGATGTGGCGCATTGGTCCGCCACCGACGTCATGCTCCATGCCGTCAGAATCCGCCGTCATCCCGTCTCTCCTTGCCCGGCGCGGGCTGGCCTGCCTGCCAAGCGCCGGCTCAGGGCTTCCTGTCTTTTTTCCTCGTAGCAAACAGGGTCCCAAAGCTGAAAATGATCCGACCGCCCGACAAAGGTGACCTGGTCGGTTATCCCGGTATAGTCCCGCATAAATTCGTTCATCATCAAGCGGCCTTCGCCATCCAGCTTCACGAATATGCCACCGCCGTGAATGAGTAGAGACATATCGTTGGCATCCGGCGAGAACGGGTCCTCGCCGTCGATCTGACGTTCGTAACGATCCAGAAGATCCGGACCTCCAACCGTGATGGCCGGAAAGACGAAATCCTGAATCGCGTAAAGTTCTTGAATATCCAGGCGCGCAAGCACGTTGCGAAACTGGGCAGGCACAGAAACCCTGCCTTTCGCATCCACTTTGTTCGTCGCGTTGGACAGGAACCGGTTCATTACGCAAAACCGCCGTTTCCAGACCTGAATACCATAACATGCTGCCTCCGGAGATCACCGACTGCAAGTCACGCGAGCCGATTGCTGCCGCATTGCGACAATCACTCCGAACCCACCACAGGGTAGCGCCTGAACACCCTACAAACAGTCCATTTGGGATAACATGGGAGAATTTGGGCGTCAATGGGATATAGCCGATCAAACATGTCTTGCATGCCCGCCATTAAAGCGCATTTATGGTTAACCAAGACTTAAGACGGCGATAAAGACACAGCGAGCCAATCCCGGACCTGCGCCCCGGTTTGGATCTGCGTAAAATCGCTGCTTTGCAGTCGTTTGAAATGCCAGCTGGCCTGTAAGCCGGGTTCTGTATGGCCTGCCAATTTCTTGACAGACGTGACAGCCATTCTTCTGGGACAGAATTTGCATCCTGCCTCAAGCAACCCACCCGGATGACTGACCCGGAAACAGGCTGGAGCTTGCGCTCCGCGTCATCCCTATTCGGTTTTGCTCCCGGTGGGGTTTACAATGCCATTTCTGTTGCCAGAAATGCGGTGGGCTCTTACCCCACCCTTTCACCCTTACCCCGCCAGCATTCCTGTCCGCCCAATCGATCCATTGGGACCATGGACGGGAATGCAGGCGGGGCGGTTTCCTTTCTGTGGCACTTTCCCTGGGGTCACCCCCGCCGGACGTTATCCGGCACCGTGTTTCCGTGGAGCCCGGACTTTCCTCCCTCTGCTGTCTTTCGACATTGCAAAGAGCGGCTATCCGGCCAGCTGGCACGCCCTGATAGCCGAGACGGAAGGCAATTGAAAGCACTTCCGACATGCGCGCCGATATTGCAGAGGTTGGCAACCATCAAAGCGCAGACAGGTTGCGCCTGAAATAATCGATGCGCCTTGTCACGGGCCCATCCAATTTGGCACAGGCGTGTCAGGATCCGCTTTTCAAAATAAAAGCCCCCCAATTGAAAAGCTGTTTGGTCGAGCCATTCAAATGGGGGGCTTCAAGGTCGGCTTGCTTAAACGACTGCCCGAGCACATGTGCCCGCGCAATTGGGTCTAGCCGGTGATTTTTTGCACTTTCGCGCAATATCTTGAAGAAACCGGGTTCATGCGTTTGGCCGCATGGCCGGCATTGTAGCGTAAAATTGTCCCACAGGTATCGCCGCCGCTGAGCTTGTGCGCGCCACCCAGATATTTCATGCCGTATTTGATATTGGTTTCCGGATCATACAGATCTTTTTTGGATCCGCGATAGCCCATCATGCGCGCCGTTCCCAGCTTGATCTGCATGAGACCGACTTCCCCTGAACTGCCCCGTGCCTTAGCGTTGAAATTGCTTTCCACCCGCACAACGGCATGCGCCAGTGAACTGGGAATGCCATGTTTGCGTGCATAGGTATTGATCAGTCTGGAATATCTGCTGCGCTTCTTTTGCGCGGTACTGACTTTGGCTGTCTCTGCAGGCTTGAAGATCGCCGATGCGATTGCACCCAGGTCGATGCCATTGCCTGCCTTGTCTTTTGCTTCTTCCGCGATCGCATGACCACTGAGTGAAACCATGCCGACACACAGTGCCGCGCAAATGAAGGTTCCAGTTCTATTCATTCCATAACTCCAAACGAGACGCCGCCAATGCACCACGCATGACGATCAACAAAATTCGTGTCTCATTCCTAGTTTCGAAATTTCCTGAATGGTGGCAGCAGTGTAACGTTCTGTTACACGCTGTAAGATTCACATATATTGCGCTGCAATATATGCTTTATTTGGACAGGACCGGCAGGGCTGACAACAGCTTGTGCAGCGTCTCAATGGTTGAGACATCGGCTATTCCATCAACCCTCTCGGGTCGAAAGTGCCGCTGGAAAGCCTTGATGACAATTTCCAGATGTTCATCAAAATTTCCTGTTATATCAATTCCATAACCGTAGAGCCCAAGCATTGCCTGCAGCGCCTCCACCGGCTGACCGGAGTCACCACGCTGAAAAAAGCGCCCCCCCGCCGCGCGTGACGGTTCAACCCAGTGCCCGACACCCGAATCGAAAAGTGATCGCCAGGGGAACTTTTCGCCGGGATCCTCCTTGCGCTGCGGTGCAATATCGCTGTGAGCAAGAACCATTTCGGGGGCAATTGCCCATCTCTCGGCGCATTTCTGACACAAATCGATGACGGTTTCCATCTGCGCTGGCGGAAAGTCAGGGTAGTTGCCCTGATGCCCCGGATTGGCAATCTCGATTCCAATGGATCGCGAATTGCTGTCGCTTTCCCCTTTCCAGACACTCTTTCCAGCGTGCCAGGCCCGTTTTTCCTCAGCAACCATCTGCACGGCCCGGCCATTTTCAAACACAAAATAGTGGGCAGAAACCTGTGATTGCGGCGCGCAGAGCCATTGCAGCGCCTCATCGGCGCTGTCCATGCCGGTATAGTGCAGAACCAGCATATCGACAGTACCGTTCAGCCGCTCTCCAAAATTGGGTGACGGGCAGACGTCCGCCCCGGTAAAATCAGGTCTGACCAGCGTCATTTGGCCATGCGTTCCTTTTCAATGGCCGCAAAGGCCGCATTCAAAACAACCATCCGATCATTGGCAATGGCCAGAAATTCCTCCGGAACACCGCGTGCAATCAGGCGATCCGGATGGCTTTCGGAGACCAGTTTTCTGTATTGTTTCTTGATTTCGGCAAGTGACGCATCGGCATGGACGCCGAGAACCGCGTAAGGGTCGCGCTCCGTTTCATAGGTGTGGCGCGCAACAATTCTTTCAAAATGCGCTTCATCGACGTGAAAAATCTCGGCCACCCGCGCCAGAAATGCCTGTTCCTTTTCATGAATGACACCGTCAGCCTTGGCGATATGGAACAGCCCGTCCAGAATATCTTCGAGGACGAGGCAATTGTCTTCACCCGACCCACAAAGCTCAGCCATTTTCGAAGCGTAGGATTCGAAACCTGCGACATCCTGTTTGGCGAGATTGTAAAGCCGCGCCACATTGCGCGCTTCCGAATCCGGCATCTCAAAAAGATCCTGAAATGCAACCACTTCGTCAGGCGTCACGATGCCGTCCGCCTTCGCCATCTTGGCCGACAAGGCGATCATGGCGACGGAAAAGGCCACACGCCGCCGCGTTTCCGGATCGCCTTCAAACAGCGTGCGCACAGCTTCCAATACACCGGAAAATGCTTCCGATGCCGTAATGGCCACAAATTCTCCAAGACGTACAAATATTGACATGCATCGTATGTACGTGATTTGCCCTGCCAATGCGAGAGCCCAAAAGACGCAGTTTGAAGATCCACAATGAGCCGTTAATATTGCAGCGCAGCCCCTTGGAAGCATGGGGAAGCATGGGGAAGCATGGGGAGGCATGAGGGATGCATGGCCGCCATATCTGATCATTGGCCCAGATCACTGACCCAGATCACTGGCCCAGATCACTGGCCCGTTTTACCGGGCATTTTCCAGAACAGGTGGGTTCTGTATCTTTTGGCGCGCAAACCCGTATGCGCGTTCGGCGCCTTCCAAAAGCGCCCCTCGGTCCCGGCCCAAAGCGTAAATCCTTTGCGCGAACTCAGCATCACTGACCGCTTCCATTGCGTTTCCATGGTCAAGATACTCTTCGAAGGCAATACCTTTTGTATGGATGAGCGGACGTTTGGCAAAGACAGCATCCAATATGATTCCCGAACCCTGGTAGCGTCGCTTCTCCGCAAGATAGGGAAGCAGAAGCACATCACAGGCAAACAATTGCCTGACATATTCATCCCTTGAAATGCCTGTTTCGAGAAACCGAAGATTCACGCCATTCCGGCAGGCTGGAAGGTTGTGTAGCCGGTTGCAGATATGATTTTCCTGTGCAGCCGACGCCGCGGACACCTGCACCATCACATCCACCTGCGTGGTTTCGCTGTCGGTTGCCAAGAGCGCCCGCAACGCTTCGACGATAGGCGCGATCCTGTCGCTGCCCTTGTCACGACGCGGCCCTCCCAAAACACCAACGGTCAATGGCCCGCGCGAGTCGGAAACTGCGCATGATGCATCGGGCCGTTCCATGTCTGGATATACATTGCACGGAACAATGAGTGTGTTGCTGGCTCTGATGCCATATTGCTGCAATAGGATGGCGCTATGGGCCTGCGTCTCCGTATAGAGAAACAGCCGTTTCTGATCGATCAGTGCGCGAAGCGTATCAACGCCAAATTCCTCCATGTAGTCAAACGGCTCGCTCTCGGCGATACAACGGATGTGGATGGTTGGAAATTCCGCGCCGGCTGCTGCCTGTAACAATTGAATGACTGATCGCATCAGCCTCTTCGAGCAGCTGGGGACCAGCAGATGGTCATCCCTGGTTATTTTCAAGGTTTGAAAATAGGCACGCATCACCTCTGCAAAACTTTTTCTCAAACCCAGAATGCGTCGCGTATGGATCGTCATTGTTTTAAACAATGTCGTGTTCGGATCGTTCACCGATTTCCATTCCACCCGCGCCAGGGAGGTGTTGACCGATCGGATCGATCCGCGATAGGCCATCGGCAACGCCCCGTCGCAAAGGAGATGATGTTCGTATTTCGGATAGGTTTTTGAAATCGCCAGAGGAGTGGTCTGATAATGACCACCCTTTACAGATATATTGCTCTCCAGAATAATCAGTCTTGTCATGTGCTCTGTCATTTTTATTGGCTTGAAACTCTGGAAGAAAACGGCAACCAATTGATCTGTCTTTATTGAGTATGAAATCCATCAGGTCCACCCTCTAGCGGACAATCAATAGTGTTCAATGCTCAGCAGAAAATGGCAATTGTCCTGCAATGGGGGGGCTTACCTCGAAAAATGAAATAGGATATGTGCAAATGAAAAAGGCATTGGTCTGTGGTGCAGGCGGCTTCATTGGAGGGCATCTCGCTAGGCGTCTCAAAGATGAGGGGTTTTGGGTGCGCGGTGTCGATTTGAAGACGCACGAGCATTGCACCAGTGCGGCAGACGAGTTTGTCATTGGTGATCTGCGCGACGCGGGTTTCTGTCGCTCCATCGTTGAACACGACTATTGCGAAGTTTACCAACTGGCGGCCGATATGGGCGGTGCCGGTTACATATTTTCCGGCGATAATGACGCCGATATCATGCACAATTCAGCGACAATCAACCTGAACATGCTCGACGCCTGCCTCAACAAGGGCATCAGGAAAATTTTCTATTCCTCGTCAGCCTGCATATACCCTGCCTACAATCAGGATGACCCTGAAAACCCGGACTGCTCTGAGGCTTCAGCCTATCCCGCTGCTCCCGACAGTGAATATGGCTGGGAAAAACTTTTCAGCGAAAGGCTGTATCTGGCTTACAATCGAAACCATGGCATGCACAACCGCGTGGCGCGCTACCACAATATATTTGGCCCTATGGGCACGTGGGATGGCGGCAAGGAAAAGGTTCCTGCCGCGATATGCCGCAAGGTGGCCTCAGCCCGGGACGGCAGTTCCATCGAAATATGGGGAGATGGCCAGCAGACACGCTCGTTCCTGCATGTTGATGAATGTATCGAGGGCTCATTGCGGCTCATGCGATCCGCAACCTTTGAAGGTCCGGTGAATATTGGTTCTGATGAGATGGTCAGCATCAATCAACTGGTGGATATGGTGTGCACCATTGCCGGCAAGACCTTGAACAAGGTCCATATTGACGGACCACTTGGCGTCAGGGGCAGGAATTCCGACAACAGTCTGATCGCCGAAAAACTCGGGTGGGCGCCCTGCCAGCCGCTACGTGCCGGCCTTGAAAGTACCTATTCATGGATCAGACAGCAGGTTGAATCCAGCGATCGTGCAACAGCACACAGAGCCTGACGCCCGATAGTCACCTGCTGGTTTGTCACGAAAAATTCACAAAAAGACCATTGCTGACCGATTTTATATCTATTATTCATGATATATTGATAAAAAGCAGGATTTCCGCTGACAGGGGCGACATGCTCATTGTCGTCAAAATGCCATGGCTGCATAACGGGGCCTGCAATGAGGAGATGACCTTTGAGCGACCAAATATACAATGTGCTGTTTCTTTGTACCGGCAACTCGGCAAGGTCGATTATCGCCGAGGCAATCATGAACCGGTTGGGCAATGGCCGTTTCAAAGCCTATTCGGCGGGTTCCCAACCCAAGGGAGCGGTTCACCCCAACACAATCGAACTCCTGAGGAAGATGAATTACAATACAGACTTCGCCCGCTCGAAAAACTGGGATGAATTTGCTGTTGCAGGCGCTCCCAAAATGGATTTTGTCTTTACCGTTTGCGACAACGCCGCAAACGAAGCCTGCCCAGTATGGCCAGGTCAGCCGATGACAGCTCATTGGGGTATAATTGACCCTGCTGCGGCCACAGGAACAGCTGCCGAAGTTCATCTGGCCTTTTCAGAAGCCTATCGGACGCTCAACAGTCGCATATCGATATTTCTCAACCTGCCGATGAGCAGCATCGACAGAATGTCATTGCAGAAAAAATTGGACCAAATCGGACGAAGCGATTGAACCGTTTTTCGGCTGAAGCCTTTAGGGAAGGGGTTTCGGACCGGACAACCGCTCGATCTTAAATCCGGCAAACCGGGCTTCTACTGGTTGCGATCCAATTTGAGATAAACTTAATGATAGAGAATACGAAATATTAAACGGTTTCTGTTGTTCTGTAGCCAAATCCATTGGCTTACAGAAATGAAACCATGAAGAATTTCGCAAAGACCCTCATTAATACCATTTCTACTGGAGATGAAGATTCCTATCTCATTGACAAGGCGCTGGAGACCGTCCGCGCCCACCTTGGGATGGAAATCGCCTATCTTACTGAATTTGTTGACGGCGACTCGGTCTTTCGACAGGTTAGTGCACCTGGCCTTGAGAATGTACTCAAGCCCGGTGACAAAATTTCACTCCAGGAAGTGTATTGCATGCACATTCTGGAAGGTCGCCTGCCGGAAATGATGCCCGATACCTCTGATTTTCCTCTGGCCATGTCCATGTCGGTAACCAGCGATTTGCCGATTGGCTCACATGTGAGCATTCCAATCAAGCGTCGTGATGGAAGCGCCTATGGCTCATTTTGTTGCCTCAGCACAAAACCAAACAAGTCTCTCAACGAGCGCGATCTGGAAACCATGCGTTTGTTTGCCGATCTGGTCTCTCACCAGGTCAACAAAAAACTGCAGATTTCAAGCGAACTCGAAGAAAAACGCGCCAGAATTAGAAATGTAATCGACACGGGTGATTTTACGCTTGTCTATCAGCCGATCTGGGACTTCAGTCAGCCCGATCCTGTGGGATTTGAGACCCTTTGCCGTTTCAACGGACAACCTTACCGCACACCGGATCTCTGGTTTGGCGATGCGGCTGAAACCGGCCTGGGTGTCGAATTGGAATTGGCAGTCGTCAAAAAAGCCCTGGAGGCTTTCCACACCCTTCCCTTGACGGGTAGTCTGTCCTTCAACCTTTCTCCCGAGGCCATAACGAGTGACAGGCTTCCAGATCTTTTGTCAAAATGGCCGTTGGATCGGATCGTACTGGAGATCACCGAGCATTCACAGGTGGCTGACTATGATTTACTGTGTTCCTCGCTGGCGCGGCTTCGAGCTACCGGCGTGAAGCTGGCTGTTGACGATGCGGGTGCCGGATATGCAAGCCTGCGCCATATCATCAAATTGGCGCCCGACATTATCAAGCTCGACATGACGCTGACCCGCGACGTCAACACGGACAAGGCGCGGCGATCACTTGCCACTGCACTCATTTTCTTCGCGCGCGAGACAGGAACATCACTGGTTGCCGAGGGCATTGAAACACAGGGCGAACTTGATACGCTTAAAATGCTCGGCGTACACAAGGGTCAGGGCTACCTGCTGGGACGCCCGATGGACCTTGAAAAAGCCTGCGTGCTCCTCACGCCGGAGGAATTATCCCTGTCCGTCAATGGCTATGCAGCCTCCGGAAACCTCTGAATCTGCGGCAAGGACATGCCATGGGATCAGCCGCCATTCAGGCCGGAATCATTTGTGCCGGAGCGCGGGTTTTGCGATAGAGACCGCTGACCACGATCAGGTTCAAGATTCCCGCCACCGCTGCCACCGCATAGGCAGCCGTATAGTTTCCTGTGTAGTCATAAAGCAGGCCTCCCTGATAACCGCCAATGGCGTGTCCAAACCAGCCGAACATGCCGACAATACCAAGCGCAAAGGCCCTGCGTGAAGGCGGGGTCAACACACGGATGGACACGAGCACACCGGTCATGACACCGGCATAACCAAAGCCGTAGACAATGGCATAGATGTAAAAGCTCTTGAGACTTTCCACATAGATGAATCCAAACACCATCAGGGTCATCCAGGCCGTTGCAGTCATATAGGCGGGCAATGCGCCAATCACATCTGCCAGTTTGCCAAAGGCCAGGCGTCCTCCAATGGCAACCAGCATCATCACGAAAATCACGCTGCTGGCCTCTTGCGGGGCAAAACCGCGATCCTGGATCAAAGGCACAAGATGGATCAGCGGTACCGACATGCAGGTGCAACACAAAACGATCGCCACGCTCAATCTGAAAATGACCTCATTGGCGGGCACGGCCGTATCTTCTTCGGCCATCGCGGCCATGTCCTGGGCTGCGGTCAAAGCCGGTGGCGGCCGCAGCAACAAAGCCAGGGGCACCATAGCCGCCAACATGAATAATCCAGTCGCACCATAGGCGCCCTGTATTCCCAATGCAGCGATCAGCAAGGAAGAGGCAAACGGAATACCACCCTGCCCCAGGGCCTGTCCTGCAGAGGCAATCCCGATGGCCATGCCCGCCCCGGTTTGGAACCAATGACCGACTATGGCCATGACAGGCGGAAAAATGGCGCCGGCACCAAAAAAACCGGCGATGAAAAACAAAACATAGAGTTGCCACAGAATGGTCACCCGGGAGGCTGCCAGATAACAAAGCCCCAGAACAATGACGCCGAACAACACAATTGGTCTTGCTCCGCGTCTATCTGCCTGGCGTCCCATGACCACCCCGCCAAAGGCAAGTCCCATGATGCCAGCCATATTGATCAGGGTAACCTCACCCCTTTGCCAGCCATAGGCCTCCTGCATGGGAACGACGAAGGCGGAAATGCCGTTGACAATCGCGCCCATTGAGATCGCCAGGATCAGTGAAGATGCGATGACAATCACCCAACGATAGGCCGGTGGCCCACTTGTCTCATTCAACATCCCATGCTCCGTCCCAAACCGATTTCGACCGTTGAATCATACCCCAAAACAACCGAGAGACTAACAGCACAGGTCCTGCCGGTCGAGTAGTCAGCGCTACCGGGTTGCAGATGAAACAAGCATCAAAGCCTTGCCACGGCCAAGCCATGCCGCAACCATGCCGCACGCTGAAAAAAGGCCCGAAAACATTGATCCAAATTGCACTTGACAATAGGTCAGCATTACTGACATTTATTGCCCATGACAGACACTTTTTCCAAGATGCCTTCCGCAAATACTGAACTCTGGGAGCCGCGCTACGCTGCCAGGGCGGCCCGCATGCAGGCGTCCGAAATTCGCGAACTTCTCAAACTCCTGGACCAGCCGGATATTATTTCCTTTGCCGGTGGCATACCGGACCCGGCACTGTTTCCAGTTGAAGCTGTGAGCAAAGCCTACCTGGATGTGCTCAGCGACAAGGTTCAGGCCAGCCGTGTCCTGCAATATTCCATCAGCGAGGGTGATCCAGCCCTTCGTGCCTGGATTGTGGACCATATGGCGTCACGCGGGGTGGCCTGCGCGGCAGGCAATATCCTCATCACCAATGGTTCACAACAGGGGCTCGAATTTTTGGGCCGTCTGCTGCTGTCCCCGAAAGATACCGCTCTGGTAGAGGCACCGACCTATCTGGGTGCGCTGCAGGCATTCTCATCGAATGAACCGCGCTATGACACCTTGCATCTGGGTCAAACCAACCGCACGCCGGATTCCTATCGTCGGGCTGCGATGGATGCCGGCGGTGAAGTCAAATTCGCCTATGTGGTTCCCGATTTCTCCAATCCGAGCGGTGAGACCCTGCCCTTGGATGGTCGACACGATCTGCTTGCCCTGGCAATGGATCTCGACATTCCGATCATTGAAGATGCGGCCTATGCGGCGCTTCGTTATGATGGCGTGGATCTGGCACCTCTGCAGGCGCTCGACATAGCATCGGTCGGATCCATCAATGCTTCGCGCGTCATCTATTGCGGGACCTTTTCAAAAACCCTCACACCGGGTCTTCGCATTGGCTGGATCTGCGCTTCAGAACAATTGATAGCTCGATTAATTCTGATCAAACAGGCCAGTGACCTCAACAGCGCAGCGATCAATCAGGCCGTTTTGCTGCGTTTGGCCGAAACGCTCTATGAGGAACAGGTATCAAAGGCCCGGATCCATTACCGCGCCAAACGCGATGCAATGCTGGCCGCCCTTGCAGCATATATGCCCGACAGTGTGACGTGGACGCAGCCCGAAGGCGGACTTTTTGTCTGGGTAACCCTGCCACCCGATATTAACACCTCTGCATTGCTCAAGCGGGCAGTCAGCCAGGCGCGGGTTGCCTTTGTTCCAGGTCATGCGTTTTTTACCGATGGCACCGGCACCAATACGATGCGGCTCAGCTTCTCGCTGCCGGATATCGCATCAATCACGCAGGGGGTTCAACGCCTGTCCGAGCTGATCAGAAACGATCCGACTTGAATACAACGAAAAAATTGGATGAATGAACACCGGTTACAAACGGCGCATTCAGGATAGAAATGTTTCGACAATCCGTCGTTTGCCGAGCATGAATGCATCAGCCACATGTTTCAATGGCGCCAGATCGACCTCCGATTGCCGTTTGGCCAGCAATTGCGAAAATCGCCCATAGATCCCGTCATATTCGGTATCCGGCCTGTCAATGATCACCTCTCCGTCAACCGACATCACCCTGCCGCCCTCTGTCAGCAGCAAAACACCATCGGTCGTTTCCACCCGGATGTCCCAGGTTTGATGGCCTTCATGGCGCCAGTCAAAAACGGCAGAAATATCGGCTGATTGCAAACCTGAAAAAACCAACTCGGCGGCAATCGGTGCCTCTCTGTTTTCCGGAAAATCCAGCGTGGCGGAGGCAAGGTGAATGCGATAGGGCATGATTTCAGTCAGAATGGACAGGGCGTTGATACCCGGATCAAAGACACCCAGGCCACCGGGTTCCCAAATCCACTCCTGACCGGGATGCCAGCGCCGCACATCTTCCTTCCAGACAATGCGTACCTGCTTTATCTGGCGGTTTTCCAGCCATGAGCGTGCCTTTTCAACGGCTGGTGCAAACCGCGAATGCCAGGTGGCAAAAAGAACGCAATCACGATTGGAGGCCAAAGCCGCCAGGGTTTCCACCTCGCTGATGGTGGAGCCCGGCGGTTTTTCCATAAGAACATGTTTTCCATGCTCCAGCGCCGTTTGCGCAAATGCGAACCGTGCCTGGGGCGGCATGCACAGCGCCAGGACAGATATATCCGGTCGCTGGGCCAGCAATGCATCGATACTGCTGTGGTTTTCCACCCCCTCCAGGCCATCGCCGCTGCTGACCGTCGCCGCCAGTTCAAAATCTGCCGATTTCGAGATGGACGGGACATGCTGATCACGGGCGATTTTACCAACACCGACAATGGCGATCCGGTAAGGCTGATGGTTATGCATAGTCGAATTCCGTCAAAAGAGGTGATGAAACAGGGATCTAATGGGAATCACGCGGCACCGCGTGACCACGCGAACCTGTCAGAAAATCGAAATCGGCACCTTTGTCAGCGCCCTCGACATGATCATGGAACAGGCGCGCATAACCGCTAACGGGTCTGCCAACAGGGGCCACCCATCCGGAAAGGCGTCGCTCGATCTCTTCTTGAGAAAGATCGAGATGAAGACGGCGATTGGCAACATCGATCTCGATCATGTCACCGTTTTGAACAATCGCCAGGGGACCACCCATGGCGGCCTCCGGCGACGTGTGCAAAACCACGGTGCCATAGGCGGTACCGGACATCCGTGCATCCGATATGCGCACCATGTCCTTGATGCCCTTTTTCAAGACCTTGGGGGGCAGTCCCATATTGCCGACTTCCGCCATCCCAGGATAGCCGCGCGGGCCACAGTTTTTCATCACCATGATGCAGGTCTCGTCAACATCAAGCGCGTCATCATTGATCCGGGCCTTGTAGTCATCAATGTCTTCAAAAACGACGGCACGCCCCGTGTGTTGCATCAGGTGCGGACTGGCAGCCGAGGGTTTGATGACAGCCCCGTTGGGCGCCAGATTGCCTTTCAGCACGGCAATGCCACCTTGCTGTGTCAGTGCTTGTTCAACAGGACGAATGACATCCTCATTCCAGTTTTGCACGTCGCCGATATCCTCGGCGATGCTCTGACCGGAAACCGTCAGCGCATCGGCATGCAGTTTGCCCCCGTCCAACAGGCTCTTGAGGACCACCGGCAATCCGCCGGCATAGTAAAAATCCTCCATCAGGTGTTGCCCCGAAGGCATCAGATTGACGATGGTTGGAATGTCCCGTCCCAACCGGTCCCAGTCTTCCAGCGTCAGATCAACGCCAATGCGGCCTGCAATGGCCAGCAGATGGATGACCGCATTGGTGGAACCGCCAATGGCGCCATTGGTGCGGATGGCATTTTCAAAGGCATTGCGGGTCAATATATCAGACGGTTTGAGATCATCCTTGACCATGTCCACGATGCGTCGACCGGTCAATTGCGCCATCACGCGGCGTCGGCTGTCAACCGCCGGAATGGCAGCATTGCCAGACAGAGCCATACCCAATGCTTCCACCATGGAAGCCATGCTGGAGGCCGTGCCCATTGTGTTGCACGAGCCAGGCGACCGCGACATCGCCTGCTCGGCGTCAAGAAAATCCGTCTGGTTCAGTTCCCCGGATTTTACCATTTCACTCATTTGCCAAAGCGCTGTGCCCGAGCCCAGAGTCTGGCCACGCCACTGGCCACTCAACATGGGACCGCCGGTCACGGCAATGGCTGGAATATCCACACTGGCAGCACCCATCATCAGAGCCGGTGTCGTCTTGTCACAGCCAACCATCAAAACGACACCATCAAGGGGATTGGCCCGCAGCGCTTCTTCAACATCCATCGCGCACAGATTGCGATACATCATCGCCGTCGGTCGAAGCGAACTTTCACCTGGAGAGAAAACCGGAAATTCCAGCGGCAATCCGCCAGCCTCATAGATGCCGTGTTTGACGCGCTGTGCAAGGTCGCGCAGATGCGCATTGCATGGGGTCAGTTCCGACCATGTGTTGCAGATACCGATCACCGGTCGACCGTCAAAAAGGTCTGCAGGCAGGCCCTGATTTTTCATCCAGGAGCGATGATAGATGTGGTCGCGCGATGTACCGCCAAACCATTCCTGCGACCGCAGTTTTCTGGGCCATGTAGCTTTCTTAAAGGTCATTTCTCACACTTCACGCTCAAGGGGAATTGAGCTGTTGGCTGATTACAGAACCGAGACTGAAACCGGCCTTTGCGGTTTCACTGCGTCCACCTGCTCCAAGCTGTTTCTCAACGGCAGGCCGAATTGCGGTGCTTCAATTTCAAACACATCGCCCGACTGCGTTCGAATATTGTCGGCAAAAGAGAGCGTTGCCGTCCCGAACATATGCACATGGACATCGCCCGGTTGGCGAAACACGTCGTATTTGAAATGGTGGTGCTCCAGATTGGCAATACTGTGCGACATGTTGCTCTCGCCGGACAGAAAGGGTTTTTTCCAGATGCATTCTCCAGCCCGTGATATCTGCGAGGTACCGCGAATATCTGTAGGCAGGTCGCCGAGCAGAATTTCCGGTCCAAAGGCGGCAGGACGCAATTTCGAATGCGCCAGGAACAGATAATTCACCCGCTCGGTCACATGGTCGGAAAACTCGTTTGACAAGGCAAAGCCAACCCGAAAAGGCTGGCCGTTTTCATCGATCACATAAATGCCGGCAATCTCCGGCTCTTCACCACCATCCTGCGCAAACTCCGGTGAAACGAGGGTGCCCCCGGGCGCAACCGCCATTGTGCCATTGCCTTTGTAAAACCATTCCGGCTGAACGCCGCATTCACCCGCGGTTGGTTTTCCGCCTTCCAGCCCCATCTGAAACATCTTCATGGAGTCGGTCAGTTTGTCTTCACCTTCTCCATCCAGTTTCTTGTGCATCTCATTGCGGGTGGAGGCCGATCCCAGATGGGTCAACCCCGTGCCGGTCAGATGCATATGGGCCGGATCGGGGTGCGTGATCGGCGACAGGATACGATCTTCTTCATAGGCAAGGTTCAGATCGACAGCTTCGCCAAATCCAAGACTTTCAATCTTGTCTTCCAGCTTTGCCCCGGCACGGGCGCTGGCCAGTGCAAGCTCATAAAGCGACTGGTCGCCATTGACGAAATAGGCCTCGGTGCCATCGCGGGCGACCACACGCGTTTGTCCATTTCGGTCTTTTATCTGAGATACCAGCATTATCGCCTCCTGCCATCAGGCCTTGTTCTTGTTGTAAACATCGAAAATCACGGCGGCGAGAAGGACAAGGCCCTTGATGACCTGTTGCCAGTCAATACCAATGCCCAGAATGGACATGCCATTGTTCATGACGCCCATGATGAAGGCGCCCACGACAGCGCCGATGATCGTGCCGACACCGCCGCTCATGGATGCGCCACCGATAAAGACAGCCGCAATAACGTCCAGTTCGAAAGCGAAACCGGCCTTGGGCGTTGCCGTATTGAGGCGGGCCGCAAAGACCAGACCCGCCAGCGCAGCCAGCATTCCCATATTTGCAAAGGTCAGGAATGTCAGGCGCTCGGTATTGATACCGGAAAGTTTGGCAGCTTTTTCATTGCCGCCAATGGCGTAGATGCGCCGTCCAATGGTCGTTTTGCTGGCAATGAAAGTATAGACGCTGATCAGGAACGCCATGATGATCAACACATTCGGCAAGCCTCTGAAAGCGGCCAGCAGATAGGAAAGATAGATGATGGCGAAGGCGATGATCGCGTTTTTTGCAAAGAAGAACGCAAAGGGCTCATCGACGATGCCGATCCTTTGTTGATGCATGCGCGAGCGGGCACTCAGGATGATCAGGATCGAAGCGGTCAGGACTCCCAGAGACAGAGAGAAAAGATTGATACCCTCCGCCTTGAACAAATCGGGGATGAAGCCCGATGATATCAGCTGAAAATTCTTTGGAAACGGGCCAATGGACTGGCCGGCAAGCAACCACAATGTCAGGCCTTTGAAGACCAGCATTCCCGCCAGGGTGACGATAAAGGCCGGAATTTTGAAATAGGCAATCCAGTATCCCTGCATGGCGCCGATGGCTGCACCTGCAGCAAGGCAGACAATGGCCGTCACGACGTAATTGATATCATATTCGACAATCATGACAGCAGCCAGCGCCCCGATAAATCCGAGCACCGAGCCGACAGACAGGTCGATATGACCCGCGACAATCACCAAAAGCATGCCGACAGCCATGATGATGATGTAGCTGTTCTGCAAAATCAGATTGGTCAGATTCACCGGTTTGAGCAAAATCCCGCCGGTCATGAACTGAAAAAATGCCATGATGACAATCAGTGCAATCAGGATACCATATTCGCGCAGGTGCGTGCGAATGAAATGCATCGAGGTTTTCGGCTTGGCCTTCAGCGCACCAGCGGTTTCAGGGGTCTCATCATTCATGTTTCAAGCGCTCGCTCTTACGATCATCGACATGATCTTTTCCTGTGTGGCCTCGGCAACTGAAAGCTCGCCGACAAACCGCCCCTCGTTCATGACGTAGAGACGGTCACAGATGCCGAGCAGTTCGGGCATTTCCGAGGAAATAACGATGATTGATTTGCCCGCTGCAGCCAGATCACGAATGATTGTGTAAATCTCGTATTTGGCCCCGACATCAATGCCGCGGGTGGGCTCATCCAGAATCAGAATTTCAGGGTCGGCAAACAGCCACTTGCTGAGCACCACCTTTTGCTGATTGCCGCCCGACAGGTTGATGGTCTGCTGCGATACATCCGGACAGCGGATATTGATCTTCTCGCGATAGTCATTGGCAACAGCCAATTCCCGGTTTTCATCGATCAGACCGAATTGGGCAACAGCGTTCAGATTGGCCAGCGGTATGTTGCGCTGAATGCTCTGATCGAGAACCAGACCATATTGCTTGCGGTCTTCGGTCACATAACACAGACCGGCATCAATGGCCTTGCGGATGGTGCCCAGATCAACGGCTTTCCCGTTGATCATCACCTCTCCGCTGATATTGCGGCCATAGGAACGGCCAAACAGGCTCATGGCAAGCTCTGTGCGACCTGCCCCCATAAGCCCGGCAATGCCAAGAACTTCTCCGCGCCGCAAATCGAGATCGACGCCCGAGACAACCTTGTTGTCCGGGTAAAGCGGATGGTGGACCGTCCAGTCGCGCACCTGCATCACGGCATCGCCGATCTGCGGGGTCCTGGGAGGATACCGATCGGAAAGAGAACGGCCCACCATGTCTCGAATAATATGGTCTTCACTGATCGCCTGTGCATGACAGTCCAGCGTACTGACCAATGTTCCGTCGCGCAGCACGGTGATCGTGTCGGCGACTCGCGATATCTCGTTCAGCTTGTGCGAGATGAGAATGGAGGAAATTCCGCGCGCCTTGAATTCTGTCAGAAGCGCCAGCAATGTATCGCTGTCCTTTTCATTCAACGATGATGTTGGTTCATCCAGAATGAGCAGCTTGACTTCCTTGGAGAGCGCCTTGGCAATTTCGATGAGTTGTTGCTTGCCAAGACCCAGATCCGAAACCAGGGATTCCGGGTTTTCTGAAAGACCGACCTTGCGAAGAAGTTCGGAGGTCTTGCGGTTGGTCTCAGGCCAGTCAATGATACCCTTTGACGAAATTTCATTGCCAAGAAAGATGTTTTCGGCAATCGACAGAAGCGGCACAAGTGCAAGCTCCTGATGAATGATGATAATGCCCTTGCTTTCGCTGTCGGCAATGCCGCGCAGGGCCAGCACTTCGCCATTATAGACGATATCACCGGCGTATTTGCCATGCGGATAGACACCGCTGAGAACCTTCATCAATGTCGACTTGCCGGCACCATTTTCGCCGACCAGCGCATGAATTTCTCCGCGTTGCACTTTCAGACTGACGTCATCAAGGGCTTTGACACCCGGAAAGCTTTTGGTGATGTGCCGCATCTCCAGGATTATGTCCTGATCGGCACCCAAGCGGGAATTGGCCTCGCGGGAATTCGCCTCGCCGGAATAGCCAGATGAAGATGTGGACTGCTGCGAAGGTGCTTCAGCCTGTGTCATGACACTGCCCGAACTGTCTGCATGCTGCATTGATGGGGGCGGAAACCACCGGCTCCCGCCCGCAAGGTGATACCAGACCTATTGAATCTGGTCCTTGGTATAGTAGCCGCTGCCAATCAGGATTTCTTCCCAATTGCTCTTGTCCACAGAAACCGGCTTCAACAGATAGGACGGTATGATCTTCACACCATTGTCATAGGTTTTCGTATCGTTGATTTCCGGTTCACCGCCGCCCAGAACGGCATCAACCATGCCGACTGTGACGCGAGCAAGTTCACGGGTATCCTTGAACACGGTCGAGTTCTGCTCACCGGCAAGAATGGATTTGACGGAAGGTACTTCCGCATCCTGACCTGTCACGATGGGCATCGCCTTGTCGGCAGATCCGTAACCAACACCTTTCAAGGATGAAAGGATTCCGATGGATAGTCCATCATAGGGTGACAGGACTCCGTCCACATCCTTCTCCGTATAGAAGGCCGACAGCAGATTATCCATGCGTGCCTGTGCAACAGCACCGTCCCAACGCAGGGTGCCGACTTTATCCATGCCCATTTGGCCCGATACGATGACGACTTCACCGCTATCGATCATCGGCTGAAGGACGGACATTGCACCATTGTAGAAGAAAAACGCGTTGTTATCGTCCGGAGATCCGCCGAAAAGCTCGACATTATAGGGACCGTCACCCTTTGCTTTCAAACCTTTGACCAAAGCCTCGGCCTGCAGCACGCCAACCTGGAAATTGTCGAAGGTGGCGTAATAATCCACATGACCGCTGTCTCGGATCAGCCGGTCATAAGCAATGACCTTGATGCCTGCGGCATTTGCGTTTTCCAGCACATTTGAAAGCGTTGTTCCATCAATGGCCGCAATCACCAGAACATTTGCACCCTTGGTGATCATGTTCTCAATCTGCGCCAATTGGTTTGGAATATCGTCTTCCGCATATTGAAGGTCTGTCTTGTAGCCGGCGGCTTCAAACTGCTCCACCATGCTGTTGCCGTCCGAAATCCAGCGTGCTGACGATTTTGTCGGCATGGCGATTCCGATTGTGCCTTTGTCCGCAGCAATGGCGGCGCCGGCAAATACTGTGGCTGCCATTGCAAACGAGGCAATGACTGTCTGTAAGATCTTCATAATTTCCTCCCGAGAAGCTGAAGACCGCCAACACGGTTTACGTATCCTGACGTGAAGTTGCCGCTGTTGACTCTCTCCCTGATGACGGCCTGGCCGCCCGTTTCATTGTCAGACTCTGTTTCAGAGCTGATCGCCGCACTCTATGAAGCAACAATATATCCGTCAAATTCGAATTTACTCAATCTATATATCTTTAATGTTATATTTAGGGTAATCGCTTGCACATAACCACATTCAACCGAAGCACCCGGAGATGCCCATTCGAATGACCATGGACCAACAGCAGCCAAATTTTATCAACAAAGGTTTGAAACTCAGCCATCTGCGCCTGATGGTTGCCCTCAAGGAGACCGGCCGCGTCAGTGACGCCGCCATCCGGCTATCCATTTCCCAGCCGGCAGCTTCGCGCCTGTCGGCAGAAATCGAAAAGATTGTCGGCGTCCGATTATATGATCGCCACGCACAGGGTATTGTTCTGACGGAATACGGGCTTCGTCTGGCAATCCGTTCGCAGTCCGTATTGAGGGGACTGCATGAAGTCGAGCGGGAAATCGAAGAACTCAAGTCAGGCTACGGCGGCAAGGTGTCGATAGGCTCAGTCACCGGTCCTGCGGTGGAATTTCTCCTGCCCGCCATCAAGCAATCCCGGCTGCGCCACCCGAAGCTGGAAATCAGCATTGTCGTCGACACCAGCGACATACTGACGGAGCAATTGCTGACCGGATCTCTTGATTTTGTCATTGGCAGGGTGCCTGTTCAGCACGAGTTGAAAGACTTTCACGCCCGCGTTGTTGACAGCGAACCGGTTAGCCTCATCGTCAGGAAAGGCCATCAACTGACCCGCGCAGCCAAACCGGATCTGCAGGAATGTGTGCTCTTTGACTGGGTTTTTCAGCTTGAAAAATCCCTGATCCGCAAAACCGTCGAAGACTACCTTGTGCAGCGCCACATCGCATTGCCAGCCAAAGTGCTGAGCACGTCATCGCTGCTTCTGACCCTGGTGGCCATCAGCCAGACCAATGCCGTAGCACCGGTCGCCCGCTCTGTGGCCGAGTTTTTCAAAAGCCAGGATGGCCTGGGCGCGCGCATTGAAATCCTTGATGTGGCGCAGGATCTGGCCGTGACACCCTATTCGCTCATCAGGCGGCGCAACGAGGAATTATCACCCGCATCACGGGTTCTGTTCGATCTGGTGACCAGACAGCTCGAAGCCGCCTGAAACGGCCCATTCAACGCGCCGGCGCCCTGTTTGGCCCAACCACAACCGACAAAGATCGTTCAATCAATCCAATTGATTGGACGATACTCCTCCAAGCCGCTACGGGATAGCAATTCAACCCCAGCGCGGAATCCACGTGACCAGCATTTTTCAATTGACACCACAGACCATCGGCATGCTGCTGGGTTGCATAGGCGTTGCCATCTTCGGCGCAACCCTGCCAATGACCCATATAGCACTGCATGGATTTTCACCCTGGTTCCTGACGTTTTTTCGGGCCGTGATCGCATCAAGCGCGGCCATCCCCTTTCTTATGATTGGCAAACACCGGCTCGCCATCCCCAAGACGCCCGAAATATTCATGGCCGGACTATTGCTGGTTTTCGGCTTTCCCGGTTTCGCCACGCTTGCCATGGAGACCGTTCCCGCGAGCCATGGCGGCGTCATACTGGGAATCCTGCCGCTGATGACCGCGATCTTTGCCGCCCTGATCGGTGGAGAAAAACCGGGACTACTGTTCTGGGGTTTGGGCCTGTTGGGCGCCGCCCTTGTCCTGACCTTCTCGCTGATCGAATCGGATTTCAGTCTGACGATCGGCGATCTCTGGTTGCTCGCCGCCGGATTTTCCGCATCGCTTGGCTATGTGCTTTCGGCCCGACTGTCGCGCCTGATGAGCGGTGGCGCAACCATATCCTGGGCGCTTGTCCTGACCCTGCCCATTGCCGCCCTTGGCACGGCTCTGACCTGGAAGACCGGCATCATGGCACCGCAAACCGATGCGCTCTGGGCGCTGGCCTATTTGGGTTATGGATCCATGTTTGCCGGTTTTCTGTTCTGGAATGCCGGACTTGTGACGGGGGGCATTGCCCGGGTCGGACAGGTTCAACTGCTGCAGACCTTTGTAACGCTTGGCCTGTCGGCGCTGCTGCTGGGCGAGCATATCTCCAATCTGACGATTGCATTTGCGGTTGCTGTCGGATCTGTGGTCTGGCTGGGCCGCAAAGCGCGCATTTCCTGATCGGCATATTGCTGTTCGGGAGGCAATTGCCCTATGAACTGAAGACAGGCGGATAGTCTGCCGCAGGAGGAGCAGCAATATGGCAGCCCAATGGGATTTCTGGATCGATCGCGGCGGCACTTTTACCGATATCATCGGTCGCACACCAGCGGGTGACCTCATTCAAAAGAAGCTGCTTTCAGAAAATCCTGAAGCCTACCGCGACGCCGCCATCCAGGGCATCCGCGAATTGCTGGACATTGCCAATGGAGACCCTATCCCTGAAAACCTCATCAATGAGGTGAAAATGGGCACCACGGTCGCCACCAATGCCTTGCTCGAGCGCAAGGGCGACAGGACCCTGCTTGTCATCACCAAAGGTTTTCGTGACGCGCTCAAAATCGCCTATCAGGCCAGACCCGATATCTTCGCCAAGGAAATCATCCTGCCCGAACAACTCTACCAGCAGGTGATCGAGATTGAAGAGCGCGTGCGTGCCGACGGCACCGTGGAGGCCATTCCCGAGCCACAGGGCATTCAACAGACATTGCAGGCGGCAAAGGCCGACGGTATCGATGCCGTCGCCATCGTGTTCATGCATGCCTGGAGCTATCCTGAACATGAAGCCCTCGTCGCCGATATTGCCCGGCAGGTCGGCTTTTCACAAATCTCGGTGAGCCACGAAATATCGCCACTGGCCAAGCTCGTCGGGCGCGGCGACACCACCGTCGTGGATGCCTATCTCTCACCCATATTGCGGCGCTATGTCGATGAAGTCGCTTCCGCCCTGAATGCCGGGTTGAACGCCGGTTCGGGCAATGCCGGACCTGCGTCGCCGTCGCTGAAATTCATGATGTCATCAGGCGGTCTGACCGCAGCCAACCTGTTTCAGGGCAAGGACGCCATCCTTTCAGGGCCTGCCGGCGGCGTTGTCGGCATGGTGGAAACAGCACAACTGGCCGGCTTCGACAAGGTGATCGGCTTTGACATGGGCGGCACATCGACCGATGTCGCCCATTTTGATGGCGAATACGAACGCGCCTTCGACACCGAAGTGGCCGGGGTGCGCATCCGCGCACCAATGATGCAAATTCACACCGTTGCGGCAGGCGGTGGATCCATTCTGCACTATGAGGCCGGCCGTTTCAGCGCCGGTCCGGATTCCGCCGGCGCCAATCCAGGCCCGGCCTGCTACCGCCGCGGCGGGCCGCTGGCTGTCACCGATGCCAATGTGATGCTCGGCAAGCTGCAACCGGACTATTTTCCTGCCATTTTTGGGCCCGGTCAAAATGAAAGGCTCGACACACAGGTCGTGCATGACAAATTTGCCGAACTTGCAGCAATTGTGGGTGGCGGAAAATCGCCCGAAGAGGTTGCCGAGGGTTTCATCACCGTTGCCGTGGAGAACATGGCAAATGCCATCAAGAAAATTTCCGTGCAGCGTGGCTACGATGTCACCGGCTACCTGCTCAATTGTTTTGGCGGCGCGGGAGGACAGCACGCCTGTCTTGTTGCCGACGCGCTGGGCATGGAAGCCATTTTGATACACCCGTTTTCCGGCCTTCTGTCCGCCTATGGCATCGGCCTTGCAACCCTGTTTGCCTCGCGCCAGCAGGCGCTCGTCAAACCATTGGCAGAAGAAACAAGTGGTGAGATCGCCGCCTTGATCGACCGGTTGGCAAAGGCCGCCAACAACGAGTTGCGTGAACAGCAGGTCCCTGACGATGCCATGGAATGGCGCCCGCTTCTGCATCTGCGCTATGACGGCACGGACACGACGCTGCCCATCGTCTTTTCCGACCGATCGATCGACAATTCCCTTGCCTCCTTTGCGGCAGCCCACAAGGCCCAATTCGGTTTCATCTATGAAAACAAGACCATTATCGTTGAAGCCGTGTCAGTCGAAAGCAAGGACAAACGCAGCAATGCCAGCGCCGAGCGCCAGAAAGCGCTGAGCAGCCATGTGCCTGATGCAAACAGTCAGTGCCGGTTGTTTTCAGGCGGCCAATGGCAGGATGCCCCTGTCTACACGCGTGACGGCCTCCTGCCCGGACAATCATTAAACGGCCCCGCGCTGATCATCGAGGCCAATCAGACCATTGTCGTGGAAGCCGGGTGGCGCGTTGAAATCAACGCATTGAACCACATTGTCATGCGCCGCTTTGAAAAAATGCGCCGTCTGGATGCCATCGGCACCCAGGACGCCGATCCGATCATGCTGGAAGTGTTCAACAACCTGTTCATGTCGATCGCCGAGCAGATGGGCGTTACCCTTCAAAACACTGCCTATTCGGTCAATATCAAGGAACGGCTGGATTTTTCCTGTGCGGTTTTTGACCGCACCGGCGCGCTGGTCGCCAATGCCCCGCATATGCCTGTTCACCTGGGGTCCATGGACCGCTCGGTAGAAACCATTATCCGGCTGAATGAGGGTGACATCCATCCCGGCGACGTCTTTGCACTCAACGCACCCTATAATGGCGGCACCCATCTGCCCGATATCACCGTTGTGACACCGGTCTTTGACGACAGTGGAACAACAATTCTCTTTTACGCCGCCTCGCGCGGTCACCATGCCGATGTTGGCGGAACAGCGCCCGGATCAATGACACCCCTGGCAACAAGTGTGGATGAAGAAGGCGTGTTGATCGACAATTTCCGCATTGTCGACAAAGGCCGTTTTTGCGAGGCCGAACTGATCGATCTGCTGCGCGACCATCCCTATCCGGTGCGCAATGTTCAGCAGAATGTCGCCGATCTCAAAGCCCAGATCGCAGCCAATGAAAAAGGCGTTGCGGAATTGCGCAAGATGACCGCTCATTTTGGTCTCGACGTCGTGGAGGCCTATATGGGCCATGTCCAGGACAATGCGGCTGAAAGCGTGCGCCGGGTCATCGACGCGCTGGCTGACTGCTCCTATGAATACCCGACCGATACCGGGCAGATCATCAAGGTCAAGATCAGTGTTGATCGCCAGCAGCGTACCGCGACAGTTGATTTTACCGGAACGTCGCCCGTGATGAAGAACAACTTCAACGCCCCCGAGCCGGTTACCCGCGCCGCTGTTCTTTATTGTTTCCGGGTGATGGTTGAAGGATCTATCCCGATGAATGCCGGCTGTCTTCGCCCCATCAGGATCATCGTGCCCGACAATTGCATGCTGAAACCCGCCTACCCGGCAGCGGTCGTCGCAGGTAATGTCGAAACCTCACAACATGTGACCAACGCCATCTTCGGCGCACTGGGCGCAATGGCCAACAGTCAGGGCACGATGAACAACCTGACCTTCGGCAATGACACCTATCAATATTACGAGACCATCTGCTCGGGCTCGCCTGCCGGACAGATGAACAACGGCCAGGGATTTGCCGGCACATCCGGTGTCCATGTGCACATGACCAATTCGCGGCTGACGGACCCCGAAATCCTTGAAATGCGTTTTCCGGTCCTGCTGGAAGACTTCCATATCCGCCAGGGATCCGGCGGCAAGGGTCGCTTTGATGCCGGTGACGGTACGCGCCGCACAATCCGCTTTTTGCAGGAAATGGAATGCGCCATCCTGTCATCCCATCGCACACGCCCGCCTGAAGGCATGGATGGCGGCGGCAACGGCCAGGTCGGCAAAACCGAGGTTCGTCGCCTTGACGGGAAAGTGACCGCCCTGCGCGGCTGTGACCAGACGGTGCTGCAGGCCGGAGAAGCCGTCATTGTGACAACGCCGACATCGGGTGGTTTCGGCAAGAACTGACACGTGTATGCAGGCCACGACCGACAGGGCGTGACCTGCATTTGCCAATGCGTCACACAAGTGTCGTTACCGCGTCACATCCCTGTCATTGCCCGGCCTTATCCGCATCTCATGTGATCTCACGGAGTGCGCGATTCATGTCGGATGCGATGAACGATACAACCATGGCGGTGGGCGGGCGGCACATCAGCCGCGCTGTGTATCAAAACAAGCTTTTTTCCCGTCAGGGATTGTCCGAACGTGTGTTTGCACGTTTCTTTTCCGGTCTCGTCTATGCGCAGATATGGGAAGATCCGCAGATCGATATGGAGGCCATGGCGCTTGGCGAAAGCCATCGCATCGTTACCATTGCCTCCGGTGGCTGCAATATTCTGGCCTATCTGACCCGCAAACCGGCACATATTGATGCCGTCGACCTGAACAGGGCGCATATTGCACTCAACCGCCTGAAGCTGACAGCCATCGCTCACCTGCCCGGCCATGGCGACGTGTTGCGATTTTTCGGCAAAGCTGATCAGCGTTTCAATAGCCAGGCCTATGATCGTTTCATAGCGCCACATCTGGACAGCGCCTCGCGTCGCTATTGGGAACAGCGCAATTGGCGCGGCAGGCGGCGCGTTGCGGATTTCAACCGGAATTTTTACAAGACCGGGCTGCTGGGATGGTTCATCACGGCCGGACATCTTGTTGCAAGGCTGCACGGAGTCGATCCGTCAGACCTGATGCAGGCGCGCAATCCTCGCGAGCAGCGTCGCTTTTTCGAGGAGAAACTTGCCCCTCTGTTCGATCGACCGGCGATCCGTTGGGTCACCCGCAGCAAGGCATCGCTTTTCGGACTTGGCATACCCCCTGCACAATATGATGAATTGCTTGCAGCCGGTGATGGTGCGTCCATGGCGAGTGTCCTGAGCCAGAGACTCGAAAAACTCGCCTGTCACTTCCCGCTGCGCGAAAACTACTTTGCCTGGCAGGCTTTCGCGCGCCAATACCCCGAACCGGGCACGGCCGCTTTGCCAGCCTATCTGGAAAAGGATCATCACAAAACGATCAGCCAGGGCGCGGCAAATGTCACGGTCCATCATTGCAACTTTACGGACCTTTTGACACGAAAGGCCGCAGCCTCGGTGGATCGCTACGTCCTCCTGGATGCCCAGGACTGGATGAATGACAGGCAAATCAACGCGCTATGGCAGCAGATCACACGAACCGCCACCCCCGGTGCCCGGGTCATCTTCCGCACGGCAGGTCAAGCCTCCAATCTGGAAGGGCGCCTTTCATCTGAAATTCTTGGACAATGGCACTACCGTCAGGCGGAATCTCAAGACTATTGTCGCCGGGATCGCTCCGCCATCTATGGCGGTTTTCATCTCTACGTGAAACAGGCCTGATGAGCGTGACCACCCATGCTGCACAGATGGATGGAATGTACCGCCGTCAGAAACACATCTATGACCTGACCCGGAAATACTACCTTCTCGGGCGTGACCACATGATCAGGCATCTGGAGGTTCCCATCGGCGGCCATGTTCTTGAACTGGGTTGCGGAACCGGTCGCAATCTCCTGCTTGCCAACCGCCACTACCCTGAAGCCCATTTCCATGGACTGGATATTTCACGCGAAATGCTCGACACGGCAAAAAAATTGGCTGAACGGGCACAATTGGACCTCACACTTGCCGTCGGCGATGCGTCATCATTCGACGCAGCCCTGCTTTTTCCACAAATCCGTTTTGATCGTATTTTCATTTCCTATGCCCTGTCGATGATTCCGGCCTGGGAGGCAACTATAACCAATGCTCTGTCCATGCTGAATCATGGAGGTTCACTCCACATCGTCGATTTCGGTCAACAGGAAAGACTGCCCGCCTGGTTCAAGGCAGGCCTTTTTGCCTGGCTGGAGCGTTTCCAGGTGTATCCGCGCCAGCAACTGTTTGACCATATGCGCAGCCAGGCCGCCACTCAAATCAAGGTTGAATCATTGTTTCGCGGCTATGCCTGGCACACAATGGTAAAAACCACGTGATCCGGACTTGACAGGGTGTTTCCTTATCGCCGTATTTTGCGTTAGAACACAGCGAAACGATGTTCATCTGATTCGGACCGGTTCACCATGTCTCCCCTCGGGCTCGCCCTGCTTCCCCTATTATTGCTGTTTGTGTCCTGCACGACATCTGATCTTGGCCTGGAGCCTCTGGCTTCGCCATCGCGCTATGGCGATACCGACCCGCAATATTTTGGCAGCAAACACCCGGCAAAGCACCCCATTCACGGTATCGATGTTTCCAAATGGCAGGGCGATATCGACTGGCGCAAACTGCGCAAGGGCGGCATTGAATTTGCCTACATCAAATCGACAGAAGGCGGCGATCATACGGACGACCGTTTCCTCGACTACTGGAATGGAGCCAAGAGGGCCGGTGTTCCGCGCGGTGCCTATCATTTTTATTATTTTTGTCGCACCGCCAAGGAACAGGCCGCCTGGTTCATCGCCAATACGCCCAAAGAGCGCTCGGCGCTTCCACCGGTCCTCGATATCGAGTGGAACCATCAATCGCGAAGCTGCAAATCACGCCCCGAGCCTGCCACGATCCGCAGCGAGATGAGCGAATTCCTGCGGCTGGTTCAGGCCCATTTCGGCAAGAGGCCGATCATCTACACAACAGTTGATTTCCATGAGGAAAATCTGAAAGGATATTTCCGCAATTATGGATTTTGGGTCAGGTCCGTCGCCGATCATCCGGATGTCACCTATCCAAAACGCAATTGGCATTTCTGGCAATATACCGGTACGGGCCAGGTGCCCGGCATAAAAGGCGACACGGATATCAATGTTTTTGTCGGCGGAAAGTCGGAATGGAAAAAATGGTTGAGAAAAAGCCAGCAATAGGGAAACCAATGAAAAATTTGATCTCGCGAACGGCCCTTTTCATCTTGGGCGCTGCCGCTCTGGCGGTCAGTTCACCGGCCAATGCGGCCGCATGTGGTGGTGACCTCGGACAGTTTTTGGCCGGAGTGAGAAGCGAAGCGGTCGCCGGTGGCATGCCGGAAGCCGCGGCCAGAAGCGCACTTTCATCTGCCCGGATCGACCCCAAGGTTCTGCGCAGCGATCAGGCGCAGGGCATTTTCAAGATGACCTTTATTGAATTTTCCAAACGCATCATCAGTGCCAACCGGCTCAAGCAGGGTGACGTCAATCTCAAAAAATACGCCTCTGTCTTTGCACGTGCCAGAAATGAATATGGCGTACCGGGTGCCGTGATCGCCGCGTTCTGGGGACTTGAAACCGACTTTGGCGCCGTTCAGGGTGACTTCAACACCATGAACGCGCTGGTTACCCTCGCCCATGATTGCCGCCGGCCGGAACTCTTTCGGCCGCAATTGCTGGCCGCAATGAAAATGGCGCAACACGGAGACCTTGACCCGGCACGCACAACCGGGGCCTGGGCCGGTGAAATCGGGCAGGTTCAGATGCTGCCGGTCGACATCATCCGCTTTGGCGTCGATGGCGATGGCGATGGTCACGTCAAACTGAAAACCAGCGCACCTGACGCCATTTTGACCGCCGCCAATTTTATTCGCTATCTCGGCTGGCAAGCCGGTCAGCCATGGATGCAGGAAGTGGAGGTTCCCGATAACCTTGCCTGGGAGCAGTCAGGGCTCGGAAAGCCGCTTTCGGTCTCTCAATGGGCATCTCAGGGTGTCCGCGCCCGTCACGGGGCACTGCCCTCCGGTGCGCTGCAGGCTGAACTGGTGCTGCCTCAGGGACGCAAGGGACCAGCCTTCCTCACCTACCCCAATTTTGCCATCTATCTTGAGTGGAACAAGTCATTCATTTACACGACGAGTGCCGCCTATTTTGCAACGCGCCTTGCAGGTGCCGGTCGTTACGATGATGGCAATCCGGAGCCGGGCCTGTCCGACGCACAGATGAAAAGGCTGCAGTCAATCCTTGCAAACAAAGGTTACGACGTCGGTGAAATCGACGGAATCCTGGGCTCGGGGACACGCGGAGCCGTTCAACAGGAACAAATCCGTCTGGGCCTTCCAGCTGACGCCTGGCCAACGCCGCAACTGCTTTCACGCCTACAGTAAAAACGCCTGATCCGGGGGTGATGCAGCCTGCCTCCCATTGGCAGGCTGTCACTCTTTCACAGTATCCGCCTGCTCTTTGTTTGGCGCTGATATATCATCGATCACGCCACCTGCATCCTCTGTACCACTGGCTTCCACTTCGCCTTCTGCCTCCTGTTTGGCCATTTTTTCGACGCGCCGATGGTATACGGCAAGCCGGACAGCGCGATAACGCACCCGCGTATGAAACACGGTACGGCCAATGGCCTGCCGGCCACGCTGAACCTCCTCGATTTCAGTGGAGTAGGCCTCCAGTATCGCTTCCCTATAGGTGGTCAGGCCGGCGCTTGCGACCCGTTCCACCCGGTGCATCAGGCTTGTCCATATTGGTGAAATCAACAATGAAATGGCGGTCACCGCAATGGCCAGACGATAGGCATCACCGCTCAAGGCCGAGGCACTCAATCCGGCGGCAGCAAGCACAAAGGAAAACTCGCCAATCTGCGCCATCGACAGGCCCGCAATCAGCGCTGTCTGATGGCTCGATCCGGTCAGCCTGAGCAGGGCAATATTGAGCGCCGATTTTGCCGCAATGACACCCAGGGAGGCCGCAATCACCAGCCAGAGATTATCCCAGATGAAATGCAGATCCATCAACAGGCCAATCGACAGGAAGAACATGACGAGCAGCACGCTCTGTATCGGTTCGATGATGGGAATGACACGGCTGCGCAGCGTCGAATTGCCAATCAATATGCCGGCCACAAAGGCACCATAGACCGGTGACAGGCCCGCCACACCCGAGATGGCTGCTGCTGAAAAACAAAGGGCCAGGGCGCCCAATGCCAAAATTTCAACATTGTTTTCAATCTGTTCGGCATAGGGAACACGCAATTTACCCCTTTGGCCCAACCACCAAAGCAGTCCACCCAGCAGAGACACAGACAGCACGATCTTGATGCTGATCGACCAGACATTGATATTGTCTCCGCCGAAACTGGTGACAAATATCAGCATCGGCACAACAGCCAGATCCTGCGCAATCAGCACACCGACAGCGATCCGTCCTTCTTCACCCCGCAAGACGCCCATATCGTCCAGCATTTTCATTGCAACGACAGTGCTGGACATGGCGATGATGAAACCCAGAATGACGGATTCCGCCAGACCGATACCCAGACCCATTCCAATCAGAACAGCGACAATAAGCGCTGCGCAAATTTGCCCGCTGGCGACCAGAACGGCCTGTTTCAATGTCAGTACAAAGGCTTTCAGGGACAGTTCCATGCCGATGAAAAACAGCAGAACCAGAACACCCATTTCCGCCAGTTGATTGACGTTCTCGGAATTGGCAATCACCCCAAATCCGGTCGGCCCAAGCGCAACACCGGCCAGAATAAAGCCGACAAGCGGCGGCAAACGCAATCGAATGAGCCCCAGCCCCAAAATGCTGGCAATCGCAACCACAAAGGCAATATCACTGAGCGCCGCCCCATGTGCAGCCGTCTCGGTCATTGCTGTATGAACAGAATCTTCCAGTGAAATTCTCCTGCGCCTTCGACCGGCTGATTCTCGCACGGTCCCCTGTCGCCCGCAAGGGTTGAGACACAATGATTATCAGGCCTTTGGTCGATGATTTCACACCCGGTCGAAATCATCCTTGTCGGTGGGCAGCAGCAGGACGGCTGTGGTCAGATAGGCAAATGCGAAGGTGATGCCGAAGGAAAAAAACATGATGAAAAGCGCCGTCACGACATGGCGTGAGTGCAAGACAAGGCTGCCAAATCCGTTCAGGTCAAAATAGACGACGCCACAGGCAATCACCCAGCCAATGACCATTCCGATCAGGCTGTTCTTCAGGACGAATTGAATAAGTTTCGGCATTTTTGCCCGTTTCATCTCTTTGTCCTGTCGATGGATCACAATCAACGCCAAGCTGCGCCGTGCGTCAGGCACAACTCCAATTCTATCGCGTTCAATGACCATCTGTCACTGCTACAGATTGTCCGCCCGGTTTAGCAACAAACGGATGGTTCAAGTGTGACAAGCCTGTATCGAATGCTGCAGCAAGCCTGTAGGGAGTTCAGATGGACAAGAACAACAATGTGATTTCAATCATGACATGGGTCCTTTTGCTCACCCTCGGACTGCTTTGGGGCGGATCATTCTTCTTTGCCCGTATGGCAGTCGAACATGTCCCTCCCTTGACCCTTGTTTTTCTGCGGGTCTTTCTGGCAGCTGTCGCTTTACATCTCTACCTGCGCGGCAAGAGAGATCTTTACACCATCCTTGCACAACGGTGGCGCGCCTTTCTGATGCTGGGACTCTTGAACAATGCCATCCCCTTTACGCTGCTATTTTTCGGGCAAAGGCAAATGGGTGCGGGCCTGGCATCAATTCTCAATGCCACGACACCAATATGGACGGTGATCATTGCCAATATGGTGACCGATGATGAAAAGATGACCGTGCCGAAAATTGTCGGCTGCCTGCTTGGACTTGCCGGAATGCTGCTGCTGATCGGGCCGTCTGCCATCAGCGGCTTTGGTGCACCGGTATGGGCGCAGTTGGCCATCATTCTTGCCGCCATTTCCTATGGCTTTGCGGTGATCTACGCCAAACGGTTCAAGGGCACGCCACCGGTGGTGACCGCGACCGGTCAATTGACAGCATCGTCGCTGATCATGCTGCCCGTCATATTGCTTTTGGATCAGCCCTGGACACTCGAAATGCCGCCTGTGCGCATCCTGTTGGTGATCCTGTCTCTGGCGGTGCTGTCCACCTCCATTGCCTATATTCTGTACTTCAGGATCGTCAGTTCTGCAGGCGCCACCAATGCATCACTGGTAACATTGCTGGTGCCTCCAAGCGCCATCCTTCTTGGCGTTATCTTCCTGGGTGAACGCATGACATTGCTGTCCCTGGGTGGGTTGGCACTCATTGGCCTGGGTTTGCTGACCATCGACGGACGTTTGCTAAAATTTCTGAATATCCATAGAATTTAATAGGTTAGGAGATCAAAACATACCGAATCACTGCCTCGCCACATAGACCATGGTGAGCACTGAGATTTCGCCATGTTCCTGCCATATTTGCAGTTTTTGCACCCGCATCATGAGGCCCATTTCGATATTTTTTTGATTTTTCCGGCACCGGACTAAGTCGATGGAATTCAGGGACTTATAGAGGCGTCATTGATCCAGGGTAACGGTATATGCGGCACTGCAACATCTATTTTGCTTCCCTATCGTGGCAAAAAAAGAATACCATTTGGTCGTTAACCTGAAGGAGCTCAGATATGGGACTAGTGCGTTCGCTCAATGTCCTGGTGATCAGTGCAGCGTTTTTGTTCATCGCAATCATGCTCTTCCTCTAGTGCAGGATTGACGGGCATCCGGTCGGGCGACCGGTAGAAATCAAACAAATCGGGGATGGTCATGGCCATCCCCGTTCTGGTTTTCAGAGTGCCACAGCACGTCTTATCCGGAAATGCCGCGTAAAATCTCAGCCAATGCCTCGGGTTGCGAGAGAAAGGCTGAATGGCTGCTTTTGAGATCGTGCACCATTGTCTTTCCGCCGATCGCGCTGTCCATGCTTTCAATCATCATATTCTGGCCGTCTGCGGTAATCGCCCGATCCTCCAGACAGCGGATATAATGTCGTGGCACCGTGCCGAATTTGGCCGCAGTCACCGGGCTCGGTGTTACGGCAACAGAGACCGGCTCATCACAATGCAGCGATTTTATAAAGGCGCCGAATTCCGCATCATCAACATCTTCATAAAAGGCGCTTTTGAGCACCTGCAGATAGGCCGGATCACCGGAGGCTACATTGATCCGCAATGCGCCAACCTGTTCCGGGTCAGCCATAAATAATTGCGGTACAAGAGCCTGTGCCATTTTGGCATCCTGGATAACCGCAATGGCCGGCAATCCCGGCGCCAGCATGAAAGCCGTGAGATAGACGACCGCATGCAGCAGTTCAGGCACGGCCTCCGCCACCGGTGAGATGGTAACACCGCCCATGGAGTGGCCCACCAGAACCACTTTGCGCGTCCCCCCCTCAGAGGCTTGCCTGACGAGATCAACAATGGCTGCTGTGCGCTCGTCCTGTGTCACGACAGCATTGGGCGATGGCTCAGTGGAAAAGGGCATCGGATCGAAGGGTTGCTGGTCGAATGCATCAGGACTTTGGGCATTTTTCCCGGCCCCGGGAAGCGATGGTGCATGGACCTTGTAGCCGGCCTCACGCAACAGCGGGACAAGCTTGTGCCATGAGTGCCCGGCGTGCCAGGCCCCGTGAATCAAAACAAATGCAGGTTTATTGCTGGACATGCTCGCCTCCCTTGCGCAGTCTGAAATCAGGGTCAGACTCTAATGCAAAGACCACATGGGAAATACTGTCTGGAGATGAAGTTTCATGTCTGTTGGCGAAAACAAAGCGGTCGACGTCATTGTCAGCACAACGACAAACGGTCTGCGCAAGCAGGAAACATTCGCCTATTTTTGCGATGCCATCTGCGGCATCTATACCGGCATTGAACCACGCCGGACAGCGGACAGCACCTTTGATGCTGCGTTCTCCGCGTACAGCCTTGGCGATTGCACATTTGCCATCATGTCCGCGCCGCGCCATGCCGCAGAGCGCACGCGCAGCCATCGCGCCACACATCCAGACGACAGCCTGTTTCTGAATTTCTGCGACAGCAGTGAAACCAGGCTTGTTCAGCACGGCATCGACAGGCAGGTGCCAAGCAGCCAGCCCCTATTGATCGACAATGGACAGGATTTCAAATTCGAGGCCCCACAGGCAGGTCGCATGCGGCTGCACAGTTTGCGCATTGACCGCGACAGGCTGCAACCCCAATTGAAACACACAGACCTCTCCCGCATCAATGACGCGGTTCCCAGATCACACTTCGGTGCGATGCTTGGGATGCAGATGCGGCTGATGTGCGGTGCCTTTACCCAGGGCAAGCTGAAATTGGGCGCATCCATGAAAGAGACCATCATTGATCTGATTGGCGAGGTTGCTGCTGAAAGCGCAACAGCAACCGGCGCGAGGCAAAACACATTGAGCCTTCAAAGCATCAAGGCGGTTGCGTCCTGGCAGGCAGGAGACCCGGGATTCGGCATCAATGCGCTTGCAACGGCGCTGCGTGTGACACCAAGAACCATTCAGTCGCGGTTTGCTGCAGCAGATGAGACATTTTCCGACTGGTTGCTTGAGCACCGACTGACGATGGCGCAGGATCGATTGATCGCCTCAACCGGTTCTTCGCGCCAGACAATCGGAGAAATCGCCCATGGCTGCGGATTCACCAGCGTGGCCCACTTCCACAGGGTCTTCCGTCAAAGATACGGCCAGCCCCCCGGCAGCTTTCGCCAAAGCATTTTGCCGGGGATGCTCTGACAGCAAAGCGGTTTGCTCTAAGCTGCTGCGATGGATGTCACGGGCGCATTGCCCTGAGCGCCGCGCAGTCCGAGCAGATGACAAATCGCATAGACCAGCTGTGCGCGGTTCATGGTGTAGAAATGGAAATCCTGAACACCGCGTTCCACCAGATTCATGACCTGGTCTGCAGCCACCGCAGCGGCCACCAGTGAGCGGGTTTGCGGATCCTTGTCCAGTCCCTCAAATCGCTTTGCCATCCAGTCAGGGATAGTCGCGCCGCACAGGCCAGCAAATTTTGACAGTTGGCCAAAATTGTGGACGGGCAAAATTCCAGGAACGATCGGGATGTAGATCCCTGCCCTGCGTACCCTTTCGACATAACGCTCATAGGTGTCATTGTCGAAAAAGAACTGGGTTATCGCCCGGGTCGCACCATTGTCGACCTTGCGCTTGAGCATGTCGATATCGGTCATGAAATCGGGGCTTTCGGGATGTTTTTCCGGATAGGCCGAAACGGTGATCTCAAAATCAGCAAAGGCTTTCAGCCCCGCCACCAGTTCGGCGGCGTTTCTGTAGCCGTCCTTGTGGGGTCGGTAGGATGAGCCAATACCATCTGTCGAATCGCCGCGCAGGGCAACGAAGTGGCGAACACCGGCACCCCAGAATTCACGCGCCACCGCATCGACCTCGTCCCGGCTGGCATTGACACAGGTCAGATGCGCTGCCGGGGCCAGTTTTGTTTCGGACAGGATGCGCTCAACGGTTGCCAGCGTCGGCTTGCGCGTTGATCCACCGGCACCATAGGTCACCGACACAAATTCAGGATTAAAAGGAGCAAGCCGCATGATGCTTTCCCACAACTGGCTTTCCATATCACCACTGCTGGGTGGAAAAAACTCGAAGGATACATTCAGCGCATTGCCCGGGATAACCGGAGCGAAACGGCGAAATACAGACATGATCAGGCAACTCCATTTGAGGATACTTGGGATCCGTCCCGGGCGGCAATGACCAGACGAGGGTCTCGGGCCAGCCATATGGTGACGGTCAATTTCTTGTCCGCTTCATCATCAGGTTTCAGATTGACGACTTTCTCAACCGACAGGCCAGCTTCACCCAGCCAGTCAGCCACCACATCTGAAGAAAAACCCAACCTCAGATGCGCGTGTTCTTCGCGAAGATATTCAAGTTCATGGGGCGCAAAATCGACAATCACCATGCGCCCGCCAGGGCTGAGCATTCTTGCAGCCTCGGCGATGGCCTGTTCAGGCTGCTGCAGAAAATGCAACACCTGATGAATGGCAATCAGATCGAAGGTGCCGCGCTCAAGGGGCAGGTTCAATATATCGGCATGGCGCACGGAGGCATGCGTGATATCCGCGTCGTCAATATTGGAACGCGCCACCGCCAACATGTCACGGCTGGCATCGACGCCAATGCCACGCCGGTAAAGCGGTGCAAAAAGCTGCAGGATGCGACCGGTACCGGTGCCCAGATCCAGCATCGAATCAAAAGGCGTATCGCCGATCATGTCGATCAGGGCTTCCTCGACCTGTTCATCCGAAATGTGCAGGGAGCGCAATTTGTCCCAACTGGCGGCATTGCAGCTGAAATAGGCCTGAGCCCGCTCGGCGCGCGCCTGTTTGACAGCGCTGAGGCGTTCATTGTCACGCACCAGAAGCGGATCATCGGGCGACACAGAGGCGACGATCTGGCGTGCCAGCTGGAAGGACCGGCCTTCACCGCTCAGGCGAAAATAGGCCCATGCACCTTCCTGAAAGCGCTCGATCAGACCGGCTTCAGTCAGCAATTTCAGATGACGGGAAATACGCGGTTGTGATTGCCCGAGGATATCGGTGAGGTCTGTTACGGTCAGATCACCGCCAAACAACAGCGAAAGCAGCCGCAGACGCGTCGGTTCACCTGCCGCCTTGAGCACATCAACCGTTTTATCCAGGCCCAGTTTTCGCGTATCCAGCATTTTCACTCCGATGGTCGCGGAGCAGACCAATGCCCGCGCCTTCAACCAAAACATCACATAAAGATATCTTTATATCATTCTGTGGTGCGACGCAATAGAAATTCAATGGCACGACAAGAATTGGCGCTTCATGGCGCGATAGAGTTGCCTGGTTCTGAGAAAGATCACGCAAATGCGCTGCGTGGTTTTCGCGGCGGTAGTGTCAGGCCTGATAGATCCATTGTTCGGGGATCTGCACCCGAACAGATTCACCTGCAGAAATAACACCCGGCTTTTCCACCCAGGCCAGAAGTCCGCGGCGGCGCTTGGCCGCCGGTACGAAACTCAAGGCCAGACGGGCATGATCTTTGTCCGGGTAATTGTCGGCAATTCTTGAACCGGAAATCTTGCATGGCCCATTCTGAAAATCGACCTTGAGGGTCACCCCGCCCTCGAAAAAGAGCAGGGTACCGGATGGCAGCATGGACAGAAACGGCACGCCTTCAACAAGCATATTGCCGCCGATCCATTCCGGCTTGATTTCGGCAATGCCCATTTCTTGCGCAGCGGCAGCCAGTTCCACCGGACAAAGCAGGGTCAATTGCCGCTCATTGCGCACCTCGGTCCCACGCCGATACCAGGGCTCACGCGCACCCGACTTGCGCGTCAACCCGGCGTGGTGATCACCTTCAATGCCTGCATAGGTCAGGTTCAATTGGTCGATCGCCGTAGTGGTAAACGTACGGCCTGTCGCTGAAAACAGGCGCGTCGCTCTGCCGGCGGCCTTTCTTGCAGGAATGATATCCATGGCTGCACCTTCCCACTGCCTGAAATCCAGACGATGCGCCTAACGGGTCAGGCGTTTGTATGTCACCCGTTTCGGATTGACACTGTCAGGCCCAAGGCGGCGTATCTTGTCCTTTTCATAATCTTCGAAATTGCCTTCGAACCATTCCACATGACTGTCGCCCTCAAAGGCAAGAATATGCGTTGCCAGGCGGTCGAGGAACATGCGGTCATGGCTGATGATCACGGCACAACCGGCAAAATTCTCCAGTGCATCTTCCAGCGCTGCGAGGGTTTCCGTATCAAGATCGTTGGTCGGCTCATCGAGAAGAAGGACATTGGAACCGGATTTCAGCATTTTTGCCAGGTGCACACGATTACGCTGCCCGCCGGACAATTGCCCCACTTTCTGCTGCTGGTCACCACCCTTGAAATTGAAGTTGGAACAATAGGCCCGCGAGTTCATTTCATGCTTGCCAAGCTTGATGATATCGTTGCCGCTGGAGATTTCCTCCCAGACGTTCTTGCTGCCATCAAGTGTGTCCCGACTCTGGTCGACATACCCAAGGTCAACGGTATCCCCGATCACGATCTTTCCGCTGTCAGGCTGCTCCTGCCCGGTGATCATGCGAAACAGGGTGGTCTTGCCGGCGCCATTGGGACCGATCACACCGACAATGCCGCCCGGGGGCAATTTGAAGCTGAGACCATCGATCAGTAATTTGTCACCATAGGCTTTCGAGATATCCTCAGCGTCAATAACCAGCTGACCCAGACGCTCGCCGACGGGAATGACGATCTGTGCATCGCCGGGACGGCGATCTTCGGCCGATTTCACCAGTTCATCATAGGCTCTGATGCGGGCCTTGGATTTTGCCTGACGCGCCTTCGGGCTGGAGGCGATCCAGTCGTGTTCGCTCGACATGGCCTTCTGTCGGTTGGCTTCCTCGCGACCTTCCTGGGTCATGCGCTTTGCCTTGGCCTCGAGATAGGCCGTGTAATTGCCTTCATAGGGAATGCCACGTCCGCGATCGAGTTCGAGAATCCAACCCGTCACATTGTCAAGAAAATAGCGATCATGGGTGATCATGATGACCGCGCCGGGATACTCGCGCAGATGTTTTTCAAGCCATGCAATGGTCTCGGCATCCAGATGGTTGGTGGGCTCGTCAAGCAGGATGAGGTCGGGCTGCGCAAGCAGCAATTTGCACAAGGCCACGCGGCGCTTTTCACCACCCGAAAGCTTGTCCACGGCACTGTCACCGGGAGGGCAACGCAACGCCTCCATCGCCATTTCGACCTGGCTGTCGAGGTCCCAGAGGTTTTTCGCATCGATGATATCCTGGAGCTCTGCGCCTTCATCGGCTGTCTCTTCGGAATAATTCATCATCAATTCGTTGTAGCGATCAACAATGGCCTTCTTTTCCGCAACGCCTTCCATGACGTTTTCAACAACCGTCTTGCTTTCATCCAGCTGCGGTTCTTGCGGCAGATAACCTATGGTTGCACCTTCGGCCAGCCAGGCCTCGCCGGTAAATTCGTTGTCAAGACCGGCCATGATCCGCAGAACGGTGGATTTGCCCGCGCCGTTCGGTCCGAGGATACCAATCTTGGCATCGGGGTAAAACGACAGGTGGACATTCTCAAGGACCTTCTTGGATCCATAGGACTTGTTCAGTCCGGCCATGTGATAAATGAATTGGCGTGCCATTGCGCGCTATCTTCCTTGCAAACAGAGATCAGATCAGGATTGACCGCTTTTAGTGCCAATCGCACCATCAGGGCAATCCCCAACTGTGTTCTGCGGCATTACCACTTCACAAACGCCTCGCAAAAGCGTGATTTTGCGCAATCCCATCGTGACACCAGTTTACCAGAGGTTGGTCTAGGGTTCTCTCCACCGAAACAATTTCGGTAGAACCCCAGAGGAGATTCCCATGAACAGTAAATCAAAAAGAGCACTTGCCATGATGGTTGTCAGTGGTGGCCTGGCCGCTGCAGTCGCCAGCACGACTCCCGTTGTTGCAGCCTGCGGCGCTTGCGGTGCAAAGGTCACTGCCTGTGGCGGATGTGGTGCATGTGGCGCCTGCGGTGCCAAGAAAAAAGCCTGTGGTGCCTGCGGCGCTTGTGGTGCATGCGGTGCCTGTGGCGCATGCGGCGCCAAAAAATAGCCGACCCGCAATCTCTGAATGCCGGGAGCCATTGGCCTCCGGCATTCACGTTTTGAGTGTCAGACCCTTGTTGTCACCGGAACCACTCTGTGTTTGATTTCCAACACGATCTGGTGCGTCCGTCGATACCTGTCTATATGTTGGCTGAACCAAACCGTTGCGTGCCTCTCACAAATGCTCAATCGGGACCAATGTGATGAACCGACCCATAGGTGACAACCCGGTAATTGATTTCAAGTCGCTCGCCCGTGAGCGCCTGCTGTCCATGCAGGGCGCGGCAGATGAGATGATCCAGGTCCTTGAAGAGGCAGCCGAGCAGCAAAAACACATTCTCATTGATGTCATCAATGCGAGAGCCCCGGACGACTTCACCCAGTGGCAACACTACCCGCCGGGCGACGTGCACGACCGCGAAAAGGGCGCTCTGTGGTTCTATCACGCCCATGCGGAAGATGAGGCTGCACGCCCCTGGAGCGAACACGGCCACTTCCACCTCTTCGTCTATTCCGAACACGTCAGCGACGGCGTCCAGCCCATTGCGCTGCCTCCCGAACCGGACATGGAAGCCGGTGGTCTTTGTCATCTGGTCGCCATTTCCTTCGACAATGCCGGCACGCCAATGCGTATCTTCACCGTCAACCGGTGGGTGGCCGTGGAATGGCAATACCCGGCCGAAGAAGTGATCCGGCTGTTGGATTTTTTCGAACTCGACAATCAGGAATTTTCGCTGACGTCCCGATGGCTGATGGCCGCATTGAAGCTCTTCCGCCCGCAAATTGAATGGAGTTTGCGCGAGCGCGACCGGGTTATTGAACCAATGCGTGAAAAAGACCCCGAAGGGTTTTCCGAAGACCAGGATATTGAGGTCCTGTCTTCTTTTGCCTTTGATCTGGGTGGCCAGATCGAAGCCATAGAAGATGCCCTGGACAATTGATTCTCGCAGTCAAACAAATGTCTTGCCGTCGGCATCAACGATAGGCATGATTCATCCATGGATGGATTTGATGAACAGACCGCGCTGAAGTCACCCACTGGCGCGACCCTCAACCTTTTGCACAGGCGGCCTGAAGGAAAGGCCCGCGCCATCGTACAGATCAACCATGGCCTGGCCGAACATGCCGCACGCTATCAGCCATTTGCGCAATTTCTTTCCAAAGCCGGTTTTGCAGTTTTTGCCCATGACCATCGTGGACATGGCATGACCGTTGCGCCCGATGCACCACTTGGAACCTTTGCCAAAGCACCGCCCGGCAAGGCGTGGGAAAAGGTGATTGCCGATACGCTGGCTGTCAATGAATTTGCCCATGAGCACTATCCCGATACACCCCTCATCACTTTCGGACATTCCATGGGCGGCATGATTGCGCTGAATTTCGCGCTCTCCTATCCGCACCGGCAAACAGCACTGGCCATATGGAACTCCAATTTTCATCTGGGCCTCGATGGCCGCATCGCGCAAGGCATGCTGGCATTGGAAAGAATGATGCGCGGGTCGGATACGCCCAGCAGCCTCTTGCCGAAAATCACTTTTCAAAACTGGGGCAAGGCCATCAAGAACGCCCGCACCGATTTTGACTGGCTTTCACACGACGAAAAAATCGTTCAGGCCTATATCGATGATCCGCTTTGCGGATGGGATGCCTCCGTTTCACTCTGGCAGGATCTGTTTGCCATGGGTTTTCGCGGCAGGAATACAAAGGCTTTTGGCCGTCTGCCGCGCAGCATGCCCATCCATCTGGTTGGCGGAGGACAGGATCCCGCGACAAACAAGGGGCGCGCTGTCACCTGGATGGCAAAGCGATTGCAAGCAGAAGGTTTCACAGACGTGACCGGCCGCATCTATGACGGATTGCGTCACGAAACACTCAATGAATCTGCTCCCCCTGGCGCTCTTGGCGCCATGCAGGATTTCGCAGCATGGGCCATTGCAGCGCTCAACCGCGCTGACCAAAACCCATTGTCTTCTAAAGGATCCGCTTAAAGGCAAAGGGGCCGGCTTTGGGCAAAGGCAGACAACAGCCCAAATAATTCGATTTCCTCTTTGCGAAAACAATCATGGTTTGCTACCCACAAGTGAACTGATTGTCCTTTCAGGCGTTGGTGAACGATGAGCTGAAAAACCGGAGCGGCAAATGCTGGAAAACCTATTCACAATCGACAATCTGACGACATTCCTGATCCTGACCGCACTGGAAACGGTGCTCGGATTCGACAACCTTCTGTATATTTCCATCGAGGCAAAACAGGTCGATCCTGCGCGTCAGGCCTGGGTACGCCGCATGGGGATCATCCTCGCCATCGGCCTGCGCATCGTGCTGCTTTTTGTCGTGCTGCAACTGATTCAGATGTTGCAGGCGCCACTCTTTACCGTCGATTACGCCTGGCTATCGGGCGCAGTCAGCGGCCACGCCTTGATTGTTCTCACCGGTGGCGTCTTCCTGATCTACACCGCCATGAAGGAAATCTATCACATGCTCGGTGTGGATGATCTGCACCAGGAACAGACGGGACAGCCGCGCCGGACAGTCAAGGCGGCCCTCTTCTGGATCATCATCATGAATGTGGTATTTTCCTTTGACACGGTGCTGTCTGCTGTTGCCCTGACAGACCATTTCATCGTCATGACAGCCGCGATCATTGTTTCAGGCGCCCTGATGGTTCTGATGGCTGACACGGTGGCCGAATTCCTGCAGAAAAACCGAATGTACGAAGTCCTTGGCCTGTTTGTGCTTTTGCTGGTCGGCATGATGCTGATGTCCGATGGTGGCCATATCGGTCATCTGGCCTTCTTCGGCTATCCCATCGAGCCAATGGCCAAATCGACCTTCTACTTCGTGCTGTTCACCCTTGTGGCAGTGGAAATCGTACAGGGGCGCTATCAGAAACGTATTCTGGCCGAAGCCGCCAAAAGCCGGAAGAAGGCCAGAGAATCCCATGTCTGAAGCACCTTTGAAAAATATCCGTGTCCTTGAAATCGCCCGTATTCTTGCCGGCCCCTGGGCTGGCCAGATGCTGGCGGACCTGGGTGCCGACGTCATCAAGATTGAAAATCCCGTCAAGGGCGATGACACGCGACAATGGGGCCCGCCCTTCATGACAGGCGCCGACGGAGAAAACCTCGGCGCTGCCTATTTTCACTGTACCAATCGCGGCAAACGCTCCGTCGCAGCCGATTTTCGCAATGCCGAAGATCTCGCATTTGTCCAGCGGCTTGCTGCCCATTCGGATGTGTTGATCGAGAATTTCAAGCTTGGCGGCCTGAAACAATACGGTCTTGACTATGACAGCCTGAAGAAAATCAATCCCAAGCTGGTCTATTGCTCCATTACCGGGTTCGGCCAAACCGGGCCGAAAGCCCACCTGCCCGGCTACGACTACATCATTCAGGGCATGTCAGGCTTCATGTCGGTCACCGGCGAACCCGACGGAAGCCCGATGAAAGCCGGCGTCGCCATCGCCGATCTCTTTACCGGCATCTATTCCGTCACCGCCATTCAGGCGGCGCTGATCAATGTGATGAAGACCGGCAATGGCCAGCACGTGGACATGTCGCTGCTCGACAGCCAGGCAGCCGTGCTTGCCAATCAGAACATGAATTTTCTGGCCACAGGCACGAGCCCCGGTCGACTGGGAAACAGCCATCCGAATATCACACCCTATGAGGTGATACCGACCAGTGACGGACATCTGATTCTGGCGGTTGGAAACGACAGCCAGTTTCTCAATCTATGCAAGATACTGGACATGGGAGACGTGGCGGATGATCCCAGATTTGTCACCAATGAAATGCGCGTGGCCAACCGTCAGGCCCTGCAGTCCATCCTCTGGGTGCGCACCGCGAAGCTCGAAAGCGCTGCACTGCTTACACTTTGCAAGGCAAACAATGTTCCGGTCGGGGCCATCAATTCAATTGGCGAAATGTTTGATGACCCGCAGATCAAGGCCCGCGGTCTGCGGCTGGATCTGGATGACGGCCACGGCAATGCCATACCCGGCGTTGCAACACCAATCAAAATGTCGGAGACGCCACTGACCTATCAGCGACCATCCCCACGCCTGGGTGAACACACCCAGGAGGTCAGGGATGAACTGGATCGCCTGGACAATATTTAGCCTGAAGCCGACTGTCTATGAGCGGATGTGCAGGGTCTGCTGATAGATGGCTGTCGAGCGCGCACCGGAACGGCAATAGCCCAGCATCGGACGATCCATTTCGTCCAGTGCATCGACAAATTGCTGCACCTGTTCGTGGCCAACGCCGCTGGGGCCGACAGGAATATGGCGCAATTCAATGCCGCGCGCCTTTGCCGCCTGTTCAATATCGGCAAATTTTGGCTGGCCTTCGGCTTCCCCGTCGGGGCGGTGGCAGACCACGGACTTGAAGCCCATTGAGACGATCTCATCGAGATCGGCGACACTGATCTGACCGGTGACGGAATATTCATCGTTGATCTTGCGGATATCCATTCTTCAAACCCTGACGAATTACATTAAACCTTTTGTGCAAAGGTGCATCAAAAGCTGGCAGGCGCCGGAATCGATTCAATAAAACCAAATCCTCACCTGCAGTCATATAAACCCATTCAGGCTCTGTCTGCCAGTCTTGTCGGCAAGGATTCTTTCGCTTGGTTTTTCTCAGGGCTCACCCCAACCACCGCCATTGGCCGTGTGGATTTCAATCGCGTCATCTGCTTCCAGCACCACGCCACTGGCAAAGGCCTTATCTTCCCGGCGACCATCGGAGCGCACAATCGTGAAACCATTGGTGCCACCCTCGTCTCCACCCTTCAGCCCCCAGACGGGAATCCTGTTGCGGCTGAATCCCGCCGACAACATGGTCCTTCCTCGCATGCGATAGCGCAGCGACAATCCCCTGCCCCCCGAAAATTGCCCCCTGCCCTCGGCACTATCCTTCAAAGCCTTGTAGTCCACTTCCAGCCCGTATCGCGCCTCGGCAATTTCCACCGGGCAATTGTAGGTATCACCGTGGCTGCACGAATACATGGCATCCAGCCCGTCGCGCGTTGAGGTGGCGCCCCATCCGCCCATCTGCGGCTCCACCATGGTAAAGCGCCGTCCGGTATCCGGGTGATCGCCCGCCAGAACCGTGCCGCAGATCGAGGCAAAATGTCCGGCCGGCAGGATATCGGGCATGGATCGCGCCAGACATTGCCACAACATGTCGTACAGCCGTATGCGGGTTTCGAAGTAATAGCCATGCGGCGCATTGCCGGTGGCATGAAAAACCGTCCCCGGTTCGGTGATCACCTCCAATGCTCTGAACGATCCGGCATTGGCAAAAAGCGTTGGATCACTCATTGCCTTAAAAATCATCTGAGCCGATATCACCGCCCCGTCTCGGCTGGTGTTATAGGGTGCCGCGCGCATCTTCGGATTGCCGCGCAGATCAACAACAAAACGTTGCGGCGACAGGGTGATGGTGGCGCGCCACAGGGCGCCGTCATCCTGTTCCTCTTCAATGAAATAGGTCCCGTGAGGCAATTGCGCCAGTCCGGCCAGACCGCGTTTCTCACCTTCGTCAAAAAGCGTCAGAATGGCTGCTTCATAGGCTGCTGCACCATGGCTTTCCACCAGCTGAACAATGCGTTTTTCAGCAATCCGGCTGGCTGCGACCTGCGCCCATAAATCGCCGGTGGCAAAGTCCGGAAGGCGGGAATTGGTTGCAATGATGTCCATCACGGATTGAATGACAGTGCCACCATCAAACAGCTTGACGGCAGGCAAACGCAAACCTTCCTGAAAAATTTCCGTCGCTTCGGTCGACATGGAACCGGCAACAAGCCCGCCGATGTCGTTCCAATGAGCAATGGATGCGGTCCAGGCAAGACGCCTGCCATCGACGAAGACCGGCAGGGCAATGACGACATCATTGAGATGGGTGACACCACCGAAATAGGGATCATTGGTGATGAACATGTCGCCCGGCCGAATGCCGTCATCCTCATGTATTTCGATGATCCTTTGCACGGCCTTGTCGAGGACCCCGACGAAGGTTGGAATACCAGCCCCTGAACTGACCAGATTGCCCGCGCCATCCGTGATACCGGTTCCCACATCCAGAACCTCATAGATAATCGGGCTCATGGCGGTCTTGCGCAGGACCGCAAACATTTCGTCGGCAGCCGCCGTCAGACTGGCCTGAATGACCGATGTGGTGAACGGATCATTTGCCTGCTCGGCGGTCAAGATATCAAACTCCTGCAACGTGAGCCGTGCGCGGCAGAGCGGATAATATTTCCGGTCCATCTTCGCGCAGAATGACGATATCCTCCAGCCGCAAGCCAAATTGACCAGGCAGATAGATGCCCGGTTCGATCGAAAACACCATGCCAACATCGAGCACGATATCCGATGTCGAACTGATATAGGGCGGTTCATGGGCTTCCACCCCCATGCCATGGCCGGTCCGGTGAACAAAATAGTCGCCGTAACCGGCCTGGCTGATAACATCGCGAGCCGCGTCATCCACGACGCTTGCCCGCACGCCCGGCCTGGCGGCCGCAAGGCCTGCCTGAACGGCGGCTTCGACGATGGCATGCACCTTTTCATAATCCTGCGGCGGTTCACCCACCACGACCATGCGTGTGATGTCGGATGAAAAGACACCTTTTCTGGCGCCAATATCGATTACCACGGCATCACCCGACTTTATCTTTGTCTGGCCGGCATGATGATGGGGGAATGCACCATTCGGCCCGGCACCGACAATGCGAAACAGTGGTTCTGCTTCGTCGGCGGCAAAACTCTCACCGATAATCTCGGCCAGTTCGATCTCGCTCATTCCGGGACGGATGGATGCAAAGGCCGCCTCCATCGCCCTGTCCGCCAGACCCGCATTCATCTTCAACGCCTGGTATTCCGCATCGCTCTTGCGCATGCGCAATGCACCCAATGTTGCACCAGTGAACTGATGTGTTGCCCCCGGCAATGCGTCCAGCACCAGCAATGCAAAATCCGCCCGCATGGCTTCATCCACCACAACATGACGCGCATTTTCAGCACCGACATCAAGCAATGCAGCCTTCAAGGCCTGATCGGGTCCCAGCGCATCGTCCCAGGTGTGAAAGGCGATTGGCGTTTTCTGGCGTGTCCCCTCAGCATTGAGTGCCGGCATCAGGAAAGCTTCCCTTTGCCTGCCGACAAGCAGCAGGCAGGGACGCTCATCAGGATGCGGAAAAAACCCCAAAAGCCAACGCATATGGGCGCCCGGGCCGATGGCGATCAGATCGACATTGCCCGCATGCATGCGGTTGCGCAAAGCTGTCAGTCGTTCTGCTGTTTGACTGTTCATGACAACAGACCTTTCTTTATAGTGTGCTTTTCCTGCAGGTTTCAGCCGACAAAGCCATAGACTTCAGCAGCTCTTTGCTTGCTGATATAACCATTGCGAATGTCATTGCGGACAGCCTCCGGGTCACGTCTTTTCGGATCACCAAGCCCGCCGCCCGCTCCCGTCACAATGCGAATGACATCATCCTTGTTGACAGTCAGTCCCGACACGAAGGAATAGCGCTCCGACGATCCATCCGTTCTGATCACCCGGACATAATTGGGCGTTCCCTCATTGCCGCCTTCCAGCGCCCAGGGCAGGATTTTTGAGCGCGTATAGCCGGCGGTCAAAAAACAATCATCCGAGCGGATGCGGTAGTCGAGGCGAATGCCTTTTCCGCCTGTCCATTGCCCCTCGCCACCAGGCTCCTCATTGAGTTCCATGCGATCCACGAACAGCCCGTTGCGCGCCTCGGAGATTTCCGCGGGGCAATTGTAGGTCTCGCCGTGAAATCCCGAAAAGATTGCGCAATTGCCATCGGCACCCTGTGCCGCACCCCAGCCGCCAATTTCCGGCTCGATGATCGTATAATGGCGACCCGTATCGGGATGCGGCCCTCCAATGAATGTGCCGCAAATGGAGGCGAAATGACCGGCCGCAAGACGTTCCGGCACCACCTGCGCAAGACACCGCCAAATCAGGTCATAGACGCGGACTTCCGTTTCAAAATAGAAGCCGATGGGCGACGGTTCCTTGGCATGGAATACCGAGCCTTCCCGCGTCAGCAGTCGGATCGGACGAAACGACCCTTCATTGCAGGGTGAATAGGGATCCGTCAGCGATTTGAAAATCATCTGGGCGCAGACCATGACGCCATCGCGGCTGGTGTTGGTGGGACCTGGATCCTGGTCCGGATTGTCTGTCAGATCGACCACGAATTCCGTATCGCTGATCGTCACCTTGACGTTGTAGAAACGTCCGTCATCCTGCTCTTCCGTCAGTTCAAAGGTGCCGTGTGGCAAATTGGCAAGTTCGGTGACGGAAACCTGTTCTCCGAAATCCATGAAATTATCCATGGCCGTCTCGAAGGTCTCCGCCCCGTATTTTTCCGCTATGTCGACCAGCCGTTTTGCGCCGATGCGCACCGATGCTATGGCAGCCCAGATATCGCCCTCAAGAAAATCCGGCATGCGGGAATTGACCTTGAGAATGTCAAAGACGGATTTGATCGGCTCGCCCCGCGAAATCAGCTTGATGGCCGGCAACCGCAGGCCTTCCTGAAAGATTTCAGTCGCATCTGCGGAAAGAGAGCCCGGTGACTTGCCACCGACATCCGAATTGTGGGCGATATTGGCCGCCCAGGCAATGATCCGGCCATCGGAGAAAACAGGCATCGCCACAATGATGTCATTGAGGTGGGTCACGCCCCCGTAATAGGGATCATTGGTGGTGAATACATCGCCCGGTTCAATGTCTCCCTCATGGGAAAACTTCTCCACAATAACCTGCACGGCCTTGTCGAGAACACCGATAAAGGCCGGGATACCCGCACCGGAACTGGCAATGCGGCCCTTGGCATCGAGAATCCCCGTTCCCATGTCGAGGACTTCGTAGATGATGGAGCTCATGGCTGTCTTGCGCATGGCGGCAAACATTTCGTCCGCTGTCGCCTGCAGGGAGTTCTGAATGATTTCCAGTGTAATCGGATCGCTGATATTGCTGTTCATGATCGTCTCCCTCACGCGCCCAATTGGATATGCATATTGCCATAGGCATCCATATGCGCCTTGCAGTCCGGATGAATGACCACGGTTGACCCGGGATCTTCGACAATGGCCGGCCCTTCAATCGCCATGCCCGGCTTGAGCTTCGTGCCATCATAAATGGCACTGTCATGCTGTCCCTCGAGGGCAAAATCGACCATGCGGTGGCCCTTGAGAGCCTGATCGGCATTGGCGTCGCCCAAAGGCTGTGCCGCCATGGTCAGCTTTCCGACCTCGGCTGATGCAACAAGATGAATGCCGACCATCTCCACCGGCGCGTCGAGCCGATAGGTATATTCACGCTCATAGGTCTCGTGAAAGAGCGTGCGTATGTCCTCCAGCCTTTCATCCGTGACAGGACCATCGGGCAGCAGCACCTCTGTTGTGTGCTCCTGATTTTGGTAGCGGAACTTTCCAAAGCGCAGGAAACTGACGCGTGCGCTGTCGATCCCCTCCTGTTTGAACTGGGCCCGCGCCTGGTTTTCCGTTTCTTCAAAAAGCCCCTCAATGCCGGCAGCGGCGCCTTCGCCCAGATCCGCCAGCCGGGTAACGAAATAATCCCGGCGCAGGTCGGACATCATCATGCCCCAGGCAGAGAACACCGAGGCGCCAGCAGGAACGACAACCTTTTTCACACCCAGTTCGCCGGCCAGGGCAACCGCATGCATGGCGCCCCCGCCGCCAAAGGCGACCAGGGTGAAATCACGTGGATCAAATCCCCGGTTGAGCGATACGAGCTTCAAGGCGTTGACCATATTGTTGTTGGCGATACGAATGATCCCGCTTGCCGCATCCTGCGGCGCTACGCCGAGCTTGCCGGCAACCGCATTGATTGCCGCATCGGCGGCATTCATATCGGCCTCGACTTCTCCGCCGCAGAAATAATCCTTGTTGATGCGACCCAGAAACAGATTGGCGTCGGTCGTTGTGGCCTCCTGCCCGCCCTTGCCATAGGCCGCCGGTCCCGGCAATGCGCCAGCCGACTGCGGTCCCACATGCAATTTGCCAAAATCATCAACCCAGGCAATCGAGCCCCCGCCGTTGCCGATCTCGACGAGGTCGACAACAGGCACCATGATCGGATAGCCGGCCGATTTTCGGTCCTTCTCGATCCAGTAATCGGTCATGATCTTGACCTGGCCGTTTTCGATCAGCGAACATTTTGCCGTGGTCCCGCCAATATCCAGCGCCAGTATATTGGGCTCATCAATCAGCTTGCCGAGTTCAGCAGCGCCCCAGAAACCTGATGCCGGACCTGATTCAACCATGGTGATGGGAATACGCGAAACCGATTCAAGCGAATCCACGCCGCAATTGGACTGCATGATATAGGGGCTGCCCTGAAAATTCTGACTGGCAAGCCCGTCCTTCAGGCGGGAAAGATAGCGCTCCGCAATCGGTTGCACATAGGCAGAAAGAACGGCCGTATTGGTGCGTTCGTACTCACGCCACTCCCGGGTGATCTGGTGAGAGGAGACAACGGAAATTTCCGGCCACAGCGAAGCGATACGGGCCATGGCCTCCTTTTCATGGGCAGGGTTGGCATAGGAATGCATGAAACACACGGCAATGGCCTGCACGCCCTCTTTCCTGAAATCATCAAGAATGGCCGGAAGTCCCGACAGGTCCTGTGCCTTGATTTCCTTGCCGCGATAATTCATCCGTCCAGGCAGTTCCTTGCGCAGATAGCGCGGCACAAAGGGCGGTGGCTTTTTATAGTGTAGATTGAAAAAATCCGGCCTGTTGCCGCGGGCAATTTCCAGGATGTCGCGAAATCCCTCCGTCGTGATCAGGCCGACCTTGACGCCCTTGCGCTCGGTCAGCGCATTGATGACGACAGTCGTCCCATGGGCAAAAAAATCGATGGAGGCCGGGTCGACGCCACCCTTTTTCAAAACATTCAACACGCCTATTTCGAAGTCAGGCGGCGTTGTGTCGGATTTTGCCGTACGAATGGTCGAATTGCCATTCTCATCCGTTTCGAAACACACCAGATCGGTGAAGGTGCCGCCAACATCCGTGGCAACGCGTATGGTTGAATGAGTCATCAGTGGCCTCCATTTGAATCGTTGAGTTTTTCCATGAAAAAGCAGAGGCTTCCGGGCAGCTTCAACGCCTCGGCGGCGGCCACCTTTTCTGCAGTGTAAAACCCGCTTTCATGCAGGCAATTGATCGTTCCAAGAACCGTTCCGGCAATCACCACAGGGACGTTGAGAACGGACTCGCAACCAAGCGATGCAATCAATTCATGGTCGGAAAACACATCGGCAATGCCTTCGATATCATTGGCGACAAAATTCTGCTTGCCGGTCAGAACCTGTTCACTCCAACGGTCGCTGTCGACCGGTTTGGTTCCCGAACAGGGATAGGCCTCCGGCATGTTGCTGTAACAGCGCCGCGCCAGTCCCGCCTCCCGGTCAAAGGTCATCAGTGTAAACAGACGCACGCCGATCAGGGAGTGTGTCATTTCTTCCAGCGCATGGTGGACGGCCTCGACATTGGCTGCCGTGGAGGCCGCCCGGTAAAATTCGAACATGGGATTATCAATGGGCACTTTTGTTCTCCAACACGGTTTTTCGCAGGGCCTCTTCTTCGTCTGTTATAATTGGAATGGCCCCGATCAGGCTGCGCGTATAGGCATTGCCGGGATTGGTGAAAATGGTCTCAGTATCAGCCATTTCCACCATGATACCCCGTTCGAATACCGCCACACGATCGGCAATATTGCGCACCACCGCCAGGTCGTGCGTGATAAAGACATAGGTCAGAGCTTTGCGGTGACGCAGCTCATCGAGCAACCGCAGGACGCGCGCCTGAACCAGGACATCCAGCGCCGATGTCGGCTCATCCAGAACCAGAATTTCCGGTTCACAGGCCAATGCCCGGGCAATGGCGACCCGCTGGCGCTGACCACCGGAAAGCGCCGAAGGATAGCGGGATGCAAATTCGGCCGGCAACCCCACCTCATCCAGCAAAGCCGCGACCCGGGTTTTTCGCTCCTGCCTGGCGCCAATGTCATGGACATCCAGCGCCAGCCTGAGCGAGGCGCCAATGGTGCGGCGCGGATTGAGCGAAGACAGCGGGTTTTGCTGAACAAGCTGTATGGCCCGTCGCAATGGCAGGCTGCGCCGCGTCGGCAACATCTGACCATCCAGAAACATTTCTCCCGCACTGGGTGGGTAAATACCCAGCAGCATATTCGCCAGGGTGGTTTTACCCGACCCGCTTTCACCCACAATGGCCAGACATTCGCCGCGTGCGACAGAAAGGCTCACGCCATCCAGCGCCCGCACCTCGTGCGTCGCTGCCTTGAATGTTTTGGAAATATTGCGGGCCTCGAGAACAGGCACCGGCTCTGCCGTTTTCTCAATCATGCGGGCACCTCGACCTCATGATCAATCATCGGATCCAGAAAGGCTTCACTGTTTTCGGGAATATCGGGAATGCCGCCACCGGTTATACGCGGGACAGCCGCCATCAACGCCTTTGTATAGGGATGACGGGGTTGGCCGAAAAGTGCGTCGGTGGGCCCGTGTTCGACAATGCGGCCCTTGTAAATCACATAGACGCGGTCGGCAAATTCGCGGACGACCCCCAGATTGTGCGAGATGAACAGAACCGATGTGCCTTTGCGCACCACCAGATCACGCATCAAATGAAGCGTTTGCGCCTGCACGGTCACATCAAGCGCTGTTCCCGGCTCATCTGCAATCAGCAATGAGGGCTCATTGGCCAAAGCCATGGCGATCATGACCCGCTGGTTCATGCCACCCGAGAGCTGAAACGCATAGGCCTGCAACACCCGCTCCGGCTCGGGAATGGACACATCCGTCAACAGCGAAATGGCGCGCTGCATCCCTTGCCTTTGCGTCAGGTTCCGATCCATGCGCCGCAACACCTCGTGAAACTGCACATGGATGGGAAACACCGGATTAAGCGATGAGGTGGGATCCTGAAAGATCATTGACATGCGCGTGCCGCGCAATGCCTGACGTTCACGCCGCGACAGTTTTTCAAGGTCAGCACCGTCGAAATGGATCGCCCCCGATATGCGTGCCGACTTCAGTTCCTGCAGCAGGCCCAGGATGATGCGGGCTGTGACCGATTTGCCGGATCCCGATTCGCCGACCAGCGCCACCTTCTCGCCGCGCCCGATCCGCAGGGAGATGCCATGCAGCACTTCAACCAGACCCTCATAGGTCTTGAAGCCCAGCTTCAGGTCCAGCAGTGAGAGGATCGGATCGCTCATTGATCGGCCCCCAATACCTGGCGCAATGCATCGCCCAGAAGATTGAAACCGAAGACGGCAATCAGGATGGCCAGCGACGGGAAAACCGTCAGCCACCAGGAATCCGGCAGATAATTGCCGCCTTCAGCCACCATGGAACCAAGATCCGGTGTCGGCGCCTGTACGCCCAGGCCCAGGAACGAAAGGGAAGAGGCAATCAGGATGACAAAGCCCAGATCAAGGGTCATTTTCGTGACAATGGAGGGAACGCAATTGGGCAGGATTTCACGGAACATGATGTGCAACCGCGAGGCGCCGATGATCTCGGCGGCAAGAACATAGCCTTCCTGCGATTCCGAACGAGTAACATTATAGGCCAGCCGCGCATACCAGGGCCACCACATGGTGGTCACGGCCAGCATACCGTTCGTCAGCGTCGGCTCCAGAACCCCCATGACGGACATGGCCAGAACCAGCGGCGGGATGGACAGGAACACATCGGTCAATCGCATGAGAACAAAATCGACCCAGCCGCCAAGATAACCGGCTGCCAGTCCGACCGTAACGCCGATCGGCACGGCAATGGCCAGCACGACGACACCCAGCATCAGCGAAATGCGGTAGGCATAGAGAATGCGCGAGAACAGGTCCCGCCCGACCAGATCAGTGCCAAAAATATTGGGCCAATGGGGTGGCTGATTAAAATTGGAGAAATCCACCACTGCGCCGCGATGGGAAGGAAATGGCGCAATAAAATCAGCAAATATCGCTGAAAAGACAACTGTTCCCACCAACAGAAGGCCGATGACGGAAAGCGGATTGGACAGAAGGATCGACAATGTTCGTCTCATGGCCGGCTCCGTTCTGCATAGCGGATTCGCGGGTTGATGAAGGCGATCAGCAGGTCCACAATAATATTGACGATCAGAAAGGTCGCAGAGATGACCAGCACAGTGCCGACAATGGCGTTGAGATCCTTGCGCAGGATTACCTGAACTCCGTAGCGCGACAGACCGGGCCAGGCATAAACAGCTTCGACCAGAAAGGCGTTTCCGAGCATTGCGGCGAAATCCAGTCCGATAATGGTAAGAGAGGGTATCAGCGAGGGCCGAAAGGCATAGCGCCGCGCAATGCGTTGCTCGGGGAAGCCATAGGACCGGGCCATTTCGATATAGGGCTTGTCATAGGTCTCGATCATATTGGCGCGCGTCAGTCTGGCTGCCTGGCCAATTCCCGAAAGCGAAAGCGCAAAGGCCGGCAGGACAATGTGATGAGCAGCATCGGCAAATGCCCGCAGGTCACCCGCCAGCAAACAGTCAAAAAGCAGAAAGCCGGAAATCCGAGGCGGTACGGTCAGCGTGTCTGAAATCTGCCCGGCAATGGGAAATATCGGCAGAAAAAATGCGAAAAGCAGCATCAGGATCACAGCCCAGACAAAGCTCGGTGCAGACACCCCAAGCAGCGACAGGACCCTGATGACATTGTCTGCCGCCTTGCCGCGATGGCGGGCCGACAGGATACCAAGGGGAATGCCAAATCCGATCATGAAGAGACCGGCGACAAACACCAGTTCGAGGGTTGCCGGCAGAAACTGGGCAATATCGGTCATGACCGGACGGTTTGTATAGAGCGAGATGCCCAGGTCGCCCCGGGCGAAATCACTAACAAAATTGGCGTATTGGACAATGATTGATTCATCGAGATGCAGCTTGTCACGCAGTTGCATCACCTGTTCGGTCGTCGCATTTGGTCCCAGCGCAATGCGGGCTGGATCCCCTGGAATGATCCTGGCAATGGCAAAAATCAGCATCGATACACCAATCAACACAATGACCGAGATCGAAAGCCGCTTCGCAAGAAGCTGGACAACGGGTGACATCACAGGTTTTGCAATTCTGGTTCGAGAGCGTGGCGTGATGATGAAATGTCCTGCGGGCCGGCCATCAAAGCCGGCCCGCAAGGCAATATTACTTGCCGTCCTGCATTTCCATCAGGCGGAAAGAGAACCCCATACCGTCGAGGCCGAAGGCTTTTGACGGATCGGACAGTGCCGGAACCTTGACCCTGTCGCTGGCGGCAAACACCGACTGCCGGTCAAAACCGTATATGGTTGGCGCGATGTCCATCAGCCTGTCGTTGAGTGCCTTGTAGGCCGTTTCACGGGCTGCCAGATCGGTATTGTCGCGGCCTTGCTCCAGCAGATCATCGACATCCGCATCTTTCAGATATTCAGGAGACTGCCAGGTGCCTGCCAGTTTGGAATTATACATCCCATAGAGCAAGGTATCGGGATCACCGGTCACCGCATTGACAAAGAGCTGCGAAATATGCGGCGTGTTTTCAGGTTTTGAAACCTGCTCGGCAAACAATGCCCATGGCATTTTCTTGATTTCGGATTTGATCCCCAGCTCTGCAAAATTGGCTTGCATGAGCAGTGCGAAACGCTCTTCCAGGGGCACTTCGGCAATCCATGAAATCTCGATATTGATGTCATCGGCCTCGTAGCGGCAGGCATCCAGGTGCTTCTTGGCCGCATCCATGTCACGTTTCAGCGCATCCATTGGCGGATTTGCACCCAACATGCCCACGGGAATGGCACCGGTGGCAGCGCTGCCCTGCGACACATCATCGGTGACCGCGATCATCTTGATGGCTGAACCATAATCAAAGGCATTGGTCAGAGCCAGACGACACTCCACATCATCCAGCGGTGCCTTTGTTGTATTCATCTTGACATAAAAGCCACCGGTGCCGGATTCAGTGAGCAATTGCGCACCATCCTTCGACAGGGCTTTCAACACTTCCGGCGGCAGCCACTGGGAGGAAATATCATGTTCGCCCTGCGCGATCAGGGTGCGAACGGTTGCCGGCTCCAGACCGTAGCGCAGGCGCGCCGTATCAGGTGCAACTCCCGGAACACCCAGGAAATAATCGGCATTCTTGGCCATGACCGTTTCCTGCTGCGGATTGTGGGCGGTCACCTTGTAGGCCCCCGATCCGGCGCCATTGGCTGAGAGGTAAGCCTGCCCCCAATCACCCATATCGCCTTCGCCCTCACCCAGGTTTTCCATGACGAGTTGCTTGTCGACAATCGGCAAACGCAACATGGAGGAAACAAATGGTGCATAGGCTTCTTTCAGAACGAAAGACACAGTGTGTTCGTCCACCGCTTCGACACTTTCGACATTGGCGAAGAGGTAGGAAAGCCCCGCGCCAAGCGCCTGCATGCGCTGCAGGGAAAAGACCACATCGTCGGCGGTCAGCGGGTTGCCACTTTGAAATTTGACATCATCGCGCAGCACAAATGTGTGTTTGTTGTCATCAGCCGACCAGCTTTTTGCCAGATGCGGCGCAAGCCCCGGAGCACCCTGTACGGGCAGAACCAGCGTGTCATAGACATTGAACATCAAAATGGAATCGGCATAATCCGATGCCTTCGCCGGGTCGAGCTCGCCAACCGCAACCTCGTCAAGGCGCAGCACGGTTTCCGCAAAGGCAGGGCCTGCCGGAACCAGTGCCATTGTGCTGACACCGATCAGTGCCGCTGCCATTCTTTTTGCAATAGTATTCATGTTCAGTTCTCCATCTGGATTTGTGTTGGGTTGATTGCCTGAAACGCTCAGGACACGTCCTTCTTGTTATTTTTTTGAAAAGCTTCGCTCGGTTCCTCGCAGAACACGTCCATGGTCCCGGTCCACAGAATTTTTGCCGGCTTGTCCGTATGGTTCCAGGAGGAATGCACTTTGGTCGAGGGAAAATGGACGCTGTCACCAACCCCCAGTATTGTTCTCTTTCTGGCCACCTCAATGGTGATGCTGCCCTCCAGCACAAACATCATTTCCTCACCCTCATGGGCAATCGGTTCACTGCGATGCCCCGGCGGCTCATGGATGATGACGCTGCGCATGACATGTCCCGGGAATGCGGAGGAGATGCGCTCATAGCTCACGGAGCTTTCGCTCACTGCAAAAACAGGCCTGCCCGATTGTCCCGATTGAAAGCCTTCGGCACCCTGTGCCTTGGTTGTCAGAAAATCGCCGACATTGACGCCAAGAACCCTCGAAACCGATACGAGTGATGACAGGGATGGAATTGTGATGCCGCGCTCGATCTGCGAGATGAAACCGACCGACAGGCCTGCTTGATCTGCCACAGCCTTCAAGGTGAAACCAAGCTCCAGGCGGCGCTCACGAAGGCGGGTACCCAGCGATCCGTGGTCGTTTGATAGCCTGTCTTTTGTCCTGCCTTGTTCAGCCAAATTCCGCCCCCGGTTTTAGTATTGCTAAAACGATGCCTTTGATCTGCAGAGGAGTCAAGAGTTTTTTAGTAATGCTAAAATTTTGACCGTAATGGCGTTTTTCTATGCAATCGGACATCAAAAAAAATGCAGCAGAAAGCGCCCGGAATCTGATTTAAATTCCGGTTTAAGCTATTATAAAACAGTGTTTTAGGTAGAAATTATAAAATCAAACCTGGTTATCCACCACTCATTGCGGGCGGCTCAGCGTTCGGCTGACGGCATCCTTCCAACCTTCAAGACTCCGGTTGCGCGCCTGTTCATCGATCTGTGGTTCAAACTGACGGTCACGCGCCCATTGACGGGAAAATGTTTCCATATCCGGCCATTCTCCCGTTCTGTGCCCGGCAAGCCAGGCCGCGCCCAACGCCGAGGTTTCAAGAACCTTTGGCCGGTCGACAGGCACACCCAGAATGTCCGCCAGGCGCTGCATCATCCAGTCGGAGGCCACCATTCCACCATCGACGCGCAGCACCGTTTCAACCGTGCTGTCCTGCCAGTCCCGGCGCTTGGCAACCAGCAGATCGTGGGTTTGATAACACACAGCTTCCAGTGCCGCTTTGGCAAATTCAGCCGGGCCGGTGTTGCGCGTCAGGCCGAACATGGCGCCGCGCGCATCAGCATCCCAATAGGGCGCACCGAGTCCGACAAAGGCAGGCACAAGATAGATATCCTGCTCGGGATCAGCCTTGGCAGCCAACGCGCCGCTCTGCGCCGCATGTTCGATCATGTGCAGACCATCACGCAACCAGTGCACGGCAGCACCGGCAATGAAAATGGATCCTTCGAGCGCGTAAGTGGTTTCACCCTTCAGCCGGTAGGCGATGGTTGTCAGAAGCCTGTTCCTGGACTGCACCAATTCAGTGCCGGTGTTCAACACCGTAAAACAGCCCGTCCCATAGGTGGCTTTCATCATGCCCGCTTCAAAACAGGCATTGCCAATCGTAGCGGCCTGCTGGTCACCGGCAACACCCAGGATTGGAACACCGGCAAGCACATGGCCATCGGCAACAACACCAAAATCATCGGAACTGTCGCACACCTGTGGCAGCATGGAATGAGGGATATCCAGATGCCCCAGCAACTGCTCATCCCAGCAATTGTCAACGATATTATACATCAAGGTGCGCGACGCATTGGTGGCATCGGTGACATGTCGCGTGCCGCCGCTCAACCGCCAAATCAGGAAACTGTCAATCGTGCCGAAACAAAGCCCGCCGCGTTCAGCGCGTGCCCGCAAACCCTCGACATTGTCCAACAGCCAGCGCAATTTTGTTCCGGAAAAATAAGGATCAAGCAACAGGCCGGTCTTTTGCGTGAACAGTGGCTCCAGTCCCTCCTCCTTCATCTGCGCGCAAATGGAAGCAGTCCTTCGGTCCTGCCAGACAATGGCATTGAAAACCACCTCTCCGCTTTGCCGGTCCCACACCACCACGGTTTCACGCTGATTGGTGATGCCGATGGCTGCGATATCAGAAGCCTGCAGACCGGCATCGGACAGGGCCGCGCCGATCGACCATTCCACGGAACTCCAGATTTCCTCGGGATCGTGTTCCACCCAGCCCGAATGCGGATAATGCTGCGCGAACTCCTTCTGGCCAATCCCCAGAACAGATTGATCAGCCCCGAAAATGAGTGCCCGACTTGACGTCGTTCCCTGATCAATGGCCAGAATATTCTTTTTCATTTCGTCCTCCCGGGTATGTAATTCACCGATGGCAAAGGTGGCAGGGTTGAGCCCCTTCTATGCCATTTCGTCACCGTCCATTTGTCGCGTCAGACACCCTGTTGGCCCAAAACCAGATGCGTCCAGATCAGTGGTCATGCCCCAAATCTGATCCTGCGGCAGCCCGAAGCCACACTTGTTGCGTTGCCAGACAATGTCTGCATCCAATTTTGCCCATTATTGCGCAACAAGCCCATTCTTGCGCAATAAAATAGTCATCTTCTGTGGAATATGGAAAACCTGCGCCCTGCCGCATCTCGGCCAGCTCCCCGGGCTTCGGTGCCACCACCAATGACAAACACCTTGAAAATACGGGGTTTACTCCTCTTGATTCCTTAGGCTCAGCGTAAGCCCTGCACTCATTTTCGAAATAATATGAAAGAAATATGAAAGTCAAATGAAGATCGATCACCCATGACCGCCGGATCATCTTGTTCATCGTGGGACAAAGAAATTTGGGCTCAAGGCTGCATAAGGTGAACGGATGGATCTGCAATGTCAGAAAATTGTTCCAGCTTGATTTGAAATTTGCCAAATCCCGATGATACATGGACTCGCCTGGCAGAAAAACACAATGGCCTGGCAAAATGGGTATCCTATTGAACCGAGGCGCAGCTGACTTGAACAATTCGGCACAATTTCCAGCCTCACCACCGCAAATCATCCCTCTTTGCTTTGCGGGTGCTGCAGCGGCGGGGTTGCTCGGCCTTGCATACGCCAACGGTTCAGCCAGGCTTGTTTTGGCCACTTTTATTGGACTGTTTGCGGGGATCGCCCTCTACCATGCCTCTTTTGGCTTTACCTCCGCTTGGCAACGTTTTGCCTCTGAGCGACGCGGTGCGGGGCTTCGCGCACAAATTCTGCTCATTCTGCTGACCTGCGCAATCACTTTCCCGCTGCTGGCTGCAGGTGGAATATTCGGCCAACCGGTTCACGGCTCCATTGCCCCCTTTGGCATTGCGGCCGCCTTCGGGGCCTTCCTGTTCGGCATCGGCATGCACATGGGCGGCTCCTGTGCATCGGGCACATTGTTCACAATGGGTGGCGGCAATACGCGCATGCTTGCAACGCTTGCAGGCTTTGTTGCCGGCTCGCTTGTTGCCACGGCCCATCTGGCCTTCTGGCGGTCTCTTCCCGGGTTTGCACCCCTGTCGATTGTCGAGAAATACGGCGCGGTCGGATCTTACGCCCTGACAGCACTGCTGCTCGGCAGTCTTTTCATCTACAGTCGGCGGCGCGAAATCAGACATCATGGCGAGTTGGAACGCGACGACCGGCAATTCAACCTGATACGCGGTCCCTGGCCGAAGCTCTGGGGGTGTTACGCGCTTGTTTTCGTCAGCATTGCGACACTCCTGGTGCTTTCTCGACCCTGGGGCATCACCTCCGCCTTTGCCCTTTGGGGTGCAAAACTCGGGCGCGCCGCTGGCCTCCCCATTGACGGCTGGCAATATTGGGCAAACCGGCAGGCCTGGCTCAATCAACCTGTTTGGATGGACAGCACTTCAGTCATGAATTTTGGCATCGTCGTCGGTGCCCTGGCAGCCGCTGCATTGGCCGGCAGGTTTTCCCCAACATTTCGCCTGACGTCGCGCGAACTGGCAATCGCCCTGATTGCCGGCATGTTGATGGGATATGGCGCCCGGCTCGCCTATGGCTGCAATATCGGCGCCTATTTAGGCGGGGTTATTTCAGGCAGCCTGCATGGCTGGGGATGGCTGCTCTTCGGATTTTTGGGTTTGAGCGTCAGCGCATCTCTTGCAAGCAGGTTGAAGGTCCGTCTCAATCGACACGCTGAGCCATCAGAATCCTGATTCAAGGCGCATGAGAACGCCGGAAAATTGACTGCTCTGACCAGATATCCACTCAAGTTTGGGCACAAGGCACATATTTTTTAAGCAGATTGAATTTGAACCATTATAATGGGTTCTGGTATTCTGATCCACGACCCCACTCAAAACATCGGCACAAACAACGTTAGATAATTTCCATGAGCAATGACGAGCCGCACAGGTCAGCGCCCAACGCCATGGTTGGTGACAAAAGCAGACTGGTTGGGTCCTTTCATCGAAGGGCCCTTGAGATGGGCCGCCCCAAAAAGCAGGCATTGTTCATGCTTGCCGATGCTGTTGCCGTTGTTTTCTGCCTGTTTGTCGCCATGGCTTTTCGCTACGGGCGGATTGATTTTCCTGACCGGAACACACTGACCTGGCTATTGCTTGTTCTGCCCATTGCAGGTGTTGCCATCTATTGGTCCCTCGGACTTTACAATGTCGTCATGCGCGCCATGGAAAGTCGTACCATCAGCATTATCGCCGGAGGCGCAATCATGCTGGCGCTCTTCGTGGCAGCGGCCTCCTATATGGATGACGAGCTTCATATCCCGAAAACCGTGCCGCCCATTTTCGGAATTCTCGTCTTCGTTGCCATCGGCCTGATCCGCGCTCTGGCGCGCGCCTATCATCAATATGTCTCCGCCCACCTGTTTATCAGGGAAAACGTCCTGATTTACGGCGCCGGTGCTGCAGGCACACAACTCGCCGCCACGATACAAAGCGGAAATCATTACCGACTTGTAGGCTTTCTGGATGATGACCCAAGGTTGCTGGGCAGCATGATACGCGGTTGCAGGGTTTATTCCCCTGACCGGGTGGGCAAGCTGGTGCACCGTTATCATCTCCGGCGCATTCTTTTTGCGCTCGCATCGGCCTCGCCAGCTCAACGCCGCAATATCGTGGCCCGGCTTGCACCGATGCAGCTGGAACTTCAGACAATTCCCGCGCTCAGTGATATCTTGCGTGGCAGAGCCGATGTGCAACAGCTGCAGGAAATCCAGATCGAAGACCTGCTCGGGCGCACCACTGTCAGCCCGATACCGGAACTTTTTGACGCCGCGATCGACGGCAAACGGATCATGGTGACCGGGGCCGGTGGTTCCATTGGGTCGGAATTGTGCAGGCAAATTCTCAAAGCCAGACCGGAAAAACTCGTGCTTCTCGAACTGAGCGAGCTTGCACTCTACAATGTTGAAAGAAAGATACGCGAACAACTGGGTGCCGACACATCGGTTGAAATAACCTACGCACTTGGAGATATTCGCGACCGCAGCCGCGTGCGAACCTTGCTGAAACACCATTCCATCAACGTCGTCTATCACGCGGCGGCCTATAAACACGTGCCGATTGTCGAAAGCAATCCGTCCCAGGGTGTAACCAACAATATATTCGGGACGCTGGCGGTGGCGGACGAATCCGCTGCCCATGGTGTTGAACGGTTCATATTGATTTCAACGGACAAGGCCGTACGCCCGTCAAACGTCATGGGCGCATCAAAGCGGCTTGCCGAACTGGTCGTTCAGGATATCCAGTCCAGAACGGCCAATACGGTTTTCACCATTGTGCGTTTTGGCAATGTGCTGGGCTCCTCCGGCTCCGTTCTTCACCTGTTTACCGAACAAATTCGCGACGGCGGACCGGTGACCGTGACACACAAGGATGTCACACGATATTTCATGACCATCCAGGAAGCTGCCGAACTGGTGATCCAGGCCGGGTCAATGGCAGGCGGCGGCGAAGTCTTTGTTCTCGACATGGGCGAGCCGATGAAAATCCAGGATCTTGCCGAACTGATGATCAGTCTTTCCGGAAAAGCGCTCCGCGATGAATCCCAGCCGGAAGGGGATATTCAGATCGACTATATTGGGCTGCGGCCCGGCGAAAAAATGTTCGAGGAACTGCTGATCACCGACAGTGTGGTCGGGACCCAACACCCCAAAATCATGCGTGCGGACGAGAAAAAGCAAACATCCACCGCGTCCATGCAGGATTTGATCATGCAACTGGAACGCAACCTGAAAAGTGGGGATCCCCGCCAATTATTGCAGACCCTGCAGGACGCTGTGGAAGGATACAAACCGCACCCGATCGCTGAAGAAATTTCCGGTCGAACATCACCCAGGAACAATGCCAAGGTTCTCAGTCTTGAAGAAATGAGAGCTTTGCGGCAAAAGGGACACTAAAGCTTTTAACCTGACAGCAAAGTGAGGACACACCTCACCACACCAAGGCCGGATAAACCCAGAGCTAGGAAAACGATGATTGTACCCGTAATTGTGAGCGGCGGCGTTGGCTCCCGTCTGTGGCCGGCATCCCGCCAGTCGCACCCCAAGCCCTTTCTGCACATGGAAAACGGCAAAAGCCTGCTGTTCAACACCTATGCCCGCGCCGCAGCCCTGAACGATATTACCGACATTGTCACCATTACCGCACAGGATTCGTCCTTCAAGACCATTGCAGAATACGAGCAGTTCCACGGCCAGCCAATGACCAACCATCTGCTGCTGGAACCAATGGGACGCGACACGGCAGCAGCAGCGGCAGCAGCAGCCAGCTATGTCGCGGACCGTTTTGGCGGCGATACGATCATATTGCTGCTGCCGGCCGACCATCTGATTGTCGACGATGCAGGCTTTCAGCAGGCAGTGGCAAGAGCAACCAAGGCCGCGGAACGGGGCCAGGTCGCAACATTCGGCCTCGAGCCCGATGGCCCCGAAACCGGTTATGGCTACATTGAGGTCGATGGTGAAGAGGCTGTGCGTTTTGTTGAAAAACCTGACCTAGAAACAGCGCAGGCCTATGTCGATTCCGGGCAATACCTCTGGAATTCCGGCATGTTCTGTTTCAGAGCTGACGCGATGATCGAGGCCATGCAGGCCCATTGCCCCGAGGTCCTGACGGCCAGCCGCAACAGTGTGGAAACAGGCGAACATCTCGACTTGGGTGCCCGTCACCTGGAAATCCTGCTTGATGCCGACGCTTTTTCAAAGGCACCCAAAATATCTCTCGATTATGCCGTGATGGAAAAGATTTCAAACATTTCCGTCATCCGGGCCAATATCGGCTGGAGTGACGTCGGCACATGGTCTTCGCTCTCGCAGAGCCATCCATCCGATGATCAGGGAAATGCCTCGATCGGCGATGCCATGCTGATCAATTCGACCAATTGCTTTGTCAGTGCTGAAGATCGCCTGATTGCTCTGGTGGGTGTCGAGGATCTCGCGGTCATTGACACGCGCGACGCAACACTCATTGTCAACAAGGCCAGGTCTCAGGACGTCAAGATCCTGTTCGAAAAGCTCAAATCCAGCGGCCATGAAGCCCATGCCAGCTTTCCCACCGGCTATCGCCCCTGGGGCTCCTATACGATCCTCGATGAAGGCGTCGGTTACAAGGTCAAGCGCATCGAGGTCAAACCCGGTGGATGCCTGAGCCTGCAGTCACACAAACACCGCTCGGAGCACTGGACCGTTGTTCAGGGCATTGCCCATGTCGTCAATGGCGAACGGCAACTGGTGCTCAATCCCAATGAATCAACCTATATCGAATGCGGCAACATCCACCGGATGGAAAACCGCGGCTCAGAACCGATGACATTGATCGAAGTACAAACCGGCAACTATCTGGGTGAAGATGACATCATGCGCTTCGAGGATATTTACGGGCGATCATGAGGTATTGGCCAAATGTCAGGACTTCGACAGAAAGTCCGCATAGGATTTGGCAATACCGTCCCTGAGGCTGGTTGTCGCTGTCCATCCCAGATCGCGCAACCGGCTGACATCCAGCAATTTGCGGGGTGTCCCATCAGGCTTGCTTGTGTCGAAGGTAATCTTACCGTCGAATGCAACGACGTCCATGACCGTTTCAGCCAATTGACGAATGGTGATGTCCTGACCCGTGCCGACATTGTATAGGCCGTTTTCCAGTTCATTTTCCATGACAAAGACACAGGCGTCCGCCATGTCATCGACGTAAAGAAACTCCCGCATGGGTTTGCCGGAGCCCCAGATCATCAATTCGCGGTCACCGCGGGCCTTGGCTTCATGGGCCTTGCGAATAAGCGCTGGCAGGACATGACTGCTGTTCAGATCATAATTGTCATTCGGACCATAGAGATTGGTCGGCATCACGGAAACATAGTGGGTGCCATATTGGCGATTGTAGTTTTCGCACAGTTTGACGCCGGCGATCTTTGCCAGGGCGTAGGGCTCATTTGTCGGCTCCAGCGGGCCCGTCAGAAGATATTCTTCCCGGATCGGCTGCGGGCAATCACGCGGATAGATACAACTGGACCCCAAAAACAACATCCTGTCAGTGCCAGCCAGATGGGCACCATTGACGATATTGGCTTCAATGATGAGGTTTTGATAGATGAACGCGCCACGTTCGGTATTGTTGGCGTGAATGCCGCCGACTTTGGCAGCAGCCAGAAAAATATAGTCGGGCTTTTCGCTTTTGAGAAAGCCATTCACATCGGCCTGATTGGTCAGGTCCAATGCGCGGCGATCACGCAGCAAAAGCCTGTCATATCCCGCTGACTCGAGCCTGCGCACGATGGCTGACCCCACCATTCCCTTGTGACCGGCAACAAATATTTTGGCGTGCTTATCCATCAGGCCTACTCGTGATAATCATAGGTGGCGTAGCCGTGCTTTTTGACAAGTTCATCCCGTTCGGCTGCCTTGAGGTCCTCGCGCATCATTTCGGCAACAAGCTCAGCGAAACTGGTTTGAGGAACCCAGCCCAGCTTCTCCCTTGCCTTGCTCGCGTCACCCAACAAGGTCTCCACCTCGGCAGGGCGAAAATAGCGTGGATCGACAGAGACGATGCACTTGCCTGAAGCATCGAACCCTTTTTCATCAAGCCCCTCGCCTTTCCAGTCGATCTGAAGTCCGACTTCCTGGGCTGCAGCATTGACAAAATCACGCACACTGTACTGGACACCAGTGGCAATGACAAAATCCTCTGCCACATCCTGTTGCAGCATGAGCCACTGCATTTCGATGTAATCACGCGCATGTCCCCAGTCACGCTTGGCATCCAGATTGCCAAGGTAAAGACAATCCTGCAGGCCCAGCTTGATGCGCGCCAGTGCCCGGGTGATCTTCCGGGTCACAAAGGTCTCCCCGCGCAGCGGGCTTTCATGATTGAACAATATGCCGTTGCAGGCATACATTCCATAGGCTTCCCGATAATTGATGGTGATCCAGTAGGCATAGAGTTTGGCAACCGCATAGGGCGAGCGCGGATAGAATGGCGTCGTCTCCGACTGCGGAGTTTCCTGAACCAGACCGTAGAGCTCAGATGTCGAGGCCTGATAGAAACGGGTTTTTTTCTCCAAACCGAGAATGCGAATGGCCTCCAGTACCCGCAAGGCACCCAGCGCATCCGAATTTGCCGTATATTCAGGCTCCTCAAAGGACACCGCCACATGCGACTGCGCCGCCAGATTGTAAATCTCGTCCGGCTGAACCTGCTGAACAGTTCGCACCAGACTGGAGGAATCCGTCAGGTCGCCATAGTGCAGAATCAACCGCCGATTATCGATATGCGGATCCTGATAAAGATGGTCGATACGGTCCGTATTCAACAGCGAGGAACGCCGTTTGATGCCGTGAACCACGTAACCCTTGTTCAACAGAAACTCGGCCAGATAGGCGCCGTCCTGACCGGTTATGCCTGTGATAAGTGCAACTTTGCTCACGGTTGATATCCTGCTGATTGTTTGTCCGTTGCCATGCCTGACAATGTTTGCAGGTTCCTAACAAGCCCGGCAGTGGATGGAAAGTCTTAACTTCGTTGAAGAAAGAATCAGATTGTCTGTTTCCGTGGCGCACTTTACCACGCCCGATTTTTCTGGCCTATGTCTTGGAAGGCAAGAATTCGGTTCACTTGACGAACTTTGAATGTGATCCTTGCGGCCCGGCCTTCGGCCAGGTCTTGAGTATATTGTCGAAGGCCGATTCAGTGAGCGCTTACACTTGCAGGTACAGCATGAAAAAATCAAGTTACCCCATGAGACTATTAAAATACATAAACAAGAAGGCCAGGCAGTCTTTTGGAAAGACCCGGAACAGCACAGACGTTTGCGAACTTCGGCGTTTTATCGGGGAAAAGCTCGATCCGGGTGCCTATCTGGATGCCTATCCTGATGTCGCCGATGCAGGCGTGAATCCCTTCGACCATTGGATTGAATTTGGGTTGAAAGAAGGAAGGCAATTTCCCGGATTGCATGTAAAACGCGGAGCGGAGGCTGAAAATGCAGTTGGTTCCAATTGGAACATATTTTATCTGGAAAATGATATCGTTGCCACTCGTCTTCTAAAAACCGCTGCAAGAATACCTCAATCGATATTGAAACAAATCGATCACCAATCACGCTATGAAAACGCAGTCTACGCATGCGGGGCCCATGCGGTTGCACATTTGAGGCAGATCAATGCCAATGATTTATACGACAGGGACGGGTTGGATCTACAACGACTGTTTTCGTCATTTGAAACGCGCCCGTATTCCATAATAGTAATACCCTTTCTGGTCGCTGGTGGTGCGGAAAAATATTCCGCCGACCTGTTTGATGCTCTACAATCACTCTGCGCAACTCCCGTGCTGGTTATAGTAACCGAGCAAAACGAAAAAGACGCAATTGGTTGGCGAGAGTTATCCATACTCAAACCTTTCCACGGCGCCCAGATGATATACTGGAAAGATCTGTGCAGCGGTCCAAGTTATTCGAATCCCGACACCTTGGCTCGTTTCCTCAATTCATTGCGTCCAAATATCCTTTTGGTTGTCAATAGCAGGGTTGGATTGGATGCGGTCGCGCAATATGGGCGCGGCCTCTCTCAATTCGCCAGGATCGCATGCGCCTTTTTCAGCCTGGGATTAAATGGCCGGTACCCGACTTATGGAGTGGCATATCCGCGAAGGGTTTTGCCATTTGCAATCGCATTCACCGACAATGAACCTATGGCCAAATCACTGGACCAACTCTATGGCCCAATTCCCGGACAGGGCATTCGTGTCATCCCGCCATGCCTGCGCCCGTGCGACGAGCAACAATATGCAGCCCGCATTGGTGCGCGCTTACAGCATCTTGCAAAGCCTTCACCGGTCAAAAACTGGCTATGGATATCGCGCGTAGAGCCGCTAAAGGGAACATCAATCCTGGCTGAGCTCGCCAGCGCGCGGCAAGCAGACATATTTCATGTATTCGGACCGTTACAGGCTGATGCCGATGGAATGGGTTTAATTGCAACCAACATCCAAATCCATGATCTTGTTTCAGATGTGCCAGCAGCTGATTTCACCTTCTATAACGGCTTTGTTTTCACAAGTCTGTTCGAGGGAATGCCGAATATAGTTCTGGAAATGAGCCAACATGCCATACCCATGGTGTTGGCAGAGGTTGGCGGACTGAAAGACACCTTCAATGAAGAGGCTGTCGTTTTTGTCAAACACCTGGATTCGGCAAAAGAGACTGCCGGGGAATTCTCCAACGCACTGGATCGCGTCATTTCATTGTCGCCTGACGCAACTGTGGCGATGGCGACTGCCGCGCGCGCGCAAGCGCTTGCCAGGCACAGCCCGAATGAACACAGACGACACGTTGCAGCGGCATTTCTCCAAGGGTGATCTATGACAGAGATAACAGTGACTATCAATTTGCACCGCGAAGGAACGTTGGCCCTGCCCGCATTGGCTTCCATGCGGGATCTGGTCGACCGAACCCGCTCATTTGGTCTTTCAGTTGAAGCACGCGCAGTTCTCGACAACCCGGACGAATTGACCAGACATATGGTTGCATTGCGAGGTGACTGGCTTTGCGCCGTGGAAGACGTGGCTTTCGGCGACCTCGGACTGGCTCGCAATGCCGGCGCTCAATCGGCAAAGGGAAAATTTCTGGCTTTCCTCGACGCAGATGATCTGTGGGGGAATGAATGGTTACACCTCGCCTATAAGGTAGCAAAATCCAACACCACCGAAGCCATCTGGCATCCGCAATTTTTGTATTTCTTTTTTGAGAGCGACTTTCAACGACCCTCTTCAGGTCTCCTCCCCCACCGAGGCCTTCAATCCCATTTTCTTCGTCACGCATCGAGTGAAGAAAAAGGCTTCAATGGAAATGCATTGTTTATGAATAACATTTGGTCGGCAAATGTTTTCACAACGCAGGCCCTGCATTTACGCCATCCTTATGATCCGGTGGACAGAGCCAAAGGGTTTGGCATTGACGATTGGTCCTGGAACATGAAAACGCTCCGTGAAGGAATTCCGCATCTGGTGGTTTCTGATACTGTTCACATCATTCGAAAAAAGCCAGCAGGCTCCTTGGGACAGCGAAATGTCGAAGAGGGCCTTCTTCCTCACATTCCGTTAGAAGCAATGCCTCGATTAGGAAACACAATTCGCAAAAAACCAAAAATGGCGCGTAGCTGACAAGCACAGACGGCTTGCCTTGTACCGAAGCTTGACATGCCCCCGTCAGGTTAAATAATGATTGGTTTGTTTCTCACCGAAAGGACACAACGCACCTGCGTTTGATTATTTTGAGCCGGAAGACATATTGAAGCGCTTTCGGATCAACGGAATGCCCGTGCGCAATAAGATCTGAGCAAACCGACATTGCACTGGATGAAGTGTGACCGGCCCCGCAAAACACAGATCAAGGCAGTTACTTCCTTGCGAAAAACAGAGCCATTTGGCACCAAGCGCGTTTTTAACAATTATCGTATTCCCGGCTCTGAAGGCACACAAATTAGTCGACCGTGAACTACGAGAATTTTGCTGATGGACTGGTTATCCATCTGATCCA
>JARGOX010000012.1 GCA_029233925.1 Rhizobiaceae bacterium
GCGTCACCCGTTTTGTCTGGCGTCTCGACCGATGCGAGAGCATCGCTCTTTACCGTCTTCCTGGCGGATCGACTCACTGGATCACGAACAGAGTGGTTCAATGAAAACAAGACAGGCTCTATGGGCGCATTATTTTTTTTCGCCGCGCAGCTTTCTTGCGATACGATCAAGCACCGCATTGATAAGTTTCGGTTCGTCTTCTTCAAAAAAGGCACGACCGATATCAACATATTCGGTGACAATGACGGCGACAGGCACGTCCATGCGGTTGGCGAGTTCGTAGGCGCCTGCCCGCAAAATGGCTCGCAATGTCGAGTCGAGACGCGACAGCGGCCAGTCTTCTGTCAGTGATGAACGGATCAGCGGGTCGAGCGTCAGTTGCTGCTCGACGACACCCGAAACAATGGCGCGAAACCACGCGGCATCGGCCTGCCGATAGAGTTCACCGTCCAGTTCCTTGCCTAACCTGTGCACCTCATATTCCGACACAACTTCCAACACGCCGGTGCCGCCCACATCCATCTGATAGAGCGCCTGTACGGCAGCAAGGCGTGCAGCGCCGCGTTGGTTGGCTGGCTTGACGCCTTCTCCTGATGCATCATTCATCAATTTGCACTGCCCAGTTTATGCTTGATTTCGATCATGGTCAGTGCAGCACGCGCCGCAAAACCGCCCTTGTCCTTTTCACCCGGACCATCATGTTTGCGCGCGCGCGCCCAGGCCTGCTCGCTGTTTTCAACCGTCAGGATACCATTGCCGATTGCCAGCGACTCGCTGATCGCCAATTCCATCAATGCATGGCTTGATTCATTGGCGACAATTTCAAAATGGTAGGTTTCGCCGCGAATGACGGCTCCCAGAGCGATAAAGCCGTCATAGGGCTCTTCGCCTTCGTCCATTCCATCCAGCGCCATCGAAATCACTGCTGGAATTTCAAGTGCGCCAGGCACCGTGATCACGTCCCAGGTCGCCCCGGCCGCCTTCAGCGCAGCGGTGGCACCCTCAAGCAGAGCATCAGCCAGATCATCGTAAAATCGCGCTTCGACGATCAGCAGATGCGGCGTCTTGTTGTCACTCATTGTTGCATTCCTTTCGGGAACGACGGCGTTCCTGAGAATTCCTGTAAAGAATTTCCACCAGGATAACGCCAAAATTCGAAAACACCCAGCCTGTCAGTCAATCCGGCCTGAATCTGACAGGTGTGCATGGTCAGGCGGGGGTAAAAACACGCCCGCCGCATCTTGGCAAGCGCTTTTCGTACAGGAGACAGTTTGACGGGCCAATCAGCCGCACCAAAACACCTTTGTTTGGCATTATTGCTGACTGGCAGTGAAGCTGATCAGCCGCTCCGCATAACGGGCCATCTGGTCTATCTCCAGATTGAGCCGGTCACCAGCCTTCCTGTCGGCCCAAGTTGTCACCATCAGGGAATGGCGGATCAGCAGCACATCAAAGGTGGCACCATCAACCCGGTTCACCGTCAATGAGGTTCCGTCCAGCGCCACAGAGCCCTTTGGAGCGATAAAGCGCGCAAGTTCATCAGGGGCCGCCAGCCGGAACCGCGTGGCATCGCCCTCGGCTTCCACCGAAGTGATGACGGCCAGTCCGTCCACATGGCCCGACACCAGATGCCCGCCCAGTTCGTCGCCTATCTTCAGTGAGCGTTCGAGATTGATGCGTGTGCCCTTGCTCCATTGGCCAATGGTCGTCAGACGCAGTGCTTCCTCCCAGGCCTCCACCTCGAACCAGCGGCTGTTATCGCCATCACGCGGCAATCCCGTGACCGTCAGGCAAGTCCCCGAACAACTGATCGATGCGCCGATATCTATGCTCGCCGGGTCATAGGCCGTCCCGATACGCAGACGCACACCCGAATTCAGCGGGGTCACGGATTCGATCGTTCCAATGTCGGTGACTATTCCGGTAAACATCAGCAGGTTCTTTCATATTCGCGACAAAGGTCTTTTCCATAGGTACGCGTGCTCTGCAGCGCAAAACCCTTTGGCATTTGATTTGGATTCAGTGGCGCATCAATGCCATTCTCGCCTAATTGAGAACGCCCCTGAAAGAGGGCAATTCTATCGACCAGTCCAGCATTGATGAATGAGCACGCAACGGCGGCACCGCCCTCGACCAGCATGGCGCTGAAGCCGCGGTTGGCCAGATCATCCAGCAATTCCGGCAAGGCAATGCCCGTATCATCTTCTTCACAGGCCATCATCACACAACCTGCAGCGGCCAGACGACGATAGGCTTCATTGTCAGGCAGCTGCGTTGTGGCGATGATAAGGGGAATGTCCCGCGCGGATCGCACCAGAGCGCTGTCCAGCGGCAACTGCAAATGCCGGTCGAGCACAAGGCGCGTCGGAGAGCGGTTTTCAAGGCCCGGCAAGCGACAAGTCAGCGACGGATCATCTTCCAGCGCGGTGCCTATGCCAATCAATATCAAATCGCTCGTTGCCCGCATGACGTGGACCATGGCGTTGCTTTCAGGCCCGGTTATCATCACCTGACCTGCGTTGCGCACACCGATCCTGGCATCTTTGGAAAGAGCCATCTTCAGCGTGACATGCGGTCGCCCGGCCATGCGCTGCATCAGGTAACCGGCCATGGCGTATTGAGCCTTTGCGGCCAGAACATCCGTTTCGACCTCAATGCCCGCCTCCCGCAGAATCTGAAAGCCCCGCCCGGAAACCCGGGTATCAGGATCCGTCGTTGCGCAGACGATGCGTGTGATCCCTGCCCGCACCAGTGCTTCGGCACAGGGCGGCGTGCTGCCGTGGTGGGCGCAGGGCTCCAAAGTGACATAGGCGGTCGCACCTTGCGCTCTTTCACCCGCTTCGAGAATGGCTGCCGTTTCGGCATGGGGCCTGCCGCCAATGGTCGTAATGCCCCTGCCGACAATCACCGGGACACCGTCATCATGCTGGACCAGCAATGTCACGACAGACGGGTTGGTTCCGGTACGTCCGAGATTGCGATAGGAATAGCGTATGGCTGCCGCCATCATGCGCTGATCGAATTTGGAGGCGACCACTTTGTTCAATCCTCTCGATTGCCACCATCGAGTTGCGCACTGAGTTCATTGAGAACGTTTTCGAAGTCTTTCGGATCGCTGAAATCACGATAGACAGACGCGTAGCGCACAAAGGCGACGTCATCGAGGGCTTTCAGCGCCTCGATCACCATGAGTCCGATCTTGTCGGAATGCACGTCGGTTTCACCCGAACTTTCCAGCCGGCGAACGATGCCGGATACAGCCCGTTCCACCCGGTCACGCTCCACCGGGCGTTTGCGCAGAGCAATATCGAAGGATCGCATCAGCTTGTCGCGGTCAAACGGGACCTTGCGACCCGTCTTCTTGATGACCTGCAGATCGCGCAATTGCACCCGTTCAAAGGTCGTGAAGCGGCCACCACAATCGGGGCAGACTCTTCGGCGGCGAATGGTGTTTCCGTCCTCGGCCGGACGTGAATCCTTCACCTGACTGTCTTCCGAGCTGCAATAGGGACAGCGCATCAAGGCCCCGCAATCTGTTGGCTGGTTGTGTTACCGTCTCTTGGAGAAGGTTACAGCAACCAGTTCATTGGTTGAAACATTGTCTTGCGGAATAACTGATGGTTCTCCCGCAAGCAGCACGAAAAGCACCAAGCCGGTTGATTCAGGCAGGGCCTCCCAAAGCTTCATAGCAGAACCGTTTGCGGCTTGGAAACCCGCCGTCCCGTTCCCGGTTCGGCAGGCCTGCCTATTGCATGCATGCTTCCAGCCTAAAGGCCTGGATAGATCGGGAAGCGATCCGTCAGGGCGATGACCTTTTTCTTCACAGCCTGTTCCACTTCTGCATTGCCCTCTTCGGAATTGGCCTTGCGCAATCCATCAAGCACTTCGATGATCAACAGGCCAATTTCCCGGAACTCGGCCGGACCAAAGCCGCGCGTCGTGCCGGCCGGTGTTCCAAGGCGAATGCCGGATGTGATGGTCGGCTTTTCCGGATCGTTGGGAACACCATTTTTGTTGCAGGTGATAAAGGCGCGTTCCAGAGAGGCTTCCGAGGCTTTTCCAGTCAGGTTTTTCGGCCGCAGATCAACCAGCATGAGATGGGTATCGGTGCCGCCGGAAACGATCTCCAGCCCACCTTCAACAAGCGTTGACGCCAGAACCTTTGCATTTTCGGCAACCTGTTTGGCATAAACGGCGAAACCCGGTGTCAAAGCTTCTCCGAAGGCCACAGCCTTGGCAGCGATGACATGCATCAAAGGCCCACCCTGCAAGCCGGGGAAAACGGCGGAATTGATCTTTTTGGCAATGTCGGCGTCATTGGTCAGAACCAGCCCGCCGCGAGGACCGCGCAGGGTTTTATGGGTTGTGGACGTGGCCACATGGGCATGCGGGAACGGGTTTGGATGAACGCCGCCTGCAACAAGGCCGGCAAAATGCGCCATATCGACCCAGAACCAGGCGCCCACCTCATCGGCAATGGAGCGGAACCGTGCAAAATCGATAACGCGCGAATAGGCCGATCCTCCGGCAATGATGATTTTCGGCTTGTGCTCACGGGCCAATGCTTCCACCTGATCATAGTCAATCAATCCGGTTTCCACGACGAGACCATATTGAATGGCATTGAACCATTTCCCCGACATGTTGGGGCGCGCACCGTGGGTCAGGTGTCCCCCGGCATCAAGACTCATCCCCAAAATGGTCTCACCGGGCTTCGACAACGCCATCATCACGGCCTGGTTGGCCTGGCTGCCGGAATTGGGCTGAACATTTGCAAAGTCACAGCCAAACATCTGCTTTGCGCGTTCAATTGCCAATTCTTCGGCAATATCCACATATTGGCAGCCGCCATAGTAGCGGCGTCCGGGATAGCCCTCGGCGTATTTGTTGGTCATGATGGAGCCCTGGGCTTCCAGCACGGCGCGCGAGACAATGTTCTCGGATGCAATCAGTTCGATTTCCTGCCGCTGTCTGCCAAGCTCGCTGCTGATGGCACCGGACAGTGCAGGATCAGCCTGGCTCAAGGGGCGGTTGAAGAAATCATCTGCGGACTGGTCCATGGTGGCAATGGGATCGGACATGTGTCGTTATTCCTGAAGTGAGAGCAGCTTTTGGCAAAGCCGGGATTGTTTCGGGCAATATCGAACCGCGAACGGGTCTATCCAGTAGCGCGGCCACGGGCGTGTCTTAATGCTGTGATGGAAATTACACAAGCGCGCACGGATCACATTGGCCCGGCAGCGAACCCAGACCAGCCAGTTTGCGCTTGAGATTGGCAAACGTCTGAAGACGACATTCGTCAAGCGCGGCAAATTTGGCTATGGGACGGTCATTGGCAGAATTGGGAAATATTCGGAGTTTTGATTGGAAAACGACGTGCCATCATCACAACAGCACATCATCTAATCGTATGCAGTGGTCAATAATCAGGCGAATTGATCCCGCCGACTATTGCAGCGCCAGTTCCTGAACACCGTCACGGTGATAGATGTCATCACGGAACTGCACGACGCCATCACTTGTTGACCAGGCAGAAATATAGGTGAAATAAACCGGTACCGGCTCCAGCAAGAGAACAGGTGTACTGACACCAGAGGAAATCACATGCTCCATGGTCTGACGGTCCCAACCGTTGGTATCCCTCAGCAACCAGGTGGACAGGTCCCGGACGTTCTGGACACGCACACAGCCTGAGCTTTCAAAGCGCAACAATTGACCAAAAAGCGATTGCTGCGGGGTATCATGCATATAGACGGCATGCGGATTGGCAAAATTGATTTTTGTCGACGACATGGCGTTGATCTTGCCGGGGTCCTGACGAAACATGAGGTTCGGTGCCTCTTCGGCATTCCAGTCAATGGTCTCCGGCGCCACCTCATCACCCGAGCCGTTAAACAGCCTGATTGCATTGCGGGTCAGATAGGTCGGATCCTTGCGCATCAAGGGCATGATGTCTTTTTGAATGATCGAGCGCGGGGCCGTCCAATAGGGATTGAGAATGACCTCGTGAATCTTAGAATTCAAAATAGGCGTCTGCCGACTGATCTTGCCGACAATTGCCGTATGGCGCTGAACGACCCGGTCGCCTTCAACGGCTTCGATTTCGGCCGCCGGAATATTCACCACGACATAGCGGTTGCCAAGGAAACCCGACATGGAACGCAAGCGAATGAGATTTGTCTCCAGTTGCCCGAGACGAATGTTTGCCGATACATTGAGCGCCGCATAGCTGTGGCGACCAAGCACACCATCAGCGGGAAGCCCATGACGGGCCTGGAAGCGCTTGACCGCTCCGTCGACATAGGTGTCGAAAGCCTGCGATGTTCCCGCAGACCGTTCCAGATCACCCGATGTGATCAGCCGTTGACGCAGGATCGAAACCGCCGGATCATTGTCACCGATGCTGAGTTTGCTGGATGAAGGCACAACAGGCCAACCGCCGCGTGCCACAATGTTTCGGTATTCGGCTATGGCCGATTCGACATAGATGACCGTTTCAGGGTTGAGAATCGGCACATGGGAGCTGACCTTGACGGCGCTGCGCAGGCCGCGTGCATCAAACTGATCATCCCAGGTCCCGCGGCGTGGCGAATTGATGATGTTTTCAATGGTCGAATTGGTGATTGTCTGCCCGGCAGCTCCCCCGGCAAAGGCAACCGCACCCATTGCCGCAGCGCTGCCCATCAAGGCCCGGCCAAGAAAAGCGCGGCGTGACACATTTTCAGAAAGATTGTTCTTTGACATCAATAAATACCATGTATCCGTAGACTCAGGGTTATGCAGCCATTTTACACTGTAACCCATTCGATTGAAACATCACTATAACAGTCCCACCCTTATCAGGTTGTCACGTTTTCGCGATAAAATCACCAAATGGATAGATCGCCCGGTCTGGTCTGGCGATGCTGCCATTCTTGGATGGTCGAATTTCACAATAATATGGCCAATTCAAGGTTAAGGAATTGTTCTAAAAACCATTATATCGGTACCGTCCGGTGAAATAGATGGCCGTTCTGACGTCATTGCGGCCAATTGCTGGGGGCAGAAAAAGTGGAAACCCCGGTTTCTGCCTTAAAACCTACTCCACCTTGGAATAATTCCTGAACCGGCAAAAGGTTCCGCATCACTGGCATGGGCATGCGCAAGGAAATTTCAGGTCACAAACATCCCGTTACCAACCGTTGCATCTGGCCATGCGGAAACCACCAATACGCGCCAGTTCACTGCTTGATCTGCACCGAGCCCGCTTTCATAAACCGGTGATCGATCTCATAGCCAGGAGATCACCATTTCGGTCTCGATCATCTCGCTGTTCGAGAGGACCTGCGGAAGCGCTTCGCCTCGCATCGGGCGATTGAGTGCATCGACCGTATGCGAAACAGGCTCGAGACATAGAAAGCCACCGTCATTGCCGCGGCTGAACAGATGCAGAAACCTTGCAGCGCCATTGGCCGTCATGTGGACGCGATGCCCGTCGGCCCGCAAAATTTCACAGGAACCGTCCCAGTCAAGATAGGTCCCATTGAACAGGTCGGCCATCAGATGGCGTGGCAGGGAAAAATCATTGTAATCGCCGGTTTCGACCTGTCTGATTTCGACTGGCAGACGGTGTTGATTCTCCACCACGAAATGACCGGCGCCAAATTGCAACAGGTCGCCAGCAGACCAGCAAAACCATGGATGAAAGCCAAGACCATAGGGAACAGGTGCTGCACCCTGATGCACCAGATGCAGGCTGATTTGAAGAAAATTTTCTCCGAGATGGTATTCAAGCATTGCTTCAAACCGGAAGGGTGGGACGGATGCCTCGGCAAGCCGCAATGTCACCCGTTCCATTGTCGCCGAAACGACGTCCCAGACTTTCATGAAACCGGTGCCGTGAATGGGCATCGGCTGATCATCCAGGTTGGGCTTGATGTCATGATGTCTGCCATCCAGCCAAAAACCGCCGGATGAGATCCTGTTGCACCAGGGCACCATGACAAACATAGCCCGCTCAGCGTGATTGATGGCCTTGCCGCTCCATGGACGCAGGATTGGCTGACAGCCGTGCGACCCTTCCAGCGCATCCAGGCGCAAAAGCCCACCGCCGAGCGCCGGTGCGATCACTGCGCGCAAACGATCGTTTTGCAGAATATGATGTTCAGGCAATTCCAACGCTAACCCACGTCAAAGCGACGCGACCTTGCAGGCCATTTGCTGTCCAGCCGGGCGATGAATACGGCACCGTCATGGGGTTGGCGTTGCGGTTCTCCACGCAGCAGGGGCGTGCGCGCTGATGTCACCAGCACTGTATCAGCGTCTTCTCCAATGGGGCACAGGGAGGTGACATAGCTGGCCGGCAAAGGCAGGTGCTGCATGAGACCGGATGATGCGGCGATGGTGAGCAGTCCGCTGCCACCCCAAAGACCAGCCCAGAGATTACCGGCAGGATCAAGCTCTATGCCGTCCGGGTGACCATAATTTTTCGGAATTTCGAGTGTTTTTGCGCGGTGCCACCCGTCCTCGCCGCGACAAAGCTGGTGAATGCGATTGATGCTTGTATCGCAATGCAGCAGCGAACCATCGGGGGCAAAGGCCGGGCCATTGGGTACGCCATAATCCCTGTCGATCAGTTCAAGGCTCATATCCGCTGAAAGACGGTAAAGGCGGCCGCGCCCGGCAGCCGCATCAAGCGCCATGGTTCCAAAATACAGCGAACCGTCCGGCGCAACCTTGCCGTCATTGAGGCGCTCGTCAGCGGCCACGTCGAGAACTGGCAAGTGGGTCATCGCACAGCTTTGCAGATCAAACAGATAAAGGCCGGATTTGAGCCCAAGAATAAGACCCTCGCCTGTTGTCTGTGCGACAAAACCGATATCTTCGGGAACTGGCCAATGGCGCGTAGCGCCTGTCGCGGGATCATGAGCGCAAAGCAGATGACCCTTGATATCGACAAAAAATGCACACCCGCGCCGATCATCCCAGATCGGGCTTTCCGCCGCCAGATAGCGATGGTCCGATATGGGCCGACATTCCCTCAGGCCAAGACTCATCGCATCAACAGGCCGCCATTGACGTCCAGCGTGGCACCGGTGATGTGACGGGCTGCATCTGATGCAAGAAAAAGCGCAACCGAAGCGATTTCATCAGGGCTGGCCACCGCCCCCAGCGGTACACTTTCAGTCAGTCTGGCAATCCCCTCGGGTCCGTGCGTGGCGCGCAGCATCTCGGTATCAACGATGCCTGGTGCAATCGCGTTGACCCGAACACCGGAGGGACCGGCTGTGCGTGCCAGGGTTTTGGTGAAGCCCATCAGCCCGGATTTCGCCGTGGCGTAGGCAACATGGCCGCGCAAGGCACCCTGATGACCAACGACGGAACTCATCTGGATGATGGAGCCACTCTTGCGGGCCATCATCTTTGGCAAAAGAGCCTTTGAGAAAAGGAAGGTGCCGCCCAGATGAACAGCCAGAACCCGGTTCCAGTCATCAAACCCTGTCTCATCAATCGTATTGGGTAGCGTGATGCCTGCATTGTTGACGAGAATGTCCGGGGTGCCGATGTCCGATTCAAGCTTTGCCAGAGCATCCAGGACTTGCCTTTCGTCAGAGACATCCGCATCCATGGCAATGGCGTCGGCGCCTTGTGAGACGAGCCATTCGACGAGTTCGCGATGCGCCTTGCTGCCCGGCAGATCATTGATCACGACGCGGGCACCGCCCGCCAGGGCCATGGTGATGGCTATGGATTTGCCGATACCGGCACCAGCCCCGGTGATAAGGGCGGTTTTGCCCTTGATGGAAAAGAGCGCGGCAAGTCGTTTGTCAGAAGAAAGCATAGGGCAACCAGAGTGAGAGGGCAGGAATGAAAGCCACGCCGAGGGTGACTGCAACCATGACACCGACAAAGGCCCAGATTGTCCAGCCGAGTGCGGAAAACGGAACGCTGCCGACCTGGCAGCTGATGTAGAGGAGAATGCCGACAGGCGGCGTGATCGCGCCAATCATGGTGCAAAGCACCACAACGGTTGCGAACTGGATCTGGTCTATGCCGAGTTGGGCAGCAACAGGAAAGAGAACGGGAACCAGAATGATCATCGCCGCCATCCCGTCGAGCACGGTGCCGATCAGCAGCAGGACCAGGATGATCACCAGCATGATGACCGTATAGTCGGTGCCGAACAGGCTGATCGTATTGACGAGGAAAACCGGGAACTGGCCTATCGCCAGCAACCATCCGACAACCGACGCGGTGGCGACCATGAAAAGGATCACGCCTGTGCTTTCAGCCGTCGCCCAAAGGACCTCGCCGAGACGCTTCACTGTCAAGTCCCCATAGATCAAGCCGAGGACCAGCGTATAGGTGGCAACGATTGCGCCGGCTTCCGTGGCGGTGAAAATGCCGCCGACAATGCCGATTGCAATGATCGCTGGTGCGACCAGCGCAAAGAAGGCTTTGCGAAACACGCGGAAAAGTTCACGCAGGCCGATCCACCGGTGAATGGGATAATTGCGCAGCGTCGCAAAAATATAGACCAGCACCATGAACAGCAAGCCGATGATCAAGCCCGGCAACAATCCTGCAAGAAAGAGCCGTCCGATGGAAAGATTGGTCATGGAGGCATAAACGATCATGACCACACTTGGCGGGATGATCGGACCAAGCGTCGCCGTGGCCGCCGTAACGGCAACGGCAAAATCATCGTCAAAACCTTCCTTGCGCATCGATGGGATGAGGATTTTCCCCAAGGCGGCTGCATCGGCGGTGGAGGAGCCGGAGACGCCTGCGAAAAAGATGCTGGCGACGACATTGACCTGCGCAAGCCCACCCCTGATATGCCCCACAAGACCGCGCGCAAAATCAATAATGCGCCCGGTGATGCCACCCGTATTCATCAACTCGCCAGCCAGTACGAAGAGCGGGACGGCCAGAAGCGGAAACTTGTCGACTGCATTGACGATGCGCTGGGCGACAATTTCCAAAGGCAAAGTGCCACCGACGACGATGCCGCCAATCGAAGCCAGACCGAGGGAAAAGGCAACGGGCAGGCCGATGGATACGAGGAGCGCTGCCCCCAGAACAACAGTCCAAACCATGATGTTCTAGGCCTTTGATGCTGACTGTGAAAGCAATCCGGTGATACAGAAACTGATCATCACAAGAGCGCCGGCCGGAAGAGCCATATAGACCATGCCCACGGGAATGCCGAGGGCCGGCATGCGTGTGCCCATTTGCGCAATACCCAGACGGACGCCAAAGACCAGAACGGTTACCGCAAACATCAAAATCAGTATGAAATGGACAAGTCGCAAGGGTTGGCGCCACCGTTCAGGTGATGCATTCATCAGCATCGGAAGGGAAAAGTGACTCCCCTTCCCGACACCATAACCGGCGACCAGCATAACGGTATAGACGAGGAGGACCTGTGCAGCGTCGGCGCTCCACGGCAGGGCGATGCTGAATGCATAACGCAGAACGACCTGCCCCAGGGTAATCGCCAGAATGCCCGCGACCATCACCGAGGTGATGATCTGGACAGTGGCGGATATCGCTAGCTCAAAGCGGCGCACGAAGCCCTCCCCCGATTCGTCAGCCCAATACTAGCTGGCGTTTCCAATAGCGTCGATAAAGGGCTGTACATTGCCCTTGGGAGCCAATTCCGGCCAAGCAGGTTTCAGAGCGTCCTGAAAGGGCGTCTTGTCGACTTCAATGATCTCGATGCCGGCATCTTGCATGACCTTGAGCGATTCCTCTGCAAGGGCGCGCACTTCGACATTGCCTTCACTCTGGAAAGCATCGGCACAGGACTGCAGTGCAGTCTGCTGGTCTGCGTTCAGGCGATCGAAGACGGTTTTCGATATGACCAGTGTGGTCAGATTATACATATGGCCTGTGCGGGTGACAAATTTTCCGACTTCAAAGGTCTTGGAACTGACCATGCCTTCCGGCGTGGTTTCAAGTCCGTCGACAAGACCGGTCTGCATGGCCGTATAGACTTCGCTCCACGGCACTGTCACCGGCTGCACATTGAGACGCTCGAACATCGTCAACCACAGTGGCAACGGTGGCGAACGAAACTCCACTCCCTGCATATCTTCCATTGACCTCACCGGTTTGTCGACGGTCAGAAGGTCGCGGAACCCGTTGTGCATTGTCGCCAGAACCACCATGTTTTGATTTTCTGCCAGGGTCGATTTCAGCAGGTTGCCCGCGTCGCCTTCCATCGCACGCTCGGCATGATCCCAACCCTGGAAAATGAAGGGCAGTTGAAAAGCCGCCAGTTCCGGCTGAATTTCGGACAAATAGGCGGTATCGGTGATGGACATGTCCACAGCACCCAGCATCACCTGTTCGATGACTTCCTTTGCCGTACCCAACTGGGCTGCAGGCAAATGCTGTATTGCCAGATCGACATCCGCACCTTCGACACAGGCCTTCAGGGCTTCGCCACGATTGCTGATCTGCGAACCCACCGCATTGTGATGGGCCAGAGTAAGACTGGCGGCATGAGCGGACACATTCATGGCAGCCGCTGCTGCAAGAGCGCCAACGACACCTAGGACTCTTCTTTTAAACACGTATCTCTCCCAACTTGGATAATTGATCTTATATTCTTAATTTCTATAGATATGTGATCATATAATATTCCACCTGTCAAACACAGAATGTGTGCTGATTTTTGAATTCAGCGTCGAAAACGGTTCAATAACCCTGCATTCAAGGCACTAATTCCAGATTTTCCTCCAATTTCCATCTCCTCGAAAGATTTCCAACGACATTGATCGGTTGTCTAATGTTAAAAAATATGATCAAATAATATCACATTCAGGAAGAGATAGACGATGCCAGACGATGATTTGACCGATATCCTTGCAAGCACCGGGCTTGCCGCCAACGGTATTACCGACCGAATCCGCGCAGATATTCTGAGCGGGGCATTCGGAGCCGGGCATCGAATCAAGATTGGCGAGCTTGCTGAACGCTATGCCGTCAGCGCCATGCCGATCCGCGAAGCCTTGCGCACGCTGGATGGTGAAGGGCTGCTTACAATTATCCCCAACAAGGGCGCACGCGTGCGCACGGTCGATGCCAAGTTCGTACGCAATCTCTATGATATACGCGGCGCACTGGAATCGCTTTTGGTCGAGCATGCATGCAACAACATGACATTTCGCGCGCAACAACAGATCGAGGCGGCTCAAACGCGACTTGAAGATGCCGTGGGGCGCGATGACACCACAGACCTGCTCGCAGCCAATGCCGATTTCCACAATGTATTGAATCAGTTGGGCGATAACCCTGAAGCTGTGCGGATATTGCGCATGGGGCAAAACCTGATCGCCTCTTTCCGCGGCCAGTTCGGCTTTCAGGCTGGCCGCCTTACCGGGATTGCCGAAGAACACCGCGCTCTGATGGAAGCCTTGTGGAACCGCGATGTGTCCCGCGCGATTGCGATTTCGCGCATGCATTCGACCAGTGCACGCGACGACCTGATTGCCTCCTTGAAGGATTGATGACCTTGAAAATTACTGATGTACGCGTCGCCATCGTCGATGCATTTCGCGCCAATCTGGTTCTCGTCAAAATCGAGACCGATTCAGGTATTTACGGCTGGGGAGAGGCAACGGTCGAGTTTTCCGAAGCTGCTGTTGCAGCGGCGATCGAGACCGCCAAGCCATTGCTGGTGGGACAAGACCCTTACAGAATCAATGGTCTGATCAATGATTTGCATCGGCAGACCTATTTTCGCACCGGCGTGGTGCTGCGCAGTGCGCTGAGCGGGATCGAATCGGCCCTCTATGATATCAAGGGCAAGGCTCTGGGGGTGCCGGTTTACGAACTTCTGGGTGGCAAAACGCGCGACAATATCCGCTGTTATGCAAATGCATGGTTCACCGGGGCGCGTACACCGCAGGACTTTGCCGAAAAATCCAAACAGGTGGCCGATCTTGGTTATACCGCCCTCAAATGGGACCCGTTTGGCTCAAGTTACATGGATATGACCGCCGATGAACTGGGCCAATCGATGGATTGCATCGAGGCCGTTCGCAATGCGGTCCCCTCTTCGGTCGACATCATCATTGAAGGCCATGGTCGGTTCAACGCCTTGACGTCGCGTCGTGCGGCAAACGCCATGGCGCCCTACAATCCGCTGTGGTTCGAGGAACCGATGCCACCTGAATCCATTTCCGCCTTTGCCTCGTTAAAGCGCCAGAGTCCGGTGCCCATAGCGACAGGCGAGCGCTACTACGAGCCGTCAAGCTTTTTCAATCTCGTGGCTCAGGAAGGCGCTGACATTTTGCAGCCCGACGCCTGTCATGTCGGTGGTTTCGAGGCCATGCGCTCCATCGTGTCCATTGCCCAGGCCAATTATGTACCGGTCGCACCCCATAACCCGATGGGACCAGTCGCCAATGCCATGAATATGCACCTGGCTGCCGCTCTGGATGGCATCTTCATCATGGAAACAATGATGAGTGATGTGCCTTGGCGCAAAGACATTTGCGACGAAGATCTTCTGTTCAAGGACGGCTACATGACATTCAGCGACAGACCTGGCCTTGGCATCGAAATCAATGAAGACAAGTGCCGCGAACACCCCTACCAACAACGTTTTCTGCGCCACTACAATGGCACTTTGACTGATATTCGCCCGGATGGGGAAACGATTATCCACCGTGAGAAGCCTGTCTGAAAGGGTTCTTATACGAAAAATCGGTGTTTAAGACGCTTTGGGAACCGTGGTCGCCTTGAACTTGGACATCAGATAGGGACCTGACAAGACCGGCTCGTATTGAGCTACGCCATCTGCCGGAAGGCAGGAACCCAGACATTCGATGCTGGCGTGCCAGTTTGGCTGGTGAAAAAAAGCAAAACTCTGGCGTCGTTGCAAACCACCATCTTCCGGCAGTGGATTGACCACACGATGCAAAGTCGACACCCAGCGGTCATTGGTCCAGCGGGCCATCAGGTCGCCGATGTTGATGACAAAGGCACCCTTGACCGGTGGAACAGCCACCCATTCCTGCTCCGGCGAGAGAATTTCAAGCCCGCGTGAACCCGGTTGCGGCAGGAGAATCGTCAAACTGCCGTAGTCCGTATGTGCGCCAGCCCGCAATTGCCCCGGTTTTGGCGCCACAAATTGCTCGGGATAGTTCAACGCACGCAGCGCACTGATCGGCGTATCGATAAAGCTGTCGAAATAATTCTCGGGAAGCTTCAGCGCAACAGCAAATACCTGCATGATGCGTGCGGCAAGATCTTCCATGGCCTGATAATAGGCCTTCCAGGCGGCTGTAAAACGGGCAGGTTCTTCGGGCCAGATGGTGTCCGCATAGCAAAACTTCAGCGCCTCGCCGTCAACCATTCCCTGCGGTATTTGCAAAGGTCCGCCGTTAAAACTTTCCTTCAGGTCCGGCGGCGTATCCATGCCACGCGATTTGGCGAGCGCTTCCAGCTCGGGGCCAAGATAGCCATAGGGATAGCCGGGATAAGGGGCTTTGGCGCGCAGTTTGACATCCGCCGGCAGATCAAAAAATTCCTGGGCGCTGGTCCACGCCGCAGTGATCACCTCAGGTACTATGCCGTGGTTTTTTACCGCAAGAAAGCCGGTTGTTCGGCATATTTCGTCTACCTGGCGCCCCAACATCTCTTTGTGGCCCCGATCGGCCTCTTCAAAACTGCCAAGATCAAAAACAGGAAATTCCATTGCCGCAACACCAATTGACTTCACCAACATGCTGCGCAGGCTGACCATATGAAATCCGGTGTGTCAACGGGCCGGGTGGCATTCAAATGCCACCGGGCAATACAGGCATAGCGAACCAAAACAGGCTTGGCTGCCTCCTGATTATGGCCGGACGAGGCGGAGCGAACCGCCTGTCCGATTTTTGGAGCATTTTTTTACAGGCGATAGAGTATCTGGTCGTTCCAGAAACGATCGAGGCGCTGCAGAGCCTTGTTCATTTTCTGAAACTCTTCCCTGTCTATGCCACCCACCTGTTCGATGGAGCCAACGTGACGCTCGTAAAGGCCGGCAACAATGGACGCCACCTCATCACCTTTTTCAGTCAGGCTGATGCGCACGGACCGGCGATCGACACGCGAGCGCTGATGATTGATGAAACCAAGATCAACAAGCTTTTTGAGATTGTAGGATACATTGGAGCCCAGATAGTACCCGCGTGACCGCAATTCACCGGCAGTCAGTTCTGAATTGCCGATATTGAAAAGCAGCAATGCCTGGATAGCGTTGATGTCGCTGCGACCATTGCGTTCAAATTCGTCCTTTACCACATCAAGCAGGCGGCGGTGAAGCCGCTCTACCAGCTGCAGGGATTCCATGTAGAGAGAACGCAGTGCGCTCCGGTCTTCAACTTGCGGATCCGAGTCCACTCGTTTGGTGTTTTCCATTGTCGTGCCTCACTGTTGTTTTGGTGGTTTATTGTTTTCCACCTTGAGGCCACTCTATCGAACACGTATAAAATTGGACTTAAAATGCAGCATTAACAGGAGGTTACTAAAACAATTGCAATTTCAAAGTGAATCAATTCTTACTCTTCCGGTTCGTCAGCATTGCGCGCGAAGTACAGAACAGCTCGAAACACACCGTATAGAAGCAACACGGAGACATGGGTCAGGACCAGAAGCCAACGCCCCCCATAGAGTTCGGAAAAAATCGCGTACATGAAAAATTCGGTCAAAGCGGCAAACAGCCAGACCACTGGCCCCCATGATACCAGCATCCACAAGCCTATGCCCGCAACAGGCCAAAGTACCGCCAGGCTGGCCGCAGAGATTTTCCAATGGATGGGCAACAGGTCAAACCGCCATGCCCCCTGGTCAGAGAGGCCGATCAGCAAAGCCCAATATTGAATACCGGCGATCATGCAAAAAATAGCAATGGCCCGTTGAAAAAGGTCAAAGGCCCATTCGGTCGTGGTCTGGTGCGGCAGGCCAGGACTGCCCATATCGCCCATTTCGCTCATTGTGCTTCTGCAACCTTCGTCAATTCGTCATCGCCTAGCGGCAGGAAATAGGCGTCCAGCGCGGCAGGTGTCACTTCAGCCAAAGTCTCGGGCTGCCAGTGCGGGTCCTGCGTCTTGTCAACGATCACGGCTCTGATGCCTTCATAGAGTTCACGCCCCTGCAACATTCTGACCAGAATACGATACTCCATGCGCAGACAATCGGCGAGACTGAGGTCGCGCCCTGCCTTTATCTGTCGGAAAGTAACAGCCAGACTGGTCGGTGAGGCTGCCCCTATCGCCTTGCAGGCGGCCGCTGCCAGTTGGCTATCTGCACGCGTCCCATCAAGTGCATCGATAATGGCATCCAGGGTATCATGACAAAACAGCCTGTCGATTTCATCGTGATCCAGCGCGGCTGAGGCAATGGAAGATGGCACAGGCTGTTTCTTCAATAGGGCGTCCGCATCCGGTGCTGCAGCCAGGGCCTGCTCCAGGTCAGGCAGCGCATCGGCATCTGTCAGATGCGTCGCCAAGCCGCATTCGAGAGCGTCGCCAGCGCGAATGCGGTACCCTGTCAGCGCCAGAAACATGCCGAAATTTTTCGGCAGACGTGACAGGAAAAAGCTGCCCCCGACGTCCGGGAAAAATCCGATTCCAACTTCCGGCATGGCGAAAACCGAATTTTGGGTCATGACCCGGTAACGGCCGTGGACTGAAATGCCGACACCGCCGCCCATGACAATGCCGTTGATCAGGGCAATCACCGGTTTTGGATAGACCCCGAGGCGTGCATTGAGACGATATTCGTCCTCGAAAAATCCATATTTCAGATTGCCCGCTTCGGCGTTGCGATAAAGTTCAAGCAGGTCGCCGCCTGCGCAAAACGCCCGCCCCTCAGCCTTGATCACGATATGGTGGACTGACGGATCGCTTTCCCAATCATCCAAAGCAGCCATCAAAGCCAGCACCATGGTGTTGTTGAGCGCGTTCAGGGCCTTGGGTCGCGTCAGGGTTACAATCCCCGCATAGCCCTTCACTTCGAACGCAATATCACCGTCGCCACCGAAATTCATGCTCAGCAAAACCTTTCACAAAGTCTCCGTTTCCATCGTCTAAGCAGGCCCCTCGCCTCAGGTCAATAGTTTCGGCCGGTCCACAGCTTTGCACCGGAGAAATCTGCGCAACGCAAGGGCGACAGTTTGACCGCTTGGAAAGCGATGCAACACCATGTTATGACCCTTTCTGCAATCATGTCACACGCGGCGTACAGGGAACTTATGTTCCTGTTGAAGGCGACAGCGGGTGCGAGAACCACAGAGGTTTTTATGAACCGGCAATTCGACAAGACCATGCTGAGCCGACGGACAGTTGATGAAATTACCGGCGGACGGCGCATGCGACGCAACCGCAAGGCTGACTGGACAAGAAGACTGGTTCAGGAAAACACCCTGAGCGTCAACGACCTGATCTGGCCAATCTTTCTCATTCCCGGGCACAATCGCAGGGAACAGATTGAGGCCATGCCGGGTGTCGACAGGATGACGGCAGATCTGGCCGTTCAGGAAGTCGAGAAGGCCGCGAAGCTTGGCATAACAGCCATTGCGACATTCCCTAACATTGCCAATGACATGCGCGATCAAACCGGATCGAATATTCTTCTGGCTGATAATCTCATCAATCAGGCTACCCGGATGATCAAGGCAGAAGTGCCTGAAATCGGGGTCATCACCGATGTTGCCCTGGATCCTTTCACCAGCCATGGTCATGACGGAATTTTGCGCGATGGCATTATAGTCAACGACGAGACCGTTGCACAATTGGCTGAAGCTGCTGTGCTGCAGGCCGATGCAGGCGCAGATATCATCGCGCCTTCCGACATGATGGACGGTCGCATAGGGGCAATCCGTGAGGCCCTCGATGCCTACGGCCACCAGGATGTCGGCATCATGTCCTATGCAACCAAATTTGCATCCAGCTTCTACGGCCCCTACCGCGAAGCTATTGGCACCCAGGGACTGTTGAAGGGAGACAAGCGCACCTATTACATCGACCCGGGTAATTCAGATGAAGCGGTTCGCGAGGCTGCTCTGGATGTGGAAGAAGGGGCGGACATGCTGATAGTCAAGCCGGGCATGCCTTATCTCGACATTATCTGGAGGCTGAAAGAAACCTTTGGAATGCCGACTTTCGCCTATCAGGTGTCGGGTGAATATTCGATGATCAAGGCCGCGGCCCAAAATGGCTGGATTGACGGTGAAAAGGCCATGATGGAGAGTCTGCTTTCCTTCAAACGCGCCGGGTGCGACGGCATATTGACCTATTTTGCTCCTGAGGCTGCACAGATCCTCAACCGATCCTGAATTCCCCTGTCCGCCACGCGAATAAACCAGTGGATTTTCCCGGCCACTTGAACTGTGCCGCTTTTATTCCCAGATAAATGCGACCCGGTCGCAGTGCAAGAATGGAAATCAGGCGCCTGAATACAGGCCCGAGAGCCATCGCTCAGTACGAACCGTTTGCGGCATTTGCGGAGATAGGAATAGGATGACAACACAAACGGCGCTGCCCATGACAACAGATATCGACAGCTGGAAGTGCTATGAAGGCGTGCGAACTCGGCGCATCATGGCATTCTTCATCGACTATGCTCTGGTGCTGGCACTGTGCATCCCGGTTGCCATTGTCATTTTTTTCCTGGGCATTTTCAGTTTCGGCTTGGGCTGGGCGCTTTATTCAGTGTTGTTTGTCATCGTCGCGCTGCCCTATGTGGGACTGACTCTTGGCGGAACCAAGCAGGCAACGCCCGGCATGCAGATCACCGGCATCCGCATTACCAGGACAGACGGCGCGCGCGTTGATCCGATGCTGGCCATGGTTCATGCTGTTGTCTTCTGGGCAGGCAACGTCATCCTCACCCCCCTGGTCCTGCTGGTCAGCCTGTTTCTGGACCGCAAGAGACTGTTGCACGATGTGTTGCTCGGCGTTGTTGTCCTGCGCGACGACGTGTGACCAACCTGTTGATCTTTGATGGCAATTGCGAGTGGTTACCGTCGCGCTCACCGCGTCAACAGATTGCCCTTTGCGCAACATTGTTGCCGGAATGCCGCCATTCGGGCAATGCTCCGGTCGCATTATACCGGATTAGTGCAATAAGCCGCTTTGACTGACGCGTTTCGCCAGATAAAATGCTGACCTTGAGCAACTCCCATCACGTTCCCTTGGGATAACATCAGGCTGAGCATGCAGGAATTCCATTTACTGGCGACCTTTGTCATTATTGGCGCGACGATCCTTGCCTATGCATCTGAAAAATTATCGATGGAAGCGGTGTCGCTGGGCAGCCTTTCCGTGCTTCTGTTCCTGTTTGGTCTTGTCCCCTTTACGTCTCCGGCTGGTGTCGAACTGACACCAGCAAGGCTGCTTGCCGGGTTTTCGGATCCGGCTCTTGCCACCGTCATCGCGCTGCTGATTGTTGGTCAGGGCCTGTTTGCAACGGATGCAGTTGATGGTCCCGCGCGGGCTATTGGCAAATTGGGCGGACCAAGTGGCCGCCGCGCCATCTTTTTCGTCATCGTCGCCGCCGGCCTGCTCAGCGCCTTTTTGAACAATACGCCGGTTGTGGTCATCTTCATTCCGATCCTGACGGTCATTGCGGCGCAGCGAAACTATCCCGGCTTCAAGGTTTTCATGCCGCTGTCCTTCATGTGCATTCTGGGCGGCATGACAACGCTTCTCGGCTCATCAACCAACCTAATTGCTGCGGGCATCGCCGAAGACAACGGTATCTCCATTTCCTTTTTCGACCTGACCGGCATGGGGCTGATGCTGGCTGGCATTGGCGGCTTCTATGTGCTGTTCATCATGCCGATGATGATGCGCGATCGTCCTTCCGTCATGACACGTGGCCATTCCACGCAAGGCGCGCAGTTCATCGGCGAGATACCGATTGCGCCGGGCCATCCATTTATCGGCCTGCAGTCGCGATCCGGCATGTTTCCTGGAATACTCGATCTGACGCCGCGCCTGATGCACCGCCGCGATGTGCCGATACTGCCACCCTTTGAAGACATCACTTTGTCAGCAGGTGATACGCTGGTCGTCACCGGCACGCGCAAAGCCTTTTCGAGGGCACTGGCGCACGGCAATGCGGTTACCGATCACGATGATGGCAGCGACAAGGGCGATAGCGCGGAGGACACGACAGAAAGCCCGAGGCCCGGCCCCGATTATCACCTGGTGGAAGCGGTCATCGCACCCGGCTCGCGCTTTGCCGGAAGGACAATCCAGCTTTCAGGCATACGGGCGCGGTTCGGCGTTTCTGTTTTTGGTGTCCAGCGCAAAAGCCGCATGGCGCGCATGCCACTCTCCGAAATTCGCCTGGAACCCGGCGACACGCTGCTTCTGGGCGGCAATTTGCAGCAGGTCATGCAATTGCGCGGTGATCACGATTTGCTGTTGCTGGAGCATTCAGCCGAGCCGGTGCCGCAAAGCCGCAAGGCAGTGATCGCCATTTCAATTTTCCTGGCGATCATCCTGTTATCAGCATTTGAAATCTTGCCCATTGTGGTGAGCGCCATATCCGGCGCTGCGCTGATGCTGGCCTTCGGGTGCCTGACCATCTATCAGGCGGCCCGCGCCTTTGACCGCCAGGTATTTCTGCTTGTCGGATCCTCCATTGCAATGGCAACGGCACTGCAAAGCACCGGCGGCGCAGCGCTGATTGCCGACACCACCGTCAGCCTGCTTGACGGGGCGCCGGTTCCGGTCGTTCTGTCCGTGCTGTTTCTTGTCATGGCCATCACCACGAACATATTGAGCAACAATGCCACGGCTGTTTTATTCATGCCGATCGCGCTGGGCGTTGCAGCCCGTCTAGGTGCCTCCAGCGAGGCCTTTGTGGCGGCTGTCATCTTTGCCGCCAATGCGAGTTTCGCGACACCGATCGGCTATCAGACCAATCTGCTGGTGATGGGACCTGGTCACTACAGTTTCCGCGATTATCTGCGTGTGGGGGTTCCGTTGGTTCTGATCATTTGGATAACATTTTCGCTTATCGCACCATGGTATTATGGGTTATAATTCTGGCACAATGGAGCAGCATGCCGCGCAATGACCAACCAAGCCGTCCAATCGCCACAGTTTTTCCTGACGGCCCCTTCTCCCTGTCCCTATCTGCCGGGGCAGTTCGAGCGCAAGGTGTTCACGCATCTGGTTGGCGAAAAGGCACCTGAGCTCAATGATCTTTTGACCCAGGGTGGGTTTCGGCGTTCGCAAAATATTGCCTACAGACCCGCCTGCGAAAGCTGCAGAGCGTGCATTTCGGTTCGAATCCTGGCCAGTGAATTCAAACCCACACGCTCGATGAAACGAAATCTTGCGCGCAATGGCGATATCCAATCGCAAGAGTTTCCTGCCGAACCCTCCAGCGAACAATATTCCATGTTTCGCGCCTATCTCGATGCCCGCCATGATGAGGGCGGCATGTCGGAAATGAGCGTTCTGGACTATGCGATGATGGTGGAAGATACCCATGTTCCAACCCGAATCATCGAGTACCGAGTCGCCAACAAGGAAGCCCAAGACAATGCGAAGGGGCAATTGGTTGCCGTGGCGCTCAGCGACCTGATGGGCGACGGGCTCTCAATGGTCTATTCCTATTTCGACCCCGACCTTTCAGACCGCTCCCTCGGGACTTTCATGATTCTGGACCATATCCGCAGAGCCAAGGCTTTGGGGCTGCCGCACGTCTATCTGGGCTATTGGGTCGCCGGGTCACGCAAGATGGAATACAAGACCCGGTTCCTGCCACAGGATCACCTCGTCGCCAGCGGATGGAAGCGTTACGAGGAACCATCCAAAGACGAAACCTGACGCATTCAACCCGCCTGCCCCAACTGTCCTGGCTCCAATCTGAATGGACCATCGACCATACAAGCATTCCAGCGCTCTGTTTTCCTGCGGTGTTAATAGCCCTTGCCAAATGAAGGCAGTTTAGCACTAATCAAGTCAATGGATGCTCCACTGCACTTCGCGCGGCAGGGAATTTTCGCAATACACTGACAGGGTGGAAACAGTGACAAAGACCATTTTGATCACCGGGGCTGGAACCGGCATCGGCAGAGATAGTGCAATTGCCCTGGCTGCCCGGGGACACAGGGTGATTGCGACCACCTATTCCACGGATCAGGCCGAACAACTTTCCACTGAATCAGCCGGCAAGATCGAAACGTTCAAACTTGACATCACGGATGCGGCTGACCGGGCCATTATTGCTGAACTCGACCTCGACGTCCTGATCAACAATGCAGCCATCGGCGATTCCGGCTCGCTGGCCGAAGTCGATATCGACCGCATTCGTCGCACTTTCGAGGTCAATGTCTTTGCGACACTCGAAATCAGCCAGATTGCGATCCGGAAAATGATCGAAAAGAAATGCGGCACCATATTGTTCATCAGTTCTGTCGCCGGTCGGGTACCCATCCCATTTCTCATGCCCTACTCCATGACAAAATTCGCTCTTTCGGCGGCTGCCGCCGGTCTCAGAGAGGAAATGGATACTTTGGGCAAGGGCATCAATGTGTCGGTCATCGAGCCCGGCGCGTTTCATACCGGTTTCAACCAGGGCATGCTTGGCAAAAAATATGAATGGATGGAAAAACAGTCGCTGTTTTCCCCGGAACAAATTGCGCGTTTGAAAAAACGCGAAAGCAAGGAGTTCAAGATGCTCGAGGAGAAAACGACCCGTGCCATCGTGAACAAGATCGTTCAGGCTGCCGAATCTGATCGACCGCGGCTACGCTATGTCGCCCCCTGGCTTCAGGGGTTCGGAGTGCGGATGATGCGTATATTCGGCAAGTAATATGGCGATTGAAATTCGTGTCGGAGCACCGAAACAATGTCTTTGAAAGACGACCTCAAGAAGGCGCTCGTATCGAAGGTGATGGCACGGCGTCTGTCACAGGAAGGAACGGCTGCCCGGCGCGCAAAAATGGAAAAAAAGCGCATGAAGCAGGGCCTTCCCCATCGCGTGGACTTTTTTCACCAGGTGGATGATCCCTACAGCCTTCTCGCCGCCAGGGCTCTGAAGCCTTTGCAAAAGCGCTATGACATAGAGCTGAAAGTTCACATAGTCGGCGCGCCGGACGACGCCATGGTCCCGCGACGGGCGAAGTTGAAGGCCTATGGCCGAAGGGACGCCAGCCTTATCGCACCCAAATACGGCCTGACATTTGCGCATTGCGATCAGGACCCTGATGCGGCGGAGGGTGACAAGGCCAATGCCATGCTCGTTCAAGCTGTTGAAGATGACACCATTTTGGATGTGATAGACGCGGTTTCCACCGCTCTTTGGTCCGGGCAGTCACTGCCCCCTTTGCCGATGGCAAAAGATGAAGACACCCAAGAGCACCAGGTCAGAGCGGCGCATTTGCGCAAGCAATTGGGGCACTACCTCGGCGCAGCCTTCTGCTACGGCGGAGAATCCTATTGGGGACTGGACCGCCTGCATTATCTTGAAAAACGACTGCAGGCCCTGGGTGCGGACAAACACCCGGCATCCGCGCCGCTCTATCCTGCCCCCCTCGCCCGATCAAAGGGTACGCAAACAGCCGGCTCCAAAAAAGCCCCCGAAAAACCCATCGACTTTTTTGTATCCCTGCGCAGCCCCTACTCGGCAATCGTGGCAAAGCGCGTATTTGAGGTCGCAAAATCGGCAGATGCGCAGGTGCGCATCCGCTACGTCTTGCCGATGGTCATGCGAGGCTTGCCTGTGCCGCGCGAAAAGGCGCTTTATATTGTCCATGATGCTGCGCGCGAAGCCCACCGGGTGGACGTTCCCTTTGGCCGATTCAATGACCCGCTTGGCCTGCCAACCGAGCGCGGCCTGTCTCTCATGCCTCTGGCGCAAGACAAAGGGGTATCCGAGCCCTATCTCCTTTCGTTTCTCGAAGGAGTCTGGGCCGAAGGAATCAACGCCGGAACCGATCGCGGATTGAGAACCATTGCCGAGCGGGCCGGACTTGTCTGGAGCGACGCGCAATTGGCTCTTGAGGACGATGGCTGGCGCGCCATAGCCGAGGCCAATCGCCGGGAGCTCTTTGGCCTGGGTCTTTGGGGCGTGCCCTCATTCCATTGTGGCGATGCTCTATTATGGGGGCAAGACAGGCTGTGGGCTCTCGAGGAGGCGCTTCAGTGAACGCCATTGCCGATCCTCAAGTATCGCGGATTTCTGTTGTGGCGCAGTATGGACGTCATTTGCGTATCCATCGCCATTGACGAAAGCCAGTGAGCCCGACAGGCAGATTCTTCACCAGAGAGCCAATGGAATTGCCTGATAATCTGTGATGAACCTGATGCCGGTTTGAAACACTCACATAAATAATGCACCGGTTGAGGCGCGTGAATCTGAATTGATGCGTCGGGGTTTCAGATTTGTGAGACAGTGGAAAATTCTGGGGGAAAATATATGAAAAATGGTTTGAAGATACTTGCTGGTGTCATGGTGCTGATGGCCGTCGTCGTCGGTGGCTACATCGGTGCATTTCACGCAGGGTATCTCGGCAAACCACCCCAGGCAGGAATCATTGAAGGCAAAAAAATTCCGGCACCCGTCATAGCCAACCGGACGGCATTGAACCTCAAAGCCGCAACAGCCAGGGGCGTCGAGAGCGACAAGCAGATCCTCTTTGGTGATCTGCATGTTCACACCACATTTTCCACAGACGCCTTTATCTGGTCTTTGCCGATGAACGGCGGAACCGGTCCGCATCCGATTGCCGATGCCTGCGATTTTGCACGTTACTGTTCAGCCCTGGATTTCTGGGCGATCACTGATCATGCCGAATCGATCACCCCACGCCGCTGGCGTGAGACCAAGCAATCCATGCGCACCTGCCAGGCGGTCTCCGGCGAGGGTGAGGACCCGGACCTGATTTCCTTCACTGGTTTCGAATGGACCCAGGTCGGCATCGTTCCGGAAGAGCATTTTGGACACAAGAACGTCATTTTCAAAGACCTTGATGATGCATCAATTTCAACCCGTCCGATTGCTGCTGCAGGGGTTACGCTGCGCGTTCTGCGGGAGAATCAAGTTGGCTTTCCACCGGAAATCATCTTTGCCGATGCCTTGAAGCTGAACCGTTACGCGGGTTTCAACGCCTTTGTCGAAGAAGTCAGCGCCATGGATATGTGCGACGAGAACACACCATCTTCAAAACTCCCTGAAAGTTGTACGGAGGTCGCCGCAACGCCTGCAGAACTGATTGACAAGCTTGACGACCAGGGCCTTGATCCGATCATCATACCGCATGGAACCACCTGGGGGTTCTATACACCCTCCGGCACGACCTGGAAGAAGGCCCTGCAGTCGGTCATGAAACCCGAGCGGTTCAAGCTCATCGAGATTTTTTCCGGCCACGGCAACGCAGAGACCTATCGCAAGGTCAATTTGTCCGAACGCAAAAGGCTGGCCGACGGTACGTTCATTGGCCGATGCGTCCCGCCGACGGGAGACTATATGCCCAGTTGTTGGCGTGCTGGAGAGATTATCCGCGAAAGATGCCTGCTGTCAGGCAAGGATGCGGCGGAGTGCGAACTGCGTGCCGTTGAGGGCCGTGACAACTACATTGGTGTCGGCAATGCCGGACACTTGACCATTCCGGGTGTCGAAACGGAGGATTGGCTCAATTCAAGTCAATGCAAGGATTGTTTTCTGCCCACGTTCAACATGCGCTTTGGCACTTCGGTCCAGGCCAGCCTGGCCACGCAGGGATTTGATGATAACAGAGAAAAACCCAACCGCTTTGTCTGGGGCTTTGTCGGCTCGTCAGACAACCATCGGGCGCGCCCCGGAACCGGTTATAAAGCCTATCAGAGGCTGCTGAACACGGAGTCCAGCGGTTCCGTCAACCAGACCTGGCGGGAGCGTATCTTTGGCAAGACCCAGAAGCCGATTGCCAAGTCCACCAAATTGTCGCCGAATGAACTGCTGGAAAATGTCAACGTCAACATGCTTGAGGTCGAGCGCAACACTTCCTTCTTCACCACCGGTGGTTTGGCAGGGGTGCATGCCGAAGGGCGTTCGCGTGATGAAATATGGGACGCCATGCAAAGGCGTGAAACCTTCGCCACATCGGGCCCACGCATCCTTCTTTGGTTCGACCTCGTCAACGGTGGACCGGATGGCAAGAGCGAGGAACCGATGGGCGCCGAAGTCACGATGGAACGTACACCCGATTTCCGGGTCAATGCCGTCGGATCATTCGTTCAGGCCCCGGGCATGCCGGATTTTTATGAAAAGGGCATCAGCAAGCAACGATTGCAGAAAATATGCGGTGGCGAATCCTACAATCCGACAAATGAGCGTTACAAGATCGATCGCATCGAAATTGTGCGCATTCGTCCACAGACCTCACCGGGGCAGGATATTTCACGGCGTATCGATGACCCGTTCCTGGTCAAAAAATGCGATGGGAACGCCGATGGATGTCAGTTTGATTTTTCTGATCCCGAATATGCCGACGGCAAGACAGATGCCATCTATTATGCGCGCGCCATTCAGGAAGCGACCCCGACCATCAATGCCGACAACCTGCGCTGCGAATACAATGCCGAAGGGATTTGCGTGAAGGTCAATCCCTGTTTCGGTGATTACCGCACGGACCCGAAAGACAATTGCCTGGCTCCCGCCGAGCATCGCGCCTGGTCATCGCCCATTTATCTGCGACGCAATGATGGCTAGGAAAGCAAAAATAAACACCTGGAACGTGGCCGGTATCGGGGCGGCTGTCGCCCTTGCCGTGGCTGTATGGCAGGGATTGGGTGCGCCAACCTATCCGGTCAACACCTCCATGATCGCCGCACAGGTCAATGACGTCGACATCACCATGGCGGAACTGGAACTGGCCATTGAGGCCATACGAAGAGACAAACATAGCGCGGTGACGCCACAGGACCGGAAGCGGGCTCTGGATACGTTGATCAAGGAGGAGCTGCTGGTCCAGCGTGCGGTTGAACTTGGCCTGTTCGAAACGGATCGTGGCGTCAGAAAGGCATCCGTCGATGCCATGCTGCAATTTGCTTTGACCCGCATGGAGCAGTCCCCTTCGGACGATGAGCTCAGGGCATGGTTTGAGGATCATGCAGGCCTGTTTTCAAAGGCCGGGCGCCTTCGCGCCAGTGTTGCGCGTGTCACCACTGACAAAGACGCCGCGCAATTTGCGCAGATCATTACGGCATCGGATTTTCCAACGGCGGCAAGCCAGATGCCGACAGTCACGCTGCTCCCTGTCCCGGATATCGCGATACCTCCGGCAAAAATGCGCGATTATATTGGCCCTGAAATGGTCTCTCGGCTCGCCGTGCTTCAAGATGGCGATATTGCAGGCCCCTTCCCGCAGACGGACGGAACTTTTCTTTTTGCCTGGTTAAAACAGCGCACGACAGCGCCGCGGCCTGAATTTGACGCGATCAGGGACACGGTTGAAGCAGAATGGCTGCGCAGCGTTCGGGAAAAAGCCGTGGACGATTACATTGCAATGCTGTGGCGCCAGGCAGATATCGACCTGAATGCCGGTCCATTGACCCAATGACGATACGGCACCTTATCCTGGCTGTTTTTTGTCTTTTCATCAGCGGCCTTCCCGCCGAATCCCACACCCGCAGCCAGTCATCCTCCATCTGGAACGTTGATGGTTCACAGGTTACCATGACATTCTTCGTGGATACCTATCGCGCCACTCTGCTGGCCGCCTTTGGCTGGGATGCACTGTCACCGGAGCAGATGCTGGCGCGCCACCTGCCGGAAACAATCACCGTGCAGCAGGCTGGCATTGCCTGCCCAATCATCGACACGCAGACAGGTCCCGGTGTGAAGGGCACCTTGCGCAGTGAAGCCATCTTTCAATGTCCATCAGATGCGATTGAAGTTCCGGCAGACATTGAAATTGGTGCGTTCTTCGCACTGTCAGCGACCCATCAGCATATCTTTCAGGCGCGCCTGAAAGACGGCACAATGATCGAGCGCATTCTGACCGAAGGCCACAATGGTGTTCGTCTGGCTCCTCACGCAGATGATTTCGATTTTCTTGATCTGCTGACCCTGGGTTTTGAGCACGTTCTGTCGGGGTTGGATCATATCCTGTTTCTGATCGCCCTGGTTCTCATGTGTCAAAACTGGCGTCAAATATTGACTGCCGTCACCTGCTTTACAGCGGGTCATATGCTGGCTCTCTATCTGGTGGTAACAGGAACAATATCGCCGGTCCCTATCGTCATGGAAGTGCTGATCGGCCTTTCCATAGCAGCGCTTGCCGTTGCGGCACTGGCTCGAACCCAACCGTTGCCGACCATCGCCCCCTTTCTGGTCAGCGCGATATTCGTCTCCGGAGGGTTGGCGCTGGCAGGTTTTGATCGCCTGCCCGTATCCTGGATCACGTTCGTCGCCCTGAGCATCTTCATCTTTCTTGATCTGACCAGCCACACCAGAATCAGAATCAACAATTGGCCAGAAACCATTGTCATCACATTGCTTTTCAGCCTTGCCCATGGCGCAGGTTTTGCCGGAGGGTTGCTGCAGGCCGATTTCCGGCAATCGGCGCTGCTGTATTCACTGCTGTTTTTCAATCTGGGTGTGGAACTCGGACAGCTCGCGATTGTTGCAGTCACAATTGCACTGCTGGCGATCATCGCAAAGCGGACCAATCCTGCATTTGTCGCGCGAAGCCAAAGGCTGCTGACGCAGATGCTTATCTGGGCCGGCTCCTATTATTTCTTTCTACGCCTTGTCTGACACCTGAAGTGTAATGCATGACCGACTGGTGCACAACACTACCCGGTGAAGCGGCCGGAACGGGGAAAACCTTTGGGAACGGTGCGGCCGGCCTGTGCGCGCTCGCCAATCCATTCCATCAACTCTTCGCGGGTTTTTGTATGGTTTCGGCCCGCTGAATCCTGCCAGGTCAGCCCCTCGTCGATTGCGAAAGTCTTGATATCGGCAATACCGCCATCCTTGTAGCGCTGCAACCGCACACCCTTGCCGCGTCCCATTTCGGGAAGGTCCTGAAGGGGGAAGATAAGCAGCTTGCGGTTTTCACCAACAATTGCAACGGAATCGCCGCTTACCGGCACACAGAATCTGGCTTCAACCGGCAATGTGACATTCATCACCTGCCTGCCTTTACGCGTATTTGCAGTGATGTCTTTTTGCGGAATCACAAAACCATTGCCGGCGGTCGAGGCCAGCAGAAGCTTGGACGCCGGGTCATGGACGAAGGCAAGGACAATATCCTGATCATTGTCCATGTCGATCATGATGCGCACCGGTTCACCATGGCCGCGTCCGCCTGGCAGACGATCACAGCCGAGGGTGTAAAATTTGCCGCCGGTGGTAAATAGAATGATCTTGTCCGTTGTCGAGGCTGGAAAGGCGAATTTCAGCTCGTCGCCTTCCTTGAAGACCAGGCTGGAATAATCCGTCAGATGGCCCTTCAACGTGCGAATCCAGCCTTTCTGCGAGACAACAACCGTGACCGGCTCTTTTTCGATCATCGCTTGCTGGATCGCTTCAAAATCCGTGTCTGGCGCATCGGAGAAGGTTGAACGGCGTTTGCCGATTTCAGTTTCCTTGCCAAAGCGTTTTTTGACTTCCTTTATTTCCCAGGAAATCATCGCCCATTGTTTTTCGTCCGACGCAAGAAGACTTTCGATTTCTGCCTTTTCAACCGTGAGACCATCAAATTCCGTACGGATTTCGATCTCTTCCAGTTTGCGCAGAGATCTCAATCGCAGATTCAGAACGGATTCGGCCTGCAGATCGGTCAGCTTGAAGTGACGCATCAATTCGGCCTTGGGTTCATCCTCTTCACGAATGATCCGGATAACCTCATCAATGTTCAAAAAGGCGATCAGATAACCACCCAGTATCTCCAAACGTTTTTCGATCGCCGCCAGCCGATGTCTCGAACGGCGTTGCAGCACGTCCTGACGGTGCTCCAGCCACTCAAGGAGCACCTGCGAGAGGGTCATGACCTTGGGCACGCGGCCCTTGGAGAGCACATTGAGATTGAGCGAAATGCGCGATTCAAGATCGGTCAGTTTGAACAATGATTCCATCAGGATGGTGGGATCGACCGTTCTGTTTTTCGGAATAAGAACAAGCCGTATATCTTCGGCAGATTCATCACGAACATCGTCCAGCAAAGGCAACCGTCTGGCGATCAGCAGTTCTGCAATCTTTTCGATGAGGCGTGATTTTTGAACCTGATAGGGAATTTCGGTGACAACGATGACATAGCCGCCGCGCCCGGAGTCTTCACGCTCCCATCGCGCGCGCACACGAAAGCCGCCGCGCCCGGTTTTATAGGCATCAAGAATGGATTCCTTGCCCTCAACGATCACCCCGCCCGTCGGAAAATCCGGTCCGGGTATGTATTCCATCAGCTTTTCGGTGCTGGCGCCGGGATGTTTGATGAGATGCAGGGCTGCATCGCACAGTTCTGCAGCATTGTGCGGCGGTATAGACGTCGCCATGCCCACAGCAATGCCCGTTGCGCCATTAGCCAGCAGGTTTGGAAACGCCCCGGGCAGAACGGATGGCTCGGTGCTGTCCTCATCGTAGGTTGTTCTGAAATCAACGGCATCCTGCTCGATACCCTCCAGAAGCAATTCAGCGACCGCAGTCATCTTGGACTCGGTGTAACGCATGGCCGCAGCATTATCGCCATCGATATTGCCGAAATTGCCCTGGCCGTTGACCAAGGGGTAACGAACCGCAAAATCCTGCGCAAGCCGGACGAGAGCGTCATAGATCGCCTGGTCACCGTGCGGATGGAAATTGCCCATCACTTCACCGACGATTTTGGCCGATTTCTTGAAGCCGCCATTGGAGCGCAGGCCCATATCGCTCATCGCATAGACGATGCGGCGGTGGACAGGTTTCAACCCGTCGCGCACATCCGGCAATGCACGGTGCATGATTGTCGACAGCGCATAGGCCAAATAGCGCTCTTCCAGCGCTGACTTGAGGTCGACCGGTTCTGATTTGTCATCGCCGCCACCCGGCGGCACAAGGCTTTTTACCATGGGCCGGACTTAAACGAATCAATGATTCGCGGCAAGTCTCGAAACAGGTTACACACGCCTGCATCCTGAGCCTGCATCGGGTGGCAATCGAATATATTGCACCGACCGTGTTGTTGAAAAACGATACACCCAATAGATTGCATCATGTTTCAAATTTTGGCGCTGATGCGCAGGAAGGAATGACAATGTTCAACCGCCCCATCACAACAGGCTTTGCTGCCTTTTTTACCCTTTTGGCCGCAACACAATTTTCCGCAGCAGTCGATGCGAATGACTTCGCCAACAAGCTGGTTGCCGCCTACGCAGTGCAGGGCAACGAGATCAGCTATGGCAGCGCTACTGCTGAGGATGATCAGGTTACCATCACGCAAATCGTGGGCAGAATGCCGGGCAAATCGGAAGGTCTGAATTTCGGTGATTTCGTTTTTAACGGCGTCGTGGAAGATGGCTCGGGCGGATACGACATCGCATCGGTCACCGAAGACGATCTTGATTGGAAATTCGGCAATGTACGTGTGACATTCGCCGATATTCTCTACACCGACGTCAAGATACCCGGTAACCCCAGCTATGGTTCACTCGATAGCCTACTTCAATATGCCACGGCCAGCACGGGTCAGATTATCGTGCAGATCGATGACCGTGAGTTGCTGAGTGTGTCAAAGAGCCTGATTACCAACAGTATCAACGCCGATCGTCAAGGACTGGAATTCGGCTACCAGGTCGATGGCTTTCAGGTCAATCTGGACAGCATCGAAACGTCCAGCACCAAGGATCTGATCAACGGAATGGGCTACGGGAAAATCAATGGAAACGCCATTCTATCAGGTGATTGGAATACGCAGACGGGCAAATTGAACCTGTCGGAATATTCCATGACGCTGGAGGATGTGGGACGTCTTGACGTAAAATTGGCCATTTCCGGATTGAGCTGGAAATTCGTAGAAGGTCTGCAGCAGCTCAGCGAACAAATGAGAGGCAAGGAGGACGATCCGAAATCGCAGCAAGCCATGGGAATTGCGGCCTTGGGGATGTTACAGCAATTGAGCCTCTATCATGTTTCGCTGCGGTTCGACGATGCGTCTTTAACCAATCGGATTCTCGATGCGTTCGCCAAACAACGCGGCATCGATCGGGAAAAGATGATTCAGGGCCTCAAGGGGACGCTGCCCTTTGCTCTGGCGGCTTTGCAGAATGCGGAATTTCAACAACAGGTTTCAAGCGCTGTCGGCGCATTTCTGGACAATCCCGAAAGCATTGAAATCGCCGTGGAGCCCGCCTCACCATTGTCTTTTGCGGTGATAACGGGGAGTGCCATAAGTGCACCTCAAACGCTTCCAGAGGTGCTTGGCCTGACTGTGAAGGCAAATGAATAGAGTGCGAGGTGATTTCAGCGGCCACCCTGTATAAACGCAAAAAACCCGCCACGTGGCGGGTTTTTCATTTTCTGCGGTCAGAAAGGAACGGGTCCTATTCTTCCTTTTTGGTCGGAAGAACCCTCAGGCCAAGATCGCGCAATTGCGCAGGTTCCGCATATCCCGGAGCTCCCATCAGCAGATCCTGTGCCTGCTGGTTCATCGGGAACATCGTCACTTCACGCAGGTTCTTTGCCCCTACAAGCAGCATGACGATGCGATCGAGACCGGCGCCAAGTCCGCCATGCGGAGGTGCGCCATACTGGAATGCCCGATAAAGACCGCCAAAACGTTCTTCAACAATCGTTTCATCCAGTCCGACAAGACCGAAAGCCTTGACCATCAGCTCGGGAATATGGTTGCGAATGCCGCCGGAAGCGATTTCGAAGCCGTTGCACACCAGGTCATACTGATAGGCTTTGATGGCCAGCGGGTCGCCATTTTCAAGCACGTCCATCCCGCCCTGCGGCATGGAAAACGGATTGTGCGAGAAGTCGAGTTTGTCTTCGTCGTCATTCCATTCATAGAATGGGAAATCCACAATCCAGCAGAATTCGAATCGGTCTGTGTCCACCAGCCCAAGCTCTGTGCCAACGCGGGTACGCGCATCACCGGCGAACCCGGAGAATTTTTCCGGAAGACCAGCCACAAAGAAACAGGCGTCACCGGCTGCAAGACCAAGCTGCGTGCGGATGGCTTCCGTGCGTTCAGGACCGATATTCTTGGCCAGCGGCCCGGCCCCGGCAACACCACCGTCCTCTTCACGCCAGAAAATATAGCCAAGGCCTGGCTGGCCCTGCCCCTGTGCCCAGGAATTCATACGATCACAAAATGCACGGCTTCCACCGGTCTTTGCTGGAATGGCCCAGACTTCGACCTTTGGATCATTGGCAATCATGCCCGCGAAGACCTTGAAGCCTGAACCGGCAAAATGTTCGGTGACCGCTTCCATTTCGATGGGGTTGCGCAGGTCCGGTTTGTCGGACCCGTATTTCCTGATTGCATCGGCATAGGCAATGCGCGGAAATGTTTCGGAGACAGGTTTGCCCTCGGCAAATTTCCTGAACACATCGCCGATCACCGGTTCGATCGTTTGCAGAACATCTTCCTGTTCGACAAAGCTCATTTCCAGGTCGAGCTGGTAGAATTCACCGGGCAGCCGATCGGCGCGCGGGTCTTCATCCCTGAAACAGGGCGCGATCTGGAAATAGCGATCAAAGCCGGATGCCATGATCAATTGTTTGTATTGCTGAGGTGCCTGCGGCAGGGCGTAGAACATGCCATTGTGAATTCTGCTGGGCACCAGGAAGTCGCGCGCGCCTTCCGGGGACGATGCTGTCAGGATCGGCGTGGAAAACTCGGTAAAGCCAACACCACCCATGAGGTTTCGTACGGTCGCGATGATTTCCGTGCGGCGGACAATATTGCGATGAAGCGTTTCGCGCCGCAGATCCAGAAAGCGGTACTTGAGGCGCACGTCCTCTGGATAGTCAGGCTCGCCGAAGACCGGCAAAGGCAATTCCTTGGCAGCAGACAGCACCTCGATATTGCGGGCGTATATTTCAACCTCACCGGTCGGCAGGGCGGCATTGATGGTATCATCAGAGCGCGCCTTGACCTCACCATCCACGCAAATGACCCATTCGCCACGGACTGTCTCGGCAATTTTGAAAGCCGCGGAATCCGGGTCCGCCACAATCTGGGTCATGCCATAGTGGTCACGCATGTCTATGAACAGCAGCCCTCCATGGTCGCGTACACGGTGAACCCAGCCAGAGAGCCTGACATTGGTGCCAACATCGGATTTTCGGAGGGCGGCGCAGTTATGGCTGCGATAGCGATGCATCGGTCGTTCCTGATCGTCTTTTGGGTTTGAAATGACACGCGGCCGGTTCAGTTCTGTGCCATTATGAAAGCCGCGCGGACAAGCGCATGGCCTGCATGGTTTGTCAAGCTTCCAGATCATTTTGCAGCGCAGTTGCGACCGGTTCGAAGGAACAATTTGCAGGGCCCCTCCCCAATTGCCGTGATGATATTCAACTGCATTTGCAGTGATCTGCAACCCGCTTTGACACGGTACATCTTCGCCTCGGTCCGTTTGCCCTGAGCGACAATTTCGGTGTAGACACTTTTCCACTGTCTGAGTTTCCGCTGTCCGACAGTAAATGGAAGACAGAGCGCGGATAATTCGGTAAAGAGATTTTATGGATATCATCAGTACCACAGCTGCCCTGACAGCAGCCTGCAACACACTCGCCAAGTCCGATTTTCTTACAATTGATACGGAATTCATTCGCGAAACGACATTTTGGCCTGAACTTTGCCTGATACAGATGGCAACGCCTGATCTGGCAATTATCGTCGACCCGCTGGCCAAGGGCATTGACCTCGATCCGTTTTTTACACTGATGGCCGATACGTCCGTTTTAAAGGTGTTTCATGCGGCCCGTCAGGACATTGAGATCATTTTCCATCGTGGCGGTCTGATACCCCATCCGATTTTTGATACGCAGGTTGCTGCCATGGTCTGCGGTTTCGGTGACAGCGTTTCCTATGACCAGCTGGTCCACAAGACGACCGGGGAACATATCGACAAGACGTCCCGGTTTACCGACTGGCGCCAGCGTCCGTTATCGGAAAAGCAACTGACCTATGCGCTGGCCGATGTGACCCACCTGCGTGATGTCTATCAATATCTCAGAAACAGCCTAGAGGAAGAGAATCGCGAACATTGGGTTCGCGAGGAAATGGACATTCTGGAATCTGAATCCACCTATGATCTGCATCCCGATGATGCCTGGAAGCGGTTGCGCATGCGGCTGAGAAAACCGCATGAACTGGCCGTCATGAAACATGTCGCCGCCTGGCGTGAACGCGAAGCGCGTGCACGCAATGTGCCGCGCGGGCGTGTCATCAAGGATGACGCTATATATGAAATTGCCCAGCAACAGCCCCGCGACATCGAAGCTCTGGGCCGCCTGCGCACCATACCAAGGGGTTGGGAACGGTCACAATCGGGTGGTCCCTTGATCGATGCGGTTAATGAGGCCCTGGCACTGCCAAGAGATGAGATGCCGCGCCTTGAACGTGTTGCACAAGCACCGCAGGGTGCTGCAGCCGCCAGTGAGTTGCTCAAGGTCCTGCTGAAGATGACAACGGAGGAATTCGGTGTTGCGCCAAAGGTCATCGCCAATAGTGACGATCTGGATCGCATTGCAGCGGAAGGTGAAGCGGCATCCGTCGGCGCATTGTCGGGCTGGCGCCGCGACGTTTTCGGCGAAAAGGCACTCAAATTGCTGCGCGGCGAAGTCGCATTGCGTTTTATCGACCGCAAGGTCGAGGTTGTTGACTGTTCAAATGAGAATCCAGACGCGTCAATTTCCTAGAATCATTGATTCCAATCAACGCCTTATGTCGTTGATTTAAAGCTGTTTGCTTGGAATTTTCTGTCTCTCGTGACCATCAGTGTTCGTAACTGAAGTGCAGCTTTTTGCCTGTCAGGCGGGCCAGCTGTTGCAATCGTGCATCCAGTCTTTCACCGTCGAATGCTTCGAACTGTTCCGGCACTCTGAGGACCAGTGAGTCCTCTCCGTCAGGGACAAAAAACAGCGACGGCATGACACCGGGCATCGACGCGGAAAACAGATAGCCAACTCTGAAAAGTCCGCCAAGCAATTTTGCAAATTGCTGGAACCTTTCGGTGGCGATGACGGCGATGGAATCACTCAGACCGTCGCCGCGCAGACCTTCAAAACGATAATAATTTGCCAGCGCTATATATGCACGCCCCGCATGGGTGATGCCGGCAAATGTGCCGTTTGATATCAGGTTGAGCGATTGGGGGCCGCGATAATCGGGATGGGCGCGCCAACTGATATCGGCAAGCAAACAGGCAGCCCGGCGATAACGTTCTTCCTCAACGGTTTCCTCGATGCCAAAGGCCTTGAATGCTCTGCCGGTCCAGTCAGCCAGTTCACGGGCATGTTCGGGAGAGCGGGCACGCAATATGGCCAGTTCATCGGCCGCACTGACCAGGGGATCGAGGGCTTTTTCGGTTTCATCGAGCAGGGAATAGAGAAAGCCTTCGCGCACACCCAGAGCTGAAAACACAACGGACTTCGGCTTCATCACCTCGAGAATCTTGCGCATGGCAACAGCACCGAAAGGCAGAAGATTGCGGCGATTGCGGGAGACAGCACGCATTGCCTTGCTTTTGGCAGTGCCATCCTTTTCAACCTTTGCAAGGAAGGCGATCGCCTTGTCTGCGGCAATTTCGTAGCCCTGCGTCACGTGCAATGGATAGTCCGTCGCCTCCATGTGCAGTTTGGCAAGGTTTCGCCAGGTACCACCAACAGCATAGAACGTGCGACCGCGGCCTTTTTCCAGCAAAGTGGCCGATGCAATGCTCGCACTGACGATCTTCTGCGCCTTGTCTATGGAGCCTTCGGCCGCATCGGAAAGCCGCAGGCCGCCGATCGGCAGGGTTATGCCATCACCAACCAAAGCGCCGGCGATATCGACAAGTTCGAGCGAGCCTCCGCCCAGATCGCCGACAATGCCATCCGTATCTGAAAATCCGCTGACAATTCCAAGCGCGGAGAAATAGGCCTCTTCGGCGCCGCTCAAGACACGTATCTCGTGATCAAGCACCGCTTCCGCGCGATGAATGAAGTCAGGCCCGTTGGTTGCCTCCCGCGCTGCAGCCGTTGCCAGAATATAGAGATTGGTTGCCCTGGCCTGCCTGGAGAGTGCCGCAAAACGCTTGAGTGCGTGGAGGGCGCGATCCACACCCTCGCTGTCCAGCATGCCAGTCGCTGCAATGCCCTTGCCCAGGCCGCAGAGCACCTTTTCGTTGAACAGAACCGCCGGCATGCGGTTCAGCCCCTCGTAGATGACCAGACGCACAGAGTTCGAACCAATATCGATGACGGATACTGGCGCAATGCCGGGCAAACGGCCCTGGGCTTCAGATTCAACCATACAGTACTACTTCTTCACTGGGTGTGCCCGTTGGCAAGTGTTCTGAATGGCAAGTTTGTCGCACCATGCAAAATCTCAAGAACAAACCTAATTGTCAAACAGAAAACCGGCAACCCTTGGATGCCTGCGTGGTTTACAGATTCGTTGCTCCGATGCAGCACTGCAACTGAATTATCAGAACGTCAAATTTACTAGAATTTGCTTTTCTGGGAGACCAGCCCTGCCATCAGCTTGGGTGCACTTGAAGCCAATGCACCGCCGCGCCCGGAAAGACTGGGATTGGTCATGAAATATTGCTGGGCGTTGAATGGTTCTTCTCCTTCACGCACGTTGATCCTGTGAGACGTGCCGTCCTGCAATATCTCGTAACTCTGCTGGTTGTCGATCAGATTGCCAAGCATAATCTGAGATTGCACCTGCTCCTTGACAGTCGGGTTGGTCAGCGGAACAAGTGTTTCCACCCGCCGGTCGAGGTTTCTCGGCATCAAATCCGCCGAACCTATATAGACAAGGGATTCCTTGCCGGGCAGCCCGCTACCATTGCCAAAGCAGAATATCCGGCTGTGCTCCAGGAAACGGCCAATGATTGATTTCACCCTTATGTGTTCAGACAGGCCTTCGACCTGAGGGCGAAGGCAGCAGATGCCACGCACCACCAGATCAATCTCGACACCTGCCTGGCTGGCCCTGTAGAGGGCATCAATGGTTTCTGGATCCACCAGCGAATTAAGTTTCATCCAGATCGCCGCCGGACGCCCCTGTTTGGCAAATTCAATCTCTGCTTCGATATGTCCGATCAGACGGCTGCGCAGATTGTGTGGCGAAACCGCCAGCTTCTTGGCCTCTGTCGGCTCGCCATAGCCTGTAATGAAGTTGAAGACATGTGCAACGTCATGGGCAATGACGGCGTCACAGGTAAAGAATGAAAGATCCGTATAGATTTTGGCCGTCACCGGGTGGTAATTGCCTGTTCCAAGGTGGCAGTAGCTGACCAGCCTGCCCTCTTCGCGGCGCACAACCAGCGACATCTTGGCGTGGGTCTTCAGCTCAATGAAGCCGAAGACAACCTGAACACCGGCCCGCTCCAGATCTCGGGCCCAGCGTATGTTGGCCTCCTCGTCAAAGCGGGCACGCAATTCCACCAGCGCCGTTACCGATTTGCCCTCTTCGGCGGCATCAATCAGGGCCCGCACAATCGGGCTGTCATTTGAAGTGCGGTACAAGGTCTGTTTGATGGCCAGCACATTGGGATCCCGCGCTGCCTGAAGAAGAAACTGAACCACCACGTCAAAAGATTCGTAAGGGTGATGGATGACGATGTCTTTTTCGCGAATGGCGGCAAAGCAGTCGCCGGCGTGTTCGCGAACCCGTTCGGGGAACCTGGCATTATAGGGTTCGAATTTGAGGTCATCGCGCGGTGTATCAACAATCTCGGAGATCGTCGCCAGTGCCAGAAGCCCCGGCAATATGGCAACGCGATCATCCGCTACACTCAGTTCCTTGGTGACGAACTGGCGAAGCGGTTTGGGCATTTCGGAATCAAATTCAATACGAATCACCGATCCCCTGCGCCGCCGTTTCAGGGCGCGTTCGAAAAACCGCACAAGGTCTTCGGCCTCTTCCTCGATCTCGATATCGCTGTCACGGATGATCCTGAAGGTGCCGGATCCTTTGACGCTATAGCCGGGAAACAGCGTTTCAATGAATTGGCCGACCACATCTTCCAAGGTGATGTAGCGCACCTGCTTGCCACTGTCCGGCAAGCGTATGAAGCGATTGAGTGCCACCGGCAGGCGCAGCAATGCGGTCATCGGCTCCTTGATCTTGCTGCTGTAGAGGTTCAGAACAATCGAAAATCCGAGATTGGGGATGAAGGGAAAAGGATGCGCCGGATCGATCGACAGGGGTGTCAGCACCGGAAATATGGAATCCAGAAATTCCTGCTTGAGCCAATCCAGATCCTCTTTGCCAAGATCGCCCGGCCGGACGATGTAGATTTCCTCGTCGGCGAGATATTGTTGCAGCACAGCGAGCGAGGCCTGCTGCTCCAGTTGCAGCTTTCCAATCTCCTCAAGCGCCTCTTCGAGTTGTTTGAGCGGCGTGCGGCCATCGGCTGAACGGCTGCCGATGCCCTCGCGCACCTGCCCTTCCAGGCCAGCCACCCGGACCATGAAAAACTCGTCGAGATTTGCCGCTGAAATCGAAAGGAAGCGGACACGCTCCAACAGCGGATGCGCGCTGTTCTGGGTTTCTTCAAGCACACGGCGATTGAACTGCAGCCAGGAGAACTCACGGTTTATGAAGCGCTCGGGACTGTCCATCAGCGCCACCGTTGCATTGGCAACCGCGTCCTTTTGATCTGCAGGATCTATCGTAACCGTGTCATCCATCGTCAATATCCAATTCTATCCATCATATAGTGCGGTCCGTTCTATGCACAATTTATCGAGAGATTATGACAATTCAGTATTATAGCCCTTTGCCTCGAGTTCTGCGAGCACTTCCGCTGCCAGCCCACGGCTGACCTTGCAGCGGCGGGCAAGCGCCAGGGCATCCACCCGCCCGACAATCATCTGTGCTGCGTCCAGTGAACGCTCCATGCGCTGAACAAGATAGGACACGACCTTCGGATCAACTGACACCTGCCTGTCGGCAAAAAGCTTCTCGATCACCTGAACCAGCAAGGCGTCATCCGGCTCGCCAATTTCCACGATGGTCGCCGCTTTGAGCCGTGAGCGAAGATCAGGCAATTGAACGGGCCAGGCGGCCGGCCAGATCCGTGTTGTGATCAACAGGGACGTGCCGTTCTGCCTGACAGTATTGATAAGATGAAAAAGCTGCGTATCGTCAAACCCTTCCCGGTCGATATCTTCGACCAGAATTGCACCGGCGGCGGCCTCCAGCAGGGCCTTTTCACGGTCAGTGCTTGCCGAGACGAGGATTGCATCGCTGCGTTCTTTCCAGATATTTGCCAGATGCGTCTTGCCGGCGCCGGTCGGGCCGGCAAGGATGACGACCGGAGATGGCCAGTCCGGCCAGTCATCGACAATACGCAGGGCTGCATTCAACGGATCGGACACGATTAGATCTTCGCGGGCATTGCTCGGCTGATGACCGAATTCAAGTGGCAATTGGCCAATCGCCATGTCAGCCTTGCCTTTGTTACTGTTCATTTGTGTTCCCGAGGTCAATCTGCCCTTCTACGTTTGAATGTCTGTCATCATACAGGTCGCTCTCCAGATAGCGTTTGAGCGCGAAACGAACCAGAACGGCAATCATGGCAGAAGCAGGAACAGCTATGAAGAGACCGACAAAGCCAAAAAGGGAACCAAAGGCAAAAAGTGCAAACATCAACCATACGGGATGAAGGTTGACGCTCTTGCCAACCATTTTGGGTTGCAGAATATTGCCTTCGAAAAACTGACCGGAAAAGAACACCGCCAAGACGATTGCGATGGGAAAATACTCCGGCCAGAACTGGACCAGCGCCACGCCGAGGGCCAGAACAAGACCAACCATGGACCCGGCATAGGGTATGAAGCTGATAAGACCGGAAAACAACCCGATCAGCAGGCCGAAATTCAATCCGGCCAAAGTAAGCCCCACCGCATAATAAACGCCCAGTATCAGGCAAACACTGCCCTGACCGCGCACGAAACCCGCTATGGCGGTATTCATGTCCCTGGCAATCTCGCGAACGGTTTCAACCTGCTTGCGCGGTATCCAACCATCAACGGTCGCAACCATACGGTCCCAGTCAAGCAGCAGGTAAAAAGCCACAACGGGCGTTACGATCAGCAGCGAGGCTATGTCCACAAGTGCCTTTCCCGAGTTCCATATTTGCGTGAACAAGGTGCCAACCAAACCGGCCCCTTCGGAGAGCAGACCACCCAGCGAAGATTTGAGGTTGGGCAGTTCCATCCCGATCCATCGTGTCAGCCATTGCGCATCGGAACGCGCAATCAGACCCTGCAGTTGCGAAACATAATCGGGAAGGTTATCCAGAAAACCATTGGCCTGACTTGCAAGAACCGGGATGACGATCATAAGTGCGACAATAAAAACCAGTATGAAAGCGATCACAATGACGACCGTTGCCATCAACCGTGAAAACCGCCAGCTTTCCAGCTTGTCGGCAACGGGATCAAGAAAATAGGCAAGCGCCATTCCGGCAACGAAGGGCAGCAAGATGCCCCTGAAAACATACAGAAAGACACCAAACAGAAAAATGGTCACGATCCAGAAGAAGACCTGTCTGCGAAAGTTGGCCCGGGTGATCTGTATCTTCATGTCGGCCCCTCTCGGCTGTAGCGTCGGCAATCGTTTCACACTTTTCCTGAAGCGCATTTTCTGGTCGCGCTGTCTTGGCGGAAAACCGCTTCACACTTTTCCTGAAGCGCTCTTATCCCCCAACCGCGTCATATGTTCAATCCAGACTTTGAGATAGGCCGCGGCGGAAAGCACGGTCAGGACCGCAACACAATAGACCAGTATCACGCGCAACTCTCCAAAAATGATATCAAAGGCAAGTTCTGCCAGAACGACGCTGACCAGAGCAATCTGGAACGCAGTATTGGCTTTTGAGACAAACAGAGGATTCATGCTGACCGGCTTGCCCATGACGCTTGACAGTATGACGGCCATGATGATCAGGACATCGCGCGACACGGCGAGAATTGCCAGCCATTGGGGCAAATGACCCAGAACAGCCAGCATGATGAAGACACACACGAGGAGCAGTTTGTCAGCAATTGGGTCAAGATAGGCACCCAGTTCCGATTGCTGATTGAAATGCCGGGCCACAAACCCGTCCACGCCATCGCTTACGCCGGCAAGGATGAAAATGATGAATGCCGGCATCATCTGACCAAGCAATAGCGCATAGACGACCGCCGGGACCATCAGAAAGCGCATTATCGTAATCAGGTTTGGAATGGTCATGGGTGAACCGTCTGGCTGTTGTGTGAGCAATGTTGCGGACAAGAGTGATGCCTGAGGCATTCACACAGCCGTTTGCTGGCACACAGCCGTTTGCTGGCACACAGCCGTTTGCTGGCACACAGCCGTTTGCTGGGTCACCGGCGAACCGCTTTTCATTGTAGCATGGTTTACAGCCGCTCACATCTGGACATTTTCACGGGAAAATCAAGGCAAGAACCCCTTTGGACCGCAATTATCAGGTATGTGGCCGCGAGAACCTTGCGCAGGCGGGCAGGACATGGCATCTCGCCCGCAATAATCATCGCTCACAATGAGATCAGGGGGCCGGAATGAGCCAGCCGACAAATGGTTTGAAATACAGCGATGCCGGTGTCGATATTGATGCAGGCAACAGGCTCGTCGACCGGATCAAGCCCCATGTTCGATCAACACGACGGCCCGGCGCCGATGGCGAAATCGGCGGTTTTGGTGGTCTGTTTGACCTGAAGGCTGCCGGATTCACAGATCCTGTGCTCGTCGCGGCCAATGATGGCGTGGGCACCAAGCTGAAAATCGCCATTGATGCGGGAAGCCATGACACGGTTGGGATCGATCTGGTCGCCATGTGCGTCAACGACCTTGTCGTGCAGGGTGCGGAACCGCTATTTTTCCTTGATTACTTCGCAACCGGCAAACTGGACCCCGTGCAGGGCGAAGCGATTGTTGCCGGCATTGCAAAGGGTTGCATTGATGCAGGCTGCGCCTTGATTGGTGGTGAAACGGCAGAAATGCCTGGCATGTATTCCTGTGGCGATTATGACCTGGCCGGCTTTGCCGTAGGGGCTGCGGAGCGTGATGCGCTACTGCCTTCCGGTGATATTGCCGCGGGTGACGTCATTTTGGGCCTGGCATCCGCTGGCGTTCACTCCAACGGCTTTTCCCTGGTGCGCAGGATTGTGGAACTCAGTGGCCTGGCCTGGAATGCACCGGCGCCTTTCAACCCGGCTCCGCTTGAACCGGGCGCAACGCTTGCCGATGCGCTGCTTGTTCCGACCCGCATCTATGTACGTCCGCTGCTGCAGGCCATCCGGCAAACCGGCGCCATCAAGGCTCTTGCCCATATTACCGGCGGGGGTTTTACCGAGAATATTCCGCGTGTGCTGCCTGACGGACTGATGGCAAGGATCAATCTGGATACCATTGCACCGCCACCGGTCTTTTCCTGGCTGGCGCGCACGGGCGGTGTCGAAGCAACGGAAATGCTGCGCACCTTCAATTGCGGCATCGGCATGATTGCCGTGGTCGCGCAAGAACATGCAGACCAGGTAACAGCCGTGCTTGTTGAAGCCGGGGAACAGGTTGTCCGGATCGGCCAGATCGCCGCACGAGCCAACGGGGCAGCAGGTGTCGAATATTCCGGCAAACTGGACCTATGAGCAAAGCAGACGCGACAAGGTCCAATACGAGGCGCAAAAGTGTTGTTGTCATGATCTCCGGGCGTGGCTCCAACCTTGGCGCCCTGATTTCGGCCAGCATGGCCAGCGATTACCCCTGCCACATCACCGGAGTAATTTCCGATAACCCGGATGCCGGTGGCCTGAAGCTTGCGACAGACTGCGACATCAACACCTATGTTTTTGACCGCAAGGATCATGCCTCCAGAAGGGCCCATGAACAGGCGATCCTCACCGAACTGGATTCCTTGAAACCCGATCTCATCTGCCTTGCCGGATATATGCGATTGCTGTCGGGGGAATTTGTTGATCGGTGGCGTGGGCGGATCATCAACATACACCCTTCCCTGCTTCCAAGTTTCCCTGGCCTCGACACCCATGTGCGCGTGCTGGCCCATCAGGTAAGAATACATGGATGCAGCGTACAATTTGTCACCGAGGGCATGGACGAAGGCCCGCTGGTGGCGCAGGCCGCCGTTCCGGTTCTGGCCGATGATGATGAAAAAACCCTGGCGGCGCGTGTCCTCAAAGCCGAACATCGCCTCTACCCCATGGCGCTGCGCCTCGTCGCCGAGGGCAAGGTCAGAATGACAGATACCGGCGAAGTGGTCTTCGCCCGCCTGTCCGAGATGGACAGCGCCACGATCCTGTTCTCACCAAACATCTCAGACTGAGCGTTGCGTTGATGGGCACCTCCGCCCAACTCAAATCGGCCAGAAGCTAATTTCAAGTCCAGTGAATCACCCTTCAAGGGTGCTTCGATATCCCGATTACTGGGTCGTACAGTTATTTCTGCAACCGAATGGCCGCGCTCCAAGACATAATAAAATATTTATGGATGACCTCCATTATCTGCAAGATTCCCCTTATATCGTGGGCTTTTTGACGTTTTTCGCCCCATTTTTACAATGGACACATAATTTTTAATAGGCATTGCAACCAGCTTTTCTAGTTTGTGATGCAGACCAATTTTGATCAAAGTCGGTTCAATTCTTCCATTGAACAGGCAGATCCAAAGATGAACAGTGTATTGGAAATCAGCCGCAGCGACGCCGTGCCTGGCCTCCACCCCAAAACGATAGCCGAGACCTATCTCAAAGAAGTCTTGACCCATGTGGCGCCCGTCCCGCTTGCCGAAAATCGCTCACCTATCGACGTTTTCAATCCCGCCGATGGCAAACTGATCGGGCAGATCAACGCCATGGGAGAAGAAAACGTGGGTGCAGCAGTCCGTGCGGCAAATATCGCCCTTGCAGACTGGCGCTGCCTTCTGCCCCGCGAACGCGGTTCTTATTTGCAAAAATGGTGCGAACTGATCGTTCAGAATTCGGAAAATCTTGCCTGCCTGATGACACTTGAACAGGGCAAGCCGCTTGATGATGCACGCGGAGAAATTGCCTATGCGGCCAGTTTCTTCAAATGGTTTGCCGAGGAAGTGAACCGCCTCTATGGGGAGGTCATCCCAGCCCATCTGCCGGACAAGACGATGCTGGTGAAACAACAGCCGATTGGCATTGTGGCCGCCATCACCCCCTGGAATTTCCCTAGCGCGATGCTGGCGCGCAAGGCAAGCGCGGCGCTGGCGGCCGGCTGCACGGTCATTGCGGTCCCTTCGAAAGTAACTCCCTACTCCGCTCTTGCGCTTCAGCATCTGGCCGAACAGGCCGGTCTTCCATCAGGTGTTTTTACGGTTCTGACGGGCCATTCCCGTGAACTTGTGGCGGCTCTGTGCAAGCATACGGCAGTGCGGGCGGTATCCTATACCGGATCCACCGAAGTCGGACGCAACATCATGGCTCAATGCGCCGACACGGTTAAACGGGTTTCCCTGGAGCTGGGTGGTCATGCACCATTCATCATCTATGCGGACGCGGAATTGGATAAGACCGTCGAAGGCGCCATCGCGGCGAAGTTCCAGACCGGTGGACAGGATTGCCTGGCCGCAAACCGCATTTATGTGCATCGTTCGATCCATGACCGGTTTCTGACGCAGTTCGTAAATGCAACCCGGGCTCTTGTGGTCGGAGACGGTTTCGAAAAAGGCACGGCAATCGGCCCTCTTGCTACATTGGACACATTGAAGAAATCACAGGCGCATGTCGCCGATGCCATGGAAAAGGGTGCACGCTTGCTGTGTGGCGGGACGCAACCGGCTGCAGGCGGGCTGTTTTATCAGCCGACGGTTCTGGCTGATGTCACCCATCAGATGAAAATCGCCGTTGAAGAAACCTTTGGACCCGTCGCCGCGATCATTCCCTTTGACGATGATGACGATGTTCTCAGTTGGGCCAATGATACTGAATACGGTCTCGTTGCCTACGCCTATACCACCTGTGCCAGGCGGATCCAGGTGCTGCCTGACCAACTGGAATATGGAATGGTCGCCATCAACACTGCGAAGCTGACAGGCGCCCCGATTCCCTTTGGTGGCATGAAACAATCGGGCATAGGGCGCGAGGGATCACGCCTTGGAATTCTGGAATTTACCGAGCCGCAGTATGCCTGCATTCAGCGCTAGGACAGCGGCCAATCCTCACACAATTTGAAAACAATGGAGAATGAAATGGGTGATAAAACCGTTGCGACAAAAGTCATCGAGAGCCTTCGCAACATCGGCGTAAAACACATCTTCGGCGTTCCAAGCGGCGGTTGGGTCGATTTCATGGAGGCAATCCGCAAGACGGAGGGAATCGATTTTGTCCTTGCCACCCATGAGGGTGGTGCCGGACTCATGGCTGATGTGTGCGGGCGGTTGACGGGTGTTCCCGGTGTCTGTTTTGGAACATTTGGCCCCGGCGCCACCAATCTGGCCACGGGTGTCGGCTCGGCCAATCTGGACCGTTCACCGCTTATCGCATTGACCGATGAAATGCCCGAAAGCATGCGCAACCGCGTGACACAGATGGGCATCGACCATCAGGCCTTGTTCGCGCCGCTTACCAAGATGACCACGCGACTGGATGTGGATGGCGTGGAAGACACGATCGCCAGGGCGGCGCAATGCGCCCGCGAAGGCCGGCCGGGTTCGGTTCATATAGGCATGCCTGTCGATGTGACAGGAAAAATTGCCATAACAGGCCCGGAGCAGAACACGCCAGTCGCATCAAAACCGGTGGCGTCACGGTCTGCACTGAACAAGGCCCTCGAGGCATTTGGCAAGGCTCAAAAGCCTGTTCTGGTGCTGGGTCTTGGGGCGGTGCGGGCAAATATCCAGGATGTGATCATCCGTTTCGCACAAGACCATCAAATTCCGGTGCTACTCACGCCCATGGCAAAAGGCATGATTGCGGAAGATCACCCGCTTTATGCGGGCGTATTGTTCCACGCGCTGAGCGATCAGGTCGCAGAAACACACAGGCAGGCCGATCTGGTCATTGCTCTTGGTTATGATCCGGTCGAGTTCAACCTTGAGGCCTGGATGCCGCAGGTGCCACTCATCAACATTGATGATGAGCCCCTGGAGATCGACAGGAAGGAATACCAAGTCACATTTGATGTATGCGGTGATATCGCCGCCAGCTTTGAAGACTTCAGCCTTGCCGCACAGGGAACAACCGATTGGGACATCGCGGCACTGCAAAACCGCATGGCGGCCATCTTCAGTCAGATGAGCCCCAAAAATGCAGAGATGGGGCCATGCGCGGTCCTGGATGTTCTGCGGAAGATATTGCCGGATGATGGCATCATGGCCTGCGATGTCGGCGCGCATACCCATCTCATTGGTCAAAAGTGGTTGACCCCTGCTCCCGGCACCCAGCTCATGACGAATGGCTGGTCAGCCATGGGGTTCGGATTGCCGGCGGCCATTGCCGCCAAATTATGCCGACCCGAGCAGCACGTCTGCGCTGTTGTCGGCGATGGCGGGTTTCTCATGACGGCCGGAGAACTGGCCACAGCCGTGCGCGAAAAGCTCAATATCGTTGTGGTGGTTCTGACTGATAATGACCTGGCGTTGATCCGGATAAAACAACAGCGCAAGGGCAATCCCATTTTCGGTACGCCAGTGCGGGAAAAAGCCGGCACAATCGGTGGCGACAATATTTTCGGAGCGCCAGTATGGGTTGCCCCCGATGTTGCCACGCTCGAAACATTGCTGGAGCGCGCATTTCAGACCCCAGGACCTGTCATCGTCGAGGCCATCGTCAGCAGTGCAGAATATGACACATTGGTTTTAAAGAAAGACAAGGCCTGAACGCGATTGCGGAAAGGGGAACCGAAAGCTCCCCTGCCCGCAATCAGGATCACCGCATCGTCAAATCTTTCAATTTGAAGATGCGGTGGCCTGCTCAAAGATGCCGGCTATTTCGATGATACGCTCATCACTATAGGGGCGTCCGACAATCTGTATTGAGGTGGGCAGCGCGCCCGGCTGCGAAAGCGGAATGGATATTGCCGGAAGTCCCAGCAAATTGACCCAGCGGTTAAGCGACAGCAATTCCAGTGACAGTGCGGAAATGGCAGCCGGGTCAGGATCATCGCCGGGCAGCACTTTTGGCGCAAAGCAATTCACTGTGGGCAGCAAGACAAAATCGGCTGCCCCGAAGACTCTGGAGAGTACATGATCACGCAATGTTGCGCGGGTTTCCAAAGCCTTGCGATACTCGGAAGCATGAATGGACAGGCCGACAAGCAGCCTGTCGCGCACTGAAGGCGCATAACAATCGGGGCGGTTGACCAGTCCATCGATATGATACTGGCCTGCCTCATGACCGGTGATCACACCTGCCACCGCATTCAATGCTCCAAGCGGCAACGGCAGCGTTTCCGTGACCTCATAGCCCGCGTCACTCAACTGGACTCGGGCCCGCGCTGCAGCTGCAACAATCTGCGGATCGGCATGCTCAAAAATTGCTTTTGGAACTGCAATGCCCAAATCACTTCCGGCTTGCCCTGCAAACTTTGCGCGGTCATTTGCCAATACGGCAAACAGATTTGACAAATGCTCGGTTTTTCTGGAGAGAATACCAACCGTATCCTGCGTCTTGCCAAGCGGAACAACGCCCTCCAGTGGGATACGTCCTGCGGTGGGTTTGAAGCCCAAAACACCGCAAAGCGCTGCAGGAATACGCACGGAGCCACCAGTGTCCGTGCCGAGGGCGACAGGCACAGCCCCACTGGCCACCGCAACAGCCGACCCGCTTGATGATCCACCGACCAACAGATCTGCTCCGGTTGGATTGCGCGGTGGAGCAACAAATTCATTGTGTTCAATCGGCAGATAGCACCAGGGTGACAATTTCGTTGTCCCGACAATCCTGCCACCGGCAGAAAGGATGCGTTGGATTGCGGGGGAAGGATCAAGCGCGAGCCAATCCGGCGCACTGGGCAGCCCGGCAGTTGGCCGATGGCCATCGAAGGCAAAAACATCCTTCACCGCTACCCGCAAGGCACCGCTTTCGTGGTGACCCGCACTATCAAAGATCTCGGTGAAACATCCATATTTCTGCTGAATGACATCAAGTGGTGGCGGGGTCACCAAATCCGGTTCGTTCAGAAGGCTTTGCAAAGCTGCCTTCGGCTGACTTACCCACCGATCCGTTTGCATCGTGTCGTTGCCAGATTGCGCCGCGTCCGTCTCGAAAATGGCTGCTGCGACCAATTTGCGGGCAGCTGCCTGAGCGCGATTGCGCTCCTGGCTGCTTTCACCCAATCCAAGCTTTGCAAACAGCCTTTGCATTGTCATTCCACCATTTTCATCGACATCCTTCACGTACCCACCCTGATCGGACCGTTGAGCTTTCGCAAGGCTGCGATCACCGACAAGGCTGTTATGCGTCCGGTCTTGGGATTATCCGTTGGGATATTCTCGATGGACATCTCCAGATTCGCACTGTCGGACCTGACAGAGATCTTGTGGGTGTTCAGCTTCAGGTCGGGATCGGCCCAGATCTCCAGCTTGGTCCTGTCGGCACCAACACCTGCAAGCGACAGCGCCACGGCCACATTGAGGTTGGCAGGAAAGCCCACCGCCGCCTCGCGCGCTGTGCCGTCGAAAACTTTCATTGGCTCCGTGATTTGCGAAATATCGATGTTGTTTTCGACAAGATAGGGAGCCCCAAGAAGGCCGCCCACCGGTTTGCGTGTCACCATTTTAACCGACTCGATCTTGCCTTCGGCAGCGGCCGAAACCGCATCAAGTCCCAGCAACGCCCCTGAAGGCACGATGATTTTTCCTCCGGTTTCAGCCGCCAGTTCAATAAGATATTCATTCCGCAGCAACGCACCGCAGGAAAGGATGATGACTGTCTTTCTTGCGCGCAGGAAGGACTCGGCAATTTTGGGAAGCAATTCAGCCGGGGCGCATTCGATCACGATATCGGCGTAACTTTCCAGCTCTTCCACCGCAACGATCGGCACTGGTTCTGACAGAAATGCCAGTCGATCGGCGGCCGCGGCTTTGTTTCTTGCCGAAACGGCGCCCAGCACATAGCCATCTATGCCCTCGTTGAGGGCATGCGCCACCGCCAGCCCCACAGCACCCAGGCCGGCAATTGCTACGCGTATGGGCGCAGGTTTTGCGTTGAACGTGTCATTGACCGGCATGCTGTGTCTCCCCGGGCTTCATGCTTTTGGCGTAATGGTCGGCAATCTCACCGGCAGTGGCAAACCAGATCTGCGAGGAATGCTCATTCAGAAAATCAAGAACGCGACGGAATTGGCGGATGCGAAATGGCTGACCCACAATGAATGTGTGAATGGTCACCCCACAGGCCAGAGACTGTTTTTCTGATTGCTCAAGCATTTCAGCAATATTGTCGATCGCCATATCGGCGAAATCCCGCGCCGTTCCATCATGCATGACGATCATCGGAACATCATTGACTTCATGCGGGTATGGCATGCTCAACAAAGGACCGGCATTTGTGGTCATCCACACCGGCTGATCGTCTATTGGCCAATCCATCGTATAGCGATATCCGGCTTCAGCCAGCAGGTCTTCGGTATTTGCACTGGGATGGGCGCCAGGGCTCATCCATCCTTGCGGCGCTTTACCCGTATGCTGCTTGATGGCTGCGGTCACCTCGGCAATCAGACTGCGTTCATCCTCAATGGTCATGCCGTTCGGATGTTCAGAATTGGTTTTTCCATGGGCAACAATCTCGTCGCCGCGTGCGCTGAAGGCATCCACCAGTTCGGCGCAATGATCATAACAGGCGGTATTCAGCAGCACGCTCAAGGGCAATTTATAGGACTCGAACAGCTCGAGAAGCCGCCAGCCACCGACACGATTGCCGTATTCCCGCCAACCATAATTGTAGGAATTGGGATGGCTCAATCCGGGGGAATAGGGCAGCCCCAGACCCGTGCCGTAGGAAAAATGCTCGACGCACAGCGCGACATAGACTGCCAGGCGCTTGCCTCCCGGCCAGAGGAAATCCGGCCGGGAAGTGATCGCGCTATAGGGGAAGCGATTGTTGGGTTCTATTTTCATTTTGGCTCTCCGCCTAGCGCGATGCGATGTTAAGGACGATAGTCCATGGGAGCGACAACTTCGGAAAGATCCGTTGTCGCCAGGTTCTCGGGATTGACCAGAACAGCAGGAAGGATGACAGCCGGCTCGTTTTCCATACCGTTTGCCGCCTTGACCGCTTCACGCAGTGCACTGCGTCCCTGCCCTACAATCTTTTGAATGGACGTGCAGACCAGGTCACCATCGGTGAGCATTTGCTGCGCAACCGGGCTCAGATTCGATGTTGCAACGTAAATTTTCTCATCGCGTCCGGCAGCCTTGATTGCCGTAACAGTGCCTGCTGCAAGTTCATCAATGGTCGTATAGAACCCACCCAGATCAGGGAACCGCTGCAGCAGGTCTTCACTGGCTGTGATGCCCTGTGCACGCGTGGTGGCCAACCGGTTTTCAGCGACAATTGAAATATCTGGAAATTCAGTTGCCAATGTCTCCTTGAAGCCATTTGCCCGGTATTCTGCCCAGATTTGCCCTTCAATGAAGGACAGCATCGCCACTTTGCCCTTGCCGCCCATGGCGGTTCCCAGACACTGCGCCTGAAGCCGCCCCATATCATAATGGTCAGCGCCGATATAGGACGCCAGCTTGTCTGTCGAAGGCGGACTGGAAAATCCGATGATCGGAATACCTGCAGCGATCGCACGTTCGGCCATCGGCTTGATCGCATCGCCATTGGTGGCGCCGATGATGATTGCATCCACTCTGCGCTGGATAAGATCACCGATCTGAGACACCTGCTGGGCCACATTGGTATCGGCGCCGGCATCAAGTTTGATCAGCTTGACGCCAGCCAGTTCCGCTTCCTTTTCCACACCATAGGTTGCTGATGTCCAGAAACCTGTCGCCATGGCCGGAACGGAAAGGCCGATGGTCAATTCTTCGGAGTTGGCCATGCCGGACATCATCAGCAGACCAACCAGCATTGCGCTCCCGCGCTTGATATTCTTTCTGAAACTCATGTGTTTCCCCTTTTCTATTATTGGTATCAGTGCATCGTGATTGTTTGCAGTTTTCGACGTGTTATCTGATCGAGCAAACCAGCGATCAGAATGACGAGCCCCATCACGACTTCCCCCGCATAGGGAGAAACCGCACTGAAGCTCAATCCGGATTGAACCACCTGAATGAACAATGCGGCAAAGAGCACCCGCAATGGACTTGCAACGCCGCCTGTGAGCAGGGATCCGCCAATGACCGCTGCAGCAATCGCATTCAACTCCATTCCGACACCATCGGTCGGCAGACCCGCCCCGGTCTTTGTCAGAATCAACACTGCAGCTAGCCCGGCCAGGGATCCACACAGCCCATAGGCCAGAACGATGCCGCGGATGACAGGCGTTCCAACCAGTCTCGCGGCCTCTGGATCGCCGCCAATGAGAAACAACCGGCGACCGGCGCGCATACGTTTCAGAAAGATTGCCACAGCAAGGAAAACAACAAAGGTCAGCAGCGCACTGTAGGGAATGGACAAGAACTGGCCAAAGCTGAAATCGAGCAATTGCATCTGCGGTGCGCCAGTCACCAGAACAACCTGCCCATTGTTGCTGATGAGAAGTGCCAGACCGCGGGCAAAAAGCAGCATTCCAAGTGTGGCAATGATGGGTGGTATGGACAGCAGGCCCACCAGAATTCCGTTCAACACGCCCAGCGCCAACCCCGTCAGCGGCGCGGCAATCAGACCGAAAATCCCGAACTGCTCTATGGCCAGAGCCGCAGTCACACTCGACAGAGCCAGGACGGCTCCGACGGAAATATCAAACCCGCGCACCAGAATAACGCACATCTGGCCCAGCGCCAGAAGCGCCAGTGGTCCGAACTGCAGCAGTATGTTGGCAGCATTGCCCGGCGAGCCGAAATTCGGCAGCGCCATGGAAAAGCCGATGCTTGCTGCAATCAGGCAGATGAGGGCTGCTGCGCCGCTCAGGATGCCTGTTGGAGACCATCGCTGGGCCGTTGTGGTGCTAACATTTGTCATCATGCATCACCCTGAGGCTTGGTTTTTTGCGCAAAAGCGGCACGCATGGACAGAAAACTGAAACGGTCCGGCGTGGTTTGAAACACAACCGCAGCGATGATGACAAAACCCAGCACGGCGAGTTGAAAGGCCGTTGGCAGGTTCAGCAAGACAATGGAATTGTTCAACATGGCGATGATCAGCACACCCACCAATACCTGCAAGGTGGAGCCGCGTCCGCCAGCAAGGCTGAGACCACCCACTGCACAGGCGGATATTGTTTCAAAAGGCAAATTCGGAATCAGGTTGGGCTGTCCCGAGGCAACCCGGGATGTCAGGATCAATCCTGAAACAGCAACAAAACCGGCTGCAGCGACATAGCCCAAGAACTTGATCCGGTTGACCGCTATCCCTGACAGATGCGCGGCCCGTTCGTTGGAGCCCACCAGATAGATCTGTCTTCCAAACGTCGTTTTGGAGAGCAGGATATAGTGAACCACCAGCCCGAAGGCAGCGAGCAGGATGGGGACAGGTATGCCGAAAGCCTTGCCGCGCCCCATCCAGTAAAAGGATTCCGATACCGGCGCCTCAATCGGCAAACCGCCGACTGCCAGCGATGCCACACCGTGGACGAGCATCAGCATCGCCAGAGTTGCAAGAAATGGTGGCAATTTGGCATAAGCAATCAGCGTGCCATTGATGGCGCCGATCACCAGGACGATGACGAAGCCCGACGCAAAGGCCATTGGCACAGAGACAGACTGGACAGCGAAAACGGCAACAATGCTGCACAATGCCACTGCCGAGCCAACGGAGAACTCAACCCCGGCCAGAATGATGACAATCGCCTGTCCCAGCGAGGCCAGCATGAGAATGGATGAAACACGCAATATGTTCTCGAAATTCGATACGGCAAAGAAGTTCGGAACCAAAAGGGAAAACACCGCAAATTGCGCGACCAGCACCCACAATGATTTGGGCACCATGCGCAACCTGCCAATATATCGGGGCAAATCTGCCATGGGTTACTCCTGTTCCAACATTGCCAGTGCCACATCATCCGGCGAGCTGAACTGCGGCAATTCCCGCACAATCTGACCATTCCTGACAATCAGCGTGCGATGCGCAAGACTTGTCAGTTCCTCCAGATCCGTTGTGATCAGAACCACCGCCTGACCGGCATGGGTCGCCTCTACAATTGCATCATGAATCTTGTCCCGGGCACCGACATCAACACCGCGTGTTGGCTCTGTCAGAACCAGAATCCTCAGCCCGGTAATAACCAGATTTCTGGCGACCAGAACTTTTTGTTGATTACCACCCGAGAAATGCTGGATTTCACGATCGGGCTCGTTTGGGTTCAGCGCCAGCGCCTGAAAACGGCTGGAGAATGAGGCTTTTTCCTTTTTTCGCTGCAGGAAAAAGAACTTCGAGACCGTTTTCAGAATGGATGCGGAGGCGTTGCTCAGTGCGGAATGCAGTTCAAACAAACCGTCTTCGTGGCGATCCGGTGGGACATAGCCCACACCCCTTCTGACCGCATCGCGCCGGGAATAGGGGTGTGCCAATTGCCCGTCGATGGCAATGGAACCAGACAGAATGTCCCGGGCGCCCGCCAGCGCCTGGCCAATTTCTTCCGCACCCGAGCCCACCAGTCCAATCACCCCCAGAACCTCTCCGGCAGCTACAGCGAAAGATACGGGCGCTCCACCTGGAACCAGCACCATCTGTTTTGCTTCAAGGACAATTTCACCGGGAACCGGCATTTGCTTGTCAACAACAGCAAAGGCGTGCCCCAGCATCGCATTGACCAATTCATCGACTGAGGTGTCCTTCAAAGGCGCACCGCATATCACCGAGCGGCCATCGCGCAAAACGGTAACGACATCGGCGACCTTGCGGATCTCGTCACTCTTGTGGCTGATATAGAGGATGGCAACCCCCTCGGCTGCCAGTCCGCGAATAACCTCCAGCAATCGGTCAGCCTCATGTGCATTGAGTGCGGCTGTTGGTTCATCCAGTAGCAGGACCGCGCAATTGCGCTGAAGTCCGCGCGCAATTTCAAGAAGTTGCCGTTCGCCCAGTTTCAGGGTTGATACTTTCTGTTCCAGCGAGACGGAAAGCCCAACCCGGGCGAGGCTTGCTTTTGCCGTTTCTGCCGCTGCGCTGCCCAGATAGGGCGGCAACAGGCCTGCTGTCGCTGTGTCAAAACTGTAGAGATTCTCAAGCACGCTGAGTTCGTTGAACAATGTGAGATGCTGATAGATCGGGACAATACCCGCCTTGATGGCGTCAGACACGGAATGAAAGTTCACCCGTTCTCCGTTGAGTCTGAAGGCTCCTCCTGATGGCTGGGTGGCACCCACCAGTATCCTGACCAATGTGCTTTTTCCGGCACCATTCTCACCCATCAGGGCATGGACCTGGCCCGGATAAAGGTTCATATCCACGCCGCTCAGCGCCAATGTTGGTCCATAGGCCTTTTTGACCTCGGTCACCTCCAGCACGGCTTTTTCAACAGGGGAGGACTGCTCAGACATGACAGCCATTTTCCACAGACAGCGACCGTCGCGCGATCCCTGCCTGGCAGCACACAGGTGCCGCGACAACAGCATTTCTCATGTTTATCCGGGCAACCGCGTTCATAAAACATCCCCATGCTGGTTTGCTGTTGACGAAAAAACCGGGCCCTCCACCTGCTTCACATCTGCAACTTAAATTAACGTATGTGGGTTCACACCTCTTACACAAGAGAGAAAACTTGTTATGATGGACAAGTTTTTATTATCTATAACATCAGGGAAAGCTTGGTTTTGGCTCGCAGATTTCCATCATTGAACGCGCTTCGCACCTTTGAAGCGGCCGCACGAAACATGAGTTTTTCCGAAGCTGCAGTGGAACTGAATGTCACACAGGCAGCCGTCTCGCGACAAATCCGCATTCTGGAAGAAGATCTGGGCGTCGCTCTTTTTCGCAGGCTGACACGTGCCGTGGAGCTTACGTCAGAAGGCACCCTGCTCTATCCGCCCCTGCATGATGCGCTGGATCAGATCGAGCGTGCGACAGCACGCATATGGAGCAACCGGGGCAGCGGCATTCTCACCATCTCGGTTTTGCCGACCTTCTCGGTGAAATGGCTGATGCCAAGGCTGCTCAACTTTTCAGAGCAACACCCCGAAATTGAGGTCCACCTGGTCAATTCGATCAAGCCTGCGGAATTCGACCGCGATGAAATCGACCTGGCGATTCGAGTCGGTTCGACGAATGATCATTTCGATTCAAAAGACAAACCGCGCATTGACCTATCCATGACAAACAGCTGGAATGGTCTGCAGGTCGAGGAACTGATGGATGACGAACTGGTGGCGGTGATGTCTCCCGAATACGCCAGGATCCATGGCGCGATCACCAGCGAGACCGATCTGGAGCGCGTCACCCTGTTGCAGATGGCAACCCGTCCGAATGCCTGGCCGGATTATTTCAAGGCAATCGATTGGACCGTGTCGGATCCGACAAATGGTCCGTCCTATGGTCATTTTTTCATGACATTGCAGGCAGCGGCGGAAAGCAAGGGAATAGCCCTGCTGCCGCTGGTTCTGTCTCAGGAGGATTTGCGCAACGGAACTGTCGTTCGTGCCATGCCAAAAAAGGTCGCCAGCGCCGGCAGCTATTACCTTCTGGGAAAAAAGCAGAATTGGGACCAGAGCAAGGTCAAGATATTTCGCCAATGGCTGCGCGCCGAAATCGACGCAAACAATGTGCCGGCCTGAATGGCGGCACCCTTGGCGTGCAATAGGTTACTGCACACCGTTCAGATCAAGTCATTGTGGATCAGGTTATTCCCAATCAGCTCAGGCCCGATCAAGCCTTTGATGACAGGAAATCCAGGACGATCTGATTGAACAGGGCGGCACTGTCCACATTGGAAATATGTTCCGATCCCTCAATCGTGACATGTTCACTCTGGGGTATTTGTTTGGCAAGATCAGTGCTGTTCGACAGCGGTGAAATCTTGTCGTTTGAGCTTGAGATCACCAGCGTCGGCTGCTGCAGAGATGAAAGCTTGCCCGACAGATTATAGTGCGCCAACCCATCGGTGACAAAACAATAGGATTCACCGTCGGCCCTGGCAGCTTGTGCGTGCCAGATCAGGAACGTCGAAAGTCCCCTATCGGATTGCCGGAATTTCTGGCTGACAAGGACGGGCCATGTCCCCTCAAGACGAAGCAAAGGCCCGTCCTGCTTCCGAAAGGTTTCCTTCCAGCCCTCGGCCATCTGCTGGAGTTCCGGCGAAGCCGTGCTGACAAAGCTGTTGGATATGATGAGGCGATCAAACAATTGCGGACGCATGAGGACTGCTTCCAACGCGACAGCACCGCCGAGCGAGAGGCCACAGCAATCTGCCTTTTCAACGCCCAGAAAATCCAGCAAAGCAATGATCATGCGCGCGATATCGCGCGGGCTTGTCACTTTTGTCGCCGGCGAGGAACTGCCATGTCCCGTCAGATCGGGTACGATAACCCTGTATCCGGCCTTTGCGAAAACGGGAATCTGATTGAGCCAGGCGCGCCCTGAATTGGTGATGCCATGCAAAAAAATGATGGATTTGCCGGAGCCATGCTCCACGAAATAGATCCGCTCTCCATCCTGTTCAAAAAACGCCATTGCACTTCCAACCCGCAAGTTTCCACATGGGAAATCTCTAGAGTGTGTGACGGGCGCCCGACAAATGAGAATTTGGCAACGATGCGCGAATAATTATTATGCATTGGTGCAATTTCCGACAGGGCTTTCAATCTGCAACACATTTTGCGTGTTGGCTGTCAGCCCCCCGCCAGTCATCAATGCGATATTCGGCCGCTCAGAGCTTCAGCCAGACATGATTGTCGTGGAAGGCTGCACCGCCATAGGGCGCGATGCAATCAGCGCCGGTGAGAACATTGATGCCTTCGCCATCGATAAAGCTGTGGTTAGGCCACAGGCCTTCCGAAATCAGAACGCCGCGTTTGACACCATCAACCAATCTGGCGTGCAAGCGCACCTGTCCTCGCTCATTGCCCATCCGAACAAGGTCGCCATCTGAAATGCCCAGTGCTTCGGCATCCTCGCGGTGGATCATGACCTGCGGGCGGACCTCTTTCTTGCGGGAGGATTCAGTCTCTGAAAAACTTGAGTTGAGAAATGTGCGTGCCGGGCTGGTTGCCAGGCGGAACGGATGTTTCTCATCAGCCTCTTCGATCAAGGACACATGATCGGGGAATTGCGGCAATTGGCCGTAGGGCCCCTGCGCGCCCATGGATTCGGGAGGACGATTGGGCGCAGCAGATTGCGTCCATTGCGGCCGGAAGCGAAACTTTCCATCCGGCCAGGCAAACCCATTGATGAAATGCGCTGTGTCGAAATCCGACTGGCAATCAATCCAGCGGTTTCCCCGCAGACTTTCCAGATCACCGCGTCCGGAGGTTTTCAGCATGCGATCAATCAACTGGTTGGCGGTCAGATCAAAGCCGGGCTTGTCACCAACACCCAGACGACGCGCCAGTTCGTTGATGACAAAGAGATTTTGCTTCGGCCCCTCTGGCGGTTCGATCTGCTTTGGCCCCAGAAGAATATATTGATTGCCGCCTCCGCGATAAATATCATCATGTTCCAGAAACATCGTGGCCGGCAGCACGATATCGGCCATCTGCGCTGTTTCGGTCATGAATTGCTCATGCACCACGGTAAACAGGTCCTCCCGCGCAAAGCCCTGCTTCACCAATCTTTGTTCGGGGGCGACATTGACCGGATTGGTGTTTTGCACAAGCAGTGCAGTTACCGGCACACCGTGACGCAAAGCCTCCGCATCCCCGGTCAGAACCCGACCGATTTGTGATTGGTCGAGGTGACGAACGCTTTTATCGCGCATGCATGCGCCGGTGATTTCGGACTTGTCGAGACCAAAAATGCCCGAATTGGAATGAAAGGCCCCGCCTCCCTCATATTTCCAGGCGCCGGTGACACTGGCAATGCAGGATGCGGCGTGCATGTTGATGGCACCATTGCGCTGCCGCGCAAAACCGTATCCCAAACGAAAGTAGGTGCGGTTTGTCTCTCCCACCAGCCGTGCAAAATTTTCGATCTCTTCGATACCCAGGCCGGTGATCTCCGATGCCCATTCAGGGGTTTTTGACCGCAGGTGATTCTCAAGGCCGACAGGATCATCCGTGTAACGCTGCATGAAATCGCGGTCCGCCAGATTGTCCCTGAACAGAACATGCATCACGGCGCATGCCAGCGCACCATCGGTGCCGGGTCGCAGAATTAGCTTGAGATCGGCCTGCTTGGCAGTGGGATTGTCATAGACATCGACAACAACGATTTTTGCGCCGCGATCCTTTCTTGCCTGGATCGCATGGGTCATGACATTGACCTGTGTGGCCACCGCATTGGTTCCCCAGATCACAACGCAATCCGACTTGGCCATCTCTCTTGGATCGGGTCCGGTCATCGAACCGGTGCCCATGAAAAACCCGGTCCATGAGGGATTGGTGCAAATGCTGTCGAATTGTCCCGAATAATTGCGGGCGTGGCGCAATCTGTGGATCGAGTCGCGCTGCACCAGACCCATCGTACCGGCAAAATAATAGGGCCACACTGTTTCCGCGCCCAATTGCTGTTCCGCTTTCAAAAAAGCCTCGGCACTCAGATCGAGCGCATCCTCCCAGGATATTTCCTGCCAGTTGTTGTCGCCCTTTCCACCCACTCTTCGCTGCGGTTTCAGCAAACGGTCGGGGTGATGCACGCGCTCGGCGTAGCGTGCCACTTTCGCGCAGATGACACCGGCCGTATAGGTGTTTTCGCGCGAGCCACGGACCCGTCCAATCGTGCGCTCATCCAGTATTTCGACCTCAAGCGCGCAGGTGGAGGGACAATCGTGCGGACAGGCTGTGTATCCTGTGCGAATGGGTTTCAACTGGTTCATCGGCTTCCTGCTTTGCAAACATGCTATGCACCCTATACTACGAAATCTTGAGTCTGCGCGAGGATCGAAGTGAACTACAGACATATTTATCATGCGGGAAGTTTTGCAGATGTGCTCAAACATGCCGTGCTTGCCCGGATCGTTGCCTATCTGCAAAAGAAGGAACGGGCCTTTCGGGTCATCGATACCCATGCGGGCATCGGCCTCTATGACCTGAAGTCCGTCGAGGCCCAGAAGACCGGTGAATGGAAAACAGGCATCGATCTTGTCTTGAAAGCCGACTTGCCTGCTGAAGTCAGTGCCTTGCTGCAGCCCTATCTTTCAGTCGTGCGGGCGCTCAACGGTGACGGTGAGATCACCTGTTACCCTGGCTCACCCAAACTGGTGCGCAGCCTTTTGCGCAAACAGGACCGGCTGTCGGCCATTGAATTGCATCAAAGGGACGGTGAGCGCCTCAAACGATTGTTTGATGGCGATTTCCAGACACGGGTGATCGCGCTTGATGGCTGGCTGGCACTGGGTGCGCACCTGCCCCCGAAGGAAAAACGCGGCCTTGTGCTGGTTGATCCGGCCTTTGAGGAAGAAGGGGAATATGACCGTCTGGTCGATGGTCTGGCGCGGGCGCATCAGCGCTGGCGTTCGGGTATTTACTGTCTTTGGTATCCGATCAAAGCCGGTGCACCGCTGGTAGACTTTTACATGAAACTTACCGCGCTGGAGATACCCAATATCCTGTGTGCCGAACTGAGTGTCACGGGACAACAAGAGACCAAGGGGCTTTGCGGCTCCGGCCTCATCATCGTCAACCCGCCCTATACACTTGAAAGCGAACTCAAGGTGCTGCTGCCCGCTTTGCAGGATTGCCTGAAGCAATCATCGGGCGCGAGCCACAGGCTGTTCTGGGTCGCAAGAGAAAACAACAAAGGCCGAAAATAGCCCATTTTCGCGGGGCGAGGCTTGACGCCGGGCCATTGGATGATCATCCTCAATGGTGAAATGCGATTTTCGTTTTCCGGCCCATGGAAGTGCGCCGATTGAGCTCCCGGGGGCCAACCATGATCTGCAACATTTTTCTGCGTGCCGCTGTCTTTGCGGCAGCAATCGTTTCAGCCACTTTGACTGTTTCCGTGCAACCGGCCAATGCCTTTTTGCTGGCAGGAATCAATTCATGCGATAGTCCTGTGGTGTTGCGGGCGATTTCGCACCGGTTTTCCATCGCTGATCGCAACGTGATCCGTCGGGGTCTCGCGGTTGACCAATACCACGACATCCACCAGAACAAATACACACCTGCACGCGACACTGTGCGCACAGCGCGGCGTTATTGCCACGGCAAGGTTACGATGAATGACGGGCGCACACGCACCCTGTGGTTTCTGATCGAAAGTGGTCAGGGTTTTGCCGGCATTGGAGACAATGTCGAATATTGCATCTCCGGTCTCGATCCCTGGCATGTCAATGGCGCCTACTGCAGGTCCGTGCGATAGTCGGACGTTCCCATGCAGTCCCCATACGCCCGCATCTTGCTCGTAGCAGCACTCTTTGTGTTGAGTGGCTGCGAGCCGTCAACACCGTCCGGTACGCAAGCGCCGACGCGTGGTTCAGGTTTTGATTTTTATGTTCTGGCCCTTTCATGGTCACCCAGTTACTGTGCCGCTGAAGGGGAAAACGCCAACAGACAACAGTGCAATACGTCCAGACCTTATGGGTTTATCGTCCACGGGCTTTGGCCGCAATTCGAAAAGGGCTATCCGGAATTCTGCGTCAATGATCATGGACGCGTCGACCGGAAGATCGAAGAAGAAATGCGCGACATCATGCCCAGCGTAGGCCTCATTCGCCATCAATGGAAAAAACACGGCACCTGCTCCGGCCTGTCTCAGCAAGACTATTTCAAGACCGTGGCTGCCGCCCGCGACCAAATTACCATCCCGGACGTGCAACCCGATGCCGGGCAATACCGCATGGTTTCTCCCATTGAGATCGAGCGGGCATTCATGAAAGACAATCCCGGCCTTGATGCAACAGGTGTTGCCGTGACATGCGATCAGCGCCGATTGCGCGAGGTGCGCATTTGCATGACGACGAATCTGGAATTTCGCACCTGCCCGGAAGTCGACAGACGGGCATGCAGGCGCAAGCAGATTGCCATGCCACCACAACGCGGAAGCTGAACGAACAATCAGATCCTAAAATTTTGCCAGACTCTTTGAAGGAACATGACATGAAAATCCTCTACTCACCGGCATCACCCTATTCTGCCAAAGTGCGCATGGCAGCGCATTATTGTGCGCTTCCCTGTGATTCCGTTCTGGTCAATACCGGTGAAAACCCCGAAATATTGATCAATCATAATCCGCTGGGAAAAATACCCACGTTGATTGATGATGACGGCACTGTGGTTTTTGACAGCAGGGCCATCATGCAGTTTCTGGACCGCAAAGGCGGCAAGAAACTCTATCCGCGCAACGCCGCCAAGCGCACCGAGGCAGAAGTTCTCGAAGCACTGAGCGATGGTGTCACCGATTGTCTACTGGCCATGATGTACGAGAGGCGGTTTCGCCCTGACGAGAAAGTGCATCAGCCCTGGCTCGACTCCCAGTGGTCCAAGGTTGAACGCGGTCTTGACCACCTCAATGAAAACCTTCCACGCACAACCAAAAACCTCAATGGCGGTCATTTTGCACTGGCGGCCATGATCGGCTATCTGGCCCTGCGTTTTGACGGCAAGTGGGAACGTGGGCGTCCCAAACTGAAAAGCTGGCCGAACAAGTTCGTGAAGTTTTTTCCCGAGTACGACGCGTTCAAATCTGCAGGCTGATCGCGAAAAAACCACGGACATTGAATGTCACAGCCAGCACGCACGGCATTGTGTTTCGCAAGCCTGTACCTATATGCAAGAGACCCGACACATGACTGTTAGTGCCATCACCAGAACCCGGAAACCCTTGTGCTCATAATCAGCTTCCTCATATTGATAGCCGGATTGATCCTCCTGCTGTTTGCTGGTGACTATCTGGTGCGCGGTGCTGTGGCCCTGGCGGAAAAGCTGAAAATCAGTCCGCTTATCATCGGCCTGACAATTGTTGCCTTTGGCACCTCCGCACCGGAACTGTTCGTTTCCCTCAAAGCGGCGTTCGATGGCGTCTATGGCATTGCTCTGGGCAATATTGTCGGCTCCAACATTGCCAATGTCTTGCTGGTGCTGGGCGCTCCGGCGCTGATCAGCCCCATCATATGCAAGGAAAACGGCATTGGCTTCAGTCTGGCCATCATGTCCGTTTTGACTGTCCTGCTGATGGTGATGATGGCCACCGGCGCGTTGACCCATTTCGACGGCTTGATTCTTTTGGCCGTGCTGAGTGTGTTCCTTGCCTGGCAGTTCAAGAGAGCCCATCGAGACCGGGCTGCACAGAATGCCTATAGCGACTACAAGGATGAAATCGATGATGTTCCGACTGAGAATTCCCGCATAGCGGCCTGTCTTCTTTTCGGGGTCATCGGCTTGCCAATCGGCGCGTCTCTGACGGTGCACGGGGCCGTCGACATCGCCCGCGTTTTTGGCGTATCCGAAACAATCATCGGCCTGACCATTGTCGCCATAGGAACATCTCTGCCGGAACTGGTCACCACTGTGATGGCGGCATGGCGGGGCAACGGCGCCGTGGCCATCGGCAATGTCGTGGGCTCCAATATATTCAACATTGCGGCCATTTTGGGCATTACCAGCGTGCTGCACCCGCTGTTTGTTCCTGAGCGCATAGCCTTTTTCGACATGTGGGTCATGGCCGCCGCAACGGCGCTGGTGGTTATTCTATCCATGTGCGCGCGCCCGATAACCCGCGTGGGCGGGATCATCATGCTGGCGCTGTATGGCTTGTATATCGTTCTGGTGCTGTAGGCACCCGGGTGGTGGCATTTCCGCAAGCCGGACACGCACCATCACCATGAAAAGACCGGCATATTTGACAGCGCCCATCCATCGCATCACATATTGCAGTGCCATTTGATCCGGAAAAATGAATGACAAAGGACGCACAATCAACTTCTGACATTAGCCCGACGGCAACAAAAGCTGCTGCCGGCGATCAATCCAGGCAGTTCGAGGGTTGGGAAGATGCCGGACGCGTTCACGCAGGATTGAAGGGTGCCGACCTGATATCGGCCTTTGTCAAGAATCTGCCGAATGCCCCTGGCGTATACCGAATGTTCAATGAGAACGGTGATGTTCTCTATGTCGGCAAAGCGCGCAGCCTGAAAAAAAGGGTCGCCAATTATGCCCAGGGTCGCGGCCATACCAACCGCATTGCCAATATGGTGCGGTCAACGACCCATATGGAATTCATCACCACCCGCACGGAAACAGAGGCCCTTCTGCTCGAGGCCAATCTGATCAAGCGGCTGCGTCCGCGCTACAATGTGTTGCTGCGCGACGACAAGTCGTTTCCCTATATATTGCTCAGTGAAGAAAACGCGGCGCCGGGCATCTACAAGCACCGGGGAGCGCGTTCGCGCAAGGGCTCCTATTTCGGACCCTTTGCTTCCGCCCAGTCGGTAGACCGCACAATCAACTCGCTGCAGCGCGCCTTCCTGCTGCGCACCTGTACGGATTCGGTTTTTGACAGCCGTACCCGGCCATGCCTCCTGCACCAGATCAAACGCTGCGCTGCGCCCTGCACCGGAGAGGTCAGCGAGGAGGCCTATGCGGCAATGGTCGAGGAGGCAAAAAACTTCCTTTCCGGCAAAAGCCAGAAGGTCAAATCAAGCATGTCCGTCGCCATGCAGGAAGCTGCAGATGCGCTGGATTTCGAGCGTGCCGCCATATACCGCGACCGTTTGTCGGCGCTTTCCCATGTGCAAAGCCATCAGGGCATCAATCCGCAAACCGTCGAGGAGGCAGATGTTTTTGCCGTCCATCTGGAAGGCGGCATGAGTTGCATACAGGTGTTCTTTTTTCGCACGGGACAGAACTGGGGAAACCGTGCCTATTTCCCGAAGGCCGATTCATCTCTGTCTTCCTCGGAAATTCTAGGGCCATTCCTATCGCAATTCTATGACGACAAGCCTTGCCCCCGGCAGATCCTGCTATCGGAAACCATTCCTGAACAGGACCTGTTGGCTGAGGCATTGTCATTGCGCGCCGGCTACAAGGTGACGATCCTTGCGCCCAAACGCGGGGAGAAACGCGATCTTATGGATCACGCCTGTGCCAATGCCAAGGATGCGCATAATCGTCGGCTGGCCGAAACATCGACCCAGTCCAGCCTGCTCAAGGGCTTTGCCGACGTGTTCAAACTGGAAAGCCCTCCCAGGAGAATAGAGGTCTATGACAATTCTCATATCATGGGGACCAATGCGGTCGGCGGCATGATCGTTGCCGGGCCGGAAGGCTTTGCGAAAAACCAGTATCGCAAATTCAACATCAAATCCAAGGACATCACGCCAGGCGATGATCCGGGCATGATGCGCGAGGTGATCCATCGCCGCTTTTCAAGGCTGGTCAAGGAATACGGAAAGCCGGAACCTGAGACGGCAGAAAGCGGCGATGCAAATTTCCCCATTGCCGATACGGCCGTGCCAAACTGGCCGGATGTTTTGCTGATTGACGGTGGCCAGGGGCAATTGTCTGCGGTCAATTCCGTCCTGGCAGAACTTGAGCTGACCGACAGCGTGACGGTGATCGGTGTCGCCAAGGGCATTGATCGCGATGCCGGCCGGGAACGGTTTTTCCGTGCAGGCCATAGTCCTTTCACCCTGCCGCCACGCGATCCGGTGCTCTATTTCATTCAGCGCATGCGCGATGAAGCCCACCGCTTTGCCATCGGCACCCACAGGGCGCGGCGCAAAAAGGAATTTGTCAGCAACCCGCTTGATGAGATCGCCGGTATCGGTCCATCGCGAAAAAGAGCATTGCTGCACCATTTCGGAACAGCCAAGGCCGTGTCACGGGCAGGTCTTGACGATCTTGTCGCTGTGGATGGAATCTCGGAAGCGATGGCGCAATTGGTCTATGATCATTTCCATGATGAGCGAGGCAAATGAGGGTTTTGAAACCCATGAAACTCAGGGTTTTTGGAGAAACTATTCAGGAGCAACCGCAAATTCTGCGGATTGATTGTTGACGCATGGACAGATCGCCTATTTGTATGGGCAAAGATCAGACTGGATGGAGCCAAATGGCATCTCAGACCTATAATATTCCCAATCTACTGACCTATGCGCGAATCCTTGCCGTGCCATTGATCGTGCTGTGCTTTTTTGTCGAAGGCCGGCTGCATGGCTCAGACATGGCGCGCTGGAGTGCGCTTGGCATCTATGTTGTTGCCTCCATAACAGACTTTTTTGACGGCTATCTGGCCCGTATCTGGAACCAGACATCCAATATCGGCCGGATGCTGGATCCGATCGCTGACAAATTGCTGGTATCGTCCATTCTGCTGCTGCTTGCGGCAGCGGGAACCATCGCCGGCTGGAGCATCTGGGCCGCCATCATCATTCTGTGCCGGGAAATTCTGGTGTCCGGGCTGCGCGAATATCTCGCCATGCTGAAAGTATCCGTGCCGGTCACCTGGCTTGCCAAGTGGAAGACAACCCTGCAGATGATCGCCATCGGCTTTTTGCTTGCCGGCCCGGCCGGTGACAAGATCATTCCCTATACAACGGAACTGGGCATCATTCTTCTGTGGGTGGCTGCGGTGATCACCATGTATACCGGCTATGACTATTTCCGCGCCGGGCTCAAACACGTGGTGGATGCATGATGGTCAAACTGGTCTATTTTGCCTGGGTCAGGGAACGCATCGGCAAGAGCGATGAAGAAATCAATCTGCCGGACAGCGTGCGGACGATTGCCGATCTTCTTGATCATCTGAAGCAACGCGGCGAAGGTTATGCGGTGGCGCTTGAGGTTCCTGAGGTGATCCATGTTGCGATCAATCAGGAACATTGCCAGCACAGTGACCTGATCGGGGACGCCAGAGAAATCGCCCTGTTTCCACCCATGACCGGTGGCTGACATGACCCTGCCTATCAAGACCCGGGTTCAGGCCGACGACTTCGATCTGCAGACGGAGATTGATGCCCTTGCCAGCGCCAATTGTGATATCGGCGCAGTCGTCACTTTCACCGGACTGTGTCGCGATGACAACGGGACCTTGGCAGCATTGGAACTGGAACATTATCCGGGCATGGCAGAATTGGAAATGCAGCGCATTGCCGGCGAAGCGCTGGTGCGCTGGCCACTGGATGGGGTCACGCTCATCCACCGGTTCGGCAAGATTGTTCCAGGCGAGAATATCGTGCTGGTTGTCACCGCATCAAAGCACCGCAACGCCGCTTTCGAGGCGGCGTCGTTCCTGATGGATTTCCTGAAATCAAAAGCACCTTTCTGGAAGCGCGAGATACGCCGCGACGGCAAGGTCGGCTCCTGGGTCGACGCCAGGGATGTTGATCAGGCCGCGCTGCAGCGCTGGCGCTGATACAGGCAAGGACAAAAGCCGTGTCATTTATCTCGAAAGAAATATTTTATTGAATCAAGCCCATCTTTGAACGGCAACGTCTGAATCGGTCGGACCCGTATTGAATGCAATACGCGCATTGGGCGCATGTTCATGGACAATATTGACGAGCTTTTCAAAGACCAGGAAATGATCGTCGTCTTTTCGCACGCCAGCCCCGATGAGAACGACATCATAGGCGTTCTCTTTCAGGGTTTTTTCCAATTGTTGCGTTGCCGTTTCTCCGCTGTAGATGAAGCCGATCTCTGCATCATAGCCCAGATCATTCAGCTTCTTCTCGTCTGCTCTCAGAGCGGCTTCCAGCTTTTCCGGCGTCAGTCCCGGCCATTTGTCGTAATTTACAACGCTCGGATGCCAGCCGACCAACATGACCTTCTTTGCCATCGGAACAGATCCTTTTTCAAAATGCACGCTGCCAATTTACAATCGACATACGATCTGGTTGCGCGCAGCCCATACCGGCCATCAAAATGAACATCAGGCCTGGCTACACTATCCCTATTAAAACAGATTGAAGTCGAAACGATAGCTGACGCCCGCGCCTACCGAGAATTGATTCTCGCTTCCGGACGTTACAATCGGACTATCAGCTGCATCGCCGACAAAACGATCCCAGCCGGCGCGCAGATGCAGTGTGGACTTTTCAGTATAGGCGTAGTTTGCCTTGACCTCGACACCCAGAGACGTCACGCCGGAGCTTGGGTCATAGGCTGTAAGCCTGCCACCGGAAGCGGCAGCTTCTGCAGCGGTCACGCCGAAATAGGTGTCCATATAGGCGTCAGAACCCCAGTCGACACGTGGGCCCCAAACAAGTTCAAGCCGCTCAGTGGGCTGTGATATCAGATCCAGGCCGAGGGTCGCCACCTGGCCATCGTGGCCACCGAAACCCTGGCGAACCTCTGCAAATCCCCTTAGCCAGTCGTGACGGTATCCGATTCCCAAGCCAAGTTCCGCAGCCCAATCAATGGTTTTTGTACCGGTCAGGTCGACTGAATCAGACGCCTCGCGCACTCCGTTGAATGAGAATGAAGGATAGATATCAATGCCGCGTGTCTTGACGCTTCCATCCACCACCTGACCAAGGCCGGGCAAATACAAACGCTGCACATCAAAAATCGGAGAGGGGGAAAGCAGATAGTCACCAGATCCCGGATATTTGGATTTCATCAATCCACCGACGCCGACCCTCACAACATATTGTTTATCGGGCAGTGAAGTTGCGTTGTCCTGATAGTCACCGTCTGCGGCGTTGGCAGGAAGAAGCGTTGGGAAAGCGAGTGCGGAAACCGCAAGAAGTCCTAAAAGGCGCGTTTTCATCATGCGTGCGGCTCCGAAAAATAATCTTGTTGGCGGGCATCTAAACATGAATACGTAAGGAGGTGTTTAATGGATCACCCAAAACGGATGTTGGTGCCGCTGTGTTGCACTTATGCACCAAAGCATCGCCAGGATTGTGGCCCCGGCCAGGGTCTTGTGTCGGGTGAGAAATAGCGTGGTGTGGCCGAATACAAAAAACCGCCGCACTCAATGAGGCGACGGCTTGTTTCATTTGCAGATTGGAGATTTAATCAGCCAACAACTTCTGTGCCGGAGAACCAATAGGCAATTTCTTCGGCTGCGGTTTCCGGCGCATCTGAGCCGTGCACGGAGTTTTCGCCAATGGACAGGGCATGGGCCTTGCGGATCGTGCCTTCGGCGGCGTCAGCCGGATTGGTTGCACCCATGATTTCGCGGTTCTTGGCGATGGCGTCTTCGCCTTCAAGAACCTGAACGATCGTCGGGCCGGAGGCCATGAATTCGGTCAGTTCACCAAAAAACGGCCGTTCCTTGTGAACGGCATAAAAGCCTTCTGCTTCACGCAGGCTCATCCAGACGCGCCGTGAGGCAACAACCCGCAGGCCAGCCTCTTCGAGCATTTTGGTGATTGCGCCGGTCAGATTGCGCTTTGTCGCGTCTGGTTTGATCATCGAAAATGTGCGTTCGATCGCCATGATCCGTATTCCTTGCATTTGTTTGCGGGGAGATTTGCGCGCTCTATAGCCTTGCCCGGCACGCAAGACAAGTGCCGGCGCCATCGCAGAGCAGCAATGTGCACAATGGCCGGGCCATTGGCTTGGCCGAATTGCCCAATCAGGCAGCGGACACGATTGAACGTCCGACGCCCCCATGCAGGTCCAGACAGCGATCAAACCAGTCCGCCACCGGATCGTCCGGTTCCAGCAATTGCTCGTCGGTACAGACCCGAGCCCACTGGAATGCGCCAAACACGATGTAATCGGCAAACAAAGGCCCTTCACCGCCGATGAACGGCTGACGCTTGAGCATCAGGCGCAGGGGTTCGAGGCGGGCAGAGAAGCTTTTGACGTGTTCCGCACTGGCCTTGACCACCTCTTCAAGCGGCCTGCCGAAACGGGTTTCGCGTGACGTGCGGAAATAGTCCTGATCCTGCGGCGCAAGCATGGCGTGGATATCAAGCAGCAGATGGCCACCCAGAACCGTGTGTATCTGTGTCGTCGTCCAGGCCTCGATGAAACGCGCCAGAGCCGCACCGCTTTCGCCTCCAAACAGGGAGGGACGGTCCGGGTATGCCTCATCAAGATAGTGTGCAATGTCGAAGGAATCGGCCACGATCCGGTCCCCGTCGCGCAAAATGGGCACGATCTTGCTAAAACTGTCTTCGACCTGGGGCACAGAGGTGAAGGGAACCGGCGAACGATCAAAATCCAGGCCCTTGTGGGCCAAAGACAGCACCGCTTTCCAGCAATGGGGGCTGAAAGGCCGGGATTGATCTGCTCCGGTCAACTCATACAGGATTCTCGCCATTCATTTTTCCCCATTTTCGGTCATGCATTTGGTGAAGGGGCATATTGCCGGATTATTGAACCAGTTCAAGACGCAATCTCGCCGATGGATGGGGGCCGATTTGCCTCAAGAGCCACAATTGGTGCTCACTGCAATGCCGCCCGCATCCCGAAATAGCTTGCATGGATCAATTTCCTCTTGCGTTCCCGCGCTGCACAAGACAATAAGCCCCCATGCTTGTACTTACTGACCTTTCAGCCCGCATTGCCGGGCGTCTTTTGATTGACCATGCGTCTGTGACACTGCCTGAGGGAACCAAGGCGGGTTTCGTCGGGCGCAATGGCGCGGGCAAATCGACGCTCTTCCGTATCATCACCGGGGAATTGTCTCCGGAAACAGGATCCGTGAAGATTCCCAAAAATTGCCGCATGGGCCAGGTGGCCCAGGAAGCGCCTGGAACCGAAGAGCCGTTGATCGAAATCGTGCTGAAGGCCGACACCGAAAGAATGTCCCTGCTGCGCGAAGCTGAAACGGCAACAGATCCGCACCGGATCGCCGATATTCAGACGCGGCTGACCGATATCGATGCGCATTCCGCAGAAGCACGCGCTGCCAGCATCCTGTCGGGCCTTGGCTTTGACAATGATGCCCAACAGCGCCCCGCATCGAGCTTTTCCGGTGGTTGGCGCATGCGTGTGGCGCTGGCAGCAGTGCTGTTTTCGCAACCGGATCTCCTGTTGCTTGATGAGCCCACCAACTACCTCGATCTGGAAGGCACGCTATGGCTCGAGGACTATGTGCGGCGTTATCCCTATACGGTGATCATCATCAGCCATGACCGCGATCTTCTCAACAAGGCGGTCAATTCGATTGTGCATCTGGATCAGCAGAAGCTGGCCTTCTATCGCGGCTCATTTGATCAGTTTGAAAAACAGCGTGCCGAGGCGCGCGAACTGCAGACAAAGATGCGCACCAAGCAGATCGCTTCGCGCAAGCATATGGAAGAATTTGTCGAGCGGTTTCGCTACAAGGCTTCCAAGGCACGCCAGGCCCAGTCACGGATCAAGGCGCTGGAGCGCATGGGCAGCATCTCCGCCGTGGTGGAAGATCATGTACTGGGGTTTCACTTCCCCACACCGGACAAACAGGCCGCCTCACCCATCATCGTTCTGGAACATGCGGATGTCGGCTATACACCGGGCGCGCCTATCCTGAAAAATCTTGACCTGCGTATCGACAATGACGACCGGATCGCGCTGCTGGGTTCCAACGGCAATGGCAAATCGACCTTTGCAAAATTGCTTTCGGGTAAACTCCTGCCGGAAATCGGTGGGATGACCCGCGCGCCCAATATGAAGATTGGCTATTTCGCCCAACACCAGCTTGATGATCTGAAGCCGGACGAGAGCGCGGTTCAGCATGTGCGTGAACTGATGCCCGACGCAACGGAGGGCAAGGTGCGTGCACGCGTTGCGCAGATGGGCCTTTCGACCGAAAAAATGGGAACGGCGGCGCGTGACCTGTCCGGTGGCGAAAAAGCCCGCCTGCTGATGGGCCTTGCCACCTTCCACAAGCCCAATCTGCTGATCCTTGATGAGCCGACAAACCATCTGGACATCGACAGTCGTGCAGCCCTGATAGATGCGCTCAACGCGTTTGACGGGGCCGTCATCCTGATTTCCCATGACCAGCATCTCATCGCCGCCACCGTCGATCGGCTATGGCTCGTGCGTGATGGCACCGTGTCAAACTATGACGGCGATCTGGACGATTATCGATCCTTCATTATCGGCGGTACCCGCGCGGCCAATCGGCAGAAGAAGGCCGAGGCCAAAGTGTCCAAGGCCGACCAGCGCCGCATCGCGGCAGAACGGCGCAAGGAATTCGCGCCCCTGAAGAAAAAGATCAATGAATTCGAATCCTTGACGGCAAAACTTGCCAAAGAGATTCAACAGCTCGATTCCAAATTGTCCGATGCTGACACACTTGGCCTGACACCGGACCAGAGCGCCGAAATTGCCTTCAAGCGCGGCGATGTGGCAAAAAAGCTGGCCGAGGCAGAAGAGCAATGGCTTGCCCTGTCCAGCGAATATGAAGAGGCCATCGGCGGTTAACACACTTTAGCGCTGCCGCCGCAACAGGCGCTGGTAGACCAGCCCGATGGCGACAAGAACGATACCCAGACCAATAAAGGATATGGCGCGCAGAAATCCGGTCAGGCTGGCCATGTCGATGACAAAGACTTTGACAACGACCACGAGAATGATGAATGCCGACAATTGCCGCAACACCCGTGTTCCGCTGAAAATACCGGCTGCAAGCGTCGCGATGCCGATCAACAACCATGCGGCTGAATAGCCATAGAGTTCTGCGTCGCCGGTGCTGCCGACATTCAGCGCCAGCGGATGGAACCAGTGCCGGATCGTCAGACTGACCCAGGCAAATCCCAACAAACCGCTGATTCCAAAGGCAATGCGGCTGTAAAGAGGCCTGCCCCCGGCGCTGAGATATCCCAGCGCGCCATAAAGCAAGCCGGTCAGGAAATAGGCAAAGAGAAGCTTGTTGAAGATCGCACCCACGCCAATGGTCTCTCCGGTCAGAAGTGGATTATAGGCAACAAGCAGTCCAGTGAAGGCGGCTGCCATTCCGGCAAACCCCAGAATATCCACGAAGGCCCGAAGCGTCGTGCTGCTGTTCGTTCGTTTCAGACGCAGCAGGCCCAGTGCCACCCCGCCGCCGACGAACACCATCAGAGCTGCTTCGGAAAGTGTGTCAATGCGGGTGAAAACCTGGGTAGGGTCGAGTGCGTGCAGGCTGACAATGGCGATTGCGGCCGTGGTGGTGGCAACCGCCACGCCCTCCATGATTTCCAGCCAGCGGTCGCGTTTTTGGGCGCCGAGCAGCCAGGCGGCAAGCACAAAGCCTGCGGCAGGAATGCCGTAGCCATAGAGAAGCCAGTTGAAAATCGGCGTGGTTCCCGGCGCGTGCCCGACAATGGATGGATCCCATACAATGCGGGCGACCCAGAGGAGCGCCGGAACCAGCGTCAAGACGCGAAGCGCCGGTACAGGTCGATAGGCGTAAACCCAGGCGGTCGCTGGCGCCATCAGAGCCAAAGCCACAGTCAGTGCGCCCCTTTCAAGCAGCATACACAGTCCCAATGCAAGAACACTGAGCGAAGCCACCAGATAGGCGGCTGTCACCCCATCGTGGCCCGGCTCTTCCCGCGCAATGCGTTTGTCGGCGAACATCGCCATGGCATAGAATGCCATGCACAACACCAGTGCCATGGCACCATACCGGATCGAAACCTCGAGGAATTCCGTCCGCGCATAGGCAACGGTGAGGACCAGCGCTGGAACAAAGGCGCCGCCAAAGGCAAGTGGAACCCTGGAGGCAGATCGCAAAGCACCCAGATAGCCGAGTATACCGGCAAGCAGGCTCAGGACGGCCCCCAGAACCGCGAAAACCGAAAGCATGCTCTGCTGGTAGCCCGGCAAAGTTTCAGGATTGATTCTATGCGATTCCGCCAAACCACTCGCCATTGTCTGCAGGTTCTCAAGGGAAAAATGCCAGGAGCTGTAACCCAGAACCGCGATGACAGCGGCGACCGGGACAATCATGCGAATGGACGACCAGTAGAAAGCTGCTGCGAAGGGTATGAACACCCCCAGGAGCAGGGCTATAACGACACCCACGCCCATTCCCGTCGTGACATAGCCCAACAGCATCAGCAGAACGAGTGACAGCAAGGCGACTGCAATCTTGTCGGTTCCGACCAGGTCCTGTTGCGCGCGGGCATAAAGACTGGCGACAAACACATAGAAAACAATTGTCCAGGATGCCAGAATATAAAGGCCGAGAACCGGGCGATCTGCAATTGAGGCAAGACTGAAGAGAACCAGACCGAAAAACATCAAGCCCAGTGCCGCAATGATGGCAAGCCAGCGCCAGAGCCTGAGACGCCCGACACCGAATGCGGCAACGGATACTGCCAGAGCATAGATGGCAAGCCCTGCAGCGCTCGGTTCGCGCGTGTCGACCAGGAAAGGCACAAAATAGCTGCCGACGAGACCAAGCGCGGCCAGCAATGGCCCGTGCAGCAGGGCTGCAAACATTGTGCCGACGGCAACGATACCCAGTGCGACAAAGGCAGCGGGCGCGGAAAGAAAACCATAGAGCTGGTAGGCGGAATAGATCGTCGCAAAGGCACCCATGGTTCCGGCGGCCGTGAGGATTGCCGGTATATTGGCACTTTCAAATCCACCAATCGAATAGGCCGATCCCCGCCTGCGCGTCCATTCACCGACGCCGCCAAGCGCCAGTGAGAACAGGCCCCCCAGAAGGATCCGCATTGCCGGCCCCAACAGACCCTGTTCTATGGAATAGCGCACCAGGAAAATGCCACCCAGGGCGAGAGCGAGACCGCCAACCCAGACCGCCCATTTGGCCCCAACCGTTTCTTCGAGGTTATTGCCGGAGGTTGACGGGCGGGTGGTGACGCTGTTTTCAGTCGTATCGCTTTCTGGCGAGGCATTGGAGGTGGGTGTCGTGACGGTTTCCTGATCCGGTTCTGATGGTTCAGGATATGCCGGTTCGTCGACGACAGAAGGTTCTACAGACTCCATTTCCCGCGATAGCGGAGCAGAAGAAACAGGCTGCGAAACCGAGCTTTGGAGTATCTCCCGGAGCAAATCGACTTCGCGCTGAAGCCGCCTCACCCGGACAAAGGCAATGGTTCCCAAAATCGGCATGACAACCAGTGCAGCAAGCAGCAGCAACACGAGCGGGATAAAATCAAACATTCTATTGCACCGTATTCCTGTCCGCCGTCAGCACCGGAATGATTACTGGAATAGTTCGACTATCCCATAAAAGGGTGACATGTCCTAAGCGTCTTTTTCCAGCGCTTCCATCACCGCATCCAGCCGGTCCTGACCCCAGTGCATCTCACCATTGACATAAAATGTCGGCGCACCAAATGTGCCTCGTGCAACCGCCTCTTCGGTATTGGCGCGCAATTCATCCTTGATGGCCTGATCCTGAGCCAGATTGGCGATTTCAACAGCAGGAAGTCCGGCCTTTTCCATCAATTCCATCACAACTTCAGGCTTGGACAAATCCTCCCCTGTTGCCCAGGCGCTGTCGAACATCAGTTCCATATAGGGATCAAGAACCTCTGGGCCCATCTTTTCAGCGGCAATTGCACCGCGCATGACCATGATCGTATTGAGCGGGAAGGACGGGTTGACCGAAAATGCAAAGCCGTGTTTGTCGGCAGTGCGCTTCATGTCATCGAACATCCATTTGCCCTTGGCGGCAATCAGCACCGGGCTGGAATTGCCCACAGCCTTGAAGACGCCGCCAAGCAGCATTGGTTTCCAGCGAATTTCTCCACCGGCAGCACTGACCATGGCGGGCAACCGCTTAAAAGCCAGATAGGACGCACTGCTTACAAAATCATAATAAAAGTCAACTGTCTTGGCCATGATATACCTTCCGCTTGATGCGCTTCACTGGTTTCGCACACGCATTTGTCGTAAAAGAGATAAATTACGTTTACGTAAAAGACAACGGCCCGCCAATCAAATCCGCAGCCCTGGTCAGGCGAATGTTACGTCCAGAAACATCATGAGCACCAGACCGATAGTCAGACCTGCCGTTGCGGCCCTCTGGTGACCGTGCCGGTGTGTTTCGGGGATGATCTCGTGACTGACCACGTAAATCATCGCACCGGCTGCAAAAGTCAGTCCCCATGGAAGCATCGATTGGGAGATGCCGACTGCGCCTGCACCAAAAAGGCCCGCAACCGGCTCTACGAGACCAGTCAGGCCGGCGATTGCAAATGCATAGAATTTTGAATACCCCTCCGAGCGCAGAGCAAGCGCCACAGCCAGACCTTCCGGCGCATTCTGCAATCCGATGCCAATGGCCAGCGTCGTGCCGGCAGTGATGTCCCCACCGCCAAATCCGATGCCGACGGCCATTCCCTCAGGAATGTTGTGCAGCGTGATGGCCAGGACAAACAGCCATATCTTTGACAGCCGGATAGCATCCGGACCTTCCCGGCCGGAGATGAAGTGCTGGTGGGGAATGCTCTCATCAAGGAGATAGATTGTTGCAACACCCAGAATGATTCCCGCTCCGGCAATCAGCGCGGGAATAGCGCCCGCTCCGTAAAGCGCAGTCGAGGCCTCTATGCTTGGAATGATCAATGAGAAAAAGGAGGCGGCCAACATGACGCCGGCGGCAAATCCCAGCAGGGCGTCGTTCCACTGTCGGGCGACGGATTTGCCAATCAGAATCGGGACTGCGCCCAGGGCGGTCATCAAACCGGCAGCCAAACTGCCGACAAAGCCAAGCATGACATTATTCACGGGAAATACCTTGCGGCCAAGATGGAGATCCCCCCGTTTTTTTCACCGATCCTGCAGAAGCACTCATCCCTCATTGTGCCAGATTTTTCTTATTTCAGCGGGAAGCGATCCGCCCAGTTCCTTGGTAATTGCCTCGGACGTGCACCAAAGTGCATGGACGAATTTTCTCTGTGATGCTGCGTTCATGCGGGTGACCGGCACGGCTATGGCGATCGCGCCCGTGGCCTGATTTTCATCCTGATAAAACGGCACAGCCACTGAACTCACATCAACCTCAACAGCTTGATCAGAAAAAGCAAATCCGGCACTGCGTATTGTTTCAACCCGTGCCAAAAGCAGTTTTGGATCGGTGATGGTGTTCTCGGTAAAACGCGCCAAGGGTTCGACAAGTGCATTTTTGACCAACGCCTTGTCGCCAAAGGCCAACATCGCCATGCCTGACGCGGTGGCATGGAAGGGTATCATGTCCGCCTGATCGAAATAGACCCTTGTGCCGCCGGAACCGGCGTCCCGGTAACAAAGCGGCGACAGGCGATTGCCCTGCAGCAGGGATGCATGGACAAGTTCGCCCAGTTCCTCTGACAGGCCATTCACCCGATTTGCGATGATGCGGCTGGTCGGAAAGGTCTTTTCGCGCAAGAACGACAAACGCAGAAGCGCACTGCCCAATCGGTATTTTCGCGTCTTTGAATCCTGTTCCAGAAAGCCGTTGCGCTCCAATTCCGTCAGATATCGGTGAACGGTCGCCTTGTCCTGGCCCGACAGCCTGGTCATTTCCACAAGGCCGATCGACGGGGTCAACTCTGTAAAGTGGTTCAGTAAATTCAGAGCCTTTGTAATCGTACCCATAGGCTTTTGCTTTCCAGTCTCTTCGCCGGTTAATTTCAAGGACCATCAATAGTGACAGGATTCAAAAGTGCCATCAACAGGTGAATGAGACACATGGTTTGAATATCGAACCATGAAATATCGGGAAGTCTGTGCTGAGTTGACTTACGAGCAGCATCCTGAAGCAGTCGGTCTCACCCAGGAAACGCACAGATCGTCAAACAGAGCAGTCTGCCCAGGCAGCCGCCTTGTGACACTGCTTTGCTCGGCTAAAACCGTTTCAAATGTTGCGTTCGCGGTTTCTTGATCAAGGATTTACTGAATCCTAATGGTGCTGTTCTACCATCGGGTACGAGTATAATAGCGGGCTAGTTGTGTAATGAGTAAATTGTCTTCGCATTTTTTGTCAGTGGCATTTGCCAGCGCGTCCATTGTTCTGGTCGCATCGGCACCCCCGGCATTCGCCACCAAAAACAAGACCCAGACGCCGGAAGAGTTCGCGGCGGGTTTACCAAAAACCAAACCTTCCGAACCGGTTTTGATGTTGGTTTCCCTCGACCGCCAAAGCATGCAGGTTTATGCTGGCGACACCTTGATGGCGCGATCAAAGGTCTCCAGCGGCAAAAAGGGCCACCGCACGCCGACCGGCATTTTCAGCATATTGCAGAAAAACCGCCACCACCATTCCAATATCTATAGCCAAGCACCGATGCCCTACATGCAGCGGTTGACCTGGTCCGGCATCGCACTGCACGAATCCAGCAGCGTACCCGACAGACCGGCTTCCCATGGATGCGTGCGGCTTCCAGGGGCCTTTGCCAAACAGCTTTTTGGTTATACCAGGGCCGGTGCACATGTGCTGATCACCGATGAGGAACTGTATCTGTCTCCTGTGTGGAGTCGCAACCTGTTCTACCCCGACGTGCAGCCTGATGATCGGATTTCACAGATCGACCAGTCCTCAGCCGGCTTGTCGGAGCCCATCCAGCGTGCAGAACCGCCGAGGGCGATCAGACTGGCGCAGAATACCAAGCTGCCATCCGAAGATTTGAACAGAGATGACAGATCTGTTGGAGACAATTTTGTCCTGCGCAGTTCCTTGAATCGGCCTTTCGGAAGTGGTCCCGACGATGATGGATTTGAATTGCCAAAATCCACCGACCCCATTCGCATACTCATTACAAGACGAACCGGCCGGGAACTGGTGCGCGACATCCAGACCATGCTGAACGAACTGGGCTTCGATGCAGGCAAGGAGGACGGGTGGATCGGACGCGATACCGGAAATGCTATCATCCGGTTTCAAAAAAGCCTTGAGCTGAATCCGACAGGGTCTGTTTCTCTGGAGCTTGCCCGTCTTCTTCACGCCCAGTCCCGCGATGGCGACTTTCCCGTCGGACGAATTTATGTGCGGCAGAATTTCAAGCCACTGTTCGACGCACCTGTCGGGCTGAAGGACCCGGAAAATCCGCTTGGTACGCATTTCCTGTCCGCCCTCTCCTCCCCGGAGGATTCCGACAGACTGCGCTGGATACATGCAGTATTGCCGGACATAGCGGAAGAAACGCCCCTGTCTGATATCGAGATTGTTGAAGGTCAGAATTATGCATCGGGACCCTCGATACATGATACGTTGCACCGCATCGAAATGCCGCAATATGTGCGTGACCGGATATCGGCAATGATTGTGCCCGGATCATCGCTGGTCATCAATGACGGCGGACTGAACAATGAATCCTTCAAAGGCACGGACTTCATAGTTCTGACCAAAACAGCTGCCAAAGATTGACGCAAGCGGGCGCGCATTATAAAGGACCAGCAAAACTTTACTTCGCAATCGCGAAGCAACCGTAGCGCGCGCGGTTCAAACTCGGCGCCTTTCGAGAAAGATCTGTTTTTGATGTCTCCCTTTGAGCACGCCCACCCGGCGCTCGATTCCGCGTTGACCAAACGTGGCTATACCGCACTGACACCGGTGCAATCTGCTGTTCTTGATGAAAATCTGCAAGACAGGGATCTGCTGGTCTCCGCGCAGACCGGATCCGGCAAGACCGTGGCATTCGGCCTCGCGCTCGCCGGTACAATCCTCGCAGAAGATGCACGACTGGGCGCAGGCCGCCTGCCGCTTGCTCTCATTATTGCGCCGACACGCGAGCTGGCCCTTCAGGTCAGCCGCGAGTTGGAATGGCTTTACGGTGAAGCCGGCGCCAGAATCAGCACATGTGTTGGCGGGATGGACCCGCGCGCCGAACGTCGCGCCCTTGAACGTGGTGCTGATATCGTCGTGGGTACGCCCGGACGGTTGCGCGATCATATCACCCGACGGGCGCTTGATCTGAGCGAATTGCGCGCTGCAGTGCTGGATGAAGCCGATGAAATGCTTGATCTGGGTTTTCGCGAAGACCTGGAATTCATCCTTGACGCCGCACCGGTCGAACGTCGCACATTGATGTTTTCTGCAACCCTGCCGCGCGAAGTCAACGCGCTTGCCAAACGGTTTCAGAAAAACGCCGAGCGCATTTCGGTCAACAGTGAAAGAAGTGCGCATGCTGATATCGAATACATCGGCCATACTGTTGTCGCAAGTGAGCGCGAAAACGCCATTATCAACGTCTTGCGTTATCACAACACAACACGATCCATCGTCTTTTGTGGCACCAGAGAAAATGTCAAACATCTGACGGCAAGGCTTGGCAATCGCGGTTTTTCCACGGTTGCGCTGTCTGGAGAGTTCACCCAGGCCGAGCGTACCCACGCCCTGCAATCCATTCGTGACGGGCGGGCCAATGTGTGCGTGGCCACCGATGTTGCCGCGCGCGGCATTGATCTGCCGGAACTTGATCTGGTCATCCACGCGGATCTGCCGAATAATCCTGACACGTTGCTTCATCGCAGCGGACGTACCGGGCGGGCCGGACGCAAGGGCGTCTGTGCACTGGTCGTGACCAACTCGCGCAAACGGGCGGCTGAACGGCTGATCCGTCTCGCCAAGGTCGACATCAAATGGATTGCGACACCCAATGCCTCTGATATTGCGCGACTGGATAATGAGCGAATCATTGAAAGTCCGTTTTTGAAAGATGAAATGGATGATGATGAGCGGGGCTTTGCCGAAGCTCTGCTGAAGAACCACAGTGCCGAACAGGTAGCAGCAGCATTCTACCGGCTTTCCAGGTCGAATCTTCCAGCCGCTGAAGACCTTTCCGATATCCCGGAATATAAAACCCGTGACAGAGCTGACAGGTCAGAGCGACCAGACAGGTCCGAGCGGTCAGGCAGAAGAGACAGGCCGGATAGACAGGACAGGCCTGACCGACATGAAAAAAAACCAAACCTGCGCAACGATTTCGACAATGGCGGCTGGTTTCGTATCAGTGCCGGCCGCAAGCAGCGCGCCGAGCCGCGCTGGCTGTTGCCGATCATCTGCCGCTCGGGTGGCGTTGATCGCGACTCGGTCGGGGCGATTTCCATAAGAGACGGCGAAACGCTTTTTGAAATTCACCCCGACAAGGTCGAATCGTATCAGCAAATGGTCGGTGAACAGGGTTGTGTCGAGCGCACATTGAAGATCGCATTTGTCGGCAAGGGCGACCAGGCTGCAAGTGGAGAGAATTCCGGTTCTGCGGCGCAAACAGACAAACCCCGATCAGAAAAGCCGCGTTCAGACAAGCCAAGGCCAGACAAGCCGCGTTCTGACAAACCACGTTCGGACAAGCCCCACAAGAAAAGCAAACCGAAGCGCCAGGACGATGCACCGCCGGTTGAGGACATCACCGACACCAGATCCGCCAAGGCCAAAAAATTCAAGGCAAGGAAGCGGCCCATAAACCCGGACTCCTGAAGCTCAGGCTGATACAGACCGGGCTGCTAAAGCCCCCACTCCTTTAAGACCGACAGTGCGCCAACCTGGCGCACTCAAGCTTTCTTTTCCCAACGGCGATCATCATTTTGCTGCCAGTAGGTCAAGGTATGGCCTGCACCTTTCAGCGTTTTCCATTGGGTTCTCGCAACCTCGACCTGCATTTGGTCATGTCCGTCAAACATGAAGACAGCACGCTCATAGGTCTCCAATGCTGACGGCTCGGCACGATCCACAAGAAACCGCACCTGCGCTGCATTGGCGTTTTCTCCGGTCGTGCAGATGAGAATGGGCTGGATAGGCGCATCGGGGGACGTTTCGCTGCCATGAGGCAGAAAACTGTCCTCCGCATAGGTCCACAATTGCTGATCAAGCGCATCGCGCCTTTCAGCACTGCCCGTCTGCACAGCAACCCGCCAGCCCCGCCCAAGACTTTTTTCAAGCAAGGGCGGGAGAGCGTCTTCGACGCGCGATTCGGTCAGGTGATAGAAAAGTATTTCCGTCATCAGGACTCGTAATGCGCGCGAACCAACTCATTGAGCAGGCGGACACCGTAGCCGGGCGCCCATGAACGATTGATTTCTGTCAAAGGTGGCCCCAGGCCTGTGCCGGCAATATCCAGATGCGCCCAGGGTGTCTCATTGACAAAACGCTGCAGGAACTGTCCCGCAGTAATGGCACCGGCCATGCGTCCACCGATATTTTTCATGTCGGCAAATTTGGAGTCGATCAATTTGTCGTATTCCGGACCAAGCGGCAGACGCCAGACTTTTTCCTGCGTCAATTCGCCGGCGGCAGTCAGTTTTGAGCACAAGTCATCATTGTTGGAAAAAAGCCCTGCATGCTGATGACCCAGCGCAACAAGCACCGCACCGGTCAAGGTCGCCAGATTGATCATGAACTGCGGCTTGAACCGATCCTGACAATACCAAAGCGCGTCACACAGAACCAGCCGACCTTCTGCATCCGTATTGATCACTTCAATCGTCTGGCCGGACATCGAGGTGACAATGTCACCGGGCCGCTGTGCGTTGCCATCGGGCATGTTTTCGACAAGTCCGATAATGGCAACCACATTGGCTTTCGCCTTGCGTGCAGCCAATGTGTGCATCAGGCCCATGACGGCTGCTGCGCCACCCATGTCGCCTTTCATATCTTCCATTCCCGCACCTGGTTTCAAGGAAATGCCGCCGCTGTCGAAGACCACGCCTTTTCCGACGAAGGCAATCGGCTTTTGTTTCGACTTGCCACCTTTCCATTGCATGATCGCCATGCGCGGGGGGCGGACAGACCCCTGGGCGACGCCGAGCAATGCGCCCATGCCCAGTTTCTTCATTTCCTTCTGGGTCAGGATTTCCACCTCGACGCCGAGTTTTTCCAGATCACTGGCCTTCTTGGCAAATTCCACCGGGCCCAAAATATTGGCTGGCTCGTTGACCAGATTGCGTGCAAGCGTGACACCCTCGGCAACCGCCTGAACAGCGGCGTAGGCCTTTTTGGCTTCTGCGGCATGTTCGCTGACCAGAGTGATATTGACGGTCTTTGGTTTGGTTTCCTTGCCGTTGTCGCGGTTGCGTGTCTTGTAGGTGTCGAATTCGTAATTTCGCATCAACATGCCCAAAGCAATATCGGCAAGATTGTCTGCCGAGACCTCCACATCCGTCGCATCGACAAACATGGTGACATTTTCTGCCTTGTTCGTCTGGGCAAAGGCCGTTCCGCCAATGCGCAGCCAATCATTGGCCTGCAATTCGGCAGCAGCGCCTGTGCCGACAATGACCAGGCGATCAGCTGGACTGCCGCGGGGAACAAGCATGTCTATGACAGCAAGTTTCTTGCCTTCAAATCCGGCAATGTCCATCGCCTGCCTTGATATCGCCTCAGGGTCTACCATAGTGGCGCTGTCGGTGAGTAATCCGCCCTGGCTGCTCAGGAGAATGGCCAGTCCGCCCTTTATGTTGGCAGTCCGGGAAAAAGTAATGTTCAGTTTCTGTGACATAAGAACTCCAGAGTGGGATCAATCGCGTATTTTGGTCTTTTCCGATGCAATGACAAGGCCACATTTTTTTGGCCAGGTGATTTGACGCCCCGTGCTGCATGAATGGCCCTTTTGCAGCAAGCCCATTTTTTTGAAAAAGAATGGAAATTGGAAAAATGTTTTCTATGCCTCGTCACTTGGTATCGGGTATAGGCTCCTGTAGTATGTGCCTGACCGCGGACGTCTGCGGTTATTCTGGAGGCACCCGGACCCCGCGCTGAATGAAACAAATAGAACGCTACATATTTCGCAGGGTTTTCACTCTGTCGATCGGGACCTTGGTAACGACCACCGTGATCGCTTTGACGACGCAGGTGCTGATTCGCGTCAACTTGTTGAGTTCCACCGGCCAGTCTTTGCTGACCTTTCTGGAACTTGCAGGACTTCTTATCCCCGCCATGGTGGTGATTGTCATGCCCTTTGCGCTGATGATCGGTGCTTCGCAGACACTTGGCACAATGAATTCCGATTCGGAACTTGCGGTCATCGAAGCATCTGGCGGTTCACGTCTGCTGACGGCGCGTCCCATTCTCCTTCTGGCTCTCCTCATGGCTCTGGCAACATTGGTCACCAGTGTTGTCGTCGAACCATGGAGCAACCGGAAAATTCGCGATCTGCTGAATTCCGCCAGTGCCGACCTGTTTTCGGTTGCAGTGCAATCGGGCACTTTTCACGAGATTGAGGAGGGGTTGCATGTCCAGGTGGGTGAAAAGCTGCCAGGCGGCAAGCTCGGCGGCATTTTTCTGTCTGACCGCCGCGATGACGTATCCGATGTCATTTATTATGCGAAATATGGTGCCTTTGTTGAGGACGAAGGCAAAGACATCCTCATCATGTCGGATGGGGAATTGCACCGTAAATCCAATGAGGATGGAAAAATTTCCATCATTCGGTTTGCGACTTACGCGCTGGACCTCAGTCTTATTGGCGGGCGTGCCAGCAAGGGCAATTCCTACTATGCAAAGGAACGTACAACGCGTTTCCTGCTCTCACCAGATCCCAATGATGGTTCCTATAAGTATAAACCGGGCCAGTTTCGCGAGGAACTCAACAAACGGTTTTCCGAATGGATGTATCCACTGCTTTTTGGCCTGATAACCGTCTATTTTCTTGGCAAGGCCCATACCAATCGCAACGAACAGGTCTGGAGTGTCGTTACTGCCGCATCCATAGCATTTGCAACACGGGGCTTCAGTTTCTACGCTGTCGATCAGTCGGGCTCCAGCGAAGTCTTCGCCATATTGGTTTTTGCGGTTCCTCTGGCAAGCATCGTGCTGTTTTCTCTTCTGATCCTGACAAATTGGTCGTTTCGTCCACCCAAACGGCTGGTTGAGCAAACGGCCCGACTGGGGTCGGATCGTGACCCACCAGCCGACGCACCAGGCACTTGGAATACCGGTCTCAGCGGATCTGCACGAGGGGGTGCGCAATGATCGGCGTGACGCTGTGGCGATACCTCTTCAAGCGATATATTGTCATGACTGGCTGGTTTGTTCTGGGCATTTTGGCAATCATTTACATGATTGATTTCACAGAATTTTCCAACCGAGCTTCGGAACTGCCGGGCTATACGATCTCGATCGGCCTGTTGCTTTCTGCGCTGCGCCTGCCGAATATCATCCAGGCGACCATGCCTTTTATCATCCTGTTTTCCTCAATGTCTGTCCTGTTGGTGCTCAACAGAAAATATGAACTTGTCGTGGCGCGGTCCGCGGGCATCTCGGCCTGGCAGTTTCTGTCGCCACTTTGTGGGGCGAGCTTTCTGATCGGCGTGTTCATGGTGACCGCGGTCAATCCACTGTCCTCCCTTGCCCTGTCTTCCGTACAGGAAATGGAACTCGGCATTGGCATGCAGCGCGGCACGGTCGGCACGATTGAACGAACCCCGTGGATCCGCCAGCGCACGAACGAAGGCATTACGATTATTGGCGCCAAAAGCATTGCACGCCGTGGACTGTTGCTGGGCCAGGCAACCTTCATCCGATTCAACGATGAAGGCGGAATCGCCGAAAGACTGGATGCCAGGCAAGCTCTGTTGGAAAATGAGCATTGGGTTTTGACAGATATCGTCCGGGTGAGTCGCAACTCTCCGCCCGAATCGGTCGAACGTTTGGAAATTGCCACCAACCTGAAACCGGAATTCGTTGAAGAATCACTGGCATCGCCACAATCAATATCTTTTTTCGCTTTGCCGCGAAAAATTGAAGTCGCCCGTTCATTCGGACTCGGGGCCAATGCATTTGCCATGCAATATCAATCTTTGCTGGCTTTGCCGCTGCTTTTGGTGGCCATGACATTGATCGCTGCAAACGTTTCTTTAAGATTTATTCGGTTTGGGCAGTCAGGAACTGTTATTTTGGCTGGCATCTTGGCCGGGTTTCTGCTTTATGTCGTCACAGTGTTGACAAAATCATTTGGGACCGCTGGTGTTGTGCCACCTATTGTTGCGGCATGGCTTCCGGTAATTGTGGCGTCAGCCCTTGGGGTAACGGTGCTTCTCCACAAGGAGGATGGATAGTGGAATCAGCCACGATCTGCGAAAGAAAAATGTTGCGTATCGCAGGACTGATTGCATTTATTGCAGCGGGCTTTTCGACGTGCGTTATCGTACCGAGCGCCTATGCGCAGGTCTCACGGGAAAACGGCAATATTAAAATCGCCACGTCGCCGGATGCCCAGTTGTTGCTTACGGCCAATCAGATAACATTCAATCAGGATAGTGAAACTGTCGTTGCACAAGGCGCTGTCCAGGTAGATTATGACGGTTATCAACTGGTTGCGCGCAGGTTGGAATATCACCAGCGCTCGGGTCGCCTGAAAGCCTATGGCGATATCGAAATGGTTGAGCCTGATGGCAATCGCATTTATGCGCAGGAACTGGATATCACAGACGATTTTGCCGACGGATTCGTCAATTCGCTGCGTATAGAACGTCCGGACAACACCCGAATCGTCGCCGATAGTGCTCAACGCCTTGATGCGGAAAGCACGACACTGACCAATGGCGTTTATACCGCCTGTGACATTTGTGAAGAAAATCCGGAAAAGCCGCCCCTTTGGCAGATAAAGGCAAGGCGCGTCACCCAGAATGGCAAAACCCAGACGATTCGTCTGGAAGGTGCGCATTTTGAGCTTTTCGGAAAGTCGATAGCCTATCTTCCCTATCTGGTCGTTCCGGATCACACCGTCAAACGCAAGAGCGGGTTTCTTCTGCCCTCCTTCGGTTACAGCAAGGAAATTGGCGCAAAGGTCAAGATACCCTATTATTTCGCACTCAATCCGCATTATGACCTGACCGTATCCATGTCTGGATTGTCCCGTCAGGGTTTTCTTGCCGAAGCAGAATTTCGCCAGAGATTTTCCAATGGCAGTCATACGTTGCGCGTTGCAGGTATTCATCAGCTCTCACCAGGCGCGTTCAGTGCCGGTAGCGTTGATGCGAACGAAACCACCCGTGGGCTTATCGCTTCACAGGCAGAATTCGTCATCAACCCGATATGGACTTTTGGCTGGGACCTGATTCTGCAAAGCGACAACAGTTTTGCAAATACCTACAATATCACCGGCTACGACGCGGTCACACAGGTTTCCACGGCCTATCTTGAAGGCCTTACGGGTCGCAACTATTTTGATCTGCGCGCCTATTATTTCGATGTTCAGTCTACGCTCGAGAGCAGTATTGCCGAAGAACAGCAACCCATCGTCCATCCGTCACTGGACTATGACTATACATTTGAAAAGCCCGTGGCAGGCGGCGAACTCAACCTCAATTTCAACGTCCTCAGTCTGACGCGCCGTGAAGCGGAAACCGATATCGTCAATGACCGCTATGCGGGGGTAAAGGGCACCAATTCGCGCCTCACCGGTGAAATCGAATGGCAGCGGACATTCATTACCGAGGCAGGGCTGGCGCTGACCCCGCTGTTTGCCGCGCGTGGTGATGTGAACCTTCTCGATATCACCGCTCCTGCTGGCTATACAGGCCCACTGACAAGCGATTCCACTGTCGGACGCGGAATGTTGACGGCGGGACTTGAGGCTCGCTATCCAATCCAGATGACGACAGACAACAGTTCCCATATCATTGAGCCTATCGGCCAAATCTATGCACGCAATGATGAACAGATGGCTGGCGGCCTGCCAAATGAAGACGCCCAAAGTTTTGTATTTGACGCCAGCACGCTTTTTGAGCGGGACAAATTCTCCGGGTATGACCGCATCGAAGGCGGCACCAGAGCAAATCTGGGCGTACGTTACACGGGCACCTTCAATAATGGTGTGTCATTGCGCGGTGTGTTCGGGCAATCATTCCAGATCGCAGGGCTGAATTCCTATAGTACGCCGGACCTCGTCAATGTTGGAAGTAATTCCGGACTGGAGACAACGCGTTCCGATTATGTCGGGAGCGTGGGTGTGGATCTGCCAAGCGGATTTTCCATGACGGCTGCAGCGCGGCTTGATAAGACAACCTACGACCTGGAGCGCTCGGATATAGGCGCCGCCTATATCAGCGATGCATTCAGTACATCTCTTGCCCATACAATGGTTCAGCCGCAACCCGGCTATGGCTCATCGACAAGCCGCCATGAACTCAAGGGGGCAGCCTCCTTTCGTCTCGCTGAAAACTGGCGCGCTTTTGGATCCGCCAGCTACGATATTGAAAACCGTTTGATGTCTGATAATTCATTCGGTTTCGGATATGATGATGAATGTATTGCGATAAGCCTGTCCTATTCCCAGACCCGCGACATCGATCAGGCCGTTGACTGGAGCGTTGGCGCCTCAATCAGCCTGCGCACTCTGGGTGACATCTCTTTCGGCTCAAGTCCCTATTCCAAGCCAGCAAACAGCTGGTAATTTGCTTTTTCTATTTCTGAGAGCACTTGATTTTGACAGCTCAGGGAGGCGCTGTCATCATTCTGCCAAAAGGTCATGGGATTTACGCCGGATCGTGTTTTTGAAAGAATGCCCGCTCGTGCGGCAGTGAGGAAAACAAATGAACATTGATCTTGTCTGGTTGCCCCGTGCAAAAGCCGTGAAAATGGCTTTTATGCTGGCCTTCACGATTGTTGCCACAACCAGCTTGCCACATGTGACACTTGCCAGCAGCATTGCAATTGTTGTCAATGACACTGCCATTACCACGATTGACATAGAAAGACGGTCAAAGTTGTTGCGCCTGCAGCGTGCAAAGGGAGACCTGAAGAAGAAAGCGCGCGAAGATTTGATTGAGGACGCGATCAAAATGAACGAAGCCAAACGCCTTGGGGCCGTGGTTTCCGACAGACAGGTCAACCAGTCCTTCGCCCGTTTTGCCTCCTCAAACAAAATGTCCGTCAAACAGATGTCACAGATGCTGAGTCAGGCAGGCGTCGGCGCTTCCCATTTCAAGGAATTCATTCGTGTTCAAATGTCATGGCCCAGAGTTGTTGGGGCGCGCTTCAACAACAGTGGGCAGATGAGCACGGAAGACCTGGTTTCTAAGATGCTGGAACGTGGTGGCGAAAAACCCACCACCACAGAATATATTCTTCAGCAGGTGATCTTCGTCGTACCGACCGCCAAGCGCAAAAGCATATTGAACCAACGCAAGCGGGAAGCTGATGCCATGCGTGCACGCTTCGTCAATTGCGAAAGTACCCGGGATTTTGCGAAGGGATTGAAAGATGTATCCGTTCGTGACCTTGGCCGCGTGATGCAGCCAGCCCTGCCAGCCGAATGGAAAACCCAGATCGAAAAAATCTCGCCAGGCCAGGCGACAGGGACAAAAGTCACGGCGCGCGGTGTCGAATTCATTGCGATATGCTCCAGCGCAAAGGTTTCCGATGACCTTGCCGCCGAAATGGTATTTCGTGCAGAGGAAGCCCGGGAAAATTCAGACGGCGACGCCAATTCGAAAAAATTCCTGAAAGAACTTCGCGAAAAGGCGCGCATCAGCTACCGATGATGCGCGGCGCCATTTGCCGATGACAAATCCATGACAAACGCCAAAGGCGACTCCATGCCTCTTGCCGTGACGATGGGCGATCCGTCCGGGATTGGCCCGGACATAACATTGGCCATGTGGGACAAGCGCCGGGACATTGCTCTACCTGCGTTTTATGTTCTTGCCTGCCCTGCCCTCCTTCACGATCGCTCTCGCCAATTGGGTCTGAATTTGCGCATTCGCGAAATTGATCCTGAAGAACCCACGTTGCCAGCAGACGATTGTCTGCCTGTTGTACCTCTAACAAACGCTGTTCAAGCGGTGGCGGGTGCTCCTGACGCCGGGAATGCCAAAGCAATCGTCGAGTCCATTGAACGGGCGGTATCGCTGACCGTTGCTGGCAAGGCTTGCGCATTGGTCACCAACCCCATTGCAAAGTCGGTTCTTTATGAGTCCGGATTTCAATACCCGGGTCATACCGAATTTCTGGCTGAACTGGCGACCAGGCATTTTGGAACAGTCTGTCGTCCGGTCATGATGCTGGCAGGTCCAAAGCTTCGTGCGGTTCCCGTAACCATACATATTCCACTGCGACAGGTGCCGGATCAATTGTCCACCGACCTGATCGTGGAAACAGCCCGCATCACCGCTGCGGATCTGCGGTCTCGTTTCGCCATCAAGGCGCCGCGGCTGGCTGTTTCAGGCGTCAATCCACACGCAGGTGAATCGGGATCGCTGGGTCACGAGGAAGAGGAAATCATCGTTCCTGCCATCAAGGCTCTCCAAGCCATCGGTATCAATGCCTTCGGGCCGCTACCAGCCGACACGATGTTCCACGATGCGGCTCGCGCTCACTATGACGTTGCCATTTGCATGTATCACGATCAGGCGCTTATTCCCGCAAAAGCATTGGGTTTCGATGATACGGTCAATACAACATTGGGATTGCCCTTTATTCGCACCTCGCCTGATCACGGTACCGCATTCGACATAGCGGGCAGTGGCAGCGCCCGCGCTACGAGCCTCATCGCCGCCATCCATCTGGCACACCAGCTTGCATCCAATAACAGCCAGCAGGGAGTCGTCTGATGGCTTCCATTGATGGATTGCCGCCGCTGCGTGACGTGATCAGCACGCATGGACTGGCGGCACGGAAATCTCTCGGCCAGAATTTTCTGCTGGACCTGAATCTGACACAAAAGATAGCAAGGGCTGCCGGCAACCTGCAGGATATGACGATCGTCGAGGTGGGGCCTGGTCCTGGTGGCCTTACCCGTGCCTTGCTGGCCAATGGCGTACGAAAAGTCATAGCGATTGAACGTGACCACCGCTGCCTGCCTGCTCTCAAGCAGATCGCGGATCACTATCCTGGGCGGCTTGAAATCATTGAAGGCGATGCGCTGAACACGGATTTTTCCAGTCTGTCGGAAGAAAAAATAAAGATTGTCGCCAATCTGCCCTACAATATTGGCACCCAATTGCTCGTCAATTGGCTCCTGAGCGAACCATGGCCACCCTATTTTCAATCCCTGACACTGATGTTTCAAAAGGAAGTTGCCCAGCGCATCGTCGCACCACCTGGATCGTCGGCCTATGGGCGACTGGGGGTTCTTGCGGGCTGGCGCACCAGGGCACATATGGTTTTTGACGTACCACGGCAGGCCTTCACGCCGCCGCCAAAAATTACATCATCCGTGGTGCATCTGGAGCCGATTGAAAAGCCACTGAAATGCAGTGCCAGCGTTCTGGCTCATGTGACCAAAGCCGCCTTTGGTCAGAGGCGCAAAATGCTGCGCCAGAGCCTGAAGGGACTGGGTGGAGAAGTTCTCCTGACGGAGATGCAGATAGATCCGCGCAGGCGGGCCGAAACCCTGTCGATTGAGGAATTTGCTGCGCTTGCAAATGCCGTTGAGCTAAAAAACGCGCGGCAACCATGATGGCCGCCGTCGATAACCTGCGGACATTGTGTCAAAGGCCTTCGTCCAGCAGACCCGACACGAAGTCGAACAGACCGGGTCGACGGTCACGACGCAAACGCTCTGCCTGTATGATCGCGCGAACAGACGAATAGGCCTTGTCCAGGTCGTCATTGATGACAACATAATCATATTCCAGCCAGTGCTCCATTTCAGCGCGCGAATTGGCCAGGCGAAGGGCTATGGCTTCTTCACTATCCTCGGCCCGCCGATGCAAACGATTTTTCAACTCGGCAAGAGAGGGTGGAAGAATGAACACGGACACGACGTCTGCAGGGACCTTTTCCTGCAGCTGCAATGCACCCTGCCAGTCTATGTCAAAGAGCATGTCCCGCCCCTCGCCCATGGCCTTCTCAACCGGTTCACGCGGCGTAGCATAATAGTTGCCATGAACCTCAGCCCACTCCAGCAAAGCATCCGTGTCGCGCAGGCGGGCAAAATCCTTGTCCGAGATGAAATGATAGTGCACACCATCTATTTCACTGCCACGCCGTTTTCTGGTCGTGACACTGACAGAGAGGTTGAGGCCATCGACATTCTCCAGAAGGTTGTGCGCTATGGTGGACTTCCCGGCACCGGATGGCGATGACAGCACCAGCATCAATCCCCGCCGTTTCACATGGGTTGAAGGCAGTTCGGTCAATTCCATCCCCTATTCCAGATTTTGAATCTGCTCACGGAACTGATCCGTCAGAACTTTCAGATCCAGACCAATGGCGGTCACCGAAGACGCGTTCGACTTGGAGCAAATCGTGTTGGATTCCCGATTGAATTCCTGCGCAAGGAAATCCAGGCGCCGACCGACAGGCCCACCGCCGCTGAGCATGGCCCGGCAGGCATCAACATGAGCTGACAGCCGGTCTATTTCTTCGCGAATATCCGCCTTTGAAGCAAGCATGGCCGCTTCCATATGCAATCGGTCCCGGTCAATTTCTATGTCTGAATCCATCAACAATCGGACCTGAGATGTCAGACGGTCACGAATACTCTCCAGTGACGTGGATGGATCACTCTCCACTTTTTTCACCAGTGCGGCTATGCCGTCGATCTGGCCATTCAGATAATGGGCGATCTTGCCACCTTCTGCCGCACGCATGACCTTGAGGTCTTCAATTGCATGATCCAATCCTGACAGGATTGCTGCAAATTCCCGCTCGGCGGTCTCGCCGTCGATTTGTGGCTCGGCAAACTCCAGAACACCTCGAATATTCAGCAGACCATCCAGTCTCGGCGGTGCGGCATCAAGGCGATCCCGCAGGCGGTCAACAACCGCGATCACAGCGTCCAGGACATTCTCATTCACAATTGCTTCTGCGCGCTTGTCTTCCCGGGTGACAGTCAGTGAGGCCTGTATGTTGCCTCTTTGAAAAGCAGCGGTCAGCGCTTTCTTTGAATCGGCTTCAAGGCGCTCAAATCCGGCGGGCGTGCGGATTCTAAGATCAAGCCCTCGACCGTTGACCGAACGCAGTTCCCAAGCCCAGCGCATTTGCCCGACAGCGCCTTCACGTCGCGCAAAACCTGTCATCGATTGCAACATCATGGCAGCACCTTTCCAGTCACAAAGGACTGAGATATTTCCCGGTTTCACGGAACCGAAGAAACGCTCCATGTCCATTGCACCGCATGACCCGGCAATTGGCCCTATCGGTCTTCTACAGGGCCACCAGCAACGACTCAATCGGGTTTACCTGCACAGCCCTATTCAGTCTTCTTTGCCCGATCGGCCTCAATTTTGCGCCAGCGTCTTACATTGGCATTGTGCTGGTCCAGCGTTTCCGCAAAAACATGGCCACCGGTTCCATCTGCAACAAAATAGACGTATTTCGTGCGCGACGGATTGGCCACGGCTTCAAGCGCAGCTCTGCCCGGATTGGCAATGGGTGTCGGCGGCAGACCCGAGATCTGGTAAGTGTTGTAAGGGGTCGGCTTGTCAATATCCGACCGGTATATCGGGCGCTCAGACGGTTTTCCCTTGCCCCCAAACAGACCATAAATAATCGTCGGGTCGGACTGAAGTCGCATACCACGTTCCAGTCGATTGAGGAAAACCGATGCGACAATGGTGCGTTCATCTGCTCGCCCCGTTTCCTTCTCGACGATGGAGGCAAGATTGACGAATTCTTCCTTGGTGGCGATCGGCAGATTCGGATTACGCCGGGCCCAGATCTGGTTGACCAGCGCATTTTGCGAGGATCGCATCTGTTCAATGATTTCTTCTCGGGTCGTGCCGCGCGTGAATTTGTAGGTTTCCGGCCTGAGCGAACCTTCAGCGGGCATTTCAGCAGGAAGATCACCTTCCAGTTCTTCGTATTCCGCCAGACGCTCAAATATCTGCTCAACCGTCAGCCCTTCGGCGATGGTCACCGAATGCAGGATTGATTTTCCCGATCGCAACAGGTTCATCACATCGCGCATGGACGATCCGCTCTTGATCTCGTATTCACCCGCTTTGAGCGAATTATCGGAGCCATAGGCACTTACGCCGAGTCTGAAAATCGTGGCATTCTCAATAATATTTCTACGCTGCAGCAAAGTGGCAATTTCACCCAGACCAGCACCATCACGAACCAGAACATAGGCATTGCTGCCCAGTGGTCCGGGTGAATCAAATTTTACTTTTCCGAAATAGACGGCTCCGGCAGCAGCAACGGCCAGAAAGACCACCAATGACATCACGAAATTGAGAAAAACGACGAATTGGCTGCGCGCACGTGCGGAAGGCTTTGGCGGCTGCGGCGCTTCTTCCGGTTTCAAGGCCTGCCTCGCAGACTGCGGTATCATCGGTCCACCGGACCCTGAACGACCAAAGGCGACATGTTCACCGGGTGTTTTGCCGTCACTCACTATAAGACCTCAATTCCTGGAATCGTATCAATGAGTGCTCAGTATAACCATGAATATGGCTACAGATGGTGCTTCCAAACAGAACTGTACACATTAACTTTCATACCGTCTTAAAACCAATGAAGCATTTGTCCCACCAAATCCGAAAGAATTGGAAAGGGCAACATTGATTTTGCGTTCACGAGCAACTTTGGGAACCAGATCCAGCTTTGTTTCCACAGACGGATTGTCAAGATTCAAAGTCGGCGGCGCAATGTTGTCGCGAATGGCCATGATGCAGAAAATGGCTTCCACTGCGCCGGCAGCACCCAGCAAATGTCCAATTGCCGATTTCGTCGAGGACATCAAAATGGATGAAGCAGCGTCTCCGACCAGTCTTTCGACAGCCGCGAGTTCAATCGTATCAGCCATGGTGGAGGTACCGTGGGCGTTGATATAATCTATATCAGACGCCTCTATACCAGCACGTTTCATGGCAGACTGCATACAACGGTATGCGCCTTCGCCTGTTTCTGAAGGTGCTGTGATGTGGAATGCGTCACCTGAGAGACCGTAGCCCACGACCTCAGCATAAATTTTCGCACCACGCGCCAGCGCATGTTCGAGTTCCTCGAGCACAACAACGCCCGCTCCCTCGCCCATGACGAAACCGTCACGATCTGTGTCATAGGGCCGTGAGGCACTTTGCGGATCATCGTTATATTTTGTGGACAAGGCCTTGCAGGCAGCAAACCCCGCCATGGCTATGCGGCAAACCGGTGATTCGGTTCCACCTGCAACCATGACGTCCGCATCGCCCAGGGCGATCAGTCTGGAAGCATCGCCAATGGCGTGCGCGCCGGTCGAACAGGCTGTTACAACAGCGTGGTTTGGACCGCGCAGCTTGTGTTTGATGGAAACCTGACCAGAGGCGAGATTAATGAGGCGACCAGGGATGAAGAACGGGGAAACCCGACGCGGCCCCTTTTCTCTAAGAGTTTCGCCCGCATCGACAATGCCTTGCAGGCCGCCAATGCCTGATCCGATCAGAACGCCTGTGGCGATCTGATCCTCATCGGTTTGTGGCGCCCAGCCCGCATCGGCAAGCGCCTGGTCCGCAGCAGCCACAGCGTAGCATATGAACGGGTCTACCTTGCGCTGTTCCTTGGGCGCCATGTAGGCATCGGGATTGTAGGTCCCATTGCTGCCGTCGCCGACCGGAATACGACAGGCAATTTTCGCCGGCAGATCATCAACCTCGAATTCCTGAATTCTTGCTGCTGCATTTTTACCAGCAATCAGGTTTTTCCAAGTGACTTCGGTTCCATCGCCAAGGGGGGAAACCATGCCGGTTCCCGTGACTACAACACGCCTCATGGTGATTCCATTCTAATAAAAGCACTTCGGTTTCATGACATCCCGCGCTTTAGAAAACGCGGGATGCAAAACAGGAGTAGTTCCATAAAACCATACAGCCCGGAAAGTTCCCGGGCTGTTGCATCGTGTCTCAATGAACAAGTCCACATGCCAAATGGCAACCCGGGGTACACAACCCTCAGATTGAAATCAGGTTTTGGCTTTATCGATATATTTGACTGCATCACCAACAGTCAAAATGGTGTCTGCAGCATCATCGGGGATTTCAACACCGAATTCTTCTTCGAACGCCATGACCAGCTCAACAGTGTCGAGGGAGTCAGCGCCAAGATCATCTATAAAACTCGCACCCTCTGTGACTTTCTCGGCATCTACGCCAAGATGCTCTACAACAATATTCTTTACACGTTCTGCGGTATCGCTCATGTCGGTATCCTCGACCCTTATACGTTTTGCTATGCCTTGGATAACGGCATGCAGCCACTCAATCAAGTTCCAGCGCCGAATAAATGGCACAAATGTCCCGCAATTACACGGGCCTGTGGATTACCCGGCTTATCCGGGTCTGCAGTTGCGATCAAAAGACCGCAAACAGCATTGGATGCGGCCCATAACACGGTTTAAGGCGACGTCAAAGCCCGAATTCTCGCAGTATCGCGCCTAAGTGCCTTAAAGTTTGTCAACAACAACAAAAACAATGGTTAATTCGTCGCTTGCGCGCCTAAATCATCGCCATTCCGCCATTGACGTGAATTGTCTGGCCGGTGATGTAGCCGGCTTCATTTGAAGCAAGATAGGCGACTGCTGACGCAATCTCGCCGCCAGTTCCCATGCGACGCATGGGAATGGCACCCATGATCGCGTCCTTTTGCTTGTCATTGAGCTTTTCGGTCATGGCTGATTCGATGAAGCCGGGCGCCACACAATTGACGGTCACACCGCGGGTGGCAATTTCCTGGGCGAGCGATTTGGAAAGACCGACAAGGCCGGCCTTGGCCGCGCAATAGTTTGCCTGCCCCGGATTTCCTGTTACACCGACGACGGATGTGATGTTGATGATCCGCCCGTACCGTCGACGCATCATGGGGTGCGTCAGTTCACGTGTCAGCTGGAAGACCGCCGTCAAATTTACATTGAGAACCGCATCCCAGTTTTCATCCGACATGCGCACAAATAGGCCATCCCGTGTAATGCCGGCATTGTTGACAAGAATATCGATTCCGCCGAGTTCTTCTTCAGCCTTGCGGGCCATGGCCTTCAGCGCCTCGCGATCCGAAAGATCAGCCGGAAAAAGATGGGTGTTGCTTCCCAATTCTTCGGCAAGCGCCTCCAGCTTTTCAACACGGGTGCCATGCAGGCCAACGACAGCGCCATTGGCATGCAGCATACGGGCGATTTCTTCGCCTATCCCGCCGGAAGCGCCGGTTACAAGAGCTTTGCGGCCAGTCAGTTCAAACATGGATATTCCCTTCGATCAGCATCACGGCAAAATCCCCTGTTGGGGAATCAGTCTGCCAGATATTTTTCAATGTCTTGTGGGGTATTGAGGGGTATTCCGGAGATGGAACGATCGATCCGGCGCGCCAGACCCGTCAGGACTTTCCCTGCCCCTATTTCGCAGGCCTGTGTGACACCATTCGCGGCAAACCAGGAAATGGTCTCTCGCCAGCGCACCTGCCCTGTCACCTGCCGAACAAGCAAATCGACAATGTCGGATGGTTCACGGACGGGGCTGGCAGTAATATTGGCAACGAGCGGCACAGCCGGCACCAGAAGCTTGACGTCTGCCAATGCCTCACGCATGGCATCAGCAGCCGGTTGCATCAGTTCGCTGTGAAACGGCGCAGAAACAGAGAGCAGCAAAGCGCGCTTTGCGCCCAGGCCGCTGGCTTGCGCCACGGCGTCCTCGACATTCTCCTTGCTTCCGGAAATGACCAGCTGACCACCGCCATTATCATTGGCAATCTGGCAGATACCACCCTTTGATGCAGCATCCCTGCAAAGGCCCTCGACGACGTCCTGTTCCAGCCCGATGATTGCAGCCATGGCGCCCTTGCCGACCGGAACGGCCGCCTGCATGGCATTGCCGCGTATGCGAAGAAGTCGGGCTGTATCGGCTATAGAAAGGGACCCGGCCGCTGCAAGTGCAGAATATTCGCCCAGGGAATGGCCGGCTACATAGGCAACGCTGTCCTGCAATTTGAAACCACTGGCCTCCAGGGCACGCATCACGGCCATGGAAACAGCCATCAACGCCGGCTGCGCGTTGGCGGTCAACAGAAGTTCGTCTTCCGGACCGTCCCACATGATTGCTGACAAGTTCTGGCCCAATGCGTCATCGACCTCGTCGAAAACCGCACGTGCCTGCGGAAATGCTTCAGCCAGATCCTTGCCCATGCCAGTGCTTTGACTGCCCTGACCAGGGAACGTAAACGCAGTGCTCATAGTCATCATCCCAATTGATAGTGCCGCCTATCACCATTGTATAGACGACAAGTCAAGCTTTGACAGTCGATATTGCCGTACTAATCAAGGTCCAATACCATGCAGAAAGGCACCTTTGGTGGCAGCGCCTTGCGGACAGGCCCATCAATAGGCCGCAGCATATTTCAGGCATATTTCCTCATCGGACAGATCCTGCATAACTGCGATTTCACAGCGTTTGTGACGCAAATAGGTATCCACCAAAGTCTCGCCGAATGCCTCCGCGGCCCAGGCACTTGTGGCAAAACGCTGAAGCGCACTCTCCAGCGAGAGCGGCAGCCGTTCAATGTTCATGGCAGAAAGTTCATCCGCGTCAATCATGGTCAGGTCAGTACGGGTGGCCTCTGGTGCGTCAAGCGCCGCATCCAGTCCTGCCGTTCCAGCCCTGATCAAGGCCGCAAGCACCAGATAGGGACTGGCTGCTGCATCAGCTGCCCGGTACTCGAAATGAAATTTGTCTTCGGTATCGTCCTGCGTGCCGCCCTGGAAAACGGGACAGATGCGTATCCCGGCCTCGCGGTCCTGGATGCCGAGATTATTATAGGCTGCACTCCAGCGATAGGGCACAAGACGCATGTAGGAGGCAACGGACGGTGCTGTCAGACAAAGATATTCGGGCATCAGTTTCAGCATGCCGGCGAGAAAGGAACCGGCGATCTGCGACAGGCCGTGCGGCCGGTGTGAATCGTAATTGACCTGAGCCCCATTTATATCCTGAAGCGAAAAATGAACATGAACGCCATTGCCGACACCGGCGGGGTCCATCATCGGTGTGAAACTGGCGCGCGCATCCAGGCCGCGTGCGACCGAGCGCGTCATCTCACGCAAAACCACCGCGTCGTCCGCGGCACGCAACGCATTGTTGGGTTCGATTGTGAACTCGCATTGCCCCGGCCCGTATTCGGGCATGAAGGTGTCGGGCACCAGGCCGCAGCGGTCAATCACATCCGACAATCTGTCCGGGAAGGCCCCAAGCCGACGCCTGGCTCGCAGGGAATAGCCCAGGCCCGGTTGTTCCTGGCAGCCGGAATAGTGAAATTCATGTTCAAATGCCGCGGTCAGGACAAGCCCGTGCTTCTCGCGCAATGCATCAATCGCACTCATCAATTGCCCACGCAGGCAACAATCCCAAGGGTCGCCCGCAAGCGTCAACACATTGCCGATAACGAAACATTCATCGACCTGATAGTCGGGAATATGAATGTCAATCATGGTTGAAAAATCAGGCTGCAGCATGAGATCGCCAAGCGCACCCCAGTGGCCGGTTGCAATCGGGCCAAAGGCGGTAATCAGGGCATTCGTCGGTGTCCAGCCCACGCCAATGACCGAACGATGATCTCTGGCGCGCAACGGCATGGCCTTGCCTCGCAACTGGCCTGCCATATCGCTCGTCACCACCATGACCAGGTCTGTGTCCTTGCGTGCGCTGCTCATCTGTTGTTCCTCAATTGTCAATTGGCCAAGTCTTATCACGGTCCTTGGTGTCAATAAACTTAATGCTTGGGATGACATGGGCGATTGAAAAGAACCTGACCCCGCAATTCCTGTCAACGAATCATTCGATGGGTTAACCTGACCACTTCATTTTCAAATCAAATACAATTGAAGGAAACAAAATGATTGTCGTTACAGGAACTATAGAATTCGCCGCGCAGGACGCCGAGGCAGCCATTCCTCTGATCCTGGAGGCCGTGCGCCTTACCAATGAGGAAGAAGGCTGCCTATTCTATCGCTTCTATCAGGATCTGGAGACCAGGGGCCTGTTCCGATTCTATGAAGAATGGACGACCATGGATGCTCTTTCAGCCCACGCCAAGAGTGCGCATATGGCAGCGTTTCAAAAAAGCCGGAGTGAACTGACCGTTCTGGCCCGCGCAGGAAAAATCATGGAAGGGCAGCATCTTCGAGACTTGTAGACTCTCGAAGATGCCCGCTCACAATATGCTGCTGCGACTCAGATGCATTCTTCCAGAAGGGCGATAACATTCCGGGTTGTCAGCGTGACCGGATTGCCCCCGGCGCTCGGGTCTTCGAGCGCCATTTTTGCAATCTCTTCCAAACGGTCCGTGCCAACACCAAGATCGCGCAATTTGTCCGGTACGCCGAGGTCTGCACGCAGGGCCAGCATATAGTCATAAAACCCGTCAAAGCCGCCGGATATGCCAAGATAATCGGCAGCCCGGGCAATGCGCTCCTCGATTTCGGGACGGTTCAACCTGAGCACGGGCGGTATGACAACAGCATTGGTCATGCCGTGATGCGTGTTGTAGAGCGCGCCAATGGGATGGGATATGGCATGCACAGCACCCAGGCCCTTCTGGAAGGCTGTGGCGCCCATGGCCGCAGCACTCATCATGTGGCCTCTTGCCTCTATGTCTTGCGGATCGGCGACCACGATTGGCAGGTTTTCCTTGACCAGTCGCATGCCTTCCAGCGCGATGCCCTGGCTCATCGGATGATAGAAGGGTGAAGAATAGGCCTCAAGGCAATGGGCAAGCGCATCCATGCCCGTGCCGACTGTGATGATTTTCGGCATGCCGACCGTCAGTTCCGGATCGCAAATCACCACAGTGGGCAGCACTTTCGGGTGAAAGATGATCTTTTTCACATGGGTTTTCGAATTGGTGAGGACCCCGGCACGGCCCACCTCCGATCCGGTTCCAGCGGTGGTCGGCACGGCAACATTGGGAAAAATTGCATCCGCATCGGCTCTGGTCCACCAGTCCCCGACATCCTCGAAATCCCAGACCGGGCGGGTCTGACCGGCCATCATGGCCACAAGTTTGCCCAGATCAAGTCCGGAACCACCGCCGAAGGCAACGACACCATCGTGGCCACCGGCCTTGAAGGCTTCGATGCCCGCCGCCAGATTGATTTCATTCGGATTGGGATCAACATCGGAAAAGATGGATCGACCCAGTCCGGCCTGTTCCAGAATATCCAGGGCATTGAGGGTTATTGGCAGATTGGCCAGGCCTTTGTCGGTGACCAGCAGCGGTCGCTTGATGCCCGCTGCCATGCAGGCGTCAGCCAACTCCTTGATACGACCGGCACCAAAACGGATTGCAGTCGGGTAACTCCAATTCACGGAAATCGTCATTGCTACAGTACTTTCCTGAGGTGATAGGATTTGGGGCGTGTCAGATTCTGGAAACCGATGATGGAGAGCGCGCCGCCCCGTCCGGTGTTTTTGCATCCCGTCCAGCAAAGGCCCGGATCAAGATAGTCAGCCCTGTTCATGAATATCGTGCCGGTTTGAAGGCGCCGGCCAATGGAAGCAGCTCTGTCCACATCCTGTGTCCACAATGATGCGGTCAGGCCGAATTCGCTGTCATTCATCAGCGCAACGGCCTCTTCGTCACTGTCCACCGACATGATCCCGATGAGAGGGCCAAAGGTCTCGTCACGCATGACACGCATGTCATGGGTCACATTGGTCAGAATCTGCGGCATCAGATAGGCACCGCCATCGTCCTGTGGAAACAGCGCCGGATCGATATGCGCATTGGCGCCCTGGTCAATGGCTTCGCGGCACTGCGCCCTGACTTCTGCTGCAAAGCGGCGGTGCGCCATGGGTCCCAGCGTCGTTGTCTCGTCCAGCGGATTGCCCAAAGTGTAGCCGGAGACAATGGCAACAGACTTTTCAACAAATGCATCATAGAGGGATGCCGTCACATAGATGCGTTCAATGCCGCAACAACATTGCCCGGAATTGAACATGGCGCCATCGATCAATGTCTCGACTGCAGCATCCAGGTTCGCGTCTTCCATGACATAGCCCGGATCCTTGCCGCCCAGTTCAAGGCCGATATTTGTGAATGTCCCGGCAGCGGCACGCTCGATCGCCCTGCCCCCACCGACGGAACCGGTGAAATTGACAAAACCAAAACTCTTGGCCGCGATCAGTTCGGAAGTCGTTTCGTGGTCAAGGAAAATATTCTGAAATACGCCCTCTGGAACCCCGGCTTCGACAAAGGCGCGCGCCATGCGCTCGCCGACAAGAAGCGTTTGTGTGGAGTGTTTGAGCAAGACCGTGTTACCGGCAATGAGGGCCGGGGCAACGGTGTTGATTGCCGTCATATAGGGATAGTTCCACGGGGCAATGACCAGCACGACACCGTGGGGCTCGCGCTCGATGCGTCGCTCAAACTGATCGCTGTCTTCGACGACAATGGGTTTGAGCGCCTCCTCGGCAATATCAGCCATATAGGATGCACGCTCATTGAAACCGCCGAATTCCCCGCCATAGCGCACAGGACGACCCATCATCCAGGCCAGTTCGGGGACAATGTCGTCATTCATGGCGCCAACGCGGGCAACACCGGCGCGCACCAATTCGATGCGTTCGGCCAAGGGCCTTTCTGCCCAGCTTTTCTGAGCCATGGCCGCCCTTTCAACGGCAGCCTTCGCCTCGCTCGAAGAAACCGTGGGACGTTCGGCGAAAACAGATCCGTCGATGGGTGAAATGGATTGCAACATTTTGGACATATCAGGCTCTTTCAAATCCGCGGGCAACTTCCCAATCGGTGACACGGCGGTCATATTCTTCCTGTTCCCAGCTGGCAGCGCGGACATAATGGTCAATCACTTTATCGCCCATGGCAGCGCGCAGCATTTTGGAACCGTTCAATGTGCCTATTGCATCGCGCAAGGTTCTGGGAACCGAGCGGACATCCGCATTATAGGCATCGCCCTTGAACTCGGGTTCAAGTTCGCGTTTGTTTTCAATGCCATCCAGACCGGCTGCGATGAGCGCGGCCATTGCCAGATGCGGATTGAGATCCGATCCGCCGACCCGGCACTCAACCCGTATGGCATTGGTACCATCACCGCAAATGCGGTAGCCGGCAGTACGGTTGTCCCGGCTCCAGACGGCCTTTGTCGGGGCAAAGGTGCCTTCGGCAAAGCGTTTGTAGGAATTGACATAGGGCGCAAGAAACCATGTCACGTCGCTGGCATTGTGCAACAGGCCGGCCACATAATGCCGCATCAAGTCAGACATCCCATACTCACCCGATGCATCGCGAAACAGTGGCGTCTTGCCGTCTGTGCTCCACAGGGACTGGTGAATATGCGACGAATTGCCAGCGGAACCATTGTGCCACTTGGCCAGGAACGTCAGGGACTGACCCTGCCCCCAGGCAATCTCCTTGCAGGCATTCTTGATGAAAGCATGGGTATCGGCCATATCCAGTGCGTCGGAATATTTCACGTTGATTTCTTCCTGTCCGGCACTGGCTTCGCCCTTGGAACATTCAACTTCAACGCCTGCGCCGTACAATCCGTTGCGGATGGCGCGCATGACATTTTCTTCCTTGGTGGTCTGGAAGACACTGTAATCTTCATTGTATTTTGCAACGGTTTTCAGACCGCGGTAGCCACTGGCCTGGGCTGCCTCGAAGCTCTGTTCAAACAGAAAAAATTCAAGTTCGGTGGCCATCAGGGCTTTGATGCCCATCGCTTCGAGCCGCGCGACCTGCTTTTTCAGTATGGCACGCGGTGAATGGGGCACCTCTTCAGGCGAATGATGATCAAACACATCGCATAGCACATAGGCGGTTTTTTCAAGCCAGGGCACCACACGCAGCGTCGAGAGATCCGGCTTCATCGTATAATCGCCATAACCGCTTTCCCAGCTGGTCGACTGATAACCACTGACGGTTTCCATCTCCAGATCGGTCGCCAGCAGATAATTGCAGCAATGGGTTTCCTTATAGGCACTGTTGACAAAATAGTCCGCCTGAAACCGCTTGCCCATCAAGCGTCCCTGCATGTCGACCTGTGCGGCGACGACGGTATCGATCTCACCTTGTGAGACAGCTTGCTTGAGTGCTTCAAATGTAAGATTGCCGGGCATTGGATCACATTTCCTGTTTGTTTTCGGGCATTGCTGGCACGGACATTAAAAAGTCGGCGACAACAAGGTTATTTGTCCTTGTGGCATTTCAGCATTTTGCTTTCTGGCCAGCATCTTGCTCTCTGGTACGCCATTTTCTCACTATTTCCATCTTTCACTAACCCCATGCCATTCTCTCGGCAAGAGCGGCGCGGTGGGCGCTGCGAACATATCCGGCGCTCAATTCGGCTGCATCCCTGCCACTTGATCGAGCGCTGCCTGCAACATTGCCACCAATGGACCACCAATGGCTTTCCGGCCCGCTTCCAGGCGCACAAGATCATTCCTGATTTCGATCATCACATTGAGCAAATTCAGCAGCAAAGCATGCTTTTGCAAGGTATGCATGACGCCATGCTGAGGACCATAGGGCTCATTGCGCTCCACCTTCAGGCTTGAATACTGCGCGGCGGCGGCGAGCATGGAATCCGCAAGACGCGAATCTTTGTCATGCAGGATGCCCAGCTCCACCGCGCGCGGCTTGCCGTGATAGACCGGTGTAAATGTGTGGATTGTGACCAGCACCGGCCTGCGACCGGCCTTCATCCGCTGTTCTATAAAATCCGCAATCGCCGCATGGAAGGGTGTGTACACTTCCGCAATACGTGCGGCTCTGTCCCCTTCGCCGAGGTCCTTGTTGCCCGGTATGTCAAATATCTCACTGCGTGCAGGCATCGCATCCGGTGCATCCGGGGGACGGTTGCAATCATAGACCAGCCGGGAAAAATTCTGGGCAATCAGCGGGGCGTCCAGCGCGTCAGACATCAATCTGGAAACAGCAAAGGCCCCTGGATCCCAGGCGACATGACTCTTGATTGCCTCTTTGCTCAATCCCAATTTCTCCAGCGAGAGGGGAAAACGGTTTGAAGCATGTTCGCAGACCAAGAGGACATCACTTTTCCCGTCAATATTATATCGGCTGACCGGTTCGCCATCCGCGTCACGCAATAGTGGTACATTACTCATGAATACAGCCTGCTCTCTCGCCATTCTGTAAAAATCTCTACAGAAACTCATCTCCAGTCAATAGGACTCTGAAACAATAATTTCAAAAATTGTGGTGCCGGTACGAAAATCAAGATAAGTTCGTTGGAAATTCAAGAGCCTTGCTGGTTGGCACACATGTCAGATACCGTTTCAGATATCATACGTGACAAGTTCAATTTCCTGACCCGGGCTGAACGAAAATTGGCCAATGTGCTGCTGGATAATTACCCCGTCAGCGGCATGACCAGCATTACCCGCCTGGCAGAACTGGCCGAGGTTTCCACACCATCCGTCGTACGTATGGCGCAGAAGTTGGGATTCACGGGTTTTCCGGACCTCCAGAATGCCCTTCGCGACGAGCTTGAGGCCACGATTTCAAACCCGATTGCCAAACACGATCGCTGGTCGCAGCAGGCGCCGGACACACATATTCTCAATCGCTTTGCAGATGCCGTCATCGACAATTTGCGGCAATCGCTCGACCAATTGCCGCCAGAGGATTTTGATCGTGTCAGTGCGTTGCTGGCGGACAGAAAACGGGCCGTCTATATCGTCGGCGGCAGGATCACGCATGCCCTTGCCGACTATCTGTTTACACATCTGCAGGTGCTTCGCGAAAACATTACCCTGTTGCCTGCCAATTCGAACATCTGGCCCCATCATGTCTTGAACATGAAGCCAGGCGATCTGCTGGTGATATTTGACATTCGCCGATATGAGCGCGACCTGATCAATCTTGCCGACATGGTCAAGGAACAGGATGTCGAAATCATATTGTTCACGGACCAGTGGGGTTCACCCGTGGGAAAAGCGGCCAGTCATCGTTTCAATATCAAAATCGAGGCACCCTCGGCCTGGGACTCATCGGTTGTCACGCTGTTCATGCTTGAAGCCCTCACCGCAGCAGTCGAGACACGCATATGGGGCGTGACAAAATCCCGCATGAAACAGCTTGAGGCATTGTTCGACAGAAAAAAGTTGTTCCGCTGAGAATGCCTCCAGGGGATTACCCCTTGCATCCCATCGCAATTGGCGTATAAGCGCGCTGTTCGAAACATCCGGTCATCTGGCTGGTGGCTGAACGGAGGGCCGTCCTTTGGGACGTGAGGAAAAAAAGTTTTCCGGCCTCCCGTGTCTCCGCTCTCGACCGTCACAAACAACGCCTTTCTTGAACGTCCAGCTGGACCCAGAGAGGGTCGTTGAGGCTTAGCCGCCGATTTCCGTGGTGTTAGGACAGTTTGTATCAAGAAAGGCAAGATAATCATGGCACTTTATGAGCATGTATTCCTTGCCCGACAGGATGTATCCGCACAGCAGGTAGAAGCCCTTGTAGAACAGTTCAAGGGTATTCTCGAAAGCAATGGCGGATCAGTCGGGCGCGTTGAAAACTGGGGATTGAAATCCCTCGCCTACCGCATGAACAAAAACCGCAAGGCCCATTACACGTTGATGGACATTGATGCACCTTCAGCTGCCGTTCAGGAAATGGAACGTCAGATGCGCATCAGTGAAGATATCCTGCGTTACATCACCATTCGTGTCAAAGAACACGAAGAAGGTCCCTCTGCCATGATGCAGAAGCGTGATCGCGACGACCGCCCTCGCCGCGGTGATCGCGACGACCGTCCACGTCGCCCACGCGAAGACCGGAGATAGGAACCCACCATGGTTGATATTAATCAGATCCCGACACGGCGTCCGTTCCACCGCCGCCGCAAAACATGCCCGTTCTCCGGTGCCAATGCACCCAAGATCGATTACAAGGACGTTCGGCTTTTGCAGCGCTACATTTCAGAGCGCGGCAAGATTGTTCCCTCCCGCATCACAGCGGTGAGCCAGAAGAAGCAGCGTGAACTCGCCCGCGCAATCAAACGGGCTCGTTTCCTGGGCCTTCTGCCCTACCTTGTAAAATAGGCTTTCCGCCTGACAGAATACCGACCGGGGCACGCCCCGGTCGACCTCTTCGTGATGGGCACGAAGCAGGTAACAAAACCCCAAGTTGGGGCATGATCACAGCAGTGCCAGACACAGCAACAGATCAAGGCCTCTAACTGCTTGAACGGCAGGACAGCGAACGAATGAACAACGCCGCACTCCCCCCTCCGTCGACCAAGGCTGCACTGTACGGCCCGCTTCTGGTCGGACTGGTTGCCGGCATTGCCTCAGCCATGCTGGTGCTCGGCTCCGGGGATATGTCTGCGCTATCGATCATTCTGTCTGCATCTGCAACGCTTCCGGTTCTGATCGCCGGCCTCGGCTGGTCCAATCTCGCTGGTGCGGTCTCTGTCATTGTTGCCGCTGCAATCATTGCTGTCACCGTGTCTCCGCTTGGCGCGGTCATGATCGCCGTTACAACCTTGCTGCCGGCCGCATGGATTGCCCATTTGAGCAACCTTGCCCGTCCCGCCGAAGAGATCGGGGGACCGCAGGACCAGCTTGCCTGGTACCCGTTGTCAGACATCATGCTGCACCTGTGCACTCTGGTGGCCTTGTCGCTGATGATCCTGGGCTATGCAATCGGCTACGGGGAAGAGATCGTTGGTGAAATCGTCGGCAATCTGATTACCGTATTGTCCGAACAGAACCCGGATTTTCAACCAGGTCCGGATTATACCAGTGAGATGATCAGCTTCATGACCCGCTTTCTGCCGGCGCTGCAGGCGGCGCTGTGGGTCGTCATCCTTTTTGCGGCCTGGTATATTGCCGGCCGCATCGTGCGGGTTTCCGGCCGGTCAAGACGCCCGGCCGACCTGATCCCGGCCGCTCTGCGCATGTCGCGGCTGGCAATGCTTTTCTTCGGTGGCGGCCTGGCTCTCAGCTTCACCGGAGGTGTCACCGGACTGATCGGCTCGACAATTTCCGGCGCCTTTGCCGGTGGTTTCATGCTGGCAGGTCTTGCCATGCTGCATTATCGCACCGGCGGCAAACCATGGCGTTTCGTCGCCCTGTGGTTCGCTTATGCCTCGATCTTCATTCTATTTCCGCTGCCGCTGATATTGTTTCTGTTTGCCGGTCTGTTCGAAACGGCTCGAACTGCACCACTTTCTCCACCGGGATCAAATCCCCCGAATTCTTGAAATCAATCGAAATCACTCTGAAAGGAACGATCATGGATGTTATTCTTCTGGAACGCGTCGCAAAACTCGGACAAATGGGCGAAACCGTCACAGTCCGCGATGGCTTCGCACGCAACTACCTCTTGCCACAGGGCAAGGCACTTCGCTCAAACAATGCCAACAGAGCCCGTTTCGAAACGGAGCGGGTACATCTTGAAGCTCGCAATCTGGAACGCCGCGGTGAAGCACAGCAGATCGCCGACAAGCTTGAAGGAAAGTCCTTCATCGTTGTTCGCGCAGCTGGTGAAACCGGTCAGCTTTACGGTTCGGTCGCAGCACGCGATGTGGTCGCTATTCTTGAAGCAGAAGGCTTCACCATTGGCCGCAGTCAGGTTGAACTGACGACACCGATCAAGGCCATTGGCCTGCACGATGTCACGCTTACGCTGCATGCCGAAGTGGAAGTCAAGATCGGCCTCAACGTCGCCCGCTCGGCTGATGAAGCTGAACGCCAGTCAAAGGGTGAAGACCTTTCATCTGCTGATGCCATTTACGGCGTTGATGAAGATGATACAAGGGCAGAAAATGCCTACAAAGGCGAAAATGAATTCGGCGAAGAATACGACGAAGACGCCGATTACGATGATGCCGGTTCTGAAGAAATTGCTGCCGACGATGTCGCTGCAACACCAGAAGACGAAACAACAGCCTGATATCAAACAGTCTGATTATCGGAAAAGCCCGGCCCTTGCGCCGGGCTTTTTCATTCATATTTCATTTTTTCATTTGAGTTCCAGACGACAGACCCGATGGGCGAAGAATGGATAACGCACTGGAATATTTGAAAAACGGTGATACACTTTCACTCGGGATGAATTCCTTTTGTTACAATTGTAATATGGGGTATATTTATGTTGGGCACCCGTTTTCTCGAACGCCTTGTTCGCCACATCATTCAAATCGGTAATCTGACGATCACCTTTGCCGATGGGGTAAAGGTAAATATAGGCGATGGTTCAGGCCCGCCGGTTCACCTGCGCTTCAAGAGCTCCGAAGCCGAAAGAGCGGTCGCATTCGACCCCGGCCTGAAACTCGGCGAATGTTATATGGACGGAGACATCGAGTTTCTGGACGGTGACATTCTCAAGCTTCTCGAAATGGTTTTCACAAATGCCAAGGGAGACGTCATAGCCACTTCTCCCTGGTTGACATTCGTCGAGCGCGCAAGGCGAATTGCCTACCATATTCTTGATTGGAACACACTGCAGAAATCGCGGTCAAATGTTCAGCATCACTATGATCTGTCCGGCGCGCTCTATGATCTTTTTCTCGATCCCGACCGACAATATTCCTGTGCCTATTTTGAAGATCCCTCGATGGATCTCGAGCAGGCACAACTGGCAAAAAAGCGCCATATCGCATCAAAGCTGATCATGGACCGGGAAAACCTGAAAGTGCTGGATATTGGTTCGGGCTGGGGTGGCATGGGGCTGCATCTGGCCCGCCAGTTCAACGCAAGGGTCACAGGCGTTACCCTGTCGGACGAACAATTTACAATGTCCAATCAGCGGGCACGCGAAGACGGATTCAGCGGACAGGTGGACTTCAGGTTGCTGGATTACCGCAATCTGGAAGAAACCTACGACCGTATCGTATCCGTCGGCATGTTCGAGCACGTCGGCACCAAGCATTATGCAACCTATTTCAACAAATGCGCCGCCATGCTCAATCCTGACGGCGTCATGCTGCTGCATACGATTGGCCAGTTCTCCGGCCCCACACCTACCAATCCATTCATCAAGAAGCACATCTTTCCGGGGGGGCATATCCCTTCCCTTTCGCAAATCGTGCCATCCATAGAACGTGCCGGGCTGGTGATAACCGATATCGAAGTGCTGAGATTCCATTACGCAGAAACGTTGAAAGCATGGCGGTCACGTTTTCTGGATCATTGGGATGAGGCAAAGGCGCTCTATGACGAGCGTTTCTGCAGGATGTGGGATTTCTATCTCGCCTCATCCGAAGCATCTTTCCGCTGGCAGGACCTGGAGGTCTTCCAGATACAATTGGCCCACCGGATGGACGCCGTACCGATGACCCGTGATTATATCGGTAAAAACGGGCACGTGCCGCATCGCGCAAAGAAGGCCAGTGCATCGGCGAAAAAGAAGCTCAAAACGGCGCCAGCCAAGGCCAGACAACGGCGGCATTGATTCCCTTTCGAGAGTCAAACAGAATCAGGTATCATGGTCCTTTTCCACAAGTGGCTTGTGGAGAATGTATGTGGTGGCACGAATTGCGCATGACTCGTCAATTAGCGATTCATATATCAGCTCATTGAGGCTATAGCTGCCTGACAGATTCATGGCTCCGTACGCGGATTGAAACAGAAAGACAGTGATGAGCGATCCGGCGAGAAAATATGGCGCGGCTGACAATGACGACGGTGGCAGTCTTTATCGCGAAACTCCTGGAAATATTGAAGCAGAACAGGCTCTTCTTGGTGCCATTCTGGTTAATAATGACGCCTATTATCGCGTATCGGATTTTCTGAAGCCCGGGCATCTGCATGAGCCCCTGCACCGCAAGATATTCGAGGTTGCCGGCGATATCATTCGCATGGGCAAAACCGCCAATCCGATCACCATCAAGACATTCCTGCCGGCAGATGAAAAAGTCGGCGATATGACCGTCGCTCAATATCTCGCGCGCCTGGCCGCCGAAGCCGTAACCATCATCAATGCCGAAGACTATGGCCGGGCCGTCTATGACCTGGCATTGCGCCGGTCACTGATCACCATTGGTGAGGACATGGTCAACATTGCCTATGACGCGCCGTTGGACATGCCACCGCAAAACCAGATCGAAGACGCTGAACGGCGACTTTTCGAACTGGCTGAAACCGGGCGTTACGATGGTGGCTTTCAGTCCTTCAATGATGCTGTGGCATTGGCCATCGACATGGCGGGGGCGGCCTATCAGCGTGATGGCGGTCTATCCGGAACATCCACGGGAATTAAAACACTTGATGCCAAAATGGGCGGGCTGCAATCGTCCGACCTTATCATTCTGGCTGGTCGTCCCGGCATGGGCAAAACATCGTTGGCAACCAATATTGCCTATAATATTGCGAAGGCCTACCGACCCGAAGTCCAGGCAGATGGCTCCACAAAGGCCGTCAATGGCGGTGTTGTCGGTTTCTATTCCCTGGAAATGTCATCTGAACAATTGGCAACCCGTATCATTTCCGAGCAAACCGAAATTTCATCCTCCAAGATCCGGCGCGGCGAAATCACCGAGGCCGATTTTGAATTGTTGGTCGGTTGTTCTCAGGAGATGCAGAAAGTCCCGTTCTACATTGACCAGACAGGTGGTATTTCCATCGCCCAGTTGTCAGCCCGTGCGCGGCGTCTCAAACGCCAGCGTGGCCTGGACCTCCTGGTGGTTGACTATGTTCAGTTGATGACCGGGTCCAAGAAGGCAGGAGAAAACCGCGTTCAGGAAATCACCGAGATCACGACCGGCCTCAAGGCGCTGGGCAAGGAGCTCCAGGTTCCAATCCTTGCCCTGTCTCAGCTGTCGCGTCAGGTAGAAAACCGCGAAGACAAACGCCCGCAACTCTCCGACTTGCGTGAATCGGGTTCCATTGAGCAGGACGCCGATGTGGTTCTTTTTGTGTTTCGCGAGGAATACTACATCAACAATACGGAACCACGCCGTTCGCCGGAGGAAATTGCCGCTGATATCAAGACCGAGGAATATTTGCGTTGGGAAGAGCAGATGGCCAGGGTCAAAGGTCTGGCCGATGTCATTATCGCCAAACAACGCCACGGTCCGACCGGGACGGTAACGCTTGGTTTCACCGCCGAATATACACGCTTTGCTGATCTGGCAGACAATTCCTACCAGCAATACAGCCATGAATAATGGTCCGGAATAGTTTGGAAAATACATCGACAGAAAGTCCGGACAGCTTTGATGGGTCCGAAGATGAGAGCTATGGCGCCCGCCTGATCATCAATATGGAAGCACTGGTGGAAAACTGGCAGGCCATGCGGGCATTGTCGGCACCTGCCCGCTGTGCCGCCGTGATCAAAGCTGACGGTTACGGACTTGGTGCCAATCCCGTTTCCGCTGCCCTCTACCAGGCGGGTTGTCGCGATTTTTTCGTCGCAACAGCACGTGAGGGCACCGAAGCCCGCATGCAGGCACCCGACGCTCGTATCTTCGTAATGAATTGCATTTTACCGGGAATTGAAGCGCAATGCCGTGATGCAGACCTTGTTCCGGTTCTGGCATCGATGGAACATATCGCCCGGTGGACGTCGCTTTGTATCGCCAATGGAGATCACCCCTGTGCCCTGCAGGTCGACACGGGAATGAACCGGCTGGGAATCACGCTGGATGAAGCATTGATACTGGCCAATGATGTCACCCGACCGGCAGGGTTTTCACCAGTTCTGGTGATGAGCCACCTTGCCTGCGGTGATCAACCGGACCACCCGCTCAATGGGCAACAATTGGAGCGCTTTCAAACAGTTGCAGCCGCTTTTCCAGATGTTGAATCAAGCTTATGCAATTCGGCCGGCATTCGGCTCGGCAAGGATTACCTTTTTGATCTGACCCGGCCCGGCATTTCACTTTATGGCGGCTCCACTGGACACGGCGCCAGCAGATCCACCAGACCGGTGGTGACTGCGGAGGCCAGAATCATCGATATACGTCAGGCCAGGAAGGGCGAAACCGTCAGCTACGGAGCAGCAGAGAGGCTGAAACGCGACAGCACGATTGCCGTGTGCTCAATCGGCTATGCGGATGGCTATTTGCGGTCCCTGTCGGGTGCTGGCGTCCCCATGCGCGGCGTCCATGACAGCGGGGCCTGCGGATTTGCCAAAGGCATGCGCTTGCCTGTTCTGGGATGTGTCACCATGGACCTGACGGCCTTTGACATCACCGATCTTTCCCCTGGATCGCTTGTGCCGGGCGATTTCATTGAATTGTTCGGTCGTCACATCAATATAGATGACGTCGCTGCTGCCGGCGGCACAATCGGCTATGAAATGCTGACTGCGATGGGAAAGCGTTATCAGCGGTTCTATGTCAACAACATGAGAGAAGATATGTCCTGATGGCGCGCGCAAAGACCCAATTCGTCTGCCAGAACTGCGGAACGGTTCATTCACGCTGGGCGGGCAAATGCGATGGCTGCGGCGAGTGGAACACCATTGTTGAGGACGACCCCACCGGCGCCGTCGGCAGGGGTCCGGGAAAACAGCATAAAAAGGGCAAACCCGTTGCGCTGACATCGCTGTCCGGCGACATTGAAGATGCGCCCAGAATACAGACCGGCATTGCCGAGCTTGACCGGGCAACCGGTGGCGGCTTTGTACGTGGTTCGGCCCTGCTTGTGGGTGGCGATCCGGGGATCGGCAAATCGACCCTGCTGATGCAGGCGGCAGCTGCTCTGGCAAGACGCTCGCATCGCGTGATCTATGTATCCGGCGAAGAGGCGGTTGCACAAATACGTTTGCGTGCAAAACGCCTTGGTGCCGCCGATACTGACGTTCTGCTTGCAGCCGAAACCAATGTTGAAGACATTCTGGCGACATTGGCACAGGACAAACGACCGGATCTGGTGATCATTGATTCCATTCAGACCCTTTGGAGCGATGTCGCCGATTCCGCTCCCGGAACGGTCACCCAGGTGCGCATTGGCACCCATGCAATGATTCGTTTTGCCAAGAAGACCGGCGCTGCCATCGTGCTGGTTGGGCATGTCACCAAGGAAGGTCAAATTGCCGGGCCGCGCGTGATCGAACATATGGTGGATGCGGTGCTTTATTTCGAAGGTGACCGCGGACACCATTACCGGATTTTACGCACCGTCAAAAACCGTTTCGGACCGACCGACGAAATCGGCGTATTTGAAATGTCGGATGGTGGGCTGCGTGAAGTGTCCAATCCATCTGAACTGTTTTTGGGTGAGCGAAACGACAAGGCGCCCGGAGCAGCCGTCTTCGCCGGCATCGAGGGCACGCGCCCCATCCTGGTGGAAGTGCAGGCTTTGGTTGCACCCTCGTCGCTGGGAACACCGCGCAGAGCGGTTGTCGGATGGGATTCAGCGCGCTTGTCGATGATCCTCGCTGTGCTCGAAGCCCATTGCGGCATTCGCCTTGGTCAGCACGACGTTTATCTGAATGTGGCAGGCGGATACCGTATTTCGGAGCCAGCAGCGGACATGGCGGTGGCTTCTGCACTGGTTTCATCACTGGCCGGACTTGCTCTTCCCGCCGATTGCGTCTATTTCGGCGAGATAAGCCTGTCAGGTGCTGTTCGGCCGGTCGCACATACGGCCCAACGCCTTAAAGAGGCTGAAAAATTGGGATTTGGGCAAGCTGTGTTTCCCCAGGGCTCGGCGGACCTGCCGAAAGGTGGTGCCGGAATCTGGAAAACAGTCAATGCGCTACCGGATCTTGTTGCGAGTATTGCCGGCTCCAAGGTACAACTCGATCAGGACGACGACGAATAGTTGATAAATGGAGCGCCGGCACTCTGGTGAGTCCCGCACTGAGGTTAAATCACAATGCCTATTACCATTCTGGATGGAATTCTTGTTGGTGTCACCCTGTTCTCGGCGGTGCTTGCCATGGTCCGTGGGTTTTCCCGTGAAGTCCTTTCTGTCGCATCCTGGATAGCAGCAGCAGCCGCAGCCTATACATTTTATCCGCTTCTTGTGCCGATCATCATGGACTATGTATCCAGCGAAAATATTGCGACAGTCGTTTCGGCAGGCATCATTTTTCTGGTTGCCCTGATCGTCGTCTCTGTGTTGACCATGCGCATCGCCGATTTTGTGATCGACAGTCGCATCGGCGCGCTGGACAGAACCCTGGGTTTTCTGTTTGGCGCCGCACGCGGCATATTGCTGGTGGCGGTCGCCGTATTGTTTTTCAACTGGCTGGTTGCAGGACCGCAGCAACCGACCTGGGTTGCCAATGCCAAATCAAAACCACTGCTGGATTCCATCGGTGAACAGCTGGTCAACATTCTTCCCGAGGATGCCGATTCCACCATTCTGGACAGGCTTAAGGGATTGAGTGGTGAAGAATCAGGCAGCGATCAGGAGAGCCGCATTCGTGACAAAGATACCTTCAACAGAACCTGACAATGAGGCCGACGCCTTTCGCGATGAGTGTGGCGTTTTCGGCATCTTTGGAAAAGTTGATGCCGCCGCGGTTGTAACGCTGGGTTTACACGCATTGCAGCACCGCGGCCAGGAAGCTGCAGGCATCGTGTCCTATGAAACGGATAGCGGCCAGTTCTCCATCGAGCGTCATGTGGGCCTGATCGGTGATACGTTTACCAAACAAGCGGTGCTTGACCGGTTGCCGGGAAGCCGGGCCATAGGCCATACCCGCTATTCGACAACGGGCGGAGAAGGCCTGCGCAATGTGCAGCCGTTTTTTGCGGAATTGGCTGTCGGCGGCTTTGCCATTTCACACAATGGCAATATTACCAACGCACTGACAAAACAGCGTGAACTGCAAAAGCGCGGTGCGATTTTTTCGTCAACATCCGATACGGAAACATTGCTCCATCTGATCGCCATGAGCACGCATGATTCCTTCACGGAAAAATTCATCGATGCGATCAAGCAATTGGAGGGTGCCTTTTCGCTTGTCGGTCTTTCCGGCAAAAAGATGGTCGGCGCCCGTGACAGGCTTGGCATTCGACCGCTGGTACTCGGTGATCTTGACGGCGCATATATCCTGGCATCAGAAACCTGCGCGCTGGACATTATCGGCGCACGCTATGTGCGGGATATAGCCGCTGGTGAAGTCATCGTCATTTCAGAAGAAGGCGCGGAAAGCCATTTTCCCTATGCCAAGACCAATTCCCGATTCTGCATTTTTGAATATGTCTATTTCGCCCGGCCAGATTCAAATATTGAAGGCCTGAATGTCTACGAAGTGCGCAAGAGGATTGGCCAGGAACTGGCCAAGGAAAGCCCGGTCGAAGCAGACATGGTTGTTCCCGTACCCGATTCCGGCACGCCAGCAGCGATAGGCTTTTCCCAACAGGCCGGCCTTCCCTTTGATCTGGGCATTATCCGCAATCACTATGTGGGCCGCACCTTCATCCAGCCGACAGCGTCGATCAGGAACATGGGCGTCAAATTGAAGCACAATGCCAACAGGGACGCGATCAAGGGCAAACGCGTCATTCTTGTGGATGATTCAATTGTCCGCGGCACCACCTCCCAGAAGATCGTCCAGATGGTACGTGATGCGGGGGCAGCCGAAGTCCATATGCGCATTGCCTCGCCGCCCACCAGAGCGTCGTGTTTCTACGGTGTCGACACACCGGAGACGTCAAACCTTTTGGCCTCACGCCTGTCGATTGAAGAGATGAAGGATTTCATCAAGGTCGATTCCCTTGCCTTTGTGTCAATCGATGGTCTCTATCGGGCAGTGAACGAGCCCGGGCGGAACGGCAGTTGCCCGCAATTCTGCGATGCCTGCTTTACCGGCGAATACCCCACAACGTTGCGCGACCGGGACAATACAGATGTCACCCGCAAACTTTCATTGATCTCCAAACACGGATAGCGAGATCTCCACATACGGATAATGATGATGATCGACCTGAATGGCCGCATTGCGCTGGTAACCGGCGCTTCACGGGGAATTGGCTATTTCACGGCCTTGGAACTGGCAAAGGCAGGCGCGCATGTTATTGCGGTTGCCCGCACGGTTGGCGGACTGGAAGAACTGGACGATGCCATCAAGGCTATCAATGGCACGGCAACGCTGGTGCCGCAGGATCTGCTGGACATGAAGGCTATCGACAAATTGGGCGGAGCCATCCACGAGCGGTGGCAGAAATTGGATATTCTGGTCGCCAATGCCGGGATACTCGGCCCATTGTCACCGATCGGCCATTATGAAGCCAAGGCATTTGAAAAGGTGATGACCATGAATGTCACATCGACATGGCGCATCATCCGCTCGGTTGAACCCTTGCTGCAAAAATCCGATGCCGGCAGAGCCATTATCCTGTCGTCTGGTGCGGCCCACGATTGCCGCCCTTTCTGGGGGGCCTATTCGGCCAGCAAGGCGGCTGTTGAGGCGCTGGCGCGCTGCTGGGCGGCGGAAACCGAAAACTCGCCGCTCCGGGTCAATTGTGTCAATCCCGGCAGCACACGCACAGCCATGCGTGCTCTGGCCATGCCCGGAGAGGATCCGATGACCCTTCCCCACCCGTCAACAATAGCTGAGAAGATCATCCGGTTGGCAGATCCGCAACTGGTGGAAACCGGCATGCTTTATGATGGTCGGGAAGACATCTTCAAGGCCTATCAGCAACCTTGTTAGCAGCTGCACATTCCAAATTTTGATCAAAGCTGATATTTTTCGCTCATTCATCAGGCTGGCGCTATCGGGATATGGTTAAGTCGAGGTTCGCCAGTCCTGTCAATTTGATTCACCCAACTTGACTATATCATTGTTCTTATGTGCAATTTTGCGCGCATCAATGGAGCATATGTAATCTTCACAGCCAACGTCCTGCCCACCGGTTTGGTCCTGCGGGCTGCAGAATAAATTTTCCGTCATATACTTGTCTGATATATGTCGGATAGTTATATGGTGGGATATTGCATGTGCGAACACCAAGCCGGCCCTGCCCCAGCCGGTTCGTCAATCCAGGGGCTCAGGACTTTTCGATGAACGTACGGACTGTTTGCCTGGCCATTTTGCATTTTTCCGATGCCACCGGCTATGAAATCAAGAAAATGTCGACCGAAGAACGCTTCTCCTATTTTGTGGATGCCAGTTTCGGATCGATTTACCCTGCCCTTTCACGACTGCAGCATGATGAATGCGTAACGGTCCGCGAGGCCTATGAATCCGGCAAGCCACCGCGAAAAATATATTCCATCACGCCAAAGGGGCGTGAGGAACTGATTGAATCGCTCGAAGTGGTTCCACGCGCCGATACTTTCAAATCGGAATTCATGCTGACGGCACTTTGTGCGGAGCTTGTCAGTGAGGAGACGCTGGTGCGTGCAATCGACAAGCGCATAACCGACCTTCAAGCAAAGATGAATCTGCTCAATCAGGTCAATAGTTGCTGTACGGACGGACCGCCAGGGATGGCATGGATTTCAGAATACGGGCGCGCTGTCACTGAAGCGAGCCTTCAGCACCTGATCAAACACCGGGATGAACTTGTGGCCTGTGCGCGCGCTCCAAAGCGCGCATCTGAGGCTGCAGAATAGAATACGACAGGAACAGCAATGGCATTTCGCATCAAAGGATCACATATCACCGCCCTGCTGATTGCCGGTGCCGTGATTGGCTGGATGGCAACTGGCGATATCGTTGTCGGAGGTCAGGCCAATTCAGCCAATGCGGTTGCACCGCCGGCTGAACGCCGGGATGATGACGCAAAGGTTTTCAAGGTAAGGTTCGTGACGGTTTCACCGGAAATACGGCCCGACATTCTGACGGTGCGCGGACGCACGATCGCAGAATCCGTGGTTGCCGTGCGCGCCAAGACATCCGGAACGCTGGAAAAGCGGCTCGTGTCAAAAGGCGACGCGGTCAAGATGGGCGACTTGGTTTGCCAATTGGACCGTGGTGTCCGGCAAACAATTGTGGCCCGTGCCACTGCAGCACTGGAACAGGCTGCATTTGAGCATGATGGCGCCATAGAGTTGCAGAAACAGGGCTATACGTCGGATGGGCGCGTAAAATCGCTGAAGGCCGTCATGGACAGCGCATCTGCCAGCCTGGCCGAAGCGAAGCAGGAACTGTCCTACTCTGATATTGTGGCGACTGCGGATGGCATCGTTCAGGATCCCATCGCAGAAATTGGCGACAATCTCTCCGAAGGTGGGACTTGCATTACCCTGATCAATTCTGACCCAATGTTGTTCACCGGGCAGGTGTCGGAGCGACAGGTCGGCTCAATTGCAGTGGGTGATACGGCAAAAATACAGTTGATATCCGGTGAGGTCGTTGAAGGTGACATACGCTATATTGCAACCTCCGCAGATGCTGCAACGCGCACATTCCTCATTGAAATCGAGCTTCCGAACGGTGATCACAAGCTGCGTGATGGTGTGACCGCTGTTGCCCAGATCGCCCTGGAAGGAGCCGAGGCCTACAAGGTCAAGTCATCATGGCTGACGCTGAACGACAATGGGGATATTGGCGTGCGCATTGTCGACGACAACAATCTGGTCATGTTCAAAACGCTGAAAATCATATCCCACACACCACAGACCATGTGGGTGACCGGGCTGGAGCCCGGCTCCAGGGTCATAACGGTTGGCCAAGACTATGTCATTGCCGGTCAGACTGTTGAACCTGTGCCTGCCGATGCAGATATCAATCAAATGAAGGATGAGAGCAACTCATGACTTCCGCCCTGCAGGCCATCATATCGCGTCCCAAGACGATCATCACGTTGATGGTCTTCATGATCGCGGCCGGGATCATGTCCTATATCGGTATTCCCAAGGAAGCTAATCCGGATATCGACGTACCGGTCTATTTCGTATCGATCAATCAGCAGGGCATCTCTCCCACCGACGCTGAACGTCTGCTGGTTCGACCGATGGAGACATCGCTGCGCGGATTGGATGGGCTCAAGGAACTGACGGCGATTGCCTCGGAAGGCTATGCGGCGATTGTTCTGGAATTCAACATTGAATCTGACAAGGACGAGGTTCTTGCCGACATTCGCGACAAGGTTGACCAGGCAAAGGCCGAACTGCCAAGCGAAGCGGACGAACCAAGCATTTCAGAAACCAATTTCGCGCTTCAACCAACTATTATCGTGACACTGTCCGGTGATGTACCGGAGCGCACGCTGACCAATCTGGCGCGGCGCCTGAAGGACGAGATTGAGGCGATTTCCACGGTCCGCGAGGCCAATCTGAACGGGGACCGTGAAGAGTTGCTTGAGGTCATTTTGGACCTGATGAAGCTTGAATCCTACGATATCACGCAGGATGAACTGCTCAATGCGCTGTCGCAGAACAACCAGTTGGTGGCAGCCGGTTTCATTGACGATGGCAACGGACGTTTCAACGTCAAGGTTCCGGGCCTTGTAGAAACAGCCCAGGACGTTTTTGCAATACCGATCAAGCAGAATGGTGAAGGCGTTGTGACGCTTGGAGAAGTGGCCGAAATCAGGCGTACCTTCAAGGACCCCTCTACGTTTACACGGGTCAACGGACAACCGGCCATTTCCATTGAAGTGACCAAGCGCATAGGAACCAACATCATTGAAAACAATGATGAGGTTCGCGCGGTCGTCGCCGCTTTCACCAAGGATTGGCCGGACTCGGTCCATGTGAATTATCTGCTGGATGGCTCGAGCTTCATTTTCGAGGTGCTTGGTTCGCTGCAATCCTCGATCATGACAGCCATATTGCTGGTGATGATCTGTGTGGTCGGCACATTGGGTATACGCTCGGGCCTGCTTGTCGGCCTTGCCATACCCGGATCCTTCATGCTGGCATTCCTGATCCTTGCCGGTCTCGGCATGACCGTCAACATGATGGTCATGTTCGGCATGGTTCTGACGGTTGGCATGCTGGTTGATGGCGCCATCGTCGTGACCGAATATGCTGACCGCAAAATTGCCGAAGGCATGGAAGCCAACGAGGCCTACAAGCGCGCCGCAAAGCTGATGTTCTGGCCTGTTGTGTCTTCAACGGCAACAACACTTGCTGCCTTTCTGCCGCTGCTCCTGTGGCCCGGTGTCCCCGGACAGTTCATGAGCTATCTGCCGAAGATGGTCATTATTGTTCTCAGCGCTTCCCTTTTGACCGCACTGGTCTTCCTGCCGGTCACCGGCACCCTGTTTGCCTGGATTGCCGTTTTCGTGGCCAAACGCGCCAATGCGGTGACGGCATTGTTTGTTGGAATCATTGCCGGCCTGTTTGCCTATGGCGGGCCATTGGCCGCGCTGGATTTCCCGATACGTGCGGGCGGAAGCGCCTTGACGGCGGCGATTGCGATAATCATTGCCTATTGGATCACCCGCTTCATCAATGCAAGGCGCAAGCCGAAACCTGTTGGCGGTGTCGATAAAGTTGCTCTTATGCTGTCTTCAGAAGCAACGCTGGATGTCCGGAAAATTCCTGGCCTCACCGGCTCCTATCTGCGGCTTTTGAGCCGTGCAGTGGGCACCGTATGGGGAAATGCAGTGGTGATCGTCGCAATTTTGGCCATGACTGTGGGAAGTTTCGTCTATTTTTCAGCCAACAGCAAAGGCGTTGAATTCTTTGTTGATGAAGAACCGGATGTGGCCATTGTGCTTGTTTCAGCGCGCGGCAACCTGTCTGCAACGGAGATAAGGGATCTGGTCGGCGAGGTCGAAACCGAAGTTCTGCAGGTCAACGGTATTGAAAACGTCGTCATGTCCTCAACTGCTCCCGGTGGTGGCGGTCGCGGCGGCAATGTGCTGGGCGGAGTCCAGGACAAACCAGCCGACGTCGTCGGCGAATTACAGATTGAACTGGCCGATTTTTGCTGCCGGCGCAAGGCTGTCGAAATCTTCGAGGATATCCGTCTGCGCACAGCCGGCATTGCCGGCATCAAAGTGGAAGTTCGCAAGATCGAAGGCGGCCCACCGACGGGCAAGGACCTGCGCCTTGAAGTCAAGTCAACCGACTACGACACAATGGTTGCTGCTGTTGCGCGCATTCGCAACCATGTCGACACGATGGACCTGCTGACCGATCAGGAGGATTCGCGTCCCCTGCCCGGCATTGAATGGCAGATCGATGTCGACCGGGAACAGGCCGGTCGATACAACGCGGGTATTGTTCAGGTCGGCGCCATGGTGCAACTGGTAACCAACGGTGTCCAGATCGGCAGTTACCGCCCCAATGATTCAGAAGACGAAGTGGACATCCGGGTCCGGCTGCCGCAGGACGAGCGTACGCTCGACCAGTTCGAATTGCTGAAATTGCGCACGGCAAACGGCCAGGTCCCTCTTTCCAACTTCATTGAGCGCACGGCACAGCAGAAGGTCTCGTCGATCACCCGCCGCGATGGTCTCTATGCCATGGATGTGAAGGCGAGCGTTGCAGAGGGCGCCATGGTAGATGGCAGGGCTGCAACGCCGGATGATGCGGTCAAGGTGGTTCAATCCTGGCTGGATACGCAGCAATGGCCGGAGAACGCATTTCTTCGCTTCCGCGGCGCGGATGAGGAACAAAAGGAATCCGGTGAGTTTCTTGCCAAAGCTGCTCTCGCCGCCCTCTTCATGATGTTCGTCATCCTTCTGACGCAGTTCAATTCGTTTTATCAAACGGTATTGACGCTTTCGACCGTCATACTGGCCGTATCCGGCGTTCTGCTGGGCATGGCGGTGACCGGTCAACGGTTCTCAATCATCATGACAGGGACAGGCATTGTGGCTCTGGCCGGTATTGTGGTGAACAATGCCATTGTGCTGATTGATACATTCAATCGGCTGCGTGAGGAAGGTGTCGATGATATCCGCCAGGCGGCGCTGAAAACATCGGCGCAAAGGTTGCGGCCCATTATGCTGACCACGGTGACGACCATATTGGGCCTGGTTCCCATGGCCCTGCAGATCAACATGAACTTTTTCACCCAGACGATCTCGGTTGGCGGCATTACATCGATCTGGTGGGTTCAACTGTCGACGGCGATCATCTTCGGCCTGGCATTTTCGACCATGCTGACCCTGGTGATGATCCCCGCCATGCTGACCATGCCGTCCAATGTCGTGCGCACATGGCGCGCCTTTAAAGGACGTTCCGGTGAACCTACCGCAGACGGAACATGGTCTGATTCCGGACAGCAACAGGTGGATAAACAATTCGCTCAGCCGGGCCGAAGCAGTGTCAATGACGATGTACCCATGGAGCGCCCACTCGCCGCTGAATAGGCATCCGGCATCATTTCACCGGACAAAACGCTTTGAAGTCGGCGTCAGGAGGCATTTTCAGCGTGGCGTTTGCATGATCGTGCTCATCGCCTTGTCAGCCATGAAGCGCAGGCCGCTCCTGCTCAATCGATTGGAATAGACAAGAGTGGTGAAAGGATTTTGTTTATAAGGCGTCACGTCATTCTCGAGATTGATCTCAATGACCATACGAGCGCCCGGCATCGCCTGCCCTTGCATGACGTGAAGCAATCCAAGTTTGGGATGCGGACAGATTTCATAGGGCGTTCCATCCGTTGCAACAATATCGAAATGCGTGTGACCACCTTCCACATGATTTGACAGGTAACCGCGTGTTTTCTGCAGGCTTGCAGCATGATCAAGCACCCTCGCAATAGTGAATTCAAACGCGTGCCCGGCGGAGCAGAACATCGCTCCCAACAAGGCAATGGTGCACATCAATTTTCGTCTCATGATCAGTTGATCCCCCTGCAGCCAGCATCCACGACACCATCTCAATATGATGTATTCGTCAACTATCAGCTGCATTACCTGGCTGAGGCGACGGATTTACCAGCATTTGATCATCATGCTTTGGAGTGAAGATTTCTCACCGGCCTCACAGGCTTCGAATGAAAAAGCGCCATCCGCTCGGGTGGTGCCTGTCTACACATATTGACTGGATACGCATACCCAGGCGCAAAGGCCGCCGGAAAATTCATGCGATCAGGCTGATCAGCCAAAACCGCCGTTTCCGCCACAGGCAGTAAGCAGCAGGCAGATGGAGACAAGTGTAAGGACTGTAGGCATTTTCATAGGTTTCTCCCGTTCATCCGATCAGAAATGGTAATTGACGCCAAAGCGGCCGATGTGGTTGTCGGAGCCGCCGACGACGTTCACACCACCCGAAGTCGTGATGCCGTCATCCGGTACGTGGACGTAAAGGTATTCCACTTTCGCCGACCATTTTTCATTGATCTTGCCTTCAAGGCCAACGCCGCCGGTAAAGCCTGTGACGATGTCATCACCGCTGCCAAAACCCGCGCGCGCAGCTTCTTTGTGGGTGAAGGCCAATCCGACCGTCAGATAGGCAAAGTAGCGGCTGTATGTGTATCCGCCGCGCACCCTGGCCGTCGCAAACCAGTCTTCCTTGAAACTGCCATTGACCGAACTGCCTTCAATATCCAGCGTTGAAATATCCGCTTCAAGGCCTATGGCCCAGTTCCGGTTCAATTGTCTGTTGTAACCCACCTGCGCCCCGGCTGTCAGTCCACCGGATTCCCCCGTAGGACCGGCAAAGGTCGGAATGGCGTTGTTGAATTGCCCGCCGCCATAACCGATAACACCACCCACAAAAAAGCCTGTCCAGTTATAGACAGGCTTTGGATTGAACATGTTCTGGTTCATGACATAGGCATCTGCGGCGTGACCGGTCGCGGATATACCAAGCAACATGACAGAGCTGAGCAATATTCTAAGCATCGTCAATCTCCCACCAATAATACAAAAAGTATTACCGCGAGAAAGACTTGAGTCAAGTTGTCGAAACAAGGCTTTCAATTCATTGAGAAAACCCGATTTGTCATGCGGGCGTCAGTTGGTATTTTCCGATTCCTGCGCCTCGCTGTCCGATCCATATCGTCGGCCCCAGGCACGGGCGCCAAAGGGAAGCGAAACCAGATAAAGCACCGTCGTTGCCGTCATTGTTTCCCATGTGAATGTCATCAGCAGAGCGACATAGAGGACCACAATGAGCATGATGGGAAAGACGAGATCCCGGCGAATGCGCTGGCCCAGAGACTTGCCCGAATAGACCGGGACCCGGCTGACAAGCATGAGCGCAATGACCAGCGTATAGGCCGACGCCAGATAGGCGAAAAAGGCGCTGCTCTCAACGCCGAGGAAACCCAGGTAGACCGGAAGCAGCACCAGCATGGCGCCGCCAGGGGCTGGAATGCCAAGGAAATAGTCCGATTGCCAGGTGGCCTTGGTTTCCCTGTCCTCCATGACGTTAAAGCGCGCAAGCCGCAGTGCGGCGGCTATGGCGTAAATCATCGCGGCAATCCAGCCGAAGGACCTTACCTGGTCGAGCAGATAGGCGTAGAGCACCAGCGCGGGAGCAACGCCAAAATTGACGATATCGGCGAGCGAATCCATCTGCGCACCGAACTTTGTGGTCGATTTGAGCAAGCGCGCAACACGGCCATCCACCGCATCCAGAAAGGCCGCAAGCAGCACCATGGAAACGGCCAGTTCAAACCGCTGCTCAAAGGCCAGGCGAATGCCTGTCAGTCCGGCACCGATCGCCAGCGCTGTTATGATATTGGGGATCATCATGCGAATGGAAATATCGCGTAGACGCGGGCCCCTGCTCCCGTCATCATCCGGGCCGGAGCCGTTGGGATCAAATGGTGAAAAACCGGTATCCATGATCTGTTACGCCTTCCTGGAGACCGTTTTGCCCTTTTGGCTATCAAATTCGGCCAGCGTTGTCTCACCGGCAATGGCGGTCTGCCCGACCGACACCCGGGGTGTTGCAGCCGGTGGCAAAAAGACATCCAGACGCGAACCAAACCGGATAAGACCGAAACGCTCGCCTGCCCCCAGATGGTCGCTGGTCGACGTCCAGCAGACAATCCTGCGGGCTACAAGCCCGGCAATCTGAATGACACCAATGGGGCCATGAGCCGTGTCGATCACCAGCCCGTTGCGCTCATTTTCCTCACTGGCCTTGTCCAGTTCCGCATTCAGAAAGGAACCGGACTTGTAGACGATCTGGGTCACCGTGCCCGTCATAGGGGCGCGGTTTACGTGGCAATTGAAAACATTCATGAAAACGGAAATGCGCAGCATTTCCGTATCGCCCAGCCCCAGCTCACTGGGCGGAATTATCTTGGTGATGGACGAGACTTTCCCATCCGCCGGACTGATCACCAGATCATCGTCCAGCGGGGTCAGTCGCTCCGGATCGCGAAAAAAGTAGGCACACCATACTGTCAGCACCAAGCCGACCCAGAAAAGCGGATCCCAGATCCAGCCCAGAACGAAGGAACCGACCAGAAAGGCCAGAACAAATTTGTAGCCTTCCTTGTGGATGGGCACCAATGTGTCTGTAATCGTATCCGCAAGGCTCATTCGAGTATCTCCTGATGCAGGTCAATGATATCGCGGGATCTGAACGCTTGTCATGCGGTCACCGTTCCCGTCTGTTCGCTGGCGCAGCTCGTTTCGTCAATTTTACACTACGTCCATGCTGGCTGATAGCTGAAACTGGTCTTTTCCTGCTGCACCGGCATTGAGTCCGAAAATTCTATTGTATGGACGTCAGTCGAAGGGGCGTTTGCGCACAATAATACCGAGATCATCATGCTCCTGGAAGACCTTGAGTTTTTCCTCGGTTTCGCGTGCTTCACGCTGGCGGTTCCACATGTCCATATAAAGGCCCTTGTGCTCCAGCAGTTCCTTGTGTGTGCCCCTTTCGGCGATAATGCCATCCTTCAATACGATGATTTCATCCGCGTTGATGACCGTCGAAAGGCGGTGGGCTATGACCAAAGTGGTGCGGCCCTGGCTGACATAGTCAAGCGCCGTCTGAATTTCCTGCTCCGTGGCTGAATCGAGCGCTGATGTCGCCTCGTCCAGTATCAGAATCGGTGGCGCCTTGAGGATCGTTCTGGCAATGGCCACACGCTGTTTCTCACCACCGGAAAGTTTCAGGCCGCGTTCACCCACGGGCGTGGCAAGGCCTTGGGGAAGCTTGGCGATGAATTCGCTGATCTGGGCCATCTCGGCCGCCTTCAACACTTCTTCCTGGCTGGCCGTCACCCGTCCGTAGTGAATATTATAGGCCAATGTATCATTGAACAGCACCGTGTCCTGCGGCACCATGCCGATGGCCCCGCGCAGTGAACTCTGCGTCACATCGCGGACATCCTGACCATTGATCGTGATGGACCCTTCCTGCACGTCATAAAAGCGGAAAAGCAGGCGAGAAAGGGTCGATTTACCGGCACCGGACGGCCCGACCACGGCTACGGTCTTGCCATGCGGCACTTCAAAACTGATGCCCTTCAAGATGGGCCGGTCCTGATCATAGCGAAAATGCACATCCTCAAAGCGGATGGCGCCTGACTGGCTGTCCAGTTCCACAGCGTCCGGTTTGTCCACCACCTCTTCCTTGACATCCAGAAGATCAAACATGTTTTCGATATCGGTCAGTCCCTGGCGAATTTCCCGATAGACAAAACCGATGAAATTGAGCGGAATGGACAATTGCATCAGCATGGCGTTGATGAAGACAAAATCACCGATGGTCTGTTCGCCGCGTTGCACAGCCATGGCGGACATGACCATCATGACGGCCATTCCGGCGCCGAATATCACGCCCTGGCCCATATTCAGCCAGCCCAGTGACGTCCATATACGTGTCGCTGCGTGTTCATAGCGCTCCATGGATTCGTCATAGCGACGGGCTTCCATGTCTTCGTTGCCGAAATACTTGACGGTTTCATAGTTGAGCAGGGAATCGATTGCCTTGGTATTGGCCTCCGTATCGGAATCATTCATGTCGCGTCTGATCGAGATGCGCCAATCACTCGCCCTTACAGTGAACCAGATATACAGCCAGACGACCACGGCGGTCACGACAACATAGGAAAGACCGTAGGTGACGCCAAAAATCACCGCAACGAGGGCAAATTCAAGCAGGGTCGGCAATGTGTTGAGGATGGTGAAGCGAACGATTGCCTCAATACCCTTGACACCACGCTCTATCACGCGCGAGAGGCCACCGGTGCGCCGTTCCAGATGGAATCGCAGTGAAAGCCGATGGATGTGAACGAATGTGCGATAGGCAAGTTGATGAACGGCATGCTGTCCAACCTTGGCAAACAGTGCATCGCGCAACTGATTGAAACCCAGTTGGATAACCCGGGCAAAATTGTAGGCAATCACCAGCATGATGGGCGCGATCAGCACGGCTGGCAGGAATCCCAGCCCGTCGGTGTTGCCGTTCAGCGCATCCGTTGCCCATTTGAAAAAATAGGGAACGACAACCTGAGCGACTTTGGCGACCAGCAGGAAGCCGCCCGCCCACATGACCCGTCGCTTGAGGTCGGCCCTGTCCGATGGCCACATGTAGGGCCACAGATTCTTGAGCGTTTGGAGCGGATTACCCGTTTCGGATGAAATTGTTTTTTTCTGATCGGACAAGGAAATGCCTTCTGAAGCATGATGCGCTGGAATTCGTCGAAATCGTTTTGACCACTGCCAGGATGCTCAGCGGAAAAGCGAATTGTTGTGGTGCCATTGGCGCAGTTGAGCGCGTTCAACAGTTTCAAGGCAGCAATTTTACAATTGCTGCCTAGTCTATAGGTAGAGAAAAGACAGGCTGGAACCTACCCTTATTAGATAGGTTCCAGATTGATCCAGTCAAGCGTTTCGAAAACCCCTAATTATGAAGAATTCTGTCTCGATGCAGTTTCTCCGCATTATCAAGCGGTTTGTCCGGCACTGCAAAGATCTGTCCGGGTTCAATGAAATCCGGGTTTTCGATCTCATCCTCATTGGCCAGATAGATGGTGGTGTAACGCACGCCCTTGCCGTAGATACGCAGCGATATCTGCCACAGGGTATCTCCGCGACGGATAATGACCGAACTGTCGACCGGTTGAAGAGCCGGTTGCATGATAGTCTCTGGTCCATCCGCCTCCATGTTGGTGGCAAGTTTCGAAACCTCCGTACCATCCGCCGAGTCCGTGGCTGCCACAGTATCTTCATCCGCGTCCATATCGGCTGCAACGGTGGTTGAAGTTGGTGCGGCACCAGATGAAGGTGCCTGTGTGTCCACGGCAGCAACTTCCGGCTTTGCCGCAGCAGCACTTGCTGCTGCATCCGAGCCCGCCTTGGTCTCGATGCCCGCCGCCACGGTATCTTCAACTTCATCCGCCACCACGTCAGCGTCAGCGGTGACAGCGACATCAGGAGATGACGGAGCGCCTGCTGATGGCTCCATGGCATCCACTGCGGCCAATTCAGGCTTTTCCGCCTCCGCAACTTTCGTTGCGTCCGAAACGGCCTTGGCCGTATCGGTACCCGCAGCCTTGTCTGCCTCTGCTTTTGCGGTGGCTGACGATAGCGTAGCGCTGTCTGAAGGCGTTTTCGTATCACCGGGAGCCATCTCAGGCTTTTCGGCCTCAGCACCTGCTGCTGCATCTGTATCCGCCATGGTATCGGATTCTGCTGCCACGGTGTCTTCGTCTGCATCTGCCGTAGCATCCACGACAGCAGTGGTGGTGGAAGACGGCGCAGAGCCCTCTGCAGGCCCCTTTGTATCAACAACGGCAGCCATCTCAGGCTTTTTGGCCTCAGCGCCTGCTGCTGCGTCTGTATCCGCCATGGTGTCGGATTCTGCTGCCACGGTGTCTTCGTCTGCATCTGCCGTAGCATTCACAACAGCAGTGGTGGTGGAAGACGGCGCAGAGCCCTCTGCAGGCCCCTTTGTATCAACAACGGCAGCCATCTCAGGCTTTTTGGCCTCAGCGCCTGCTGCTGCGTCTGTATCCGCCATGGTGTCGGTTTCTGCCGCCACGGTGTCTTCGCCTGCATCTGCCGTAGCATCCACGACAGCAGTGGTGGTGGAGGAAGACGGCGCAGCGTCTTCTGCAGTCTCCTTGGTATCCACGGCAGCCATTTCAGGCTTTTCGCTTTCAGCGTCTGCTGCTGCGTCTGTGTCCGCCATTGTGTCTGTTTCTGCCGCCACGGTGTCTTCGTCTGCATCTGCCGCAGCATCCACGACAGCAGTGGTGGTGGAGGATGGCGCAGGGTCTTGTGAAATTTCCTTCGTATCGACAGCAGCCATCTCAGTCTTTGCGGCTTCAACACCTGCAACTTCATTCGAGTCAGCCTTTGTGTCGGCTTGCGCCGCCACGGTGTCTTCGTCTGCATCCGTGGCTGCATCGTCGCCAGTCGTCGCCTGATCGTCTGCCTTTTCAACTGCCGCCATGGCCGTGTCGGTTTCTTCCTCTGCCTTTGCAGCGGGGGCAGCGGGGGCAGCGGGGGCAGCGACAGCCGCCACCAATTCGCCTTCAGGCCGGGTGAAAGGCACCGCAACACGCATAGCCGTATCTGTGCTGCCAGCCAGCTTCAGATCGGCGCCGATGGTGTGTTCGCCGACAGCGATATCCTTATTGGCTTCTACCAGAAAACGGCCGTTATTGCTGACCTGGCTCGTTCCGATGACTTCGCCATCGGCCGTAACCCGAACGGTTGCGCCAGGTGTTGCAGATCCGGCGACAAATATCTGACCAGCTTCAATTTCGACCGCATCAATACGCAACTTCGTTGCTGCTGCCGTGGCTGGTTTATTGTCGTCTGCCGGCTGATTGCTCTCGCCCGTATCTGCGGCAAGGTTGGCGACGACTGTTTCTTCCTGATTTGACGTGTCAGCGTCGATGCTGGCTGCCTCATCTTCTGTGGCTGTATCAGATGATTCTGCCAAGGCTGTTTCAGCATCGGATGATTCGTTCGAAACGGCTGCATTTTCCTTGGAGGCCGCAACCATTTCGCCAGCCGCGTCATCGCTTTTGGGCGTTTCAGCGGCCACTTCATCTTCCGTGGCCGTTTCGGCAGAGGTCATCTCCTTGGCCGACGCTATCTCCTTGTTCGAGGTCATGTCGGATGGTTGCTTGTCCGCGACAGCACCACTATCGGCGACAATTTCCGATGCAGGCTCCGTTGCCGTTGCATCTGCATCGCCACCGACCATCGCTGTTTGCGAAGCCGTCTGCTCGCTTTCGGTAATCTTTGGCTGGTTGATGATGCGACTTGCCTCACCGGGCTTCGTTACCATGACCAGAAGTTTTGTCGGATCGCTCTCAGGCACGCTGATCATGGCGATTTCCTGCGAATCCGTGATGGAATCATCCTCACCAACCGCCCGCAATATAATCTCGTGATTGCCGGCAGGCAGCGGCTCATCCATCACAAAGGCAAAATCACCGGTTGTGCCTGCCTTTGTTGTTGCCAGCACTTCTCCATTTCTTACAATCTCGATTGTCGAATCCGGAGCACCATGACCGGCAATCAGCGTCGATCCGTCCGGTTCCACGCGAACGACATCAAAACCAGGAATCGCTGCTGCGACGGCTTCGGCGGCCTCTTCCAGGTCATCTGCCGGCGTATCGCTCTTTGACGTTGGGCTCTGTGTCGCGGCAGCCTGTGTTTCTTCGTTTTCCGAATCGCCCTCACCTGCCGTCAAGTCCGATACGGCGCTGGCTGGCTGCGTGGAGTCCGGCGCTTTCTTGGTGTCCGATGGCTCCGATTGTGTCATTTCCGGAGTTGATTTTGACGTCATGAGCGCATTGGATTGCCATCCCAAAGGATCAGCCCGGTAAAGGTACACGCCAATAAGCGCGATGATTACCAGACCAGCAATGGCCAATTTCCCGGAATTCTTTCTATTCATTTCTTAACTCCAGCCGACACAACACACAAAGAATCGCTTGCATTCGGATATAGACTATTGGTTTTCAGGCAATGGTCATAATCTTGCAACAATATGCGACCAATGCCCACAAATTCGGGCCAAACTAGACTTTTTGCAGTGCGCAAACAAGCGCTTCGACTTTTTTGTTAAAAGCTCCTTGTCCATTCACCCGACCAAGCGGGTTTTGCTTGACGTTTTGCACCGCATCATGCTTGTTCAGACCATGTCAGAGATTCGATCGATTTGTGTATATTGCGGCTCCCAACCGGGCAATGATCCAGCCTATGAAGAGACGGCACGGGCTTTGGGCAAATCCATAGCGCAAAACAACATCCGGCTGGTGTTTGGCGGCGGCACTCAGGGGCTCATGGGCGCTGTCGCAGACGCCGTATTGAAAGCCGATGGACTGGTGACGGGCATTATCCCGGAATTTCTTCAAACACGCGAGGCCGGCAATGGCTATGACCTGGTGTTCGATGAATTGATCGTCACGGAAGACATGCACACGCGAAAGCACACCATGTTCGAGAAATCCGGCGCCTTCGTCGCCCTGCCGGGCGGCATCGGAACGCTTGAGGAAATCATCGAAATCATGACATGGGCGCAATTGGGACGCCACACCCGGCCGATGGTGCTTGCCAATATTGCAGGCTTCTGGAATCCGCTGCTGGAACTGCTGAGCCACATGCGTTCAGCCGGTTTTCTGCATACGGCGCATCTGGCGCAGCCGTTGGTCGTTTCCGACCCGGCGCAAATCGTCCCGACAATCCTCAAGGCCTGGCAATCAGGTGAGGTCAGCGCTGGTGAACAGGACGTCATAGAAAAAATGTGACGCCGGTTTTACGGCCGCCTGACGATAACTCTTCATTCCTGCGTTCCACCAGCCGCAATACCGGTCACGTCCGTTCACAAGCCGGTGACCCGGCCTTCGTGCGGGTTGCCCTGGGCTATCGACAGCGCCAAGTGCCTGAGCAGGTAGGGACAGAACTCTGCACAGAACCTCAGCACAGGATATAGCCAGCCATGCCGATTGATCGCCGTACTCTCATCGCAGGATTTGCAGGCCTGTTGGCCGTCTCGGCGCTCAAGCCGCTTGCCGCAACCGCCGCAATGAATGATTTTCGTCCGCAAGGCCAATCGAAGGTCGACCATGGCGCCTTCGATGTTCTCCTCAAAAGATACGTCAAACCGGATGCACAGAGCTATAACCGGGTTGATTATCGCGGAATAAAGAAAAACCTTTCTGGGCTGAAGGCCTATATTGCTGCGCTGGAAACGGTCAATCCGGTTTCCCTGTCGCGAAATGAAGCCCATGCCTATTGGATCAATCTTTATAATGCCAAGACCCTGCAAGTCGTTGCGGAAGCCTATCCCGTGACCTCGATCAAGAAGATCAATCTCGGCGGCTCATTTCTGTTCGGTTCCGGCCCCTGGAAAGCAGATCTCTTGCGGGTTAACGGCACAGATTTGTCGCTTGACGATATAGAGCATCAAATCATTCGGCCGCTTTTCAAGGACGAAATGTCCCACTACGGGCTCAACTGCGCCTCCTATTCCTGTCCCAACCTTGCCACCAGCGCGTTCACCGGAGCCAATGTTGACGCGCTGCTGCGTCAAAACGCAATTGACTACGTCAATCATCCCCGCGGTGTGACCGTCAAGAATGGCCGCATCACGGCTTCGAAAATCTATTCCTGGTACGCCGAAGATTTCGGCGGCAAGAACAGGCTCAAGCAGCATTGGGCATCTCTGGCAAGCCCGGCCAAGGCAAAGGAGATCCGTTCAGCCTCGATTTCCAATTATACCTATGACTGGAGCATCAATGGAATTGAAAGTGCGCAGACAGACAGTTAGCAATATCATAGGCGCATAGCCTCACAACAATGGCCTGGCCTCGATACGAGACTCACGCAGCGAGGACCATGTGTAGAGTGCCAGGGCAATCCAGATCAGACAGAATGCTGCAAGCTGCCACATGGATAATGGTTCGTGGAATACGAAGATGGCGGCCAGGAAAATAAGGGACGGCGTCAGGTACTGCATCAGGCCGAGCGTCGAAAAGCGTAAGAGTTTCGCCCCGAAGGCGTAAAGAATGAGCGGTACAGCAGTGAACGGCCCGGCGATCAGCAGCAAGCCGGTATCGCGTGCATCACCGGCCATAAAGTGGCCCATGCCGTCCATATCCAGGAAGTACAGAACCAAAAGTGACGGCACACTCAGCAGCAGGACCTCGAGAAAGAACCCCTGGCTTGGGCCGATCGGCAAGGTCTTGCGCAGGAAACCATACATACCGAAGCTGAAGGCCAGCGCCAGTGAGACCCATGGCAATCCGCCGGCCGTCACCGTCAACAACACAAGGGCCGCGCAAACAAGGGCGATAGCTGCCATTTGCAAGCGGTTGAAACGCTCTCCAAGGAACACGGCCCCAAGCACGATGTTTACAACCGGGTTAATGTAATAGCCCAAAGCGGTTTCAACCGTTTGCTCATTGGCAATCGCCCAGACATAGATGCCCCAGTTGATCGATATGAATATGGCTGTTACCGCCGCAAGCAACAGCGTTCTGGGATGTCTGAAGGCCAGCTTGAGGTCTGCCGTGCGTCCCAGCAGCAAAATGAGGATGCCTGCAACAGGAACAGAACATAAAATTCGGTAGGCAACCACCTCAACGGGTGGAATATGGCTCACCATTTTCATGTAGAGCGGCATCACCCCCCAGAGAAGGTAGGCTCCCATCGCGAAGCCAAAGCCCCGCAATGCGGAATTGTCTGTTTCCTTGCCACCCATGGCGGGACACTTTCGATTTTCGAGACAGGATTATTCCATACAGAGCGACAAAGCACCCGGCATCAAGCCAATGTGCAAATCATGTGCAGCCTGTCTTCAGCAATTTGTAGGTAACCGAATCCATCAGAGCCTGAAATGACGCATCAATAATATTATCCGAGACCCCGACGGTCCACCATCTCTGGCCCGTGGTATCACGCGATTCGATCAGAACCCTGGTGATGGCTTCAGTGCCGCCATTGAGGATACGCACCTTGTAATCCGTCAACTCCAGATCTTCGATCTCTTTTTGATAGCGGCCAAGGTCCTTGCGCAGCGCGATATCCAGTGCGTTGACCGGACCATTTCCCTCGGCCACAGACATTTTGGTTTCACCATGGACCTCGACCTTGACGATTGCCTCCGACACGGTTTTCACATTGCCGATGGCATCAAAGCGTCGTTCCACCATGACCCGAAAGGACTCGACCTTGAAATACTCCGGCACGCGGCCAAGCGTTCGCCGGGCAAGCAGTTCGAAACTGGCATCGGCTCCCTCATAGGCGTAGCCGCTGGCTTCATGTTCCTTGACGATGGAAATCAACCGGTCAAGGCCGGGATTATCCTTCGAGACTTCAATGCCCCTGCTCTTCAGCTCGTTGATGAAATTCGATTTTCCACCCTGGTCAGACACCATGACGCGGCGTTTGTTGCCAACGGTTTCAGGCGGCACATGTTCATAGGTGCGTGGATCCTTGAGCAATGCAGAGGCATGAATACCGGCCTTGGTGGCAAAGGATGACGTTCCGACATAGGGCGCCTGGCTTTCGGGCGAACGGTTCAGCAATTCGTCAAATGCATGGGAAAGGCGTGTCAGCCCTTTCAGTTTGTCTGCATCGATGGACGTGACAAAGCGTTTGTTCCAGACAGGTTTGAGCACGAGGTTGGGGATCAGCGTCACAAGGTTGGCATTGCCGCAGCGTTCGCCGATGCCATTCAATGTTCCCTGGACCTGGCGCACACCCGCCTCAATGGCCGCCAGCGAATTGGCAACCGCCTGACCGGTGTCATCATGGGCATGAATGCCAAGGCGATCTCCGGCCAAGCCGCCCGCCATGACAGTTTTGATGATGCTGGCGATTTCGGTCGGCTGGGTGCCGCCATTGGTATCGCACAGCACAACCCAGCGGGCTCCGGCCTCATAGGCGGTCCCGGCGCAGGCCATGGCATAATCCGGGTTTGCCTTGAAGCCATCAAAGAAATGTTCGCAATCGACCAGCGCTTCCTTGCCGGCGGCGATCGTTGCTTCGACTGATACCCTGATGCAATCGAGGTTTTCCTCGTTGGATATGCCGAGCGCCACATCCACATGGTAGTCCCAGCTCTTGGCAACAAAACAGATGGCATCGCTTCGCGATTGCAGCAGCGCGGCAAGTCCGGGGTCATTGGAGGCTGAGACCCCTGCCCGCTTGGTCATGCCAAATGCAACCATGGTGGCCTTCGACATGCGGTTTTGCTCGAAAAAGGCCGTATCTGTGGGATTTGCTCCCGGATAACCGCCCTCGACATAATCAAGACCGAATTCGTCCAGCATGTGGGCAATGGCAATTTTGTCTTCAACGCCAAAATCCACACCCGGTGTCTGCTGGCCGTCGCGCAGCGTAGTGTCGAACAGAAAGATTTTTTCGCGCGCGCTCATTATTTCATTTCCCAGGTGGTCGTGCGGGCTCCGGTATCGGGATCCTTGCCATCTTTCAATTGTATGCCCTTTTCCAACAGGTCATCACGAATGGCATCAGCCTCAGACCAGTTTTTCTGCTCCAGAAAAGCCAGCCGCGCCGCGATGCGCTCGGCAATCATGACTTCATCGACATCGGCATTTTTTGCCTTCCGGTATTCATCGAATCCAAGCAGGTGCATCGTCGCGGCCAATTGTGGCCCCTCCAGAACGCTCAGCCGCGCCATGGCTGCAGAGAAATTGAGATCATCGCACAGCACCTCGACGATCTGTTGATCCGCCGTTCCATCAGCCGATGCGTCACCCACTTTCCGCGCAAATTTTTCCAGCAGGGTTTCCGCCTCCTCAAGTTTGCGTTTGCTGAAGTCAATCGGCTCGCGATAGTGGGTCATCAGCATGGCCAGCCGCAGGACCTCTCCCGGCCAGCTTCTGCCGCCGAATTTGTCCTCGTCCAGCAGCGCATTGATGGTGATGAAATTGCCGAGACTTTTCGACATTTTCTGCCCCTCGACCTGCAGATAGCCATTGTGCATCCAGACATTGGCCATCTGGCTGGTTCCATGGGTGCAGCACGATTGCGCATTTTCATTTTCGTGATGGGGGAAGATCAGGTCGAGCCCACCGCCATGAATGTCGAAGACCTCGCCCAGATAGCGCTCACTCATCGCCGAACATTCAATGTGCCATCCGGGACGCCCGATGCCCCAGGGTGAGTCCCAGCCTGGCTCATTGTTGGACGACAGTTTCCACAAGACAAAATCACCGGGATTCTTCTTGTGGCTCTCGACTGCAACGCGGGCGCCAGCCTGCTGGTCTTCCAGCTTGCGATGCGACAAGGCGCCGTATTGGGCGGTCGATTTCACATCAAACAGGACCTCGCCGCCGGCCTGATAGGCATGGCCCTTGTCGATCAGCGTAGAGATCATCTGCTGCATCTGGGCAATATTGTCCGTTGCGCGCGGTTCTATCGTTGGCTCCAGGCAACCAAGACGGTGCACATCCAGATGGTATTGTTCCGTCGTTCTGGCCGTCACCAGAGCAATGGCTTCATTAAGCGGCATATCGGGATAATCGCGCGCGGCGCGGACGTTTATCTTGTCATCAACATCGGTGATGTTGCGGACATAGGTGACGTGTTTCGCGCCATAGAGATGGCGCAGCAGTCGGAACAGCAAATCAAAGACGATGGCCGGCCGGGCATTGCCGATATGGGCATAATCATAGACTGTCGGACCACAGACATACATGCGAACGTTGTCCGGATCAATCGGCTGAAACGCGTCCTTTTGACGTGTCAGTGTATTGTACAGTTTCAGGCGCGGATTGCCCATAAAACATACTCCCATTGTGCCTTTGGCCAGGGCTTTTGTCTTGAAACAAGTGGAGACGAAAACAGCCGGACCAGCGATTGGCTAGCGAATAATAATCCAGCAGATGCATGTGGCGGCTGTGCCGCGAAGCGTTTTCATGAGGCAACTTATCGCCGCTTGTGACAGCAACGTCAAGTCACGACATTGCGCAATTTCAGCCGTTGAGAAAACGCAGCAGCAAACCGATGGCCAGTACGGCCATGATCAGCGCGATGAGAAGATCGAGAATCCGCCAGGCCAAAGGTTTGACAAAGATCGGCGCCAACAATCGCGCGCCATAGCCAAGTCCGAAAAACCAGACGAAGGATGCCAGCACCGCGCCGCAGCCAAAAGCCAGTCGCGCCGTGCCGTCATATTGCCCGGAAAGACCTCCGATCAGCAACACCGTGTCCAGGTAGACATGCGGATTGAGAAAAGTCAGCGCGAGACACGTGGTCACTGCTGCGGCCAGACTGCCGGCCTTCTTGTCTGCAACTTCCATTCCGTGGGGATAGAGCGCCCTTTTCAAGGCCAGAAATGCATAGCCAAACAGAAAGGCCGCACCGCTGAGCGTGACGATATTGATGAGAATGGGTGACCGCGCGACCAGCGTCCCCAGCCCGGCAATGCCAGCGGCTATGAGAATGCCGTCCGACAATGCACCGATCAGACAGACGACAAAAACATGGGCGCGCACCAGACCCTGTCGCAAAATGAAGGCATTTTGCGCGCCAATGGCGACAATCAGCGATCCGCCTAGAAAAAAACCGGCCATTGCCGCGCGTAAAACGGGATCGTCAAACATCTTTTGCCTGCCTGGTCAAACGTGTGGTGCACCGGTCAAAACAGTGACATTTGATCATCATTCGGCGGTTTGCTCTCCGATGGGGATTCGACCAGCGGTGCCGGTTCCACCCGATCCTGCAGGTCCGGCTCCATATTGGCAACCTTGTTGACCTTGTCGGATACGGGAATGGCTTCAAAAAAGTCATTGTCAACCGGCTCAAACAGGTCACGCACATGGCGCGGTTCCTGTGTCTTACAGTCGAGCCAACGGGAGAAGTCTTCGGGCTTGATGACGACCGGCATGCGGTGATGAATGTGACTGATGGCTTCATTGGCGCCGGTCGTCAGAATGGCGCCTGTATCAATTTCGGATCCATCTGCTGAGGACCATGTATCCATCAGGCCGGCAAAGGCGACGATACCGCCGTCGCGCGGGCGCACCCAATAGGCCTGCGGCTTCTGGCGCCCCTGCCTTTGCCACTCATAGAAGCCCGACGCGGGAATCAACGTCCGGCGATGGCGCATGGGTGACTTGAAGGAGGCTTTCGCCTCAGCCGTTTCACTGCGGGCATTGATGATCAGTGGAAAATCTTTCGGGTCTTTCACCCAGGATGGCAACAGGCCCCAGCGCACGAATACGGGCACGCGGTTGGCCCGGTTGCTGGCCGGCGCCAGCGCTGGCCCGTGACCTGCCATGACCATCAACAGAGGTTGGGTCGGTGCAATATTGTAACGCGGTTCATGGCGTTCCAGTTCGGCCAGTTCGAAAAACGCCGCCAAAGCGTCGGCCGAGGAAATCAATGAAAAGCGACCACACATGAAAGACCCATCTTGAAAATGCACTGAAGTGTTTGCCGTCAGGCACGTGCAATCGAATTGCCTGTTTACGCGCTCTGGACAAGAGGCTCAAGATAGGCAAGAAAATAGGCATGATTTATCCGCGCATCGCTGCTTCCTGTGTCCTCAAGCGCGGGAACACCTACTTGATGGTCCGCCGTGCCCATGGCCAGGCCGCTGGAGACTACGCGTTTCCCGGCGGCAAGGTTGAGCCGGGTGAATTGCTTGCCGAGGCAGCGCTTCGCGAATTGCGCGAAGAGACCGGAATCAAGGCTTATAACCCCCGATTTTTCCGATTTTACGATCTGATCGAGCACGACGCGGCAGGTCTGTTGTCAAGCCACTATGTCCTGGCGGTCCACCTCGCCGATACAGATGATCAACAGAGGCCTGTCGCTGCCGATGATGCTCTTGAGGCCGCCTGGTACACTGCTGCGGAAATTAGAGCATTGCCGACCCCTGCCAGCGTGCTGGAATGTATAGAGCACTTCGAAGTCTACGGCCTTGGCCCGGCATAGGAGCATCAAGCGAAAGTGACGCGCCTTGAATGGTTCCACGGGCTTTTGCTTGGTAAGATGCTCTGGTACGGATCCGGGAGACACAGATGATTGCCGGAAAATCGATGGCAAGGGCGGGACTGGTCGCTTTTGCACTACTGCTTTTTCAGACCGGGGTCGCATGGTCCGATCCCGACGCATGGTCGCGGCAGGGCTGGTCGACGGATTTTTCAAAAACAGCGATCGACTATGATGAAATCATGTCCGGTGGTCCGCCAAAGGATGGCATTCCCTCGATTGATGATCCTGCGTTCATTACCGTCGCCTCCGTCAATGACCTGGCAGACAATGAACCGGTGATCGGCCTGGAAATCGGCGGCGATGCCCGCGCCTATCCGTTGCGCATATTGATGTGGCATGAAATTGCCAACGATACCGTGGGCGGCGTACCTGTCACCGTGACTTATTGCCCGCTATGCAATGCGGCACTGGTCTTTGACCGGCGTGTTGCGGGACAGGCAGACACATTCGGCACGACCGGCAAATTGCGCCATTCCGATCTGGTGATGTACGACCGGCGCACCGAAAGCTGGTGGCAACAATTTACCGGCGAAGCCATCGCCGGTGAAATGACCGGCACAAAGCTGAAACGCATCCCGTCACGGCTGGAATCGTGGAAAAATTTCAAGACCCGCTTTCCCGATGGCAAGGTTCTGGTGCCGGGTAATCCGGGCTTGCGGAACTATGGCTTCAATCCCTATGAGGGATACGACAGTCTGAGCCAGCCTTTTTTGTTCTCCGGTGAATTGCCGCAGGACATCAACCCGATGGAACGCGTCGTTGTGGTGCGCGGCGCCAGGCCGATTGCCCTTTCCATGCTGAAAATACGTGAGGAAGGCCCGCTGACAAGGCTGGGCATGACATTCGCATGGGAAAAGGGACAGGCATCGGCGCTTGACAGCAGCCGCATTGCAAACGGACGTGACGTGGGCAACATCACGGTCCGCCAGGATGGCGAGGATGTGCCCCATGACGTGACCTTCGCCTTTGTCGCCCATGCCTTCTTGCCGGATGTCACCATCGAGAAATCAAAAAACCAATGACAACCTGTCGCAATGCCTATTGGGTTTGACCGGCAAAAGCGGTATTTGACGATCATGAGACACAGACCTTGCAAGATTTTCATGCTCTGCGCCGCGCTGACCCTGACGGGTATGGCGCCGGCCGGAGCACAGGATGCAAAACCGCCCTATGAAGACCGGTTGATCCGGCTTTCCGAGATTGTCGGTTCCGTGCACTACCTGCGCACCCTGTGCCTGGCGACGGATGAGGGCTGGCGCGACAAGATGCAGGCTCTGATCAATCTGGAAGCGCGCGAACCGGAACGGCGTGCACGGCTGATCGCGGCCTTCAACAAGGGATACCGGTCATTTGCCTCTGTCCACACGAAATGCAGCAATGTGGCGATTGAAGCTGAAGAACTGCACCGCAAACAGGGTCTCGTGCTTGCATCGGAGATCATAGCGCGCTACGGAAATTAGTAATCTATTAACCTGACATTTCACTGTGCCGCATTTAACTTAAATTGCGTGTTACTTTGTTTGTGGGAAATTGCGGAGAAGTGAACTCCAGGTGGTGATATGACGGAAACAAACCTGTCCGATATCGATGAGATGATCGTACATGAGAAAATGATGACAGCGCTCGAACACCAGACGGAAGCCTGGGCCGAAGGCGTTGCCGATGGTATTGAGCCGGAAATCATTGCCGATGCGGCATTTGTGACGGTGATGCGTGAAACCATCAAGATGTTTGGCGAAGACGCGACTGAAGCCATCCTTGATGATTTGAAACAACGGATGCTGACGGGTGAATTTTCGCCGGAACGTCTGGTTCAGTAAATACAGGACGTCTCAAGGGGACCGGGAGCTGGCAGGCATGATTGTATGGGGCGAAAAAGGGCGTGGCGGCGATCGTGCCGTGTCTTGCCTGCTGATCGCATTGCTTGCAGCCGGAACAGTTCTTTGCACCGTTCATCCGACAAGAGCCTCCGCTCAGCAGGCACACATAAATTATGACCGATTGGCGCTCAGTGACATCGGCAAGGCCGAGCCAGACACTGTCGAAGACCTCCCAGCTGCAGAAAGCGGTATCCCCGAAGACGCCCTGACCAAGGATGGGGACAGTCTGGAAACCGGCGTTTCGGAGGAGGACGCGCACGCTCCACCGCGGGTTACCGCCCCGCCAATCCTTTACGATCTGACCAGCCTGCCGGAGCCGGTGCGGCGCATGCGTGATCTTATCATTGCCGCTGCCTCTGAGGGCGATATTGAAAACCTGCGTCCCTTGCTGGGAACCGGCCCCACCCAGACGCAATTGTCTATCAGCGGACTTGATGGCGACCCGATAGACTTTCTGCGTGACACCTCAGGCGATGGAGAAGGCCAGGAGCTGCTGGCCATCCTGCTGGATATATTGAATGCCGGCTTTGTCCATCTGGATGAAGGTGGACCGAACGAATCCTATCTTTGGCCCTATTTCTATTCCGTTCCGCTGGACCAGTTGGAAAACAGGCAGATGGTTGAATTGTACCGCATCGTGACCGCCGGGGATTACGAGGACATGAGAGCCTATGGCGGCTACAATTTTTATCGAACGGCCATCGGCCCCGAAGGTGACTGGAAATTCTATGTGGCCGGGGACTGACATCCTACCGGTTCAAACTCAACGATCTCACCAGAACCACTTGCCCATCCCACCAGACCGGACTACCTAAAGCCAAGCACCAAATCACCAAGCGAGAGCCCAATGACCTGTCTGACACTTGCGCATAGAAGCCTGGTTTGCATCAGCGGCGAAGATGCCCAATCGCTGATGCAGGATGTCATCTCCTGTGATGTCGACAACCTGCCCGATGGCATCGTTCGGCCGGGCGCCCTGTTGACCCCGCAGGGAAAGATAATGTTTGATTTTCTGGTCTCACGTGATGGCGAAGGCCGGTTCCTCTTTGACATGAACACAACGCAGATTGCAGCTTTTGTTCAGCGCATGACCATGTACCGGTTGCGCGCCAAAGCGCAAATCAGTGCGCTTGAAGACCTGTCCGTCCAGGCCGTCTGGGACATGGATGCGAAGCCAGGTTTCCTGCAAGACAGCCGGTTTGTTGAAGGCATCCCCGTCTACCGGGTCTACGGCCAGGCACTGGCATGCGACGCACTGCAGGCCGATTATGATCTGTTGAGGATTGAAGCAGGCGTCGCCGAGGCGGAAGCCGATTACAAGCTTTCCGATGTTTTTCCCCACGACGTCCTGATGGACCTGAACGGCGGGGTATCCTTCAAAAAGGGTTGTTTCGTTGGTCAGGAGGTTGTCTCGCGCATGCAACATCGTGCAACCGCGCGGCGTCGCGTCGTGAGCGTGCGGGCCCATGCACCGCTGCCCGATACCGAAACACCGATCATGGCGAATGGCCGCGCGGCAGGAACGCTCGGGACTGTTGTCGGCGATCGCGGGCTGGCATTGGTGCGCATCGACAAGATTGGAGCGGCCCTGGACGCCGACCAGCCCATCTTGGCCGGTGACGTCGCTGTGACGATCACCCTGCCCGCCTGGACGAAGCTTGTCTTTCCAAGAGCCGAAAGCACTACCGAGGCTGACGGGGACTGACTGCCATGACGTCCGTTCGACCCGCACCACGCGCCTGGCAACGAATGCTTTCGGGACGCCGTCTGGATCTGCTGGATCCCTCGCCGCTTGATGTCGAGGTTTCCGACATTGCCCATGGCCTTTCACGCGTGGCGCGTTGGAACGGGCAAACAAAAGGCTCCCATGCTTTTTCCGTTGCACAACACTCGCTGGTCGTTGAACGCATTTTTGCCAGGCTGCGCCCTGCAGCCAGTGCCGATGATTGTCTGGTGGCACTGCTTCACGATGCACCGGAATACGTCATCGGGGACATGATTTCGCCGTTCAAGGCAATTGTCGGAGGGGATTACAAGAAGGTGGAGAAGCGCCTTGAAGAGGCCATTCATCTGCGTTTTTCGCTGCCGCCGTCGACATCCAGAGTGCTGAAAACCCAGATCAAACGGGCCGACCGGATTTCGGCCTATTTTGAAGCCGTTGCACTGGCCGGGTTTTCTGAAGAGGAAGCCATCAAGCTTTTTGGACGACCGCGCGGGATCAGCCGTGATATGGTGGAAATGGAACCGCTGCCGATCACCACGGTTCAGCGCGCATTCATGCGGCGCTATCAGGAAATTGAAGCCTGGCGCGGCACGAAACCGAACAAAAAATGAAAAGGCTGTCGATGCCGCAACTCATCGTCTGTTCCCTCTCCCGTCTGATCCAGACCGCCGAGCTGCATCAGCCACGCGAAATGATCACGCTGCTTTCGGCCAAAAACGACATGCAGCGTCCGGCCGGCATTCGCCCCGAGCGTCATCTCTTTCTGGACATGAATGACATCAGCGTTGCGGTTGACGGGCTAAACAGACCGGAAGAGCACCATATTGACCAATTGATCGACTTCGCAAGGACCTGGGACAGATCCGCGCCGCTGCTCGTCCATTGCTGGATGGGCATCTCCAGATCAACGGCAGCGGCCTATATCATTGCCTCGGCGCTCAATCCCGATCTTGATGAAATGCAACTGGCCCTTGAGCTGCGCCGCCGCTCCCCGTCGGCGACCCCCAATGTCCGCATGGTCACCCTTGCGGACCATGTGCTGAAGCGTGACGGCCGGATGATCACCGCCATAAAGCGCATTGGTCGCGGTGCACAGGCCTCGGAAGGCTCACCCTTCCTCATGCCGCTGGAGTTATAGCCATGACGGCGGGGTCGACAGCAATTGCAATCGGTTTGAACGCGGCCATCGTCACAGTGATGGAGAATGAGCCGCAGATTCTCGTCATTTCCATGGACGAGGCCAGGGCCACGAATGGCGCTTTGCTGGACGGGTTGCCGCTTGGTTCCTTTGATCCCCTGCATCACCGGACGTTCGAAACCGGATTGCGCGCATCGGTGGAGGAGCAGACAGCCCTGCATCTGGGTTATGTCGAACAACTCTATACATTCGGCGACCGGGGCCGACAAAAACAACCCGATGACACCGGACCGCACATCATATCCGTCGGCTATCTGGCGCTGACCCGCGATGACGGCAATCAGAGCGGCGCACTGCAGCGCGCGGGTGCCGCCTGGCACAAATGGTATGGTTACCTGCCATGGGAGGACTGGCGCTCCGGACGCCCGCCGATGCTGGACGAAATCATCATGCCGGCCCTGAAAGACTGGGCAAACAAGCCCCAAAATGCGGACAGCAACCGGCATCTTCCAAGCCGCAAATCGAGATTGCGGCTGGCCTTTGGCGACCATGATTTCCCCTGGGATGAGGAACGTGTTCTGGAACGCTACGAAATCCTCTACGAAGCGGGCCTGATTGAAGAGGCTGTCAGCGATGGTCGTATCGCGCAGACAGGACTGTCCGGCGAACTGGGCCGTCAAATGCGGCTTGATCACCGGCGCATATTGGCAACCGCCATCGCGCGGTTGCGTGGCAAGTTGAAATACCGCCCGGTGGTTTTCGAATTGATGCCACCGGAATTCACCCTGACCGCACTGCAGTCAACCGTCGAAGCCATTTCCGGGCGCCACCTGCACAAACAGAATTTCCGACGCCTTGTGGAAGGCGCGGAACTGGTCGAACCGACCGGACACACCAGCGTCGCCACAGGTGGTCGTCCGGCCGCGCTTTACCGGTTCCGAAGAAAGATATTCGAAGAGCGCCCCGCCCCCGGAATCAAGGTCGGCGGACGGTAGGTCTCGCACAATTGCCGGGATTACTCAAAGTTCAAGTGGCCCGCTTTCTCATGCCGTCATTCGCAGCACCCGAGGGAACCAAAGCCCTGACCAGGGTCTTCATGTCCAGAACCCCAATGGGCTTGCCGTCACCCATGACGGTGTAACTGTGACCGGTATCCCCGTTTGATCTGGAGATGATTGTCTCCAACGTGTCTTCCGCATCGACTTCACCGGATACAATCACATGGCCTGCCTTCTCTGCAGGTGTCATGATGGAACGGGCGCGCAGGACCCGCGCACGATTGATGTCGCTGATAAAGTCGACGATATAGGGATCATTGGGGTTCAGGAGAATTTCCTGTGGCTCGCCCTGTTGTATGACGATACCGTCCTTCAGGATCACAAGGTGATCTGCGAGTTTCAACGCCTCATCAAGGTCGTGGCTGATGAACACAATTGTCTTTCTCAGTTCCTGTTGGAGTTCCAGCAGAAGGTCCTGCATGTCTGTCCTGATCAGCGGATCAAGTGCGGAGAAGGCTTCGTCCATCAGCATGATCGGCGCATTTGAGGTCAGCGCCCGGGAGATGCCGACTCTTTGCTTCATGCCGCCGGAAAGTTGATGCGGATACTGATGCCCCTGACCTTTCAGGCCTACCCGCTCCAGCCACTCATGAGCAGCCTTTTCGTAACCCGCCCTGCCTTCGCCGCGCACCGCCTGCGCCATGCCGGTATTTTGCAGGACAGTTCTATGCGGCAGCAGGGCGAAATGCTGGAAAACCATAGACATCTGCATGCGCCGCATTTGCCGCAACCGATCCTCCCCGAATTCCAGCACGTTCTCGCCATCGACCCAGATTTCGCCTGCCGTCGGCTCGATCAGCCGGTTGACATGCCGGATCAGCGTCGATTTGCCGGAACCCGACAAGCCCATGATGACCGTGATGTCGCCGGCATGCATATCGACGTTGATATCGCGCAATCCAAGCACATGGCCATGACTTTCCATGAGTTCGGACTTGCTCATGCCGTCCAGGACATGCTTCATCGCATCCTGCGGTGCTGCTCCGAATACCTTGTACAGGTTTCGGATGGAGATGCTGATTTCCTTAGGCATTTTCATCTCCCTTCAGTGACGACCGACGCTGGTCGAGGCATTCACTCTTGCCAGCGCTGCCTTTGTCACGCGGTCAAGAATGACAGCAAGCAACACAATGCCGAGACCGGCAACGAGGCCTACGCCAAGTTCGAGGTTTCTGATGCCACGCAGCACCAGAACGCCGAGTCCCGGGGCCGAAACCAGCGAGGCAATAACCACCATCGCGAGACTCATCATGATGGTCTGATTGACCCCTGCCATAATGTTGGGAAGGGCCAGCGGAATCTGAACACCGAACAGCTTCTGACGCTTCGTCATGCCGAATGCATCGGCTGCCTCGATCACCTCCTGATCGACGAGACGGATGCCCAGATCGGTCAGGCGGACAACCGGAACGATCGCGTAAAGGATAATCGCGATTCCATAGAGCTTCGGTTCGGTGACCGAGAACAGGAAAATCAGTGGAATGAGATAGACGAAGGTCGGCAACGTCTGGAGCATGTCTAGGACCGGGATCATCAGCCTTTGCATCCTGTCACTGCGGGACATGGCAATCCCGATCGGCACACCGAGCAAAACGCACAGAAAGGCGCAAACGAAGATGATGGAGAGGGTCTGCATGGCGTAATCATAGTGGTCTATGAACGCCAGAAACAGCAGAGCGCCAGCCACAAATGCCATCAGCCGAACGGATCTGGAAGCGACATAGGCAAGCGTTGCAAGAAAAAAGATCATCAGCCACCAGGGCGTCGCGGCAAACAGGTAAAGCGCGCCTTCCAGCAGCCAGCTAAGCGGCTGGGTAAGCGGATCGAGCACCGCTTTGAGGCCATCCTTGATGCCCAGAAAGCTGTTTTCCACGCTCTTTGTCATGTCTCGTGTTCGTGCGAACTGCGCACATGCGCGGTTGAGCTCGTCGAGGGAAGGAAATGGCAGGTTCCAGATCGAATCCAGAGCAAACCCGTCTTCAGCGCCGCCCGTTTTCTTCCTGGCCAGCAATTCCGCCATCGTCATGGGACCATCTGAACTGCCTTTCTCGCCACACCAGGCGCGCAAGCCCAGTCCGTCGAAAAGGAAATCATACGTCGCCATGGCGTTCTCCCCGGTTTTATTCTTTTCCCAAGAAAGGGGCGAAGCCGATGGCCTCACCCCTCCTGTTTTATCAATCGAACAGGGCGGAGAGTTTCTCGCGCGCTGCGTCGTTGACCCAATTCTCCCATGTGGATTTGTTCTCTGTCAGGAAGTGAACGGCGGCCTCTTCCGACGAGGCCCCATTGTCTGCCTGCCAGGCGAGTAACTGGCTGAGCCCCTGCGAGGTAAACGATATCTTGCTGACAAGATCGAAGATTTCCGGATTGTTTTCGGCAAAATCAGCGGTCACGACCGTCAGAACCGGAGCAGCGGGGTATGCCGATTTGGCCGGTGACTTGCAATCAACGGTCTGGTTGCAGGCATGGATCTCCGCATCATGAGGCCCCATGTCGACGGGCACCATGTTGTAGCGGCCAAGAACTGCAGTTGGACCGTACATATAGCCGAAGAAGGGTTCCTTGTTTTCGTAGGCAGAAGCCATGGCCGCCGAGAGGGTTTCACCGGAACCGTGGTTGAAAACCTCCATGCCGTGCTTGTCGAATTCGAAAGCCTTTATCAGATTGTCGTTGGCGATGCGGCAACCCCAGCCGTCAGGGCAGTTGTGAAATTTCCCACCAACCAGAGCCGGATTTGCGAGAACCCCATCAATCGTGGCCAATTCGGGGTGTTGCTCAACGAGGTAGTCCGGAACCCACCAGTTCTCGGTGCCGCCATCTGAAAATACATCCGTGGCTTTTTTCACCTTTCCTTCGGCTTCAAGCTTGGTGTAGAGCGGTGCTGAGTTGATCCAAAGCTCCGGCACAACGTCCGGTTCGTTGTTCTCGGCAAGCGACGTGATTGCAGTGGTGGTAGCCGAAGGCACGAGCGTCACTTCGCAACCATAGCCCTGGGTCATCAGGAATTCAGTGACCTTGGTGATGAACGATGCCGAAGCCCAGTTCATCTCGGCCAAAGAAACCTTCCCGCATTCGGCATGCGCGACGCCAGGAAGGGTAAAGGCACCCAATGCGATCGCAAACAGCAATTTTTTCATATCTTTTCTCCCAGTTGGTCTTTCATGAAAGTGTCGCCGGGCCGAATGGCCGGGCATGATTGGAATTTGAAGGCTTCAGTCATTGTCACCTTCCTCTCCACCCGCTCCGGCCTGCGAACGGGCCGAGGTCGGAACCGTCGTCCGCAATGCCAGGGCGTTCAGTTCCCCGTACTGCGCATTGCATATTTCTGCGTGGTGGAATTGCGACCACATCGGCATGGCGCGCCGCACATTTTCGCACGCAATTGTCACATCAACGGGTTTGCAAGTATCCACAGAGCTTTCGATAAGCGGAGGCTGCTCCGGCTGCAAAAAAACCTGATTATCCGTCCAGAAAACGCCAATGGGCCGGGCCAGGAAATTCGCTGCACGCGCTACGAACGGTACGACAAGAAGCGGCTGTGCGACCGCCACGCATTCTACCGGGTGGGTGGACGGTCCTTCCTGCAAGGTCGCAAAATCGGCAATGGCTATACCCGTGCGCAACGGACAAAGCTGGCCAACAGCAGCCCAGCGGCCTCGGGACGGCAATGGAGCGCAGGCGCGCGCGCCGTTCAGCACCGCCAGGATTGTTCCAGCCCAGTCCAGACCGGCACGCGACAGCCAAACCGAAGCAAATGCCGCCTCTTCAGCCTCGCCCCATTCGTAACCGGCGCCGCGCGCAGCGCGATAGGTCAGCGACGATATTTCCGAGAGCGACAGGAAGATGCTGTCGGGGCCGGCAACGGATTCGGGTGTGATCGCGTTCATTCGATCACCTTCCACCGATTTCGTCTGGATAGGGCAGTCCCTGAAACAGGTTTATGCGCACCCACCGGTCGGACCGCGGATCGAAGCGCGTGGCGCCGAAGAAGGCGAGCTTGCAACGCAACATGTCAATTGGCATGAGATCGGCCGAGATCAGGTTATCCTGAATTTCCGCGAAGGGGCGGTGGGCCGATAGCTGCACCCGACGAATCGCGCTTCTATGCTCGGGTTTTAGCAGAAGCAGCCGTGCCACCGGCGTATTCGAGGGACATTCCTGCAGCGCCTCATTCAAGGCCGCAACCTGCCGTCCGGTGTCCAGAGGCAGTTCGCGTTCTGCGCCCGGTTCCTCGAAGCGTTCGCCCAACCGCGGCTCGAGCTTATCCTCGGAAACATACCAGAAACGCGCGGTATCTGCTGCATTGCCGTAGTCAGGCCGCAGCGCCCAGTCGTAACGGCTGCAGATCAAGGCTTGCAGTTCACCCGCGCTCATGGAACCGTCGAGATTGGTTGCAGGACTTTCGTCTGCTGCCATGTATTGCGCCAAATCGTCAACAAGGTCGCCATGGGGTTCAAGCATCAGCGAAACCAGCGACTCCTGCGCTTCAACCGGCAGCGCCGCTTCGCTCCAGCGCCACAGCGCATCCCACGGACGTTCCTGTGTTCTGTCCCATACCGTTCGGACATGTTGCGCCAGCAGGTCCAACCCGCTGCGCAGCGCTGCGAGTTTTTCTTGTTGCAGCGCGTGCTCGCTGTGCCACTGTCGTGCGTTTTCGATCGCATCAATCAGCGCCCCGTCAAACCCGGCGGAAGCCTGCGGCGAAACGCTGGTCTGGCTGCGCACGCGGGCCAGGGCCTCTTCTCGCGCCATGATCCAATTGTTGAGCAGGACGGGATGGCGCACCAGGAACGGCGCCATGCCCAGGCCGGTCGAATTTCCGACACCCAACGCCTTTCGATTGACCGCGCTCAATCGCACCGCCGCATCGCCACCACGTATCCTGGCCTGATGTTCGACGATATCGACCGAGAACGAACGGGTAAACCACACCGAGAGCATCTCGGCCTGAAACGGGCACAGCATTTCCGGTCTATCCACGATGGCATGACGATCCGCCGCACCGAACTTGCCGGACCCGTAGACCGCAGTGGTGCGCATCAGATATCCGGCCCCGGTGATTTGCTCACTATCCGGCTGCAGGCCACGCGAAAGTCTCTCAACCACATGATCGAACAGTCGCACTGAGCGGTTGGCGCGGCTCAACGACAGTTCCCGGTTGCTGACCCGCCCGGCTTCCTGCAACGGTACGTTTGCCGCCAGGCGATCAAGATCCGCTGAATAGGGCGTGCCGTCAAAAAGCGCGAAGGTCGCGTCCCAGGCCGTGGCGATCACGCGGTCAGAACGCATTTCGGCAGGCAAGTCATGGGCAAAACACACCAGCGAATAACAATGCTTGGGACCAATTGCCCGGTAAACGGCGCGCCCAACGCCGCGCGCGTCCAGATCGAACAGGGGGCGGTCGAAACGCCATTGCTCGTCAACCATCCGCCGCAGAAGAATGCGTAAAAAGGACAAGCGCATCGGATGGGCCGATCCAAGCCGATCAAGCCGCATGACTTCGTGAGCGGGGCGGCGATAGGCCATGGTATCGGCCGTTTCGGCAATCAGGTCGGGATCGGCAAAAGTCATTCGCGCCCCCTTGGCAGATCAACCCGGGCCGGTGCGAAACTGCTTGCGAAAAACCGCTGCCAGTTGCCGCCCATGATTCCCTCGATATCGGCCTGCGCAAGCCCAGCAGCCTCCAGGCCGCGAGCGATATTGGCAAAATCCCGGTTGTCGTGAAACCACTCTGGCATGTCCGGAAAACCCGGTGCATCAGCGCTGCCCTCGCCGAAGTCGACTTTTTTTGTCCACCTTCCGGATCGCATCCATTCGACGACGCTGTCAGGCTGATCCTGGCAAAGGTCCGTGCCAATTCCCAGGCGTTCAGCACCCATCAGATCGGCCGTTCGCGCGATCATGTCGCAGTAATCCTGCAGTTCACAATGCTCGGCATTTTTCAGATGATGCGGATAGACAGAAAAACCCAACATCCCCCCGGTTTCGGCAAGCGCCTTGAGCACCCTGTCGGACTTGTTGCGCCGCGCGGGATGCCAGCGTTCCGGATTGGCATGCGTGATCGCTATCGGGCGTGAAGAGCATTCGATGGCCTCAAGCGTTGAACGCTCGGTGGAATGGCTCATATCAATCACGAGACCGACCCGGTTCATCTCCCCAATCACCTCGCGGCCCATCCGCGTCAGGCCTGTATCATTGTCCTCGTAGCAACCGGTCGCAAGCAGGGACTGGTTGTTGTAGGTCAGTTGCATAAAGCGCAGGCCGAGCTGGTGAAGAACCTCCACCAGACCGATATCATCCTCTATGCAGGAAGGATTCTGCGAACCAAAGAAAATCGCCGTGCGGCCTGTTTGCCGCGCAGTCTTGATGTCTTCCGCCGTAAAGCCCTGCATGATCAGGCTTGGAAAGCGTTCGAACCAGCGGTTCCAAGTGCTGATATTGTGAACCGTCTCACGGAAGTTCTCGTGGTAGGTTATGGTCACATGAACCGCATCGAGGCCACCGGCACGCATCTGCCGGAAAATTTTTTCTGACCAGTTGGCGTATTGCAGCCCATCGACAAGCACGCTCATCCCGCCTGCCCTCCATGGAGGTAAGAGGTCTTGACGGTTGTGTAGAATTCGACCGCGTATTGTCCCTGCTCGCGCGGCCCGAAGCTCGATGCCCCGCGCCCGCCAAAGGGGACATGGTAATCCGTTCCGGCCGTGGGCAAATTGACCATCAGAGTGCCGGCGCGCATGTTTGAACGGAAATGCGTGGCCCGTGCGAGGCTGCTTGTCATGATGCCCGCGGTCAAACCGAATTCGCTGTCATTGGCGACCGCAATCGCCTCCTCGTAGCTTTGCGTCTTTATAACGCAGGCAATCGGCGCGAACATTTCCTCGCGGTTCATTCGCATGTCGTTGGTTGTTCCCGCGAAGACGGCAGGAGCCATGAAATGGCCTTTCGTCGGACGGTCAAGAGCTTCCCCGCCGCACATCAGCTCGGCCCCCTCGGCTTTTCCAACGTCCACATAAGCAAGATTGCCCGCAAGTTGCGTCGCACTGACGGCTGGGCCGATCTGCGTGGTTTCATCAAGGGCGTTGCCCACGCGCAGCGCTCTTGCAGCGCTCACCAGTTTCTCGACGAAGGCATCATGAACCGCTTCATGCACAATCAGGCGCGACGCTGCCGTGCATTTCTGGCCGGTGCTGCCAAATGCTGCATTCGCCGCATGCGCGACTGCCAGATCGAGATTCGCGTCATCCATGATGAGCATGGGATTTTTCGACCCCATTTCCATCTGAACCTTCGTCATGTTGGTCAGCGCCGCTGCGGCAATGCCGCGCCCGACGCCCACCGAACCGGTGAAACTGATCGCATCGATACCCGGATGCTCCACCAACCGCTGGCCGATATCATGACCCGGGCCAGCGAGCATGTTGAACAACCCCTCGGGTATGTCCTGCTGGGAAATTATCCGTGCCATCGCGGCAGCGCTGGCCGGCGTAAGATTGGCGGGTTTCCAGACAATGGCGTTGCCGAAAGCAAGCGCCGGCGCGATCTTCCACGCCGGCGTCGCCACCGGAAAATTCCATGGGCTGATGATGCCGACCACACCGACAGGTTCACGGCGAACATCAATCTCGATTCCGGGGCGCACACTTTGGGCGTAGTCGCCGATCTGGCGCAGGGCCTCAGCCGCGAAATAGGTGAAGAACTGTCCCGCCCGGTAAACCTCACCCTTGCCTTCCGCCAACGGCTTGCCTTCTTCCCGTGACAGCAAGGTGCCGATTTCACCAGACTGCGCCATCAAGGCGTTGCCGATTGCCATCAGCACGTCATGGCGTTTCTGGATACCTGCATTCCACCACTGGCGCTGGGCAGTGCGGGCGGCGTCGATGGCCTGATCCAACTGCGCGAAACCGGCCTGAGCGTGACGACCGATCACGTCGGACAAGTCCGACGGATTGAGGTTTTCCACGTGATCCCGGCTGTCCATCCATTGCCCGGCGATAAAATTGCGCGTCTCGATCGACATGTTTGTGTCTGTCCTTCCGGTTTTCTCGTTCAGGCGTCGCGAATGCGCTGCAGCAGCGCCTCTTCAACGGCAACGCCCTCAACTTCAATACGTTTGCGATGCGCCGCACGGCGTGCGCCTGGCAGACGCGCCCCGTCCTGCTCTTCAATGCTAGCGCAAAGATGCTCCAGCGATGGGGCAAAGGCAGCACCGGCGAAGGCATCCGGGTCGATGGCAATGAAGAATTGTCCTGTCGAGGGTGGCCCACCGGCCTTGCCTGAAAAAGGACTTGCCTGCGTGCTCAGTTTCGCGCCCGACAGTGCCGCGGCAAGAATTTCAACGGTAAGCCCGATACCAAACCCCTTGTATCCACCCGTTGGCCGCATGGATCCACTGAGCGCCTTGTCTGCATCCATCGTCGGATTGCCGTCAGCATCCAGCGCCCAGTGCGGCTCAATCGACTCGCCCGTCTGTCGGCGCAGCAGAATTTCCGATTTCGCAATCACACTCGCCGATTGGTCAATGACCAGTTTTGCTGCGCCGTTTGTATCGGGAACCGCGAAAGCGAAGGGATTGGTACCGATTACCGGCTTCGTCCCGCCTACGGGAGCAATGGAGGCTGGCGCGTGGGTGAAACACAGACCTATCAAGCCATCAACGGCCAGCCGTTCGGCATGGTGGCCCAACACGCCGCAATTGTAAGAATTGTGCAAGCTCATGGCTCCAATTCCACATTCACGCGCGGACTCGGTAAACGCATCCCATCCGGCATCAATGGCCGGGTGGGCAAAACCGTTCGCGGCATCAACACGCACCGCGGCTGTCCTGGTTCTTTCCACCCCGGGAATGGCTTCGCCATCGACCTTTCCACAGCGCAGATGTTCAGCATAGATGGGCACGTAGAGAAGCCCGTGGCTTCGAATGCCATCGCGCTCTGCCAGACGGGTGGAGCGCGCCATGGAAGCTGCGGCTGTGGGCGTGGCCCCTGCCCGCTCCAGCGCTTCGCAGGCCATTGTTTCGACCTCGTTGAGAGATAGTTGAAGCATGCCTGACATCCGTATCCTTAGATTCCGTTGCCCGGACAGTGTTCTGGATTGCCAGACTTCAATCAAACGAATACTTCTGAAATATATTTCAATTTGTTTGAAGGAAAAATTGTGATTCGTATCGATTCATTGCGGGCATTCATCGTTGTCGCTGAAACCGGAACGCTGAGAGAAGCAGCCGATCAGCTCAACCGAACCCAATCGGCACTTTCCATGACCCTCAAGCAACTTGAGGCCGAATTGGGCGGTTCGTTGTTCGAGACTGACCGCAAACGGGATCTCACCGATCTCGGCCATTATGTTCGGCAGGTCGCATTGGATATCGTGCGTGACCATGATCACGGCATTGACCTGATCAAACGCTATGCAAAAGGCAAATCGGGACGTCTTCGCCTGGTATCGGTTCCCTCGGTTGCCGCCCTGATCCTGCCAGATCTGCTGCAGACATTCCTGGATAGCCAGAAAGACGCCGAAATTGATCTCGTGGACACGGATAGTGCTGCTGTGCGCAAGGCAATTGCTTCCGGTCGGGCGGACCTGGGCATAGCCAGTCCCGGCGCGGGCCTGGATGGAATCGAGACCGAATTTCTGTTCAGCGACGAACTCTATGCGGTGTGCCGGAAAGACTGCACTCTGGCACAATGCCGCGGCCCGCTTGAATGGGGTCAGTTGCAGGACTTCCCGTTGATCATGAACGAAACTCTTTTCCAACTGGAAAGCATTGAATTCAGGAGATTGGCAAGTCATAGCCGTCTTTCGGCCCGCAACATTCTTTCCCTGCTCGCGATGGTGCGCGCTGGCGCTGGCATCACCATCCTTCCGGGCTTGGCGACTGTCTCGCTCGACCCTGAACTCGTGGCGTTACCGCTTGCCGACCCGGCCTGCTTGCGTAACGTTTGCCTGCTGTCGCGTTCAGGTCGCGCACCAAGCCCGATAGCACAAGCCATGCGGCTGCATTTGCGTAACAGCCTGCCGCTTCTTGCCGGGCGTTACGGATTTATCACCGGACAGGAAAACGGAAATCCAGTTTGACAGCAATGGTTGCTACCGCGTGCCAGGGCAAATGGGCCGGCGGGCGATAATATATTATTGGCTTTCAATCAGCCGTTATGTTTGCGAACCATCGATGGATGTTTACCCTTACCTTCTGGCCCGAAAAATGCCAAACAACCCTAGATTCAGCCATATTTTATAAATAAGGCGATAGGATCATCCTTACTTGGTTCCAATGGAAGAATGTCATGAATGAGGTCGCCAATCCGCAGCCGTTTAATCAAAGAAAACGCCTGGTTGTTGTTCAAATCCTGGCCGTTTTTGCAATATTGCTGATTCTGTTCTCCCGACCTCTCCTGGGCACATCATCACCCTGGCATGAACCCATTGAATTTGCCGGCCTCGCATTGGTTCTGTCATGCGTCTTCGGGCGTCTTTGGAGCATTCTTTATGTCGGTGACCGAAAAAATAATGAGCTTGTCTCGAGTGGGCCGTACTCCGTTACCCGCAATCCGCTTTACTTTTTTTCGACTTTGGGAGCGACTGGTATCGGTTTGATGTTCGGATCGATTTCCTTGTCCATCATATTTGGCGTCACCAGTTATCTGGTCTTTGCCGCCACGGCTCATAAGGAATCTCAATTTCTGGCCGGTAAATTTGGACGCGCCTATGAGGATTACGCCAGACGTACACCTTCATTTTTTCCGAATCCCGGAATTTATATGGATGAGGTCGGCGTTGTTTTTTCACCTATAGCCTTGAAAAAAACCTTCATCGACGCACTCTACTTTCTGGCGATATTTCCCATCATTGAATTTGTCGAATATCTGCAAAGCACCTCTGCAATTCCAACGTTTCTTTCAATAATCTAGCCCGAAGTACTACAGTGGGCCCAGCAGAGAGCTTGATGGATAACCGCAGACGAAGCTCTCAACTCGTATGATCCAATATCTTGCCGTCCTGGTAGATGCACAGCAAGCGTTTGGCCGATATCCGCGTTTCCTTGGGGTAACCATAGGCATTGTTGATATAGGTCACGCCATCCAGTGTAATGCGCTGATTGACGTGGCTGTGGCCGTAGATATGCAATGTGGAGCCGGCACGGCGCAATTGTTCATCCAGCAGGTCGGTGCCCAGCACAGGATAAATGAAGTGGTGTTTTGCCGAAATCTGATGCGGCATCACATCGATGCGCGGCAGAAAATGGGAAAAACTGATCACTGTACGGCCTGATGGCCGCACCACGGGCTCATTCATTTGTGTGAAGGACTGTGTGACCGCATGGTCATCCATGTCATCGGGCCAGCGGCAGGCGCGGTAATCCGCCCAGGCCATCTTCAGTTTGGCGCCGGGCTCTCCAAAGGAGTAGTCGTACCAGCCCAGCAGCGGCATGATGGCCAATCGATCCTGGTAAAACGGCTCCAGCGATGCACCGCTGTTGCGGGCCAGCGCGCTGACATCATGAAATTTTTCGAAGGAGCTTTTATCTTCTCCTTCCCGCGATACCCAAAGGTCATGGTTTCCGGGCACATAGAGAACGCTCTTGAACCGCCTTGCCAAAGCGTTGAAACAGATCTCCATCTGTGCGACCGTATTGGATATATCGCCGGCCAGGATCAGAACGTCCTCTTGGAAATCTGCCTCGCTGATTTCCGATACCCATTGGGCATTGACCCGGTAGTCGACATGTAAATCGGACGTCGCGAAAATTCGCATCAGAAGGCACGCACCGCAAATTGTTCAGCAGACCTTTGCAGGTATAGAGCAAAGGAACAGGCCTTGCTGGTTTTTTCAGTCGATTTCAATATCCAGGCCGATATCCAGCGTCGGCGCAGCCATGGTGATTTTTGAAGTGGATATATAGTCCACGCCGGTCTCGGCAACAGCCTTGATTGTGGTGAGGTCAATGTTTCCAGAGGCCTCAAGCTTGCAGCGCCCGTTGTTGATCCGCACGGCTTCGATCAATTGGGCGGGGTCCATATTGTCCAGCAGGATACAGTCGGGTGCCGCAGCAAGCGCTTCTTCGAGTTGGACAAGCGTATCGACCTCGACCTCCACTTGGACCAGATGGCCACAATAGGCTTTTGCTGCCTCGATGGCACTGGCGACCCCACCGGCAATGGCAATATGATTGTCCTTGATCAGAACAGCGTCATCCAGCCCGAAACGGTGGTTTGATCCGCCGCCACAGCGCACAGCGTATTTTCCAACAACGCGCAGCCCTGGAAGGGTTTTACGGGTGCAGCATACGCGTGCATCGGTGTGGGCGATTTGCGCTGCATAGGCAGCCGTCAGCGTGGCGATGCCGGACAGATGCATGAGAAAGTTCAGCCCGACCCGTTCCGCCGCCAGGATTGCGCGTGCATTGCCTTCGATGCGCGCCAGAACGTCACCCGGCTCGATCGGATCTCCATCGTTGAATTTCAGTTGTATATCCATCGCCGCATCGAGGGTCCGAAAGGCACTGGCCAGTAGCGGAAGCCCGGCAACGATGCCCTTTTGCCGGGATACAACATGGACGATGGCGCGCCGGTCCGCTGCAATGGTTGCCTGACTGGTAATGTCACCGGCCCGCCCCAGGTCTTCTTCCAGGGCTGTTCGAACGCTTTGCTCAACGAGCAAGGGGGACAATGTCGGACGCAGGTTCGTCATCAAGTTTCAGCCTTTTGTGCAGCCGTGGCGATGATCTCATCGGCCTGGCTCAAAGAGAGAAATGTTCGTCTTTTCCATTCGGGCAGAGGATCCGGCCGGTCCGTGCGGTAATGACCGCCCCGGCTTTCCTCACGTTGCAATGCACCGGCAACCACCAGCTTGGCGGTTGTCAGCATATTGGCAAATCTTTCCTTGGCGTTGCCCGCTTCGATATCAGCGATAATGCGTGCGGCCTTCGACAGCCCTTCGGCATCGCGTATCACGCCGGCATAGTCGCTCATGGCCTTGCGCAACCGCTTCATTTGCGGACTGTCGTGCTCGGTGACGATATCGTCGCTGTCATCACCCGGGCCACCCCAACTCAGCAACTTTGGCGCCGGCAGCATGCCCTGAATATCCTCGGCAATTCGGCCACCAAAGACAACGGCCTCAAGCAATGAATTGGAGGCCAGGCGATTGGCGCCATGGGCACCGGTCGAAGCGACCTCACCGGCAGCCCACAATCCGTCAAGAGATGTTCGTCCGTCGGCGTCAGTCAGAATGCCACCCATATGATAATGCGCGGCCGGAATGACCGGGATCGGCTCAAGCGCCGGATCAATACCGGCTTTCTGACAATAGCCATAGACGGTGGGAAACTGCTCGGCAAAATGGCTGCCTATGGATTTGGTGCAATCCAGAAACGCCCCGCGTCCGGCCTGCACTTCGGCAAATATGCCGCGCGCCACGATATCACGCGGCGCAAGTTCGCCATCCTCGTGGATATCCAGCATGAAGCGGTGACCGCTGGCATTGACCAGAAGGGCGCCATCACCGCGAAGGGCTTCGGTGGCCAATGGAGCCGGATCAAGCCCGACATTGATGGCTGTCGGGTGAAACTGAACAAATTCGGGATCGGCAATGATGGCGCCGGCCCGTGCGGCCATGCCGGCACCGCCGCCGCGTGACTGCGGTGGATTGGTGGTGACCGCATAGAGATGGCCGATACCGCCTGAACAAAGCACCACTGCCCGTGTGGGAAAGGCGACGCGACGCCGGGATTTACCGCCATCGGGACGCGCAACGACGCCGGACACATAGCGGCCTTCGGTGGTCAGATGTTCAACGACATAGCCCTCAAGGACCCGGATCGACGGGGTTTTGCGTACAGCAGCAATCAGGGCTTCCATAATGGCCTTGCCGGCCATATCGCCGCGCACACGCACCACCCGGTGCTCGCCATGGGCTGCCTCTTTTGAAAGCGCCAGCCGTCCTTCGAGATCACGGTCAAAGGGCACGCCATAGGTCAGAAGATCATTGATGCGCGCCGGTCCCTCGGAGACCATCGTGCGGGCAATTTTTTCGTCAACGATGCCCGCTCCGGCATCCAGCGTATCGCGCAGATGCTTCTCTATCGTATCGCCTTCGCTGACAGCCGCAGCAATGCCCGCCTGTGCCCAGGCGGAGGATGCGCCCTGACCGATGGGCGCGGCGGCGAGAACTGTGACAGGCCTTGGCGCCATCTGGAGGGCGCAAAACAATCCTGCCAGACCACCACCGACGATGACCACATCGTCAATTCCGGTCCATGAAGTGGGCGAGAAGGCCGAATTCTTTGTCATTTGCCCAGGTTCACCATGCGTTCGACAGCCAGTCTTGCCCGGTCTGCAATGGCAGGATCAATCGTTACCTCTTCCTTCATGTAAACGAGGCTTTCGAGGATCTTGGGCAAGGTTATGCGTTTCATATGCGGGCACAGGTTGCACGGCTTGATGAATTCGACACCCGGTGCCTCTGACTCGATATTGGACGCCATGGAACATTCCGTCACAAGCAGCACGCGGGGCGGTCTTTCGTCCTTCACGTAATTGATCATTTGGGCTGTTGAACCGGAAAAGTCACATACGGCGATCACATCTGGATGACATTCGGGATGGCCGATAATCTGGATACCGGGATCTGCTTCCTTGTAGGCAAGCAGTTCAGCGGCGGTGAAACGTTCGTGAACTTCACAATGGCCCTTCCAGGTCAGGATTTTCTTGGATGTCTGTTTGGCGATATTCATCGCAAGATACTCATCGGGAATGCAGAAAACCGTATCTTCCTTGAAACTCTCGACAATCGCCAGCGCATTGGACGACGTGCAGCAAATATCGGTCTCCGCCTTCACATCCGCTGATGTATTGACATAGGTCACCACGGGAACCCCCGGATTTGCGGCTTTCAGCCGGCGCACATCGGCGCCGGTGATGGATTCCGACAGAGAGCACCCTGCCCTCATGTCGGGTATCAACACTGTTTTTTCCGGGTTCAGCAGTTTCGATGTTTCCGCCATGAAATGCACACCGCACTGAACGATGATTTCTGCGTCGACATTGCCTGCCTCGCGGGCAAGCTGGAGACTGTCACCACCAATATCGGCGACACAGTGAAAGATTTCCGGCGTCTGGTAATTGTGCGCCAGAATGACCGCACCGCGCTCTTTCTTCAGGCGGTTGATGGCATGGATATAGGGCGCAAAGACCGGCCACTCGATCTCCGGGATGTGCATTTTGACACGCTCATACAAAGGCGCCGTTTCGCGCGCCACGGCCGGGGTGTACGTGAGGTCCGGCATCTCGCGCAGGCCGAAGCGTTCTGCGGCTGATTCCATCGGTTTGCCGTCCCAGTTCTTGTCCGCCATCTGGAGCATATTCATCGCATCCATCCTGTATGCTTTATACCGTTGATCTGGCCCGGGCTCTCAATCCATGCTTTTGCTCAATGTGAGCATAAGTCGACCAAAATGAAATCCGGAAAAGCCGGACTACGGTTTACTTAAGGCGCTTGAGAGCCGATTGCAAGTGGGTCGGCCTTGCAGGATCCCTCCATTAGCGACGCATGCCGCACCGTGTCACACCAAACATTGCCGTTGAAAAGCATCAATGTTCGTGATGGCTTGGTCAATAATCCTGTTTTGACAAAACCTGCAATTGGTATCTATCTATTCGCAGCCACATTCGCCATTTTGTGATCATTTCGCCTATTGGATGTGGACATATCATTCAGCGCCGTCCGTCCGGCACCAAGGAAGTCCCATGCCCGTCGCCGCAGCAAAAGCCGCTAACAATTCGCCTACAGCCTTTCCATGGGTCATCATTGTTGCCGGGTGCCTTGTCGCAGCCATGACATTCGGTCCCCGCTCTGCCATGGGATTTTTTCAACTGCCCATGCTGGCCGACCTTGGATGGGACCGGACAACCTTCGCCATGGCAATGGCGTTACAGAACTTGTGCTGGGGACTGGGACAGCCGATTTTTGGAGCCATCGCTGACCGGTACGGCTCGTGGCGCGTGCTGTTTTTATCGGCAATTCTTTATGCAAGCGGCCTTACCATGATGGCCGTCGCGGACGCGCCGGTGTGGCTCTATATCGGTGGCGGCGTGCTGATCGGCCTGGCTGTCGCGGCCGGATCATTTGGCATTATCCTGGCGGCCTTTGCCCGCAATGTGGCGCCCGAAAAACGGTCTTTCGCCTTTGGCCTCGGCACGGCAGCCGGATCTGCCGGCATGTTCCTGTTTGCCCCGATTACCCAGGGTCTGATCGAGACGGTCGGCTGGTCGGACACCCTGATCTATCTGGCTATTGCCATGTTAACTGTCCCCGTTTTGGCCATTGCGCTTCGCGGCAATGCATCTTCCGGCTCACAAGCTCCTGATGCGTTCGCCCAGACCGCTAGGCAGGCCCTGCGCGAAGCGATAGGCCATCAAAGTTATCTCCTGCTGACGGCGGGTTTTTTCGTTTGCGGGTTTCAGGTTGCCTTCATCACCGCTCACTTTCCTGCCTATCTGGGGGATATCGGCATCGACGCCAGCTATGCGGTTCTGGCCATAGCCCTGATTGGATTTTTCAACATTTTCGGGTCCCTGGCCTCAGGCATACTTGGCCAGAATCATTCCAAGCCCATGATGTTGGTTGCACTCTATGTCAGCCGCTCCATCGCTGTGACGCTGTTCCTGCTGCTGCCCCAGACAGGCACATCCGTCATCGTGTTTTCCATCGTCATGGGATTGCTCTGGCTCTCCACCGTCCCGCTGACCAATGGTCTCGTTGCGATCATGTTCGGAACCCGTCATCTGGGTATGCTGGGCGGCATTGTTTTTCTTTCCCACCAGACCGGTTCATTCCTCGGGGTCTGGCTGGGCGGGGCCTTCTATGACCGTTTTGGTTCCTACGATCCGGTCTGGTGGCTGAGTGTGGCGCTTGGCTTGTTTGCCGCGCTTATTCACTGGCCCATCCGCGAACAGGCTGCCCCGCGAAACCTTGCTGCCGGGGCTACGTAAACACGCATTGATGCCGATCATTGCGTTGTGGCCGCGAGTGCTTTCAGGCAGGCCTGGACAAAGCCTGATCGTGTATCCGGCGCGTCCAGCCCGCGCGGTTCATAAACGTGGCGTTGAAGAAAATATCCGGTCAGGCGAAAGGCATCGGCCAGACTCTCCGGGTCAGCGGACAGGTTGCTGCCACGCTCCAGAAATGCCGGTAGTGCCAGCATCTTGTCGGCCCAGGGCAGACCGGCCTCATGACTGACGGCACGGCCGGTTTTGGGCGAAACGAAGCGCAATCTCTCAGTCGTGCCGGTTGCCGCGCATTGGTTCAAATCGAGCCCGAAACCCAGGTCTTCCAGCATGGCGAGTTCAAAACGGATAAACAATTCCCCGGCACTTGCCGGGTGATGCAGGTTCTCCAGGATGATGCCCAGCGTTTCGTAAAGATGTGGATGCGGGTCGCGTTCCGGCAATAGACGCAGAAGCGCCGCCATCGCCTGCACCCCGTAGACCGCCATGGCGGTCTCCATCAGCCGTGCGGCGCGCAATTGGGTCGGTTCGATCTGATAGATGCCCAGATGCTGATCAAGGCGGGCGCGCCAGACCAGTGACACGCTGTTTCCCGGCTGCAGAACAGGTTGCATGCGCCGGGAACGCCCGCCACGCACAAGGCCCAGATGACGACCACGTTGCTGTGTCATGATCTCGGCGATAACGCTGGTCTCTCCGTGTCGTCGGACACCGAGAACTATGCCTTCATCCTGCCATTCCATGCTGTGAAATTGCGCCTGTCAGGTGGGAAATTCAAGCCCGATCTCGCGATAGCGCTCCGGGTCATTGCCCCAATTGCTGCGTACCTTGACGAATAGGAACAAATGCACCGTTTGACCCAGGATCTCGGCAATCTCCTTGCGCGATCCCTGGCTGATGTGTTTGATGGTTTCGCCATTCTTGCCAAGCAAAATCTTCTTGTGACCATCACGCTCGACGTAAATGACCTGTTCGATCCTGACACTGCCGTCCTTGCGCTCTTCCCACTTTTCAGTCTCCACATGGGAGGCATAGGGCAATTCCTGATGCAGCCGCAAATAGAGTTTCTCTCGGGTAATTTCGGCGGAAAGCTGACGCATCGGCAGGTCCGAAATCTGATCCTCCGGATAGTACCAGGGACCTTCCGGCAATGTTTTGGCAAGATAATCCAGCAGGTCCTTGCAACCGGCACCCTTGAGCGCCGAAATCATGAACGTCTCGTCAAACGGGCAAATCTCATTGGCTTTTGCCGCCAGGGCCAGCAGCGCCTCATGTCTTACCCGGTCGATCTTGTTGAGCAACAGGACCTTGGGTCGCTTCACGTCCGCCAGACTTTCCAGAATGTTCAGCGTGTCGCCGACCAATCCGCGTTCTGCGTCAACGAGAAGGAAAATGATATCCGCATCATGCGCATTGCCCCAGGCCGATGTCACCATGGCGCGATCCAGCCTGCGCCGCGGTTTGAAAATGCCCGGCGTGTCGATGAAAACAATCTGCGCGTTGTTGTGCATGACAATGCCGCGCACAATGGACCGCGTCGTCTGCACCTTGTGGCTGACGATGGAGACTTTCACACCAACGAGTTTGTTGAGCAGCGTTGACTTGCCGGCATTTGGCGCACCGATCAATGCCACAAATCCGGAATGGGTCGGGCCTGCGGCTGCTTCGCCAGTATCGACTTCTTTTTCAGTCTCTACTTCTTTTCCAGTCTCTTCAGTCATGATGAGCTCCAAATATTTTCCCGTTCCAGCAGCCTCGTAGCCGCGTCCTGTTCGGCGGCGCGGCGGGAACGGCCGGTTCCGGTTTCAACTGCAAGCCCTTTGACATCGACTCTGACGGTAAACATCGGTTCGTGATCGGGGCCTTCGCGTTCCACAATCTTGTAATCAGGCGCTTCGCCAGTCTGGCTGTGCGCCCATTCCTGCAATTCGGTCTTGGCATCACGCCGGGCATAGGCCGAGTCTCTGGCCCGCGTCTCCCAATGACGCAAGACGAAGGCTCGCGCGGCTTCCAGCCCTGCATCCAGATAGATTGCCGCGATCAGTGATTCCATTACATCCGCACGGACATTCGCCATCCGCTTGCCGGTCAGGCTTTTGATGTCGGTGCCGGTTCGGATGAAGTGATGCAACTCAAGTTCATCGGCGATGGCTGCGCAGGTCTCAGCGCTGACAAGCTGGTTCAGACGAACGGAAAGCTCGCCCTCCTTTGCCAATGGAAACAGCTGAAAGAGCACTTCAGCAATCACCAGCCCCAGAACGCGATCACCCAGAAATTCAAGTCTTTCGTAATTGCCCTGCCCGGTGATGCGGGCACTGGAATGGGTCAATGCCCGTTCCAGTCGCAATGCATTGTCGAATGTATGCCCCAGAACCTTGGACAGCCGTTTAAGATCGGGCTTCGACAGTGCAGTTTTCTGCTTCATTCGGTCTTCTCGAACAGACGGTCAAAGCGCATATGTGCTGGCCATTTCCAGATTTCCAAAGGCGAGGAATCGCCACCGATGGAAAAGAATATCATTTCCGCACGACCGACAAAATTTTCCAGCGGTACGAAGCCGACGTCGAACCGGCTGTCAGCGGAATTGTCGCGATTGTCGCCCATCATGAAATAGTGGCCGGCAGGCACCACAAATTCACGGGTGTTGTCACCCACTGCATTGGGGATCAGATCCAGAGTGTCAAAGGAAACGCCATTGGGCAGAGTTTCAACGAAGACGGGTGTTTCCGAACCCGTATCATAACTGTCGTCCGGCCTAAAACTGCCTTCACGCATGCGCTTGACCGGTACACCATTGATATGGAGCACGCTATCGATCATCTGCATTCGGTCACCGGGCAATCCGGTTACGCGTTTGATGTAATCGATCTTCGGGTCCCGCGGCAGGCGGAAGACGGCAATATCGCCGCGCTTCGGCTCTCCACCCCAGATACGGCCGGAAAACAGGTTGGGCGAGAAGGGGAAGGAATAGCGCGAATAGCCATAGGCGTATTTGGAGACAAACAGATAGTCGCCAACCAGAAGCGTCGGCATCATCGAACCTGAGGGAATAGAAAATGGTTGAAACAGGAAACTGCGAATGACCAAGGCCAGAAGCAGCGCCTGTATAATGACCTTGAGGGTTTCCCCAAAGGCCGATTCTTTCTTTTCTACCTTGTCAGACACGTTTGTGGACCTTCCTGGCTGGATTATCAGCATGTTTACTAGAGCGATGCCGGGACAATGTAAATGGACAGCGCGCAACTGTTCATGTCCAGTTTCTGCGGCTCTTTAACACAGCCCCAGGCGTTTGCGAAACCATGTCCAGATCCTGTTGATTGGTTGCATGTGTTCGGCGTCCATCAGGACATGCCGTCGCGCGACAATTTCGCGTTCAAACCGTCTGCTCACCACGCAAATTCGCATTGACGTCGCGCTTTTTTCTCAGGCGACGTTTGCGCTGTTTCTGGAAGGTCAGCACGCTGACATAGGTCAACACATAAAACAGCAGGCCGAATGCCAGGGCAAATGGCAAACAGCCGATCAGCATGGGTTTGAGAACCGGATCCCACAATTGGTGCACATCAAGATGGCGAAACAATTGCCCCAGATGAATTCCCGGTACCGACTCGTCAAAACGACCATTTAAAAAATGTCTGCCGAGTTGGTAGCTGCCAGTCCATATGAATGGGAATGTCAGCGGGTTTCCGAAAGCGGTTCCGAGCGCAGATGCAAGGATATTGCCCGCCAGCAGATAGGCCAGCGCCGCGGCAATAAAGAAATGAAAACCAATGAAGGGTGACCAGGAGGCGATCACACCTGCCGCCACCCCGGCAGCAATCGCATGAGGCGTGGCTGTCAGACGCAGGATACGTTTGCCGAAATACTGAAATGAACGCGCAAAAGAACGTCGCGGCCAGATAAATACCCGCATTTTCTCAAAGGCCCCGGCGGGGTTACGGCGGCGAAACAACATTCCTCGTCTTCAACCTTTCTGACGCTTTATCTGAAGATACCATATCCCAACGAGTTTACAGTTTTCCTTACAATCGGGGTGATTTGATGGCCTGTCCAGCACCCCATATTTTTCTTGAGCAAATTCGATGCACCATTCAGTGTACCGGGCGCTTTCTGTCTCATATTTCTATTCATACAGGCGCGCTACAGTGCTGATACAGGAAAGAGCCTTCAAGCTTGTGACAAGTTTGTTGAGATGTTTAAGGTCCCAAACCTCGAGGTCAACATTCATTTCCGTAAAATCATCGGCAACCCGCACCATTGTCAGTGTCCGGATATTGCTGTCACTGGCTGCTATTGTCTGTGCCACTTCCGCCAGCGTGCCCGGTTCATTGATGGCATTCATCGATATTCGCGAGTGAAAGCGTTTGCTGCCGGCCTCGTCCATATCCCAGCGCACGTCGATCCAGCGGTCTGGCTCGTCATCATATTTGGTCAGCATCGGCGACTGGATCGGATAGATTGTAATGCCTTTTCCCGGCTCCATGATGCCAATAATACGGTCTCCGGGCACAGCCCCTGCTGCACCGAAGGAAACCGAAACATCGCTTCCCGCGCCACGGATCGGCAGGGCATCGGCAGCATTCGCAGCCTTTTTGTCGCGCCGTGACTTGGAGGCCTTGGAGCGACCGGGAATTCGAAAGATCATTCCGGCAGCACTGCGCAGGTTGAACCAGCCCTCATCCGATGTCGATTGCTTCACCGGCACCCGGTCGTGCTGATGGTCCGGATGGATTGCGATCATCACATCCTTGGACGCCAGTTCTCCGCGTCCGACAGCGGCAATGGCGTCTTCGACTTCCTTGAAGCCGAGCCTGTGCAGCACGGGTCCCAGCTGATCGCGTGAAAAACTCTTGCCTGCCCGGTTGAACGAGCGCTCCAAAATGCGATAGCCAAGTCCGGAATATTGCTTGCGCACGGCGGCCCTGGTTGCCCTGCGGATTGCCGCGCGGGCTTTGCCGGTCACGACAATCTCTTCCCACGCCGGCGGCGGAACCTGAACGCCGGAGCGGATGATTTCCACCTCGTCACCATTGCTCAGCTGGGTGACCAGCGGCATGATTCGGCCATTGATCTTGGTGCCGACACAGGTATCGCCGATATCCGTGTGCACTGCATAGGCAAAATCAATGGGCGTGGCGCCACGCGGCAGGGCAATCAGCTGGCCCTTGGGCGTGAAGCAGAAAACCTGATCATGAAACAGTTCAAGCTTGGTATGTTCGAGGAATTCTTCCGGATTATCACCAATCGACAATTGTTCGATGGTTCTGCGCAGCCATGAATAGGCATTGGAATCCTGCGGCAGAATTCCGCTGTCCGACCCATCATCGTCCTTGTAAACCGCATGGGCTGCGACACCGTATTCGGCTATTTCATGCATGCGGACCGTGCGTATCTGAAGTTCCACGCGCTGCCTTGAAGGGCCAATGATCGTGGTATGAATGGAACGGTAGTCATTCTGCTTGGGGGTTGAGATATAGTCCTTGAAACGACCGGGCACTACAGACCAGCGGGTGTGCACAATCCCCAGCGCCCGATAGCAGTCATCGATACTGTTGACGATGATTCTAAAGCCGTAAATATCGGACAATTGTTCAAACGACAGTGATTTCGACTGCATTTTCTTGAAGACCGAATAGGGTTTTTTCTGACGACCGGTCACCGTCGCGCTCAAGCCCTGCTCTTCAAACAGCGCCTCCAGCTCGATTTCAATCTTGCGGATGAGTCCGCTGTTTTTCTCCGACAGTTCAAGCAACCGTTGCGTCACTGTTTCATAGGCGTCGGCATTGAGATGCTGAAAGGACAATTCCTCCAGTTCATCGCGCATGTCCTGCATGCCCATGCGGCCAGCCAGGGGCGCATAGATATCCATCGTCTCTTCAGCGATGCGGGCTCTTTTTTCCGGGGGTACGAAGGACAGTGTGCGCATGTTGTGCAGCCGGTCAGCAAGTTTGACCAATAGCACGCGCACATCATCGGAAATCGCCAGCAGCAGCTTGCGCAGATTTTCGGCCTGCTTTGCCCGCTTGGAAACAAGATCGAGCTTGCTGATCTTGGTCAGTCCTTCGACCAGGGTGCCAATATCTTCGCCAAACAGCTCGTCGATTTCGTCGCGCGTTGCTGTCGTGTCTTCAATGGTATCGTGCAACAGCGCGACAGCAATTGTCGCTTCATCCAGGCGCATTTCGGTCAATATGGCCGCGACTTCCAAAGGATGGGAAATATAGGGATCACCATTCGCGCGCGTCTGCTTGCCATGCTTCTGCATCGCGTAGACATAAGCCTTGTTGAGGAGGGCTTCGTTGACGTCCGGCTTGTACTGGTGCACGCGCTCTACGAGCTCGTACTGACGCATCATGTGGTGATCACTCCTTTTGAGGTTTTTGAGAAATGTGCACGGACTTGATTACTATCTGGTTATGCTTGCGTGGTCTTCAAAATAAAAATGCGCCGTGTCAATTGACACGGCGCATTTCAAAACAACAAGAACTCAAACTCTAAGTTCAATAATCGTCGCTCTTTTCAGGCGGAACCAGACCTTCAATCCCGGCAAGCAGATCATCCTCGGACATACGGTCAAAGGTAACAACCTCTTCTTCCGCATCGGACGCCGCTTCACCAGAAAGCTCAATCGTCGTTTCCGACTGTTCAGCCGCAAGCAAAGATGCTGGATCGGGTTCCGGCTCATCAACTTCCACATGTTTCTGCAGGGAGTGAATGAGGTCTTCCTTGAGATCTCCTGGCGACAAGGTCTCGTCGGCGATTTCGCGCAGAGCAACAACAGGGTTTTTGTCATTATCACGATCAACGGTGATCATGGCTCCCTGCGACACCTGTCGAGCCCGATGGCTCGCCAGCAATACCAAATCAAATCGATTGTCGACCTTGTCGATGCAATCTTCGACTGTGACACGGGCCATTGCCTGTCCTTTATTTTTAAAAAAATTGAGAGGTTGCCCTGCCGATACCCTTAATAGTAACAAAATTCAAGCTTATTGAGCCAGATTTATAAGATTCGATGACAACGACATGACACCAGAGCGTATGATGATTGCCATATCACTGGCAAAAAGGCCCCTCGGAGACATTGCACATGCTCTTCATTTGGCGAACAGCGCACTGTCGCCGGGCACCCTAGAGTTGCGATAAAAGCATAATATTCAACATGATTGCCAAGTCACGGATAAAAAATGTAATTTATTATTTACATATATATCCATCTTTATTCATTCACCGTAATAGAATTGTTTACATTTCCATTTTATGCAATATAAGAACGCCAATCTGCAATATTTCAAATAGCGCAAGATTTCACATATCAAACAACGCCAACATTTACGGCTATCCCATTCAAAAGGCATTGAAGAATTAATGTTCGATCAGAGAGAAAAAATATCCTTGTTCATTGATGGCGCGAATCTTTTTGCAGCCTCGAAAAGTCTTGGTTTCGATATTGACTACAGAAAACTGCTGAGCGCATTTCACAGTCGCGGATATCTGCTGCGCGCCTACTATTACACGGCGATTGTTGAGGATCAGGAATATTCGTCCATCCGCCCGCTTATCGACTGGCTCGACTACAATGGGTATCATGTGGTCACCAAACCCGCCAAGGAATTCACCGATTCCAGCGGGCGTCGCAAAATCAAGGGCAATATGGATATCGAACTTGCCGTCGACGCGATGGAACAGGCCCAGACCGTTGATCATCTGGTGATCTTTTCCGGTGACGGTGACTTTTCCAGTCTCGTCGCAGCACTGCAGCGACGGGGCAGAAAAGTAACGATCGTTTCCACCCTGGCGACACAGCCTGCAATGATTGCGGACAGTCTGCGCCGCCAGGCTGATTATTTCATTGACCTGGTATCGTTGAAATCAGAGATCGGTCGCGCCGAGTCTGAAAGGCCCGTGCGTCGCCCTGCAGAAGAATCCGTAGAAGAAGACGAGAGCGAATACGACCAGGACGACTAGGTCCATTCAATCACTGCAATTATTGCAGTAAAATGGGTGTTCCGTTTGGAAAGTTGCCAATCTGGATCTGTCGCGCGCAGTTTTCGAAGCGCTGCAGGACCTTAACGATTGTGTTTTAGTCCGACTGCGCATTTGGCATCACGTTCCAGCTGATGAGCACCTGCTGATTTTCTTTACGATCAAATTGGTCTATGTCGGACAGCATGAGCGACATCATCGATCCAAATTCAGAATGTTCACTGTGCCCGCGATTGCATGCCTTCATTGCCGAGCAGCGACGGCTCCATCCCGACTGGTATAATGCGCCGGTCCGCACGTTCTATCCCTTGGCAGGCCCCTCTGGCGTGCAATTGCTGATTGTCGGACTGGCACCGGGTTTGCGGGGCGCCAACAAAACCGGCCGTCCTTTTACCGGTGATTATGCCGGCGACCTTCTCTATGGCACGCTTTCGCAGTTTGGATTTTCAAAAGGCACGTTTGATGCCCGCCCCGATGACGGCTTGGAACTGATCGGTACGGCCATCACCAATGCCGTGCGATGCGTACCACCGGAAAACAAACCGGTTGGCGCCGAAATCAATACCTGTCGCCAGTTCCTGACCGCTTCACTGGCAGCGATGGGTGAGCTCAAAGCCATCATCACGCTGGGGAAAATTGCCCATGACTCAACGATCCGAACGTTGGGTGGGCGTGTCGCGGCGCATCCCTTTCGCCACAATGGTCAGACGGAACTGGCGGGTTTCACGGTCTTTTCGAGCTACCATTGTTCCCGCTACAATACCAATACAGGCAGACTGACCGAACAGATGTTTGCTGATGTATTTGCAAATGCGGCCGCGTTTCTGGGCAAAGCCTGATCCAACCTGCCGCTGGCTGGATCAGGACGAATAGGGCAAGCCTATCCCCGGTCGCGCATCACACGGGCTTTTTGCCGATCCCAATCGCGTTTCTTCTCGGTTTCACGCTTGTCATGCAATTTCTTGCCCCGGCCAAGCGCTATTTCGATTTTGGCCCGGCCCCGGTCATTGAAATAGACCTTCAACGGAACGAGAGACATTCCGTCTCTTTGCACCGCTCCGATCAATTTGCGTACCTCACGCTTGCTCAGCAGCAACTTGCGTCTGCGCCGCGTCTCATGGTTGGCGCGATTGGCCTGCAGATATTCCGGCAGGTAGGAATTGATGAGCCAAATTTCCCCACCTTCCTCGCTGGCATAGGATTCGGCAATATTGGCCTTGCCCTCTCTCAGAGACTTGACCTCGGTCCCGGTCAACACGAGACCCGCTTCAAACGTTTCAAGAATTTCGTAGTTGAAACGCGCCTTGCGATTTTCGGCAACAATATGCCGCTTTGGATTGGCGCTGTCTTTAGCCATGTCTGTTAAATGCTCCCGCCAGCCGTCAGTTCAAGAGGCCTGCGTGGCGAAGAGCATCATCTATCACAGATCGTGTTGCACTTTCCACGGGCATCATTGGAAGGCGCAAACTTTCTTTCATATGCCCCAATCTACTCAAGGCGTATTTGGCGCCAGCGGGATTTGGCTCGATAAACAAGGCGCTGTGCAGGGGCAGCAGGCGGTCCTGATATTGCAATGCCGTGGCGAAGTCACCGGCAAGCGTTGCCTCCTGAAATTTCGCGCACAGTGCTGGCGCCACATTGGCAGTTACCGAAATGCAGCCGACACCACCGTGGGCATTAAACCCCAGCGCAGTTGCATCTTCTCCGGAGAGCTGCACGAAATCCTTGCCACAAAACTGTCTTTGCTGCGAAGCACGATCGACTTTGGCAGTTGCGTCCTTGGTTCCTACGATATTGGAGAAATCCCGCGCCAATGCAGCCATGGTCTCAACGCTCATGTCGATGATGGAGCGACCTGGTATGTTATAGATGAAGATCGGCAAAGACACCGCTTTGGCAACTTCCGCAAAATGCGCGTAAAGACCACGCTGGCTTGGCTTGTTGTAATAGGGGGTAACAACCAGCACACCGTCGGCGCCTGCCTTTTCGGCATGTTGCGCCAGATCAATTGCTTCATGCGTATTGTTTGAACCAGCGCCGGCCATCACCGGTACGCGTTTGCCAGCCTTTTCAACGCACAGCTCGACGATACGTTTGTGCTCATCGTGCGACAGAGTCGGAGACTCTCCGGTCGTGCCGACTGGCACCAGACCGTGACTTCCCTGTGCAATCTGCCATTCCACAAAATTGCAAAATGCCGTTTCATCCAGCGCACCGGTGTCGTCGAATGGTGTGACCAACGCCGGCATAGACCCTTTGAACATAGTAACTCCTGACAAATCGGGCGGCATTGCATGCAACTGCCGCATCACAAGTGCTGATGCGGTCAATCAAGGCAGAGCATGCCACCAAAAGCGCTGCACCATAGTCCCAGCATACCGTTGCTGCAAGCGCTGTTATCGACAATCTCACTTGCCCCAACGGGCTCTGCAAAATTCATTACACAGAGCATCAATAACCTTTGGTTAACCCAATTTTCACCGATCTTGTTCACACTGAAGATTGGCAATGGGCGGACCGCTCGCAAAACAGCGGCGCTTCGACCGACTTATGCCCCATTTATAAGGGATACTATTTCCATGAACAGATTGGCTTTGACGACATTGTTGGTAACCAGCGCATGCGCGGGTCTTGTTGACCAGAGCTTTGCCGAGAGCCGCAATGTGACAATTCCGGTGCCGACATGGCGACCTGCATTCAACAATCAGGTTGCCGACAATGGCGCCCCGTCCATGGAAACCACGGCTTCGATCACCCGGGCTGATAATCCCGTTGCCCGTTCAGGCAGCCTTAAAAGCGGTCTGGATGCACTCGCTGACGACCAGATAACAAAAAGCCGCGCCATTCGTGACGGTATGCCCAAGTCCTCGCTTGACCGCGATATACTGACCTGGGCGATCGCCGTCTCCGGCGCCAAGGGTGTACCTTCATCCGAAATAGCGGCAGCAGCAAATCAGTTGCAGGACTGGCCGGGGCTTAATGCACTCCGACGCAATTCCGAACGCGCCATTGCTCGTGAAGATGCGACGCCGGGGCAAATTGTAGCCGCCTTTGGCAATACAATACCCCAGACAGATGACGGTGCCATCGCGCTTACCCGCGCGCTTGTTGCGTCAGGCGATCGCAAAAAGGCCGCTGCAACGATTTCCAGGCTCTGGCGAAACCAACAGCTCGACAAGGATACTGAAACACTCATTCTCGGCGAGTTCTCGGGACTCATCAGCAGGGACGACCACAAACGCAGAATGGATATGCTGCTCTACGACAAACGCATAGCCCAGGCCGACCGGGTTGACGCGCTGGCCAACGCACAATCCCTGTTTCAAGCCCGCGCTGCGGTCAGCCGCAAGAGTTCTGACGCCGGTAAATTGCTCAAGGCAGTCCACCCCAGTTGGCACAAGGATCCTGGCTATCTGTTTGCCCGGATCACCTATGAGAGAGGAAAAGACAATTATTCGGAAGCGGCCAGACTGCTGCTTCAGGCACCGCGTGATGCAGATGCCTTGATCGACACCCATGAATGGTGGGAGGAAGGACGCATCATTTCGCGCGCCCTTGCCGAACAGGGCGATATGGCAACCGCCTACAAAGTGGCCGCAAGCCATCTTGCAACGCGCGATACAGACATCATTGAAGCAGAATGGCATGCCGGATGGTTTGCACTGCGCGGTTTCAATGACGGGAAAACGGCGTCAAAGCATTTTCAAAACGCGTTGAAAACGGCCACCCGACCTCTGTCTCTGTCACGGTCCTATTATTGGCTGGGCCGGGCGGCAGAAGTTGGCGGCCCCGGAAAGGCAAGCGACTATTTTTCCAAGGCTGCATCTTTCTCGACAACCTATTATGGCCAACTGGCCGCCGCACGTCTCAATCGCAAAGGGCTGGACGTGCGATACCCCTCTCCCACTGCTGGTGACCGAAACCGATTTGCTGCTCGTCAGGGCGCACGCGCCATCCAACGGTTGAATGCGGTGGGCCACGGCAACAGGGCACGGACGCTCTATCTGGATATGGCGCGTGAACTCGACAGTCCCGGAGAACTGGCCATGCTTTCCGCCATGGCTGAAAGTCAGGGAGAACACCGCGTTTCGCTGCAGGTTGGCAAAATAGCCTTTGGTCGCGGACTGGACGTCGCCGCCCTGGCATTTCCCACCGGCGTCATTCCCAACAGCGCCAATATTTCCGGTTCCGGCAAGGCCCTGGCCTATTCCATTGCCCGCCAGGAAAGCGCCTTTGACAAAGCGGCCATATCCAGAGCGGATGCACGCGGCCTTTTGCAATTGCTGCCCAGCACTGCCAAGCTCGTTGCCAGGAAACATGGTATCAACTATTCGAAATCCCGGCTGACAACTGACGCGGGCTACAATGCCACACTCGGTGCCCATTATCTGGGTGAACACATCACCGATTTTGGCGGCTCCTATATTCTGACATTCATTGCCTATAATGCCGGTCCCCGGCGTTCGACCCAGTGGATCAGCAAGTATGGCGATCCACGCGGAAAGCCCATCGATTATGTGGTCGATTGGGTGGAACGCATCCCGTTTACCGAAACCCGCAATTACGTTCAGCGGGTGATGGAAAATTATCAGGTTTACAAAACGCGGCTGAACCAGAAACCCGATATTGTCAGTGACCTTCGCTTCGGACGACCATAAGCGCACAGCGGTGCCCAACGATCCAATTTCCCAGCGAAATAATCACAGCAAATCGGAAGACCAGCGATGAAGACTTCTCTTACAACCGGCGATGAACCCCTTGTTGCCGAAGAAACCGGTTATGAGCAGGTTTTCTTTTCGGCCAGTGACGGGCTTCGGTTGGCGGTGCGTGATTATGGCCGCAACCATTCGATCAACAGCACGCTTGAACCGGTCGTTTGCCTGCCGGGCCTGACGCGCAATGCAGCCGATTTTCATCAACTGGCCCTGCACCTGTCGCAAGATGATGCACAGCCGCGCCGGGTTGTCTGTTTTGACTATCGTGGTCGCGGCCTTTCGGATTGGGATCCACAAAAGGAAAATTACAACATCCTGACCGAAGCAGATGATGTTCTATCCGGTTGCACCGCTCTGGGTATCAGCCATGCAGCATTTATCGGCACGTCGCGCGGCGCACTGATCATCCATGTGCTGGGCGCGATGAGGCCTGGCGTGCTTTCGTCCGCACTTTTGAATGACGCCGGCCCGGTCATTGAAGGCGCGGGACTGGCCCAGATCATGGCCTATCACGACCGCATGAAATCCCCCCGCGATTATGCCGAGGCAGCACAGACACTCAAAACGTTGCAGGGTGGCGCATTCAGTGCGCTGGAGAACGATGACTGGGAGGATTTGGCAAGGGCGATGTATGCGCGCAAGGGCAAAATACTGGCTGGCAATTTCGACCCTGCGCTGATCGATATGTTGCGCGCCGTGGATCTCAATGTGCCGCTGCCGACGATGTGGCCGCAATTTGATGGCCTCAAGAACATCCCGATGCTGGCCATCCGCGGAGCCAATTCCGCATTATTTTCCGAAGAAACACTCAACGAGATGGCGCGACGTCACAACAATATGCAGCACTATACGGCTGAAGGTCAGGGTCACGCGCCGATATTGCATATCGGCGCGCTGCCTCAAATCATCACGGATTTCCTGAAGCAGGCAGAAACATAGCCTGTTTCAGTGATTGTCGCGCGGCATGCCCTTGGAGGCAATCCTCTGGTATTTCACCGCCTTTTTCAGAACCATACCCTCTGACAATTGATCAACATCCTCCCGCTGCATTTCCTGCCAGGGTGTCTGTGATTGGGGATAGGGGTAGCCACCGGCCGCATCGAGCTCTTCGCGGCGGCGATTGATTTCCGCATCATCGACCAGCATGTCCGCACGGCCCGCACGCAGATCGATACGCACACGATCGCCCGTCTTGAGCAATGCCAGCCCACCGCCGACAGCGGCTTCCGGCGAGGCATTGAGTATGGAGGGTGATCCGGACGTTCCCGATTGCCGGCCATCTCCGATGCACGGAAGCTCGGAAATACCGCGTTTCAAGAGGTAGGATGGCGCCTGCATGTTGACCACTTCAGCCGCCCCCGGATAGCCGATCGGGCCTGTTCCGCGCATGAAGAGCATGCAATTTTCATCAATGCCCAACGCAGGATCGTCAATGCGAGCGTGGTAATCCTCCGGACCGTCAAAAACGATGGCCCGTCCTTCAAATGCATCCGGATCATCCGGATTGGACAGATATCGGGCTCTGAACACGTCGGAAATCACGCTGAGTTTCATGATCGCTGATGTGAAAAGATTGCCGCGTATCACCTTGAAACCCGCATGGGATGTCAGCGCATTGTCCCATTCGCGAATGACATCGGAATTTTCACTGACGCTGGCACGGCAATTGTCGCCGATGGATTGGCCATTCACTGTGATAGCGCTTTCATGGATAAGCCCATGATGGATCAGCGCGGAGATAACAGCCGGTGCTCCGCCTGCCCGGTGGAAGTCTTCTCCAAGATATTTCCCGGCTGGTTGCAGGTTCACCAGAAGCGGGATATCGAGACCATGTTTCTCCCAGTCATCGACCGAGAGTTCCACGCCAATGTGGCGGGCAATCGCATTGATATGGACGGGCGCATTGGTTGAACCGCCGATGGCCGAATTCACCGCAATGACGTTTTCAAACGCTTCGCGGGTCATGATGTCTGAAGGTTTCAGGTCTTCATGGACCATATCCACGATGCGCTTTCCGGTGAGATAGGATATCTGACCGCGCTCGCGGTAGGGCGCCGGAATGGAAGCACAGCCAGGCAGGGACATGCCAAGCGCCTCAGCCAGCGTATTCATCGTCGTGGCAGTTCCCATGGTGTTGCAATATCCGGCAGAGGGCGCTGAATCTGCCGCCATTTTGGTGAATTCCTCATAGTCGATTTCACCGGTCGACAGGAGTTCGCGGGCTTTCCAGACAATGGTGCCCGAGCCAGCGCGTTCACCCTTGAACCAACCGTTCAGCATGGGGCCGCCAGACAGGACAATGGCGGGGATATCAACCGTTGCAGCAGCCATCAGGCATGCAGGCGTTGTCTTGTCACAACCGGTTGTCAAGACCACGCCGTCTATCGGATAACCGTACAAAACCTCAACCAGACCGAGATAGGCGAGATTGCGATCCAGCGCGGCTGTCGGTCGTTTGCCGGTTTCCTGAATGGGATGCACCGGAAATTCAATGGCAATGCCGCCGGCTTCGCGAATACCTTCGCGAACCCGCTTGGCAAGTTCCAGATGGGGTCGGTTGCAGGGAGAAAGATCCGACCCGGTCTGGGCGATACCAATAATCGGCTTGCCCGACTGCAGTTCTTCGCGAGTCAAACCATAATTGAGATAGCGTTCCAGATAGAGAGCCGTCATGCCGGGATTATCCGGGTTGTCGAACCATTGCTGTGATCGTAACTTCCGACCATCCCGTTTGTTATCAGTAGCCATAATGCCCTCCATTCGATTGCCTACAATTCCCTTAATAACGTTTTCGTTGACGTATACCAGCCAAACCGATGACAATTTTCTCAAACGTGCGATGAGAAAATGATGAAATGCCCTTTTGCACCTCAGATCGTGAAACTGTTTCTCACCAATGGACGTGGATTTCAGTTCGTCATCGGCTAGTATCCGCGGACCACAAAAAATGATGGGCAATCATGGCTACGCTTTTACTGAAAAACGCCGACATACTGGTTACGATGGATGGCGAGCGGCGGGAGATCGCCAATGGTGGCCTCTATGCTGAAGATGGCGTGATCACCATGGTTGGCCCGACAGCGTCCCTGCCGCAAACTGCCGATCAGGAGATCGATGCATCCGGCCAGATCGTGCTGCCGGGTTTTGTCAATACGCACCATCACCTCAACCAGACATTGACCCGCAATCTTCCCGCAGCACAGAACAACAATCTGTTTCCGTGGCTGAAGGCGCATTATCGCATCTGGGCAAAAACCGGACCGGAAGCCTCGCGCACCAGCGCGCTGATCGGGCTTGCAGAACTGGCCCTTTCGGGATGCACAACGGTGTTTGATCATTCCTATCTTTTTCGCAGTGGCAACAAGGTCGACTACCAGATCGAGGCGGCGCATGATCTGGGCGTGCGATTTCATGCCAGTCGCGGTTCCATGTCACTGGGAGAATCCAAAGGTGGCCTGCCACCCGATGATTGCGTCGAGAATGAAGACGACATCATTGCCGACAGCATAAGGGTGGTCGACCGCTACCATGATGCCCGCCGCGGAGCGATGACCCGCATTGTGCTTGCACCCTGCTCTCCGTTCTCGGTTTCGGAAGATCTGCTGAGAGAAACAGCGGCGCTTGCCCGGGACAAGAAGGTGATGCTGCACACGCATTTGTGCGAAACGCTGGACGAAGAACGCTACACGCTGGAGCGTTTCGGCAAACGACCGGTTGATTGGATGGAAGGGCTGGACTGGCTGGGAGAGGACGTCTGGTTTGCCCACGCGATCCATGTGGATGACGAGGAAATCACAAAATTTGCCCATACCGGTTGCGGTGCTGCCCATTGCCCCTGTTCCAACATGCGGCTGGCGTCCGGCATAGCCCCAATCAAGAAATATATGAAAGCCGGGATCAGGGTCGGCCTTGGTGTGGATGGTTCAGCCAGCAATGATTCATCAAATATCTTGCTGGAAGCACGCCAGGCGATGTTGCTTGCACGCCTGAAAATGGGGTTGCTGCCGCCCGAAGGTCCGCGCAAGAATTTTCTGCTTTCACAATCCCACCCGTTGCGTGCAGATGAGTGGATGACCGCGCGTGAGGCGCTGGAACTGGCGACCATTGGTGGCGCCAGTGTTCTGGGGCGTGACGATATAGGCGCGCTTGCCGCTGGCAAATGTGCCGATTTCTTCACCATAAATCTGAACACGATCGCCTATGCGGGCGCGCTGCATGACCCGGTCGCCGCAGTGCTGTTCTGTGCTCCCCAGAATGCCCACTATACGGTCATCAATGGCCAAATCATTGTTGATAAAGGCGAGATAGCAACGATGGATATGGCGCCGGTTATCGAAGCCCACAATGCCCATAGCCGCCAACTGGCGACCTCCTGACTAGCCCGAATGACTGCCGCAATGCGATTTGATCCCCTCCCGGGAGCAGGTACTGTTTGCAGATGTTGAATATACGGGTATGAAACCGGTGCCTTGTTGACGAAAGAGCATCCTTCATGAATGTCGCCATTCTACCCTATGAATTTCATCTCACCGGCAAATTGGCGGATGTTCCGCTTGTGGCCCTGAACTGGCCCCTGGGATCTGGGCAGCGTTCGGGCACGATCAGTGACCTGGGGCCCGAAGATCACCTCATCCATTATCCACGGTCACAATATTTTTTGGGTCTGCGGATTGGAATCAAGTGCAAAATATCCGTTATCATTGCTGAACCTTTCGCCATCCATCATACCAAATACCTTTTGGCGATCGCGATGCAAAAACGTTTTCACCGCATCATCACCCATCGTCCATTCATGCGCAGTTGGACAGGCAATGCGCTTGTCATGCCGTTCGGGGGGAGTTGGGTTGACCCCGAACTTGGCCCACCGCTTGAAAAGCCTCGGAACATATCCCTGATTGCCTCCGCGAAACGCGAACTGAAGGGGCATGCCCTGCGCCACGAAATTGCCGAATGGTCTAAACAGCAGGACGTTGGTGTCGACCTTCTGGGGCGCGCCTATCAGCCGATTGATCAGAAAGAAGAGGGCCTGACACCCTATCGATATTCCGTTGTTATCGAAAACTGTCGCGAAGAGGGTTATTTCACGGAAAAGCTGATCGACTGCATGCTCTGCAACACTGTGCCCATTTACTGGGGCGCACCAGATATAGCACAATATTTCGACACGGACGGCATGGTCATATGCCTGACAGCGGACGCATTGAAGCAGGCCATCATCGACGCGACCCCGCAGGCCTACGAGAAGAGACAGCAGGCCATTGAGAACAATCGCAAGGCGGCATTGCGCTTTGCCAATTATGAGAGAAATGCTGCCGAACAATTGCTGAAGGACGCGCGCTGAATTTCATCGGACCGTTTTCATCACGAAGCGTGGAGAGCGGACAGGCGCGCAATTTTCTTGCGATAGATCAGACGCTGAAATTCACGACAGACGCGGTTCACAAGGGTTTTATCACGGGAAATCGTACTGCCGCCGGCGTCCTGTGTGCAATCCGACAGGCCCGACGGTGAAATCATTAGCGGCCTTATATGCGTGATCCAGTGCATTTGCAGGAATGTATCGACCGGCCTGTCGAAAACAACCGTCATTGCAAGAAGGTGTTCCGCCGCTTTCTTGCTGACCAGTTGACCGGAAAGCCGCAGCGGCGTCACAGCAGGCTGCAACAGACTGATGTTTTTGTGCGATGCGATGATTTTTGCATTGGCCGGGGGCCGCCGTACGGGAAATTGAATGTAACCGGCATCAGCTATATACTGCTCGGCAATTTCCATCGCAGGGACAGCATCTGACACAGCAAGTATCGCATCATCCTCCAGCACAAACCCATAGTCGAGATTTTCATCGACAATTTTCTGCCAGCATTTTCGATGGCTCAAAAAGCATCCGATTTCGGCAGGCCGAAGGCTGAAAGGATAGTGTGGCTCATGCAGGTGGTGGTTGTAGACCTCGGCGATCTGGCCTGCGGAAAGAAGTCCGCCGTCAACGGCATCGACGATTTCGGCTGGCATCCCACAGTCGGCCATCAACCGATCCACATAGGATCTGCGCCCGGTCGCCCGAGCCAAATGGATGATGAAGGCTTTTCTGCGCATGAATAGCCGGTCCCCAGGCATAATGTTTTAATTTGCCGATAACGGCCATGTGAATGCACGCAACGTCGAAGTCAAGTCTCGCCGCCTCCCGACAGGCTTGCCGATCACCCTCTGCCGTGTGGCTCCATCCAGTTAATATCCGGTCCCGCAGGAACGATACCAAGCGGGTTGCGGAGAGGACTTGGTGAGAAATAACCCTGTTTGTAAATATCGAATGACACCGTATCTGCAACGCCGGGCATCTGGTAAATTTCGCGTGCATAGGCCCACAGGTTCGGGTAATCCATAATCCTGTGGATGTTGCACTTGAAAGCGTAATGGTAGGCGACGTCAAAGCGGGCCAATGTCGGGAAAAGTCTCAGATCGCATTCGGTAAACCTGTCTCCGGTCAGGTAACGGGTCTTTTGCAATTGTCGCTCGATAGCATCGAGCGTTTCAAAAACCGCGTTCACCGCCCTGTCATAGGCTTCCTGCGTGCGGGCAAATCCGGCCTGGTAAACGCCATTGTTGACAGTGGCGTAGATACGATCATTCCAGACATTGATCTGCGTGTCCAGATCCTGCGGATACAATTTTCTACCCCGGTCAAAAGACAGATCGAACATGCGCACGATGTCCGCCGATTCATTGCTGACCGCACAGCCGCGCTCAATATCCCACAGGACCGGAACCGTGATGCGGCCGGTGTAGCGCGGCCGAACACGGGCATAGATTTCGTGCAGGGACGATGAACCGAAGAGGCTGTCGCGATAGCCATCTTTTGCGGCAAACACCCATCCGTCTTCGTTGCGGCGCGGCGCAACAAAAGAGACGCTGATTGAACTCTTCAAATCCTTGAGCTCACGGGCCAAAAGGGCCCTGTGAGCCCAGGGACAATTCCAGGCAAGGAACAGGTGGTAGCGACCGTCCTGCACAGCAAAACCACCCTCGCCCGTCGGGCCAGGACTGCCGTCTGCGGTGATCCAATGGCGAATGGAACTGGCTGTACGCCGAAATTCGCCATCTTCATTGGTGTCAGGCTCCGGGTCCTGCTTGAGGTATACACCGTTCAACATCAGCCCCATGGCATTCTCCGGTTTGCAACAGGCAATAGCATGACACCCCGATCAAAGGCTTGTCCAGCCTTGTCAGGCTTGTCACGGCCGATCTTTCAAGGGCTTCCGGAGCGTCCAAAAACCAAATTTTCCGCGCGTACCGCCCAGACAGGCCATTCAATCTATATCCAGGGTGAATTTTGGAATCTCATTCGCTGCATTCAACGCACCAGGGGCGTATGAACACAGTTCATCAGGAGTACTGACATGGATTTTGTTCCGCTTATTGATTCTATCGGAGAACCTCAAACACTGGCGCTCGTGGGCCTGGCGCTTGGGGCTGCCTTCGGATTCGTTCTCGAGCGTTCACGATTCTGCACCCGGTCTGCCGTTCTGGAACTGGTTCGTGGCAAGCATTCAAGCAGCCTTCCCATGTGGCTGATCGCCTTTGCCACTGCCGTCCTGTCGGTACAGCTGCTTATCATCAACGGCCAGATTGATGTTGCAGAAACCCGCTTCTTTTCAACGGCGCAAAGCCTGTCGGGAGCCGTGATCGGTGGAAGCCTGTTTGGAATAGGCATGGTTCTGGCGCGCGGCTGTGCAAGCCGTTTGCTGGTGCTGGGCGCCTCCGGCAATCTGCGGGCGATCTTTTCAACGGCTGTTCTGGCTGCTGTTGCCTGGGCAACCTATCAGGGGCCGCTCGTGCCGTTGCGCAACCAGTTTGCCGGTTTTCTTTCTTCGGCATCGATTGGTACCAACGACTTCGCCACTCTGACCGGTTTCAGCCTGACCGGTCCAGTGCTTGGCGCTGTGGTAGCATTGATCGCCGTGGTCTTCGCCATTCGAACCAGACTATCTGTTGCTCTTGCAACAGGCAGCGTCCTTGTCGGCGCGCTGATTGCCGCGGGCTGGTTCTTGTCCTTTACCCTGTCAACGCAAGTGTTTGAGCCAATCCAGGCCGAGAGTCTTTCCTACATGCGCCCGCTTGCCAACAGCCTGAACTATATTGCCAGCGGTGGGGAGGAGAGTTTCCTCTCAATGGATATCGGCATCATTGCAGGTACAATTGTTGGAGCACTCATTGCATCACTGGCATTCGGCAGCTTCAGGATCAGCACATTTTCGGAGGCTGGAACACCACATATTCTGCGCTATGCGGCAGGCAGCGCACTGATGGGGTTCGGCGGCATTCTCGCTGTCGGCTGCACCATCGGAGCCGGCCTTACCGGAGGTTCAGTGCTTGCAATCAATTCCTTGCTGGCGTTGATATTCGTTTTCATTGCCGGTGCCATCACCGCTTCAGTGCTCGACGCAAGGACCAGCAAGACAGGGTCCGAATCTCTAATGGCGCCGGCAGAATGATTTGATTTTCGGCAAGCGGCTAAGCATAGCCTACAAAAATAGGCTTGAGCCGATCACGGGAAACCGTGTCAGGACAAGCTGGCAAGATCCCGCGTCAGGATGTCGGCAATCCGTTGCGATGCCTGTCCGTCACCATAGGGTGAGATACCCCGGGCCATCGCTCCATAAGCAACAGGATCATCAAGGAGACTTTGGGTCTCCGCGACGATTCTCTGGGTTGTCGTGCCTACCAGCCGGACAACATTTTCCTCTACTGCCTCTGAGCGCTCTGTTTTCTCTCTTACTACAAGAACTGGCTTGCCCAAGGCAGGCGCTTCTTCCTGAATGCCACCGGAATCACTGATGATCAAATAGGACCGCCGCATAACCGCAACGAAGCCGGCGTAGTCGAGCGGCGCGCATAATTGCACGTTCGGCAATCCGGCGAAGATGGACTCGGCGGCCTCCATGACATTGGGATTGGGATGAACAGGATAGAGGAAATGGTCCTTTGTGTTGTTCTCGGCCAATTGTCGGATCGCCTTGCAAATACGACGGATGGGCGCTCCGAAGTTCTCTCTCCTGTGGCACGTTATCAAAATCAAACGCCCGTTCACCGGCAGTTGGAGGCCCGCATCGATTTCTCTGTTGGCTGTCGCCAGCAAGGCATCGATAACCGTGTTGCGTGTTACGAAGATGTCAGCGTCGCTGACGCCCTCGCCCAGCAGATTGGCCCTGGCACTTCGGGTGGGTGCAAAATGCCAGCGCGCCAGGCGACCAGCGATCACACGATTTGCCTCCTCCGGGAAGGGGTTGGACAGGTCCCCGGTACGCAGACCGGCCTCCACGTGGCCAATCGGAATTTGTCGGTAGAAAGCGGCCAAAGCAACCGCCATCACTGTGGTTGTATCTCCCTGAACCAGAACGGCATCCGGCTTTTCCTCGTCAAAGAATTTGCCAGATCCCAGGAGCAGGCGCGCCGTCAGATCGGTCAGGTTCTGTTTCGTCTGCATGACATGCATGTCACCATCAGGCACGATATCGAACAAAATCAGAACCTGATCAAGCATCTGGCGGTGTTGCGCTGCCGCCAACACCCGCACATCTGCCCAGGGCTGCAGTTTCAGCGCATTAATGACGGGCGCCATCTTGATGGCTTCCGGACGGGTCCCCACAACGCATACGATTTTCTTCATAATGGGCCCGTCAGATCTTTAAAGACCTTTTCCTGGAACGACTGATCTTCGTCGTATTCATAGGCCTTGAAAACTGTGGAAACAACCGCTGAAAACCTGTGGTCCAGTGGAACAAATAATTCGGCGGGCGGCTGAATATTCAACCGCCCGCCAACCAATCTCAGATAGGTCCTGTTCTTTCAGGCGCGCACCACTGCATAGCCATCTGCATCGAGCTCCATGATGGACACAACAGCAGCCGGCACAATTTCCGCAAATTCAAATATCGGCACATCCTTGCCAAATTTTTTCTGCATGGCAGAGCGGGTATTGTTGCGGGATAAAGCGGTTTGTTCTCAATGCGAATCATTTGATGGCGGAAAATCGGGCCGGACGTTTTTGCCCACCGGTGTTGTATCGGGCCGCAACATTCAGCACTGTGTTCATTTTCTGCGGATCATTGTCACTGATCTGCAGCACCAGTTCGTGAGCGCCCACACCTGCGCTCGCGGACACGGTAATGCCCACCAGGGCGAACTAGGCGACAAGCACCTTTCCCATACATTCAAAAAAGCCTCCCTATTTCCAATGAATTGATCCAGGTCATTTTTATATTCATCTATTCATTTTACAAAATGTAATTGGAACAGACGCAGGTCTGGTGTTTATTCTGAGGGCAAAGGTTCTGCATATCATTGGCAGAGACGGATTTGGAATTTTGCCAGGCAATTTGCAGATTCACTGTGCTTGAACCAAAGCCTTCGAGCAGGAAATTCTTCAAACCGATGAGGTGTTTCGCATTCATCGGTTGAGCAATAGCAAGGGATGAAAAAACATGACCTGGAATTTTGCAATGGCAGGGTGCCAAATCATGGTTGCAGCAGCAACGATGGTCGTGGCATTCACGGCCGTTAATGCAACGGCTGCCGATGTCACCGAATATATTGTTGAAGCACCCTTTACAGATGTGCGGCAGGATTTGGGCAATGCTGTCGTCAATCGCGGTTACAAAATCGATTATGAGGCCATGATCGGAGCGATGCTGGAGCGGACATCGGAAGATGTGGGCGGAAAAAAGACCATTTTCAGCAATGCGGAATTTGTACAATTCTGTTCAGCGGTCCTGTCGCGCGATGCCATGGAAGCAGATCCGGCGAATATAGCCTTTTGCCCATACGTCCTGTTTGTCTATGAGCGGGCGGACGAACCGGGAAAAGTACATGTGGGCTTCAGAAGGCTGGAAAACCCAACCGGCAGTGAAGCATCACAGTCCGCCTTGGGCAAAGTGAATGATGTTCTCGACGCGATCGCACAGGAAGCTGCTGACCAGTAGGGTCAGCGCGATCACAGGCAACGCTCGGACGGAATTTCCCCTGCATAGCCGTTTCTGGAAAATTTCACTCCCGTAAGTCGGTTGGATGCGCTGATTGTTGCATCCTGCACTCATGGGTGTGCAGCAAGGACCGGATTGCTGGAGATTTGCTATTTGTAGTCGATCATCACACCATTTGACGCTATGTATTCAGCGATGGAGGCATAGTGAGATGAGGGCTGAAGACCGGACAGACATTCAGCGAATTCCCGACAGGATTGTCTTTAAGCAGACTGTCGGGGCGCTACTCATGTCCGTCGGCGCCGTTCAGATAATGAAAGAATATTATGGGCTGCCTGACCTGATTTTGCTGTTTGCGGTTGTTTTATCAATTTTTCTATACGGCCTGTTCATTAAAAACGGCGACCACCACAAACCGTACAATTCTTATTTCCAATTATCCGTCGTCCCGATCATTGCTGTCGGCACCTATTGCTATTTTGTCCTGAAATTCGGTTTCTTCGACTTGTCGGCAATAGCCGTCCATCTTCAATTGGGGCTTGATGCGCCGGATGTCGTGCACAGCTATTTCCTTGAAGCGTTCAATATAGCCCTTGGAGTTGCGCTGTTCATTGCGGGAAACGCGGTTCTGGTCAGAAACAACAGCAAATACAGAGGCTTCGAGCGTATTGTATCCCTGTTTTTTTTCGCGGCTCTGACCTTCTGGATTGTCTCGAATTCAAATCTTCTGGCGCAGGACAATGACGTAAGGCTTGCGGACCTGTATAGGGAACCCACTCCACTCTCGTCAGACTCTGCACCGCTGAAGAATTTCATACATGTCTATCTGGAAAGCACAGAAGGCACCTATTTTGACGAGAGCCAGTTTGGCGATACGATGGCACCGCTCAAACCGCTTGTTTCGCGCGGCCTGAATGCAACCAACATGGTCCAGATTCACAACACAGGCTGGTCATCTGCCGGGATGACGGCCGCCAATTGTGGAGTCCCGCTTTCACCGATCGGACTTGTGGCGTTCAACAATTTTGACTGGCTGGACGAGTTCCTTCCCTCCGCTGTCTGCCTGGGTGATATCCTGAACAAAAAGGGTTACCTGCTTTCCTTCATCCTCGGGGCAAATGCAAGATTTTCAGGCGTCGATCATTTATACACCAAACATGGTTTTGATGATGTTCTGGATCTGGACCATTTCAAACGCAGCTACCGTGACGATCCGATGGCACTGGCCCGGAGCAAACAGGATTGGGGACTGCAGGATGACATTGTTTTTGATGCAGCCCTTGAAGTCCTGCGTGCACAAAATGCAATGGCAGCACCATTTGGGCTCGTCATTGAAACCATTGGCGGACATGCACCGGACGGTTTTTTATCACCACGTTGCTTCAACCAAACGGACATTATGGCCATCGAAATCAATGTCCTGCGCGCAGTGAAGTGCTCGAACTGGTTGCTGGCACAATTCCTTGCCGCGGCAGAGCGCGACGGACTGCTGGAGAACACAATCGTAGTTGTGCAGAGTGATCATCTGTCCATGAAAAACAGCATTTACAGCCAGCTTACCAGCCGGAAACGCAGAAACCTGTTTTTTTTGTTTGGTGAAGGTATCGAAGCGCGCAGTCACACCAATAAGGTTTCGCCAGTGGATGTCTATCCGACCTTGCTGGAGGCAGTTGGCGTGCGCCTGCCCGACAGCAGGGCAGGACTTGGCGTTTCCATGCTATCCAAAAGGAAATCCTGGATTGATATCCATGGCGAGGCATTGTTCAACGCCATGATCCGGTCTGATCGGGAATTGAACGCTCGGTTATGGACACGGTCAGATGCCAAATCCGTGGCTGATGCACCTGCAATGGGAGTGTCATGAACTCTGTGTATCGGACCCGGCCCATGCGGGTTTCAGATACGG
>JARGOX010000013.1 GCA_029233925.1 Rhizobiaceae bacterium
AATCCAGTCCTCTGGAAAGGCAGCGGTGTCAGATCAAGTCGAGTCTTCTACAAATGAAGCGCCTTATTGCGAAACAGCTTCGCCTCATAGAATGCTATTTGTATTTTGGAATTTTCAACTCTCTCCAGTGCGACAATGTCCATTCGTGGAGCGACTTTTTTTCCGTTTTTCGGGTTTTCGTTTGCGGGCAGCGCCATTTCGACATCGATGATGTTGCGGTGGTTGCACGCGATAGCGGCCACGCCCTTCTTTTCCCCCTTGGAATAATTGCTGGCTGCCAAAATCCATCTCTCCAGTGTCTCCGCACCTTTGTAGTGTTCGATCACCTCACGCGTGGATTTATCGAAAACATTTTCTCCATCGAAAGAGAAGTATCCGTCGCCAGCATCGCGACCTAAAACATATTTACGATGGATTTTGGCATTCAATCTGATGGTTTTCGAACGCCGAGCATCGACGCTGACCTTGAGAACGGATTGTCCTTCTACATAAGCATTGAAATAGCCGTCGCGGATTGCAATGAATAGCGGCTGTTTCACGTTGTTGTCGTCTAGATATCTGGCCTCCAGCAAATCTTGCCACCAACCCGGCTTCGATTGAACAAGATAATCCAGAACCCCATCTGGAAGGCGCCGTCTAAAGGGTGTCTGTGTCATCAAACTGAACTCCATTCTCCATCCGAAACCCGGACTGTATTTTTGAAATGGTCGACGTAGGCATCGCCGTGAAAGGTGTGGATAGGCACTAGGGCTTTTGCTTCAATGGCCTCCGCCAGGCGCTTCAGGTCGCTGATTGATGCGTGACCAGAAGTGTGGATCGACTCCATCGGAATGCCGCGCTTTTCAAATTCCGATTTTGTCCGCGATCCCTGTTTGGCTTCAAGATATCCACTCCATTGCGACCAGATCGCTCGGGCATTCTTTTTGATGCGCATCTGATCAAGATCGTAAAACATCGCAGGCCGGAACAGCATTACCGCTTCATCGGCGATAGATGACAAATACTCCGGGAAAATCCGAGTTTCTTTGTAGGGTTCGAGCAGATCGAAGCGACTATTGGTCTTGATGTGTACACGTTGGTAGTGGGGAATATAGATGGCGATATTAGGCCAACCAGCCTGCGGGATGTGCGCATTGCCGGTGGCTTTGAGAATCTCGGCTGCATAGAGATCGAGGATCAGCGTCCGGCCCGTTTGCTTGCAGGCTCGATAAAGGCTGACAATTCGGTCGATGTTCTGGGCTGACGCACAAACCGCGACGAAACCGGCGCTCGACAGGTGGGTAACGAATTTCTCTTCGATCTGGCTTTCACGTTCAAACTGTTGGTTCGGCTGAAGTCGGCCGAAGCTTGACCCCTCCATCAGCATAGTGTCGATGGAATGTGGCGGTGTGCGAAGAAGTTTCTCGAAAAGCGCAGACTTTCGGCCGTGGCCTCGGAAATCTCCGGAGTAGAACAAGTGCCGTCCTCCAGCCTCCACCAGCAGGGCATAGGCGTCATAAGCGGAGTGATCGACAAGAAATGGCGTAACCTGAAAAGGACCGATTTGGATGGGCTCACGATCACGTAATACCGCCGCTGGTGATTTCTGCATCAAAACGGGATGAAGCGCCCTTGGCACGAAAGCACTTGCAGCATGAAGAATTCGCCGCGTCGCATCCCCCATGAAAACAGCCGGCAAAGATTCAGCGTACGATGTCAGACCCCAATGGTCTGCATGACTATGGCTGAGAATGAGCGCTAGCAAGTTGGGATCATTTACCCGAAGACCTGACACGTCAGGCAACAGAAGAGCACCGTCTGTATCATCCGCGTCGAGCGGCATGCCGAGATCGACGAGTAGACGCTTCCCCGCAAAAGCAAGCTCAACGCAGCTTCCTCCAATTTCTTCCGTCCCTCGATGAATACAGAATCTGAATTCGCCCAAAAAGCCGCCCCTCCGTCCAAACGAAGAAGAGCATAGACCTTCGAGGAATTCTACAGACAATTGCAAGCACTCCCGAAAGCTCATGAAGCGCAAGCGGTGCGCCGGTGCCACATTCCAATAGCCATGCTGATTTGCGAGTGCGTCTTTTTCTGCAATTTCGACGGAGTTTCTCCAAAGGAGCCTCCACGGAGCTACAAGGTGATGTCAATGCTCTCATCATAGCAATCGGCGAAATAGGCGCCATTTTTGAACGAGGGAATGCTGGAATTTCTTCAAAAGGCGGGGTATGAACCAGACAATTACAAACGCTGTAAAGGCCTTTGCCCCGACCTTCACCCGCGGGCGCTGTGCAAGACGGAAAATGCCACGCCTCCACCCGTTGCAGCAACCGCCTATAACGGCATCATCAACGTCCGAAACAAACACAACGCTGGATAAAATATGGGCGGCAAGGTCAAACTCGTAACGTTGATGCGCAATGTCCAGAGGGTGGACGAGGGAATATAGCCAAGAGGTAAAACCAGCATCAGGGGAGGCGGACCCGGTAATGATATGGACCAATTTCTTCTACGAGGACTTTTTGCCCGGCATGGACATTGTTCTGCTTGAAGAAACGTGAAATCCAGCCTCTCGCGCGGAAGAATTTCTTGCTTCCGTCGAGGTCTGTCACAACGGATTCAGAACCACCCCAATCTACAGCAATTGTTCTTGCCGCCAATAGGCTCTTGTTTGAACCACCAACTGCGTCTGCGGGAAATCGATCAAAAAATGACCGGAGGTATAGGTGATTGTGATCTATATTACCCTGTGATATTTCACATTCACCGATAAACTTGGCTTCAATCGGAAGTCCCGGCGATGCGTTTTCCTGCCTTTCAATTGTGGGGATATATACGGGCAAAAGAAGGGTTTCGAGTTGTGTCGATATTGCCCGGCCGGCACGGTCATCAAGGTTCACCCAAGTGACAGCCCCATCCTTATGCCTGTAGCGAACAGGTGATGGTAGCCTTATCACCTCCGATAGCTGCCATGGAGTAGTCCATTTGGCGACCTGTCCACTTGTAACCATGGCTTCAGGGATTTTATGATGTTCGTAGGCCGCGACCATCTCACTCGGCGAGAGTGGCACACCTACGCTCCGCAAGCGAGCGACCCCGTAGACTGCACCCGTACCCTTCCAGATCAGTGCAAACCAACCGCGATGCGTGGTTGCGGTGGATCGCATTTCCCAATCCTTTTGACCATTCAAAATAAGGCTGATCCATGGATCAGCGATAATCAGGCCCTTGGAAATGAGCGGTTTTCCGGTGCCTGCAGTGGAAGAATCTAAAGGCATGATGGCCCCTTTTACTTGAGTGGAAACGAACCATCGCTGAGTGATTGCGGCAGCACCATATCGTCTCGGGCAAACATTGCTTTCATAGCCTCTGCAAGAGGGTCGCCCGTCTTCACTGTGGCCTCGGCACTCATCATTTTCTGCAGTTCACTCACGTCATTCTCAGTATCGCCCATTGGCCAGAGTGCGGCGCTGGCGAGCCGCCTCTTTCGTGTCATAAGGCTTTGCAGAAGGCAGTCGAACGACTGTTCCCGATAGTCGGGATGAATGGCCATCGGCAGGTGGATTGAAACCGGCCGCGTCTGTCCCAGTCGATGAACGCGGTCATTGCATTGCTCTTCAACCGCTGGATTCCACCACCGGGATAGATGAATGACATTTGTGGCAGCGGTAAGCGTCAGGCCCGTCCCTGCGGCTTTTGGCCCCAAAACCAGCAAGTCAAAGCCTCTGTCCTCTGTGAGATGTCTTTGAAAATGATTTACAATTGCCTGTCGGCGATGAATTGGTGTGTCGCCATTTATGAGATCTACGTGTTCAAGTCCGAAAGTAGCGCGCACAAGCTCAACGAAACGATATTGCATTTGCCGGTGTTCGATAAATACAAGCGCCCTTTCTTCTCGTAGTTTTACCCCTCGAAGGATATCCATTACCGCGCTAAGGCGCGCGGACGTCGCAACAAATCCATCGTCGCCGTCGCCCATTGCCATTGATGGATGTACTGAAACGCTTCGTATGTGGTGGAGCATCTTCAACTGAGCCCCCCGGCCGCCGCTGGCAAGCTTCAATCTCGCATCGTCGTAAGCACTGGCCTGAACGGGCGGCATTATTCTTGGGTGAAGGCTGCGTGATTTTGCCGGCAGATCCTTTGCAACTTCCTCTTTCAGGCGCCGAATCGCAAGCGGCGGGCATCCATTGGTGGAACGAAAAGTTCTCTCATGCAGTTCCGCCATGTTACCGGCTTGCGGAGTCGAATATCGGCTTCGGAACTCCTTGAGGCTATCCAAAGATCCCGCTGCAAGCTGATCCATGATCGCCCATAGGTCAACTGTGGCGTTCTCGATTGGAGTCCCCGTCAAACCAATGCGGAAGTCTGCATTCATTGCACGGGCGGCAACCGCACGTAAACTGACGGGATTCTTCAACGCCTGGATTTCATCAAAGACAACTGCAGAAAATGGAATTCGAGCAAGAGAATGCTGGTAATTCGTTAGTGTCGTGTAAGTGGTGAGGAGCCAGAATCTGTGCGCGCGCCCTTCATCAATCGCTTCGTGCAACGAAGCGAGATCAAGTTTGGAAGTGGCGTCATCAGTATCTTTGCCTCTCACTCCAACAGCTTTGCGTCCTCCGATATTGCTGCCGTAAAGTCTGATCAGATGGCCAAGCCCTGGTTCCAGCATATGCTGCTTGACCTCCTGTTCCCAATTTTCCAAAAGCGAAGTGGGGGCGACCACAAGCACAGGCCCCCGTGTTTTGTCGCTTTCCGTGGAGAGGTGCTCCTTAAGCCAAGCGAGAAAGGCTATCGTCTGCAGAGTCTTGCCAAGCCCCTGCTCGTCAGCATTGAGAACTCCTGGAAGCCCCGCTTGCCACGCGTCGACTTGCCAACCGAAACTTTCAAGTTGATGCCCTTTCAATGAGGTCTTGATGTTTCGAGGAAGAGTTTTTTCAACCAATGGCGTTCTGGGGTGCAATTTCGCGTGCCAATTTAACGCCTCAAAGTTGACCTCACTCGCGAGAACGAGGGGACCACTCTGATCATCAGGCTGGTTGTCCTGATCCGGTTGCGCATTGTCTTCCGTCTCTTCGATCTTCCTGTCGATAAGGCTGACCATCTCGGGGCTCGCAGGCAAAGACAGTTCACCGAAGCTGACGGTTGCCGTTTCTTGCTTTACTGCCTCAACAATCTGCTCTCTCAGGCTGGTCAATGCCGTCTTGCCAAGTGGTGCCAAGGCTTGCTTAAGACGGCGGCTGAAATCCTCAGGTAACCATGTCGTACCGCTTGGATGCTCGATGTCGATTGCCATCTTCTCAAACGCGACTACCCCCGTTACTCTTTCAGAAAACTCCTTTGTCTCCACCAATAGCGGGCCAACAGCAGCCTCTATGGCCTCTTGCTGAGCGACCAAAGGCAGATCTGCAAGCTTTCCGCGAGATAATAAACTGGCTTCGACCGCATCTGTGATAAGGGTTTGCGGGTTTCGGATAAAGGTTTTGCGATCCTCAGTGGATGCGTGGAGCATGTCGGCCATTACGGACAGGGCAGGTGCTGCTGACTGGTCTATCACCAGATAGCTGCCTGGTGAAAGGCGATAGGCTGCCAGTGCTCCACGATCTCTTACCCGCGATTGAAAAGTGCGCAGGTTGCCACCATCCAGCTCCCCCATATTTTCGGTAATTTCGGGCGAGCCGGATTCTGCTCCAGCTTCCTCCAATCGCTTGCTCGAAAAGGGGACGACTTCGAAGTCGGTTTCGCCACGCGGAGAGATCGAGAAGCGATCTGCCAGACGTACTTCCAGACCTGTCAGGAAATCTGTCAGCGAAGCCTTCGCAGCATGTTTCTCCGGTTCAAGCGAGACTCCCGGCTCCAGTGCCTTCCGAAATCGGGCCAGTGCTTCCCAATCGTTGGTGTCACTTTCGTTTTGTTGGTAATTGTCCGCAATTTCAACCGCCTCCAACATCCAAATGGGAAGCCGTCTTGGGCCGGAAGCAGTCTCAAGTATCGCGCCGGTTCGTTTGGGAAGTTGCCTTTTTCCTTTGCTCAACCATTCATAGCGCAGGCGAAAACTGGAAGAGCCGACGATGCCCTCCGCGTCGGTTTTCAGGGTGTAATCAATCAGCTCCGGCAGACCCAAAGCTGATGATGAGGATGCATCAAGCATTGCCGCGAGCCTGTGGGGTATACTGATTTGGTCAGGGCTGATCGACACGGGGATTCTGGTTTCATCGGATAAAGCCCGCAAATCCGCAATTGCAAAGGCCAGGTTTCGATCTCGTGCAGACAAACTCAGGATGTCTTGATTTGCCTTTTTACCCAGTATTCTTGCCATAAGGCTGGACGCTTCTTGACCCGCGTTCAAACAGATCGCCTCCTCATCGAAATTAAAGTCAAGTTTCACGGGTTTATCCTCTCAGACATTTTCCATAACCCATCCCTCCCAGTTGCCCAGATGAGGTTGTGCCTTTGCCCCATTGGTCAGGCGGATCTTTTCGCAATCATATTGACGCTGATAGAGTGCGGGGCAGCGTGCGTTGTTCTGGTCAAAAATATGGACTTTATAATTGTGTGATCCTTCCACAACAATCTTGCGCCCCACTTTGAGCAGAAGAAGAGAAGTATTAAGCCGGCTTCCACCTGCGGTCTGGATTCCGTATGCCAATTTGTTTCCAGGACCAGAGCCGGCCATCCGCCGCCGGGCTTCACGTGAACCCTTGTCGCTGAACGCGACCCAAGCCGCATCAATTCGATTTGCACGATGGAGATCCAGCCAAAATTTGCGCCGCGGCTCCCACATATGACTGTCTTCCACCGCCGATACGACATCCAGGAAGAACCGGATGTTCTCACCTGTCAACCAGCGCATGAAGACGCCGAGAGCCTGTTCGGACACGCCGGCCCATGCCCCGCCCCTTTTCACCCGAGGATCACCATATAGCGACACGAGAGTTTCGGTTAGATAGGTTTGATCTTCCGCTGGCGGCGACTTGCTTGTCCAGTGTTCGAGAAGTGCGGTTATGGCTTCGCTCGCACCGAGCATTTTCGCCTCTTGTCCCTCGGGTTTTAACCAGGCGATCAGTCGTTCCATTTCACCACGATGCCGCAGTGTTGGTTGTACTAGCTCGACGTAGGTAAAATGGGCCATGCTCATCAGGCCTGGCGCGTGGGGGCTCCTCAATCCTATTTGTTTCAATTCCTCCCATGGGCTCTCCATCTCGACCATCAATTCAGCAACTGCCTGGTGGGCGGCACCTGCGTCCAGAATTTTTGGGACTATACCTATCAATTTTTGCCAACGGCTTCCGATGCGATCAACGCGTTCCAAAAGCGCCCTTGCCAGGCGTTTGGTGTGCTCTGCATCCGAGAAATAAGTGGTGAGATAAACAGAGAACATTGCGTTGAGGAAACCTTGACGGGTCGAGGCGACGATCTCATCGAAATAGAACTGCCGCAGCTTTTCCAGATCCGGTTTTTCGTTCCGATCCTCATCAAACAATGCTCGCGCCGCAGATGTCACGAGGAACAGTTTCACTCCCTCCCAGTTGTTTTTTTCCAATCGATCGCGAACTTCCTGGATGATTTTTTCCCGGTCGCGTTCTGGCGGGTTGCGCACTGCTTCTGGCCAGCGGGAAAAAATACGGTCCGTCGCGGAAATCAATCTGTTCAAAGCCGGTAGAGCAGGACCTTCAAACCGATTTCCTTGATTGATTTTTTCTGCAAGGCTCACTTTTCTGTTCCTTCCAGCCCGCCGCTTTCGAGTGCCTTGCGGATCCGGGCGATTTCTTCGGATTTGCCGGGCGTAAACATGATAATGCGAAGGTCCACGCGTCGATTGGTGTCGCGCCCGGATCTGGTGGCGTTATCGGCTACGGGCCGCATCTGACCATACCCCGCCACGGACATCACTGGCTGCCCCCGAAGGTTCTGGAAATCGATGAGACCAGGCTGGCTCTGCGTCATGGCGAGGAAAGTGGTGTTTGCACGATTGGTTGAGAGCGCAAGATTGCTTATGAATTTTCCAGTCCCATCCGTATGCCCTTCAATCTGCAACGCTTCGATGATCACACCACCGTTGTTGCATTCGGCATTCCAAGCTGAACGGGTTCCCATTGTGTAGCATGGAAGAATCTCGCCCAGGCGCTTGGCCACATTGGTAACGATGGCCTTGCGGTCATCGCGAAGTTCGAATGAATTTGTTGCGAAGAGCCCATCTCCCTGAAACCGCAATGCGTCGGATTGCTCACTGACCTCTACTTTGAGATCAGGAAAATCAATCCGCAATTGATCTCGGAGCCGTTTCAGAATTCGCCGTCTCTCCTGGGCGGCATTGGCGAGATAGGCCTCTAACGGGTCGGAGATTTTAAGCCGCTGCTTCAGCTCCTCAATCTCCTTTTTGAGTTTGGCTATTTGTCGGTTTTGCTGTTTGATTTCGGCCTGCTGAGCCAATATCTGCTTTTCGAGCTTCGTTATCCTTTCGTCCCTTTGCTCAATCAGTTCCTGCAGCCGCACCACCTCCGCTTCAGCTTCTTTCCGCTGTTCGCGCTCAATTTCCAACTCTTTGCGCGGAACCATGTCGGTATCACTGTACTGACTTGCGAAGAAGGCGAGAAGAAGCATCAGGATGAAGAGGAAGCTGACGGTCATGTCGGTCATAGACACGAATACGCTCTCTTCCTCTTCTTCCGCCTGAGTCTTTCTAACGCCGGCGCGCATCAGGGTCTCCGCGATTGCGGAGCGAAGTCTTCCATCTGGGCGACGATATTGCTCATTGTGTCGAGTGCCGGGTTCAGGCGCTCCTGCATGTCACGAACGTGCCCGAACATCCCGTCGACGGCTTTTGCGACTTCGTCGGTATAGGTTTCAAATGCCTTGCCAAGCTTTTCATCCATATCGTCCAGCCTGTCACCTTGTCCCTTTTGCCGCTCGAGCATAGTGCTAACACCCAGCAGAGCGGCCTCGATTGCTCGTGCTTCGCTGCCGAGAATTTCCTGCGCCGAGGCTAGTGCATCGGCGGCTGACTGCGCCGTTGCTTCAGCCGCTCTGGACACTGAACTTGCAGCGTGTTGCGTGCTATCCGTCATCAGGCGAATGGAGTTTTCCATGCGTTCCACGATCGAATGAATAGGCGTTGCAGCGCCAACCAGGTCGCCGGACGCTTCTTTGAAGTTTGTCGCTGCATTGCCGGAGGCCTCTGCGCCGGCTCGTACACTTTCGGAAAATTTGCGCATGTCAGTGGAGCCCTGCTGCAGCTTCGAGACCATATCGCCCAGTTGCGCTGCAATTGACTCGATTGGGGAAATGAGTTCTCTCGTTGCTTTTTTGGAGAATGCTTCTGCCGCATGCGATATTTCTTCTCCAGTTCTAGAAAATGCGGCAGCAACTTCTAGGCCAGCCGACCCGATATGACCGCTGGCTTCAATGCCTGCCTCCTGCATGCGCGCCTGGGCTGCCTCGGATCCGCTTTGTGCGGCTGATTCGATTTCATTTTTGAAAGCGGCGGCTGACATGCGCATATCTTCTGCGGCGGCGGACATTGCACGGGCGCCTTCACCGGTGTTGTCTCGGATTCCTTCAAGCGTCTGGTTCATGACCGACAGCAACTTCTCGGCGCCTTCGGTGAACACTCCACCGGTGGTTTCAGCCGTCTCTGTCATCGCATTTTGCAGACCTTCCACCGCTTCTGCAACTCGGGTGGCAACGTCTTCCATTTCACTGCCCATTCGCCCTGAACTCTTGTCCATCCGGTCAGCAAGCTGGCCAATCTTTTCTCCTGCGTCAGATATGTTTTGGCTAGCCTCGGCCAAGGCAATGCCAACCTTGTCTGTCAATTGTGTCGATAGGCCTTGCACCATGTTACCGACGCCCTCAGCCCCCATTTTTCCAACGCGGTCGACGAGAGGTGCCATCGCGACGCTAATCGAGTTTGAAATTGCTGCTGGCAATTCTTCACGCAACGGTCGACCGATCTCAGCCACAAGTTCCATTCCGATCAATCTGAAGTGCTCACGCTGCTCGCGGGTTGCGCGCAACTGTTCGGCCGCGAGATCCTCGAGGCTGATATAATTCAGGCGATCTTCGATGATTTTGCACAACTGATGAACCGAGCGCTCTACACCCCCATACATCGCGCGAAAGGCAATCGTGAATACAATGGAGCAGAACAGTCCGGTCAACGACATGATGAATTTTGCCGAAGCGATTTTCAGCAGAACAGTCATCGTTCTACTGTTGATTTCCGAATCCTGTGACATTGCATTGAGCGCCGAAATCAAACCCAGAAATGTGAGGAAAAGACCAATAGTAACAAAAAGACCGGGTAGAATGCGCCATGCGCCAGCGGTGAAACCAAGGTCTTCGACATTGAGAAATGTCGACGGGCGAACTGCATTTCGGAGGATTGCGGTGTCATTCTCATCGTGTTTAACAAAGGTTTCCTTGTATTCATTCCAGGCGGTAGCCAACTGTCGGCGAGAGCGGGTGGTGGCACCGTTGTCAATTGATGCACTCAAGGGTGCGATATCGCGACAGAAATCCTCTTCTGTAGCGCTTTTCGCAATGAGCTGTCTGAGCCAACGCGCTGCTTCTGATTGTCTTGCAGTTCTCAACCAGAACAAGACAACAGCTATGAGAAGGGTAATTATAAGCGCTAGTGCAACAAGCCCAGGAGCTGCTTCGTAAACCAGCAGATTTGCCGAAAACAGAATGATATCGCGTACCAAAACGCCGACCGAAATGAATATATTCAAGTTTTTTCCACCCTCTGTCTGTCAAAAAAATCAATTAATCAAATGGGTTGATAGAGGTGGCTGCCAAAATGAGGCAACCTGCAACCCTTACGCTCGGAAATGATAATTTGCCAGTGCCTTTGGGATATTTTTGCCTTTATGAGGCGAGATGTGGGATTTATGCATTGAGTGAAGGCACCAAATTTTGTGCCTTTACACATCCTCGGTCACCATCCTTTGGTCCAGTATCAAAGCTGAGGCGCGGCGTGGTGACGGAAACCATGGCGGGCTGGATTTCGCGGCAGAGATTCTCTGTCTAGCAGACAAGCTCGGAGGCAATTTGAAGCCCTCGAAACCCAAGCAAGTCGTGCCAAGCTTACCGATGACGCCGACGTTGAAGCGGTGCACTCGGAGCAAAACTGACCCTATCTTGCAGCACTTTGGTGGCATGACGGAAAACTCCCATTTGAAGGTTTGGATAACGAACACGCGTGGATCCGCGACCACTGGAAGGTGAAATGGAAATTTGGAAAGCTCAATTGCTTATACGCTGTAGCATTATTCGTCACTATTTTGCGCGTGATGTGACCAAGCCTCCATCATGTCCCTACGTTGTTCCAAAAGGTCAGTGCGGTGGTAGGCGGCTTCTGTTGAGCTCTTGATTGTATGCGCCAGTGCCCGCTCAGCTAGTTCTCGAGGGTAACCCTGCTCGGAAGCCCAGTCGCGGAATGTCGACCGGAAACCATGGGCGGTGGCCGTACGTCCCGCGGCATCGCTCTGCACTTTGTGATCACGCAGGAGCTTGGTAAGGACCATGTCGCTTAGTGGTGTGCCTTTTCGTGACACAAATACCAAACCTGTGTCTGGGTGCCCTTCTTGAAGGCTGTAGAGTATCTCCAGTGCTCGCGGGGACAATGGAACACGATGAGCAACCTTGGCTTTCATTCTGTCAGCTGGAATAGTCCAGATTGCCTGATCCAGGTCGATCTCCTCCCACCGCATGCCACGTATTTCACCGGATCGAACGGCTGTAAGGATGAGCAGCTCAAGCATGAGCTTGCCTTGGGTAGGCGACCCGCTGTGCAAGATCTTTGAAAAGAAGATCGGTAAGTTCTGCCAAGGCAGGGCAGGGTGATGTTCAACCCGCTCTCGCTTGCCGGGTTGCTTTGCAAGAAGTTTGTCGACCACGCCAACCGGGCTTGCCACAATATGGTCTTGGGCAGCGCACCAATTCATGACCGTGTCGCACCGTTGACGCACACGCGAAGCCGTTTCAGGTTTTGTCAGCCAGATGGGCTTGAGGCATCTGGCAAAGTCAGAAGCACGCAGGTCTATAACCCGAATGGTGCCTATATGCGGGATAACGTATTTTTCGAGGGTATTGATCCATTGGTCCGAGTGTTTGGCACTGCGAAAACCCGGACTAAGTTCGGCATACACCTGACGCGCAGCCTGCGCAAAAGTTGGCATGGCCAACACACGTTGGCTTTGTTCCTTCTGTGCACGCCTGGCTTCCAAAGGATCCATTCCAGTCTCTAAAAGTCGGCGGCATTCAAAAACCGTATTACGGGCATCACGAATTGAAACCTCTGGATATCGCCCCAAGCCCATGTCCCGGCGTTTGCCGGTGATTGGAGAGACATAGCGAAAGATCCACTTCCCAACCCCGACTTTGCCGGAAGGAAAAAGGTAGAGCCCGCGCGTTGCCGCGTCTGAGAGAGCTTTACTGTCGGGTTTGATTTTTCGTGCTTGCAAGTCAGTTAGCATTTGAACATCAGCCCATCATACAGCCCATCATTATGAGCGCGATTGAATGAGACAGATTGATATGGCTTAGAGATTGAAACAGCAACATCACATTGAAAAGAAATACTAAAATGATACGTATTGAGGCATATTGAGATCGGATAATATCCATAAATGGCGGATCTCCTCTCCGCCATTTAAACTTCATTTTTTTCAGCGGGTTAGAGCGTTCCAGGCGTGCGACTGGTTTTGTAGTGGTTGCTGCCGCGCGTATTTTGGTCATGGAACGGTGTTGGCAGCCGCGTGCGCACGACTTGAAAACGGAAAAACCCAAATGCGCGATCGACCGTTGCGCAACTGAACTGCAGAAGGCTTGAATTTACCTGCCGCCGACCCCCCATTTTCAATGAACTGGTACAAAGCGGCGCAGTTTTCAAAGAGAACGTGTTTATGTGTTTTGATGGTGGTGCGCACCTGACTCAGAATGCAAAAGGCCGCAAAGTTGAATGCGAGCGACAAAATCATCAAATATATAGCCGGATTGCTGACACTGGCCGAAGCATTGGGCAAGGTTTCGAAAGCCTGCCAGGTAGTGAGCTGTTCACGCGACACGCCATTTACCGATGAAGACTTTGTGGAATCCCTTCATGAGCGCACCAGCCGCAAGCTGAGCCTGGCCAACAGGGTGCATGAGGCCGCGCTGCGCCCAGTGACACCAGTGCCGGGGCCCGATCGCCTGCCAACGACCGTCATTTTCACCTCATGAAAATGTTGACCGATCCATCGTCATTCACACTTGCCGCAACAACGAACTTCAGAGGCACGCCTTCGTTGTAGAGATTCTGCGCGAGAGACTTGTTCCCGGCCAATGATGATCGCAGTTTTTCAACGTCCTTTTCATGCAGTCGCAGCGCCGTTTTCAATACGTCGCTCTTTGCGCCTTGAAAGACGACGGATACATTGATCACGTTGAGCTGCGGATCGGTGTCCATATTCTCCAGCTGTTTGGCAACATCGGCAGACTTGGCGATCATCCCCACGATCTGGTCGATTTCCGCGCCAGCTTCGATTGCCTTTTCCGTACGTGAAATTTTTCCGTTTTCGTCGACACCGCTCTTTTGCTCCGGCAAGGCGCCTGGGGGAATAATTGGCATCGTTCCCACTTGAGGCGCTGGCGCTTCGATTTCCCTGTCACCAACTTTAGGAGGCTTGATGACGCCATCGCAATTGTTGAGCTGGTCGGTCAAACTCTCAATGGCATCATTGTTTTTCGGGTCGGTGTTTGTATCAGCGCGGCAGTTCTGGGCCGGAATTACTTCGTCGGCATTCATATCCGTCTGCGAGTATGCCTGGGGAACAATGGCAGCAAAGGAAACCATAGAGGTCAGGAATAACAATTTCATTTTCATTCTTTTGCCTTTCTGACGATTACGTCACGGACCGGGTTTATGTTGGATAACGCTTCCCTGCCGCAATAGTTCCCAAAGGGTAGCCTCCATTAACCGGTATTCGCCATTTGGATTGCCTCACGAAACGGTCGACATCCCGGGTGGATCGTCCAGTTCATTTCCAATATGGTCTGCTGTCGCAGTTACCCAATTCGTGCTTGACGCCGGCAAGGCGGTGGTCTGGCGTGCAAAGTCATGATTTGGCTCCGCACCCAACAAAGTTCGCCCGCTGCACGTATTAGACACTGGATTTGGAGGTGTTTCCGCTCCCATTCCTGCGCTATGTGATGGGCTGTGGCGATTGGAGCGCGTGGCAGGTCTCTTGCGAATGTATCTGGCCTTTGCGGCAGCAGCCCGGCCCGGCGCCGCAGCAAAGAGGCTCATCCATCCGTTTACAATCTTTCCAAGGCATTCTGTCTCCGCCCAATGCAAAAGCGCCAACCCGGCACCGTTATGAATCGTCGGCTGTCTGCCACTAAAGTCAGGCATTGCAATTGCGATCTGCAGGCATAGCTAAGAGGCAAGCAACGCCTCTGGCGCCTGATCACAGAAGGATCCTACCATGACACAATCCACCACCAGGAACCGCAGATTTGTTCTGGCCGAACGCCCCAGGGGCGAACCCAACGACACGACGCTGCGTCTGGAAACCGCAGATGTGCCGACCCCGGGTGCGGGGCAGATGTTGCTGCGCAATGAATATCTATCACTTGATCCATACATGCGCGGACGGATGAGCAATGCGCCGTCCTATGCGGCCCCGGTGGAAATCGGCGCGGTCATGGTCGGCGGTACGGTCGCGCAGGTTGTGCGCTCCGACCTCGACGGTTTTGCTGAAGGCGACTGGGTGGTGGCCTTCGGCGGGTGGCAGGATTATGCCCTGTCGGACGGCACTGGTGTGATCAATATGGGCAAGGATCCGAAGAACCCGTCCTGGGCGCTTGGGGTCTTGGGGATGCCGGGCCTGACCGCCTGGGCGGGCCTGACCCAGATCGGTCAGCCAAAAGCCGGTGAGACCCTGGTGGTCGCCGGGGCCAGCGGCCCCGTGGGCGCAACCGTGGGCCAGATCGGCAAGATCCTCGGGCTGCGTGTCGTGGGTATCGCCGGCGGACCGCAGAAATGTGCGCATGTGGTGGATACCCTGGGGTTTGACGCCTGTATCGACTACAAGGCCGAGGGCTTTCCCAAGACGCTGAAAGCTGCGGTTCCCGATGGTATCGATATCTATTACGAGAACGTCGGCGGCGCTGTCTTCGACGCGGTGATGCCCCTGCTGAACACCTCTTCCCGCATCCCGGTCTGCGGTCTCATCTCGCAGTATAATGCAACGTCACTGCCGGAGGGACCGGATCGGATGAATCTCCTGTTGGGCACAATCCTGCGCAAGCGGATGACGGTGCGTGGCTTTATCGTTTTCGACGACTTCGGCCACCTTTATCCGGAATTTGCAAAGCAGATGGGCGATTGGGTAAGCCAGGGCAAAATCAAATATCGCGAGGAAGTGATCACCGGATTGGAACAAGCCCCCGCGGCATTCGTTGGTCTGTTGAGAGGCGAGGCATTCGGCAAGCGCGTCATCAAGCTGAACGACTGACACCAACACAGAGGCAATTTATTCATGAAAATTCTCATGGTACTCACATCCCACGATCAACTGGGAGACACCGGCAAGAAAACCGGCTTCTGGCTCGAGGAATTTGCGGCGCCCTATTATGTGTTCAAAGATGCAGGCGCTGAAGTTACGCTGTCTTCGCCGAAGGGCGGCCAGCCGCCGCTGGATCCTTCCAGCGATTCCAACGATGCCCAGACCGCAGCTACCGAGCGCTTCAAGGGCGATGAAGCCGCCCAGAAGGAACTGGCGCAGACGTCCGTGCTCTCCACCGTCTCCGCTGACGGTTTTGACGCAATCTTCTATCCTGGGGGCCACGGCCCGCTGTGGGACCTGGCAGAAGATGGCCACAGCAAGACGTTGATCGAGGCCTTCGCAGCCAGTGATCGGCCCATCGGCGCCGTGTGTCACGCGCCGGCGGTGTTCAAGCATACCAAAGGCGCCGACGGCAAGCCGTTCGTTTCCGGCAAGAAGGTCACCGGTTTTACCAATACCGAGGAAGAAGGTGTTGGCCTGACGGATGTCGTGCCCTTCCTGGTCGAGGATATGCTGACGGCCAATGGTGGCGAATACCATAAAGGCGCTGACTGGGCCTCTTTCGTGGTGACAGACGGCAAGCTGGTGACAGGCCAGAATCCGGCCTCGTCCGAAGAGGCCGCACGCAAATTGCTGGGTCTTCTGTAACATCAGAAAGTAGGGCGATCGTGATGCGATCGCCCTACTGCCCAGAACCCGCTGCCACGGGCGGCTATCAATAATAGCAGTCACGTTCCCCTTGCTTTAGCATTGTTCGCCGTAGGCTCACGTCACCAGTGAAGACCAAAGGGGTTCGCATGCTATCGGCCCAAGCGCATCCCCAGCTTTCAGGCCCATGCTTTCAAAAAGTGGAAAGTCCGCTGCCAGCGTTGTACGGCTTTGCCATGCCCCATCAACAAAGTCCAACAGGAGTAGTTTTACCTGATCCAACGCGGATAATCAGTATAGGTCATTGAGAAATTATTAGTGATTTTCGATGACGCTGTGTATGCTTGCGTTCAGGCAATGCAATCGGTTGAGCTGCAAACAAACGCGACCACCCAATGAGTCGCTTGCCAGCTGACGTGCTTTGGATCAACCGACAGGGGCCAGGGCACTACGATAAAGATCAAATGGGGGGCGGACATTCTGTCGATGAGAACTTGGGCCGCGCTTGCTCCCGAACGGGGCAGGCCATTTATCAAAATGCACGGGCTGGAAAATCACTTTGTGTTCGTCGATGGCCGCGCGACGACCTATCAGCCCACCCCTGAAGAATCTGCCCATATCTGCAACCCCGGCACCGGCGTTGGCGCCGATCAACTGCTTGTTGTTCAGCCGCCGACGGCCGAGGGTGCCAAGGCTGGTGCCTATGCCTTCATGCGGATCATCAACATCGACGGAAAAGACGCCGAAGCCTGTGGAAATGCCACCCGCTGTTTTGCCTGGCTGATGCTGGAGGAAACTGGACGCAACGACATCATTGTGGAAACCGTTGTCGGGCCGCTACGCTGCCAGCGCGTGGGACACAAGCGTGTCAGCGTCGAAATGGGCCGTATCACGACGCAGTGGGACGCCATTCCGCTGGCCCGACCTGCGGACACATTGCATCTGGATGTTGAAAATGGCCCACTGTCAGACGGAGTTGCACTGAATATCGGCAACCCGCATGTGGTCTATTTCGTAGATGACCTGGATGCGGTCGACATGGCGTCGGTTGCGCCAAAAATCCAGAATGACCCGATGTTTCCCCAAAAGGTCAGTGTGGGTGCCGCACAGGTTGTGCGCGATGATTACATCCGCTCCATCGTGTATGAGCGCCCGGGATTGCTGACCAGGGCCTGCGGCAGCGGCGCCTGCGTTGCCGTGCGGGCCGCGCAATTGCGCGGATTGACCACAAGAAATCGCGTCACGGTGGCGTTGCCTGCGGGCTCGGTCGACATAGAGATCGACTTGGACTACTCTGCCGTGTTGACAGGGCCGGTGGAATTTTGCTTCAGCGGAATGCTTCCAGGACCAGAACGGGACCCGGCATGAGCGATATGATGATACGCATCGAGAAGGTGTGCAAAACCTACCACGTGAAATCACGGGCAGAACCGGTCCGCGCATTGGACAATGTGACCAATCACATTGATCGCGGCGAGGTTGTGGTGATCATCGGTCCATCGGGATCGGGCAAATCCACACTTTTGCGATCGCTGAACGGGCTTCAGGAAATCGATAGCGGCGCGATCTTCATCGACGGCGTCAGCGTGACCGACAAGAAGACAAATCTGAACCTTCTGCGCTCGCAAGTCGGCATGGTTTTCCAGCATTTCAATCTTTATCAGCACAAGACCGCCTTCGAAAACATCGTGCTGCCGCAGACTGTGGTGCTCAAGCGCAGCCGCGCCGAAGCAGAGGCCATTGCCAATGATCTTTTGAACAAGGTCGGCATTCCGGATCTCGGCGGCAATTATCCGTCGATGTTGTCGGGCGGACAGCAGCAGCGTGTTGCCATTGCCCGGTCGTTGGCCATGAAGCCGAAGGTCATGTTGTTTGACGAGGCCACATCGGCGCTTGACCCCGAAACTGTCGGCGGGGTTCTGGAATTGATGCGGGGCCTGGCCGCTGACGGCATGACAATGGCCGTCGTCACGCACGAAATGGGGTTCGCGCGCGAGGCCGCCGATCGCGTGATCTTCATGGATGCCGGTGCCATCATCGAGGAAAACACCCCCGACCAGTTTTTCGACAACCCGCAATCGGAACGAGCCCAGGATTTCCTGCGGCAGATTCTGTAACGCGCCACAAAAAACGAAACCACAACAAGGAGAGTAAAATGAAAAAATTGACCAAATTTGCAGCGGCCGCTGTCAGCGGTGCCTGTCTGGCTCTGATGGCGACGGCTTCATTTGCCGAAACCACGATGGAAAAAATCGTCAGAACCGGGCAGATGACCATTGCCGTGCAGACTCAGGGGCCGCCCGTCAGCTTTATCAACAAGGACGGCAAAAGAACCGGTCTTGCTGTTGAACTCGCCCAGTTGATGGCCGACGACATGGAAGTTGAACTGATCGTTCAGGACTATGACTGGAAAGGTCTTATTCCGGCGCTTCTCTCCGGCAAAGCCGATTTCATTGCGGCCGACATGACCCCGACTGCCAAGCGCAGCATGCAGGTTGTCTTTACCGAGCCGGTGTTTTTCTCCGAAACCATTGCCTTCGCGATGAAGGATTCAGGTTATAAAACCTGGGAGGATCTGAATGTTGCAGGTGTTTCCGTTGGTGCAACTCAGGCCTCTTCATGGGCTGACATTGCGCGCAAGAAGATGTCCAATGCCGAACTGAAGGAATTTGCCGGCGGTACCGCGCAAACCGTTCAGGCGCTGACTTCCGGTCGCATCAATGCCGGTGTTTCCGACAGGGCGACGATTGCCGGCTTCATGTCTTCGATCGACGGCCTGGTTGTACTTGATGGCCAGATCAGCCGCGAACCGCTTGGTTTTGCAACCCGTCCCGACTCAACGCATCTGCTGTTTGCGCTGGACAATTACATGGGCCTGATCCGTGCTGACGGGCGTCTGGAAGAAAAGCTTGATTACTGGTGGAACACCACCAACTGGGAAGCAGACAACAAGTAGGTTCCCGCCTCCCGAACGGGTTTCACGGCGGCCTTCGCGCCGCCGTGATGCAAACCGAAAAATCGCGAATCATCAATAGGCTCGAAACCGGATTTGTAAATGGGTTGGCTTCAAAGTGTCTTTAACTTTCGGATCGTCTCTCAGTATTGGGAGGTCTTCGCGCAGGGCATAGTCAACACAATCCTGATTTCGGCTGTTTGTCTGATCTTGTCGTTAAGCCTTGGAATCCTGGTCGCGCTGGGACGCCGCTCGAGCAATCCGCTGATCTGGCGACCGCTCGCCGTTTACATCCAGGCCATACGCTCCACGCCGCTGCTGATACAGATTTACCTGATCTATTATGGCCTGCCGGCTCTGCTTCCATTCGGGAATTTTCTGAATGAAACACAGACGGGCATCATCGCGCTGACGATCCACACCACCCCCTATATGGGCGAAATCATTCGCGCCGGCCTTGAGTCGGTTCATCGCGGTCAGATCGAAGGCGCCCTTTCCGTCGGCATGACACCCAGACAGACCATGACAAATGTTGTCCTGCCGCAGGCGATTGCCAATGTGGTGCCACCCCTGCTGGGCCAGACGGCTGTTCTGATCAAGGACACGTCCCTTTTGAGCATCATCGCCGTCTTCGAGCTTATGGGGGCGGGCTTGCGGATGTTCTCCGAAACGGTCATAGCCACGGAAAGCTACGTGACGACCGCCGTATGTTATCTGGCCATATATGCCATGATGCTGGGGCTTTCCGGCCTGGTGCAACGCAAATTGGGCGGTTCCGCCTGGCAGGAAAATTAGGAAATAGCGCATGGAATGGTTTGCACACAAGTGGGATATCATTGACCAGCTGACGCCCTTCCTGCTTCAGGGCCTCTGGACAACGTTCAAGATATCGATCGTTGCAATTTTCTTCGGTTCGATGCTGGGATTCATTCTGGGTGTTCTCAAGACGCTTCAGATCTATCCGCTGGAAAAGCTGATCAACACATACCTTCATCTGTTGCGCGGATCGCCCTATCTGGTTCAGCTTTACATCGTCTATTTCGTCTTTCCGTCATTCAACATCAGCTGGCTGAATTTTGACAGTTTTACCGCGGCAGTGGTTTCACTGTCGCTCTACACCTCAAGTTATGTGACCGAAATTGTCGCCTCGGCGATCTTCGCGGTGCCAACCGGACAGAGCGAGGCCTCCCGCTCGGTCGGCATGACCAAAGCGCAGGCCTACAGATATGTTATCCTGCCGCAGGCGCTCAAGATGACAATTCCGCCGATGGCCAGCGTCTATGTGATCGTCATCAAAAGCACAGCGGTGCTTTCAGTGATCGGCATTGCCGAACTGACCCGTCAGGGGGAAGTGGCCATCATGCGCATGCCGGGCGACATCATGTTCATCTACAGCCTGATCGCCATCTTCTATTTCTTCTATTGCTTTCCCGTCCTGCGCTTTTCCAAATGGGCAGAAACGCGCTTCGGCTCCATTGGGATCGACCTGAAGTAATCCTGAGATCCAGGCATGCCCAGAGATCCAGGTATGGCCTGAGGCTGGTGCGGGTCGTCGTATCGGATTTCCACGCAGGTCAGATTTGTCGTTTTAGCGAAAACAGTCACGATTTTTGACGAAGTGATGCCCATGGTCCAGCGCAGGAAAGATAATAGAGCGCAGTCCATCGCCATTGTCGGTGCGGGGATCGTCGGCTGTGCCGCGGCTTTGGCACTGGTTCTGGACGGGCATCAGGTCACGCTGTTCGACCCGGATGCACCCGGGGCCGGCACATCGTCGGGCAATGCCGGCGGCATTGTTACCGGTTCGGTGACACCGACGGCCACACCGGATGTATTGCGCGCGTTGCCATCCATTCTGTTCGACCGCTCGTCGCCCGCCGTGCTGCGTTTGCGCCATTCGCTAAAAGTGCTGCCCTGGTTATCGCGCTTTATACGCGCCGGCTTGCCCGGCGAGATGAACCGCATTGCAGCAGCACTTCACCCGCTCGTCTCGGGCTCGCTGATCGCGCATCGCTCCCTGGCGGCGCAGGCAGGCGCTGCGGCGATGATCACGCAGGAAGGCTGGCTGAAAGTCTTTGCCTCAAAGCAGGCCTTTGCCGCCACCGCGCTGGACCGGCGGCTGATGGACCGCTTTGGGGTGGATTATGCAATCCTCGACCACAAGGCTGTCACCGACCTGGAACCAGGCCTCAATCCGGCGCTTTGCGCGATCGGGTTCTATCAGCCCGGCTGCGGGTTCGTGCGCTACCCCAAAGGACTGGCGCAGGCCTATTTCAACGCTGCCGCAAGGCAAGGCGCGATCCATCTGAAACAGCAGGTTCGTGGGGTTGCCCGGCGCAGCGAAGGCGGTGTGAACGTTCATGTCGAAGATGCCACGCACGGATTTGACCGACTGGTGGTGGCGGCAGGGGCCTGGTCTGCCAGTCTGGTGCGGCAATTGGGTGACCGGGTGAACCTTGATACAGAGCGCGGTTATCACATCGGCTTTGGCGCCCAAACGGCCGGGTTGATGCGCGGTCCTGTGGTGCTGCCGGAGATGTCGATGGTTCTGTCGCCCATGCAAGATGGTCTTCGGCTTGTCAGCGGCGATGAATTGGCCGGGCTGACCGCGCCCCCCGATTACAACCGTATCCGGGCGCTGATCCCGGCGGCCCGCCGTGCGGTGCCTGCGCTGCTGGATGTGGAGCCGGAGGCGCAATGGATGGGCTTTCGTCCTTCCACTCCGGATTCTTTACCAGTGATCGGCCCTTCGCCAAAAGGCAACGATGTGATCTATGCTTTCGGGCATGGTCATCTTGGTTTGACCCTTGCGGCCATCACGGCGCAAATGGTAGCGGATATGATCGCCGGTCGGGCGCCGGAGATTGATCCCCATTCCTATCGCATTACAAGGTTTTGACCCATCATTTCTGATTTTCCCTTTACGCTGGCCACGCCGCCGGAACATATCGGTCCGCTGCCAGAGGCAGTCGATGTCACGGTCATCGGCGGTGGCATCATCGGGCTCATGACTGCCTGGGAACTTTCGCGCGCAGGTCTTCGCGTCCTGCTGTGCGAAAAGGGCAAGGTGGGCGGCGAACAGTCCGGGCGCAACTGGGGCTGGCTGCGCCAGCAGGGCAGGGATCTGGCGGAATTGCCGATCATGATGGAGGCGATGCGTTGCTGGCGTGACATGCCGCAGGAGCTGCGTGATGGCATCGGGTTCAAGCAGACGGGCATTACTTACCTTGCCCGGGACGCGGCGCGCATTGCTGCCTTTGAGGCCTGGCTGGCCGAGGCGCAAAGGCATGGCATTGATACACGGCTTTTGTCCCGCCGGGAGACCGAGGCCATGCAGCCCAATGCGGCAGGCTGGATTGGTGCCTTGCATACACCGTCTGACGGCCAGGCTGAACCTTTTGTCACCGTTCCACTGCTGGCCCGCGCCGCCTGTGCAGACGGGCTGATCATCCGCGAATTATGCGCCGTGCGCGGGCTGGAGTGTTCCGCCGGCCAGATCAGCGGCGTCGTGACCGAGGCGGGTCACGTGCGTTGCACGCGCGTGGTCGTGGCGGGTGGCGCCTGGTCGTCGCTGTTGCTTAAGGCCCATGGTGTTCGGCTGCGGCAATTGTCCGTTGTGTCGAGCGTCGCAACAACGGAAAAAATACCGGCGAGCCTGTCGCGCACCGCCATGGCAGATGATCGTTTTGCGATCCGGGGCAGGGCGGATGGTGGCCACAATCTGACGGCCTGGTCATCGCATGTGTTTTTCATCGGTCCCGATGCCTTCCGCAACTTTGGCGCCTTTGTGCCGCAGCTTCTCGACGACATGCGCAGCACCAAGCTTCGGCCCGCGGCGCCGCGCGGCTATCCTGATGCCTGGCGTACCTCGCGTCGCTGGAAGAATGCGGATCAATCCCCGTTCGAGCGTTGCCGTATGCTCAACCCGCGTCCCGACGGTGCCGGTATTGCGCGCCTTCAGGAACAGTTCGCCGCCGCATTCCCGGAGATTGGAAAACCAGCAATCGCCGCAAGCTGGGCCGGCTTGATCGATGTCACACCCGACATGCTTCCCGTGCTGGATCACGCGCCGATCCCGGGGCTGATTATCGCCACCGGCATGAGCGGCCACGGCTTTGGCATTGCGCCCGGGATGGCGAAAGTGATCGCCAACCTGGTGCAGAACCGTGACCAGCAGCACGATATCTCCGCTTTCCGTTATGGAAGGTTTTTCGATGGCTCGAAGATCAGGGGCTCTTCGGCAATCTGACTGTCGTTGAAATGATTGTCGGCCGTTTTATTGACTGCAAAGTGATCCGAATGCGCTGGAGCTCCGTAACCAGATCATCCAGCAGCAAGCTGGCGATTAGATATATCAGGAGAAACTCCATGTTCCGTCGTACTTTTCTTGCCGTGACTTCTGCCGCTCTTCTTGCGGTTTCCTCCGTCGCCTTTGCAGACAACCATTCGAAGGATATCGTTGACACCGCAGTTGAAGCCGGTTCCTTCAAAACACTGGTTGCCGCAGTGCAGGCCGCAGGTCTTGTGGACACATTGAAGGGCGAGGGTCCGTTTACCGTTTTCGCGCCAACGGATGACGCCTTCGCAGCGCTACCGGAAGGCACCGTTGAAAATCTGTTGAAGCCTGAAAACAAGGATCAGTTGACTGCAGTCCTCACCTATCACGTCGTGCCGGGCAAGGTGATGAGCGGTGACCTGAGCAACAACATGATGGCCAAAACCGTTCAGGGTGGCGACGTGACCATCATGACCGAAGGCGGTGTGACCGTCGACGGCGCCAATGTTGTCACAGCTGACATCGAAGCATCAAACGGCGTCATTCACGTGATTGACGCGGTTATTCTTCCCAAGTAATGCAACGACCGCAGGGCCTTTCCAAACGGGAAGGCCCTGTGGGTTTTCCTTGTGATCTGTGTTTGAAGGATTTCGGTCCCGATGTTGTACCGTGCGGACGTTGGCAGAGGTGTTTTCAAATCCGCTCTTCAGGAAAGAAAACTGCGGCAATCCCTTGCAACAATCGCCTCTTCGTTGGTTGGCACGACAAAAACCTTCACGCGCGATTTTGCCGCGCTGATCAGGGCTGCATTGCGATCATTTTCAGCTGGTTCCAGCGCAACGCCCAGCCAGTCCAGTTGATCGCATATCAGCTGGCGCGTCAGGGCGGAGTTTTCACCGATTCCCGCGGTAAAGACCAAAGCGTCGAGCCCGCCAATGGCTGGCACGAGACCTGCCAATATACTGGCCGCGCGATAGTTGAAAAGATCAATGGCGTCTCGGGCATGGGGAGCGTCGCTTTGCTCCAGAACATACATGTCATTGCTGATGCCCGAGACACCCAGAAGGCCTGATTGGCGGTAAAGCAAATCCTCGATAGTGCTGGCGTCCATACCCTTGGCTTGCAGCAGATAGAGCAAGACCCCGGGGTCAATCGTTCCGCACCGACTGCCCATCATCAGGCCGTCCAGCGCCGTGAATCCCATGCTGGTGGCCACGCTTTTGCGGTTTTTCATTGCGCACATGCTGGCCCCGTTGCCAAGATGTGCAACGATGACGCGCCCGTCTGCCTGATCACCAAGATACTCGGGCAGGACGCCGGCAATATAATCGTAGGACAATCCGTGGAACCCGTAGCGGATAATCCCCTCATCGCTCAAAGCACGCGGCAGAGCGAACAATTGCGCCAACCGCGTCTGGCTGCGATGAAAGCCGGTGTCGAAACAGGCAATCTGAGGCAGGTCGGGCTGCCACTTGGCAACGGCCCGAATGGCCGCCAGATTATGCGGTTGATGCAGGGGGGCCAGGGGCACAAGCGTTTCCAGCTCCTGCAGCACAGAATCGGTCACGCGGGTTGGTTTTGAAAATTGCCTTCCTCCATGAACGACACGGTGGCCGACGGCCACAAGCCTCTGATCACCATGGCGCCGGGCAATCCACTGCAACAGCTGCGCAATCAGATGTGCGTGGTTGGACGCAGCCTCCAGTTTCTCCATTGCCCCCTTGTCGAGCGCCTTGCCGTTTGCGTCTTTGGCCGAGAAGACAGGGGCACGGCCGATATTTGCCACTTCGCCGCTCATCCTGGCCCTTGTTGACGCTGTATCGGCGTCAAACATTGCAAACTTCAAACTGGATGACCCGGCATTGAGCGTCAGGAGAACCTCATTCATACCTTGAGGTCCCTGGAGCGGGCGTGAACGACCAATTGTGCAATCGCGGTGGAGGCCAGCCGCGACAACAAACCGTCTGCGCGACTGGTCAGAACGATCGGGATGCGGGCACCCATGACGATCCCAGCTGCATCGGCCCCGGCCAGGTAGATCAGTTGTTTGGCGATCATGTTACCGGCCTCCAGATCGGGGACGATCAGGATATCCGCATCACCGGCCACATCAGAATGGATGTCCTTTGCTTCGGCTGCTGCTCTGGATATGGCGTTGTCGAAAGCCAGCGGACCGTCGAGCACGCCACCGACGATCTGTCCGCGCTGTGCCATCTTGCACAGGGCGGCTGCATCCACCGTGGAGGGAATTTTGGGCGTTATGGTTTCGACCGCTGACAGCAAAGCCAGCTTCGGCAGGACAATCCCCAGAGCATGGGCCAGATCGATCGCATTCTGCACGATATCGCGTTTGGTCTGCAGGTCGGGAAAGATGTTGATGGCGGCATCGCTGATCAGCAGCGGCTTGGGGTAGTTCGGCACGTCCAGAGCAAAGACATGGCTCATGCGCCGCTCGGTCCGCAAACCGGTTTGACTGTTCATCACAGGCGCCAGCAATTCATCCGTGTGAATCTTGCCTTTCATCAACATGTCGACCTTGCCCTCCCGCGCCAGCGCCACTGCCCGTTCGGCGGCGGCGTGACTATAGGGAACATCAATGATCTCGATTCCGTGCAGATCTCGCTCTGCTTCAGCAGCAGCGGCCTCGATCTTTGCCCTGGGGCCGATGAGAACGGGAATGATCATTCCCCTGGCGCCAGCCTCCAGGGCCCCCTCGATGGAAAGTCCGTCACAGGGGTGCACGACAGCCGTGCGGACGGGTGCAAGGGCGGCCGTCGCTTTCATCAAGGCTGCAAACCGGGCGCCACGCTCGTGCAGATGCACTTCGGGCAGCATGACGCGCGGACGACGGACCTTTTCGCTTGGCGCAATGACCAGCGCCTGACCTTCGATGACGGTTTTGCCGCTTTGATTCGTACACAGGCAATCAAGGGTCACATGGTGATGTTTGGCGCTCTTTTGCGCAACGGTGACACGCACCGTGACCGTGTCGCCTAATCCGACGGCGTTTCGGAAACTGAGGTTTTGATTGAGATAGATTGTTCCGGGGCCGGGCAATTCTGTGCCAAGCAACGCAGAAATGAGCGCGCCGCCCCACATGCCATGTGCGATGACCTTGTGAAATATGTCGGAGTTTGCAAAATCACTGTCCACATGGGCAGGGTTCACGTCGCCGGACATGACGGCGAATAATTCAATGTCCTCCGGTTTCAATGTGCGCGTCAGCTCCGCACTGTCACCGATCTTGAGTTCGTCAAATGTCTTGTTCTCGATAAAGTGCATGAATATCCGCCTTGTCCCGGTCCCGACTCAGGTTTTGCCCAATGTATTATCCTTTTCCATTCCGGTCCTGATTTTTCGGCAAGAGATTCGATCCCGTGGAAAGCCTAACCGGCAAACAGCCTGCCTTCGACAGGCGCACAGATGGTCGCCGTCTACACTGAAGGTGATGTGAACGGTCTGCAGACAGATACCCGGTCCATCCGACCAGGGGCTAACGGTGTCTGCTACATCCTTCAAATTGAAAGGCACAGACCGTTCAAAGGTCCGTGGTGTAGACCGGCGTTTCTATGCCTTCCATCCGCGCCTTGATTTGCAGTGCGACGAATTTGGAGAAGAAACGCTGCAGGGCCAGATTGCCGCCCTGGAACCACAGATTTTCCTGGGTGACCGGCTTGTACATATTGCGCAATTCACCATGCCACGGAGCGGGATCGTTCCGCGTGCCGGAGCCCAGACCCCAGCAGGTGCCGATCTGGTCGGCCGCTTCGCGCGAGACGATGGCCGCCACCACTTCGTGCATGGAGTGGAAGCCGGTTGACTGGATGATCACATCGGCCTCAAGCGTCGTGCCGTCGGCAAAATGCACGGCGCCCGCTGTCAATTTGTCGATTTCGACGCCGGCCTTGATGCCGATTTCGCCGTCGATGATCAGTTGCGAAGCGCCCACATCGAGATAGTAGCCGGAGCCGGTTCGAAATGCCTTCATCATCAGGCCGGTCTCATCTTCGCCGAAATCCAGCAGAAAGCCGGTGGCTTCAAGCGCGCTGTAAAAGGAAGCATCGCGTTCGCGCGTGCGGCGGGTCAGTTCACGCTGGATCGGCGGTTGCAGCGCAAAGGGTGTTGCGGCGGCGATCATATCGGCCTTGTCGACGTCGATGCCCTTTTGGGTGGCTCCTTCCGAGTAGATTTCAAAAGCCAGTTCCATCTGTGTTTCCGAGCGCACGACGGTGGTCGGCGAGCGCTGTACCATGGTCACATCGGCGCCGGCCTCCCACAGGTCGACTGAAATATCATGGCCGGAACTGGCCGCGCCGATGACGACGGCTTTTTTGCCTTCATATCGCGAGCCTTCTGCATATTGGCTGGAATGCAGAATGTCGCCGGCAAAATCGGCGGCGCCGGGCAAGTCAATGAATTTGGGCGGACCATAGGCGCCGGTCGCAAAGACCAATTGGGTCGGCCGCATGATCATTGTCTTGCCGTCGCGAATCAATTCAACGCGCCAGCGTTTTTTGACGGGATCGAAAGCGGCCGACACGCACTCGGTGCCGCCCCAATAGGTCAGTTCCATGATCTTGACATAGGCTTCGAGCCAATCACCCATCTTGTCCTTTGGCGTGAAGACCGGCCAATGGGCTGGGAAGGGAACATAGGGCAGGTGATCGTACCAGACCGGATCATGCAGAACGAGCGAGCGATAGCGATTACGCCAGGAATCACCGGCCTTGTCGTTCTTTTCGACAATGACGCTCGGCACGCCCAACTGGCGGAGCCGGGCGCCGAGCATGATGCCGCCCTGGCCGCCGCCAATGATCAGGCAATAGGGATCGGTGTCACCGTTTGAAAACGCCGCTTCTTCCCGGGCGCGGTGCTCTGTCCAGGTTTCGCGGTTGCGGTCTGCGCCGTGATTGACGCCGGTGATGCGCGTTGCGCCTGTGGCTTCTTCATGGCCATCGAGTGATTGCAACGTCGTCAGAATGGTACGGCATTTGCCGCCGACAAGGGTGAGTATGCCCTGCCCCTTGCCGACCTTGGTCCTGAAGCTGAACCAGGCTTCGATTGTTTCATTGCGCGCACCCAATGCGCTGGTGACCTGCCATGCGGACGGCTTTGCTGCAGTCAGCGTCTGAGCAAGCATGGCAGCGATGGCGGGCTTGCCTTCCATGGTCTTGATGTTCCAGGTGAAGGCAACAAAATCACGCCAGTAACAATCGTCATCGAACAGGGCGAGGGTGGAATCCAGGCCGCCGCCTGTCAGGCATGCGTCAAGCCGGGCGAGCCAGGCTGTTGCTTCTGCCATGGGTGTCGTGTCGTTCATGTCTATTCCTCCAGACGTCGGCAATTGCCGTCAGCAAACTTCAAGGTGAGGCGCATATCAATCGCCGAGGGGCTCCAGAACCTTGCCCTTGCGGTGGTTGAGCACCGTATATTTGATCCGGCGCAACATCTCGTGCGCATTGGGCTCGAGCCGGTAGCCGACGGCGGTGGACAGAAGGTCAATGATGGCCAGAAAGGCGTATCGCGATGCGGTCGGTTTCAGGATGTCCTGGAATTCCGGCACATCAACGGTCAATGCGAGATCCACGGCAGAAGCCAGTTCGGAATCGGGCGCTGTGATGGCCATCGTTTTGGCGCGATAATGTTTTGCCAGGGTCGTGGCCTCAAGAACCTCCCGGGTGCGCCCGGTGCCCGAGATGGCGATCACCAGATCGTCGGGTTTGAGTGTTGCGGCGGTCATTTTCATGACGTAGGGGTCAGAGTGTGAGGAGACCAGAACGCCATAGCGGAACAATCTGTTCTGGGTTTCCTGCGCCAGGGCCGTTGAACTGCCACCCAGTCCGAAGACCAGTACCTGTTGGGCGCTGGCCACCAGCTCGGCGGCCTGAAGAATGTCCCTGGGGTCTATACTGCGTTCGACGGCAGTCAGAGCATTGCGCGCTTCAGCAAAAACGACACTCCACAGGGGTGAACCATTTTCGCCTGTCTCGGGGGGCAGGTTTGGAGAAAGATAAAGCCGCCCGACCACCACACTCTGCGCCAGCTTGAGTTTGAAATCGCGCACGCCATCGCAGCCGATCGCCCGGCAAAAACGGGTGACGGTCGGTTCGCTGACATTTGCCCGCCTGGCGATCTCGGCATTTGATGCGTCGACTGAAAACGTCACATCGGCCAGCACAATATTGGCGACGCGGCGCTCAGCCGGCCGCAACTCGGCGTAGCTGTCCTTGATTTGCGAAAGGATATCGGGGACCGGTTTGGTATAGGCCTCGCCGCCGGTTTCTTCCGGAGCCTCGTTTTCCGGTGCCTTGCCGTTGGTGCGCTGACGTGCCTTGCGTTTGTTCATGTCGATATCCACCATTCGTTCAGGCCAATTTCCTGTCGCGACAGGTCGCTATAACGATGCGATTTAAGGAATCCATTCGGGTAGAATGTAGGAAACTTACACACAATGCAAGCTTAGCGCAGACTGTAAATGCTGCAATAGCGAGATTTCAACAATGTATCTTACGGAGGCTTGACAGGTTTAGTCGGATAGTTACAAACTGTGACCAAGGCAGAAAAATCATAATCATGCCATCTCATTTTCGCCAAGCCAATGGAGGGGTCATGCTGGCCGGCCAGTCCAAAAAACCCAAACTCGAAGTTCTCAATGCGACCAAAGTGTACAACACGAGGTCCGGGGATCTTTTGGCGATCGACCGTTGCTCCCTGGAGATCATGGAGGGCGAGATTGTTTCCATTGTCGGCCCGTCCGGCTGTGGCAAGACCACGTTGCTGTGGTCGATGTCGGGGTTGCATGGCCTGAGTGCCGGCGAGGTGCTGCTGGATGGCGCGCCGGTGTCCGGTCCCAATGCCGATATCAGCATGGTGTTCCAGGATGCCAATCTGCTGCCGTGGCGCAATCTTGCCGCCAACATCAATTTTCCCTTTGAAATAAAGGGCGTCAAGCCGGACTGGATCTGGATCGATGAATTGCTCAACCGCGTTGGCCTGGAAGGGTTTGGCGGGCGCTTTCCCGGCGAGCTCTCCGGTGGCATGCAACAACGTGCGGCTCTTGTTCGCGCCTTGTCGTTCAAACCGTCTGTTTTGCTGATGGATGAACCTTTCGGTGCGCTGGACTCCTTTACCCGCGAGGAAATGAACCGTCTCGTCGAGGAGATCTGGCTCGATACCAAAACCACCATCGTGCTTATTACCCATTCAATTGAAGAGGCCATTTTCCTGTCTGATCGCGTTGTGGTGATGAGTCCGCGTCCGGGAAGGGTTGCCAGTATTCATCCCGTTCCATTTGCCCGGCCCCGTTCCATGGAGATCATGGCGACGAAAGAGGTCTTTGATCTGACCAATGCCATCAAGCAGGAAATCGTCGGAACGCAGGTAAGCCGCTACCCGAACCCTGCGACTTCGGAAGATCAGCCGACCCAGGTGACCGGGTAAGGACAATTTGAGAGCGAGAACACAGTGAGCAAGTCAGACGCAATCCCGCAATTCAAAGGCAAATCGGACAGCCCCGGCGATGTTGGTATTACCAATATGTCGGCACTGACCTCCGGGCCCGGCATCAAGTCCGCCCGCGAAGTCCTGGCAATTGTCCTGGTGGCCGTTATTGTCGTCGGTGGCATGGAATTGCTGCTCGATTTTTTTGAGGTTCCACAATATGTGCTGCCCAAGCCCAGTGAAATTGTCGTGGCGCTGGTCTCTGATTTTCCACTGATTGCGCCGCATCTGGGTCATACGCTGGTTGAACTGTTCGGTGGCTTTGCCATCGGCGCCACGGTTGGTCTGATCCTGGCCGCGGTGATTACCCAGTTTCCTTTTGCCGAAAAGATTGTAACGCCATACATCCTGCTGCTGGTGACAACACCCATGCTGGCGCTGGTGCCGCTTTTGATCCTGCGCTTCGGCTTCGGTTATGAACCACGCATCATTGCCGTGGCGCTGGCCTCCGGACCCATGGTTATGATCAATGCCGCGACCGGCTTTCGCCGTGTCGATCAGGGCAAGATCGCCCTTGCGCGCTCCTACGGCGCCTCGACCCTGCAGATCTTCTGGAAAATTCGCGCGCCCATGGCTCTGCCGATGATTTTTGTCGGTCTGATGGTTGGGTCGATATTCGGTTTGCTGACGGCTGTCGGCGCAGAAATGGTCGGTGGCGGCTTCGGTTTGGGTAACCGGCTGACCTCCTATTCATCGATGATCCTGATGCCGCAATTTTTTGCGGTGGTCATGATCCTCTCCATGTTGGGCATCCTCATCTACGTGTTCTTTTTCCTTCTGGGGAAAAAATACGCCAGTTGGGAGGCCTGAATGAAAGCCTGGTGCCGGGGCGTCCGGCATTGGGAAGAGACTGTCGAAACGCATCAACACAAAGGGGAATATGCAATGAACAGCAACTTTACGCCCGGCGGCATGAACCGCCGCACTTTTCTTCAGGTCAGCGCCGCTGGCGTTGTCAGTGTCACCGCACTCGGCGGGGGCAGTGCGCAGGCTGAGCCCTATTCGAAATTCACCTGGATTTCACCGCGTGGCACGATCGAAGTGCTCGATGACTACGGCTACCATGTGGCCAAGAAAATGGGCTATTTCGACGACCTCGGCGTCGAGACCGATTTCCAGCCCGGACCGTCGGACGGCACCGCAACGGTGAAATTCGTTGATGTCGGCCAGGCTGATATCGGCTTTCCGTCACCCGGCGTATTCTCGTTTGCACTCGAGAACGGCATGAAGCTCAAGTCGGCGTTCCACATGGGCGCGCTCGATACATTCTCCCTCGCTTTCCGCAAGGGCGAAGGCACCAATGACCTGAAAACCCTCGAAGGCAAAACCATTCTGCTTGGCTCAGCTGCCTGGCAGTCGATCGTTGACCCGATGCTGGCCGTTCAGGGCGTTGATGTAACAAAGGTCAAATATGTTGAGGCCGGCTGGCCAACCTGGGCAACCGCGCTGAAAGCCGGTCAGGGTGATGCGGCTCTCGGCTGGGAAGGTCTGCGCGCCGAGTGGATCGGTACCGGACTTGATTTCGAATATTGGCTGGGCGTGCAGAATTCACCGCTCTTTGCAAATACGTTTGTTGTCCGCTCTGAAGACCTTGAAGACCCGGACAAGAAGGCATTCCTTGAGAAATACCTTCGCGGCTGGGCCATGGGTCTCGAGTTCGCCTATCTCAACCCGCGTGCCGCTGTCGAAATCGTCTTCGAACAGTTTCCGACACTTGCCAAAAACATCGGGCCGGAGCTTGGCACAACCTCGATCCTGCAGCAGATTGCCGTCTTCCGCGGTGACATGGACAAACGCGAAGGCTGGGGCTACCACGATATGGCAGCCTGGCAGACATTCTTTGACCAGATCTATGCGCTTGGGCAGATTTCCAAGCCGGTCAAGGCGACAGATGTCTGCACCAATGCGCTCATCCCGGCCGCCAACGACTACGACATGGCCAAGGTCAAGGCTGACGCCGAAGGCTACAAGCTTAGTGATGCGCTTGCCGCGATCGACGTGGATGACGTGAAGGCCCATCTTTACGATCAGGCCGTCAAGGGCTGAAGCACACATTCTCGATGAAATGAAGAACCAAATGCGGGCGGTGATATCGCCGCCCGCACTGAATTGCCAATTATCAAAGGGAGGGCTTCATGCCTGATAAGGTCAAAGTTTTGGTCGTCGGTCTGGGAAACATGGGTGCCTCGCATGCGAGCGCATACCATCGCAATCCCGGATTCGAGATCGTCGGGTTGATGAGCCGCACAATCAAGTCGAAGCCGCTGCCAGATGAACTCAAGGATTATCCGGTTTTCGAGGACTGTGACGAAGCACTGAAGGTCACCCGACCGGACGCTGTCTCGATCAATTCATGGCCGAACACCCACGCCGAATTCGCCATCAAGGCGCTTAATGCCGACGCCCATGTTTTCATGGAGAAGCCGATTGCCACCAATATCGAAGATGCCAAGGCCGTGGTGGAACTGGCGCGCAAGAAAAACAAGAAGCTGGTGCTCGGCTACATTCTGCGGGTTCACCCCAGCTGGATGAAGTTCATTGAGCTCGGCCGCACCCTGGGCAAACCTCTGGCCATGCGACTCAATCTGAACCAGCAAAGCAGCGGAGAGGCCTGGACCTGGCACAAAAACCTGATCGACAGCCTGATTCCCATCGTCGATTGCGGTGTGCACTATGTTGATGTGATGTGCCAGTTGACCGGGGCAAAACCGGTTCGCGTGCATGGTATCGGCGCCTCGCTCTGGGCCGAAGCAGACAAGCCGAATTACGGGCATCTGCACGTCACCTTCGATGATGGTTCCGTCGGCTGGTATGAAGCCGGATGGGGCCCGATGATGAGCGAAGTTGCCTATTTCGTGAAGGATGTGGTTGGCCCCAAGGGCGCCGTGTCGATTGTACCGGACCCAAAGCAGACCAAGGAAGGCCTGTCGGATTCGGCTGATATCGATCAGCACACCAAGACCGACGCCATCCGCTATCACCATGCCGAAGTCGACGAAAACAAGAATTTTGTCCGCGAGGATGAAATCTTCACAATGTCGGACGAGCCAGGCCATCAGGATCTGTGTGATCGCGAACAGGCCTTTTTCCTCAAGGCGATCAATGAAGACCTCGACCTTTCCGAATCGATGGATGCAGCGGTCAACAGCCTGCGTATCGTGCTGGCTGCCGAGCAATCCATCAATGAAAAACGCGTTGTCGAACTGACCTGAACAGGTCCACGTTCGCCTCCACGACACAGGCACCGGCGGCTTGGCAATGCACGCCGCCTGTGCCTCATGCCAACAACTGGAGAAACCCCATGAGTCAGCCTGCAGCCGGCAGAGGCTATGATCTGATCTTGAAAGGCGGCCGCGTTCTCGACGAGCGCAATGGCGTCGACGGCCTGCTGGATGTGGCCATCAAAGCGGGAAAAATTGCGGCTGTTGGCGCTTCACTGCCGCCGGGAGGCTGCACGGTAGTGGATGTGCGCGGGGCCATTGTCGCGCCGGGGTTGATCGATATCCACACCCATGTCTATGACAAGGCAACGTCTCTGAGTGTCGACCCGTCGTTTATCGCAAGGCGGTCGGCCATGACGACGATGGTTGACGCGGGCAGTGCCGGAGCCGGCAATTATGACGGGTTCCGCGACTATGTCATCAACCGTTCGCCCTATCGCATACTGGCTTTTCTCAATATTTCATTCCCGGGGATCTTCGGTTTTGACAAGGGTGTTTCCATCGGCGAGGCGCGGTTGCGCGAGATGCTGCCGGTCGATCGCTGTGTTGCCAAGATTGAAGCCAATCGTGATCACATCGTCGGCGTCAAGGTGCGCATCGGCGGACCGGTAACCGGTGATCTGGGGCTTGGCGCTCTGGAAATTGCCCTCGAGGCCGCTGAGGCCGTGGGCCTGCCGCTGATGACGCATATCGGAACGGCGCCGCCGACCTATGGCGATGTGGTCTCCATGCTGCGTCCCGGTGATATCCTCACCCATTGTTTTCGGCCTGATCCGAATTCGGCGCTGGGGTCCGATCGAAAGATGCTGAACGAAGTCCTGGCTGCTCGCGAACGCGGCGTTCTGTTCGATATCGCCCATGGCATGGGCGCCTTTGGCTATGACACCACGGAGCAAGCGCTTCAGGAAGGTTTCAAACCGGACCTGATTTCATCGGATGTCCACGTGATTGCCATTGAGGGGCCGGCCTTTGATCTGCTGCATACAATGAGCAAGCTGCTCAATTGCGGATTGAGTCTGCCGGAAGTGATCGGCATGTCGACCAATCGCCCGGCACTGGCCATGCGGCGACCGGAACTGGGACATCTGGGTATTGGCGCACCAGCTGATATCAGCGTTTTGCGTCAGGTTGAAAGCGACTACAATTTCGAAGACGTTGTGGGCGAAAAGCGTCAGGGCGCGACATTGCTGCAGCCTGTGGCTGTCTATCTGGGCGGCAAGGAGATGGAGATCGGGCGCAGGCCGTTCGAAGAGCCCTTCATCGTGGGCGAGCAGGGGCATTACAACAGGGTGGCTGCGCAATGAGTTACAAGGCAATCTATACCTATGCCTGGGACCTGGCGGAAGCCGGGGTCCCGGCTGCCACGAAAGAGTTCCTCGGTCTTGGTCTGGATACGGTGACGCTAGCGGGGAGCTATCATGCGGGCAAATTCCTGCGCCCGCACGGCAAGAACGGAAAGGTCTATTTTCCGGAAGACGGTACCGTTTATTTCCATGCGGATCCATCGCGCTACGGGGCCATCAAGCCGGTTGCCAACTCCGTGTTGGCGGAGCGTGACGTGCTTTCCGAACTGATTGAACAAAACGAGATGGCGGTCAATGTCTGGCTCGTGCTGCTGCACAATACACGGCTTGGCATGGCCAACCCCAACTCGGTCGTGCGCAACGCTTTTGGCGATCCCTATTATTACAATCTGTGTCCTTCTGCGCCCGAGGCACGGGCCTATGCCATTGGCCTTGCTCGCGATGTCACCCAAAGCTATCAGGTGAGCGGCATATCGATGGAAGCGCCGGGTTTTACGCCCTATGCGCATGGTTTCCATCATGAATTTGCGCTGATGAAAACAAATCCCTGGCTGGAAAACATGCTCGGCCTGTGTTTTTGCGATCATTGCGTTGCAGGCGCTGAAAAGGCCGGCGTGGATGCGCGCCGCTTCAAGGCAGAGGTTGCCGGAGATATTGAGGCCTATCTGGACAGTGATATCGACACTCCGGTAGACATGGCCGAGGCCTTCTGGCGGGCCGATATCGCCGCCAATGGCGATCTGCGTCGCTATCTTGATTATCGATCGGGCGTGGTGACCTCGCTGGTTGCCGAAATTCGCGCAAGCGTGCGTCCTGATGTGCATGTCGCGGTCATTCCCTCCGTGGCGCGACCCACAGCAGGTGCCTGGTATGAAGGCAGCGATTTGAACGCGCTGGCCAGGACTACAGGTATTGTGGAGACCTGTTTCTATGAGCCGGATGCCATGCGGGTAAAGGCCGATCTCTTTGATATCCGACGGCGTCTGAAAGGTGCCGGCAAATTGCGCGGCATTTTGCGTCCGTCCTATCCGGATCTGTCAACACGGGCCGAATTCATGGCCGCAATCGAAGCGCTTCGTGACGGCGGCGTGGATGAATTGGCGTTCTACAATTGGGGTCACTTGCGCAAGGCCAATCTGGCGTGGATCGGTGACGCCATGAGGGGGCAGGCATGAGCTGGGCATTTGCAGGCAAAACCGTTGCCATAACCGGCGCTGCCGGCGGTATCGGCCAATGTCTTTGCCGCTTCTTTGGGGCGCAGGGTGCTACCATAGCGGCGCTGGATCGCAATGAGAGCGTCCATGCGCTCGCCGACACATTGGGCAAAGACAACATCAAGGTTCTGCCGACCGTTGCCGATATCGAGCAGGCCGACCAGGTCAAGGCGGCCTTTGACGCATTTGGCGATGTGCATCTTTTGATCAACAATGCCGGGGTATCGCGACATCCGACTTTGGCGGCCACGGATCCTGCCGGTTGGGCGCAGGATATTGCCGCCAATCTCAATGGTGCGCATGCCTGCGCCCATGCTGTTCTGCCGCAGATGGTGGAACGCCGGTCGGGCTGCATCGTCAGTGTCGGTTCGGTGAACGGATTATCGGCACTTGGAGATCCCGCCTATAGCGCGGCCAAGTCGGGCATCATCGCTTTGACCAAGGCCATCGCCATGGAATATGGCCGCTACGGCATTCGTGCCAATTGCGTGCTGCCAGGAACCGTGCGCACGCCCATCTGGGACGAGCGAAAAGCCAAGGATCCGGACGTCTTGAAACAGCTTGAACGCTGGTATCCGCTTGGCCGCATTGTCGAGCCGGAGGAAGTCGCCAGCGTCATTGCATTTCTGGCATCGGACGCTGCCAGCGCGGTGACCGGTGCTGCCATCCCGGTCGACTGCGGCTTGACGGCCGGCAATATTGTCATGACCCGGGAACTGACACTCGAAGAATTTTAAGGAGAATACAGCATGGATCGTTTGCGTATTGGAGTGATTGGCCTTGGTTGGTTCGGCGAAATTCATGCCGAAACCATCAAGGGTGTGGCGAACCTGGAGCTGGCGGCGCTGTGCACGCGCACACCGGATCGGCTTGCGGCAATGGGCGAGAAATTCGGTGTCGAAAAACTGTATCGCGATTACAATGACATGCTGGCTGATCCGCAAATCGATGCAGTGTCCATCTGCACCATGTGGGACCAGCACCGCGAGCCTGCGATTGCCGCGCTGAAGGCAGGCAAGCATGTCTTCCTTGAAAAGCCCATTGCCTCGACGGTTGAGGATGCGCGCGCAATCCTTGCCGCATCGAAGGAATCCACCGGCATTCTCTATATCGGTCACATCGTTCGTTTCAATCCGCGCTACCGCATGGCCAAGCAGGCCATTGACGAGGGGCGCATCGGCAAGATCGTGTCAATGTCATCGCGCCGCAACATCCCGGCCGCATGGACACCGACTATACTGGAAAAGATTGGGCCGATCGTCGGCGATGCCATTCACGACACAGACATCATGCTTTGGTTCACCGGAGATCGTGTGGTCTCGACCTATGCACAGACTGTTGATGTGCGTGGGCTGAAACACCCCGACATCGGCCAGACCATGTATCGCTTTGCCGGGGGCGCAAGCGCCACACTGGAAACCGTCTGGTGCATGCCGGAAAAAACGCCATTTGACATTGACGAGCGCATGTCGATCATCGGCACCGAAGGCATCATCCATGTCCAGGACACATTCCCTAATCTGGGCATTGTCGATGGTGACAGACTGCATTCGCCGGACACCACCTATTGGCCGATGTTTGACGGCGTGCGTGGCGGGGCCTTGCGCGATGAATTCAACTATTTCGCCTCCTGCGCGATTGATGGCAAACCGGTAACGATCGGCACGCCGGAAGACGCCACGGCGGCTCTGGAAGCAACGTTGGCCGCTGAGGAATCGGCGCGCACCGGCGAAGTTGTGAGGATCGGCTGATGCTGGAATATGTCTTTGATCATGTCGGAATCACCACGACCGAGCCGCAGCCACAGGAAGACTGGGTGGAGGAGAGCAAGATCTGGGTGACCAACCCGCGCAACCATCCCGAACATATCGAGTTCCTGCGCTATCGCGAGGACAGCACCGTGCCGGCGGCGGTGCGTGACAACCCGCATATAGCCTATCGGGTGAACGATCTGGCGCCCTATCTGGAAGGGGCGGAAATCCTGATTGAGCCATTCATTGTCGGCGACTTCCTGGAGGTTGTTTTCGTGCGCAAGCATGGTGTGGTTTTTGAATATATGCGCTATCTGAAGGAAGGTTGGTTCGACAACTGACCATGGAAATGGATGCGCTGCGGCTTAGCCGCGAGGACGACACGCGCCCATTGCCGTGGCGGTCCGGGAACCATGGACAAAGCCGGTCAGCCGAAGGATGCACGCCATGACAGACCTGCCTGATATTGTGCAAAAGCGGCTCCTGCCACTTGAGCGAACACTGGACACACTTGAAACCCCCGCCGTCTTGATTGACGTGCAGATAGCGGACGCCAATCTTGTGCGCTGGCAGGCGCGTTGTGACCGGGCGGGCCTTGCCAATCGTCCTCATATCAAGACGCACCGCAGTGTGGCCTGGGCCCAGCGCCAACTGGAACTGGGTGCCAAAGGCATTACCGTTCAAACGGTGGGCGAGGCGGAAGTCATGGTCGACGCCGGTATCAATGACATTTTTCTGACGACGATTGTCCTTGGCCCGGCCAAATTGGCGCGGCTCGGCGCGCTGGCGCGGCGCTGCTGTCTGGCAGTGGTTGCCGATAGTGCTCAGGTTGTTGATGCGATTGCCACGACCGCGCGCCAGACGGATGCACAGATCACCGTGCTTGTTGAATGTGACACCGGTGCCGGCCGCTGCGGACTGACGGACCCTGTGGCCATTGTCACGCTGGCGCAACGCATTGCCGGGTCGCAAGGCCTGCGCTTTGGCGGGTTGATGACCTATCCGGCTGCCGGCAAACGCCAGGACTCAGCCGGGGTTTTGAACGCATCGATTGCCGCTTGCCAGGCGGCGGGTGTGCCGGTGCCTGTGGTCTCTTCGGGCGGCAGTCCGGACATGTGGTCAGACGAGGGGTTGGAGCCGGTTACCGAATACCGCGCCGGCACCTATATTTACAATGATCGCGCGCTGGTCAGCTACGGCGCCGCCACGCTTGATCAATGCGCCATGACGGTGCTGGCAACCGTGGTCAGCCGACCGACCGCCGATCGCGCCATTATTGACGCCGGTTCCAAGGCGCTGACCAGCGACCTGCTGGGACTGGACGGCTACGGGATGGTCATTGAACATCCCGAGGCGAGGATCTATCAATTGAACGAGGAGCATGGTCTGCTGGACGTGTCGCGCTGCGCTGCGCCGCCCGCCATTGGTGACCGTATCCACGTATTGCCAAACCACACCTGTGTTGTGGCCAACTTGTTCGACAGATTGTATGTCGTGGCAGGGGGTCAGTTGCTTGGCGCTTTGCCGGTGGACGCCAGAGGCCGATCCGGCTGAACACAGGATTGACGCATGAGAGGGTGAACCGCCGGTTCAGGGTCTTTGATCATCCCGTAGGAGCCCGCAGAACTTTACAGAAAACCCCACAAACTTAACAATAAGCAAGGACTTATCATGACTAAAAAACAATGTTTCGGAACCTCACATGTGCCTCTTTCTCCTGCGGTCAGGGCGGGCGATTATGTTTACGTGTCCGGTCAGGTCCCGGTCGATGGCGATGGCAAAATTGTTGAGGGTGGCGTCGGGCCACAGACCACCAGGGTTCTTGAGAATATCACCTCGGTGCTGGCGCTTGCCGGGTGTGATCTCACCGATGTTGTCAAGACCACGGTCTGGCTGAAGCATGCGGAAGATTTTGCCGAATTCAATGCCGCTTACGCGCCATTCTTCAAAAAAGACCCACCGGCCCGGTCCACCGCTGAATCGCGGTTGATGATTGATATTCGGGTCGAGATCGAGGCGATTGCCTACAAGCCGCTTTAAATCAATCGGCTTTCAACCATGAAGGCTTTTGAAGCCGGGTGCCCGCAGGCGCCCGGTGATTGGCTTCGCAGCGTCGCGTGATGCCTAATCAGGGAGTAGAAAATGAATACCTATGATTATTCCGGAAAAATTGCCGTTGTCACGGGTGGCGCCAACGGCATCGGGGCGGCTGTCGCTGAGCGCATGGTCCGCTCCGGGGCGCGTGTGGCCATTTGGGACATGGATATTTCAGCGCCTGAGGACAAGATCAGCGCTCTGGCGCAGGACCAATGTCTGCTGGTTGCGGTCGATGTCAGCGATGCGGCCAGTGTCAAGGCGGCTTTGACCACGACCCTCTCGGCCTATGGCAAGGTCGACATTCTCATCAACAGCGCCGGCATTGCCGGGCCGACCAGCACTTTGGCCGACTATCCTGTCGACATGTGGCGCAAGGTGCAGCAGGTCAATCTCGACGGTACCTTCCTGTGTTGCCAGGCTGTGGTGCCGGGCATGAGCGCGCAAAATTATGGCCGCATTGTCAATGTGGCATCGATTGCAGGCAAAGAAGGCAATCCCAATGCCTCGGCCTATTCGGCCTCCAAGGCGGCTGTGATCGCCCTGACAAAATCACTGGGCAAGGAGCTTGCCGGGCAAGACATCGCCGTCAATTGCATCACACCGGCCACGGCCCAAACCCGGATTCTGGAACAGCTCAGCGAAGAATTTATCGAATACATGCGTTCGAAAATCCCGCGCGGGCGTTTTGTCACCGTCGAGGAAATTACCAGCATGGTCCTGTGGATGGCCTCCAGTGAAAATTCCTTCACCACCGGGGCGGCCTTTGATCTGTCAGGCGGCCGGGCAACCTATTAGCCCGCCGTACCTGATTCAGGATCAAGTGAATAAAATTCCGCTCGCGACGAGCGGATCGTTCCTTGGTCCGGCCTCCCTTTGTCGAAATGATGATTTAAGTCTATAATCCCCTTGCAAGACTGGCAGGACAGCATGTGCCGGCAGTCGGTCTCGCATGGGGATTGGTTTCGGCACAAGGGAGGGGGGCCCATGCTGGACGGCTATGAACACAGGCGCTTTTCATCCGATGCGATGAACGGCAAGCCGACGGAATTCGATATCTATGAGAAAGGCCACGGACCGATTGTCCTGGTCCTGCAGGAATTGCCTGGCATCAGCCAGGATACACTGACATTTGCCGACAAGATTGTGGCTGCCGGGTTTCGGGTGGTGATGCCGCATCTGTTTGGTCCGCTCGGCAAATTTGCACCGGGTCGCAACGTTGTGCGATTTTTGTGTGTGCGCCGTGAATTTGATATTTTTGCCCGCAATCAGTCCAGTCCGATTGTCGATTGGCTGCGGGCCCTGTGCCAGGATGTGCGGCAACGCCATCAGGTGCCGGGCATCGGTGTGATCGGCATGTGCCTGACGGGCAATTTCGCCATATCGCTGATGGCCGACGACAATGTTCTGGCATCGGTGGCCGCGGAGCCCTCCCTGCCCATGTTCAGCCAGGCATCACTGCACATGTCAACCGATGATGTTGCTGCAATAAGCGAGAGACTGGACACGCAGGGACCCATGCTGGCCTATCGGTTCGCCGGTGACAAATTATGCAAGGCAGCGAAGTTCGAAGCCCTCAATGAGGCCTTCAATCAGGGTCGCGAACGCATCCGGCTCAAAACCTTGCCGGGCGATCAGCATGCCATCTTCACCACGCATTTCATCGATGGTGAAGGTTCGCCGACGCAGGAAGCGCTTGACGAGGTGATAGGTTATTTTACGGAAAGGCTTGCCACCTGAAGATGGTCATAGTTTCGGTCTCGCCGCAGTTATGCGCTTTTTGATCCGGCTGAGACCGACAGGTGTGACGCCGAGATAGCGGGCAATGTCGATTTGGGTGACAAGCCCCATTAGCTGGGGCGTATTGTCCATCAACTGGCGGTATTGTCGCCCGGCATGAGGAAGGATTTGATGTTCTCCCTTCCGTCGCTGGACAGATAATAGGCCTTCAACAAACCACTTTTGACCATGTAGAACGATTGGTCCTCTTCCCCCTGCCTGCACTCATGCAGGAGCGGCCATCCACCATCCTGAACCTGAATTGGGGGCTGGGTTTTGTGCCGAAAACCGGCTCTGCCGTCTATTGCGCGACCAAGGGCGCCATCAACATATTTTGTCGCAATCGCTGCGCCATCAGTTGGAACAGATAAACATCAGGGTCATGCAGGCCTTTTTGCCACTTGTGGATACGCCGATGACAAGGGCAGGGGATCAGGAAAATGGACGCCCGAAGACGCCGCCATCAGGCTAGGGCTTCATGATGGCCAGTGTTATCACGATGGTGAACACCACGAGCAAAGTTGCAACAAGCGACAAAAGCTGTTTATGACTGGCTGCGGTGGCGCGCCGCAATTGCCCTGACAGAGCGCCGTGCAGGCCGGAAAGTACCAGCACAAGGGCCAACTTGACCGTCAGCCAGCCCGCGCCAAACCAACCACCCATCAGGGCCAGTGTCAGGCCAAAGCCCCATAGCCCGAACAGGGCAGAACCAGCGACCAGCCGAAACCATTTGCTGATCCGCGCTGTCGATTGCACCGTGCCGGTGCCAAGCGAGGCCACAAGCAGCAGGACCGGTGTCACGACCATTCCCAGGCCAAAGACGAACACCGATATCAGATGAAGCGTTTTGACGATCTCATACATGGCTGCGTTCTTGCTCTTTGTGGTGCAGCAACCCATCATTCATAAATGTCCCAAAGGGGACAAGACTGAGGAACAGCGTCCGGGTGATCTCGGTGCCGGTCCAACCGCCGGAAAAAACAGTTGCTGCGGCCTGGGTGAAATAAAACACAAAGGCCAGTCCGTGTATCGGCCCCATGGTCGATACAAATGCGGGCATATCGAGACCATATTTGAGGGGAACAGCAATCAGCAGCAGCACGAGCAGCGTCGTGCCTTCCACAAACCCTGCCAGGCGCAGCCGACCAAGCTTTGTTCTGATGGAAGGCCATGGTGCGTCATTTGACCAAATGTGAGGGAGAAATATACGAAAAACAGACATTCCTCACCTCTCAATCCGGCTGTCGCAAGGACTGGAGCGATGCCTTGTCGAACGGCTCGCGGCCGTCTGGTTTTCAAGCAATTTTCCGGCGTTAAGCTCCAGGGCTCGGGAAAAGCCCGGGATCAGGAAATGCGCGATTGGTCCGGTGCGCCGAACGTCGCCATTTTTCATTCTCTTCAACGTGTTGTAAGGTCCAAGAGCGTTTAACGCGGTCAGACCCGGATATGGAACGATAGCAATCAGCATGATAAACCTCAAAATAGAACGACTATTCTTTTTTATGCTTTGCGATGAAAATGCAAGCGATAAACATGCGGCATAACGCGCAGATAGTGCCCGGCACAAAATCCGAGCGAACCCGCAGCCGTATTTTGGCCATGGCCGCAAAAGAAGCGAGCCTGCGAGGCGTTGGCTCCATAACGCTTGGAGGATTGGCTGATGTTTCAGGCATGTCCAAAAGCGGAATCTATGCCCATTTCGGATCGATGGAGATCCTGCAAATTGCCGTTCTTGATTTCATAGCAGAGCAGTTTGCGGCACAAGTGATGACCCCGGTCCTGTCTGCTCCAAATGGTCGTGTGCGCCTCAAGGCCTTGATGTCCCATTGGATAGCCTGGTCTGAAAGTGCTGAACGTCCTGGGGGATGTCAGCTGATCGCTGCCAGTTTTGACTATGATGCACTGGAAGGTCCTGTGCGCGACCATTTGGCCGATCAGGTCAAACAATGGAAAGACTTTGTGCGCCAGGTGGTGCAGGACGCCTGTGCGCAAGATGCAACCCTGACGATCGATCCGGAACAGGCAGTGGCCTTTGCGCTGGGGCTTTATACAACACAGCACATCGAGCGGCTGCTGCTCGATGATCAAACTTCAAAGGAACGCGCTCTTCATCTTTGGTGCGATTATATTGATCGAAATTAGACACATTGCTCTGTGCAAGGAGTTTACATGACGGCGGGCTTACAGATAGGGCGGCGTACAGGCGGACACGACAATGGTCTGACCGTCATGAACGTTGCGGAAACGGTGCGGGATGCGGCTGTCGAAGAGGTAGGATTCGCCCGGCATCAAGACGCGGGACTGATCGCCGACGGTGACTTCCAGCGCGCCTTGCAGAACGAAGCCGCCCTCATTGGAGAAATGTTCCAGCCGCGTTTCTCCGGTGTCGGCGCCCTTTTCATAGACTTCATGCAACATCTGCAGGTTGTGTTTGTGCGCATCGCCGATCTGGCGAAGGGTCATGCGCCCGCTGGCCTCCGTTGCGCTGGTGGATGAAAGCCTTGATGTCAGGTCCTGCAGGTCGTCAGGCCCGAAAAACGGGCCTTCCGGATGGGCGCGCTCGCTCTCGAAGAAATCCGCCATGGTCACGGACAGGCCGCTGAGTATCTTGCGCAGGCTTGAAACCGACGGGCTCGACTTGTTTTGTTCGATAATCGAGATTTGTGCGTGCGGAACGCCGGCCTGGCTGGCGAGTTGCCGCTGGGAAAGCCCCGCGGCCTTGCGCATTGCCAGTAGCCGTGCGCCGATGTCGAAATGCGCGTCAGTCATTGTCATGTCGATCCAGAAGCGGAAATCGGAATGGGCAAAGGGTAAACCGTGAGACCACGGCTGTGAACCGGCATGCGCTGGAGCCGGTCACATCACAGCCTCGATCAACCGGGGGCCGCCTCTGCTGAATGCGCGCTGCAAGGCCGCTTCCAGTTCGGCGCTGTTGGAAACCCGTTCGGCGTCGACACCATGTCCATTTGCCAATTGGACCCAGTCAAGCTGCGGATTCTCCAGGCTCAGCAAGGGTGTGGTCGTGTCGGTCGGCGTGCCTGCACCAATCTTCGACATTTCATTGGCCAGGATTCGGTAGGACCGATTGGCCAGAATGACGACGGTCACGTCGAGTTTCGAGCGGGCCATGGTCCACAGGCTCTGCAGGGTATAGAGGGCGGAACCGTCACCTGTTATGCAAAGGACCTTGCGATCGGGGCAGGCGACTGCAGCGCCGATGGAGACAGGCATGGAATAGCCGATCGAGCCGCCGCGATTGTTAAGCCAGTCGTGGCTCTTGCCCTCACCGCACAGGGTGAAAAGGAAGCCGCCATTGGTGATCGATTCATCCACGACAATGGCCCGGTCCGGCAGGGTTCGGGCGACCGCCGCACCCAGTGTGTCGGGTGCAATTGGTGCTTGCGGATCAGTGTTGGGCACATCTGCTGAAGTATATTTGACCGGCCTTGCGCCCAGTTCGGCAGCCAGAGCTTCAAGTGCCACCTCCAGCTCGCCCAGCGGCGGGCTCAAGGCAAGAATTTCGGTTTCATCCGGCAGCAGTTCGCTGGCGCGGCCCGGATAGGCAAAAAATGCAACCGGAGCGCGTGCGCCTGCCAGCACCGCGACGCGAACCTGTTTCAGCAGGTCGGTCGCCGGATCAACATGAAAGGGCAGGCGTTTGAGCGGTGGGATGCCGCCACCGCGTTCCATGCGGGCAACAGCGGCTTCGGTAAGGACAAGACAACCGGTTTTCTGTTCGATCGCATGGGCAAGTTCCGCAGAGCGTTTCGTTATGAAAGCGGCTCCAAGCAGCATCAGGCTGCCGGGCCCGGCCTGCAGGGCTCTGGCAGCAGGTCCGACCATCGCCGGGTCATGCAACGGCTTTGGCTGGTGCTGCATGCGGGGGGCGGATGTTTCGGTTGTTGTCCAGGCGACGTCATTTGGAACGACGAGCGTGCCAACGCCGGCACCTGGCCCCGTCAGGCCACTCAGGAGTTCAGCCGTATCGGCACCGATGGTATCGGCGCTTGTTGCCGTTATGACGCTTTCGCTGACCGTGGCCGCCATGCCCTCAATATCGGCTGTCAGTGGTGCCTGCAGGCCAAGATGATGGGTGGCATGTTCGCCAACAATATTGACAACCGGGGTTGCCGCCTTTTTGGCGTTGTGCAGATTTGCCATACCATTGGCGAGACCCGGACCGAGGTGAAGCAAGGTCACCGCAGGCCGTCCGGACATGCGTGCAAAGCCGTCGGCTGCGCCGGTGGCGACGCCCTCGAAAACGCAAAGATGTGTCGTCATGCGTGTCTCGCGACCAAAGGCTGCCACGAGATGCATCTCTGTTGTGCCAGGATTGGCAAAACAGGTGTCTATGCCGTTTTCGGCAAGCGTTTGCGCCAGAAGATCGGCTCCGTTTTTCGTCATAGTGTGCTTCCTTGAGGTCATGGGGCACCGGTGTCTCAGGCATTTCCTGAGTCCTGTGCGGGGCTGCCATTTCTGCCATTGCATCGCAGCATTACTGCAATGATCCCGCGTGTCAATAATTATGAGCAGATAGGGTTTTTCCTGACGTTTTCGCTGTTGGATGGGTGTTTTTCTAAATCTAGACTGGGAGAAATATTCTCGCTGATCCATAAAAAAATAGCAAGGCATTGATATAAATTGGATAATTGTCTTCTGAAGTTTTATTGTCCTGCGCGCGTCGCGCGGGTTGATGGGCAATATTTGTTCTGCTCAAAAAAACAGACAAGCATGAAATGCAATAAGCAACTGATTTCATAAGAAAATGAAGGATGCGCAGAAAATTTGTTGAATTGGAGCGCAAAAATCCATTTGACATAGATCAATTCCCTATCCAGTATATTCAATATGAATACAGTGTCTTCAAATAGAATACGGAAGCTTGAAGCTGGTGTCCGCCCCCTCTCGACGGTTTTGAAGGCGCTGGAGATCATTGAGCTGTTTTCCAACCGGTCGCGCCCGATGCGTCTTTCGGACGTTGCCAAGGAAATGGGCCTGTCACGCGGCACGGCTTTTCAACGGCTTGTTACCCTTGTCTCTGCCGGATTGCTGGAGCAGGACGAGGACGGACGCTATCGCCTGAGCATGTATGCCGTGCGCCTGGCCGCAGCGGCCCTGGAGCAGGCCAATCTGGGTATGCGGGTCGAGCCGGCTCTCGCCCGTCTGGTGTCGCAAGCCAGGGAAACCGCGTCGCTTGCCGTGCTTGACCGCGGACTTCCCTGCATTGTTGCGCGCGTTGAATCCGACAGTCTGCTGCGCGCCGATCAGAAACTGGGAACCATGTTGTCGCTTGATGGGTCGGCTTCGGGTCGGGTGCTTGTCGCCTTTGCCGATGAGGTTACCCTCGATCGCCTGCGCCAGGGGGAATTCCCCTTGCCGCCCGAGGATGTCCTCGAGGCAGCCCGGCGCAACGGCTATGCCGTTTCCAGCGGCTATACCCAAAACGGGGTCAGGGGCATTGCCGCTCCCGTCTTCGATTCACTTGGTCGTTGTCATGCGACCGTTTCGCTGGTTACGCCGGAAATGCGGTTCAACCTCGATCTTCTCAAGGCGCCGGTGGTCAACGCCGCGGCCGATATCACTCGTATTTTCCATGGAGAACCCTTGAGCGATGACTAGTGCGCTTCACCAACGCGACGATGACGGTCGTCCAGCGATCCGCAAGTGGCAGGAGCTCATGAAGCCATCGCGTCTTGTCGCCATGCAACCCAGTCGTTTGAGCCGTTCGCGCGCCATCATGAACAAGATGATTCGCGAAAGATGGGATATTCGTATCGAGCGTTTCGACGTCGACGCGGATGCCGTGGGCACCGTGGTCTATGCAATCAAGACCCCGCAGCAGGAATTTTCCCTGATCGCCTTTTCCTTCGCACCGGAACGTGAAGGCCGCACGGGCCGCATCATCGGCCGGGCCTGGGACATGATGGGCACGCTGAATGAGGGACCGGCAACACAGGCAGACATCGACAGCGCGCGTCGCAATCTGCCGTTGCTTTATCGCGGACGGGCGACGGCCAATGCGCTGGTCTGGTGCCGTTGCAACCGTTCCATGCGGGCGTTCGACGCTACGTTGAACGCCTTGGCAGATGGCCGCCAGCCGCTCGTTTCCGACATCAACAAGGTCGGTTACCTGATGCGCAATACGGGCCTCGATGGCAACGGCACCTTCGGCACGCGGTCCTTTCCCTCGCTTGGCCATGACCATGCGCTTGGCGGCGTCCTCGAAGCCCAGATGCTGCTGGCCTACCTGATGCGGGAGTTTTCCTGTGATCTCGTTGATCACCTGGCCAGGCTGAAGTCCGATAAGGCTGTCGCCCTGGCACCGGAAATCCGGCGCTATATCGGCGTTGGCAACGGCTCAGCCCTCGGCCTTATCTTCTTCATCCAGAAGCACCCGCGCCTGATCAATGCCTGGATCGAGTCGCGTGAAAAGGCCATTGCATCGGCCTGTGGCTTGAGGCTGGAGGCTGGCGATCGGCGTATTGCAGAGCTGATCACGCTTGTACAGCGGGCCATTGTCTTCAGAAGGCAAGACCAGATGTCCTATGAGACCTTCGCGTCATCGCGCATCATCGCTGATGAACTCGAAAAACTGACCCCCTATCTTGAGGAACTGCGCGTCAAGGGAACGATCGACGGCGAAGTCTGCGATTATCCGCTCGACGTTCTGGCCCGCAAGGCGGAACAGGACTTTGAGCCGGAAGGCTATGAGACGTTCCTCTCGCTGATTGTCGAGCTTGTCGCTGAAGAGGCGGACGAGATGACAATGCAGGTGGAAGGCGTGGATGAGTTAAACGTCGATGCGCGCATGAAGATTGCGGAGCTGAAAGCCCTGATCACCAAAGACTATGCATGGGCGTTGTCGATTGACGCGGCCGCACCCGATGCCAATGCCTATGTCTGGTACAAATCCGAAACTGCCGAAGAGCCGCGCCGGGGCGAGCGCACGGAGATTCCGCATGCCCGTGACCTTGGCCTCGACATGCCGGGCGACATCCAGCAGCTTCTGCACGATATCGAACTGGAAGAACCGGGGCTTTCCACCGCCCGCTTCCTGCTGAAATATCCACAGCACCGCCTGATGTGCGCGCGCGTTCAGAGCCTTGCCGGCACGCACTTTCACACGCCGCAGGCCAATATCAATGCGGTCGATTTTGTTCCGATCCAACTGGTGCGGCTGATGAATTCCGCCATTCACGGTATCGACAAGACGCGCGACTACCTGCAGCGCAACCTGCGGGGTGTTCTGTTTCATGGCGCTCCAACCACCAGCGATATTCGTGCCGGTCGCGGCGCCAGCTGGTTCTATCCTCAGGAGCCCAATTGATGACTGCTTGCCGTGAAAGCCTGCGGATCATGCCGCGCGAAATGCGCATGATGTCCGAGCGCATCCTGTCACTGACCAATCTGCCAAAAGGTTTTGCCCTGATGGTCGGCGATGTCGTCATGTATTCCGAAGCCATGGGTCTGGGCGGTTTTGCACTGCTGGAACAACGGCTTGAAGCCCTGCTGCCCGCCGATCCGACGGCGCTTTCATTGGCAGGCGGCGCGGCACAGGAACTGGTGCTCGATGCTGGCGGACAGCATGCATGGTTTGTTGTCGCCAGTGTTCTGGACCTGCTCGACGAGGCACTGGAAAGCGGGAAAACTGCAGCGATCAAAGTCACAAATTGCATGGATCCGGCCGAGCTTGCCATTGCTGCCGCTCTCGGCCGACGGGTCGGGCTTGAGATTGTCATGGATGGTTCCATCCTGTCCGCCAGCGCTACCGGGAAGCCCGCTGACCCGGTCCTTGACGCGGTGCTGACCGAGGGCTGCGCGATAGCAGCAGACCTGTGGTGGCGGATTTACGATCTTGCCAAGACCGCGCTTACACCGGAATCGGCTGTCTCACGACGGCATGCGGGGCCGATCATTGTTACCGAAGATGGGCAGATTATCGGTCGTGTCGACAATGATGACGACACCGACCTCCAATTCATCAGCAAGATATCCAACGGATCACAAGAGGCGCGATCATGATCATAGACGGTCTGCAATGCGGACATTTCGACCGAAAATCATTTGAATCACTCAAACTGGCAGGTGTTGCCGGCGTGGTGGTGACCTGCGGTTTTTGGGAAGGGGCGCTTGAATCCCTCGACAGTCTTGGCGCCTGGCGCGATCTCATCGGTGAAAACGCCGATATTGCAGCCATCGCCAAAACGCCCGCTGATATTGTCAGCGCCAATGAAGCGGGAAAGGTTGCTGCCATTCTCGGCTTTCAGAACGCCAATCTCCTGGAAGGACGCATCCGCCTGGTCGAGATGTTCGCCGAGTTGGGGGTGCGCGTCATCCAACTGACCTACAACAATCAGAACGAGCTTGCCGGCAGTTGCTATGAGGCGGAAGATTCAGGTCTTGCCCGCTTCGGCAAGGAAGTGGTTCGTGAAATGAATGAAGCCGGTATTCTGGTCGATTGCAGCCATGTCGGAAATCGCTCGACGCTTGATGCAATCGAGGCTTCGGGCAAGCCCATCGCGGTGACACATGCCAATGCCGACAGCCTGTTCGCCCACAAGCGCAACAAGACCGATGATGTGCTCAAGGCGCTTGGCCAGACCGGCGGCGTGATTGGCTGCGCCACCTATCGCAACATCACCGGTGACGCCTATTGTGCCACGCTGGAAGCCTGGTGCACCATGGTGGCGCGCACGGTGGAGATTGCCGGTATTGACAGTGTGGCGATCGGTACGGATCGCAGCCACAATTTCACCGCACCTGACTATGCCTGGATGCGGCAGGGCCGCTGGACGCGCGGCGTCGATTATGGCGCTGCATCGGCAGCCCGCCCCGGCAAGGCGCCGCCTCCCGAATGGTTCCCGAATGTCGAAGACATCAATGTCATTCCACAAGGCCTCCGAAGCGTGGGCTTCTCGGAAGAAGAGGTCGCGAAGATAACCCACAAAAACTGGCTGCGTCTCTATGAGGCAACTTTCCGCAAATCCGAAACATAAGAGGGAATTAAAATGACAGACCCAAAATTCAACTCCGGTCTCATCCTACCCAATCGCCGGCGATTTCTTCAAGGTTCGGCAGCATTGGCTGCCGGCGCACTGGCAATGCCCTATGTGGCCCGTGCCGACGACAAGGTGCTCTATATCAATTCATGGGGCGGCCCATGGCTGGAGGCCGCCAAGGCCAATCTTTTCGATCCCTTCACGGCTGAAACGGGAATTGAGATTCGCACGGTTTCACCGGTGTCATTTGCCAAGCTGGCAGCCCAGGTCAAGACCGGTGTCTACGAGTTTGACGTGACGACTTTGGGTGGCGGCGATATTGTTCGCGCCAACGAGGCAGGCATCATCGAGGATCTCGAGGCACCTTATGAAGGTGGGCTCTTCCAGAATGGTGTTGCAAGCCACGCCTTTGCAACCGTGATGGCCTGGCGCACCGATACGATCAAGGAAACGCCGAAAAGCTGGGCTGATTTCTGGGATGTCGAGCGCTTCCCCGGTGGCCGTTCGCTGCAGCGCTATGCAGCACGTGTCCTGCCGATTGCGCTTCTGGCGGATGGCGTTGCCATGGAAGATCTTTATCCGCTGGATATCGAGCGGGCCTTTGCCAAGCTTGATGAGATCAAGGACCATATCCGCGTCTGGTGGACGGCCGGTGCACAATCGACCCAGATCCTGCGCGACGGCGAGATTGACATGATCGGCATCTGGCATGGCCGCTACTTTGAAGCCGAAGACGCCGGTGCGCCAGTTGCCATGACCTGGAACCAGGCTGAGATCGACCGGGCCTATTGGGTTGTTGCAAAGGATACGCCGAACATGGAAGCGGCGAAGCTGTTCGTTGAATTCGCAACCTCGGCCAAACCGCTTGCCGGTTTTGCATCGCAGGCCAAATACGGGGCACTTAACCCGGCGGCCAACGAATTCATCCCGGAGAGTGCCCAGCCACGCATGCCAACGTCACCTGCCAATTATCCGCTCGCCTTTGAGCAGGATATGAGCAACTGGGGTGGCGATCCGCATGAAGTCTCGGCCCGTTTCGATGAATGGCTTGCCAGCTGATCGAAGCTTGAGACATTAAACCCGGAAGCAGCCAATGAACCGCATGATCTCCCGTTTGTCTGAACAACAGAACCTGTGGCCCTGGCTGCTTCTGCTTCCCCTGTCTGCCTATCTGCTCGTCTTCTTTGCCGTTCCGTTGGCAGATGTGGTGCAGATGAGTGTTACCGAGCCAACCCTCGGTCTGCAAAACTACGAAAAAGTGCTGACCGGGAGCCTCTACCGCAAGGTGTTCCTCAACACCTTCATGACGGCCGGCATCGTCACCCTGTGTTGCCTGTTTGTCGGCTATCCGCTTGCCTATCTGATGGCCCATACCAGCCGGCGCAATGCCATGCTGATCCTGCTGCTGATCACCATGAGTTTCTGGACAAGCTTTCTAGTGCGCACCTATGCCTGGATGGTGCTTCTCGGCAACAACGGGCCGGTGATCTGGTTGATCCAGGCCATGGGCTTTGAGGAAAAACCGCACCTGCTTTTCACCCGGTTTTCCTCGACTTTGGCCATGGTGCATATCCTTGCGCCTTACATGATCATGAACATCTATTCGGTGATGCAGAAGATCGACAAATCGCTGATCCTGTCGGCCGAAAGCATGGGCGCGCGCGGTGCTTCGCTGTTTCGGCATATCTATCTTCCGCTGACTGCGCCGGGTATCGCCAACGGTTCGGTGCTGGTCTTTGTGATCTGCCTTGGTTTTTACGTCACGCCGGTGCTGCTGGGCAGCCCGCGTGAGCAAATGGCCGCCGGCCTGATCGGGCACCAGATCGAGGAATTCCTTGCCTTCGGGCTCGGTTCGGCCATGGCAATCGTTCTCCTGGGGGTCACTCTGGTGATTCTCGGCATCTACCATCGCCGTTTTGGCCTGGACAAATTGTGGGGCTGACATGAACACCTTGATGCGCGTCATTGCCTACGCAGTGATCATTTTCATCGCCGCGCCGCTGGTCATCGTTGTACCGATGTCGCTGTCGACGGCGTCTTCGCTGCAATTTCCGCCGCCTGGCTACTGGCTGGGGTACTATGCGTCCTATTTCTCCGATCCCGGCTGGTTGCGGCCAACCTGGAACAGCATTGTGATTGCCAGTGCAACGACGGTGCTGACCATGATCCTGGTGGTTCCGGCTGCTTTTGCACTGGTGCGCCACAAGTTCTGGGGCAAGGGCGTCGCCAATCTGATGTTGATGATGCCCATGGCCGTGCCGCATATCGTGATGGCGGTCGGCTATTACTCGGTCTTCGGTCAGATGCGGCTGGTTCACACGCATCTGGGCGTCATTCTGGCGCATACCTGTCTGTCGGTGCCGATCACCTTTCTGGTTCTGTCCGCCAATCTGAAAGGTTTTGACCGGACATTGGAACGTGCCGCCCGCAGCCTGGGCGCTTCGCCGCTGCAGACCTTTGGCCATGTGACGCTGCCGATCCTGCGCCCGGGCCTTCTCATTTCGGCACTCTTTGCCTTTATCCAGTCATTCGACGAAACCGTGGTTGCGATCTTCATATCGGGTCGTGATGCAGAAACCCTGCCGCGCAAGATGTTTGACAGCATCCGGCAGGAAGCAGATCCGGTTATCGCCGTCATTTCCAGCCTGCTTTTCCTGATCGTGGCGATCGCGCTGATTGCACCGCATGTCGTTTCGGCGCTGCGCGGACGGTTTACCACCAAGGGACAGGAAAAGGCGCTCATCGCGCAATAGCAATCGGAGACTTCATGAGCAGCTATCTGAGCCTCAAGGGCATCAACAAGAGCTATGGTGATTTCGTCGCACTGGACGATGTCAATCTGGAAATCAAAAAGGGCGAATTCGTCACCTTTCTGGGCCCGAGCGGTTCGGGCAAGACAACGACGCTGATGATCATCGCCGGATTCGAAAAGGCCACACGCGGTGAAGTCGAAATCGAGGGCCTGTCGCTTGCCGGTCTCGATCCGCAGGACCGCAATATCGGCATTGTATTTCAGAATTATGCGCTGTTTCCGCACAAGTCGGCGGTGGAAAATGTCTATTTCCCGCTGCAAATGCGCAAGGTCAAGCGCAAGGAGGGCATGCGCCGCGCAGAAGAAATGCTTGAGCTCGTCGGGCTGAAGGGTTTCTCGCACCGTCACCCGAAGGAATTGTCAGGTGGCCAGCAGCAACGTGTGGCGCTGGCGCGCGCGCTGGTGTTCGGACCGGACCTGTTGCTTCTCGATGAACCATTGGGGGCGCTGGACAAGAATCTGCGTGAGCAGATGCAGATCGAGATCAAGCGCATACAGAAGAAACTGGGCGTCACGACGATTTTCGTGACCCATGATCAGACGGAAGCGATGTCGATGTCGGACCGGATCGTGATCTTTTCCCAGGGCAGCATTCAACAGGCCGATGCGCCGCTTGAAATCTATCACCGCCCGAAGACCCAATTCGTCGCCGACTTTATCGGAGAAAGCAATCTGCTTGCCGGAAAAGTCGTCGATGCTGCCAGCGGGATCCTGAGCAGTCCGGTTCTGGGCGACTGCACCTATTCCGGCGATCATCAGCCAGCCGTGGAAAACGGCCAGGATGTCACGATTGTCCTGCGGCCGGAGAATTTGACAATTTCACGCGATCCGATCGAGGGGAGGATGAATGGCAGGATGAAGATCGAAACAATCGTCAATTATGGTGATAATGCCCTTGTCATCGGCCTGAGCGGTGGCGTGCCGATCCGTGTGCGCGTTCTGGGTGCGGATGTGGTTATCCTCAGTGAGGGTGATGAATGCTGTTTTTCCTGGGATGAAGACGCGATCTTCCTGGTTGCGGAATAGGGGCGTCGATATGGATGATATTGTAGATATTGCGGGCACTATTGCCCATTTTGGTATTGGTGCACGGGCCTCGATCGCCACTGTGCACCAGGGAACAGGATATTTTGCTGTTACCCCCAAAACCCCTTATGACGGCGCACTTTCGACTGCGGAGCAGGCCGACCAGTTGTTTGAAAAAGCCGAGGCACGATTGTCGCAGATCGGCTCATCGAAACAGGGTCTGCTGTTTGTCGCCATCCTGCTGCGCGACATTGGTGATGTCGCGGCGTTCAACGAGCGCTGGGATGCCTGGGTCGCCGGCGTCACACCGCCTGCCCGTGCCTGTTTCGAGGCAAGGCTGGCCAATCCGGATATGAAAGTCGAGATGATCATGGTGTGCGCGGCTGCGCCTGCCAGTGATGTACAGGCATGATGGAACTCAATTTCGCATGCCCAGCCAGTCCGCATGGATGATGTTTGATGTCAGTCGTAAAAGCGGCGGCCAGATTGACAGACATAGTGGTTAAGGCACGAATTTCGAACCGGAACCACACTCTATTCTTTTGACGGTTTAGACTGATTCATCAGAACATTGGATCGTGTTGCCTGTGTTTTTGGGTGCTCTCCATCCAAAGCCATCACGCGGATTGCCAATGCCTGGCCCGATTCATGCGTGCCAAGCCGGTTCATCCCTGCCAAAAAGGGACTGTCTCTAGTTTTCGAGACCGGCTGTAAAATTGTTCTTGACCCTTGCCACCCGGCTCAGGAGTGTCAGAAACAAACGCTGCTCTTCCTGCGACAGGTCACACAAAAGCTCCTCCTGGATCGCATCCAGACTGGGCTGTATTTCCTTCATCAAAGCCTGTCCCTCATCGGTCAGACTGATCAGATGGCCACGGGGTGATCTGTCGCTTCGGTCGCGACGCAACAGGCCCTTGCGTTCCAGCCGCCTGATAATGTCGCTGACCGTCATCGGGTCCAGCACAGCGGCGGCCGCCACGCCCTTTTGTTCCAGGTTTTCATTTTGAAGGACAACAATCAAAACCGACATTTGCGGCGCTGTCAGCGTGGTGTGCCCAAGTCGCTCATTGAAAAGGGCGGCGAAACGCTGTTGTGCCCGGCGAATCAAATGGGCCGGCTGATTATACAGAGGCAGTACGGCAGGCGTCATTCAAAGTCCCGATTCATGTGCGCCATGATTGATGCGCTAGCGCTCTAAAAGCGACTATAGACTGCATTGCCGTGATGGCAAAGGCCAACAAAAGTTGAATTTTCCGTACGATATAACGATTTTTCCATGAATTTTTGCTGCAGCCTTGAAATTATCGCACTCTTTTGCTGCCTTTGTGCTTTGATGCAAGGCGGCCATGTCTTCGTGGTCAGACCTTCGCTGTCAGACGCCGCAGGACGAAGCATCCTTGCAAGGGGGTGCAGTTGAGCCGAAAGGTTCAGCGAAAAGCTTTCGATGGGAGAGACAATGCCACATCATTTCAAAACAATTGCCGCTGTGTTGATTTCGGGACTGATGCTGGGATGGCTTGTCATGGGAATGGCCCAGGCGGCCGAGACGCGCCAGATCACCACTTTCAACAATGCCGATTTTTTTGGCTTTGATCTGCGGGCTGAAAAGAATGTCTCGCTGGATCGCTGCAAATCCTCCTGTCTGAGCGACCGCCAATGCCGCGCCTTTACCTATAATTCCAGCGCGCAATGGTGTTTTCTGAAATCCGATTTCAATCAACTCAACAGGTTCGAAGGGGCGATTGCCGGCAAGGTGATCACGGTTTCGGCCAGTGACGCCGATATCGGCGCTGCCCCGCAACTGGCGTTTCTTTCGGAAAATCTATACGCTGAAGCCTCCCGTGAAGGCGCAGAGATTGCCAAAATGCAATCGGCCGATTATGGCCTTGCGGCCACGACAATTGCGGCTGAGGATGCCCTGGCGGCCGGAAATATGGCCTATGCGCTGAATGCATTTCGCGTTGCCATTGCCATTGATTCGACCAGTGCTGACCTGTGGCTGGGCCTTGCGGAAGCCACATGGCGTGAACTGGCGCAAAATAATTATCAAGGCTACGAAATGCAGCGAAAGGCCACATCGGCGGCGCTGAATGCCTATCAAAAATCACGTACGGTTGATGTGCGGGCCGATGCACTGGCAAAACTGGCCAGAGCGCTGGCCATCCAGCAACAGTACCGGCCGGCGCTGGAAACCTACAAGGAAAGCCTTGCTCTGGTGGATTCACCGCGGGTACGCGCGGCCTTTCAGGACCTGTCTGCGCGCAAGGGGTTTCGCGTTGTTGAGCATACGATCGATGCCGACAGCGCATCGGCACGTGTCTGCGTGGTTTTCTCCGACCCGCTGGTCAAATCGGGCGTCAATTATGCGTCCTTTGTGACCATTGACGGCCGCGCCGCGAGCAGCGTTGTTGCCAAGGACAAGCAGATCTGCGCGGAAGGCCTGGAGCATGGCAGCGAATATCGGGTGTCATTGAGGGCGGGCCTGCCGGCGGACATCGGAGAAGTGCTCATGGCGCCGGTTACCATTACGGCCTACGTCCGTGACCGGTCTCCGACCGTGCGTTTTACCGGTGATAATTTTGTCCTTGCCAAGGCCGGTCGCAAGGGCATTCCGGTTGTCAGCGTCAATGCCGACAAGGTTGAAATCGAACTTTACCGAATCGGTGAACGGTCGCTTGCACCGCTGCTGGCCAAATCGCAGTTCCTGCGGCAGCTCGACGGCTATGATGCCGGCAATATTCGTGAAGATCTGGGTGAACTGGTGTGGCAGGGAGATCTGCTGACACAGAACGAGCTCAATGGCGAAACGGTCACGAGTTTTCCAATCGACGAAGCGCTTCCGCAGCGCGAGCCGGGTGTCTATGTGCTGATGGCGCGGGTGGCTGGTGAGACGCTGGATAACTGGAGCAGTCGGGCGACGCAATGGCTTGTGGTTTCCGATATCGGCCTTTCTACCCTTGCCGGCAGCGACGGTTTGCATGTGTTTGCCCGTTCGCTCGATAGCGCCCTGCCGACAGCCGGTCTCAAGCTGACATTGCTGGCACGCAACAATGAGATTCTGGGTGAGGCCATTACGGATGAAAACGGGCGGGCAAGCTTTGTTGCCGGTCTGATCCGTGGCAAGCAGGCTCTGGCACCAGCGGTCATGACTGCTGACAATGGCCGGGGCGATTTCGTCTTTCTCGATATGACCCGCGCCGGGTTTGATCTTTCCGATCGTGGCGTTTCAGGACGGCCGGCACCCGGTCCGCTGGATATTTTCACCTGGACCGACAGGGGTATCTACAGGGTGGGTGAAACGGTGCATCTGTCCGCGATGATCCGCGATGACGAAGCCGAGGCAGTTTCCAACCTGCCTTTGACCTTTGTTGTGCTGCGCCCCGACGGCAAGGAAGACCGTCGCGTGGTGCGCACCGGCGGTGAGATTGGTGGTTACGGGTTTGACCTCGAGATACCATCCAATGCCATGCAGGGCGCCTGGAATGTCAGGACCTATGCTGATCCCAAGTCAAATTTTCTGAATGAAACGGCCTTTCTGGTCGAGGATTTCAGGCCGGACCGGATAGCCTTTGAGCTTGATCTGCCAAAGACCCCGCTGGAGGCCGATGGCATCGCCTCCGCAAGGGTTGATGGACGTTTTCTCTACGGCGCCCCGGCAGCCGGGCTTGCGGTTGAAGCCGAGTTGAAACTCAAGGCCGTGCGCGCGCGTTCCGAATTTCCCAAATATGTGTTTGGCCTGTCGGACGAGGACAGCATTGCTGCGCGGGTCAATCTGGCGAATGTGCCGCCCCTTGACGCCGAGGGTCTGAGCGATATTGCCATTGAACTGGGCACGCTGCCTTCCACCACCCACCCGCTTGAGGCGGAATTGACCGTCCGATTGAGTGAAGGCGGCGGGCGCGCTGTGGAGCGCACCGGCACCATGGCGGTGCGGCCTTCCGGCATGATGATCGGCATCCGGCCGGAGTTTGAAGACGGGCTCGTCGGTGAGAACACGACGGCGGCCTTTAAGGTGATTGCCGCCGGTCCTGATGGCACGACACAGGATGCCAATGGGTTGAAATGGTCCTTGCTGCGCATTGAGCGCAATTATCAATGGTATCGGGAAGGCAATTCCTGGCGGTATGAGGCGGTCGAATTCACCAGGCAGATCGCCGATGGCACCATCAATATCAATGCCGATGCGCCTGCCGATATCGCTTCTGCCGTGGGCTGGGGACGGTATCGCCTGCTGGTTGAATCGTCCGAGATCAACGGACCGGCAACCAGCGTTGAATTCAGTGCCGGCTGGTACGTCAGCGCGGCATCCACCGAGACGCCTGACGGCCTGGAAATTGCCCTCGATAAAGCGCTCTATCTGGTTGGCGAGACTGCGCAATTGCAGATATCTCCACGTTTTGCAGGCCAGGCGCTGATCACCATCGCCAATGACGGGCTGCGGCGGGTTCTGACGGCTGACGTTCCCGAAGAGGGTGCCGTCATTGGAATCCCGGTCGCCGACGATTGGGGTGCTGGCGCCTATGTCATGGTGACATTGATCCGGCCGGGGAGCGATGCAACAAGCCGCATGCCTTCACGCGCTGTCGGGATCCAGTGGTTGAGCGTCAGCCCGCAGGACCGGGCCCTTGAGGTCACCATGAATGTGCCGGAGAAGATCGCTCCCAACAGCACGCTGACGATACCTGTTTCCGTGCGTGGGGCCGGCGCCCATGAAGAGGCACGCTTCACACTGGCGGCCGTCGATGTGGGCATTTTGAACCTGACGGCTTTTGCGCCGCCCGATCCGCAGAACTGGTATTTCGGGCAACGCCGCATGGGCTTTGAGATTCGTGACCTCTACGGGCGTCTGATCGACGGTTCGCAAGGGGTGACAGGACGGATCCGCTCCGGCGGTGACGGGCCGGCGCTGGGAATCAAGGGCAGCCCGCCGAAGGAAAGGTTGGTGGCGCTCCATTCGGGCATCGTGACCCTGGACGATAACGGACAGGCACTGGTCAGCTTTGACATACCGCAGTTCAACGGCACGCTGAAACTGATGGCCGTGGCCTGGACGCAGAGCGGCGTCGGACAGGCCGACAGGGATCTGATTGTGCGTGATCCCGTGGTGATCACCGCGAGCCTGCCGAAATTCCTGGCACCCGACGATGTCTCGCAATTGCGCTTTGACTTTGCCAATACGGATGGTCCTTCCGGTGAATACGCCCTTTCGCTGGATGTTGATCCGTCGCTGGATATCGACCGGTCCGGCTTTGGTCAAACGGTGTCGCTGGCGCGTGGACAGTCACAATCATTGATCATTGGCGTCAAGGCGGGACAGCCCGGGACTGCCGAGATCGCCATGCGGCTTACGGCGCCGGACGGAACAATCATCGAGAATGTCCAGCAGTTGGTAGTACGTCCGGCAACCCTGCCGGTGACGACGCGGCTGGAATTGCCGTTGGCGGCCAATGGCGGGTCCGCCATGATTGACCGCGAGCTGCTGGCCACCAGCTTTTTGGGCGGGGCCAGTGTCAGCATTGGCATATCGCACTCCAATATCGATGTTCCGGGACTGCTGATGTCCCTTGATCGCTATCCCTATGGTTGCGCCGAGCAGACAACAAGCAGGGCTCTGCCATTGCTCTATCTCAGTGAGCTGGATGCGCCGGCCGCATTGCTGGAAGATCCTGGTCTGCGCAATCGGGTGCAATCAGCTGTCGAGCGTGTGCTTGCCTATCAGTCATCCGAGGGCAGTTTCGGTCTTTGGGGGCCGGGCGGCGGCGATCTCTGGCTCAACGCCTATGTCGGCGATTTTCTGACGCGGGCTCGCGAGAAGAATTACGCGGTTCCCGAACAGGCGATGCGCCTGGCGCTGGACAATCTGCAAAATGTCCTGTCCTACAACAATGATCTGGCTGACAATGGCGGGGGCATTGCCTATGCGCTCTATGTTCTGGCGCGCAACAAACGCGCCTCGGCCGGTGATCTGCGCTATTATGCGGATGCGCAGCTGGATGCCTTCCGGTCACCGCTGGCCCGGGCACAGATTGCCGCTGCGCTGGCGCTTTATGGTGATGCGGAGCGGGCCCAGCGGGTCTTTGCTTCCGCCTATCGTCTGGCCGGATCATCACAATCCATCGCCCATGAAAACTACGGTTCACTTCTGCGCGATGATGCTGCCATGCTGGCACTTGCGGGTGAAAGCCGTCCGGTATCCCCGCTTTTGGGCGACATGGTCAAACTGGTCTCTGACCGGCAAATGACAGCGCCTGCCAGAACCACCCAGGAACAGGCCTGGATGCTTCTGGCGGCCCGGGCGTTGCAGGACACGGACCGGAAGCTGTCGCTGCGGGTCGATGGCGATATCATTGAAGGGGCCTATAGCAGCACTGTCGACGGGAGCGAACTTGCGGCGCGTCCGGTCCGCATCGAGAATGTTGGCGACCAACCGGTCACCGCCATGGTGACCAGCGTGGCGGCGCCGCTTGAACCGCTGCGCGCAGGCGGCAATGGATTTGAAATTGATCGCAAATACTACACAATGGATGGTGACGAGGTGGCTATTGAGGCGGTCAAACAGAATGAACGATTTGTGGTCGTTCTCACCATCAGGCAGACCAACGCGCTGGGATCGCAGATCCTGGTGACGGATCTCTTGCCGGCGGGACTCGAAATCGACAATTCCCGACTGGTGGAAAGTGCAACGCTTTCGAATTTCTCCTGGCTGGGTGAAACCAATCCGGCCCACGTGGAGTTTCGTGACGACCGGTTCGTTGCAGCCTTCGAGACCAGCGCCAATGACGTCGATAAAGCCATCCAGGTGGCCTATGTTGTGCGTGCTGTTGTGCCGGGCATCTATACCCATCCGGCTGCGCAGGTGGAGGATATGTACCGGCCCGAGTTCGTGGCCCGCACTGCCACGCGCTGGATTGAGGTCAAGGCAGCGGATTGATGCCCAAGACGCGCGCCTTGCGATTGCTGGCGGCAGTAGCGGGCATCGGCGGCTGCATGGTAGTTGCCGTTGTTCTGCTGGCGATTGTGCTGGACCACACCCATCCGCCGCCGCTTCCGGACCAAAGGCCTCTGTCTGCCGAGGTGCTGGATCGAGACGGACAATTGTTACGGGTCTTTGCAGCCGGTGACGGCCGCTGGCGCATGAAGGCGGGACTTGCGGACATTGATCCGGAATTCATCGATCTGCTGATCGCCTATGAGGACAAGCGCTTCTGGACGCATCACGGCGTGGATCCTCTGGCGATGGCACGGGCCTTTCGCCAGATGGCCACCAGCGGGCATATCGTTTCCGGTGGTTCGACAATCACCATGCAACTGGCCCGGCTGCTGGAGCCGCGTGTTTCGCGCACGCTGGCCGCCAAAATGCGGCAGATTGCACGGGCCTTGCAGCTGGAGCGACGCCTGAGCAAGCGGCAAATCCTCGAATGGTATCTCACCCTTGCACCCTATGGCGGCAATCTGGAGGGAACACGGGCCGCAAGCCTGTCCTATTTCGGTGCCGAGCCGTCATCCCTGACCCTGTCTCAGGGAGCTCTGCTGGTTGCCTTGCCGCAATCACCGGAAATGCGCAGGCCCGATCGCTATCCCATGGCGGCCAGGCAGGCCGGTCTGCGGGTTTTGCAGCGCGCCGCCTCAAGCGGGCTGATTGATCCGGCTGAAGTGCAGCGTGTGGCTGGTCGGGATGTGACCGTGAGGCGACGCGCCTTGCCGGCGCTGGCTGCCCATATGGCCCAAAGGGCCCATCAGAGTGATCCGGATGCGCTGCGCCACCAGACCAGCCTTCTGCGCGATGTGCAGGCCAATCTGGAGGTGGTGGCCCGCGATGCGGCAGAAAGGCTCGGTGAGCGATTGTCCGTTGCCATTGTCATGGCTGACAGTCGCGATGGTTCCATTCTGGGCCAGGTGGGCTCGGCGAATTTTTTTGATGGTCGCCGTTTTGGCTGGATTGACATGACGCGGGCCCAGCGCTCACCCGGCTCAACCCTCAAGCCGCTCATCTATGGTCTGGCTTTTGGCGAAGGTCTGGTGCTTCCCGAAACATTGATAGCCGATCGGCCAATTGATTTTTCCGGTTATCGGCCGCGTAATTTTGACCTGAATTTCCAAGGCGATGTCAGCATTCGGCGGGCGCTGCAATTGTCGTTGAATGTTCCGGCCATTCGATTGCTGCAGGCGGTTGGTCCGGCGCGACTCACCGCATTGTTGCGCGAGGCTGGTGTTGATTATGCAATGCCGTCGCAGGACAACGCCGGTCTTTCGATCGGGCTGGGCGGTCTCGGCATCAGCCTTCTGGATCTGGTGCAGGTCTATACCAGCCTGGCAACCGTGGATGGCCGTTCTGTCGTTCTTTCCAACGGGGTAGACCTGCCGGCGGGCACGGCTCCGGCAAATCCGCTGCTGCAGAATGCAGCACGCTGGCATGTGGGTGATATTCTGCGCGGCATTGCTGCGCCAGCCCAATCATTGCAGGTCGACATCGCCTACAAGACCGGCACGAGCTACGGTTACCGGGATGCCTGGTCGGTGGGCTACGACGGACGCTACGTCATCGGCGTTTGGATCGGGCGGGCGGACAACAGCGCCGTTCCGGGGCTGACCGGCCTGTCGGCGGCAGCACCCGTGCTGTTTGAAGCCTTTGGCCGCTCGGGAGTGGATCTGGTGCCCTTTCGTGCAGCGCCGCCCGGCGCCGTGCGCATTGCGAGGTCCGATCTGCCGGAATCGATGCGTCGCTTTGAGCGTTTCGAAGACACGTTCCAGCATCATGCGGCCGGTGAAAGCAAACCGCATATCGCCTATCCTCCCGACGGCGCGCGCATAGAACTCAGTCGCGGCTCGGGACAGCGCTTTGATCCACTGGTGCTGAAACTGCAGGGTGGCAGACCACCCTTTCGCTGGCTTGCCAATGGCAGTCCGGTCGAGCAATGGGTCCGCCAGCGCAATTGGCATTGGATGCCGGATGGTCGTGGCAGCGCAACGCTTGCCGTCATCGATGCGTCAGGGCAAACCGCCAATGTCAATATTGTGGTTGATTGAGAAATCGCCCGTAAGAATGACGCAATTCGCGGTGCCGGCGAGACATACGCACAGGAATCAAGAAGTTTGGTTAATCAATTCTTACGCCACCTTTATCGCCCCATGACAGCCTTGTAGACATCCTCGTCGGCATGCCCGTCGGGTGGCATATTGTTGCGGTTTTGGTAGCTGCGGATGACGGCGCGCATCTCAAGACCGATGCGTCCATCGGTACGCGGGACAGGATAGCCTGCCTTCAGCAGAGCCTCCTGAAGGGCGATCCGCTCACTCTTGTTGAGGGGGCGCTCGGTGTTCCAATTGCCCTTGAAAGGCGTGCTGCGCTCGGCGATCCGGTCAGCCAGATGGGCGACGGCAAGGGAATAGGCATCGGAAAAATTATAGGTTTTGATCGCCGGCAGGTTTTCGGTCACCAAAAAAGCCAGCCCCTCTATTCCGCTGGGGAAAAACAGCGTGGCATTGCCGTTTGACGGCAGCTTGCCTCCATCGGTGCGGCGCACATTGCGGCGCGCCCAGTTCTTGAAGGAATCATCGGCATCCATGAGATCGATGTTTTCTGGCAGGTCGATCTGATAGCCCCAGGGCATTCCGGCTTTCCAGCCGTGTTCCTTGAGGTAATTGGCCGTTGAAGCCAGTGCATCGGGTTTGCTGCCCCACAGGTCGCGCTTGCCATCGCCATTGTGATCGACGGCATATTTCAGGAAACTCGATGGCATGAACTGGGTATGCCCAACGGCTCCGGCCCAGGAGCCTTGCATTCTGGCGCGGCTTATCTTTTCCTGCTGGATAACCAGAAGCGCATTGATGAACTCCTTCTGGAAATAGTCTCCGCGATAGCCAATATAGGCGAGTGATGCGAGTGAACGCAGGACATCGCTCTTGCCGATATAACCACCGTAATTGGTCTCCATCCCCCAGATCGCCAGAACAACATAGCGGTCGACACCGTATTTTTTCTCAATGGCGTCCAATGTCCGGCGGTATTTTTTTGCCATCGCGCGCCCGGTTTTAACCCGTCCGGCATTCACCGCCTTTTCCACATATTGCCCGATGGATCGGCTAAATTCAGGCTGGCTTTTGGTCAGTTTCCTGACGCTGTTGTTCATGGTGAGGCCAGCTGTGGCCGCTTCAAATGTAGTCCAGTCAACGCCGGCTGCGGCGGCCTCGGGATAAAGCGATTCAACAAAATTCTTGAATGCCGGTTTTGCCAGTGCATGGTCGGATTTGGCAACCAGCCCGATGAGAGCCAGTGAACAAAGACAAATCGCGAATATATTTTTATGAACAATCATGCACTGAATCATATCAGCAACCTTGAAACAGGCAAGCCGCTTGAAATATACATCCATAAGAGGAATATTGTTTTCGTATACACGTTATGCGGATTGGTAAGCAATCACTGGCTTTTCTATCCGCACAAGAATGGTTATGGTCAATTGTAACGAGGACAGTATGTGACGAGGGAACTGCATCATCGGTGCCAGAAACGGGATCAGCAAAATCTGAAGCTGCTTGAAAATTCCTGAGCAGGCGCGCACCGCGTTCTGGTCTTGGGATCAGACGTTCCATTCTGGCTGATGATCTGCACAAAGCAATGACATACGTAGTTGAGGGTGGAATATTTCTGTGAGAATCAAATCCGTAATCGACTTTCTCGATTCAATCAATGACCTGGAGACGCAGCCGGAGATCATCGAAAAATTCGAGGCTGTGCTGCAGGTGTATGGCTTTGACTACTATGGGATCATTCGCCAGCCCAAGGCATCGGAAGACCCCTTGAGCCTTGTTCTGGCCGGCCGCTGGCCGGAAGGCTGGCCGACACGCTACATGCAGAAAAAATATGTTCTGATTGATCCGACAATCCGTTATCTGGGGCATGCCCGCATGGGCTTCAGTTGGGCTGATGCGGTTCCGGCCTTTATCTCCGACCCGCACCGCCGGCGCATGCAGCGCATGATGGTTGATGCACTGAAATTCGGTCTTGAGGGTGGTTATATCTTTCCGATTCACGGACGACGTGGGTTGATGGGCAATTTGACCATTGGCGGCAAACAGGTCGAACTAAGTCCGTTGGAGATGATCGAGTTTGATGCCATGGCCAAGATCGTGTTCTGGCGCCTGCTGGAACTGTCCGATCCGATCATGAATGAAGAATTGTCATCCAGTGTCGACGTGCAATTGACGCGTCGGGAAATGGAAGCGCTGAGTTATCTGGCCGATGGCATGACATCAAACGAGATTGCCGCTGTGCTGAAATTGTCGAACCACACGGTCGACTGGTACATGAATGCCCTGCAGATAAAACTCAAGGCAAAGAACCGGCACCACGCTGTGGCCATCGCCTTCCGTCTTGGCCTGATTTCCTGAGTCATCCGCTGATTGCGGGCAAACATCCAAGCGATGCCGGTGGCCGAGCCTGGGATCGCAGCTCGTGTTTTTTCGATTTCAACGGGGCCAATGAATCCCGGTCCCGCATTGCTGCGATGCACACTGAACGCGCAGATGTGCTGAAAACTTTGCCGATGCAGCTTTTACATAACGTAGATATGACTTAAAAGAGAGCGAATGCGGCCCTAACCGCTGCACTGCACATCGTTGGAGTATTGCGCCTTGCCTATAACCAAAATTCTCGTTGCGAACCGATCGGAAATTGCCATCAGGGTTTTCCGCGCTGCCAACGAACTGGGACTGAAAACGGTCGCGGTTTGGGCAGAAGAAGACAAGCTGGCACTGCATCGTTTCAAGGCGGATGAATCCTATCAGGTTGGCCGCGGGCCGCATCTTTCGGCCGATCTTGGGCCCATTGAGAGTTATCTGTCGATCGACGAGATGATCCGTGTTGCCAAATTATCGGGTGCCGATGCCATCCACCCAGGCTACGGGCTTTTGTCCGAGAGTCCGGAATTTGCCGACGCCTGCGCGCAAAACGATATTTTGTTCATCGGGCCCAAGCCCGAGACCATGCGTCGGCTGGGCAACAAGGTTGCGGCCCGCAATCTGGCAATGGAAGTTGGCGTTCCTGTCGTACCAGCCACTGTTCCGCTGCCTGATGATATGGACGAAGCGGCACGGATGGCCCGTGAAGTCGGCTATCCGGTGATGCTGAAGGCATCCTGGGGGGGCGGCGGTCGCGGCATGCGGGTGATCCGCTCCGAAGAGGATCTGGCGCGCGAAGTGACGGAAGGCAAGCGCGAGGCGCGAGCGGCTTTCGGCAAGGACGAGGTCTATCTGGAAAAGCTGATCGAGCGTGCCCGGCATGTCGAGGTCCAGATTCTGGGTGATACGCACAACAATGTGGTGCATCTGTTTGAGCGTGATTGTTCGATCCAGCGGCGCAACCAGAAGGTCGTTGAACGCGCCCCGGCGCCCTATCTCGTCGATGCGCAGCGCCAGGCATTGGCGGATTATGCAATCAAAATAGGTGAAGCCACCCATTATGTCGGAGCCGGCACCGTCGAATTCCTGATGGATGTTGATAGCGGCAAATTCTATTTTATCGAAGTAAACCCGCGCATTCAGGTCGAGCATACGGTCACCGAGGAAGTTACAGGGATCGATATCGTCAAGGCGCAGATCCATATTCTTGACGGCCATGCCATTGGCACCCCGCAGTCGGGCGTGCCGGCGCAGGCCGATATCGCTCTCAACGGCCATGCCATGCAATGCCGGATCACCACAGAAGATCCGGAACAGAATTTCATTCCGGATTACGGTCGCATCACCGCCTATCGCGGGGCAACGGGTTTTGGTATCCGGCTGGATGGCGGCACCGCCTATTCCGGTGCGGTGATCACACGCTTCTACGACCCGCTGTTGGAGAAGGTGACAGCCTGGGCACCCACCTCGGAAGAGGTGATCAAGCGGATGGACCGGGCGCTACGCGAATTTCGCATTCGCGGTGTGGCGACCAATCTGACATTTCTGGAAGCCATTATCGGCCACGCGCATTTTCGCGACAACAGCTACACGACCAAATTCATTGACAATACACCGGAACTGTTCGCGCAGGTCAGACGACAGGACCGGGCCACCCGGCTGTTGACCTATCTGGCCGATGTCACCATCAACGGCCATCCCGAAACGCGCAACAGGGTGCTCCCTGCCGCAGATGCGAATCTGCCCGCCGTGCCGCATGTCGGCCCTGGTGAAGTCAGAGACGGCAGCAAGCAGCGGCTCGACTCCATGGGGCCGAAGAAATTCGGCGAATGGATGCGCAATGAAAAGCGGGTGCTGGTGACCGACACAACCATGCGCGACGGCCATCAGTCATTGCTGGCCACCCGCATGCGGACCTATGATATCGCACGTATCTCCGGCACCTATGCGCGGGCACTGCCCAATCTCCTGTCACTTGAATGCTGGGGTGGCGCGACCTTCGACGTGTCGATGCGGTTCCTGACCGAAGATCCATGGGAACGTCTGTCGAAGATCCGAGCCGGTGCTCCCAATATCCTGTTGCAGATGCTGCTGCGCGGCGCCAATGGTGTCGGTTACAAGAATTATCCCGACAATGTGGTTCGGCATTTCGTCAAGCAGGCTGCGGCCGGCGGGATCGACCTCTTCCGCGTTTTCGACTGCCTGAACTGGGTGGACAACATGCGCGTGTCGATGGATGCCGTATGCGAAGAGGACAAATTGTGTGAAGCGGCGATCTGCTATACCGGGGATATCCTGAATTCTGCTCGGCCGAAATATGACCTGAAATATTATACCGACCTGGCACGGGAACTGACCGATGCCGGAGCGCATATCATTGCGCTGAAGGACATGGCCGGTCTGCTCAAGCCAGCTGCAGCGACAATTCTTATCAAGGCGTTGCGGGACTCCACCGATCTGCCCATTCATTTCCACACGCATGACACCTCGGGAATTTCGGCGGCAACGGTCCTGGCGGCGGTGGATGCCGGTGTCGATGCCGTTGATGCGGCCATGGACGCGCTGTCGGGCAATACGTCCCAGCCCTGCCTCGGGTCGATTGTCGAGGCTCTGCGCGGCACGGAACGCGATCCGCAACTCGATCCGGAGTGGATACGCCGTATTTCCTTCTACTGGGAGGAGGTCCGTGCGCAATATGTGGCCTTTGAAAGTGACCTGAAGGGACCAGCCTCGGAAGTCTATCTGCATGAAATGCCGGGTGGTCAGTTCACCAACCTGAAGGAACAGGCGCGGTCTCTGGGGCTTGAAAGCCGATGGCACGAAGTTGCCCAGACCTATGCCGATGTCAACCAGATGTTCGGTGACATCGTCAAGGTGACCCCCTCGTCGAAGGTGGTGGGTGACATGGCGCTGATGATGGTTTCCCAGGACCTGTCGGTGGAAGATGTGAAGGACCCGCAACGCGACGTTTCTTTCCCCGATTCGGTGGTATCGATGATGCGCGGTGATCTGGGGCAATCTCCGGGTGGCTGGCCGAAGGATATTCAAGACAAGGTGCTGAAGGGCGATGCGCCCTATACGGTGCGTCCGGGTTCATTGCTGGAAGACGCTGACCTTGAAGCCGAACGCAAGACAATCGAGACAACATTGGACCGGCCGGTCAATGAATTCGAATTTGCGTCCTACATGATGTATCCGAAGGTCTTTACCGACTATGCCATGGCGCTCAATACCTATGGTCCGGTCTCCACTCTGCCCACGCCTTCCTATTTCTACGGCCTGCCGACAGGCAATGAATTGTTTGTGGACCTTGAAAAAGGCGTCACACTGGTTGTTCGAAACCTGGCCGTCAGTGAAGCCAATGAAAAGGGCATGGTGACGGTATTCTTCGAACTCAATGGCCAGCCGCGCCGTATTCTGGTGCCCGACCGGATTCATGGCGTTTCCGCCGCAGCGCAACGCCGCAAGGCGGAAGCCGGCAATGACAGCCAGGTGGGCGCGCCGATGCCAGGCGTAGTCTCCACCGTCTCTGTTGCTGCAGGACAAAAGGTGCAGGCCGGCGACGTCCTGTTGTCGATCGAGGCCATGAAAATGGAAACGGCCATACATGCGGAAAGAGATGCGGTTGTATCGGAAGTCCTCGTCAAAACGGGCGATCAGATCGATGCAAAGGACCTTCTGGTGGTCTATTCCTGATGTCATGGATCGTGATGTGTGGGGCCACAAAATGTTCTATTGCGTTCTGACCCACGCTATTGTCTGAAGGGGAACCGGGGCGCATGCGGGCAGCAGTATCGGCACTTTTCCTGATGAATGGATTCATCGTCGGCAGTTGGGCACCCCTGGTGCCGGAAGTCGCGGGGCGTCACGGATTGTCGGAAACCCAAATGGGTCTGATGATACTGGCGCTGGGGCTGGGTTCACTGTTTGTCATGCCCCTGTCGGGTGCATTGATCGCCCGTATTGGCACGCTGCCGGTGCTGCGCGCGACCAGCGTGCTGTGTGGGCTGGTCATCCTGCCTGTTGCGCTGGCGCCCAATGTGGGAGTGCTTGTGGCCGCGTTGTTTGTGTTTGGTGGCATCATCGGTTCAATGGACATTGCCATGAATTCCAACGCGGTCGTGGTGGAAAGGCGTTTGACGCGTGCCATCATGTCATCGTGCCACGGTTTCTGGAGCCTTGGCGGCCTGTGTGGCGCTGTTTCGGGTGGCGTGTTGATCGACTGGCTGGGTACGTCGGCACAGGCTATCGTTGTGTCTCTGATATCTCTTGCCCTGGCTCTGGCCTGTTTCAACCGTCTTGCACCTGATCTTCCGCTGCTCTCGCAAGACAAACCGCGTTTCCGGCTGAGTCTCGCACCGATGCCCTATCTGCTGGGTCTTGTCGCCCTGTTTTCCATGGTACCTGAAGGGGCGATCCTCGATTGGGGCGCCCTTTACCTAAGACAGGATCTTGGAGCAGATGTGACCTATTCCGGCCTGGCCTTTGGCGCTGTTGCCGCAACCATGGCCCTGATGCGCTTTGTGGGTGACGCTGTCCGCCAGCGCTTTGGTTCTGTCAGGACGGTGCGTTATTCGGCCATTGTCGGTGCATGCGGCATGGTCATGGCGGCAACAGCCAGCGATTCGACCTGGGCCATTGCCGGTTTTGCGCTGGCCGGTATCGGTATTGCCAATCTGGTGCCGGTGGTCTTTTCAGCGGCCGGAAACCTGCCTGACCTGCCGCCGGGTGTCGGCATATCCATTGCCACATCCATGGGCTATTCCGGCATTTTGCTGGCGCCTGCACTGATCGGTTTCGTGGCCGAACACAACAGTTTTTCAGTCGCATTCATGGGGTTGGCCGCCCTGTTTGCTGTGGTGCTCATGCTTTCGGCCATCGTACATCCGGCCGATCTCGTGGCGCCTGCAGAGGGGGCAGCTGAACCTCTCTAGGAGGTGTCATTGCTGGAGCAGAAGTGCACCCGGCAGAATCGCGAATTCAGCCTTCAGATATCCCGGTGATTCACCATCGATGTCCAGCGGCACCTTGCCGTTGCCGGGGGCCATTACCTCGGCCACGATGCGGCGGCCCTTGCGCGCGATGATCATCCGATGGTTCATATGGGCACCGCGATAGACCTGGGTCAGGTCCTTGATGAGGCTCAATCTGGAACCGCAACTCAGGACAATGATTTCAAACAGGCCGGAGTCCAGACGGGCCTGCGGTGCAATGCGCATGCCACCACCGAAATATTGACCATTTGCAATGGCCGCCATGGTCAGGTCGACCAGGAAGGGCTCCGTGTCGTCAATGGTCAGGCGCACGGTCTGATTCTCATGGCGCATCAGGGCGCGCAGGGTTGCCAGATAGAAGACAAGTTTTCCCGGCAGGATACCTGTGACCCGGTCGGCATTGACCTGCCGGTCGACCGCGCCGGAAAGACCCATGCTGGCAATATTGATAAACAGGCGCGAATCACGCTGACCGGCATCATCGGTATAGGTCACCCGCCCAAGGTCTATGCGACGGCGTTGTCCTGATGCAATGGCAGCGACTGGGTCATTGCTGCAGCCTTCAGGTGCAGGGTTGCGGGCAAAATCCGCCCCGGTGCCCTCGCTGATGGCGGCAAAGGCGCAAGTAGCATTCACAGTGCCCATGGCATCGGTAAAGCCGTTGACTGTTTCGCTTATGGTGCCATCACCGCCGACGGCAATGACCAATGTTGCACCCCCGGCGATGGCCTGGCGTGCCAAATGGGAGGCTTCGCCGTTGCCGGTTGTCAGAGCATGATCAAAGGGTCCGATCTGGTCGGCAATCCGCTTTGCGATATCCGGCCATCGGCGGCCTGTTCTCCCGCTGCCAGCCTGCGGATTGACCACAACAAAAACGCTCATAAACTGGCAATAAAGCGGTTCACCATCAAATGGAAGCATTTGATGGTGGAAAGCCGGTTTGCGCCAATTGACTTGATATCTGACTGCGCGCGTCGATTTGCGCCTATGGCTTTGGTTTGCAATCGCGGTACTTAACCATCACCCGGCTTCAGCGCTCAACTGTATCGTGTTCCGGCATTCCCTGCTTCAATGGCAAGGCACTGACGTGTTCATGCAGGAAATCCATCACGCGACGGATACGCTGGCTGGTGCGCAATTCGCGGTGCGAAGCCAGCCAGACCGGCAGAGCCGGGATCGTGATGTCGGGCAGAATACGTCGCAGGCCCGGCGCGCCATTGGCCAGAAAATGTGCCGCAAATCCAATTCCTGCTCCCGCTTTGATCAATTCCCAATAGGCAACCTGATCATCGGTGCGCACCGAAAACATGGTTCGCTCTGCGGCAATTCCAAAATCACGCATGCCGTCGATAATCAGGTTGGACCGATCCATGCCGATAAGCCGGTGCCGGAAAAACTCTTCCATGTTGGCTGGTTCGCCCCGGCGGGCAAGATAATGCTCATGGGCATAGATCCCCATGCCCATTTCGTTTGTTTTGCGGGCGATGACATCATTTTGCATGGGACGCACCATCCTGACGGCGATGTCGGCATCACGTCTGAGCAGGTTTTCAAGCGTATTGCTGGGGACAAGTTCGACCTCAATGTCGGGCTCGGCAATGCCCAGGGCCGCAATGATCGGCGGCAAAACATAAGTGGAGACGATATCGCTGGCGGTGATCCGTATGGAACCGCTGACCGATTGTGCGCTGCCGGCGGCCTTGAGGGCAATACGGTCGGCTTCGTCCCGCATGCCTCTGGCGTCATCGACGATCGACAGGCCGGCTTCAGTCAGCGCCATGCCTTTTCGGCTGCGGATAAACAATGCCAGCCCCAAAGAGACCTCCAGCGCATTGATGTGCCGCCCCAGCGTCGGCTGGCTCATGCCCAGATGACTCGCTGCGGCGGCCAGCGTTCCACGTTCTGCGACTGCAAGAAAACACTGTACCTGTTGCCAGTCCATCATCACTCAATTCAAATATGAATTACAAGTATCCATTTATGTCGATTTAAAATACGAAATTGAAGCGATATTGTCGAGACCGATCCCGTACAGACTGATTCAAAGGAGTCTCACATGAAAACGATCGCAATACTTGGTGCCAATGGCAGGCTTTCGAATACGGCGGCAAAGGCGTTCTATCGCGCCGGATACCATGTCGTTGCCATCACACGGACAGGCGCGGCAAAAGGGCTTCCGGCAGCAATAGAACAACGGGCCGCCAATGCGCTCGACCGGCAATCCCTGGTGCAGGCCACCCACGGTTCGGATTTCATCTTCAATGGCCTCAATCCAATCTACACGCAGTGGAAGAAAAACCTCTTGCCGATGGGCGAAAATGTCATGGCTGCGTGCCGGGAGCACGGCGCCATCCACCTTTTCCCGGGCAATGTCTACAATTACGGCCACAAGATCCCGCCCCTCGTCAAGGACGATACAGCCATCTCGAAGACAACACGCAAGGGCACCCTGCGCTGTGCAGTGGAAGACTATTTCAGGCAGCAATCATCCAGCCATGGCGTACAGACCATCATCCTGCGCGCGGGCGACTTTTACGGTGGCAAAATGCCCGGGTCGTGGTTTGATCTTGCCATTGCTGCGAAGATGAAGAAGGGCGTCTTTACCTATCCCGGTCCGATGAATGTGGTGCACAGCTGGGCCTATCTGCCGGACCTTGCCGACAGCTTTGTGCAATTGGCCGCTCATGCCGATGAACTGTCGCCATTTGAGCAGTTTCTGTTTCCAGGGCATGCAATGACCGGCAATGAAATGAAGCGTCACTGTGAAGTGGCCATTGGTGCCGACCTCAAGCGCGCCAATGTTCCCTGGCTGTTGTTTCGGCTGGGCGCCCTGGTCGTGCCGATGCTGAGGGAGGTCTGTGAAATGTCCTACCTGTGGAAGGAGCCGCATGCGCTGGATGGGCACAAATTGGAGGTTCTGATCGGTGCGATACCGATAACAGACACACAGACAGCCATTGCCACCTCACTTGCTAAGCTAGGTGTGATCGCACCGGCTGTGCGCCCGGAGAATCTCCCCGTTGTCGCCTGAACTATGCCTGTCTCACGTGCAGTGAAAACGAAGGTGTTTCCGGGAGTTGTGTCTTTCCGGAAACACGGTGGCAATGCATCATTGACGGCGCTTGCTGTCTGTTGCGCCTGAAAATTCAGGCGAAATCAACCTCCCGCGACAGCGGAAGCTGCCGGATGCGTTTTGCATTGAGTGCGAAAATGGCGTTGGCAAGGGCGGGTATGGACGGCGGTGTTCCCGGTTCGCCCGCACCACCCATATGCGGGGAATTTTCCAGTATCTCCACTTCTATGGCGGGGCACTGATTCATCCGCATCGCGTCAAAATCGTGAAAATTCGATTGTTCGACCATGCCCTCGGAGAAGGTGATTTCCTGGCCGGTGGCCGATGACAGGCCAAAGATGATCCCCGACACCATCTGCGCCTTGAATATGGCTGGATCCAGGACTTCTCCGGGATCGGCGACACACCAGACCTTTTCGATCTTGATCGAACCATCAATCTCCCTGACCTGGACGATCTGCGCGACCCAGGTTCCAAACGAGAGCGTAAAGGCAATGCCCTGTGCCCGGCCATTCGGCAATTTCTCGCCCCAATGGGCCATCTGTGCGACTTTTTCCAGCAGCTGGGTGGCGACCGGCCAGGATTTGCTCAGTTCCAGGCGCAGGGCCAATGGGTCCTTGCCGGTGCTTGCGGCAATTTCGTCAAGAAAACTTTCCTGCATGAAGGCGTTGTAGGAATTGCCGACCGAGCGCCAGAAACCGACGGGGACCGCAATGTCTGCCTTGGCCGCGTCAATGCGGACATTGTCGATTGCATAGGGCTGATCATAGGCACCCTCGATGAGGGTCTTGTCGGGACCGGCCATCGGAAGGCTGGGATAGGTGCGGCCGATAACGCTGGCGGTGACGGATGGCGCCGCCACTGCTGCATGCAGTGCTGTAGGAAGGCCCTGATCGTTCAGCAGTGCCCGATAACGAGCAAGCGCGGCAGGGCGATAGGTATCGTGGGTGGTGTCTTCTTCCCGCGTCCAGGTGACCTTGACCGGCCTGCCGTCAGTCAACATGGCCAATTTTGTCGCATAGATGGAGAAATCGACTTCGGCTCGCCGGCCGAAGCCGCCACCCATGAATGTTGTATGCACATGGACCTGATCCGAATCGAGGTTGGCCACAGAAGCGCAGACGGAACGGATGATCGTCGGCGACTGGTTCGGTGCCCAGATATCCAGCTTGCCGTCCTTTAAGCGCGCTGTGGCGTTCATCGGTTCCATCGTGGCATGGGCCAGAAACGGAACTTCATATTCGGCCTCCAGAATCTGGTCCGGGGTGCTGTTTGCAAAGGCCTTGTCTGGATCACCGACTTCGCGCAATGAAAAGCGATCGCCGGATTGCATGGCCTCGCGCAGTCGCGCGGTGATTTGTGCCGAATCAGCCGGGTAGGGCGCTGGTCCCCAGTCGACATTGACAGCTTCGGCGGCCTGAAAGGCGCGCCAGCTGTTGTCGGCGATAATGGCAAACCCGTTGCCGGTCTGGCTTTCGATCGGCACGACCTTGATGACACCCTTCATGTCTTCCGCCTGTCGGGCATCGATGGAATTGACGCGGCCGCCAAGATGCGGATTCATCTTGACCGTGGCGTAGACCATGTCGGGAAGTTCCACGTCGATGCCGAATATCGGTGCGCCGGTTACCTTTTGCCTGATATCCGTGCGGGGCTGCGATTTGCCAAGCAGTTTCCATTGCGAACGGGTGCGCAGTTGCATGTCGGCTGGTGGCGACATTGTTGCCGCACTCGCTGCCAGTTCGCCATAGGTTGCCGAAAGACCGCTGACCGGGTCCTCTACCCTGCCGTTTTCGGTGACCAGAGCGGCGGGCGAAACGTCAAATTTTTCCGCTGCTGCCTGTTTGAGGACTTCCCTTGCCGCGCAACCGGCAAAGCGCATTTTTTCAAACGCATCGACTGTTGAAGAGGAGCCGCCGGTTGCCTGAATGGCGAGGAATCTGGACAGGATCTCCATGGAGCCGCGATATCCACCAGCGGTAAAACTGTCGTCGAAGGCCGGCACCGGTGCGGAGTCGATGAGCATTGCCTGATTGAGATAGGCGGAGGATGCCGGGCCGTGTTCAACTATCACGGCATCAAGTGCGATATCCAGTTCCTCGGCAACGAGCGCCGCCAGTGTGGTGGTGACGCCCTGGCCCATTTCGGCACGCGGAACGATGATCGTGATGGTGTTGTCTGCAGCGATTTTGACGAAAGGATTGAAAGTCGATTCACCTTTGTCCTGATCGCTGAGGAGCGGGTTATCGAAATCACGCTGGTAAAAATAATAGCCGATGGCCAATCCGCCTGCGATGGCACCGGTGCCAATCAGGAATGTTCGTCGCGCAATTTTTCCAAGGCGGGATCTTTTCGGGTTTTCTTGCTGCGCACGCATGGTTCAGGCCTCCATATTCGCGGTGGCGGCCCGCTTGATGGCGGCACGAATCCTTGGATAGGTCCCGCAACGGCACAGATTGCCGGACATGGCATCGTCGATGTCCGCGTCACTGGGATTGGGTATGTCCTGCAACAGGGCGACTGCGCTCATGATCTGGCCGGACTGGCAATAGCCGCATTGCGGCACCTGTTCTTCAATCCAGGCTTGCTGAACCGCATGAAGGGAATCATCGCTGCCAATGGCTTCGATGGTGGTGACTTCACCATCCACGTCGCCGATCGGCAATGTACAGGAGCGAACCGGTTCTCCATCAACATGCACGGTGCAGGCGCCGCATGCGGCAATGCCGCATCCAAATTTTGGTCCCTTGATGTTCAGTTCGTCGCGTAAAACCCAAAGGAGAGGCATTTCGGGTTCAATGTCCAGATCATGAACAGTCCCGTTGACAGAGAGTTTCATGGCTTTTCTTCCTTTGGGCCGGACTTGCGCTAAGCATCGTCTATGGTGCACTAGTGCACTTGCTGATGGCAGCAGAGTGCAATTATGACAAAATAACAAAAAGTGTCAGAATGTCAATATGATGATACCAAGCACCGGTGATCCGCGACGCGACCTTATCCTTGAGGCTGCTTTTGAACGGTTTGTGACCTATGGTTTCAAGCGCACGTCAATGGAGGATATCGCCAATGCCGCCGGTACCTCGCGCCCGGCGCTCTACCAGCACTACAAGAACAAGGCAGATATCTTCAGGGCCTTTGTCCAGGCGCTGAAGTTGCAGATGATTTCCAATCTGCAGGAAGCCTTTCTGTCCGATCTGCCGCTTGAAGACAGATTGTATGCGGCGCTCGAATGCGGCTTCGTACAGGTGCACCGTGACATTGCGCAGACCCCGCATGGCGAGGAACTGATCGGACTGAACAAGGAAATCGCCGGTGACCTGTTTGATGAATGGATGTCGGACATGGAAAACGCCCTGAGTGAGGGTTTGCAGAGTTCGGTGGAGCGTGGAGAATTTCGCCTGCCGGATCCCTCAATGACCTGTGCCCGGCTGGCGCGCGTGCTGGTCAATGCGGCCGAAGGGACCAAGATGCGCGCCGGGTCCATTGATCAGATCGAGGCAGAACTCAGGGCGATCGTAAAGTTGATCGTGATAGCGGGAAACAAATAAATGAGCCGCTGGCCAATGAAGCGGTCATCGTGTTGACAAAACAGGTCGATTATACCAACTCCCGATAATCAGGTGAATCGGCCAAGTGGAGCCCGAACAGTCCATGAATACGTATCATTCGCAGGTTTTTGCAAGGCGTCCGTCCGTTGCCGTTGATGTTGGCGGTGTGTTGATCGGCGGCGCACATCCGATCGTTGTCCAGTCAATGACCAATACCGATACGGCCGATATCGACGCGACGGTGGCCCAGGTGGCCGCGCTGTCGAAAGCCGGATCGGAGATTGTGCGTATAACGGTGGACCGGGATGAGAGCGCTGCAGCCGTTCCAAAGATTCGCGAGCGCCTGGAAAGAATTGGTCTGGATGTGCCGCTGATTGGCGATTTCCACTATATCGGCCACACATTGCTGCAAAACCACCCGGCCTGCGCCGAAGCGCTGGCAAAATACCGCATCAATCCTGGCAATGTCGGTTTCAAGGACAAAAAAGACAAGCAATTTGCGCAGATCATCGAGATCGCCATTCGCCATGGCAAACCGGTCCGGATCGGTGTCAATTGGGGCTCGCTGGACCAGGTGCTGCTGATGCGGCTGATGGATGAAAACGCGCAAAAAGGCGGCCCACAGAACGCCCAGCAGGTCATGCAGGAGGCGATTGTCCAATCGGCCTTGTTGTCGGCAGACCTGGCCGAGGAGATCGGGCTGCCACGCGACAAGATCATATTGTCGGCCAAGGTCAGCCAGGTGCAGGACCTGATTGCCGTCTATACGGAACTGGCGCGCCGGTCTGACCATGCGCTGCATCTGGGCCTGACGGAAGCCGGTATGGGGACCAAGGGCATTGTTGCTTCATCGGCGGCCCTGGGCATTGTCCTGCAGCAGGGCATTGGTGATACGATTCGCATCTCCCTGACGCCGGCGCCGGGCGGAGACAGGACAAGGGAAGTCCAGGTAGCGCAGGAACTGCTTCAGGTCATGGGCTTCAGGCAGTTCATGCCCATTGTGGCCGCCTGCCCGGGTTGTGGCCGGACCACGTCCACGACATTTCAGGAGCTGGCTGAGAAAATTCAGGGCGATCTTCGTCGCAATATGCCAACATGGCGGGAAGAATATCCGGGTGTGGAGGCGCTCAGCGTTGCCGTCATGGGTTGTATCGTCAATGGACCAGGTGAATCAAAACAGGCGGATATCGGAATCTCCCTTCCCGGTACCGGTGAAAGCCCGGCAGCGCCTGTATTCGTCGATGGGAAAAAGGTCAAAACCCTGCGCGGGTCAAACATTGCTGCTGAATTCGAGGCCATGGTGGGAGACTACATCAAAAACCGATTTGGCCAGAACAGTGGAGACCAGAACAGTGCAGGCCAGAACAGTGCAGGCAAGGGTGGTGGAGAGAAGGAAAAGTTGGAACAAGGCTCAGAAGCGCTTACCACCGTCAAATGATCCCATTTGCCGACAAGCCGTTTTGCAGGGACCTGTGTTTGGCCCTGCCGCTGTTCGCTGTGCTGTTGTCCAGCCATTGTTCAATCATGACTGCCAGCTTTGCCGTTGATATCGGCTTGGGCATGTAATCATCCATGCCTGCTTCAATGCACAGGTTGCGGTCATCTTTCAAGGCATGCGCCGTTACACCGATGATCGGCGTATATGCGCCAGTGTCTCTTTCCTTACCGCGGATAAAGGCAGTTGCCTGATAGCCATTCCTGCGTGGCATGGAGACATCCATCAAAATCACTTTCGGATTGAGCTGTTGCCACATTTCAACGGCCTCCTGGCCGTCTTTGGCAATGCAGAAGGAATAGCCGGTTTCCCCAAGCATATGCTCAAAAACCAACTGATTAACATCGTTGTCTTCAGCAACGAGGATGTCAATGTGCGAAGCATTGTCGGCGGGCTCGATCCCGCTGGAGCGGTTGACGGGGCCGTAGGGCGAGAGGGGTGTAGCAGGTCTGGAATTTTCCTCTTCGACTGCCCTGCTGGCATGGTTTGGTGGCTTGGCCGCCGCTGCGGTGATGGGGACGGGTTTTTGCGCGCCGCCCAGAATGGAGGAAATTGTTTCCAGCATGAAGGACGCGCGAACCGGTTTGGTCAGATAGCCCGCAAAACCAAAATGTCTGCACAGATCGGCGGTGCCATTGTGGTCAACGGCGGTCATCAGCAGTACCGGAATATCGCCGATCGGTTTTGTATCGGCGAATGTGTCACGCAATTGTCTGCCGGTTTCCTCGGGCGTATGGGTGTCGAGGATGATCAGGCTGATCGGCGCGCCGAGTTCGATCGATTTCTTCACAACCTGGGTCGCCACAGCAATGGATTCCACGACCGCACAATCAAGCGCCCAACCTTGCATTTGTTCGCGTATGACATGTTGGCTGGTGGGATTTGCGTCGATGACCACGATGCGTGCATCTGACAGGTCAACCGGATTTTTCTGTGAGGTGTTCTGATTGTCCTCGCACACTGGCAAATGCATCTCGAGCCAGAATGTAGAGCCCCGGCCCAATGTGCTGTCCACACCAAAACGACCGCCCATCAGATCGACGAGACCGGCGGCAATGGCCAGACCCAAACCGGTTCCTTCATGCCTGCGTGTCGAGGACGCGTCCACCTGGTTGAATTTTTCGAAAATGATATTGAGCTTGTCGGCTGGAATGCCAGGCCCCGTATCCTCGACGCAGATAAGAATATCTGCATGATCATCGCGTTCGGTGCCCGTGATGTTGACTAGTATCTGGCCCTTTTCCGTGAATTTTACGGCATTTCCCACAATATTTGTCAGCACCTGCCGGATCCGGCCCAAATCACCGACAAAGACATCGGGCAATTCCGGATCATAGCGAACGATCATAGGCAGATCTTTTTCCGCCGCATTGCCTGCCAGCAGTGTGGCAATGTCTTCCACCGCTTCGCGGAGATTGAAGGAGGTCGGATTCAATTGCATCTGCTTGGCATCGATTCGAGAAAAATCCAATATGTCGTTGATGATGGTCAGCAATGTCTGGCCGGATTTTACGATAATGTCCGTGAACGTTTGTTGCTTGTCATCCAATTCGGTGCGGGAAAGGAGTTCTGACATGCCGAGCACGCCATTCATCGGGGTCCTGATTTCGTGGCTCATATTGGCCAGGAATTCAGATTTTGCCTTTTCAGCAGCTTTGGCTCTGCGGCTTTCTTCACGCGCCTGGGCGGTGGCCGCGTCCAGATCGCGCAGGGTACGGCGCAAAAGAATGTCGATTGGCATGAATACCAGAAAGCCGAGCGCCAGCAGAACCGCGATAGTCGTCAGCAGATAGGTCAGAATCTTATCGCCCTGAGAAACAGTTGAATCCTTCAGGGAGTTGAGAATGATCCGGGAGATGTTTCTGCCCGAATTCTGCAGGTATTGCTCATAGGTTGAGGCCAGCACTTGGCCGGCGCGTCGCAGTTCACCAACATTGGCCGCAGCTTCGATTTCTTCGGGATCAGTCATCTGTTGGTAGTGTCGGAAGGGTATGTCCGATCGTATATCCCGATCAATCAGGTAGACACCCTGTTTCAGTGAATCGGGTGTTTGAGGCGCGTCCCAAAGTTGGTGAAATTCGAGAAACTGGCCCTTCACCACAGCCTGGCGGTACAGAAAGGTCTTTCTGGCGCTCTCGAACGGTGCGCCATCAGCAATTTCACCCAACAGTTCGGCGCGTTCGGAAAGAGAAGCCAGCGAATTATCCAGCTTTTCCACCTGCTTTATCAAGCGACCGAGATGACGGATCTCCCTGTTCTGCGCAGATTGTTCAGCATAGAACCAGACGCATATGGCGCCGATCAGCAGGAGATTGGCAACGTAACCGACGCGCAGGCTGATGGAGAGCCTCCGCGTACTTCTTTTGTCGTCGTTGAGTTCTTCCATTAAAAACCATGTTCTTTGCTTCACCCGGTCCGGGGAAGCGTCAAAAATGTATTTTGCGAGGCCACATGGCCCGGGTTTCCTGCAAATCAAGAAAGCCGACTAATCGTCATGGCGCGCTTGAAATGGCTGGCGCGCGCACTTTGCTGTACTATTATCTGCTGAATGGTAGTTTGATTTTTTCAAGGAACGGTTAATGCTGGCCGGGAATTTCACTTTTGTGAATGGCACCGCCGCCTGATTTTCAGTGCTTTCGATTGGCGACAAATTGTGCCGCATCAAGCAGAATTCTCGCCCGTTCGCCGTAGGGGGACAAAAGGCTGGATGCTTCGCTGACAAGACCGGATAGCTGGGTTCGAGCCCAGTCTGCTCCGTGCAGGGCGACGAGCGTGCCCTTGCCGCGTCCGGTATCCTTGCCTGTTGCCTTGCCCATGGACTGGCTGTCAGAGGTAACGTCGAGCAGATCATCGGCAAGCTGAAAAGCCAGCCCGACAGCTTCGCCGAAACGCTTCATGCATTCCCTGTCGGTTGGATTTGAACCGGAGAGGATTGCCCCGGCTTCGCAGGCAAAGCGGATCAGCGCACCGGTCTTCATGGATTGCAGAGTGATGATTCCGGCCTCATCGGGCGGATATTTTTCAGCCTGCAGGTCCAGTGCCTGACCTCCGGCCATGCCGCCAAGGCCGGATGCCTGCGCCAGCGCCAGAACAAGTTCCGATTTCAGGCCTGCTGCCAGTTCCGTTTGTGGCGCGGCGATGATTTCGAAGGCCATGGTCAACAGGGCGTCCCCAGCCAGAATGGCAGTGGCTTCATCGAAGGCGACATGAACCGTTGGCAAGCCGCGACGAAGACTGTCGTCATCCATGGCCGGAAGATCATCATGGATCAGTGAATAGCAGTGAAGGCATTCTGTAGCGGCAGCCACACGCAATGCCGCTTCCTGATCGCCCCCAAGCAGTTCGGCGGTTTCAAGCAGCAGGAAGGGGCGCAGCCTCTTGCCACCATTCAATACACCGTGCCGCATGGCAGCCAGCAGCGTGTCTGGCCGTGCAATCTCATCGCCGCGAAGACGGGCATCAAGCAATTTGGCCAGCGCCATATCGACCTGATCCGCACGCTGTGCCATGCGCTCGCTGAATTCCTGCATTTCGTCTTTCATGCTGCTCTCATGCCATGATGAGCAACGATCGGCAATGGATTTCCTGTCGTTTGTAACAGCGTCCCTTGCAACAACCGGGGCAAGCTTTGTCAAAATGGTTGTTCAATTTCGTGTCGGGCTGCTTTATGAAGATCGCACCTGTCAGGAAAGTTGAACTATTGGCGCAGAAAAAGAAAAAACAACAGCGCATGCCGTCCGGCAGATTGCTCAGACGATGGTTTTTCTATCTGCTGCTCGCGATTGTTCTTGTGCCGGCATTGCTTCTGCTTGCTTACACCCCTTCTGCGGTTCACCCCGTCTCGACAGTCATGCTGCGCGATGCAGTTCTTTTGCGCGGTTACCAACGCCAATGGGTGGCTCTGGATGATATAGCCCCGGCGCTGGTGCAATCCGTGCTGATGTCCGAGGATGGTCAATATTGTTTCCATGGCGGTGTCGACTGGAAACAGCTCAATATCGTTCTTGACGGCGCATTGGACGGTGAAAAGACACGCGGTGCAAGCACCATAGCCATGCAGACGGCAAAGAACCTTTTTCTGTGGTCCAGCAGGTCTTATCTTCGCAAGGCTCTGGAAGTGCCGCTTGCCATGAGTGCCGATGCCATCTGGTCGAAACGCAGAATGATGGAGATTTATCTCAATGTGGCTGAATGGGGTCCGGGTATTTTCGGTATCGAGGCCGCCGCTCAGCACTATTATGGCATTCCGGCCTCACAGCTGTCGCGTCGGCGGGCCGCCTATCTGGCCGTGACATTGCCCAATCCGCATGTTCGAAATCCCTTGAAACCGTCACGCGGAATGACCCGGCTTGCCTCCATCGTCGAACGCCGGGCGCATCAGTCAGGCGCTTATATCAAATGCCTTGATGCGTAGATCATTTCTATTGGCTGGACCTTCAACTGGTGTGTCCCTAAACATGAGCCGTTGAGAGCCAAGGCTGCTTCTGGATGCGTGTTTGGAGTCAGGGTTGGCAACGTACCATGGGGGTGCAAGGAAGCCGCTGATGACCGATCTGACGCTCTATATCGGCAACAAGAATTATTCGTCGTGGTCCTTGCGCCCATGGTTTGCGATGCGGGCATCGGGTATCCACTTCCACGAAGAGCTGGTTCCCTTCGACATGGCAGCGGGTAACCCGGCATTTTCAACGTTTTCGCCAACACACAAGGTTCCCGTGCTCAAGCATGGTCAGTTCAATCTTTGGGAATCTCTGGCCATCATTGAATATCTGAACGAGCTTTTTCCCAAAAAGGGTTTGTGGCCGTCCGATCGGAGGGCCAGAGCCCATGCGCGGGCGATCAGCTGTGAGATGCTGAGCGGCTTTTTCGGGCTTCGCACGCAATGTCCGATGAATATGCGCAGGCTTCCTTCCTCGATCGATCTATCGGCAGAGACGCGCCGGGATATCAAGCGTATCGAACAGATCTGGGAGACTTGCCTTGAGCGTTATGGGGGGCCGTTTCTATTCGGCGACCTGTGCGCCGCAGACGCCATGTTTGCGCCTGTCGTCAATCGCTTTGAAGTCTATTGCCTGAGTGGAAATCCAGCGGTGAAGACCTATATGCAGGCGATGCAATCACATTCGGCCTGGCAGGAATGGCAGACTGCCGGACGGGCTGAAAAATGGGTGGTCGATGAGGATGAGGTGTGACTCTGCACGAAAAAAGCGGCTTCACCCTTGCATAATGACCTAAATCATAAAAAAATGCGTGAAGGTGCTGGTCAAGCGCTCACATGCGCGGTATAAGCCCGCCCAATTTCCGAGATTCATACGCGTCTGTTTCGGTCGCCATCTGGCCGAAGAATACGCATTGCCTGCGAGTGGAGTAAAGCAATGGCTGTACCAAAAAGTAAGATTTCCCGCTCAAGGCGCGGCATGCGCCGCGCAACCGATGCGCTGAAAGCTCCTTCCTATGTGGAAGACAAGAATTCCGGCGAACTTCGTCGTCCGCACCATATCGATCTGAAGACCGGTATGTATCGCGGTCGTCAGGTGCTGACCGTCAAAGAAAACGCCTGATCCTCAACGATAATCAATTTTCGGATTGATGGCTGATGTGACGGCTGTGCCGCATGTCTCTTAAAAGTAAAAAGCAAAAGGCTGGTGTCCAACCGGCCTTTTTTGCTTGCTTTTACATATTGTTTTCATTGAAGATCAATTTTTACATCAGAGTTCCTGTGGGTAATGCTCAGCGGCTATCCGACAGGGGCGCGTCTTGAGCGACAGACTCTGGTCAAACAAGGCAAGGGCATTGGCATGTTGACGATAATCCCATTGATGATCGTTCCTTTGATCTTTTACAATGCGTTGATCTTTGGATTTCTGGGGAGTTCAGGTGCCGCCGCGCTGAACTATGACCTATTCAGCGTGCAAATGATTTCCGGCGCGCAATGGTCCATGCAGCTTGGCGATACCGTGATCGTCACAGCGCTGGTCCTGCTGTTTTTCGAAGTGCTGAAATCAACCCGCACCGGCAGTTGGTCGGTCGTGGATCACATGTTGTCGGCTTTTGTTTTCATCGCGTTTCTGATCGAGTTTCTGCTTGTTGCAGATGCGGCAACAGACATCTTTTTCGTCCTGACCGTCATTGCCCTTGTCGATCTGGTTGCCGGCTTTTCAGTCTCGATCAAATCAGCCGGGCGTGACGTATCCATCGGACTGTAGAAGACCGATCACTGCTGGCTGTTATACCACGGCAGTGATCGGTTCAGGTTTGCGCGACTTTAAGGGCGCGCCAGAGACGTTTCAGCCAGTTTTACCCAATAGGTAACACCCAGCGGGATGATGTCGTCGTTGAAATCATAGGCCGGGTGATGCAGGCCGGCCGTATCGCCATTGCCGATAAAGATGAATGATCCCGGCCGCGCTTCCAGCATGAAGGAAAAATCCTCTCCACCCATTGTCGGCGCAATATTCTCGTCGACATGGTCTGCGCCGGATATTTCAGCGGCAACGGAGACTGAAAAATCGGTCTGGTCGGCGTGGTTGTATGTCACCGGATAACCGCGGTGATAATGGATCGACGCTTCGGCATCATGCGCCTGTGCAACATTGTTGACGATCTGCGAAATACGTTTTTCGGCCAAAGCGCGCACATCGGCATCCAGGGTGCGAACAGTTCCGGCAAGCAGTGCCTCTTCGGGAATGACGTTATAGGCGTTTCCGGCATTGAATTTTGTCACGGAAACAACGACGGACTCGAGTGGGTCGACATTGCGCGATGCAATAAGTTGCAGGCTCGAGACGATCTGGGCACCAATGGCAATCGGATCCACGGTCTGATTGGGCATGGCGGCATGTCCGCCTCTTCCCTTGATGGTAATGGTAAATTCGTCCGTTGCAGCCATGATGCCACCCTGGCGTGTTGCAAATTGCCCCACAGCAAGACCCGGCATGTTGTGCATGCCGAAAACCTCTTCGATGTCAAAGCGCTCCATCATGCCGTCCTTGACCATTTCATCGCCACCGGCGCCACCTTCTTCCGCAGGCTGAAAAATGACGGCGACCGAGCCATCAAAATTGCGGGTTTCGGCAAGATATTTTGCGGCACCCAGCAACATGGCCGTGTGGCCATCATGGCCACAGGCATGCATTTTGCCTGTGGTTTTGGAAGCCCAGGACTTTCCGGTAATCTCGTTGATCGGCAGCGCATCCATGTCGGCGCGCAGACCGATCGTCTTGCCTTCGCCGCCGTTGCGGCCCTTGATCACGGCAACGACGCCGGTGCGTCCTATCCCGGTGACCACGTCGTCACAGCCGAAAGCTTTCAGCTTTTCCTCGACAAAGGCTGCAGTTTCGTGAACGTCAAAAAGCAGTTCAGGGTTGGAATGAAGATGACGGCGCCATTCGGTGATTTCGTCCTGCATCTCGGCTGCACGGTTCAGTATCGGCATGGAGTCTGTCCTTGATTTTGCAAATGTCCGTCTCAATGTATGGCATATAGGGCAACTTTCGGGTACATACAATTTACATCCCACCCCTTTGCCGGAGTCTTATTGTGCCAATGCGCTGTAAAACCAGTTTCACAGGTGTCCTTCTTGCATTCTTCTGGTTGCTGCTGGCCACGACGGGCCCCGCCAACAGTGCCGGCCCATCGATCGTCATCGATGTGAAATCCGGCAGCGTGCTCGAGCACAACCAGGCATTCCAGCGTTGGTATCCGGCATCTTTGACAAAGTTGATGACTGCCTATGTGGTTTTCCGGCAGGTCCAGACGGGCAAATTGACCATGCAGTCACCCGTGACCATGAGTGCAATTGCGGCAAAGGAACCGCCCAGCAAGATGTACTACAAGCCGGGTTCGCAGCTTTCGCTCGACAATGCCATGAAGATCATTCTGGTCAAGTCAGCCAATGACGTATCGGTTGCCATCGCGGAATCGGTTGCCGGAAGTCATGAGAGATTTGTACAGATGATGAATGCCGAGGCAAAGCGGCTGGGCATGCTTGACAGCAGGTTTGTCAATGCAAACGGGCTGCCGGGCAAAGGGCAGCGGACCACCGCACGGGACATGGCGGTTCTGGGTCTGGCGCTCAGGCGGGATTTTCCGCAATATGCGCATTATTTTGCGATTGAGGCCATCAGCACAGGAAAAAAGACCTATTCCAACTACAATATCCTGATCGGCCGTTTTGCCGGTGCCAACGGCATGAAAACCGGGTTCATCTGCGCATCTGGCTTCAATCAGGTTTCATCAGCTACCCGCAACGGCAGGACTGTTGTTTCTGTTGTATTCGGCGCTGCGAGCCAGGAAGAGAGGGCCGAAGAATCCGCCCGCCTTTTGAACAAGGGGCTGACAACCGGAACCATTGCCAAACCGTCTCTCTATTCCCTGCGACCCTATGGCAACAAACGCTCGAAAATTGCCGATATCACTTCTTCAATCTGCACCCCTGAAGCCAGGAAAAAGCGTTATGAGGGCCGCGACGTCGAAGGGAAAATGGTGTTGAATTCCAATTATATCAACAGTATGAAGCGCCAGGCCAAGGCGGTCAGGGTTGGGCTGTCGGGCAGGATTCCAGCCGCTTTGACAAGAGGCAATATTCCTGTGCCCCGTCCGCGTCCCGATCAAATCGAAAGCGCGGGCAGCCCGGTTGCGGCCTCGGCTTTCAAGCCTACATTTGATGTGCCAGTTCCCATTTCGCGGCCCAGTCTGTAACGGCATGACCCCAATGGAACCGATTCCCGTTTCTGTGCTCACCGGATTTCTCGGATCGGGCAAGACGAGCTTGCTCAACAGGCTGCTGAAAGACCCCTCCTTGCAGGACACGGCCGTTATCATCAACGAGTTTGGCGATGTCGGTATCGATCATCTGCTGGTGGAGCGTTCGAGCGATGGGATCATCGAACTGGCTGATGGGTGCCTGTGTTGCACGGTGCGCGGTGAACTGGTCGATACGCTTGCAGACCTGGTTGACCGGTTGCAGACAGGGCGGATCAAATCCCTGAAGCGGGTGATTATCGAAACCACCGGTCTTGCCGATCCGGCACCGGTTCTGCATGCCATCATGGGGCATCCGGCGCTCGTCCAGAGCCTGCGCCTCGACGGTGTGATCACTGTGGTGGATGCGGTCAATGGTGACCAGACGCTCGATCGCCATGAAGAAGCGGTCAAGCAGGTGGCTGTTGCGGATCGGATTGTGCTGACAAAAACAGACCTGATTGACCCGACGTCGGAAGCATTTGCGCATTTGACCGCCCGTCTGATGCTCCTCAATCCTGGCGCCCTGCAGATTTCCGCCAGTGATGCAGGGGCCATCAAGGCCGATCTTTTCGAATGCGGGCTCTTCGATCCGGCGACCAAAACGGCGGATGTTTCCCGGTGGCTGCGCGATGAGGCTTATCACGATGAGCACCATGGCCATGCGCATGACGTCAACCGGCACGATGACCATATAAGGGCGTTTACGCTCATCGAAGACAAGCCTATCGATCCGGATGCTCTGGAGTGCTTTATCGATCTCCTGCGCTCAAGTCAGAGCGAACGATTGTTGCGCATGAAGGGTATTGTCTGCCTGTCCGATGATCCCGAACGTCCTGTGGTCATTCACGGTGTTCAGTCCATTTTTCATCCGCCGGCGCGGCTGCCGGCCTGGCCTGACAGCGATCACCGCACGCGCCTGGTGCTGATCACCCGTGATCTGGAAAAGGATTATGTGGCCAGACTGTTTGATGCATTTGTCGGCAAGCCGCAGATTGACACGCCGGACAGGGCGGCCTTGGAAAACAATCCGCTTTCCATTCCCGGATACAAACCATAGCTTTTGGCTGAAAGCGTTCGGCAATCAGCCCTTTTCAATCAGAAACCGGTGCCCGCCATCGACATTTTGCGTTTCGACAAGCGTGTGGCCGTATTCGCTGCAAAAATGCGGAATATCGACAACGGCCAGCGGGTCACTGGTTTCCACCCAGAGACTGCAACCGGTCTCAAGGGCCGACAATTTCTTGCGTGTTTTCAGCACGGGAAGTGGGCATTTCAGTCCGCGAAGGTCGTAATTTTCGACAGCTTTCGAATCGTTCATGGGGGCTACCAGACCTTCCACCAGGATTTTTTGGTGGAGGATTGTTCCGCTGCCTCATTGGATGCTTTTTGCTGGTTGGCGGGGGAGGGTGTCGGAACTGGCGTGATGGCGTCGTCCGATGCAGGCGCCACTGCGCTGGTCAATTGGCGATCACTTTGCTGGGGCTGTGCAGCAGTCTCAGGAGGTGGCGCGATGGCAGCGGGTTTCTTGTTTTTTTCCGCCTTTTCCAGAGCCTTGGTAAAAGCCACATCATATCGTTTGGACTGGGCTGCATAGGCCAGTTGCAACGATTGCGGTGAAGCGGAGGGAGGACAGGCCCGCTGCGCGTGGAATGTCTCGCCGTCTTCGGGTATCTGGTTGAAAACATATTTCCCATCACAGATATCGACTTTAGGGGGCCTTTTCGTCAGTTCGAAATGGTCATAGCCGACCTTGATCATCTGCCAATAATCAAAATGTTCGTTGTCGCTGTGGGCAGCCATGTTTTCCGCCGTCATGCGGAACGGATAGGCCTGCACCTGAAATGAGGTCTGTCCACCCCGGAATGCCTCACGGGCAAATGCGTAGATCTCCAGGACCTGCTCGTCAGTCATCGAATAGCAACCGGCCGATGAACAGGCGCCATGAACCATCAGATTGCTGCCCGTGCGCCCATGCGCCCGGTCATAGCGATTGGGATATCCCATGTTGAATGACAGATAGTAGCTGGATTTCGGGTTCATTTGGTAGGGGTTGATATCGTAGTAACCCTCGGGTGCCTGTCGGTCACCTTCCTTGAATTTTGGTCCGAGTTTGCCCGACCACTTGCAGATCTCATAATCCTTGACGAGTGCATAGCGACCATTGCCCCTGGCCTTCCAGACTTCCAGCACGCCTTCCTGCTTGAAAATGCGTATCAGGATCGGCGCACGCACACGCTGGTCCTGGGCTTTCATCTTGTTGACCAATTTTTTTGGAAGTCGGTACTCAGCCTTGTTGTCAACGGATTCCAGCACATCCTGACAGCCCACGAGGACGAGGCTCAGCGCTGATACCAGCAACAGGGATTTCCAACCCAAAGAAGAATTAAAGCTCATTGTCCATCCGCGCGGCATGCGTTTATCCACAGAACCGTTGCCGACTGCGGACCACTGTACGGTTTCATTTCTCCAGCGGCCAATCGGCCATTGGGAGGGAAACATTTCAAGTCGCCAAAAATATGGCAGATAGGTTTACCAAATGTTTACCACAACCAAGAATTTTCATGCGTTCACGATAATGTAATGACCAGCTGCGCTGCAAGACCAACAGGTGGCGTGGCGGTGCGCGCTGTGACGCTCCGACAGACAAATTACAGATTGCGGCCCATATTCAGAAATTTCTTGCGGCGGTTGTTGCGCAAGGTGTCGCCGTCCTGTGTCTTCAGTTCAGCAAGAGCGGCTGCAATCGCCGTGCCGGTGCTGGCCAGAACCCGCTGCGGATCGCGATGCGCACCACCCATTGGTTCTTCGATGATGCCGTCAATAACGCCCAGATCTTTCAGATCCTGCGCGGTGATCTTCATATTGGCCGCAGCATCTCTTGCACGGGTGGCGTCGCGCCACAGGATCGATGCGGCACCCTCAGGTGAGATCACACCATAGATGGCATGTTCCAGCATATAAACACGGTTGCCGGTGGCAATTGCTATGGCGCCGCCGGACCCGCCTTCACCAATGATGATGGATATGATCGGGACTTTGACATTCAGGCACATTTCGGTCGAGCGGGCGATTGCCTCGGCCTGGCCGCGTTCTTCAGCGCCGATACCCGGATAGGCACCGGATGTGTCGATCAGCGTGATGATCGGCAAATGGAATCGGTCCGCCAACTCGATGATTCGCACCGCCTTGCGGTAACCTTCGGGCCGGGCGCTGCCGAAGTTGTGGCGTATGCGTGATTTGGTATCATGGCCCTTTTCCTGGCCGATAATGGCGACACCCTGTCCACGAAACCGGCCCAGACCTGCCTGAATGGCTTCATCGTTGGAGAATTTTCTGTCGCCGGCCAGCGGCGTGAATTCCTCGAACAGTCCCTCGATATAATCACGAAAATGCGGGCGCGCCGGGTGGCGTGCAACCTGCGTCTTCTGCCAGGGTGTCAGCTTGGCATAAAGATCCTTGAGGGTCTCTTTCGCCTTTGCTTGCAGATTTGCGATTTCCGCACTCGTATCAATAATTTCATCGTCACCGGCGAGCCGTCGAAGCTCGTGGATTTTTCCCTCAATGTCGGAAAGCGGTTTTTCAAAGTCGAGATAGTTAAGCATGGAGTTTGGTGATCTCGGGCTGTTGCATCGGGCTTTGGTTGCTTCTGGCTAAGAGCCATTGTCCGGCAAAGCAAGCAAAAAGGCTAAAAACTGTGTTCTATGTGCTGTTTTTTGCGGCAATTGCAAGAGGATGGTGTTCACTGACCAGTCTATGAAGCCGTTCTTCCAGAATATGGGTGTAAATCTGAGTTGTCGAAATATCTGCATGGCCAAGCAATTCCTGCACAACGCGCAGATCCGCGCCATTGTGCAGCAGATGACTGGCAAAGGCGTGGCGCAGAACATGCGGCGACAGGTTTTGCGCGCCCAGACCGCATCGCATCGCCAGGTGTTTCAGATCGCGGGCGAATACCTGTCGGGGGATATGTTTGCCGGGGACGCGTGATGGAAAAAGAAAGGTCGAAGGAACGCCAGTTTCTGCGTCTACCTGCCGCTTCAGCGCGTCGACATAGTCGGCGAGAGCCTGGCGCGATGCCGAAGACAGGGGAACCAGTCGTTCCTTGTTGCCTTTGCCACGAATGATCAAAAACCGATCATCCTCCTGCGCGGCGACAGATAGAGGCAGACTGACCAATTCGGATACGCGCATGCCAGTTGCATAGAGCATTTCGAGCAAAGTCATCAGACGCAGGCGTTGCAGTTTTTTTGCGTCCGTCAGGCCGGCTTCTGCTGCTTCGTCCCTTGCCTGATCAATCAACCTGGTGACGTCTTCCTGGCTGAGCGATTTTGGCAATGGTCGCTCTTTGCGCGGAGAATCAAGCACGCCTGTCGGGTCGACATCGCGAATGCCTTCTGAATAAAGGAACCGATAGAACTGACGCAGCGCAGAAAGGCGCCTTGCTTGTGAACTTGCAGCAAATCCCCGATTTGCGACGTCAGCCAGGCAGGCGCGCAATTCATCACTGGTTGCGCTTGTGAGGTTGGATTGCATACCGCGTAAAAACGCGAGGCAATCCTCCAGATCATTGCGATAGGACGTCAATGTGTTGATTGCGGCTCCGCGTTCAACACTCATCATCTCGAGGAAAGCCTCAAGATGTGCAAGGCTCATATCGGCCATGGCTTCCTGCCTGTGGGTTGCAGATAGCGCTTTTCAGCGTGGATTGACCTTTTCGGTCGGGATTCGCACCGAAATTTCGCGCGGTGTTGGATCCACGTAAACTGTCAATGCGAACATCGCACCATAGGCCACGCCTGCCATGACGGCACAAAATACAAGAAACCGGAACAAAGACGGCATGCATCATCCATTGGTTTGAATTCAACAGGCCATTTATGGGCGAAGGACAATTTTGATGCAAGGTCGCATTTCCTGTCATCGCGCTGCGGCCCTCCCGGTCGCAGACAATGGGCCGGATCAATGCTGATGCTTGACGGACCAGACACATTTGTCGATACCGGAGAAGCAAACCATGGAAAAGACCTGATGAAGACCCAGCCAATCAGCACCGAATTGACGAAAGCCGCGCAGGCACGTCAGTGCCTCGGTGAACGTACGGTGGTGTTTGTCGGCCTGATGGGCGCAGGCAAATCGGTCATTGGAAAAATGACGGCCGCTGCAATGCAGGTGCCCTTTGTCGATTCCGACCACGAAATTGAATATGTTTCACGCATGTCGATTGCCGATTTGTTTGAGAAATACGGCGAGGTCGAGTTTCGGGCGCTGGAAGCGCGGGTAATCAGCCGTCTTTTGAAAGACGGGCCAATGGTCCTTTCAACGGGCGGTGGCGCATTCATGCAGGAATCGGTGCGTGCCAGTATCAAGGAAAACGGCCTGTCGGTTTGGCTTCGGGCTGATCTCGACGTTTTGTGGGAACGTGTCAAACGCCGGTATCATCGCCCCTTGCTGAAAACGGCGGATCCGAAAGCCACCTTGTCCGCCTTGCTTGGCAGCAGGTATCCGATTTATGGCGAAGCCGACCTGGTTGTGCAATCACGAGACACAGCTAAGGAAATCATCGTTGATGAGGTGCTGGAGGCGATAATTGCCTATGACGCCGTTTCATCGACGCAGACTGTCAGGGGTAGCAACAATGAACGATAATACAACAGCGCCGGGCGAAGCGCGTGTTCACGTCAGTCTTGGAGAGCGGTCCTATGACATTCTGATCGGCCCCGGGCTGATCGCTTCGGCCGGCCAGCAGATCGCCGCCCGGCTGCCCGGTATCCGTGCTGCCATTGTCAGTGACGAAAATGTCGCCGATCTCTATCTTGAAAAGCTTGGAGAAAGCCTTTCGAGGGCCGGAATAGAAAGTACCTCTATTGTTCTTCCTGCGGGCGAAAAAACCAAGAATTTCGAGCAGGTCATCGCCGTGTCCGAGGCCGTTCTGGCGGCACGCCTGGAGCGCGGTGATGCGGTGATTGCGCTGGGCGGCGGTGTCGTGGGCGACCTGTCCGGGTTCGTTGCGGGTATCGTACGCCGTGGCATGAATTTTGTGCAGATTCCCACATCGCTGCTGGCCCAGGTGGATTCTTCTGTGGGTGGAAAGACCGGTATCAATACGTCGCACGGCAAAAACCTCATCGGCGTGTTCCACCAGCCGGCGCTGGTTCTTGCGGATGCGGATGTTCTTGATTCCCTTTCCGGAAGGGAGTTTCGTGCCGGCTATGCCGAGATGGCAAAATACGGATTGATTGACCAGCCGGATTTTTTTGCCTGGCTTGAGAAAAACTGGCAGCAGGTTTTTGCCGGGGGAGCGCCGCGCATTCATGCCATCGCGACCAGTTGTCAGGCCAAGGCAGATGTTGTTGCCGCTGACGAGTATGAAGGTGGAAAACGGGCGCTTTTGAACCTCGGTCATACATTCGGGCACGCATTGGAAGCTGCTACCGGCTACGACAGCGGGCGGCTGGTTCATGGCGAAGGCGTGGCCATCGGCATGGTGCTTGCGCATGAATTCTCGACCCGCATGAACCTGGCAAGTCCGGATGATGCGCAACGGGTTGCAGCCCATTTGAGAGCGGTTGGTTTGCCGACACAATTGAGTGATATTGAAGGCACCCTGCCGCCACCCGATATATTGCTGGAACATATCGCGCAGGACAAGAAGGTCAAACGCGGCAAACTGACATTCATCCTGACGAGAGGGATAGGACAATCATTCGTTGCCGATGATGTACCCATCTCCGAGGTTCTTGGTTTCTTGAAGGAAAAATACACACAATGATTGGTGAATATTGGCTGGTAATTCTCATCATTCTTGGCCTGATTGTTCTGTCCGGATTTTTTTCCGGTTCGGAAACGGCGCTGACGGCAGCGTCACGCTCGCGCATGCACCAGCTGGAATCGAACGGCCAGGTCAATGCCGGAATCGTATCGCGATTGATTGACAGACAGGATCGGCTGATCGGGGCACTGCTGATTGGCAACAACATGGTCAATATTCTGGCGTCATCGCTGGCGACAAGTGTCTTTCTTGGGCTTTTTGGCGAAAGCGGCGTTGCCTATGCGACCATCGTGATGACGATACTGCTGGTTATTTTTGCCGAAGTCCTGCCGAAAAGCTGGGCCATATCGTCACCGGAGCGGGTGTCGATGGCGGTCGCGCCTGCAGTGCGCCTTTTTGTCATTGTCATCGGCCCGCTTTCCTCCGGGGTAAACTGGATCGTGCGTCAGTTGCTGTCGGTTCTGGGGATTACCCTGTCGACCGATACATCCATGCTCTCTGCACATGAGGAGTTGCGAGGCGCGGTTGCGCTGCTGCATCGCGAGGGGTCGGTGATCAAGGCGGACCGCGACCGGCTTGGCGGTGTTCTGGATCTGGGCGAGCTGGAAGTGTCGGATGTCATGGTGCATCGCACGACCATGCGGATGATCAACGCCGATGAGGATTCCGATGTTGCGGTCAGGCAGATTCTGGAAAGCCCCTATACGCGTATGCCGGTATGGCGCGACGAGACGGACAACATCATTGGCGTCATCCATGCCAAGGATGTTCTGCGGGCTCTGGCTGGCGCCGGCGGAGATCGGCAGACCATTGATATTGTCAAGATTGCACAAAAACCCTGGTTCGTGCCGGACACGACAAATCTGAAAGATCAGCTCAATGCGTTTCTGCGGCGCAAGACCCATTTTGCCATCGTTGTCGATGAATATGGTGAGGTGGAAGGCCTGGTGACGCTGGAGGATATTCTGGAGGAGATCGTCGGCGACATTGCCGACGAGCATGACCTGGATATTCAGGGCGTCGTGCAGGAGGCCGATGGTTCGGTGGTTGTCGACGGGACGGTGCCCATTCGCGATCTGAACCGGGCGCTCGACTGGACCCTGCCTGACGAGGAAGCCACCACCGTTGCCGGGCTTGTGATCCACGAATCACAGACCATTCCCGAAGAGCGTCAGGCGTTCACCTATCACGGCAAGCGGTTCATCGTGATGAAGCGGGTTAAAAACCGAATCACGAAATTGCGAATCAGGCCGGTGGAAGCCGAGCAAAAGGGTTAGCGCACGTCTGGCTTTGATTGCCCCACTGTGTTCGTGATCCAGTGAGTCGATCCGCCAGGAAAGCGCTAAAGAGCGATGCTTTCGCATCGGTCGAGACGTCTGACGCAGCGAGCGACCAATGGTCGCGAACCGACTTGATCCTGACCAAAAACAACTGGCAGAGTGAATCAATGAAAGCCGGACATGCTCTCGGATCTACCAGCGCACGGTTTCGCCGGGCGCTGCCGGCTCGATTGCCAGAGCATGAACGCTGGCAGACAATTCGTCTTTCAGCAGCTCATTTATCATCCGGTGTCTTGCAATGCGCGGCATGCCTGCAAATATGGGGCTTACAAGGCGAATTCTAAAATGGGTCTCACCTGAACCATCGAAACTGTCCTGATGGCCGGCATGCAGATGGCTTTCATTGATCACCTCGAGACGCTCCGGCTGGAGGGCGTCATCAAGTTTTTTTGTCATGCTCAATGCAATTGGTCCGTTTTGTTCTGTCATGACTGCTCTTTCCTGCTATGGTGTCGCGCCCCGGGCCAATGCGGGACGATCTGTTTTTTCGTCTTGTCGACCCGATCCTGAAAATAGTGCAATGGGCAACAAGTCAATCCTTGTTCACATTGCGGTAAAGTCCAAAAATGAGCTCATGAAACTTGATTCCAAATATTTTGATAGCATTCGTTCTTCGAAGAAAAAAGGCAAGGGCAAGAGCAAGGTAAGTGCCAAGCCGACGACCCCGGGTTGTCAATGGGACGGCTGTGAAAAAAAGGGTGAGTTTCGCGCGCCGGTGGGGCGCGATGCAGAGGGAGAGTATTTCCTCTTCTGTGCTGACCACGTGCGCGAATACAACAAGGGGTACAATTATTTTTCCGGCCTCTCCGATGGCGACATTGCGCGCTACCAGAAAGAAGCGCTGACCGGACACAGACCCACCTGGACGCTGGGAGTGAACAAGGCTGCATCGGCACAGACAAATCCAGAACAGTCACAATCGCGCTCCGGCAGTGCGGCGGCCTATGCCAATATGCGCGATCCGTTTCGTCTGTTTGACGAAAAGGGTGCAGCATCACGGCCTCAGCCGCGCAAGCGCAAGCTCAAGGCTTTGGAATCCAAGGCGTTCGAGACAATGGGGATTCCTGCAAATGCCCCAGCCGAAGAAATCAAGACACGATACAAGGACCTGGTTAAACAGAACCATCCGGATGCCAATGGTGGCGACCGCGGCTCTGAGGAACGCTTTCGTGAAGTGATTCAAGCTTACCAATTGTTAAAACAGTCCGGTTTCTGCTAGAGGGTGCCTGCTGATGGATAATTCACGGGCAAAATGATTGCCGTGAATCGTGAGACGGCTTGAAAAACAGGGCCGCGTTGGAGACAAAATGAACAAGATTGACATGGATATTTCAAATCTGCCGGACACGACAGTTTCTGTGCGCGAAGCCTTTGATATCGATTCGGATTTGAGAGTCCCCGCCTATTCGAAGGCGGACGCCTATGTGCCTGAGCTGGATACCGATTATCTGTTTGACAGAGCAACGACACTGGCCATTCTGGCCGGGTTTGCACACAACCGTCGTGTCATGGTGTCGGGCTATCACGGGACTGGCAAGTCGACCCATATCGAACAGGTTGCAGCACGCCTGAACTGGCCCTGTGTTCGCGTCAATCTCGACAGTCACGTAAGCCGCATCGATCTGGTTGGCAAGGACGCCATCGTCTTGAAGGATGGCAAGCAGATCACCGAGTTCAAGGATGGTATCCTTCCCTGGGCCTATCAGCATAATGTTGCGCTGGTCTTTGACGAGTATGATGCAGGACGACCTGATGTGATGTTTGTTATCCAGCGTGTGCTGGAATCATCCGGTCGGCTGACCTTGCTTGATCAGAGTCGGGTCATACGTCCGCATCCTGCGTTCCGCCTGTTTGCCACGGCCAATACGGTGGGACTTGGTGATACAACGGGTCTTTATCATGGAACACAACAGATCAACCAGGCGCAGATGGACCGTTGGTCCATTGTAACCGTGCTCAACTATTTGCCGCATGACAACGAAGTCAATATTGTGCTGGCAAAGGTCAAGAGCTTCAACAAGGACGACGCAGGGCGCGAAACGATTTCCAAGATGGTGCGCGTTGCCGACATGACGCGGGCGGCTTTTGTCAACGGTGACCTGTCGACCGTCATGAGCCCGCGTACGGTGATCACCTGGGCTGAGAACGCCGAAATTTTTGGAGATGTGTCCTTTGCCTTCCGACTGACCTTCCTCAACAAATGTGATGAACTGGAGCGCTCCCTGGTGGCCGAACAGTACCAGCGCGCTTTTGGTGAGGAGCTCAAGGAAAGCGCCGCCAACATCGTCCTTGATGCATAGGATATCATTTTATGGCTGCGCGCGGAGATAATTCCAGGGCAAAGTCCGGTCTACCGGTCGATTCTGAACCGTTCAAACGGGCTTTGACCGGTTGTGTCCGGTCGATTGCCAGCGATCACGAACTCGAAGTGGTTTTTGCCAACGATCGTCCGGGACTTGCCGGCGATCGCATCCGGCTGCCCGAGTTGCCCAAGCGACCGACGCGCGCCGATATTGCGGTGACGCGCGGTGTCGGGGATTCGCTTGCTTTGCGCAAGGCCTGTCATGATGATGCGATCCACAATGTCATGGCGCCGCAGGGTGATGATGCGCGGGAGATTTTTGACGCCGTGGAACAGGCGCGTGTCGAGGCCATCGGTTCCAAACGCATGACGGGTGTGTCGGACAATCTGACAGCCGCACTGTCTGATCGATGCGCCAAAGCCAACTATCGCAATATTTCAGGTCAGGCCGAGGCTCCGCTTCATGAAGCGCTGTCGATGATGGTGCGTGAAAAGCTGACCGGGCAAAAACCGCCCGAAAGTGCCGGTCCCGTGCTGGATTTGTGGCGCAACTGGATTGAAGAAAAGGCTGGTCAGGATCTGGAGCATCTGGGTGATGCCCTGGAGGATCAAAAAGGTTTTGCCCGCGTGGTGCGCGATATGCTTGCGCATATGGATGTCGCCGAGGAATACGGTGAAGATCAGGACCCGCAGGACAATTCCGAAGACGAGGATCAGCCGCAATCCAATGAGGAGAACGAGCAGTCTGCCGAAGATGAGGCAGGCTCCGAGGCGGCCCCGGCAGAGGAAAACGAATCCGCCGATGATCAGATGGACGACGGCGAAATGGATGGCGCCGAGGTCTCTGATGAAGATATGGTCGATGACCAGGATGAAGATGCTGATACGCCGGGTGAATCCCGGCGGCCCAATACGCCGTTCGACAATCTCGACCAGAAGGTCGATTACAAGGTTTTCACCTCGGAATTCGACGAGATGATCGCCTCGGATGAATTGTGTGATGAAGCCGAGCTTGATCGTTTGAGAGCCTTTCTCGACAAACAGCTTGCGCATCTGCAAGGCGTCGTCGGACGGCTGGCCAACCGGCTGCAACGCCGCCTGATGGCGCAGCAGAACAGATCCTGGGAATTTGATCTGGAAGAGGGATATCTCGATTCTGCCCGTCTGGTGCGCATGGTGATCGATCCCATGCAGCCGCTGTCATTCAAGATGGAGCAGGATACCAATTTTCGCGATACGGTGGTGACCCTGCTGATCGACAATTCCGGTTCCATGCGCGGCCGGCCGATCACCGTTGCTGCCACCTGCGCCGACATTCTTGCGCGAACGCTGGAACGTTGCGGTGTCAAAGTGGAAATCCTTGGATTTACCACCAAGGCCTGGAAGGGTGGTCAGGCACGTGAAAAATGGCTGGGAGAAGGAAAGCCCGCCAATCCGGGGCGCCTCAATGATCTGCGCCATATCATATACAAGTCGGCGGATGCGCCCTGGCGTCGCGCCCGGCGCAATCTCGGCCTGATGATGCGCGAAGGTCTGCTGAAGGAAAATATCGACGGAGAGGCCTTGATCTGGGCGCATAACCGGCTGCTGGCAAGGCCGGAACAGCGTCAGATTCTGATGATGATTTCGGACGGTGCGCCAGTGGATGATTCGACGCTTTCGGTCAATCCGGGCAATTATCTCGAACGGCATTTGCGTGCGGTTATCGAAGAGATTGAAACGAATTCGCCCGTTGAACTGCTTGCCATTGGCATTGGACATGATGTGACGCGCTATTATCGCCGCGCTGTGACAATCGTTGATGCCGAAGAACTTGCCGGCGCCATGACCGAGCAGCTTGCGTCGCTGTTCGAGGACGAGAATGGCAGCGGTTCGCGCATGCGCCGGGGCCGATGAGCGCCGCTATCTCCTTGAAATTCAGAACAGCCATGGCGCTGGTCGGATTTTTGGGCGCGGTGCCTGCCATGCTCAATCCTGCCGTGCTCCATCCTGCAGTGGCGGATGAGCAGCGGGCCGTTGCTGCGCGTGAAATCCTCGTGAATGCGCGCCAGATTCCAACCTTCGATATCCGCTCCAATGAGACCCGCTTTGGCGCTCTTGAATATATTGGCGGGATGCAGATCAATTCGCCCGACGCCCTTCTGGGCGGCATTTCCGCGATGCGTCTGCTGGCGGACGGCGTGCGTTTTGTCGGCGCCATGGATACCGGATACCTGTTTACCGGAAGGCTTGTTCGCGACAGTGACGGGCGCCTGTCGGGCCTTTCCGATTTTGTTGTCGCGCCCATGCACGGGCTTGATGGCCAGCTGGTCGCGCAGCGCTGGAGTGCTGATGCGGAAGGCCTGGCGATTGACGGTGACAGGGTTCTGGTCAGTTTTGAGCGGCTGCACCGCATTGAGCAGTACCGGCTTTCAGACATCGGCGCTGCACGGCCGGTGGGCACCGTGTCCCAGCCGATACCGATCGCCGAGTTCCGCAGCAATCGCGGCATGGAAGCCATCGCCGTTGCGCCCGCAGATTCTCCGCTTGCCGGTGCAATTGTCGTGGTCAGCGAAAAAAGCCTCAACAGGAATGGCGATATTTTTGCGGCGATCGTGGATGGGCCGCAAAAGGGTGTGTTCTATGTGCGCCGCCAGGCGCCTTTTGATGTCACGGACGGGGATTTCCTGCCCAATGGCGACCTGTTGTTGCTGGAGCGGCGTTTTTCGGTTGCCCAGGGGGTGGGCATGCGCATTCGTCGCATCAAGGCCAAGGACATCCGCCCGGGAAAAACCGTCGATGGTGCGGTGCTTGTCGACGCGGGTTTCGGTTTCCAGATTGATAACATGGAAAGTCTGGATGTTTTCGAGGCCGCCGATGGAAGCACGCGTGTGATGCTGGCATCCGATGACAATTTTTCAATATTGCAGCGCAGCCTGATCCTTGAATTTCGGCTGCATGAATAATTCTCTCAGGACCGGATATCGGCAGCCTTTGGCGTGCGAAACAGCGCCAGCAGCATGCGGTAGGGTGCCAGCATGGCCAGAGACACCAGCAGCTTGACTGCCAGATCGCCCAACGCCCAGGAAAGCCACCTGGGGGCCTCCAGGGCGAAATAACCCAGCAGGGGCGCAGAGCCCGTTGCAAAGGCGTCATTGGCGCCCAGCACGCTCAGGCTGGCCGCAAAGGCCAGTGTAAAGAATAATATGGTATCAAGGACCGATCCCAGAGCGGATGAAAGCAACGGCGCGTGCCACCATGTTGAATGGCGCAGCCGGTCAAAAATCGAGACATCGAGGAACTGTGCCAGGATGAAGGCGGTTCCGGATGCGATCGCGATACGGGGTGAGGCGACATAAATGGAGATGGCGACGGCCAGAATAAATCCGACGGTGACAATCAGGCGCGCCTTTGCAGGTCCGAAATGACGGTTGGACAGGTCCGTGACCAGAAAGGCTATGGGGTAGGTGAATGCGCCCCAGGTCAGCAGGTCACTGAGGACGAATGGCCCGAGATCATAGTGGACCGGAAATTGTACAAGAAAGTTCGACGCGATCACCACCGCTGCCATGGCGAGCATGTAGGGGAAGATCGACGTCAAAGTGCTGAAAGCAGAACGATTGGGCGTTGCAAGCATTTTTTTATCCTGGGGTATGCCACCAGCGAGGCCCTACGGATGAAATACCGGTGGGCCACAAGAAACAGACTGTCGGAGATTGTTGGCGCGGCATGCCGAGATACCGCTTTGCGCCGATGTCTCAATCAGTCCGCACCAAAGGGTCAAAATCTGCAGTGCAGCCCAATCAGGCTGCAGCTTCAGCTTCAACCGACTTTTTTGCGATCTGACGCTTCAGCAGGCGAGCCCGCATGGACAGTTCTTTTTCATTTGCTTTGGCAAGAAATGCATCCAGACCACCGCGATGCTCCACTGTGCGCAGGGCAGCAGCGGAAATCCGCATGCGGAAACGCTGACCAAGAGCATCGGAGATCAAGGTCACATTGCACAGGTTCGGCAAAAACTTGCGACGTGATCTGTTGTTTGCGTGGCTGACATTATTGCCCGACTGAACAGATTTGCTCGTCAATTCACAACTGCGGGACATGGGTTTCACCTTAAGTCTGTTGGCTTGCAGCAATACGTATCCGGTGCCGTGCCCCGGCCGCAGCTATCAGGCCTGTAAATGGAATTTTTGGTTCTATAGTCTCAGGCGGCTTGCCCGTCAAGTCTAAGGTGGCATGAGGGGACTGATTCAGATAGATAACGGCAAGAAAAACAATGAGACACCCCGTTTGGGAAAAATAGGCCTGCTTTTTGCGGGTTTCTTGAGCCAGATTCTCATGGCGCTCACAGGAAGGCTGCAGCAAACATGGGCAAGATTTTCGAATACGGCCTTGATGCGCCTCAGCCTGGAACCCTGTTGTTGTCTGCGGTGGCAGCATTCCTCTATCTCTTTATGGTTGCCGGCAAACCGTCCGCCCGCAGAACCGGTGTGAAGACGCTGTCGGTGGCATTGCTGGCTGTTCTTTGCGTGCTGGTGGATGGGCCACTTGTCCTGACCTTGGCGCTTCTGGCCTGTGCCGCAGGGGACGCGTTTCTGGCGCAGGACGATGAAAGGGCATTCCTGCCGGGTCTGCTGGCCTTTCTTGTCGGTCATGTCCTTTTCGTCATCGTCTTCGTCAGCCGTGGCAATCTTGATCTGATCATGGGGCAGCCGTGGCGCATCGTCCTTGGAGTCGTCATCATCCTGGCAGCGCTCGAGATGGGCCGCCGATTGCTGCCGGTCGCCGGCGAACTGCGCATTCCCGTGGCAATCTATATCGTAGTGATTGTTGCCATGGCCCTGTCTGCGCTGGCGGTACCGGGGTGGGGCGTTGCCGCCGGGGCCGCCTTGTTCATGGCTTCCGACACGGTTCTGGCTGCACAAAAATTCCTGCTTGCCCCTGAAAAAAGTCCCTATTGGCGCGCTTCATTCGTCTGGATCAGCTATTATCTGGCGCAGCTGTTGATGACCCTCTCCGTGCTGGCGCTTGTCTGACGTGTAAAAGGGCCGTGTCCTGTTGTGCACACGGCCCCGAAATGTCTGATCTCGATTTTTGCTGTCAGCCGGTGAGGCGTTGCGTCTCAGTTGTCAGGGATCACTTCACCGTTGACCTGGACGCAGGTCAATCGAGCTTGCTGTAGACTTCGTCCCAAAGGGCCTGTGCAAAGGCTTCACGATCGTGGCCGGTCCTGGCAATGATGCCCTGCCATTTTTCCAGCGCCGTGTTGAAGGCGTCGATCTGTTCGGCGTAGTTCTCCACCCCGATGTCGGCGGCGTAGTCGGCGATCAGTTCCCTGTCAGCGTCGGAAGGCGCCAGGGCTGCAACGAGGCTTTCGTCTCCCTGGTGAAACTTCACGCCGGCAGCTTCGGCATTTTCGCGTGACTTTTCGGCCAGTGCATTCTGCCCAATCATCATGTCCGCCACGCCGTAGGTGATTTCCTTGAGCAGCAGTTTTTTGTGGTCGGCTTCGAGATCATTCCAGGTTTCAGTGCTGAGTGCCATGAGCGACATGGCGCGTACAGTGCCCAAGGGCGCTTCCGTGACGTTTGTCACAATGCCCTGAAGGCCGTATGACGAATACCAGTCCATCGACGCGAGTACGCAATCGAGCTGGTTGCGTTGCAGCCCCTCGGCCATTTCGGGCGAGGGAATGTTCGACGGGATGGCGTTGAGGCGGCCCAAACGGGGGCCCATGATGCCCGTTGTCTTGACGCGCAGACCCTTAAGATCGGCGAGCGAAGCAACCGGTGTCGTGCATTGCAGCACAAATGGTGTGGTTGAATAGGCTCCGAATAACCGCGCTCCGGCATTGGCGTACTCCTTGACGCAATCGGGGCAATTGAGCAGCATGGCCTCATTGACTGCGCCTGCAATGGCGAAAGGGTCGGTGCCATACATTGCCATATTGGCAAAAATCACGGCTGACGGAATATCCGACGGATACCATTGCGGAATCACCATCCCGGCATCAGCCACCCCGTCTTCTATTCCACCCAGAATGGCGCGTGCGCCAAGCAGTTGGCCGAGCGGAAAGGTGGTCCAGTTCATCTTGCCGTCCGTGGCTTTGGCGATGCGTTCGAACATCGGCTCCAGCGCGACGCTGAGCGAGGGATGTTGCGTTCCGACAAAGGCGGCGTATCTGTAATCCTTGGCAAGGCCCGGGCCTGCAGCAAGCCCCATGGCGATCGTCGCGGCGGTGATCGTCTTTATAAATTTACGCATGATTGTCCTCCTGTATGATGCGTCAGTTTCCAACCTGGTTGGGCAGGAATAGTGAAATTTCCGGAAATCCGATGAGAAGGCCCATGATGATCAATTCGCACAGCAGGAACCACGTCACGCCGTGGAATATCTCGCCCAGCGCAATGCGGTCTCCGAGCGCACTTTTTACCACATAGACATTCAGTCCCACGGGCGGGGTCAGCAGACCGATTTCAATGTATTTGACAACGATGACCCCAAGCCAGATCGGGTCGGCCCCAACGGAATGGAAGACCGGAAGGATCACCGGTAGACTGATCAGCATGACACCCAGTGGATCCAGGAACATGCCCAGAACCAGGAACAACAGCGAGGCGGCAAGCACCAGTATCAAATAATTGTCGCTGAAATCGCTGAAGGTGCGCGCAAGGGTCGATGATATTCCTGTCAGGGCAAGGAATTTTGTGAAAATGATCGCGCCCATGGCAATAAAGAATATGCGTGCCGTGCTTGTCAGGGTTTCGATGACGCTATCGCTGATCAACGCCCAATTCAGCCCACCGATAAAGGCTGCGGCAACCAAAGACAGAAGCACACCAAGGGCGGCTGCCTCGGTGGCGGTGACCACGCCCCCGTAGATGCCGCCAAGAACACCGAAAAAGATGACGGGCAAGGGCCAGATCGGAATCAGGCTTTCCCATCTTTCACGACGCCCGGGCCGGATGTCGAGGCCGGGCGCCAGCGCAGGATTGGCGATACAGCGCAGCATGATCATCGCGACATAGACAAACAGGGTGAGCAATCCCGGCAGGATGCCGGCAATCAGCATCTTGGCAATCGAGACCTCGGCAAAAATTGCGTAGAGGATCATCAGCAGGCTGGGCGGGATCAACGCGCCGAGTGTGCCGGCGCTGGCAACGCAGCCGGCGGCAAGTTTGCGGTCATAGCCTGCGCGCAGCATTTCGGGCACCGAAAGCCGCGCCATGGCAGCAGCGGTCGCCATGCTGGAGCCGGACATTGCGGCAAAGCCCGCCGCCGCGACATTGGTCGCAACGGCCAGGCCACCTGGCATGGTTCCCATCCACAGGCGGGCCGCGTGGTAGATCTTGGTCGCCAGTCCGGAGCGCTGGATGATGCTGCCCATCAACAAAAACAGCGGGATGGCCGACAGGGACCAGCTTGCAGTGAACTCGAAAGGTGTCGAATCGAGGATGCTGACGGTTGGGCGCAGGCCGATCTGAAAATAGATTCCGGCAGCACCGACAAGCCCCAGCGCAACACCCACAGGAAACTCCAGCGCAACCAGCACAAGAACGAGCGCGAAGCCACCGGCGCCGATCCACAGACCATCCATGTCAAATGCCCTCCATTGAAGACGTGTACGTCGGTGAAGACTTTTGCGGGGGCTTTTCGTTCTGCAAAAAGCGCAGGGCATTGCGCAGGGCGAGCAAGGTGAAGGCCAAGGCAACGGCCCAGCGTCCGGGCCAGACGAGGAAGTATCCCGTCGAAGTTTCCCAGATTTCGCCGCGCAGGGTCTTGTCCCACGCCTCTTCAAAAGACAGCCATGCCACCAGACCAAGACAAATGGCGATGACGGCAAAGCTGATGCGCCGTATCGCGTGGCGGATGTGATCAGGAAGCATGGAGGTGAAAAGATCGACGCTGATATGGCCCTCAGACTTTTCCGCATAGGGCAGCGCGCAGAATACGACTGCGACCATGTACCAGGCCGAAACGAAGGTAATGGTCTGCAATTGCGACACAACACCAAGAAGTCGAAGAACAACCTCCAGCGTGACATGCCCCAGCATCAGAACCAGCCCGGCAATCGCAACGGCCAACAAGGCCCTGTCCAGGACCGTCAGGATCCTTGCCATTTATTTCCCTCTCCCAGTTGCCAATCAACCGAACAACGGTCTTCCGTCATTTCGCGTCTCATTGACTATAATTGCCGTAATAATTATTATAATAAATTGATAAAATCAAGCTGACAGTGTATCAGCTTGATTTCGCCCTTCCTTGGCTCCATCCTGGTTCCCCGGGGACGACGCCAATCAACATCACCCAGAAGACGGTTGATATGCCTGCAGAAACCACCGAGATACCGAAGCCGGAACCCGAATGGATGCCCTCTGCAACGCTCGGCGAGGCCTTGCCGGTGCGGCTTTTGCGCGCGCGTGAAGCGATCATGCAATTCTACAGGCCGCTGTTCCAGGCGACCGGCATCACGGAGCGGCAGTGGCGCGTTCTGCGCAATCTCTTTGACGCACCATTTCTTGAACCGTCCGAACTCGCCGTTCGTGCTTTCATGCAGCCGCCGAACGTATCGCGGGTGCTGAACGAACTTTCCGCCTTGAATTACGTCACCCGTGTTGCCTCCGGCAAAGACCAACGCCGGGCGCGCATTGCCCTGACGGAAACCGGACGCGCAGCCACCGTGCGCATAGGGCGCCATATCGAAGCGCGCACCACGGAGCTTTTGAAGACACCGGAAGCGGCGGAATTTGCCCGGCTCGGCGAACTGCTGGAGATGGTCATCGACATGCCGCAGAAATATCCGCGTCTGACCGTTGCTACACATCAGCCGCCCGGCCCATAGGGGGACGTCCACTCCAACTCTTTCGGTCCGATCTTTTTCTCGATGCATCGCCCGGCGGCATAACCGGCAATTTCTCCGGTCAGGGTGGTCCAGGGGAAGTTCCGCATGACCATGAAGATCGTCTCATAGCTGAAAGACAGGGACGCGCCGGCCAGCAGCAGGTTGTCGATCTTTTTTGGCAGGAAGCAGCGGTAGGGCACTTCGAATTCATAGGGCGTATAGGTGTCCCAGAAAAACAGCTTTTTCATCGGATGGGTCACGGCATCGCGAAAGCGGTGGCCATTGCGCGCATCGTCTATGGTGAAGACATGTTCACCGATCGGATGGCGCCCGTCGCGCACGCCGACATAACGGCCAATACTGCCGATGCGCGCATTGTCGAAACCGGGGACATATTTGCGAAGGAACCGCGCCTCCGCATCAACATAGCTGCGCAGCAGGCGGGTTGCGGTTGAATTGTCTTCGCCACTTTCGTCCATATGCAGATTCAGTTCATAGGGCACATTTTGCCACAGACAGTAGCTCCCGTCGGCTGACATGGGGCTCATATCAAGGGTCGGGTGGCCGATATACATGCTGGCATAAATATGCGCGCCCTGCATCGTTGGCCGATAGAGTCCTTCAGGGATATCGCCTGCAGCACGGGCCTCGGCGATGACTTTTTGCAGCAAGGGGTCGTCGGCCTGTTGTTGATGGCGCACAAGAGATGGCAGATCAACGCCATGCATCGTCCAAAGCAGCCCGCCTGGCACAGGCCGGTGAACGCCATCCCATTGTGCTGTGTCGGGCTGGCCACCACCACCGGAGATATACGGCACGCCCGCACTGGCAGCGAGCTGGCCGGTGCCCGATCCCTCAATGAAGATCCGACCGGTGATGGCGAAGCGACCGCTGTTGTTTTCCACGACGATCGCACGGATGTGTCCGTCGCCGTTGCCCGGATCGACAATGCAGTCAACAAAGCGCGTGTCATAGAGGGCGAAGACGCCCGCCTCGTCCAGCATTTGGGACATGACGCTTCCCGATCCCTCCGGATTGAAGGAGAGACGGATAAAATCGTCGCCGGGGCTTTTCTTGCGTTCATAGTGCGACAGGGGGTTGCCAGCCCAATCGGCATGAGAGGTGTTGTCGGCGCGGTATATGTAACCGTGGGCGTCAAACCGCTCCATCAGCTCGGTGTGAATGCCGCCAATGCCTTCCGATGCATGGCCCTGAAGACCCGACGTGTGAACGCCTCCCGGCGCGTCGAGCTTTTCAACCACAATGACGCTGGCACCCATCCGGGCGGACTTGAGCGCTGCTGCAAAGCCGGACGGTCCGGCGCCGACAACAACCACGTCGGCATCATAGGATACGGGCACGTCAGCGGCCATCGGGATAATGGATTTCTCTCCAGTGGCTAGCTGATTTTCGTCTGACATTGGCATATTCTCCCCGCTGCTTTCTCTAATAATTATTATAATAAGTAATATTGCGCAAGCCCAATCGACAACTATCTTGCAAGGCCGTTGGCATCTGCTGGGAATAGGGGCTTGATCAGCGTTGTGGCGGTGGTGGAAAACGCTGCCGCTGCCGGGGATATCTGCCCCGGTTCGCCAGCCCGCTTTGCCGGACACTGTCTGCGTTGGCCCGTGGAAAAACAAAGGGGCCGGGCAATCAAGCCTCAGCTCTGTTGATTTGTGCGGGAATTGATGAGGGGATTATCGCGGCCATGAAGCGTATGGCCGCCTTCCATTGTCGTATGGGCCGGCTGCGCTCTAAAAGCTGTCCTTGCGACGGCGGATCTCGGCGAAGACATCACTGTCTTCTGCGTCCGGCATATGGAGGAGCGCCCGGATTTTCGGATCGTCTGCCCGCAGAAAGGGGTTGGTTTCCTTCTCGATGCCGATGGTGGTCGGCAATGTCGGTTTGCCAGCCGCCCGCAACGCGTGAATTTCCTCGGCTCGTGCCATCAGCTTTTCATTTTCCGGGTCAATCGTCACGGCGAAGCGCGCATTGGCTTCGGTATATTCATGGCCGCAATAGACGACCGTCTCATCGGGCAATGCCGCCAGTTTCTGCAGGGACTGGTGCATCTGCAGGGGGGTGCCCTCGAAGATGCGTCCGCAACCCAGCGCAAACAACGTATCTGCCGTAAAGGCGGTGGCCGCCTCGGGCATGTAGTAGCAGATATGACCCAATGTATGGCCGGGCGTCTCGATCACTTCAACAGTATGATTTGCGAATTCGAAGGTCTGGCCACCGACCACTGTTTCGTCGACTTCGGGAATTTTGTCAGCTTCTTTTTGCGGGGCGATGACCTTCGCGGAAAATCTGGATTTCAGTGCAGCGATGCCTTCGACATGATCAAGATGATGGTGGGTGACCAGAATGTGGCTCAAGGACCAGCCGGTGCGCTTCAGCGCCGAAAGGATGGCCGCTTCCTCCGGTGCGTCAATCGACGCGGTTGCGCCCGTTGCCGGGTCGTGTATCAAAACCCCGAAATTGTCACTGCGGCACGGAAACTGTTCTATCTGCAAACGGGTCAAATTCATCTCCTGTTGGGCAAGGATACATTGCTCTTGTCAATCACATATAGGTCATCATGCCTGCATTGAAAATTGCTTCCCACGCTTCGGCAAACACTTTAGATTGTCTGCATGCATAGCGATATTGTAGATTTACGGCAATTTTATCATAGCCGGCTTGGCCTGCTGGCCCAGGAGGCCATTGCCATGGCGCTTGCGTCGCTCTGGACGGAGTTGCCGGGCGAGCGCTTGATGGGCCTTGGATATGCGGCGCCCTATCTTGATCGGTTCAGGGCTGACGCGGAACGCACCTTTGCTTTCATGCCGGCGGCCCAGGGTGCCGTCAACTGGCCAGCCCATGAGGCATCGGCCACAGCCCTTGTCTTTGACGAGGAACTGCCCCTGCCGGATGCGGCGCTCGACCGGGTCCTGATGATCCATGTGCTTGAATTTGCGGAAAATCCCAGAGAAACCCTGATGGAGGCCTGGCGTGTTCTTGCGCCGGGCGGCCGGTTGCTTATCGTCGTGCCCAACCGACGGGGTGTGTGGGCGCGGTTTGACCATACGCCGTTTGGTTCGGGCACGCCCTATACGCGCAACCAACTGACCGGACTGTTGCGCGAGGCAAGCTTCACACCCGGCGCCGTTGCCGAAGCCCTGTTCTTCCCGCCTTCACGCCACAAGGCGATACAGAGCATGGCACGCACGACAGAACGTCTGGGTCGGCGCTATTGGCCATTCCTGAGCGGATTGATCATCGTGGAGGCGCAAAAGAGGCTCTATCAGGGCTTGCCTGTAGCGGAGCGGGCATCACGGCGGGTTTTTGTGCCGGCGCTCGCAACACAGGGTGCCTCACGGGCAACGCGCAGGCGTGACCCGGGTTTTTGACAGGATTCAACGGGCTTGGCGGGTGATCAATCGCCGAGTGTGTCGAGCTTGTCCTGCAGGGCGCGCAACTGCTCTTTCAGTTCCTGCAGATCCTTGTTGTCGGATTTGGGTTTTTCGCCTTCAGGCTTGGTTTCCTCTATACCGCCAAAGGGGGAAAACATCTGCATGGCCTTCTGGAAGACTTCCGTATTGCGCCGCACCTGTTCTTCCATAACCTGTATCGGCATCTGCATGTTTCGGGTAATCGGGGTCTCGCCGAAAGCCTTGGTCAATTGTTCGCGCATCTGGTCGTGCTGAGCGGAAAATGCCGTCATGGATTGTTCCAGATAGGAAGGAACAATCATCTGCATCTGGTCACCGTAGTAGGAGATGAGTTGGCGCAGGAAGGATACGGGCAGCAAAGTGTTGCCCGTCTTGGATTCCTGCTCAAATATGATCTGTGTGAGAACAGTATGGGTGATATCGTCACCCGATTTGGCGTCCACGACAATGAAATCATCGCCACTGCGCACCATGACGGCCAGATCGTCCAGCGTCACATAGGAACTCGTGCCGGTATTGTAGAGCCGACGATTGGCGTATTTCTTGATAACAATCTGACCGTCAGACATGGTCATATACACTGCCTCCCTGTCGGCTGTCGCCGGATTTGTCGAACTGAACGGCTCTGCAATCAGGACCGGACAGAATAATTGTTGTTTCGCCTCAAAGCTGCCTGGAGCGCCAAGCGCAATATTGCAGCGGAAGACAAGATGAACATGGGCACAGAAAAAAGTATAGTCTTATTTCGGACCGATTGTGCAATGCGGTGAATGGGATAGTGTGATCTGGACCAGCCCTGGGGTCTGTTATAGGCTAAGGAAATGCTGCAACTGCGTTTGACATCGCGGGCAACCTGTCCCACTTTCCATTCAGCATTGTTACGGATTTCAATTCCAACTTCAGAGAACACACATGACAAATCCATCCATCGTTATCGCCAGCGCCGCACGTACAGCCGTTGGTTCCTTCAACGGCGCCTTTGCAACTGTACCGGCGCATGAACTTGGCGCGGCCGTCATCGCCGAAGTGCTCAAGCGCGCGGGCGTCGACCCGGCTGATGTTGATGAAGTGATCATGGGGCAGGTTCTTCAGGCCGGTGAAGGCCAGAACCCTGCTCGCCAGGCCGCAATGGCTGCAGGCGTGCCGCAGGAAGCCACATCCTGGGGTCTCAATCAGCTCTGTGGCTCAGGTCTGCGGGCTGTTGCCGTCGGTATGCAGCAGATTGCCACGGGTGATGCGTCCATTGTTGTTGCCGGTGGTCAGGAATCCATGTCCATGGCGCCCCATTGCGCCAATTTGCGGCTTGGCCAGAAAATGGGCGACATGAAGATGATCGACTCGATGATCAAGGATGGCCTGACGGATGCCTTTTACGGCTACCACATGGGCAATACGGCCGAGAATATTGCTGAGAAATGGCAATTGACCCGCGAAGAGCAGGACACTTTTGCCGTGGGCTCGCAGAACAAGGCAGAGGCCGCGCAGAAGGCTGGCAGGTTCAAGGATGAAATCGTTGCCTTCACCGTCAAGACCCGCAAGGGCGACATCATCGTGGATCAGGATGAATATGTCCGCCACGGTGCCACGATGGAGCAGATGGCCAAGCTTCGTCCGGCTTTCAGCAAGGATGGAACCGTCACAGCTGCCAATGCATCGGGCATCAATGATGGCGCTGCAGCAGTCGTGCTGATGAGTGAGGAAGAAGCTGTCCGCCGCGGCATCACGCCATTGGCAAGGATCGTTTCCTGGGCAACAGCCGGTGTTGATCCGCAGATTATGGGTACAGGACCCATTCCTGCTTCCAAGAAGGCGCTAGAAAAAGCCGGATGGTCGGTGGGTGACCTGGATCTGGTCGAAGCCAATGAGGCCTTTGCCGCCCAGGCCTGTGCGGTGAACAAGGATCTTGGCTGGAACACGGATATTGTCAACGTGAATGGCGGCGCCATTGCCATCGGGCACCCGATTGGCGCATCAGGCGCGCGCGTGCTTAATACATTGCTGTTCGAGATGCGTCGCCGCGATGCAAAAAAAGGACTTGCCACACTGTGTATCGGCGGTGGTATGGGCGTTGCTATGTGCGTGGAGCGTGCATAATTTGAATCTGTGCAAAGTGGCCGAGAGGCCACTTTGCATCCTATCAGCTATTGGGGAGTACCATGAGCAGAGTTGCAGTCGTTACCGGAGGAACACGCGGAATAGGAGCCGCAATTGCCGTTGCTCTCAAGGAAGCCGGTTATCAGGTCGCCGCAAGTTATGCGGGCAATGACGAGAAGGCCAATGCATTCAAGGCAGAGACCGGTATCGCGGTCTACAAGTGGGACGTGGGCGACTATCAGGCCTGCGTTGATGGCATTGTACAGGTTGAAGCCGATCTTGGTCCGGTTGAGGTGCTGGTCAACAATGCGGGCATTACCCGTGACGCCATGTTCCACAAGATGCTCCCCGAACAGTGGAGTGCGGTGATCAATACGAATCTGACAGGCCTGTTCAACATGACCCATCCGGTCTGGGTTGGCATGCGTGATCGCGGCTTTGGCCGGATTATCAATATTTCCTCGATCAATGGCCAAAAAGGCCAGATGGGTCAGGTCAATTATTCAGCCGCCAAAGCAGGTGACCTGGGGATGACCAAGGCGCTGGCCCAGGAGGGTGCAGCCAAAGGCATTACGGTCAATGCCATTTGTCCCGGCTATATTGGAACCGAAATGGTGCGTGCCGTGCCTGAGAAGGTGCTCAATGAGCGTATCATTCCCCAGATTCCCGTGGGACGGCTTGGCGAACCAGAGGAGATCGCCCGTTGCGTGGTCTTTCTGGCATCCGACGATGCCGGCTTTATCACGGGCTCGACGATCAGCGCCAATGGCGGTCAATATCTCATCTGATCGTTTTTGATCTGTTTGCAAAAGACGGCGTCCATCGGGCGCAGTCTTTTTTTTGGCGGTAATTTTACGATCACCTGCTTTGCCTTCGGCCCACCCAACGCAGTGACCGATTCGCCCATTGTCTGCAGCATCGCGTCTTGCACTGTTGTGCGAGGGCCATGTTTTGGTCAGTTAGCCGTCAAACGTTAACGGCTGGCCGCTTTCTGGTGTGTCGGGTACGCCTGACAGACAGGAAAATAGTGTCCGTGTGGGCGGCGGAACGCTAGATGTTGTGAGAACAAAAAGCGAATCTGCCCAGGTCAGTGATTCGTCGCCGATTCGTTCCGCTTTTGGTCGGAATCCTAACGCAGAAGACGATTTCTGGCGAAATTCTATTCATCAAAAATTTACAAATATCTATTCTTAACAAAAGGTTAACGGGTTTTTTGCATCACAATGATGCCCTGCCTGATTTGAGCTGACTTGGCTAAAAGATGACTTCTGATTCGCCAATGAGCCCAACCGTGTGTTCTTCCCGATAAACGCATGCCCGCAATCGGGTCGTCTGGCTGCCAAAGGTTAACAGCAGGCTCGGTTCCTGTCTGGTGAACGTCTGCGGATTGCGGAAAAATTGTGCCTTCGCCTACGGCTGAACGCTAGATGTTGTGAGAACAAATACGGAATCTGTACAGGTCGGTGATTCGTCGCTGATTCGTTCCGCTTTTGGTCGAAATCCTAACGCAAAACATGATTTCTGGCGCATTTGCATTCATCAAAAATTTACAAATATCTTTTCTTAACAAAAACTTAACAGGATAGCTCTTCCAGAGCCGATGGGTGGTGCAGGGCGACCCGGATGGCTCAAGAAATGCCATTTGCTGCCAGAGTGATTCGCACATTGCCTTTGGTCACGTGATTTCATCGGTTTGTTTGCGCTGTTGCCTGCAATGTCGTCTGGCAGGGTTTTGGCCGTTTGGCCGCCAAAGGTTAAAATATGGCTGGGTTATGGTCGGGTGTCTGCACCCGATGGTGATTGAAGTTGTGTCTGCGTCCCTGGCTGAACGCTAGATGTTGTGAGAACAAAAAGCGAATCTGCACAGGTCAGTGATTCGTCGCCGATTCGTTCCGCTTTTGGTCGTATTCCTAATAAATATCACTATATATAGGTAGGCATCTGTTAACCGGATATTGAGGAATATTGTTATTTAACAAAAAGTTAATGAAGAAATTTCGTGTGGAATCCGCAATGGCGTCAAAGGTTAAGATTTGAGGAAAATTCGATAAGTTTTCAGCCCCTGTTCCAGCATGAAGATTCAGTATCTAGTGGTAGCCTTCACCGGAAAGGACACATCTTGCCGTGAACAAAACCTGAATCATCGCGAGTCAGCGATTCGTCGCCGATTCGTTCCACCCCTGTTCCAAATGTTAATGGCCGGCCTTCCAGGGGCTTCAAAGAATGTTCGTTTTGCCGTGTGTCACGGTCCATTGTCGTGCTAATAGGCACCCCTTTCCAATGTGAAGATGTTTCCCCAGTCATGTCCCAATCCCCTCCCAGGCAAGATCAACCCATGATATTCAGCGGCCGCGATGTCGTTGCGGTTCTTGGGCCGACCAATACCGGCAAAACGCATTATGCGATTGAACGCATGGTGGCCCATGAGAGCGGTGTCATAGGACTGCCGCTTCGATTGCTGGCACGCGAAGTCTATGAGCGCATTTGTCTGAAAGTCGGTCGCGATAAAGTCGCGCTGGTGACCGGTGAGGAAAAGATCAGTCCGGCGGGCGCGCGCTATCAGGTCTGCACGGTGGAAGCCATGCCGCAGCAGACGGACGCGGCATTTGTAGCCATCGACGAGGTTCAACTGGCAGGTGACCTGGAGCGCGGCCATGTGTTCACCGACCGGATTCTCAATTTGCGGGGACGCCAGGAAACCCTGTTGCTGGGTGCTGGAACCATGCGCGGCATTCTTGAAAAACTGCTGCCCGGCCTGACCGTGATTTCACGGCCGCGCCTTTCCCATCTTGCCTATGCGGGCGCAAAGAAGATTACGCGGCTGCCACGCCGGTCCGTCATTGTGGCGTTTTCGGCCGATGAGGTTTACGCCATCGCCGAGCTCATACGTCGCCAGCGCGGTGGCGCAGCTGTTGTTCTGGGCGCGCTGAGCCCGCGAACCCGCAATGCGCAGGTCGCGCTTTATCAGGCCGGAGATGTCGAATATCTGGTGGCCACCGACGCGATCGGGATGGGGCTCAATCTGGATGTTGATCATGTGGCATTTGCACAGGACCAGAAGTTTGACGGCTACCAGTATCGCAAATTGAACCCCTCCGAACTGGGACAGGTCGCAGGGCGTGCGGGTCGACATTTGCGCGATGGTACTTTTGGCGTGACGGGCCGGGTCGATTCGTTTTCGAATGATCTGGTCGAGCGTATTGAAAGCCATGATTTTGCGCCGATGAAAGTGTTGCAGTGGCGCAGCAAGCAATTTGATTTCAGTTCTCTGACGTCACTGCAGGCCAGTCTCGACACGACACCGACGCTACCGGGATTGACCCGGTCCCTGCCGGTTGTCGATCAGCAGGCGCTTGAACATCTGGTGCGCGATCGCGATGTGGTTGATCTGGCGTCGACGCCTGAACGGGTGGAACAGCTCTGGGATGTATGTGCGCTTCCCGATTATCGCAGGATCACGCCTGCCCAGCATGCGGATATGATATCCACGATCTATGGAGATATTGTGCGCTCCGGCGCTATTCGCGAAGATTATATTGCCGAACAGATACGCAGGGCTGACCGAACGGACGGTGAGATCGACACTTTATCGGCGCGCATTTCCCAGATAAGAACCTGGACATATGCTGCGCACAGACCCGGATGGCTTGCGAATCCGTCACACTGGCAAGAAAAGACTCGAGAAATCGAGGATCGACTGTCAGATGCACTGCATGAGAGGTTGACGAAACGCTTCGTTGACCGCAGGACATCTGTGCTCATGAAGCGGTTAAGAGAGAATGCGATGCTTGAAGCTGAAATTGGTGTTGATGGTGATGTTTTTGTTGAAGGACATCACGTGGGGCAATTGGCGGGATTCCGCTTTACGCTGGACTCAAGTGCAGAGGGGCCGGACGCCAAGGCTGTCCTGGCCGCTGCGCAGAAATCTCTGGGGCTGGAATTCGAGGCGCGGGCGGCGCGCCTGCACGCTTCCGGCAATAGCGACTTTGCCCTTGGATCAGACGCTGTTCTACGCTGGATGGGTGATCCCGTCGCACGATTGACCGATAGCGATTCGATTTTGCGACCGCGATCGATTTTGCTGGCCGACGAACAATTGTCCGCGCAGGCCAGAGACGTTGTTGTCGCCCGCATCGAGCGTTTCGTGAATCACCATATCAGCACGATCCTCAAGCCGCTGGACGAACTTGCGCGCGCCGAGGATCTGGAGGGACTGGCAAAGGGACTGGCCTTCCGGCTGGTTGAAGCCCTGGGAATTCTGTTCCGCCGTGATGTGGCCGATGATGTCAAGGCGCTGGATCAGGATGCCCGTGGATCCTTGCGGCGTTATGGCGTGCGCTTTGGCGCCTATCACATTTTCATGCCCGCTCTGCTCAAACCGGCGCCCGCAGAATTGATCACATTGCTTTGGTCGCTGCGCAACAATGGGTTTGACAAACCGGGCTACGGCGAAATCACCGGAGCACTGGCAGCCGGTCGGACCTCGATTGTGACCGATGCGTCTTTCGAGCGGGAATTCTACCGGCTTTCAGGCTTCCGCTTTCTGGGCAAGCGCGCAGTGCGCGTCGATATTCTCGAGCGGCTTTCCGATCTGATCCGTCCGCTGTTGCAGTGGAAGCCCAATGGTGCCGCGCGTCCGGACGGTGCCTATGATGGCCGCCGTTTTGTCACCACACCCGCCATGTTGTCGATCCTTGGTGCGACGCCGGATGACATAGAGGAAATTCTCAAAGGGCTTGGGTATCGTGCCGACACGGTCACCGCCGAGGACGTTTCGGCGCACCTGGCATCCGTGGATGAAAAAATCCTGCAGGCCGAGGCAGCCAAGGCGGCAGAAGCACAGGCGGCCGCAGTGCAGGCAGAAGAGTCTGCCGCAGCGCCAGCAGAAGAGACCAGTGCTGCAGCGCCGACTGCTGCCGTAGACACGGCACCCGAAGCAACGGCCGCACAGCCGGAGGCCGAACCAGCGAGTGTCGTTTCCAGTGCTGACGCAGACAAAACCGAAACGGCACCTCAAGTCCCCGCAGCAGATGCAGGAAGCACTTTGGAAGCGGCAGCAGTTTCCGCCGCCCCGGATGGACATACTTCAGATGGTCAAAGCCCAGAGGACCAGGCAGCACATGTCCCGACATCTGATGGGCAAGCAGACGCCTCAGACGTTGAGGCGCCCAAGCCGGTGCTGTTGTGGCACCCGGCAGGGCGTACCGACAACAATCGCGGACGCAACAGGAACCAGCAGAAGCCGAACCAGGGTGCCGGCCGGGGCAACAACAGGAACAACAGCGAAGGTGATCGTTCCGGCAAGCCTCAGAACAGGCCAAATGATCGGTCGAACGATCGGGCCAATGACAAACCAAGGGGCAAGGGCGGCTTCAAAGGCAAGTCGCAGAAACCGGCGAAAGGCAATCAGTTCGCTGCACGCCCACCGCGCAAGGAAAAACCCATCGATCCGGATTCACCCTTTGCCAAACTCGCTGCCCTCAAGGAGCAGATGAAAAAGTAAAACGTGCCATTACAGGAGATGACGCACTTGAACGTCGGTCAAAATTGCCAGGAGCATCCGCTATGCGATGCGTCTGTCGGGTCCTGAAGCGATGAGCGAACAGCGGCAGCGTATTGACAAGTGGTTGTTTTTTGCGCGCGTTGTGAAATCCCGGTCGCTGGCCGCCAAACTGGCGCAATCGGGTCGGGTGCGGGTCAATGGGGACAAGATCAGCCAGGCCAGCAGGCAGGTTGTTCCAGGCGAGGTTCTGACCATCACGCTTGAACGGCAGATTCTGATACTGAAAATTCTGGAACCTGGCGAACGGCGTGGGCCCTATGAAGAGGCAAAGCTTCTTTACGAGGATATCAGTCCACCTCCAGTGACCAACAAGGAAAAACAATTTTCGGGTCAAGCAATCCAGCGTGAAGCTGGCAGTGGCAGGCCGACAAAGCGTGAGCGACGCGTGCTTGACAAGTGGAATTCATCTGGCGACTGAAGTGCCCATGCGACAATTTGTACCAACCGGGCGAATGTTTGCTTTGCTGCTGATTCTGCGAGATGGATATACCCTTGCGGGGTGGAAAAATTAGAACGCCATTTCTGTAAGATGGGCTCTATCTGTGAGACTGAAGGCGGCAGTTGGTGGCTGGTCTTGCCAATGCAAAACAAAGCCGCTACCTGACAATGGCATAGAGCCGAGCAAGAATTACCGGAGCCGTCCATGACATATATCGTCACCGATGATTGCATCAAATGCAAATATACAGATTGCGTGGAAGTATGTCCGGTTGACTGTTTCTACGAGGGCGAGAACATGCTCGTCATTCATCCCGATGAATGCATTGATTGTGGCGTTTGCGAGCCTGAATGCCCGGCAGAAGCCATCAAGCCCGACACGGAACCCGGCCTCGACAAATGGCTGCAGATCAATACGGAATATGCCGACAAGTGGCCAAACCTGACCGTCAAACGGGATCCGCCAGCCGATGCAGCAAAGTTCGATGGCATGGAAGGCAAGTTCGAAAGATTCTTCTCTTCCAATCCGGGCGAAGGTGACTGATCCACGATCGATCTGACACTTTGGGTTTTCATCGTGGCCGCTTGCATCAAGGCATGCCAAGATGAAGTTCCCTTAACCAGAATATGAAATGACGGCTGGCCTGTCGGGTACTTGTGCGCCAAATTATTGATTTGCACTATATTTTGTGTTATATGTGAACAACTGACCTCAAGCTGGTCTGATGGGCCAGCCACGATTGCCACGACCACGGAAGATAAACATCCCCGCGAAATCAATCTTTATCGATGACCGATCGAGTGTTCGGCTTTCGGATATTGACGGATGTTGTTTGACCCGTGCGCAGTCTGCCTCGCAGGTACAAGTGGCTGAGCCCCGATCGGGTTCAGACACGGGTCCGATGACCGGATTTGTACCAACCGGGTGGTCGCCGGTTGTAACAGGGAGTATTGGAAGCGTATGACAACCCAGCAAAAAAAGCCTTCTCAGCGCCAGGGTTTTAAAACCGGCGAATTTATTGTCTATCCGGCCCACGGCGTCGGACAAATTGCGACAATTGAAGATCAGGAGGTCGCAGGGCACAAGCTCGAATTGTTTGTTATTGATTTTGACAAGGACAAGATGCGGCTCAAGGTACCTGTTGCCAAAGCGCTGTCCATTGGAATGCGGAAACTTTCGGAAACCGATTTTGTCGAACGTGCCTTGAAGGTTGTTCAGGGACGGGCGCGCGTCAAACGCACCATGTGGTCGCGTCGTGCCCAGGAATATGATGCCAAAATCAATTCTGGCGATCTGATCTCAATTGCTGAAGTGGTTCGTGACCTCTATCGCGCCGACAATCAGCCGGAACAATCCTATTCGGAGCGTCAGCTTTATGAAGCCGCACTGGATCGGATGGCCCGTGAACTTGCGGCGGTCAACAAGCTTTCCGATACGGAAGCTGTTCGACTGATTGAGGTCAATTTGAACAAGGGGCCGAAACGTGGCAAGGCAGCAGAAGAAGAAGCCGCCGCTGCGGCTGCTGCAGCCGATGGCGAAACACAGGAAGCTGCTGCTTAAACAATGAATCTGGGAATCTGGACCTGTTCACCGTAAAGTGAACAGATCTGCCGGATACATATTCCTCTGAAAATATTTGAAGAACCCGGCCATTGGCCGGGTTTTTTGCGTTAAAATGACCAGATTTGGAATTCTGGAACGGTTGGTTCCAAATAGTGAACACAGCGTTTCCTTGCTTAAAAAGTGAACCGAACTCACGTTTGATGCGTAATCAAAGGTATTAGGCCAATTTTTCATCCGGGAGTGTGACATGCGTGACGTTCATGCGGGACAAAGTATGATCAGAGCTGCCTTGGCAGCGCCTTATCTTGAGCGTGATGAGGAGCACGCCTTGGCGGTCAGCTGGAAGGAAAACCGCGATCAGGAGGCAATGCACAAGATCGCTACGGCGCATATGCGGCTGGTGATTTCGATGGCTGCCAAATTTCGCAATTTCGGTTTGCCAATGAATGATCTCATTCAGGAGGGCCATGTGGGTCTTCTGGAAGCGGCCGCGCGCTTTGAACCGGATCGCGACGTGCGATTCTCAACCTATGCCACCTGGTGGATCAGAGCCTCCATGCAGGATTACATCCTGCGCAACTGGTCTATCGTGCGCGGCGGTACAAGTTCTGCTCAAAAAGCCCTGTTTTTCAACCTGCGGCGCCTGCGCGCCAAGCTATGGAGCAACCAGGAGGATTTTTCCGAGAGTGCGATGCACCAGGAAATTGCGTTGGCCGTCGGTGTGAATGTCAAAGACGTGGCGGTCATGGATGCGCGGCTCTCCGGCTCGGATACGTCACTGAATTCACCGGTATCCGATTCCGAATCGCCCGGTTCGGATCGCATTGACTTCCTGAAGAGCGAAGAGCCATTGCCCGATGAACAGGTGGGTATCATGATAGACAATGAGAGGCGAACGCAGTGGATCAAATCGGCTTTGGCAAAACTCAATGCAAGGGAAATGCAGATCATTCAGGAGCGGCGTTTGAGTGATGACGGGGCAACTTTGGAATCGCTCGGCAGCAGCCTTGGCATATCAAAGGAAAGGGTACGGCAGATTGAGAGCCGGGCATTGCAGAAGCTGAAATGCGCGCTGGAAAAAGACTCGCCCGCCATCACGAGCATATGAAGTGCTGGTCCCCAAAGGCAATGCACAGGGGTTCGAAAAGACCTGACGTCTATGGGCCTGTTGAAATCAGGGAATTTCAGAAAGATTAAGGTTCTCGAGCAGTGTTAAAAAGATTAATGCAGTTTTAATCCGTTATAGCTAGAACTATTCATCAATATTATTGGGGTGATTGATGAATTTGTTTCGCAAATGGCGGTTGTGCTTGAATGCCGGGAAGGCCAATCCGGCTCTGGCGCAAGCGCAAATGCAGTCATTTTCGAAACAGATGCCGCTCATGTACGTCATCGTCATCATCGATACGATTGCATTGGCCTATGTTCATTATCCCTTCGCCCCGAAATTGCTTAGTCTTTATTTGCCAGCCGGATTGGTCGCTCTTTCCATCATCAGGATGATCACATACTGGAGCTTTGGTCGAAATCCCCTGTCTGATGACCAGGCGAAAAGCAGACTTCGTCAGATGACTGTCCTGGCAGCGGTGTTGGGGGGTATATTTTCGACCTGGACACTGACGTTATACGCCTATGGCAACGCGTATACACAGGTCCAGATTCTGCTGATTACCGGCGTGACCTGTTTTGGTATGATTGTCTGCCTCATGCCGCTGTGGAACTCTGCCCTGGTATTGGTTATTTCCACCATAGGTGTCGTGTCTACATATATGCTTGTGTCCGGCAAAACCGAGTTCATGACCGTAAGCATCAACCTTGTGCTGGTCGCCTGTGTTGTCCTGGTGGTGCTGCACCGATATTCGCGGGATTTCGCCCGGCTGGTCGCGCATCAGCAGGCCATGGATACGCGGCAGGAAGAGACGCAGGAGTTGAGTGACAAGAATCTGCGCATGGCCAATCAGGACAGCCTGACTGATCTGGCAAACCGGCGGCGTTTCTTTTCTGAACTCAAGGCGCGGATAGAGACCGGCCGGGCACGTAAGTTCGGGCTCGCTGTTGCCGTGCTTGATCTGGATGGGTTCAAACCGATCAATGATATTTACGGCCATGCCGCGGGTGATCGCGTTCTCATCGAAGTGGCCCGCCGGCTGTCCGAATTCAGTGAGGACGTCTTCGCAACCAGATTGGGCGGCGACGAGTTTGGCCTTGTCATAGAAAACTATGTGACGGATGAAGAACTCATTGAAATGGGTGCATGTATTTGCGGGCTCCTTCAGGCGCCAGTCAATACCGGTTCAACCATGGCGCAAATGTCAGGGTCTTTGGGTATCTGCAAGTTTCCAGATAGCGCAGATACAGCAGAAAAACTCTTCGAATGTGCCGATTATGCGCTCTTTCATGCCAAGTCTCTTTCCCGAGGTCACTCGGTTTTGTTCACGGAGGGACACGGCGAAAAAATTCGCGATGAGCGCAGCATTGACCGTCGCCTGCAGGATGCGGATCTGGAAAACGAACTGTCAGTAGCGTTTCAATTTGTGGTCGATGACTCCATTGACAAAATAGTGGGCGCGGAGGCACTGGCGCGCTGGACAAATCCGGTTCTGGGTTGGGTGTCGCCTGCTGCCTTTATCCCGGCGGCAGAGCGTTCCGGCTCGATCAACAGGCTGACGGAAATCATGTTTCGAAAAACCATCGAAGCCGTTGCCCTCTGGCCGGATGATCTTTTTATCTCGTTCAACCTTTCGCCGCACGATATCGCTGTACCGGAGCACATAAGGCACCTTGCATCACTGGTAGAGCAATCAGGCATCGCGCCACACCGGTTTACGTTTGAGATCACCGAATCATCATTCATGCATGATTTTCAACGGGCACTCGAATCACTGCAAATATTGAAGAACCTGGGCTGCAAGATTGCGCTTGATGACTTCGGCACCGGCTTTTCCAGTCTCAGCCATGTGCGTAATCTGCCCCTGGATCGGCTCAAGGTGGACCGGAGTTTTGTCAATGATATTGAAAGTGATCAGGCATCGCGCGCGGTCGCACGCACGATTATCGATCTGTGTCGCAACCTGAAACTTGATTGTATTGTCGAAGGTGTCGAAACCGTCGAACAGTTGCAAATCCTGAAGGAAATCGGTTGCACCAAAATTCAGGGATATCTGTTTAGCCGACCGATGGAGGTTGCCACTGCCATGCAATACGTCAAGGACAACGCCGATATCAGGCAGATCGCCTAAACCGGTTTAAACATCGGCAAAACGCCTTACCGATCCGTCACGATCTTGACGCTTTGCCCGGTTGAAAGGCTGGCGCCGGACGGCAGAGCATTGAGCAATCGGAAAAGCTCCAATTGCCGGTTGGTGCCGCGCATCAGACCTGCAAGGGCGGTAATGTTTGTTCCGGGGGTTACCGTCTCAAGGGCAATGCTCAAAGGTTGCAGGGATGCTATTTCCGCAGATGTCATTTTCCGGAATGAATTGCGTACCAGCGCGGCTGTGGCCGCAAGCTCGGTGCTGCCGGCGGGCGCTGCCGTCAACAAACGATAGATGCTGGTCTTGACGCGAATGACGGTGACGTCAAAATCCCATTGATCCGCCGATGCTCTGGCCGTTGCCGCATCCAGGCCGTGGATACGGGTCTTGCGGATGGTTGAAGGATCAAGGCCGCTGACCCATCCGCTGGCAATATAATCGGTCAGCGCGGTTCTGCCATTGTCGGAAACACCATCAAAACGAATGGCGATATCGCCCGAACCGGTCGCCAGAACGGCCTGCGCCGTATTATCGATCTGGAATCCCGTGGGCACGGAGAACTGGATGCCCAGATTGGGATGCAGAAAGGCCAGCCCTCGCACGTAGCCTTCCTTGGGACTGTCGCCGTACAAAAGCCCGTTGATGGATTCGAGATATTTCTCGCGATCGCGTATGCCGGTTCCCTCCGGCCCGAAGGCGCGGGCGTGCCGTGTGGCAAGCTCCAGTCGTTTTGGCGCATCGGGATGGCTGGAGAGAAAATCAAGACTTTGGTCATTGTCCACGTCGCCTGCGCGGTAGCGGCTGTAGGCTTCCATCGACTGCAGGAAACGGCCTGCGGCATAGGGATCGAAGCCTGCTTCGCCAAGCATGCGCACACCAATGACGTCGGCCTGCAGTTCCTGTTGCCTGGAGAAAGCCGCCAATCTCAGCTTGCTGCGGGCAAGCGCCTTCTGTCCGGATATTTCATTGGACAGAACCTCTGCGGCAACGCGGCTGGCAATGACTTCGGCCTCCTCTCGCTGTTTTCTCTGAACACCGTGATTGGCTGTTACATGGGCCATTTCATGGGCAATGACAGCTGCCACTTCAGCGGAATCATTGGCCAAAGCCAGCAATCCACGGGTGATGTAGAGATAACCGCCTGGCAAGGCGAAGGCATTGACGGCCGGAGAATTGAGGATGGTTATGCGGTAGGTCTGTTTCGGGTTTTCCGAAACAAGCGTCAAGGCGCCGACGATACGGGCAAGCTGACGTTCCACCTTTGCATCGCCGTATTCACCGCCGTAGCTGGCAACGATTCGCGGATGTTCACGGGCGCCCACCTGCGAGCGCGGGTCATTTTGTTCAAGCTGACCCACCGTCTGCGGATTCGCCGATGGCTCGAGCGATGTCGGATAGGTTTGGCCAAGCAGGGACTGGCACCCGCTTATTGTCAGACAAAGTGCTGCAACAACGCAGGATTTCCGGGCAATCAGGCGCAGTTTTTCCCGCACGGTCGCGGTGCGCGTGAAGCTGTCATGGGATGAAAATGCAGAAATCGGTTCAACACCTTGTCAATGAACGGTTTCATTACCGCTTTTAGCTGACTTCTCAGTCAGCTGGTAGTCCCGTTTGAGGACTCCTATCCCCCAGATAATCCCCAAGTCCGGGAATATCAAGTCGGTCAAAAAATCCGGATACAGCTCCAGCGGCGACAATCCTGCCGTCATCAAGGAATACAACCGCGTCAGCAATGTGCAAGGCGTCTTCCGGTTGATGGGTGACGAGCAGCACGGTCATGGCCATCTCGCGCTGCAATTGGCCGATCAGATCCAACATGTCACTGCGCAGCCGTGGTCCAAGGGCGGCGAAAGGTTCGTCCAGCAGCAAAACGGGCTTTTGCCGCACCAGGGCGCGGGCAATGGCAACGCGCTGGCGTTCGCCTCCCGAAAGGGTTCCGGGCATGCGTTTTTCAAAGCCGCTCAGACCGACCCGTTGCAGCGCATCCGTGACCATGGCCCGGTCGCCGGCATCGGCGACAAGATGGGGCCGAATGCCCAGGGCAATATTTGTCTGGATATCGAGATGGGAGAACAGATTGTTCTCCTGAAAGACCATCGATACCGGGCGATCCGCAGGGTCGGCATGTGTATAGTCCTCACTGCCGATCCGCACATGGCCGCTGTCCGGCCTTTCGAAACCGGCAACCAGATTGAGCAGGGTTGATTTTCCACCGCCCGAGGGGCCGATGATGGCAGTGATTTTTTCCGGCTCGAACCGCACGTCAAAATGCATCGACACATTCGCATGGGCAATGGAGACATTATCAATGGTAACCTGCTGGCCGGTCATGTGGCTGTCTCCGTTCTGGCTCGAGGCCTCTCCTGATCGGCAATGACCATCAGGATCAGGCAGACAAGGCCAAGGATGAGGGCAAGGCCTGCGGCATCATTTGACCGGTAGCTGCCCATGCGCTGCAGCAGCAAATAGGGCAGGGTGACAACGTCCTGGCTGCCAAACAGCGCGATGGCGCCAAGGTCGCCCAGCGAAAGCGCCGCTGCAAAGGCGGTGGCAAGCAGAAAGGCCCGGCGCAGGCCCGGCCAGTCGACCAGCAGCAAGCGGCTGATGCCGCCTATGCCCAGCGATGCGGTCAGGCGACCTGTTCTGGCCATATGGGTGGTATGGGCCGGTTCCAGAACCCGCATGACGAATGGCAGGGCCATCAGGGCATTGATGGTAATGACGATGACGGGCGCCAGTGAAAAGACGTCCAGCCGGTTGCGCAGGAGGACAAACCAGCCGGCTCCAAGCACAATGGGCGGCACCAGAAGGACAAGGCTGGATGCCGCCGCCGCCAGAGCCCGAAACCATCGGGCCCAGCCATTGTGGCTGACCAGCGGCAGGGCCGCATAGCGCGCCCGGATCAGCACCAGCGCCAGTGTCACGGCGCAAATGGCCGCTAGTGAAGCAATCGCCAGGCTGGTGGTGATGGCGCGCCAGACAATCGTCTCGCTGAACAATTGCTTGAAATCGGCACTCAACCCGGAAAAGGCAATGGACAGCAGCGGCGTTACGAGAAAAAGCGCCATAAGGATGATCAGACAAAAATCCGCGCTTTGGGCCAGATACCCCCGACCGGGAAAACGCCGTGTGGGTTGGCCAAGCGTGGGGGTTTCCTGCGGCGCGCCGCCAATCGATGCCAGCACGGCCAGCAGGATGCCGGTCAGGAGCAATTGCAGCAGCGCCAGAATGACGGCTCTTTGCGGATCAAAGTCGAAACGAAGCGCCTGATAGATGGCGACTTCTATCGTGGTCGCTGCAGGCCCGCCGCCAAGCAGCAACACCAGCGTGAAGCTGGTGACGCACAGCATGAAGACCAGCCCGGCAATGCCCGCAATGTGGCTTCGCATGTAGGGCCATTCAATCAACCGGAAGGTTGCCCATTGGCCCAGGCCCAATTGGCTGGCGTTGCGCCAGTATTCGGATGGCACGCGGTCCAGTTGCGTCAGCAACAGCCGGGTGGCCAGCGGCATGTTGAAAAATACATGGGCGATCAATATGCCCGGCAATCCATAGATCGAAATGGGATTGTCGAGGCCGCCAGCAAGCAACGCCGTGTTGATGAGCCCATTTCGCCCCCAGATTTCGATAAGCCCGAGGGCCGCCACGATGGGTGGCAGGCCGATCGGCACGGCCAGCAGGCGCAGCAGCCATTTGCGCCCGAAAAATGTCTGTCGCCGGGCCAGGGCGCGCGCCAGCGGTATGGCGAGCGCCACAGACAGAACTGTTGAAAGCACCGCCTGCAGCAGGGTGAAGCGGGTGACCCTCCACACATAGACATTGAAGAATTCGGCGACATTGAAGAACCCGGCATCATCGACCGACAGGTCCGCAGCAGCAATCAGCAGGGCAATGACAGCCGCGCCAATCACCAGGGCCATGCCGGCCAGCACACCATAGCCGGCGGCAAGGCTCCTGACGGTCTGCCGCCGGGTCAGCATCGGGTTTTACTGGCTCATGACGGCAAGCCACTCGTCAATCCATGCCTTGCGGTTACGGGCCACTTCAGCGGGCGTATAGAGCAGGGTTTTTGGTGGCGTGACCAGTTCGGAAAATGCCGCCGGCAAAGGCTCGGTTGTCTTGCCGGCCGGGAACATCCAGTTGGTTGTCGGAATGGCGTTTTGAAAGCCCGGTCCGGTCATGAATGTCAGAAATTCCCGGGCCAGGTCCTTGTCCCTGGCCGATTTCAGCATGGCGGCCACTTCAATCTGCAGATAATGGCCCTCTTCGAAGGATGCGGCCTGATAGCGGTCGGTGTCTTCGGCAACCATGTGGTAGGCGGGCGATGTGGTGTAGGAAAACACCATCGGCACTTCGCCGGCGGTAAACAACCCATAGGCCTCGGACCAGCCAGGGGTCACTGTCAGGACTCTTTTCTGGAGTTTTTTCCAGGCCGCGGGCGCCTCGTCACCATAGACGGACTTGATCCACAGAAGCAGGCCAAGGCCCGGTGTCGAGGTGCGCGGATCCTGAATGGCGATCTTGGTTTCGGGATCGCCTTCCACCAGTTCTTTCAGGCTGGCTGGCGGTGTGGCCAGTGCCTCGGTGTCATAGACGACCGCGAAATAACCAAAATCATAGGGGATAAAGATGTCGTCGCTCCAGCCATTGGGCACGGCAACCTGTGTCTGGTCTGTGCCGCTTTTGGCAAACAGGCCTGTCTTTTTGGCTTCTGTGACCAGATTGGTGTCCAGTCCCAGCACGATATCAGCCTTGGTGCTGGCGCCTTCGAGCTTCAGACGGTTAAGCAGCGCCACACCATCGGCAATGCCAACCCAGTTCAAGGTGCAGTCGCACTGTTCTTCAAAAGCGGTTTTGACAAGGGGCCCCGGACCCCAGTCCGAAACGAAGCTGTCATAGGTGTAGACCGTCAACTCCCGGTCAGCCGCCATCGGGCTGGTCAAAAGGGACGAGGCCGTCAGCAGGGCCGCGGCAAGGGTGATGGAATGGAATAGAGATTTCATGGGCATAAGCGCCTCCTGTGATTGAAAGAAAAGGAAAAAGCCGCTTATGGCGTCTAATCCCTCCGCCGGTATGAGCCGGATCAGGTTCTTCGGGTTGGCAAAGCCTCTCAGCAGACCACAAATGGCCGGCACCCCGTTAGAGCAAGTACCGTCTTAATATGCGTTATCGGCGCTGGCAAGTGCCTGAAAAGCTGCTATGTGCATCGCAAGATGATCAGACAGAACACATTTTTGATCCTGCTTGGCGGGAATCTCGACAAAACCGAGCGCCTGGAGCAGCAGATCGCCGGGGCGCGGGTGATTGCTGCCGATGGCGGCATGCGCCACGCGCAGATGCTTTCGGTTGCACCGGAGCTGTGGGTGGGTGATTTTGATTCCTCGCCGGAGCAACTCATCGAGGCCTGGCCGGATACGCATCGCAAGCCCTATCCCGCGGCCAAGAATCTGACCGATGGCGAGATTGCTGTGGAAGAGGCCCTGGCGCTTGGCGCCGAACGGATCATCATGGCTGGCGCCCTGGGCGGGGAACGCAGCGATCATGCATTCATGCACATGACCTTCGCCTGCGCTCTCAGCCAGCGGGGCATTGATGTTCTGCTGACATCGGGAACAGAAGAGGCCTGGCCGCTCTTGACCGGCAGCCGCACCTTTGATTTGCCGCCGTCATCGCTTTTTTCAATCTTGAATTTTGCGGATGTTTCCGGTTTGCACATCACGGGCGCCCGTTATGAATTGCAGGCTTTCGAACTGGAATTCGGATCGTCGCGTACACTTTCCAATGTGGCTGAAGGTCCGGTCACCATATCTTTGAAGTCCGGGTCGGCTCTGTTGCTGTCACGTCCATTCGATCAATCAGGCAGGTAAATATGGCTCCGCCGATTCTCAAACTCGATCACATTGCATTGACCTTTGGCGGCACACCGCTGCTGGCTGATGTCGACCTGCAGGTGGAGCCGGATGACCGGATCTGCCTCGTCGGGCGCAACGGGTCCGGAAAATCGACCCTGATGAAAATTGCCGCCGGTATCGTCGAAGCGCAGTCGGGTGAGATCTTCAAACACCCTTCTGCAACCGTGCGCTATCTGGAGCAGGCGCCGGATTTTGAGGGTTTTTCAACAGTCCAGGCCTATGCGGAAGCCGGCATGGGGCCGGGCGATGATGCTCACAGAGTGACCTATCTGCTGGAGAACCTCGGACTGACAGGTGAGGAAGATCCGCAGCAATTGTCGGGCGGAGAAGCGCGCCGCGCAGCGCTGGTGCGGGTGCTTGCTCCGCAACCGGATGTCCTGCTGCTTGATGAGCCGACGAACCATCTCGACCTGCCAACCATTGAATGGCTCGAAAACGAACTGAAGCGCACCCGGGGCGCCCTTGTGGTGATCTCCCATGACCGGCGTTTTCTGGAGAATGTATCGCGGTCGACCATCTGGCTGGATCGCGGTGTGGCGCGCCGGTTGAATGAAGGTTTTGGCGGATTCGAGGCCTGGCGTGACCGGGTACTCGAGGAAGAGGAAATTGAACAGCACAAGCTGGGCCGTGCTGTCCAGCGCGAAGAACATTGGCTGCGCTATGGCGTCACGGCACGCCGCAAGCGCAATGTGCGCCGCCTTTCGGAACTCCATGACATGCGGTCGCGTTTTCGCGATCACAAGCGCCCCACCGGCTCCATCGAGGTGACCGCATCGCAGATACGCGAATCGGGAAAGCTTGTCATCGAGGCGGAAGGGATTGGCAAATCCTATGGGGACAGGGCAATTGTGGAGGATTTTTCTATCCGCATTCACCGGGGTGACCGCATCGGTCTGGTGGGGCCCAATGGCGCCGGCAAGACGACCCTTTTGAAGATGTTGACGGGGCAGATTGAGCCCGACAGCGGCACCATCCGTCTGGGCGCCAATCTGGAAATCGCGACGCTTGATCAAAAACGCGATGATCTTGATCTGAACAGAACCCTGGAGGATTTTCTGACCGACGGGCGCGGCAGCACGCTGCTGGTCAATGGCGAGCAGCGCCATGTCACGGGCTATATGAAAGATTTTCTGTTCCAGCCCGAACAGGCGCGCACGCCCATCCGTGATTTGTCCGGCGGCGAACGGGCGCGGCTGATCCTGGCGCGCAATCTGGCAAAACCTGCCAATCTGATCATTCTTGATGAGCCGACCAATGATCTCGACATGGAAACGCTGGACCTGTTGCAGGAGATTGTTGCAGGCTTTGCCGGAACCGTCATTCTGGTCAGTCATGACCGTGACTTTCTTGACCGCACGGTAACCTCCACCATCGCTCCGGCCAATTCCGCAGCACCCGATGGTCACTGGCTGCTTTATGCCGGCGGTTATACGGACATGTTGGCGCAACGCGGGCAGGCGGCCATTGCCGCAAAGCAGGCCCGTGAAAAAACCGCTGGCAAGACGCAAACTTCAAAACCTGCGGAGCAAAAAAGCAAATTGTCTTACAAGCAGAAATTTGCACTGGAGAGCCTGCCGGGGAAGATCAGCGAATCGGAAAGCAAGGCCGAAGCGCTGGAGAAAAAACTGGCGGATCAGAAATTTTTTGCCCGTGACCCGGAAGGTTTCAACAGGACAGCTGCAGACCTGGCGGGCCTGCGCGAAAAGCTGGCGAAAATGGAAGAAGAATGGCTGGAACTGGAAATGCTGCGCGAAGCGCTTGAAAGCAGCGATTGAAGACGCACTTGTAGCGGGTATTGGTCCAGCGGTTTTCCGTCATCACATGGTTCTATTTGATGACAATCCGCTGTAGGGTCCGAAAAAAATTTGCGAAAGATGGAAAACATGCGGTTTGAAGGTACAAAAGCCTATATTGCGGAAAAAGATCTGACGGTTGCGGTCAATGCCGCCATCACCTTGGAGCGGCCTCTGCTGGTCAAGGGAGAGCCCGGCACGGGCAAGACAGAGCTTGCCAAACAGATTGCCGAAGCGCTTGGTCTGGAATTGTTCGAGTGGCACATCAAGTCCACCACCAAGGCGCAGCAAGGGCTTTACGAATATGATGCCGTCTCGCGGCTGCGTGACAGCCAGCTTGGCGACGGACGCGTCAATGATGTGGCCAATTACATCAAGCGCGGCAAATTGTGGGAGGCCTTTGCATCCGACAAGAAGGTCGTGCTGCTGATCGACGAAATCGACAAGGCCGATATCGAGTTTCCCAACGACCTGTTGCAGGAACTCGACAAGATGGAGTTCTTTGTCTACGAGACCGGCGAAACCGTGAAGGCCATTCAGCGGCCCGTCGTCATCATCACCTCGAACAATGAAAAGGAACTGCCTGACGCATTCCTGCGGCGGTGCTTTTTTCACTTCATCAAGTTCCCCGATCTGGAGACCCTGCAGCGGATTGTCGATGTGCATTATCCGGGCATCAAGCAGGATCTGGTGCGCGCGGCGCTGACGCAGTTTTACGAAGTGCGCGATGTTCCCGGCCTGAAGAAGAAACCTTCCACATCGGAGGCGCTCGACTGGATCCGTCTGCTGGTTTCAGATGATGTCGATCCCGCCGACCTGCGCGGCAATGCCAACAATGCGCTGCCCAAATTGCACGGTGCCTTGCTCAAGAACGAGCAGGATGTGCATCTGTTCGAAAGGCTGGCCTTCATGGCACGGCGCAACGGTGGCTGATGCCGATCGATCGTTCCCTCTCAACTTTCCACGCGTATTTGTGAAACGCGCCACAAGCAGTCCATAGTCCCATGCCCATCAAGATCCCTGACCAGTTGCCGGCCCGAAAGACCCTCGAACACGAGGGTGTGACGATCATGACGGATTCGGCCGCCATCCGGCAGGATATCCGTCCCTTGCAGATTGGCCTGCTCAATCTGATGCCGGACAAGATCCGCACGGAGGTGCAGATTGCCCGGCTGATCGGCGCGACGCCGCTGCAGGTGGAGCTGTCGCTGGTGCGCATTGGCGAGCACAAGGCAAAAAACACTTCCGAAGAACATCTGCTGGCCTTCTATGACACCTGGGAAGAGGTTCAGCACCGCAAGTTTGACGGCTTCATCATCACCGGTGCGCCGATCGAACTGCTGGATTTCGAAGAGGTGGCCTATTGGGACAAGATGACCCAGATTCTGGACTGGACGACGACCAATGTGCATTCCAGCTTCAACATCTGCTGGGGCGCGATGGCCGCCATTCATCATTTTCACGGGGTGCCCAAATACACTTTGGACAAGAAGGCTTTCGGCGTTTACCGGCACCACATCCTGAGACCCTCATCGCCCTATCTGAACGGGTTTTCCGATGATTTCCAGATTCCGGTTTCCCGCTGGACCGAAATCCGTGACAAGGATATCGATCCGGCTTCCGGCCTCGAAGTGCTGATGAAATCCGACGAGACGGGCGTGTGTTTCGTGCATGAGGAATTGTGCAACCGGCTGTATATTTTCAATCATATCGAATATGATTCATTCTCGCTGGGAGAGGAATACCAGCGCGATGTCAGCCAGGGCAAAGCCATCGAGATTCCGCATAATTATTTCCCCGATGATGATCCGACGCGCAAACCCCTGAACCGCTGGCGCAGCCATGCCCATCTGCTGTTCGGAAACTGGATCAACACGATTTACCAGACGACCTGTTTTGACCTGAACGATATCGGCAAGGATCGCAAGTTGCCAGGGGCCGTGTCATGACAGGCCCATTGATCAGACCGCTGGCAAAGGCGGACGCGGTGCAATGGCGGCGTCTTTGGGGTGATTATCTTGCCTTTTACGAGACCAGCGTGGGTGAAGATGTCTATCAGACAACTTTTGAGCGGCTGCTGTCGGGCGCTGACAACGAATATTGCGCCCTTGTCGCCGAGCAGGATGGTCACTTGACCGGGCTGGTCCATTTTCTTTTTCATCGCCATTGCTGGCGTATCGAAAATGTCTGTTATCTTCAGGATCTCTATGCCGATCCGCAGGTCCGCGGGACCGGTGTGGGACGCGCGTTGATCGAGGCTGTCTATCGCCGGGCTGACGAGGCTGGTTGCCCCTCGGTTTACTGGCTCACGCAGGATTTCAACGAAACGGCGCGGCATCTCTATGATCGTGTTGCTGAAAAGACGCCGTTCATCAAATATGTGCGCGCACAAACGTAAGATTGTGACAATGGGTTTTGGTTTGACTGCCTGGCGAACCATTTACCGCAAGATGAAAGGGCTCAACGGATGTTCCTACCCTTTTTCCTCGAACTGAAAGCCGCAAAGCTTCCGGTCTCGCTGCGCGAATATCTGACCCTGCTGGAAGGCATGGATGCGCAATTGGTCAATTATGATGTGGAGGGTTTCTACTATCTGGCCAGAGCGGCGCTGATCAAGGATGAACGCTATATCGACCGGTTCGACCAGGTCTTTGCCCATGCTTTTCGCGGTGTCGAGGCCGTTTCCGGCGAGGCGGGCGCCGAGGTCACCGAATTGCCCGAGGAATGGCTGAAAAGGCTGGCGGAAAAACATCTGAGCGAGGAAGAAAAGAAGCTGGTTGAAAGCCTTGGCGGCTTCGACAAGCTGATGGAGACGCTGAAAAAGCGGCTTGAAGAACAAAAGGGCAGGCATCAGGGCGGCAGCAAATGGATCGGCACGGCCGGGACTTCGCCCTTTGGCGCCTATGGCTACAATCCCGAGGGCATCCGCATTGGCCAGGATGAAAGCCGCCATCGCCGGGCCGTGAAGGTCTGGGACAAACGCGAATTCCGCAATTTTGACGATTCCGTCGAACTGGGCACCCGTAATATCAAGGTGGCGCTGAAACGGCTGCGGCGCTGGATCCGTTCGGGCGCTGACGAGGAATTTGACCTGTCGGGCACCATTCGCTCGACAGCCGAACACGGCTATCTCGACGTTCAGACCCGGCCCGAAAGACGCAATGCCCTGAAGCTTTTGATGTTCTTCGATGTCGGCGGTTCCATGGATGATCACATCAAGGTGGTCGAGGAATTGTTTTCCGCCGCGCGGATGGAATTCAAGCAGCTTGAATATTATTATTTTCACAATTGCCTCTATGAGGGCGTCTGGAAGGACAATAGCCGACGACGCAGCGAGGTCCTGTCGACCTATGATGTGTTGCGCACCTATGGCTCCGATTACCGGGTGATCTTCGTCGGCGATGCCTCGATGAGTCCCTATGAGATCGTCTATCCGGGCGGTGCCGTCGAACATTGGAACGAGGAAGCCGGTCAGGTCTGGCTGGGCCGCGTGCTGGATCATTTTTCCAAAGCTGTCTGGATCAATCCGACGCAGGAAAAGAACTGGGGCTACACCCATTCCATCGGCCTGATCAAGCAGATCTTTGCCGACCGGATGTTCCCCTTGACGCTGTCCGGGCTGGATGCGGCGACAAGGGAATTATCCCGCTGATGGTGATTGTTGTTCGGCGCGGCCAGTTTGAATGGCGCGCGGTCTGCATTAGAGCATGGCTGCAAGAAAACGGGGGTGTTGCATGAAGGTGACCAAGGAATTGTTCGGCAGGACATCGCAGGGCACGGATGTCCACCGCGTCAAGCTGACAGGCGGCGGTTTGACGGCGCATGTGATGAGTTGGGGCGCGGCCCTTCAGGATCTGCGGATGGATGGTTTCCAGGCGCCCCTGGTTCTGGGTTTTGCGGAATTCGACCCCTATCCGGCCCATTCACCCTATTTCGGCGCAACGCCCGGACGGTATGCCAATCGCATTGCCGGTGGCCGCTTTGAACTGGACGGCGCAACCTACCAGCTTGATCGCAACGAAAAGGGCAAGCACCACCTGCATGGCGGGTCTGACGGCTTCGCCAGCCAGGTCTGGCAGATCGCCGATCTCGGCACGGACTTCGTGCGCTTCGAGCTCGATGATCCGGACGGGCATATGGGCTATCCGGGACGCTGCAGGGCAGCCTGCACCTATCGCTTGAAGCCGGACGGCGTTCTGAGTCTTGTCCATGAGGCCGAGACCGACAAACCGACCCTGTGCAACATGGCCCACCATAGCTATTTCAACCTGGATGGCGATGAGGACATCCTTTATCATGACATCTTTGTGGCGGCTGATCATTACCTGCCGGTTGATGCGGAATTGATCCCGACCGGCGAGGTGCGACCTGTTAGAGGAACGGACTTCGAATTCAGCGAAATGCGCCCCATGGTTGCGCAATCGCCGATGGGCTATGACCACAATTTCTGCCTGTCTGATCGGCGGGTGGAGAAACGGCCTGTGGCGCTGGTGCGCAGCCCGCGTTCCGGCGTGACCATGAATGTGTGGACTGGCGAACCGGGCCTGCAGTTCTACACCGGGGGCAGCATTGCCGTGCCCGTGCCGGGACTGATGGGGCAGCCCTATGGCGCCCATGCCGGTTTCTGTCTTGAAAGTCAGGTCTGGCCGGATTCCCCCAACCACAGCCATTTTCCAAGCGCGGTCCTGCGGCCCGGCGAGAAGCTTGTGCAGGAAACGGATTATGTTTTTTCGCGCACCTAGAGGGTTTTGTGGGCGCAGGTTGGGGACGGCTTGATTGTCGTGGTCCAAAAAGGGCGACGATCCGGATCTTGCTAGCTGTTCTTGCCTTTGCCTTTGCCTTTGCCCTTGTTCTTGTCTGGGCGCGGATTGGTGATCGCCTCGCGCGGCAGACCGTGCTGTTTGGAAGGGCCGGTATGATCGAGGTCGAGCGGGCCTGTCAGTTCGCCGAGTGCGATCAATATGTCTCTCAACAAACCGGTCTCTTCTCCCGGCATGCCTTCTTCAAGCGCGACCGCTTCCTCGGATGCGTTATATTCCCAACGGCGCAGAACCTCGATCTTCTGATCGACTGTCAGCGCGGGTGAACTGATCACCGCCTCGGGTGTCTCAAAAGCCGTCTCGGGCGCCATCATGGCACGTTCGAATAATTCATTCATTGGACAATGCGCCTTTTCCTGACTGCGAGACCTCACAAGACGTGCTGGCGGCTTCCCTTGTGCCCTGCCTGCGCCCCTACGTGTATATCCTCTGACATTTAGCGGTTTTAGGTGGCCAAAATTTGATCGCTGTCTAACAGCAAACGAAAAGATGGGAATGCTGCCGCGCAGATCATGGCAGATGCAGTGCGGCCTTGATTGCGCTATGTTGTCCATTCGTGTCGCACGGGCATTGGGCAAGACGTTCGACAGGGGCCCTATGGGGCTTGCGGATGCTTGCGTGCAGGCGCTGGGAGCACTTCAGAAATTATCGGAGGGGTAAATGCATATCGGACTTATCGGCGGAATCGGGGTTGCAGCCAGCGTCGTCTATTATCAGCGTCTTGTCGCGGCAATGGAGGCGAAGGGCGCGTCCCTGCGCATGACCCTGTCGCATGGGGACATACAGACGCTGATTGCCAACAATCTTGCCGACCTGCGCCAGCCGCAGGCCGAGATTTTCGCGCAACAGGTGGGCGAACTCAAGGCTGCCGGGGCGCAGGTGGCGGCGCTGACATCGCTTGGCGCGCATTATTGCTTCGCGGAGCTTGAGGCCCTGTCGCCCCTGCCACTGGTGTCCGGCGTCGCCCCGCTCGATAGCTATTTCGTCAGCCAAGGCCTACGGCGCGTCGGTCTTCTGGGAACGCGCGTGGTGATGCGCACCCGGCTTTACGGCCAGCTTGCCCGAACGCAAGCAGTCGCTCTGGACGATGACATCGAGGCGCTCGCGCAGAGCTATCAGGAGGTCGCCGTTGCTGGCCATTGCACCCCTTCCCAGCGCCAGAGGTTTCTGGACGCCGGCCGGCGGATGGTGGAGGAGCAAGGCGCCGAAGCCGTTGTCCTTGCCGGCACCGACCTGAACCTCGCTTTCGACGGGCAGGATCCGGGCTACAGGGTGATCGATGCGCTGGACGTCCATGTCGATGTGCTGGCGCGCCTGGCGGCGGGAAAAAAGAGTCTCGCGGAGGTGAGCGGCAAGGGTTGAGATCGGGTGTTCGAGACAGAGGAGCAAGCCCACCTCATTGATCGCTGCAGGACAGGGATACCAGGTTGAACTGAATTGGTCCGGCATTTGCGGACAGGTTTGCTGCTTGGCCAGGATGCACCTGCGTGAATGATGAGAGGTAAAGCAAACTGGCGTCGCACAATCTTGCGCGCTGATCACGCGCCCTCAAAGGCCCTATGGATCGCGGCTTTCATGGCCAGGATCGGCGGCGTGGCGGCGTCGGGGCGCTGGCCCAGCACGAGGCTGGAGACCGGCATTGCGTCAAATCCCTCCCGGGGCCCGAGTTGCCGTAAATCGGGGCTCATGCTCGTTTCGCCCAGCAGGCCGATGGCAATGCCCGCTTCGAGGGCTGCGGCGACGCCTGCAACGCTTTGGCTGGAATAGACGATCCGATAGGGGCGCTGCCTCTTGCGCAGGGCCTCAAGGGCGGCATCACGCCACCAGCAATCCCGGTCGAACAGGGCCACGGGAAGCGGATCGCGGCCCATCAGGTCGTGGTGGCGCGACACCATCCAGCAGGTGCGCTCGCGGCGCAGAACGTCAAGCCCCGGCAGCGGTTGCGCCACCTCGTAGATGGCCAGGTCGAGGCGGCCTGCGGCGAGCGCCGCCGGAAACCCGGTGCTGAGCGCGCAGGTGACGTCGAGATCGACCAGCGGATGGGATTGCGCGAATGCGCCGACAATACGCGACAGCACCTCCTTGCTCTGGTCGTCGGGGATGCCGAGGCGCAGGGCGCCATGCAGATCATCCGCGGTCAGGTCGCGCAGCGCCGTATCCAGCCTTCTGGTGACATCGCGCGCCACCGGCAGCAGGCGTTCGCCCGCCGCACTCAGCACAACGCCGCGTCCGTGCCTTTCAAAGACCGGTTGACCCAGCACATCCTCCAGCTTGCGGATCTGCAGACTCGCGGCCGATTGTGACCTGTGGATACGCGCTGCGCCTTCGGTGACACTGCCCGCATCGGCCACCGCCAGAAAGGTGCGCAACAGGTCGCTGTTCAATTGATCCATTGGAAAAACTCATTGCTGAATGCTGAATAACCCGTTTCACTTATGCCAGAGGATGCGCCATTTTCAAAGCAGCAACCACAGGAGGTCAGAATTGTCGGATCAAACACAAAGCGGCAGCGGATTCCGTTTCAAGCCATTGCTGATGACCGCCGCGCTTGGCCTGGCGATTGCCGGGGCCTCGATCTGGCCAGGCCCGGCCTGGGAGATGGTGCAATTTGTCGCCATGGGGCTGGTCTCGGTGGCGCCTCTTGTCCTGGTGGGCATTCTTCTGGCCGCATGGATCATGGCCAGCGGGGCCGACGCGCCGATCGCCCGGGCCTTTCAGGGACGGATGGTTCCCGCGATCTTTCTGGCCTCGCTCATCGGTGCGATCACACCGGTCTGCGGCGTGACGGTTCTGCCCTTGATGGCCGGGCTGCTGGCCGCCGGGATACCGCTGGCGCCGATCATGGCCTTCTGGCTATCCTCACCGATTACCGATCCGGCCATGCTTGCAACCACGGCGGCAACCCTTGGGATTGGCTTTGCTGTCGGCAAGACGATGGCCGCCTTTGGCCTTGGCCTGTGGGGTGGCGCGATTACCGCGCTGTTTTCCGCCCAGCCCTGGGTGCGGGTGCCGCTGCGTCACAACGCGCTTGTCGGCAGCCTGTCGCAGAGCAATTGCGGCGCGCCCCTGCCTTTCGATGCGCGGATCTGGAAAGATGCTGCTCGGCGGGCCGTGTTTCGTCAGAATTTTGCCGCCACGACGCGGCTTATTCTGATCTGTCTCATCCCGGCCTTTGCTGCGGAATATCTGCTCAATGCCCTGCTGCAGCCCCAGGCCCTGTCGGCCTATATGGGTGCGGATGTCTGGTGGGCGATCCCTTTCGCGGTGTTTGTTGGCGCGCCGGCCTATCTGGATGGCTATGCGGCGCTGCCGCTGACCCGTGGCCTGATGGACCACGGCATGGCACCCGGCGCGGCCATGGCCTTCCTTGTCTCCGGCGGCGTCGTCAGCATCTGGGGCGCCATGGCGATCTTTCCGGTTCTGAGGCTCAAACCCTTCCTGCTCTATCTGGCGCTCGCCGTCACAGGCTCATTTGCCGCCGGCTATGTCTTTGATTGGGTGGTGTGAGGGCGTCCTGCACAGTGGAAAACCAGAAAGGCTCAATTTTGTAATATTTGCAATTGGCAGAACTATGAGCATCTTCAAAGAACGCGGTAGACGTTGATGGCAATGCCACCGCTGAAAGGCGCGAGAGATGCTACAAAAACATGTTCTCGCAACCACTGATATCGGCCGTCAGAGACTTCGAAACGAGGTGAAGCCCGAAAATAGTATTCTGACGGGTCCACTTTTTTGCCTGCGCGTAGTCTATTCATCACTTCGGCACTGGAAACCCGCAGGCCCTCATTGATGATGCGAATGAACACGCCGTCGTTGGTTTCAATGGAGTAACTTGCCCTGATCTCGGACGATCCGTCTTTTCGTATGACAGGCCAGTCCGAACCACCCGGCAAAATTTTTCCAGAAATCCGCTCCCCCTCCAGCATTCCTCCCAAAATGGGAATATGGAGAAGTTCACCGTAAAGACCCGAGCCGCCGCTTTTTGGCGCGCTGATTTCAGCGGTAATGGAAAATTCGAATTCCAGAGATGGCGTGACGGGGTGAGGGATGCCTTTACTCACTCTCATTTGTCATTGACTTCCTTGAGCCAGGCCGACATTTTTTTGAGCTTGTCCATGCTCTCACCACAATATTCCATTGCTCTGAGGTATCCATGGATCAGGCCATTGCCGGAATCAAGTTCAACCGGCACGCCAGCTTTGATCAGTGCCTTGGCATAGGCTATGCCGCTATCGCGCAGAGGGTCATGTTCGGCGACCGCAATAAAGGCAGCCGGCAGGTTCGAATGGTCGCTGGCAACCAGGGGTGCCACAAGTGGATTTGTCTCAAGCTCTTTTTCATCAGGGCTATACATGCGATTGATGAATTCCATACCTTGCGTTTTGATCAAAGGCCCATCGGCGTTTTCAGTGTAAGATGGACGTGCACGATCAAAGTCACAGGCAGGATAAACAAGCAGTTGCGCATTGAGCTTTTCCGGCGCGTCCCGAAACATGATACATAGAGCCGCCGCAAGGTTGGCTCCTGCGCTGTCACCGCCGATTGAGACTTTCTCGATATTGATTTTCAGATCGACATCATTTTTGAACGCCCATTCAATCACTGCGGCGCATTGCGTTATCGCGGCAGGAAACGGATGCTCGGGGGCCAATGCATAATCGATGCTAATGACAGTTTGCTTGTTGAAAGAAGCAATCCGGGAAGTAATGTCCCAGTGGGTTTCCGGGCTGCCCTGCATCCATGCCCCACCATGCATATAGATGAGGCAAGGTTGGCTTGCGTCAGACTTGTACCTGAACACTCTGACGCGAACTTTGCCTGCTTCGCTGTTGATTAGGTGCACTGAATCACAATCGACATCCAAAGGGCTGGGAAGCCGCATATCCCTGGCAATTGCTTCAAAATGACAGCGGCGCGCCGCAGCGTCAGCGTTCGGGGGCAGATCAGCCCATTTGTTGTCCCACACTTCAAGAAAGGAATTCAGTTCAGGATTTATCATTTTCAGCTCCGAGTTCGTTTTTTTGTTCATTTGAATTTTCCGGCAACAGAACAAATCGCAAAATCATGTTTATGCAGTTTTGGCGCAGCTGCTTTTGACCGTTTGGTTGATAAAGCGCATCGCCAAACAGGTTTGAAAAGGTTGGCTGATTGGAAACGTTAAAGAAGGAGAATGCGCTGATTTGCCAATGGAGCATCAAAGGATCAAGGTCTTCGCGAAACTGACCCAGTTTGGTGCCGCGACGGCATAATTTTTCCAGTTCCTCAATGGCAGCGTTGTTCAGTTTCTGAATCGATTCAAGTTGCGCCAAATTTTCTGCCTGATGGATGTTTTCAATCATTACCAATCGAATGAAATCAGGATGGCTGACGTGATGGTCAAACGTGAAGGCGACCAGTTTGACCATCGCGTCGACCGGTTGCAAATGATCAAGCTCCAGTGCGTTTTCCGCCTCGCGAACCTCTCTGTAGGCTTCTTCCAAGACCGTTTGATAAAGTCCAAGCTTGTCGCCAAAATAGTAATAGATCATGCGTTTTGAGGTTTTTGTCTTCTCGGCAATCTCATCAATGCGGGCCCCGGACAGTCCTTTGGCTGCAAATTCGGCCAGCGCAACCTTCAGAATATTGGCTTGGACTTTTTCGGGATTTCGTTTCCGCAATTGCGTTTCAGCAATTATGCCTTCTAGGGCAATTGGACCTTTTCCATGAATTTCACCCATAAAATCATATCCTTATCCGCTTTTTAACCGTTTAGTACAAAGCTATTGACAGCTATTAACTATTTAGTACAAAATAACTCATCGTCTTTTGCAGTCAAGAGATGATGGGAGGAAATACCATTGAACGTCACATCAGAAAATCTGATAAATCCCAATGCCGTTGATCTGTCCGTGCTGGTGGGTCTTGTGGGATGTGGCATCACCAAATCCCGCACCCCAGCCATGCATATGCGCGAAGGCCAACGCTTGGGTATTCCATATATCTACAAATTTCTGGATATGGATTTGTCGGATATTGGAGACTTGGCATCGGTGATAGATCGCGCTCAGTTTTTCGGGTTTGCCGGCCTCAACATTACTTTTCCCTTCAAACAACAGGTTCTGGCATTGCTTGATGAAGTTTCAGCCGATGCAGAACGGATTGGTTCTGTGAATACGGTCGTGTTCAAGAACGGCAAGAGGATCGGGTACAATACGGATTTCTTCGGTTTTGCGGAAAATGTTGGCATTGGGCTTGGGGATATTTCCGGCAAAGTGGTTCTGCAGATTGGTGCTGGTGGAGCGGGGTTATCGGTCGCATGGGCCCTGGCGCATTGCAAGATTGAAAAATTGCTCATTCGCGACACGGACGGGGAGAAAGCCAAATCGCTTGCAGACAATCTTGCCAGCCAGATCAAGACAGAAATTGTTTCCGAACAGATGATCAAAACGGCTGCGCAGGAAGCCGATGGTATTGTCAATGCGACACCTGTGGGAATGGCATCCCTGCCGGGATTGCCGATTTCTGGCCAATACATCGAGAGCCGCCATTTCGTGGCCGATATCATCTATTTCCCGATTGAAACAGAATTGTTGAAAGCCGCCCGCAAGATCGGCTGCAGGACTCTTTCCGGAGAAGGAATGGCAGTGTTTCAAGCGATGAAAGCGTTTGAACTGTTTAGCGGGCAGAAACCTGACTCAGTTGAAATGAAAAGGACTTTCAAGTCGTTCGACCAAGTTTCCGTTGTTGGATCAACGGAGTGACAGGATTGAAGCCAATCCAAATTTACCGCTGAAAAGCAAACGAAACGCATCAAGTGGAGGATTTCAAAATGCGTAAACTAACCAAAATACTAACCGGTAGCGTGGCATTGCTGGGAATGGCCATTGCAGCCAATATATCGTTCGCACAAAGCAAGGTCGAACTGATTTATTCAGATACCGTTTCCGAAAATGATATTCGTACGACAACACTCCGTGAGGCGTTCGGTGCCTGCCTTGGCGATGGGTTCGATTTCAAATCCTATCACGGCGCCACCCTATTCAAACAGGGTACAGAATTGACCGCCATGCAGCGCGGCAATCTGGATATGGCAAATCTCGCAATTTTTGATTTTTACAATCAGGTTCCCTCAACAACCATTCTTGGAACACCGTTCCTGTTCCGTGATTACGAACACATGCGTGCTGTTTACAATAGCGATGTGCTAGATGAGATGCTGGCCGAGATTGAAGAAAAAGCCAAGGTCAAAATTCTGGCCTTTCCTTATATTGGCGCACGTCATCTCGGCTACAAAGGCGACAAGCAGATTATGACTCCCGCTGATCTTGAAGGTGTCAAATTGCGCATGCCTCCAGGCGAAGGCTGGCAGTTTGTCGGAACTGCAATGGGCGCGACGCCGGTCCCAGTGCCTTTCTCTGAAGTCTATACGGCCCTTCAGACAGGCGCCATTGACGGACAGGATAACGGCTTCCCAGCGACACGCTCAATGAAGTTTGACGAAGTGATCAATCATATTGGCAAGACTGCCCATCTGATTGCTGCAAATGAGTTCACGATTTCACTTTCAAAATGGAACTCCTTGTCTGCAGCACAACAGGCAAAAATGCAGGAATGCGCCAAGAACTTTGAGGCAGCGCTCGACGGGATCACGCTCGAACAGGAAATATCTCTTGAAGCCGATATGAAATCAAATGGCGTCGATGTGTATACGCCCGACAATGCGGCGTTTCAGACCCATGTGTTCAAAGTTTATCAGGATTCTGAATATTCAAAGGATTGGCCAGCCGGCCTGATCGAAAAAATTGGTGCCGTCGGTAAATAATTCGAAATGGGGCGGGCAATCAACCCGCCCCATTCTTCAATTCCTCCCAGGGCAATGGCATGGAAAAATATCATAAGGTTGGAGAGGTGATTAAGCGATTGGCAGACCATTTTGGTGCCTTTCTCCTTGGCAGCATGTTTCTGGTTTTTATCCTGCAAATCATCTTCCGATATTTTCTAGACTTGCCCGTCGGATGGACTGTGGAATGGGTCACAATTGCCTGGCTGTGGGTCATTCTTTTTACATTTGCGTTTGTTATTCCGACCGGTGACATGATCCGGCTGGATATTGTTTACAGTGCCGTTCCACGCTCAGTTCGTCGCATATTCGATGTCTTTGCAGGGCTTGCCTGTGCTGCAATTTTCATTTGGACACTGCCAAATGCATGGGAATATGTCAGCTTTATGCAGATTGAGCGCACAGCATATATGCGCATTCCATTCAGCTGGGTTTTTGCAATCTACATTCCGTTTCACGTTGCCGTGATTTTCAGGATGTTGTTGATGGCATGGGGTGGAATTTCAGGAACGCGCAAGCCCGGAGATCTTGGGCTTCATCCAGAGACCCACGACTATGACTGATCCATTCACCCTCTCCACGATCCTGATTCTTGTCTTGGCTATTTCAGGTCTTTCGGTCGGACTGGCCATGATGTGTGGAACATTCCTTTATCTGATGATGAAAGGTTTTGACCCCTCAATAGCCTCGGAAACTCTCCTCCAAGGCCTGTTCAATGGCTATACGCTTTTGGCTATCCCATTGTTCATCCTGGCGGCCGATTTGATGAATATCGGTAGTCTTGCGGACCGTTTATTACGTTTTTGTCAGGCATTGGTGGGGCGATTTCGTGGTGGGCTTGGTCATGTGAATGTCGTTTCTTCGGTGATTTTTTCTGGCATGTCCGGTTCGGCCGTTGCCGATGCCGTCGGCATGGGAAAAATCATTATCACTTTGATGACCAAAGATGGAAAATACACGCCAAGCTATGCAGCGGCGATAACAGCAGCGACGGCTACCATTGGGCCGATAATACCGCCGTCAATCCCGATGGTGCTTTATGCGCTCGTCTCTGACCAATCAGTTGGTTACCTGTTTGCCGCCGGTATGGCGCCTGGTCTGTTGATGGCTTTCGTCATGGGGCTGATGAACTTCGCCATTGCCCGCAAGCGCAATTTCCCGGTTGATGAAGCGATACCGCTTCGAGAGCTACCGGGCATTACATGGCGTGCTTTTCCCGCACTTATGCTGCCGGTCATTCTATTGGGCGGCATCTATGGCGGCATCATGACCCCAACAGAAGCAGCAGCAGTTGCGGCCGCCTATGCGCTGGTCATTTCAATCATTCTCTACCGCTCTGTGACTTTCGGGCAATTCTGGGACACATTGAAATCGGGATCACGGTCGGCCGGGTCTATCGGCGTTCTCATAGCTGGATCACTTACATTCAACTATGTCATAACCCGAGAGAATATCCCGAATGCACTGGCCGATTTCCTGGCTTATATGGAACTGTCTCAGTTCGGCTTTCTGGTTGCGGTCAATCTTCTTGTCCTGTTGCTGGGTTGTGTCCTTGAAGGCGGTGCAATCTTGTTGATTGTCGTTCCACTGCTTATTCCTGCCGCTCAGGCGGTCGGTGTGGATCTGGTTCATTTTGGAGTGATTGTTGTCGTCAATGCCATGTTGGGTTTGATTACTCCACCCTATGGCCTGTTGTTATTCATCGTTGCCAACATCACCAAACAACCGGTCGGGGCGGTTATCAGAGATATTTGGCCCTTCATTCTGGCTTTGATGGCAGCTTTGGTGGTGATCACCTTTGTGCCCGATTTTGTGCTCTTCCTACCGCGTTTGCTCGGATATCAAGGATAGATGAAGCGATGAAAACATCGATAGCCACTGTTTCAATATCGGGAAATCTGCCTGAAAAACTGGAAGCAATTGCAAAGGCCGGTTTTGATGGTATCGAGATCTTCGAACAGGACTTCATTGCCCATGACGGAGATCCACGAGAAGTGGGTGATCTGATCCGTTCCATGGGCCTTGAGATTACGTTATTTCAGCCGTTTCGTGATTTCGAAGGATTGCCTGATACGCTTCGCGCCAAAGCGTTTGATCGGGCTGAGCGAAAGTTTGACCTTATGCAGGAACTGGGTACTGATCTGGTCTTGATCTGCTCTTCCTGCCACCCCGAAGCTGTCGGCGGTATTGACCGCGCAGCCAGAGATTTTCACGCGCTGGGTGAGCGTGCCGCCAAACGCGATCTTCGGGTGGGTTACGAGGCCCTGGCGTGGGGGCGCCATGTCAATGATCATCGCGATGCCTGGGAAGTCGTGCGCCGCGCTGATCACGCAAATGTCGGCTTGATCCTTGACAGTTTTCATACGTTGGGACGCAAGATCGATCCTGAAACGATCCGACGTATTCCCGGGGATAAAATATTCTTTGTCCAACTTGCAGATGCACCTGTGATTGATATGGATCTGCTCTATTGGTCACGTCATTTTCGCAACATGCCGGGTGAGGGCGATTTGCCGGTGAAAGATTTTATGCGCGCGGTCATGGCGACCGGATATAGCGGACCCGTTTCCCTGGAAATCTTCAACGATCAGTTTCGGGGCGGAAGCCCCAATACAATAGCGGCTGATGGCTATCGCTCCCTGATTGCACTGATGGATGATGTCCGCAACGAGGAACAAGGTGTCGATATTGATCTTCCAGACATACCTGCACGGACGGATGTCTCTGGGGTTGCCTTCGTTGAGTTCGCAACTCTCGGGGGTGAGGCAAAAGCACTGGAAGCACTGCTGCCAACACTTGGGTTTGAACTGGCTGGCAAACACATCAGCAAGAAGCTGCAGCTGTGGCAGCAAAATGATATCCGAATTGTCCTGAATTTAGAAAATACAGGTCATGCGCATAGTGCATTCGTCATGCATGGAACAACAGTCTGTGATATTGGTCTTTCGGTTGGAGACGCCAAAGCAACAGTCAAGCGGGCATCCCTGCTGGGAGCAAAACCTTTCAATCAGCCAATCGGTCCAGGTGAACTGAACCTGCCAGCTATCAGGGGGTTGGGGGGAAGCGTTCTGCATTTTCTTGATGATGCCACTGGCCTGAACAAGGTATGGGAAGTCGAATTCGATACCCATTCTCTTGCCGCTCAGGGCGCTGGTTTGAAAAGGATTGACCATTTGGCGCAAACAATGAGCTATGATGAAATGCTCAGCTGGGCATTGTTCTACACCACTCTTTTCGACATGCAGAAAACGCTGATGGTTGATGTGGTTGACCCGGACGGTCTGGTGCGCTCACAGGGTATGGAAGCAAAAGATGGCGCGTTAAGGATCACCCTCAATGGAGCAGAAACGCATCGTACCCTGGCAGGCAACTTCCTTGCAGACAGTTTTGGGGCATCCGTTCAACATATCGCCCTCGCCACTGATGACATGTTCGAGACAGCAGAAAAGCTGAAAACACTTGATTTTGATAGTCTCACAATGTCCAAAAATTATTACGCGGATTTGACAGCCCGATTTGATCTTGATTCCGGGTTTGTTGCAAGATTGTCGTCGCTGAATATTCTATATGACGAAGATGCAGGGGGCCGTTATCTGCAGCTCTATTCAAAGCCCTTTGCCGGCGGCATGTTCTTCGAAATTGTTGAACGGCAGAAAAAATACTCAGGATACGGCGCTCCCAATGCACCATTTCGGATTGCTGCTCAAAAGAGATTGGCAAGACCCAAAGGCATGCCCCGAATATAAAGGCAAAGCGGTCCTTCAATATCCAGGAAGTTCAGAACAGTCCGTGACCAAATGGAAGTATTTGATGTCAGCCGTCTGAGGTCGTCACCAGCATCCTTATGCCGACATATGCAGGCCAATGCTGCTGTTCACCATTGGGTCAACATGCTGCCGTGCAGCTTTCCCCTATCTGCCATTTTTGGGCAGCCTTTAGAAGGCGAAATCCGGCTGCGTGGATATCAAACCCTGCTGCCAAAAAGCGCGGTCAAATCATCTTCGGTCAATCCCATTGGCCCGCCGCTGGCGCCTTCAAACAGGGCATCCGCCAGCGCCTGTTTGCGCGCCTGCATGTCCTGAATGGCACTTTCAACTGTTCCGGAGGTGTAGAGGCGATGCACAAAAACCGGCTTGTCCTGCCCGATGCGGTGGGCGCGGTCCATGGCCTGGCGCTCTACCGCAGGGTTCCACCAGGGATCATACAGAATGACCGTATCAGCGGCGGTCAGGTTCAGGCCGGTGCCGCCTGCCTTGAGGCTGATCAGGAAAATCCGGGCGTCGCCCGATTGGAACCGGTCGATTTCGGCTGGACGATCCCGCGTCTGGCCGTGCAGCATCGCGTAGGACCAACCTCTTGACTGGACTTCGGCTTCGATCAACCGAAGCATCTCGACGAATTGTGAGAAAACCAGAACCTTTCGTCCCTCGCTCATCAGTTCCTGCAGAATTTCCATGAGGCGGGAAAACTTTGCGCTCTCCTTCACCTGGGCGGCGGCCTCCAGTTTGACCAGCTTTGGATCACAACAGACCTGCCGCAGCTTCAGCAGAGCGTCCAGCACGGTTATGCGTGAGCCGGCCAAGCCCTTTTTCGACAGCGCTTCGCGCACGCGCTCATCCATGGCGCCGCGTACGCTTTCATAGAGGGCGGCCTGTTTGCCGGTAAGGGCAATGGTTTCGTCGATGATTGTTTTTGGCGGCAGGTCCTCGGCGACCTCATCCTTTGTGCGGCGCAAGAGGAAGGGTTTGACCCGGTTTGACAACAGCCGCTGTTGCACCTGATCCCCATATTGTTCGATGGGTTTGCGATATTCGGCAGCAAAGCTTTTCCGATCGCCCAAAAATCCGGGTATGAGCCAATCATAGAGCGCCCACAGTTCAGTCAGATTGTTTTCTACCGGCGTGCCGGTGAGCGCAATGCGTTGACGCGCCCTGATATCCCGAATGCGTTTTGCCACGCTGGAGGCAGGGTTTTTGACGGCCTGAGCCTCGTCCAGAATCGCCAGATCAAAATCATGAGCGAACAATTGCTCACCGTCACGATTGATCAGCGGATAGGTGGTAATCACAAGATGTGCATCCGGGATCCGGTGAAATTGCTGGCGCCGATCGGGCCCGTGCAAGGTCAGCAGCTTCAGGTCCGGGGCAAAGCGCCTGGCTTCGGTTTGCCAATTGGCGATTAGGCTTGTCGGGACCACCAGCAGGCTGGGGCGATCTGTTTCTTTTTCAAGATGGCGATGGGCCAGCAAGGCTAGGGTTTGAACCGTCTTTCCAAGCCCCATATCATCGGCAAGAATGCCGCCGAACCCGATATCGCTCAAGGCCTTGAGCCATCCGTAGCCGATCCGCTGATAGGGGCGAAGCTCGGCCTTCAGGCTCGTGGGGGGAATGTCATCGCCAATTGTCGCCAGATCCTGCAGACGTTTGCCAAGCTCCAGCAACTCAGAGCCGCCCCGCCATGGTGCGCCACACCCATCCAGAGCCTCGGCCAATTGCCGGGCGCGGCCTGCTTCGGCCTGATGAAACTGTGTCATTCCCTGGATTTCGAGAAATGCCTCGACAAAGCCGGTCAGTTTCGCGCCGGAAACCGGCACCAAAGTTCCATTCGGCAGATTCTGATACAGGACGACATCTGCCAGGTGGCTTTTCAGGTCAAACCCTTTGGGCAATTCGCCAAATTCATCCAGCGGCAAAGAGGCGATGATCTGCATGATTGTTGGCGTCACATCCAGCGCGGTTCCGTCAATATCAAGTTGCAGGCTCAGCGAGAACCAATCCTGCCCCGACGGTTCAATCATTGTCTGGAAACGGGCATCACCTTTGTAAATATGGACGGGCCAGCTTTCATCGATCTCGATTGTAAAGCCAAATGCACGGAGACGGGGCAATCCTTCGGCCATGAAATCCAGAACACAGGAACGGCTCTCCGGATCTTCCGGGGATATCCCGGGCAGGATGATGCTGACCGCCTTCATGGGTTCTGGAACACGTCCGTGTATGTCCAGAACATCGGGATGATAGCCTTCGAATTCATCCGTGATGATTTCAAGCTGCTCAGCAAGGCGCCTCTCCGCTTTAAAATTGCGTCGAATGATGCGGATCTGGTCCTTGATGCGATGACGGATGTCATCCCCGCTACCGGGCGCAAGGGAAGTCTCGATCTCGCCATAGGTTATCTGAGCGCGTATACAGGGGTAGATAACCTCCTGCCGCATCGCCATTCCACGCCCTAAATAGGCAAAGGGCTGTTCCAGCCGTTTATGTCCGAATAATGTGAGTTTCATGGAAGGCTGCAGATCGGTGATTTCGCGAACGTCAACGGGCTTTGGTTTTGGAATGGCATCGGCATGCTCTGTCAGAATTTCCGACACCCTGGCAACCGCCTCTGCGGGAACGATGGGCGCGGAAGCCAGGGCAAGCATCGTATTGGCGGGCATATTGGAATTTACAAACCCGATGGCGCCGCTTTCCGTGTCCATGAAGACGGGGTCCGGAAAGGGCAGGAGAAGCAGCCGATGTCCATCCGGATCATGGGTGACGAGCGTCTGGTTACCCTGAGCGTCAATGCGCCACTGGAATGCAACAGGCCTCGCTTCAGTCCACGCCAATGTCGGGCCGTGGATCGTTTCCGCTCTGGCGCGACCGGTCGCGACGATTTGCTGGAGCAGCGTGCGCAGTGTCTCGCCCTGCGGCCATTCAAATGTCGCAGGATAGGTGTTGGTGGACAGAAATCGCAACTGTGCAATGATAATGGCGTCTTCAATTGTCGCGCCTGAAAGTGTGCGGGAAAGGTCATGGTAGCCAGCCAGTTCCTGAAAGTTTTTCCCGATATTGCCGTCTTTCTTCACATAGGCTTTGTAAGGCGTTATCTCTGCCAGACCCATCCGACTGCGCCGAAAGACGTAAAACAACTGATCGGTGGATTTTTTTGGCGTTTTCCCGGTTGAGGACGACGCCTCCGGGGTGCTGAACCGGTCAAGCCAGGCGCTCACCGGAACGGGCAGCTTCGCCCCAGACTGTTCCTCGGACTGCGTCTCGAATTGGGCACCATTGTGATTTTGGGTTGCCGCAGGCTCCGTGGGCGCATCGACAGATCGCCGTGCTGCTTCCAGCAGGATTGCCACCACATGTTTGCAATTGAACCCGACCGGGCATGCGCAATGCCCATGAACATGCGACAGGTGGCCATTGGATCCACTGCGCAGCGTCACGTCAACCGAATAGATTCGCCCTCCGGACCCGGAAACGCGACCGACAATCCGGTCTCCTGCTTCCCACTGAAAGGCCGAAACCTTTCCTCTTGAAAAATAGGCAACGCCGCGTTTGTAATAGGCGGGGTCGTCAATCACCCGGGAAATGTCTGATCGCGTTATTCTCATACGCCACATTTTGTGTCTGAAGTGGAATTGGTCAAGAAAAACCATTGCAATCTTCAGGCTTTTCGCCCGCGTCATGTGGATTGGGCGCAAGGCCAAACCCTGTGCAGATCATGGACGTTCGCTCACGGGATGCAGGTTTGCTGCGGGCACAGCAATGCCGGAGATTTGCGTATATCACCCCAGGGAATTGGGCCTGGTATCAGGGGAAGGTTTGAAAGCGTGTCGAGCAAAAATGTAATTCTCCCTGCCCCTGCAAAACGGGCAGGGGCCCCTGCGCAGCGGTCTCACAGAATTCAGGTCGCCTGCCTGGTTGTCGCCGCCCCTATTCTTTGTGTCTGCAGGGTTTCATTGGGGCTCTCTCCATAGCGTTGTTTGTAATCAACGGAAAAGCGCCCGAAGTGCGCGAAGCCAACGCGCTCACAAATGTCACCAATTCTTTCATCCGACGAGGCGTTCGCCAACAGGTGCCGCGCTTCGCGGAGGCGCGTTTCACGCAGGAATTGCTGCGGTGTTTGTCCAAGCTCAGCCTTGAATCCCAATTGCAGACTGCGCGTCGAGATTTGCAGCATCTCGGCGATCTTGCCAATCATCATCGGTTCGCCAAGGTTGTCACGAATGTATTGCACCGCTCTTTTCACATGGACGTTGGTGGCGTGAAAACAGCCTTCGGCGATCAGCGTGCTGATGTCGTTTGGCTGGCAAAACAGAAAGTTCTCTATCAATTGTTCTTCGACAAGGACCTGCGTGTGCAGGTTGCCTTGATCATAGATCACATTCCTCTCGGCCAGGGAACAACAGGTGCGCAGCCTTTGCACCCAATGGCGCACATCTGCCGCATTCTGGTTGACCGCTGTCTGGAAGGTGACGGGTTGGTTGAGTGTCCGGCCAACAAGGCGCTCTGCAATGCGGTGCAGACAGGCCGCATCAATTTGCAGCAAAAGTTGTGAACAGCCTTCGCGCCAGCGCATTGACGTGTGGCGATGGGGATTCAGGACACTCCCAAGTCCCGGGCCGGTGTCAACGTCCCCATCGGAATTATTGATTTGCGCATGTCCGGCGAGCGGAATCTGAATCAGGTAAAATGTCCCCAATTCTCCCGGTTCGATTTTGACATCGGCCCCATAACGGATGATGTTGAGCGATGTGGTCAGACCTTCGACCCGGTTGTGAACCGCATCAAAATGACCTTTTGCAGTGACCTGTTCCAGCCGATGATCGCAGAATTTTCGAGCCACGATTGCGCGCGCCTCATCCACGTCGCTGGATTGAAAAAGACAATTCTTCGCCAGTGGCAAAGCAGCCTTGTCGATTCTTGTCATGTCTACACGCGTTTCTCCCAACACATGCATAGCACATTTGGCGCCTCGCGCCGAATTGCCGCGGAATTTGATTTCGCATTCCGGATAACGGCTTTGGCCTGTCAGCGTTAGCCTTTGTCACGTCAACGAACAGGGAGATGACAATGTATAATGGACAAGGGGTTACCGGTTCAAGCGAAGCGCTGGGCGGCGCCGCATGGAATGTGGTGGGGCACACCTATACCCCCAAACTTTTGTCGGACAATGCTTTTATCTGGCACGCCGTCGTTCCGCCCGAGACATTTGTGCCACCGCATGTTCATCCAATGCAGGATGAATGGATCTACGTTCTCGAAGGCAATCTGGAAGTGGATTTCGGATACGAAGAGGGCAATGTCATTGCCAACAGGGCTGGCCCGGGCGACATGGTTCGCATGCCAATGGGCGTGGCGCATGGCGTTTACAACCGGTCGGGAAAAGAGGCGACCTGCGTCTTTGGTGTATCGCCTTCCGGGAAGATCTTTGAACTGTTCGGGGCTCTGGACGGTGTCACCGATCCCGACGAACTGGTTCGTCTTTCCGCCCGGCACGAGGTGAATTTCCTGCCGCCCCCACCGGGCGCAGAATGAGGAGCGCTCCCATGGTTAAATGTAAAACCGTCGCAGTGATCGGCGGCGGCGTCTCCGGACTTGCCGCAGCCAAAGCTTTCGACGAACGTGGCCACAAGGTGATTGGCTTTGAAAGCAGTCATGACTTCGGCGGGGTGTGGGAACCATCCCGCAGCTACCCCGGGGTGCAGACCCAATCACCCAAAGAGCTCTATCGCTATACCGATATGGCGATGCCGGACGACTACCCCCAATGGCCCAAGGGCCCGCAGGTGCATGCCTATCTGCATTCCTATGCCGACAAGCACAAGCTGGGGCGCCTTTTTCACCTGAACACCAAAGTGACGGGCATGGAGCGGCGCGCTGACGGTCAAGCGGGCTGGACCTTGACGCTGGAAAACGCCGGCAGCACCCGGACGCAGGACTTTGACTTTGTCGCCGTGTGCACAGGTCAGTTTTCCTACAAGAACACACTCACCCACCCGGGTCAGGAGGAATTCGTCGCGCAAAGCGGGCAGGTGATGCATTCATCAGACTACACCGACCCGGAGATCGCCCGGGGCAAACATGTGGTCGTGCTCGGGGGGTCAAAATCTTCGACCGATATTGCCGTGAACGCGGTTCAGCACGGCGCCGAACAGGTGACGATGGTCTATCGCAAAAATGTTTGGCGGATCCCCTATTTCATTGGTGGCATAAACTTCAAGCGGCTTTTGTACATGCGGGCGCAGGAGATGCAGTTCAACAGCTGGGGCCGCGGGCCGCTCAAGAAGCTGTTTGCTGCGGTCACAAAACCTCTTGTCTGGGCCAATTTCCGCGGGCTCGAGACCATGTTGAAGATGCAACTTGGTTTGAAAAAGTGGAATATGGTGCCCGATATGCCGATCGAGAAAGAGGCCTGTTGCTCTTTGCCTCTCGTGACGCCGGGATTCTTCGAGGCGCTGAAAACGGGCAAACTGCGCACGGTTCTTGGCACTTACCAGCAGTATGTCGGCGACAGTGTGATGCTGACGACGGGCGAAAAACTGCGCTGTGATGTGTCGGTTCTGGCCGTGGGGTGGAAGCTCGGTGTCCCTGTCTTGCCGGATGAATATCGCGAGAAGCTGGTCGCCAAGGATGGGCAGTATCGGGTCTATCGCCTTGCCGTCAATCCGGACCTGCCGGACATGGGCTTTGTCGGGTTCAATTCCAGCTTCTGCACCATTCTGTCAGCCGAGATGATCGCCTCCTGGCTGGTGCGTTTTGCTGACGGTCAATTGGTCAACCAACCGAGCGACGCGGCGATGCGGAGCAATATCGAGATGATGCTGAACTGGCGCCGCAACGAACGCCCCTCCGCAAAGGTCTACGGTGGGCTGTGTTCGGCGCCGTTTCACTTCAAGCATTTTGATGAATTGCTGGCGGATATGGGGGCTGGAAAGGCCAAAAGGTCAAACCCTTTGGCCGAGCAGTTCTCCTTTCCAAATGCTGATGCCTACGGTGAATTCCTGGCCTCAACGCCGCAATACACGGCAGGATAACGTCCGGTGTAACGAGCCTTCGACAATCCCGGGGCGGTTCAACCCGGGGCATGTCGAAGGCTCTGACCCGCGTTCCAGGCGGATCGACTCACTGGATCACCAACAGAGTGGTTCAATCAAAGCCAGACATGCTCTACGCCTTCGGTGCGATATTCTGATTGAAGCGGAACCGGTTTTTCGGATCGTATCTGGTCTTGATCTCGACAAGCCGTTGATAGTTCGGACCGAAACTTGTCCGCGTCAACGCCGCGTTGTCCTCACCATGTCCCGGAAAATTCAGGTAGGCACGCCCATGATGGCCAAATTCTTCGTAATTGGACCAGCCATCCCGAGACCAGGCAATGTTTGCCGCATCGTCACCGGGATCGGTCCAGACGCTATCGAGTGAATACATCCATCCCATGGATCGGTCGCCAAAGGCGGTGGCGTCCGCTGCAACGGCGGCGGTTGCGCCACCAAAGTTCCAAAGCGATGAGAGTGAATTGTCCGAAGGCGCTGCCAGGGCATTGGCCATGGCAAGGTCAATCATCTCGTCTGTCAGCTCTGTCAGATAGCGGGCTTTCCAGTAGCAGCGAAAATCGCCGGCAGGCATGAGCGTATCGAACAATTGTTGCACATCGCAGTAATTCATCCGCCCGGAAAAATCAGCCGACATTGCGCCAAGTTCGCGAAGGGGCTGAAGCAGCGCTTCACCTTCAGCGGCGTCACCATTGTAGACGCAAGCCAGTGTAAAGACACGGCTGCCCCAGTGTTCCTCGGGGAAATCCTCTCCCCCTGCGGTGGAAAACTCGCAAAGCGAGGCAACCCTATCGCCATGTTTGGCGAGAAAGTTGCGCCACGCACGAATTGGTTCGGGCCCGTCTTCAACCAGGTAGATGGGAGCCGCGAACATGACTTCGGGGCCTATGGGGTGCAGCGCGAATTCGAATTGCACCACGACGCCGAAGTTGCCGCCCCCACCCTGCAGAGCCCAAAGCAACTCGGGGTTTTCGTCTGCACTGGTATGGATAAGCCTGCCATCTGCGGTGACCACGTCAGCGCCTAGCAAATTGTCGATCGCCAGACCGTGCTGCGCGCGCAGCCAGCCAATGCCACCCGATAGCGTCAGGCCCGCCACGCCGGTGTCGGAAATCAGACCACCGGGGGTTGCAAGCCCATGCTTCTGTGTCGCTGCATCCACATCACGCCACAGCGCGCCGCCTTGCACCTTTGCCACCTGCGCAGATGCATCAACCGTCACTGCGCGCATCAGCGAAAGGTCGATCACCACACCGCCATCACAGACCCCATGCCCGGCAACATTGTGTCCGCCGCCACGAATAGCGATGGGCAGGTCACGGGCAGCTGCGAGCTTGACCGCTGCTTGCACATCGCCGGCATGCCTGCATTGCGCGATCAGTGCCGGATGACGATCTATCATCGCATTCCAGACACCCCGCGCACCATCAAATCGCGGGTCTTCGGGGCCAATCATTTCGCCATCAAACTCAAGTGACAGCCTATCCAAACTCTTCCTGTAGTCATTCATCCTGTGCTTCCTTTCAAAATGCACTTTGATGCTATGCCGACACATCGGCCTGGCAGAGTGGCATTTTGGCCAGGCACAAGGCATACTGGACACCTGCCCATGGCAAACCTGTCACAACCGTGCGCAATTGGACAAAGATCAATGATGAGCAAAGCCGGCAAGCCCCTGATCGTGCTGCTCGCTGCACCGGAAACATCAGCCTCCGTGCTCTACGGTTTGTATGATGTCCTGCTCTCCGTCGGCGCCGTTTATTGTGACATGGTCTCGGGATCGCCGGGTGACGCGCTGCTGGACATCAGGATTGCTTCGGCGGACGGAAGACCATTTCACTGTGTCGGGAATATTCCGGTTGAACCGCATATGTCGGTTGCCAATCAGCCGACACCCGATGCCGTTGTCATTTGTGACATGTATACGTCGATCTATGATGTACCGAAGGGCCGATACCCCCGTGAAATCGCCTGGCTGCAGAAGATGCACGCAAATGGCGCCATGCTCACGTCCGTCTGTTCAGGATCGCTGCTTCTTGCGGAAACAGGGCTCCTGGACGGGAAACAGGCGACAGCGCATTGGGCCTACCGTGACATGTTTCAACGCCACTATCCAAAAGTCTCCTTTCGCAATGAATCCATTCTGTGTCTGGCCGCCGAAGCAGATCGCATCGTGACGGCAGGTGGTGTCAGCGCCTGGCATGATCTGGCTGTCTATTTGATCGCCAGGTTCTGCGGGTACCGGCATGCGATTGAAACCGCGAAGGTGTTTTTGATCAGCGGCCACTCTGAAGGCCAGTCGCCTTACGCAGTCATGACCCGTCCAATGGAAACCTCAGATGCGCAAATTTCTGACTGCCAGGTCTGGATCGCTGACAATTACGCGCGCGCCAGGCCGGTCGAACAAATGGTTGCCCGATCCGGCCTGAACCCGCGTACGTTTTCGCGCCGATTTCGTTCTGCCACTGGCTTTGCGCCCATCGAATATGTGCAGGCGCTCAGGATAGAAGAAGCCAAGCAGATGCTCGAAACCGATGTGATTTCAGTGGACGAGGTTGGCGGTTCAGTTGGTTATGAAGACCCGGCATCGTTTCGCAGGCTATTCAAACGCGGCGTTGGTCTGTCACCAGCGGCCTATCGAAAGAAATTCCAACGCATCTCGCAGATCGCCAGACCCATTGCGGCGGGGTGATGGCGTGGTCTATCTGGCGCTGGCCGTCACAGGGTCACTTGCCGCCGGCCATGTCTTCGATTGGGTGGTGTGAGGGGCAGGGTGCGTGGGCGGCAAATCGGGATCAGTCCGATGAACCGGCGTGGCGCGGTGCGGCTTTCGTCAGGGTGCGACGCAACTTCTCATCCAGCAGTGCAACAAGTTCCGGCTGCATGAATTCATATTGATCCGGCACGTCCAGACAGACCAGCCGCTTGCCATTGATCAGCGCGCCATATTGCCGCTTGAGGCGCGACAGCTGCCTTTTTTCCATGACGGCAATCGTGTCCGCCCACTTGATGTGCTCAAGGTTCAGGCGTTCGTCTGCATCATTGCTCAGACCGGCATAATCCGTTTCAACCGCAAAGAGCCTCGATGCCACATCCGCGGCAGTCGGACTTCTCTTGCGCGCCTTGCCGCAGATGAAAAGGATATTGGCCATGGTGACACTCCGGGGTGGGAATTGGCGGATGATCTTTGCAGTCACACCTGTTGATGGCAAGGATGGGGTAAATTGGTCAATTTGTCACCCGGAGTGATGGGCAGCAAGGCGTTCTTCGCCAGATCTTCTCATTCAGGCATTTGCGGCCCTTTCCAATGGGGCGAGCCGCTGCGGTGCAGCGTCATCAAGCGGACCTCGGTTACGCAGGAATGGGACACAATTGGACATGCGGGGCAACTTTTTGAGGGTACGCAAACATTGCTGTGCATCAGCAGGGGGCATGATGAGGCACTCAGTCCGAACCTAACGTCCCCAGCCAATCCAAAAACACACCGAGCCGGCGCAGGCCAGAGATGCGGGTCAGGTAAAGGGCGGTAACGTCGAGCGGCTCGGAAAGCAGCTGACCCGGAAAGAGTTCGACCAGACGGCCCGCGGCAATATCCTTCACAATCATAAAGTCGGAGAAACGCGCAATGCCAAGGCCGCCCAGCACCAGTTGACGTACCGCCTCACCATTGCCGGCAGTGATTGCGGTGGGCACGGCAATCGGTTCCGTATGGCCTGCAAAACACAACGTGTTGATGTGCTCGGGCATCGCAAAACGCACTTGTTCCAGGTGTGCGAGATCCGCGGGCGTTTCGGGCCAGCCGTGGCGGTCCAGATACAGCGGCGTGGCCACCAGCTTCCACGGCGTCCGCCCCAGCCGGCGATGCAACATCTCGCTGTTGGGAAGGCGGCCCAATCGAATGGCGACATCTGCGTGACTGCCGATCAGATCAACCAGCGTATCGGTCATGTCGATCGACAATTTGATGCCTGGATACTGCGCATGGAATTCGGCCAAGCGCGGCGCGAGCACATGCATCACATATGGAACAGGCGCATTCACGCGCAGCGGTCCAGCGGGGACCTGCCCGCTTGTCGCTATCTCTTGCAGGCCTTCACTGCGGTCCAGAATCTCGCGGGCCTCGGCCAGAACGGCGGCACCTTCGGGCGTGATCTCGATTGAACGCGTGGTCCGGCGCAGCAGTGTGACATTCAGTTGCTCTTCCAGCCGTGTGACCGCACGGCTTAGCGTTGATGCGGACACGCCCCTGCGCCGCGCAGATTCAGCAAACCCACCATCGTCAACAATGCCAACAAAAGCGGCAAGGTCGCCCATCCGAAGTAATTCGTGCGGATTGTGCAATGATCCATTCCAGACATGTCTGTTCTCGCAACAGATAGCTGCTGGCATAGACGGTGTCGACATCAAATTAATGGAGATACCAATGCCACTTGCTTTATGGGCGCTAACAATCGCCGCTTTCGCCGTCGGAACGACCGAGTTCGTTATCGTTGGCCTGCTTCCCACCATTGCCGCTGATCTGGGCGTTTCTATTCCTTCTGCTGGCCTGCTGGTCAGTCTTTACGCACTTGGCGTGACGATTGGCGCGCCAGTGTTGACCGCTATGGCCGACCGCGTGCCTCGCAAAACGCTTCTGCTGCTGTTGCTGGCGCTTTTCACGCTTGGCAATGCCTATGCAGCCTTTGCACCTGATTATGGCAGCCTGGTCGCTGCGCGCTTTATCACAGGCCTGGCCCACGGAGTATTCTTTGCCATCGCCTCGACCATCGCCACTGATTTGGTGGAGCGTGAAAAGGAAAGTTCGGCCATTGCATTGGTGTTCCTTGGTTTGACAGTGGCCTTGGTCACAGGCGTGCCTTTGGGAACTTTGATTGGCCAGAATTTTGGCTGGCAGTCCACCTTCCTTGGCGTCGTCGTGCTCGGAGTGATCGGCTTCATTGCATCGGCCATCCTGGTGCCTGCCAATCTCACCCGCACCGCGTCAACCGGAATTACAGCGCAACTACAGGTGCTGACTTCACCCCGTCTTCTGCTGGTGTATCTGATCACAGCTGTTGGCTATGGCGGTAACTTCATCGCCTTCACCTTTCTTGCGCCAATGCTGAACGAAGTCACTGGTCTGTCTGCGGGTGCAATCAGCCTTGTGCTGCTGCTCTATGGCGCATCTGTTGCGGTCGGGAACATCGCTGGCGGCAAGCTTGCTGACCGCATCGGTGCCGTGTCGGCCTTGACGACGATCTTTGCCGGTCTTGCAATTTCACTGGTGGCGCTTGGTGCGACCCTTACCAGTCCGATTGCAGCCATCGCGGTTGCGGCATTTTGGGGCGGCTTTGCTTTCGCCAACGTACCTCCGCTGCAATCCTATGTTGTACAGATCGCACGCGAGGTTTCTCCGGGTGCCGTCGATGTCGCCTCTGGCCTGAATATCGGCGCGTTCAATCTGGGCATCGCTGGTGGTGCATGGGTCGGTGGGCTTGTTGTGGAAGGCATTGGACTGGCCGCTGCGCCCTACATCGCCGCTGGGGTGGTTGCTGTCGGGATCGTTCTGGTGCGCCTCTCTGGTCGACTAAACGCTGCCGTGCCCCAGATGGTCGCTGCCGAATAGCCCCTCTTGCCCTGCCGCATCACCGATGAGGCAGGGCGCTTGGCAAACCCGGAGATACGCGCGTCCGGGTGGAGTCCATTGCCCCCATGTCCTGCGGTTGACTTGCGGGACCACCCGCCAATGTCGGCAGTCTCTTCCAAAACCCTGTTGGCTTGCACAAGCGGCGAGAGTCGGGTTTCCACTTTATGGACTGCAATCCCACAATAAAACGCATCAAAGCCTCAGCTTATCAATCCCCATCACCCCCTCCGCCTGCCGCGCAGCGATATGGGCCTCCACGTCCTCCAGCAAGGCCGCAGGTGCGATTTTGGCTTTACTGACCTTCGTTGGCGGTGCGGCACGTGGAGCAAATCTCGTCAATCTGTTGGTCGGTTACAACCAAATTTGACATCACAATAAATATGGGTTACGTAACTAATAATAATAGTTATGGAGATCATTATGCCGCCTCTGAACAACGCCGAAAAACAAGCCCGCTTCCGCAAGAAAGAAGAATTGAAGAAATTCGCTGCTCAGTGCCTCAAGGATGCCTATCACGGTGCCATTCAACATGGAGCGAAAGGGCCTGCCCTTCTGGCTCAGCTAAAGAGCATGGCGGACTTGCCGTCTGGTTGGACGGATGAAGACTTTGAGCACGCTGTTGAGCGGATCAAGCAACTCCGCATGGATCTAATCGACCCGGACAATGATCTCGATAACGACGTACATGATGCGCTTGGCTCCTTCGAAGAATTCGGACGAACACCAGATTCTTTGAAGCACAGAAGGGACACGCATCAAGCAATAGAGGATACGAGGGCGCTGGCCACCCATCTGATATCGGCACTGGAATTGACTAAACTGAGCAATGGAGAACGCGCCGCCGCTTTGATGGAAGCTATGCGGCATGTCGGACGGTCGCTTGCAAATGAGCGGCCTTTGAGAAAGTCGAATGCGACCACAGTCTGCCTTTCGATACTACCGCCGCAGTATCAGCGCCCGGAGTGGTTTTCTGATTCGTTTGCCGAATGGCTCGCGTACAGACTTGGTACAGAAGACGCCAAGAACGATCTTGGCAAGAAAATCCTCGACTTCAATTACGGGTTCTGACTCATGCAATACAGTAACGCTTTCGCCGAAGGTACAAACCTGTTGGACACCTTTGACCAAGAAATCCAAGTTGAATATCGGGAGGAACGATACTGGGTGCGGGACAATGGTGCCGTATTCCGATTGAATCAGTTTCGCAAAAGAGCACGCCCACTTGATAAACAGTGGACCTTTGGCAGGCAAAATCCGTCAGCCGGATACATGCACTTGGCTGGCATACCTGTACATCGGGTTGTTTGTAGCGCGTTTCACGGTACCCCCCCCTCAAATCAGCATGTGGTGGATCACATCGACACCAACCGGGCAAACAATCGACCAGAAAATCTAAGATGGGTTACACGGCTTGAGAATGTACTGCTTAATCCAATATCGGCACGTCGGATCACGCTTGTCTATGGCTCGTTTGAAGCATTTTTTGAGAACCCAAATTGCGCCCAAGGTGGGACGGAGTTTCCGGATATTTCGTGGATGCGTACCGTCAGTGAGAATGAAGCTGCAGAGGCCAAACATCGACTTCGACGTTGGGCTCAAAGCGGATCGGTGCCCAGCGGTGGTGCACTGGGGGAATGGCTATACGGTACGAGAGAGCGCGCCAATTTTGAACCGGAACAGGAAGAATATGAGTCCCTGACGCCGTCTGTCGTTCAAGTGCGCTGGAAGGTTCCCTCAGAGTTTCCCTGCTGTCCAGCTACTGTTACGGAAGATGCTTTGGAGAAATACGCTGAGTGTCTTTCCTTCGGAACTGTGTTTGTTCGAAATGGCTGCTACCATGGGCTTGTTGTACAAAGTGAGCTTGGCGAAGACGGGCTGGTCGTGCTTTCGCACAGTCCGTCAGGTGTCAAAGATTGGGCTGTTGCTCATATCTCAACGGTCGATGAGTTGTTTTACCACAAAAGCTTCGGGACGTTCTTTACATTGCAGGGCGCCCTGAAGGCGTTCTGCGAACTCAGCGGTGAAAGTCTTGATGATTCGATTGACGACTATCGCTGAGAATTGGCTTTAGGCTGCAAAGCTGGCCTGCGCTGTGCAGAGCGTGATCCGCACGAGCCAAACAAACCAGTGTGCGCTCGCCATCTGTTGCTGACCTTCAACACAGCACCTCGTGCCGCCATGCAGATTTATCAAAACTCGACTAGCTGCTTAGTTTTTGTGATAACTTGTTTCCGCGATAGTTGATAAGACACTGAAAGGATTTGGGGGCGTGGCCGTGCAAGACTTCGAATTGGTAATGGATGTAATCGCGCGGCTGCCCAACGGAACTTCCATTCCAAAGCCGCAGTCAAATGAAAGCTCGAAAATATTCGGGTGGGGAAGGCGTCGTGGCGAAAAAGCTCTTGTTTATGCAATGCCAAACCACAAGACACCGGAAAAGCCTCATAAGAAGGGTATCACGATTACGGAATTCAAACTGGCCTACGATGTCTTGCTATCGACTGGAAAGTTCACGCGGGCTTGGTTCGAGATTCACATGCCAGAGTGCAACAATGAAGGCGGCTGTAATTTCACTTCAATTGGCGGTGTTTTTGAGCTTGTCGGTGTGGCTGAGTACGTGGCCAGAGGGGGGTACCAAAGGAGATAATGCCATTGCGTATGTCCGGTGCTTCGGGCCCTAGTCTGCTGCTCAGTCTATCCATTGTCTCTGAAATACCATTTCTCTAAAGCGGACAATTAGTTCCTTCCTTGGCTGTTACACCGCCATTCCTGCAAATCTCCCTTAATGTCTAAGTTCTAGTTGGATGCCAACGGTTGCTAAATTGTCGGTTTTGTTCCAAATTGAAGTGGACAGCTTAACCGGCAGGTGGTGCGAGTTGCAGGTGATACTGAGAATATTTTGTTGGTCCGGGGCGGTCTACTTCATCGCAATTGCCAATCTAGCATACTCGTTTCCCCCAAATCTATTGGGTTCAGCGGGAGTTGCACTTTTTATGGCGATCGTGCTGTTTCTCCTACCATTTGCAAAAAGCCTCAGTGTATCAGGCCTATTTTCCTACCAAGCAAAGATCGAAGAAATCAAGAAAGATGTGTCCGAATTTAAATCGGAGACACGCGATTTGATCAATATACAGAACGCTCTAATTTCCAACGTAACGAACAGTCAGACCACTCACAACGTGTTCAACATTCCCTCTTGGACAGACGCACGGAGTGCTGAAAAGGAGCTTGGTGAAACTGGACGCCCATCGGTAACACCGGAGAGGTCAGAAAAAATTGAACTCGCGATTTCAAATGGACCCGCTGCGATCAACGTTGAACTCGCAAGAACACGTATGGAAATAGAGGCAATACTTCGCAAAAAAATGGGTCGCCGCACTTCCTTAGGCGGCAAACGCGATATCAAATATATTTCGCTAATGGGCTTGTGGCGTGAGTTCTTGAAGCAAAACACGGATAAAGCCAACTATGATGCGGCGATGAGGTATGTAGTTGATATCTGCAATGCAGCAATACACGGTCAGAATGTACCGCAGGGGCATGCAATTGAGGCTCTTCAAATGGGTGAAGAGTTGATATCCGCATTAGACGCAGTTTGACTATTTTCAAATCTACAGACTTCTGGCAGCGACTGGCTGAATTTGGGCTTGCGGAAACTATATTTTAGATAAGTGAGACGCTTCTATTCAGGCCAACGAATGGCGGCTTTTATCAGTTAGGAGTAGATGGTGTTGCAGCGGGCCAATGGCAGCTCGCCGCCCAATTCGGTGATAACCTGCATTGCAGCGAATTCATTGGGTCAGCTCAAAACCGCCGCTTGACGTATCCGTCTTCATAAATTCCGATCCCACGATGAAAGGCATTGAAACTTCAGTCCAGCAACCAGCCCCCATCACCCCATCACCCCAAAACCCCATCCACCTGCCGCGCAGCGATATGCGCCTCCACTTCCTTCAGCAAGGCCGAGCAGTCCTTGTCGACGATGCCGAGTGCGGTGAATTGGTTGACGACGTTTTGCAGGTATTCCAGGCTGGTGCCGATGAAGCCTGAGCCGGTGCTCAGGAGTTCGATCTGTTCTTGGCGCGTCACATGCGTGTGTATGGAGGCGGCGCTGTGGTCTGCGACGAAGGTGAGGGTGCGTTGGGGCTTGCCGTCCACCAGGGCAGTGGCGAGTGTGGGGACATAGGATCTGCCGATCATTTCGCGCCGCCAGAGGATTTCGGTTTCCGTTTCGAGGTTTTGCCGGGCGATGCGATAGGCAAGGCCCTCGCATCCATCGCCCTGGTCAAGCGCTGCCATCAGGCCGGGAATCTCGCGGGTGCCGCGTGCGCCCCAGGTGTCCTTGAGGATGAACCGGCGGGCATAATCGGGCAGCCGGGCACGGCGCACCTCGGTGAAGAGGAAGGCGGGGTCCCACATCAGCGAGCCATAGGCAAAGACCCACAGGTCGCCATCGCCATGTTGATCCAGCATCTGCTTGCGGGACGCCTGGCGCTGCGCGTCCGAGCGCAGTTCATCCAGCACCCAATGAAGCTCCGGGCGCTGCTTCAAAACCTCCCGGACGTTGAAATCCCGAAAGTAGGATGTCAGCGGATCGATGATCCGGCCGCGCAATTCTGGATGATGATGAAAGGGATCCTGCGTTGACTGCATTGCCTGTGTTCCTTTCATCATCCGCCTGTCTCGCGCTGAGGTGCGGGCAGCGCGCTTGCGCGATGGAGCCACGTCACGGTGGCAATGGCAATAGCATTCAGGCATCAATTCGCAGGAAAGAAGAAAAGCCGGGATCGGGACGATGCGCAGGCTTTCACTTAAGACGTCAGGCAGCAGATGTCCCGACCCTGACCATCACAGCCGTTCTTCCGGCGCTGATGCATTGCGGCGTGCGTCCTTGAGGATCATGCCGGCGCCCTTGTCGGCGATCATCAGCGTGGCGGCGTTGGTATTGGCCGAGGTGATTTTCGGCATGACGGAGGCATCGATGACCCGCAGCGCCTCAACCCCGCGCACCCGCAATTGCGGATCGAGCACGGCGCCGGCATCGCTGCCCATCCGGCAGGTGCCGACGGGGTGAAACACCGTGCCGCCCTGGGTGCGGATTGCATCGAGGATCTGCGCGTCGCTCTGCCGGTCGGCGCCTATGACATTTTCCCTGTCCCAGAGCGGACGGAAGGCCTTTTGCTCGTGGATGTCGCGCAATATCCGGACACCGTCGACCATGACGGCGCGGTCCAGAGCCGTTGACAGATAATTGGGGGCAATGCGCGGTTGCCGGGCCGGATCGGGCGACTGGATGTGCACCGCGCCGCGGCTTTCCGGGTGGCATTGCCAGAAGGAGGCGGTAAAGCCGGAATAGCGGTGCAGGGGCGTGCCCGGCTTGTCGACGGACAGCGGCATGACATTGAACTGAATATCGGGCCGCCCGTCTGCGGCGTAGCGGGTGCAGGCGCCGCCGCCGACCTGCCCGGCCCCGACGGTCAGAGGGCCGGTGCCCTTGGCCAGCCAGTCCAGCCCCATTTTGGCCAGTTTCAGCGGGTTGCGCACATCGTCATTCAGCGAGATTTTTTGGTTCAGCTTTAACAACAGGCGGATCTGATAGTGGTCCTGCAGGTTCTCGCCGACCTCGGGAGAAACGGCGACGATGGGAATGCCGTGTTCTTTCAGCAGGGCCTCGGGGCCGATCCCCGACAATTGCAGGATCTGCGGAGTCTGCAGGGCGCCCGCACACAGAATCACCTCGCATCGCGACCGGGCACTGTGGCTTTGCCCCTCGCGACTCCAGGTCACGCCGGTTGCGCGTCCGTGCTCGATCTCGACGCGTGAGACGAGAGCCTTTGTGATGAGGGTGAGGTTTGGTCGTTTGAGGGCAGGGCGCAGAAAGGCCGCTGCCGCACTGGCGCGAAACCGTCTGCCAATGCTCAGGTGATAGGCGCCGACGCCATGGGTTGTCTCGCCGTTGAAATCCCCATTGGCGGGCAGTCCGTATTGCTGCGCGGCTTCCACCCAGGCCCGGCAGGCGGCATTGTCGTTGCGCAGGGTGGAGACGGGCAATTCGCCGTTGCGCCCGTGGTAACGGTCTTCGCCGCCCTGAAAATTTTCCAGCCGGCGGAAATGCGGCAGGATGTCCTCATAGGACCAGCCCTTCGCGCCGAGGGACTGCCAATCATCAAAATCTTCGTGCTGGCCCCTGATATAGACCAATCCATTGATGGAGCTCGACCCGCCGACAATCCGGCCGCGCGGCCAGGCGATGCCGCGATGGCCGTCTCCCTCAGAAGGTTCGGTCTCGAACACCCGCGAAAAACGCGGATCATAGATTGCCTTGAAATAGCCAACGGGCAGCTTCAGCCAGAAATTGCGGTCATGGCCGCCCGCTTCCAGCAGCAGAACCCGGCAGTCGGGATCGGCCGACAGCCGATTGGCGACAATGCAGCCGGCGGAGCCTGAGCCGACGATGATGTAATCATAGTCGCTCATGCCGGGGCGCCGCCTGCAATGCCCAAGGCTTTCAGACGTTCGAATGCATGGGCAAGGCCGAGCCCCGGCGCATCATCGAGGGTGAGTTCGCCATCGGTCACCATGGCCGGAAAAAGCGCGCTCCTGAGGACATTTTCATTGGCATCGATCTCCAGCAGGCCATCGCCGCCAACGGCGGCCAGCAGATGCGCCGAAGCGGCCAGGCCGATGCCGCCGCCCAGATAATGCGGGCAATAAAGCTTGCCGGCCGCAATCGCCTCGCGTGCCACGGGCAGCACGCCGCTGATCCCGCCCCATTTGCACAGGTCGGGCTGGATGACGCCATAGGCATTGCCGGTGATCGCCCGGCCGAATTCCTGTGCGTTCATCATGTTTTCGCCTGCCGCCAGCGGGATGGACGTTGCGGCGGCCAGCCGCTGCCAGTCTTCCGGCGGGCTGGTCGCCATCATCGGTTCTTCCAGCCAGCGCAGCGGCCAGGCTTGCAGATCCGGCACAATCTCCAGTGCTTCGTTCAGGCTCCAGGCCTGATTGGCATCGACCATCAGGCACTCATTTTCTGAAAGTGATGCGCTGATGCGGGCAATATTGTCCAGATCGCTGCTGCGATCAAAGCCGATCTTCAATTTGAAGGCGCGGTGGCCTTCGCTGCGGCAGCGTTCCACCGTCTGGACGGCCTGCGCCGGGTTGATGCCGCTGGCATAGGTGGGGATTTTTGCTGTGTCGCCGCCCAACAGCCGATAGAGCGGCAGGCCCGCGCGGCGGGCCACCAGGTCCCAAAGGGCGATATCCATGCCGGCGAGCGATTGCGCCACCGGCCCGGCCTCGCCCGACTGGATCGCCAGCCTGGCAAATTGCCCATCCAGCGCCGCAAAACATTGTTGCGGGCTGTCGAATGATGCGCCGATGAGCGCCGGGAAGAGCACGGTTTCCAGCAGGCGGGCGCGGTGTTCGGCGCCGCAGGCGGGAAAATTGCACCAGACTTCACCCAGGCCCCGGTTGCCTTGCGTATCCTCAATCTCGACGAAGACGGCGGACCGGTCAAACATGGTGCCGAATGATGTCTTCACCGGAATGGCGCAGGCAACCCGCATGACGATTGCCTCGGCGCGCGCGATGGTGAAAGACAGATCACCATCAGCAAAGGTCGGTGACTTCATCCCAGGCATTTCAGGGCGCGGTCGACAGGGCGCGATAAAGATCCTCGAAGATGGCGTCGCGGTTGAGGTCAAAGGCTTCCAGCATCCTGTGCCGGTCCTCATCATGCTCCCAATAGAGGTCGTCATTCAGGATAGGCGCGCGCGTCAGATGGGTGCTGACGTATTTTTCGTCAAACAGCCATGCGACATTGATGATGTCCCAGATGACCCAGGTCTTGGTCTCCGGCTCGGTGATGGCAAACATCTCGTGCAGCGGATTGTTGGTGTAGAGGTGCCAGAGATAGTCGCCGATCGCGCCCTTGCCCTTGACGAATTTTTCCATCTCCGGATGGGAGATCTTCAGCTGCGCGCCGACATGATAGCCGGGCAGATAGACGTGGGGCACGCCACATTCGAACAGCAGTTGCGAGGCCAGCCTGTCCTGCACCAAATTGAGCGATGGCAGGTTGCAGAAGGGCGCATAGCTGGGGAAGGACGCGGTCCATACCACCACGATATTGTCGATGATGTCGGGCGCCAGCAGCAGGGCGGAGGCAATATTGGTCAGGGCGCCCATGGCCAGAATATAGAGCGGACCATCGTCGCGTTTGCGTGCCTGATTGATGATGAATTGTACCGAGGGTGAATCGATCGGCTTGTCCAGGTCGCTCAGATAGGTCGGCGCGCCGCGAAACACCTTGCCTTCGGATGGCACGCCACATTTGTCAAAGACCCGCAGGATCTCCTGATAGGAAAGTTCGGCGCCTTCGGTCGGGTTGACGAAACGCACGTCTTCGGCTTTCCGGCCGGTTTTTATGATGCGTTCGGCCCAGCCGCCCAGGCCGCCCATGAAGGTCTCTTCAACGGCGTTTTTCGGGCCGCCATTGCGCAGGATCTGCACCGACCTGATCAGATTGTCGCGGTGATGCTGAAAGGAAAAGGGCACGGCGGTGACGCCTTCCAAACGCAGTCTGCCCGGCGACAGAAGGGCCCAGGCGAGCGCATATTGGTCGTCAATCTCATTGGCCGTATCGGTGTCGATGATGACGCGGGCATTGGCGCCGGGCCGCGCCAGACGCGCCTGCATGAGCGCATCATCCAGCACGGGGAAGCGGGATTTTATGTCAAAAACGGATGTCATAAGCGTTCCTTAATTTCCAAAGCCCTTGCCAAAGGCCTCTTCCTTGATGAAGCGCTCGGTGACGAGCAGCAGGATGATGCCGGGCACGGTGACGAGCAAAGTGATGCCGGCCGCCGATGCATCCAGCGTGCCGCCTGCAATCTTGGAGAACAGCAGCGTTGGCAGGGTGATGATCTTGCCCTGGCCCAGAAAGAAGGTGAGCAGGAAGATATTGGTCGAGACGAGGAAGGTGAAAAGCGCCCCGGCGACGACGCCGGGGATCAGCATCGGCAAGGTGACCAGCCGCAGCACCTGCCAGCGGTTGGCCCCCAGAATCATCGCCTGTTCCTCGAAGTCCCTGCCCAGACCCTGATAGACGGCGGTGAGCATGCGGATCATGTAGGGGATGGTCGGGATCAGATGGGCAATGATGATGCCGATGTAGCTGCCGGCCAGTCCGAGCCGGATGAAGATCATCAAGAGCGCGATGCCGATGGCCGCTTCCGGCACGATCAGCGGCATGGACAGAAAGAATTCGAAGGCCGGTTTGCCGCGAAAGTTCTCGCGGGCCAGCACCCGGGCCGCCGGCAGACAGATGGCCAGGCAGATCACGGTGACGACAAGGCCGATGAACACGGTGTTGATCGTCGCTTCCAGCATGCGGCTGTAGGGCGACAGGACATAATCCCAGGCCAGCGGCAGCATGGATTTTTCCCGTTGCTCCAGCCACCAGGTGCTGGGCAGCAGATCAGGCCAGGCCCAGCGAAAGGCAAAGCTTTGTATGATCAGCGGAATGAACGGCCCGAGGATAAATCCGGCAAACAGCAGGAGATAGATCTTCTGAAAGGGCGACAGGCGCGTGTTCAGCGCGGATGTGGCTTTGCGGCGACGCATCTCAGTTCCTCCCGATGCGCCGCTCATAGCGACGATAGAGTGCCAGATATGTGAAGAGGATTCCGCTGGCGATCAGGGCGATCGATACAACGGTTGCCATGCCCTGAAGCTGCAGGGTGTAATCCGCGTCATTGAAGTATCGCCAGGCGACCACAGGCAGCGTATCGGGGTAGCCGCCGCCCAGAATGAAGGGGGCTTCAAAGGCGCCGATATTGAAGGCGAAGATGATCAGGGTCGACGAGACGATGCCGGGCAGGATCTGCGGCAGTGTCACCTGGAAAAAGGTCTGCCAGCGGCTGGCGCCCAAAATGGTCGCGGCTTCTTCCGTCTCGCGGCCCACACCAAGCAGCACCGCATAGATGGTCAGCGTGACAAAGGGGGCCTGTTTCCACACATAGACAGCGATGATGCCCCAGCCGTAGTGGGTCTTGAGGATCTGCGGGAATTCGGAGGGGTCGCTGATCAATCCGGCAAAGGCGGCCAGACGCGACAGCATGCCGCCATTGCCGAGCATGATGACGGCCAGGGCGATGCCGACCGTATAGGGGATCATCAGCGGCAGTTTGTAGAGATATTTATACAGCGATTTGCCGGGAAACATGCGCACCATGGCCAGCGCCAGCAGGACGCCCATAACGAGCGAGATGAAGGTGGCCATCAGGGCGTAATAGAGTGTCAGCGCCAGCGATTGCCAGAAGGAATAGGATCCCCAGAGCGCGCCGAAATAGCTGAAATCGGGGAATGTGTTGACGCCAAACCAGGGCGCAAAGCCCAGTGATTGCAGGACTGCCAGAACCAGGGCGCCGCCAAACAGGATCGTCAGGACGGAAAAGACCGGCAGCAGTTGCAGCATCATCCAAAGGCGTTCACGGCGGTGACGGGCCAGTTCGGGAGGCTTGGGGTTTTTCATCACACGCGCCTTGTAAAGAAAGGAAGGGCAGCGCCCCGGAACAAATTCCGGAGCGCCACAGGGAGACTATTTGGACAGGTTCTCCACAGCACGCTTGACGATCACATCGATCGGATCGGTGCTGTCGCGTTCGATATATTCGAGCCATGTGGCTTCGATGACATCGACCAGCGTCGCGTTGGTGTCTGGTGCGGCATTGGCATCCAGATCGGCCTGGGTGAGACCAACCAAACCGGGTGAGGCTGCTGCCAGGCTTGCCGCTTCAGCTTCGCTCAGCTTCCAGGGATCGATACCGGGAGGCATGCCTGTTCCCTGCAATTTGCTCGTCTGGGATTCCACCGATGACATGTAGTTGGTCATGATCAGGGCCGCTGCGGGGTTGGGCGCATTGGCCGGAATGGCAAGATAGTTCTTGTTCTTGATCATGTTGCCTTCGGGGAAGACGAACTGTTCCGCAGCTTCCGGATAGGTGCCCTGGGCAAGGCCCGTGGCGACCGCAAACATGCCGAACTTGCAGTTGAAATCAACTTCGCCGTTGAGGAACATGCCGTCCAGCGCAGAAGGATCTTCCGGATAGCGCGGGGTGCCGCCATTGGCATCCAGCAGGACGGGCTCGAGCGCCTTGAGGTATTCCAGACCCGGCGTGATCAGTCGCGCCAGTTCCTCGGCGCCAATCACATCGATGGATTCCTGGAACGCCGCAGCGCCCGTGCCGTCGGGATTATGCGCATAGATGGTGGCCTGAACGAATGTGTTGCCGATATAGTGCGGCGGCTTCACATAGGTGAACTTGCCGGGGGTCTTGTCGAGATAGGCCTTGAGTTCGGCAAAGGTGTGCGGCACGTCAGCGGCCGCGACGCGGTCCGTGTTGACGGCGCAGACATATTGCTCGCCGGACCATGGCACTTCCGCGCCACCCGTTTCGACACCAAAGTCACGCAGGTTCATCTGGGAGCGTGGGTCTTCGGCGTTCCATTCGATGAATTTGCTGTTGGGCAATTTGGGTGCAAATGCGCCAAACAGGGCATTCTGCCGCTTCAGCGTGGCGAAGTTTTCGCCGTTCAGCCAGATGGCGTCAACACTGCCTTCGCCAGGGCCCTTGCCGGCAGCCATTTCGGCCAGGACAAGATCAACGGCGTCTTTTGTGCCGGTGATGCGCACGGGGTTCAAGGTGACACCCTCTTCGGCCAGGGCCGGCGCTACGGTGCGGTCCATCCAGATGTTGATCGGATCGCTGCCACCCCAATAGTAGAGGTTTACAGTGCCTTCCTTCTTGGCGCGTTCCTGAACGGCCTGCCAATCCACATTGCCTGCGATAAAGCCATCGCGGAAGGCGGTGGCTTCGGGATCTTCGGCCATTGCCCCACCAGCCACAAGGCTGACGGAGAGCGAAAGGCCTATAAAGAGTTTTTTCATGCTTTTTCCTCCAGTTGTCGTCTTAAGCCGCTTCTGGAATGAGCCAGATGCGGTCCGGTTGTATATTCAGCCAGACCTGTTGTCCGATCTCGACCAAACGCCGTGATTGTTCGGTCACGATGATTTTCTCATCACCACAGGTGACCGAATAGTTGACTGTTGCGCCGAAAAACTCGCGGGCCGTAACGACACCGGCGAATGTATTGTCGGCGGGGGCCTCTTCGGCAGTCAGCAACAGATCGATGACTTCACTGCGCAAAATGACCGAGGCATTGCGCGAGCCCTGGCCAATTTCGTCCGGGCCAAGCTTCAGGGTGGTGAAGCTGGTTTGCGCCTGCCCGGAGGCATCGACTTTTGCGGTGAAAATATTGGTCGCGCCCATGAAGTCGGCAATCTTGATGCTGTTGGGGCGCTGATAGAGCGCATCGGGCGCATCATATTGCGCCAGATGACCATCAAAGATCACCGCGACCCGGTCGGCCAGTTCCATCGCCTCGACCTGATCGTGGGTCACGAAGATCGTGGTGATGCCCAGGCGCTTTTGCAGGGCGCGGATAAAGCGCCGCATTTCGCCGCGCAACTTGGTGTCGAGATTGGCCAGCGGCTCGTCCATCATCAGGACAGAGGGCTTGGTGATCAGGGTGCGGGCAATGGCGACACGCTGCATCTGTCCACCCGATAGCTGGGCGGGAAAACGATGGCGGAATTCGTTCAATTGCACGACGTCGAGAATTTCCTGCAGGCGCTCTTCGATTTCCGGGCGCGGCGTGCCTCTGACCTTCAGGCCGAAAGCGACGTTCTTTTCCACCGACATATGGGGAAACAGGGCGTAGCGCTGGAACACCATGCCGACGTTGCGGTCCTGCACCGGCACTTCCGAGACATCCTTGTCGTCGAACAGGATGCTGCCGAAGGAGGGCACTTCCAGACCTGAAATCATCCGCAGGGTTGTTGTCTTGCCGCAGCCGGAAGGGCCGAGCAAAGCAACCAGTTCGCCGGATGCGATTTCAAGATCAATGTTCTCGATTGCGGTGAAAGCACCGAAATCTTTTCGAACTCCCTTGAGTTGGACCTTGGTCAACGCCTACTCCCTATTGGCGAAATGATAGCAATCAATTTGTTAATACAAATTATCGGGTTCATGCTGCGCCTTGTCAACACAAAAGATAGGCAACATGCCTAAAATGACGGCAAACCGTCGTGGGCGGGCAACACGCCCAGCGGTTGCATGGCGCACCAGGCGCCAAATTCCTCGAATGTGGAGCGCCAGTTTCCGGGCACCAGAACAAAGTGGTGCTCCAGTCCATGTTCCATGACGGTGGTGACGATATCGGCTGCCGTGCAGGGTCCGGTGCGGCTGGAAAAATCGCCAACCCAGCCGCGACAGCCGGTAAAGCCCGATTGCGCATGGGCCCCGACATGGCCGGCAATTGCAAATTGCGCCTCGCCGTGACGGGCAACGCGCACCACCGTGACGTCTCCCTCGGCAAATTCATAATCGGCAATGGCGCCGAAAATCGGACCTTCCGGCGTGCCGCGCCCGATCATCGGATGGTTGATCCAGGTGGGGGCCTTGCCGGCCATGTAAAGCGGGCCGCCGCCGCCGTGCCACATCAGGATCTGATCATTCTCCAGATCCGGCGAGGTCATGTCCAGCAGGCAGCCCAATTTACCGGTCATCGCCCTGATGGCCAATTGGGTCACAGCGCCCAGAATATCGCCTTCGGAGGCGACGGGAAGCCGGTCGACCTCCTCCAGCCAGCTGAAGGCGGCGCCCGGATGCATGCCGGGATCGGCCTGCAGGGCCGGCCAGTCCGACACCGTCAGCGCATCGTTATGGCCGTCGCGGGCAATGGCGCGCAGCGCCAGGGCCGCGCGCGCCGTCAGGTCCATTTGCGCGTCGGACACACCATCGACGGCGGCAGCAGCCGTCATCAGGGCCAGTTCGTCAGCGACCGCATCAGGGGCAAAGCCGCGCATGCGGCCGGTCATGCCATGGATATCGATATGTTCAACGCTGACGCCGAGGGCGCGCATCAGCCGGTCGGAGGAGACCTCCATATTGTAGAACGTCGGCGCCAGACCGCCGACCATGCCGATCCGCGCGCCAAGCAGCGCCTGGCGGGCACTCAGGGCGCGAAAGCTCTGTGTCAGCCGGGCCTGCAGGGCGGGATCCTGCGGTGCGCCGTGATACCATTGCACCGGATGTTTGTGCAGATCGCGCACGCCGCGCACAATCGACATCGACATGTTGAGCGATACGAAATTGTTCAGTTGCACATCGCCGGTGAGCACGGGTTCGGGCGTCGACCATACGCCCATCGGGATGTTGTAGCGGGCGATTTCCCGCGCCACATCGCCCATGGTAAAGCCGCCATGCAGCAGCAGGATGAAATCCGCGCCCTTAGCCAGACAGGCGTCCACAGCCCGGCGTGCATCGGCCCCATCGATGGGGATATCCGGCGCCTCGACGATTGTCAGGCCTTCGCGCGACGCCAATTCATCCAGCATCGCCCGGGCAGCGTCAAAGACACCATGCTTTTTGGGGAAATAGCTGGGAAGCGAGGCGTTGATGAGGCCGATTGTCAAAGCCATGTCTGGGTTCCTGTCTGTTACGCGCCGGTTTTCTGAGGGCTGCCGCCGGTGAGGTCAAAATTGATGGGGCCTTCGCGATAGACCTGATCGAAAAAAACCGGATTGTCGTCGAGATCAAAGGCGGTGCAGGCCTGGGAGAGAATGGCCACATTCGACTGGATGCCCAGATGGGCGGCAATATCCGGCGAGGCGATCACGCTGTCGACGGTTTCGCAGGCGCGTTTCCATTCCAGGCCAAAGCGGTTCATCAGGATGCGCAGGATCGATTGATTTTGCCCGGTCTCGGGAAAATCATCGACGCTCAATCCCTGCACCAGACGTTCCGGAATCCAGGTCAGCGTCAGCAATCGCGGCTTGCCGTCAACGGTGCGCACGCGGCGCACAAGCACCAGTGGTTCGTCAAACAGGGATTGAACCGTTGCGGGAAGATCATCGGTATGACGCTCGATGCCGATCAGCCGCGCACCGGGAATGCGTCCTTCGGTCAGCACCTGATCGGTGAAAGAGACGAGACAGGTTGAAGAGGGCGGCGACAGGGTCGAGACGATGTAGCCGCTGCCCTGCCGGGAGGTCAGATAGCCGGCATGCACCAGAAGCTCAAGGGCCTTGCGCACGGTGACGCGGCTCACCTTGAAGGTTTTCGACAGGGCGTCTTCGGTGGGCAGGCGGGTGCCGACCGAATACATGCCCGCATCAATGCGGCCCAGCAATTCATCATGAACGGTCTGGTATTTGGGTACAGTTTGATGGTTGGCTACTGGCGAGTGCTTCACGGTCTTACCTTTGTTCATTCCAATTGATTGCATCAAATCAGATTGCACCTACCCGAGCCAGACACTTTTTGTCTGCGAATAAAGGGCGATGGCTTCGCCCCCCATTTCGCGGCCATAGCCACTTTGTTTCATGCCGCCGAAAGGTGAGGCGGGATCCGTGTCACCCCAGGTGTTCGTCCAGATGGTGCCGGCCTTCAAGCCATCCGCCATGCGCAGACAGCGCGAGACGTCCTGGGTCCAGCAGCCGGCGGCCAGGCCGAATTCGGTGTCATTGGCGCGGGCGAGCACCTCGTCTTCCTCGTCAAAGGGCAAAACGCTCAGAACCGGCCCGAATATTTCTTCGCGGGCAATCACCATGTCGTCGGCGACATTGTCCAGAACGGTGGGGGCAACAAAGTAGCCCGTCTCGCCCTGCCGTGCGCCGCCCGTCATGCATTGCGCACCGGCGGCGGTACCCTGATCGATGTAACCCAGCACCTTGGTCATCTGGGCGGCGGAAACGACCGGTCCCAGATCATGCGCCTTGAGCTCCATGCCCGGGCCGACCGACAGGCCTTCGGCCATTTTGGCAAGTTCCCGGACGACGTCGTCGCGGATGGACCGGTGGACAAACAGCCGCGCACCGGCGGTGCAGGACTGGCCATTGTTGCCAAACAGCGCCCAGAAGGCGCCTGGAATGGCCCGTTTCAGATCGGCATCGGCAAAGATGATATTGGCGGCCTTGCCGCCCAGTTCGAGCGAGACCTTCTTGAGGTTGCCGACGGAGGCCTCGACAATGCGGCGGCCGGTTTCCGTCGAGCCGGTGAAGCCGACCTTGTCGACGCCCGGATGGGCCGCCAGGGCCGCACCCGCGTCCATTCCGAGGCCCGGCACGACATTCAGCACGCCGGGCGGGAAGCCGACCTTGAGCGCCAGATCGGCCAGAAACAATGCGCTGAGCGGCGTCTGTTCGGCGGGCTTGAGCACCACCGTATTGCCGGCAGCCAGGGCGGGCGCCAATTTCCAGGCAACCATCAGCGTTGGATAGTTCCAAGGCGTGATCAACCCGCAGACACCCACCGGTTCGACCTTGGTGTAATTCATCCGGCCGGGCACGGAGACGGGGATCGTCCGGCCTTCGATCTTGCTCGGCCAGCCGGCAAAATAGCGGAAATGCCGCGCCGAATAGACGGCGTCGACATCGCGGGCAATGTGAAAGGGTTTGCCGTTGTCCAGCGCGTCCAATTGGCCGAAGATGGCCTTGTTTTCCTCGATTGCATCACCCAGCCGCCAGATCAGCTGGCCGCGATCATGCGGTGTCAGCGCGCCCCAGGGGCCGGTGAGCGCCGCGCGCGCGGTCGCAACGGCCAGATCAATCTCCCTGGCGCCGGCGCGGGCAACGCGGGCAATCAGGCCCTGAGTTGAGGGGTTTTCAACATCCAGATGCTCGGCGGTTTCGATCTTCTCCGCACCAATGCGAAGGCCCTGAACATTGTCCAGGAAGGCCGAGACGTCGGGCAACAGCGCGTGCATGTTCATGTCGCGGCTTCCTTCAGGTGCGCCAGCCGTTCGCGGCCAGTTGTTTCCATCCAACGGGCCATGGCTGCCGGTCCCTCGGCGCCAAAGATGCCGATGGCGTCGCTCCAGATGGCCCGGCCGCACATGAAGCCGAGCGCATTGACGCCGGCTGACCGGGCAAAGACCAAAGCATCGCGGAACTGCTCGAATGTGACGCCCGCGCTGAGATAAAGCAGCGGGATATCACCCGCGGCCTCTGCGGCAGCCACGAAAGCGGCTTCCGCCTGCAGGCGAGACATGACCGGATCGCCGAATCCTGTGACATAATTGAAGTTGACCGGGATTTCGACCTTGAGAATGTCGATGCCGAATTTTGCATCGGCAAACAGCTGTGTGGTGGCGCGGACCAATTCGGGTTTGATCGCGGCAAATTCCAGCGAGGCTCCGTCCGTGATCCTGTTGTCATAGACGATGGGTTCGAACAGGAAGGTGACGCCATGGGCGCGGCATTGACGCCCGATATCCTCGACCAGATCAAATTTGCGCTGGTTCAGCTCAGGCGCATCATTGGGGCCGAAATAGAGAAAGAACTTGAGGATCCTGGCGCCCAGTTCGGGAAAATCCGCAACGGTCAGATTGTCCGGCAGCGCGGTGATGCGATCGGCGTCATTGATGCGGTATACGTCGGCCTCATAGGCGAGCATCTTGATGCATTCGGGGTCATAGTGCGGCAGCAGTTCGCGGCCGTATTGGGCGTCCACCAGCAGGGTGGTTGCATCCGGGCTCAGGGTTTCGACGACGATGCGTTTGAACTGCAAGAGATCATCGTCTTTTGCATGCACGCCGCGCGCCGTTTTGAGGGCAGCGCCAAGGCCGCTGCCCTGGTCGACGGCCACGCCAAAGACAGGTCCATTTAAAACGGGAATGGATTTGCTCATTGGTTCTGATCCTCTGCAAATGATGCGATTCGAGGAAAATAGGGGCTGTCGGATGGCGCGCACCAGCAGTCCAGCATGTCGGCTGTCGGCTCGAGCAGCGAGATGGAGAAGCCGCCCATTTCCTGGGTGGTGACATAGCTGCCGATCATCGGTGAGATCGCCGCGATCCCGCGTTTTTCAAGGGCTGAGCGCGTTTCGTTCCAGATGGTCAGAAGCTCCATCATCGTGGTGCCGCCCATACCGTTGACGATGACGCAGACCCGGCCCTTCGGAGCAATCGGGCGGTCCGCCAGCAGGGCGTCGACCATCTGTTCGACCAGCAGGTGAACCGGTCCGACCTTGACCCGGCCAACGCCCGGTTCCCCGTGGACGCCCATGCCAAGGAAGATCTCGTCGTCCGGCAGGGTGAACATTGCCTTGCCGGTGAGCGGCGATATGCCGGGCGATACGGCAGCGGCCAGAGTGACGGTGCGGCTGCGAACCTCTTCGCCCAGTGTCATCAGCGCCTCAAGCGAACGCCCCTGTTCGGCGGCAGCGCCCAGAATCTTGTAGATGAACATCGTGCCGGCGGCGCCGCGCCGACGGTGCCGGCGCTCAGGCGGTGCGGCGGAAATGTCGTCATACATCAGCAGCGGCAGGACATTGATGCCCGCATCATTGGCCATCATGGTGGCGGCACGGCCATTGATCACATCGCCGGAGTGCTGGGATATCAGCAGGATGGTGCCGGCCTTTCCGGCCACTTGCGAAATCCCGTCAAGGATCAGATCGGCAGAGGGCGCGGCAAAGACATCGCCGACTACATTGGCATCCAGCAGGCCTTCGCCGACAAAACCCATGGCAATGGGTTCGTGGCCGGAGCCATTGCCGATCAGCAGCATGACCTTGTCGTCAGCGTTTTTGGTATTTTTGGCCCGTACGATGATGCGCGGATCAATGGAGCCGCGCTGGACCTGCGGGCAGGCGCTGACGAAGCCGTCAAGCATGTCGTCAACCATGGTCTCAGTGGAATTGAAAAGCTTTTTCATGGGGTTTCTTCTGTGCTGAAAAGGGCTTCCAGGATCATCACGACCGAGACCGAACCGGGATCAATGTGACCCTTTCCGCCGTTCTCGACATATTGCGCGCGGCCACGTTGGGCCACCAGATCACGCGTGCCGTCACGGCCTTTGGCCGCCGCTGCGATGATCTGCGGCAATGGCTTGCCGGCCTGCGCTGCCGCGACAGCGGGCGCCAGTGCATCGACCATGCTCTTGTCGCCCACTTCGACTTCGCCCAGATCGCAAATGCGTTCGCAGGCCTTGGCCAGTTCCGCGTCCAGCGCTGCGCCCTGGTCGATATGGGCTTCAATGCCCAGCAATATGAGGCCGAAGAGGGTGCCGGATGCGCCTCCGGAAGCGCGCATGAAGGCCTTGGCGCGCATTGCGTCCGGGGCGCTGACGGCTTTTGTCAGACCGCGCAACATGGTCGTGCCGTGATCACCATCGCCGATGGCGGCATCCAATGTGTTGAGCTGTTCGGCCGCCTGCGTGAATTCGCGGTGCAATTGTACGAAAAACCGGTCAGACGCCATGGCCGAATACCTCTTTGAGATAGGCCAGGGTCTGCCGCGCGGCCTGTGTCGGGTCGGGTTCGATGTCGCGCCAGATATTGACATCGGCGCTGGCCGGATGGCCGGCCATCACGAACATTTCGGCGACAACCCAGCCGCCATAGCCGATCTCTGCCAGTGCGGCGGCATCGGCGGGAAAATCATAGCGGCCACTGCCCGGCACGCCGCGATCATTGTCCGAGACATGGTAATGCACCAGATCAGCGCCGGTCGCTCTGATCGCCGCCACGGGGTGTTTTTCCTCGATGTTCATATGAAAACTGTCGAGCAGCACGCCGATGCGCGATGAGCCGGTGGCCCGCGCGATGGCGGCGGTCTCGGCGGCGGTGGAGGTCAGATCGGTCTCGAAACGGTTCAGCGCTTCAATGCCCAGGGTGACGTCATTGTCCTGCAGGCATTGATCGAGCCGCGCAAGGGTCTGGCCGGACTGCGCGGCGCGGGCGGCCTTGTTGGCCGGATCGAACACGCCCCAGGGCGCTGCGACGACACCGGCAAGACCGCGTGCGCCGAGGCAATTGGTAATTTCGATCGCCTCTGTCAGCACCGCGACGGCATTGTTGCGTACGGCTTCATCCGGTGATGTCGGATCGGCCTCGCGTCCAAGGCCGGTCGAACAGGTCAGTTCCAGCCCGTGGTCGCGGGCCAGTTTGCCAATGGCCTCGGCGCGATCCATGCCGATGCCCAGCAGGGACAGCTCGACACCATCAAAGCCGACTTCAGCGGCGGTCCTGAAAATCGGGGCGGGGTCATCGGCCCAGGTTTTCATCCACAGACCCGCGTGAATGCCAAATTTCAAATCCATCACTCCCCCACAATCGATTGTTTGTCAGTCAGACATATTAGTAGTAACAAATTTGTTCCGTCAACCTTCTTCCGCCGCGCGCAGGGCTTTCCGGTTGATTTTCCCCGACGAGGTCATCTGAAAACTGTCGACATAGGCGATTTCGCGCGGCGCCTTGTAGGGTGCCAGACGCTCGCGCACATGGGCGCGCAGGACCTCGGTGAGGGCGGCATCGGCCTTGCTGCCCTGCGCCAGACGGATGAAGGCTTTGACGATGCTGCCGCGATCCGCATCGGGCTTGCCGATGACGGCGGCTTCGGCCACCGCCGGATGGGAAAGCAGGCAGTCCTCGATTTCCGCCGGTCCGATGCGGAAACCCGATGACTTGATCAGATCGTCGGAGCGGCCCTTGTACCAGAAATAGCCCTCGCTATCGCGCACCGCCAGATCATGGGTGCGCATCCAGTTGCCGAGCATCATGTCGGCATCCTTTTCGGCGTTGCGCAGATAGCCGAGATAACGCGTCGGCGCGGTGGAGGGGGTGACGATTTCGCCCTGCTCGCCTTGCGCCACCTCATTGCCCTCATCATCAATCAGGCGCACATCGTGGCCCGGATAGGCAATGCCCATCGACCCCGGCTTGCGCGGATAGAGCGCGGCGCAATTGCCGATCAGATGATTGACCTCGGTCATGCCGTAGAACTCGTTGCAGACCACGCCCAATTGTTTTTCGGCCCAGTTCAAGGTCTCGGAGGGCAGCGATTCGCCGCCGGTGCAAATGACCCGCAGCGCCAGATCGTGATCGGCTTTCGGATCGGGGTTTTCCGCCAGCCGCTTGATGGCGGTGGGCGCCAGGAATGTGTGGGTGACCTTGTGGCGCGCCATGAAATCAAAGGCCCAATCGGCCTTGAAACGGGCCTCGGAGGTGACCACCGGGCGACCGGCCAGCCAGGCGGGGAAAAGCATGTCGAGCAGACCGCCCACCCATGCCCAGTCGGAGGGCGACCAGAACACGGCGTCCGGATCATCGAGGCTGAGATCGAAAAACAGATTGATCGAGGGGCGATAGGAGGCGAGCACCCGGTGACCATGCAAAATGCCCTTGGGCATGCCGGTGGAACCGGAGGTATACATCAACAGGGCGGGATCATCGGCGCCGGTCAATTGCGGGATGAAACCCGGCAGCGGCGGGGCGCGCAGGATGGCGCTCAGGTCGTCTTCAGGGCCCGCACCCTCGGCGACCAGAATGTCGCGCAGATGCGGAAAACGTTCAGCGGCACCGCCGCGCAGGGTCTGCCAGGCGTTCTCCGTGGTCAATAGGCAGGATGCCTGACAATGATTGAGCGCATGGGCCAGGGCGTCCGGCCCATAGAGTTGCGACAGGGTGACGGCGGTTGCGCCGAGCTTGCAGATCGCCATGTGACCAATGGCCGTTTCGGGCCGCATGCCCGTGTGCAGCCCGATCAGATCGCCCTTGCCATAACCGCGCACCCGCAGATTGGCGGCAAGCGCGGTGGCTTGCTGATCGATCTCGCCAAAACTCCATTTTTCCAATGCGCCGGACGCCGTTTCAAAGATCATCGCCGGGGCGTCGTGATGGCCCGCCGCCATCTGGGCGCCCACTGTCATGGCGTAAATATTGGCGTCAGCGGGGATATCGATCTGCACTGTATCGCCTACGCGGGACAGGCCGATTTTCGACAATTGCGCTGCGTTCCATGTTTCAAACATCATTGCTCTCTTTCGTGGAAGGGGAGGTCCCAAGACAAAGCCACAGGCCGGGTCTGTGAGCGGTCTGATTGGCGGGTGGTTTGCAAAGGGTCCCGGAAGGTTCCGTACTTTGCGGGTTGCTCAGTGCAACCGTCGTCTGTGTGTCAGCGCCCTCAAAGCGCACCAGGGCATGGCTGGCCGCGGGGCCGTCGCTGCGGTGCACGACCGTAGCGCGGCCTGACAAGGGCTGGAAACTGACGGTGTCAGCGTGGCAGATGGCGCAGGTGCTGCGCGCCGGAAAGGCCACATGCTTGCAGTGGTCGCAGCGGCTGGCGATGGCCTTGCCGGCGCGCAGCCCGTCGAAATAGGGCTGCAGAACCCCCTCATTGATGCTGTAGTCAAGGACCAGCCGAACCTTCATGACGAGGCCTCCAGAATGCTGACCGCGTTCAGCGTTGCTATGCCGCCATGCGTGTCCACCAGCGCGCAGGTCGGCTGGCGATCAGCGCGTTTGCCCGGGGAACGCCCTTCAAGCTGCTGGGCCGCTGCCCAGATCTGCGCAACGCCCGTTGCGCCCACCGGCGCGCCCTGTCCCAGCAGGCCGCCGGAGAGATTCACCGGCAATGCGCCTGTGGCGGCAAAGACATTTTCCCGTTCGGCGCGGATGACATCATCGACAAGCCCCAGGGCCTCGATGGCCTGCAATTGCGCGCCGGAATAGCTGTCGTAGACTTCGGCCAGATTGATATCGCCCGGCGTGATGCCGGCCATCGCATAAGCACGGGCAGCGGCCAGGGCCTTGCCGGCAAAGCGGCCCGCATCCTGCCGTTCGCCGAGCCGCACTGTATCTGTCGCGCAGCCGATCCCGCGAAACCGCGCGCGGGGGCCGTTGGCTTTCGGCAGGTCGGTGGCGCGGGCCAGAATGATGCAGGCCGCGCCATCGCTCAGGGGAGAGCAATCAAGCCGTCGATAGGGCGAGGCGATAAGCGGCGAGGCCGCGACATCGCTGGCGCTGATATCCAGCGGCAGATGGGCGAAGCTATTCTCCTGCGCATGGGCGCGATTGCGCACGGCGATCCGGGCAAAATCCTCTGACGTGGCGCCGGTGCGCGCCATGAAGGACAGGGCGGACAACGCATAAAGCGCGGTCGAATCCACGCCGGTCATGCCGTCGGTCCAGGCGTCGAATGACAGGCTGTATAGGTCGCCCATCCGCGCGCCGCTCAGATGCGAGGCCGAGGCTTCAACCCCCAGCACGGCGACCCGTTTCGCCAGGTCGCTTTCAATCTGCGCTATGCCCGCATGCACGGCCAGATGCCCCGATGCGCCGCCGCCTTCCACCCGCATGGCGGCAACGCCGGTCAGGCCGCATTCGTCGGCCAGCAGCGCCGCGGGATTGAGCTGCAGGGTGAAAAAATCGCTTTCCGAGGCGACAATCAGGGAATCAATGTCGCTCGCCGCGATCCCGGCGTCCAGCAGCGCGCCGTTGAGCGCCAGCCGGGCCCAATCGCGGAAGGAACTGCCGTCCTTGCGGCGGTTGAACGGCGTCATCGCACCGCCGGCGATGGTCACGTTGCGTGTCATGCGTGTTTTCCTCCCCATTTCCAGAACAGCAGGCAGATGAGCCCAAGCGCCACGAGGTCGGCTGTCAATATTGCGATCATCAGACCGCTATGGCCGAATGACGCGAGAACCATGCCGCCGGAGGCCGGTCCCAGGGCCATCATGATGATGCCGACCATGGCGATTGCCCCCAGACCCTGGCCGAGGCGGGCGGCGGGAAGGTGGTCGCGCGCGATCATCGGGCGCAGGATCGTTTGCACCCCGAAGCAGCCGCCCTGCAAAATGAGAGCCGTGAAAATCGCTCCCGGTGCCGAGGGCGCGACGGCGAGGATCAGCGGCGGCAGGCAGACCAGGGCAAACACGAAGGGCGTTGCCCGCCGCGCACCCAGCCTGTAGCCATAGGCGCCCCAAAGCAGGCGCCCGGCGATCTGCGCCGGACCCAGCACCGCGGGGGCCAGAATCACCCATTCTTGCAAACCGGCCTGCACACTTGCCATTTGCGCCAGAATGAAGGGCAGGAGAAACAGCAAAATGGCGTGGCCGAACATGACCAACCCGAAGGACAGGGCGATCAGGGCCGAGCCAGGGGTTATGATCTCCCGGTAAGACCGCCCCTTGGGTCGGTTCTGGGGTCGGTCCTGGGGGGGCGTTTGCGACGCCGGTTCGGCCGGCAACAGCATTGCGCCCACGCCTGCCAGACCTGCAAAGACAATCAGCACCTCGCGCCAGGGCAGGTGAGCCGATAGCCAGAGCGCAGCAGGAAAGGTCAGCAAAGTCGCCATTCCGGCGATCAATGTCACATTGGCAATGGCCCGGTCGGCGTTGCGGCCCATGGAGCGCATCAAAAGCGTGAAACAGGGATCATAAAGGGTGGCGGCCATGGGGATGCCGAGGGCGATGATCAGGCCGCTGAAAACCCACATATTGGTGCTCTGCGACACGGCAAGCAGAATGACCACACCCACAATGGCCCCGCTGCGCATGATCAGCCGGCCATGCCCGCTATCAACGCCCGCCCCGACAGCAGGCGCAAAAAACGCCCAGACCAGAATGGCAATTGTATAGGTCGTCGACACATGCAGCACAGGCCAGCCGGTCTGCGTGACAATCACCGCAGAAAGCGCCGGCAGCACATAATAGAAGGACGACCAAAGCAGCAATTGCCCAACGCTATGCCGGCGGACATAGGCGCTGAAACCGGAAGAAGCCATCTGTGAAGCAGCGCTGTCGGTCACGGGTAAAATGCATCCCTACAAATTTGTAGATACAAATAATCGGGATTGCTGCGGATGTCAAAAGCTCAATTGGGGATGGGTGGGGTGGGAGGTTATCAGGCAAATGTGGGCTTGGCATGGTAGACGTTTCGGCAGATGCAGAGGTGTCGTTCGCTAAGGTGTTCGCAATCATGACTTTTTCGTGGTTATAGGCCCGCGGTAGATATTCTCCGAGTACACTAGTGGTGCATCGCAAATCCCTAAACTGGTAATGGACGAAGGCCACAGAAATGATCTACACTTAAGATAGCAATCGATCAATTTCGCCCGTTTAGGTGGATGGTTCAATACTGTTATATGTTCGTCCTATGTAGGGAATTGCACAGAGCACAAAAGTTATGGTCTATTTGTCATTTGGAGGCGGTGATTTGGTTCTACGAGATAAGTACAATGCCTCACCTTCGATGGCAGGGTATATCTTCCAGTGTCGAATCGCCTTGCTTTTCGGGTTGCGAATGCTGAAAAAAAAGCCAAACGGCCAGATTTCCATCGAGAAATTCGATGACGTGGCATTCGATACCGATGATGTAGCGGACTGCCTCATACAGGCCAAGCACCACATAACTCCCAAGTCTTTAAATGATGCCAGTGTCGACATTTGGAAAACCATGCGAATTTGGATTGAGCAATTCAAGCAAGGAGCTCTTACAGCGTCGGACTTGCGTTTCAATCTGATTACAACCTCAACAGCAAGTCCTGGCAGCGCTATGGAGCTATTGCGGCCAGGGGCAGGAACGGCCGCGATTGTGGAAGCTTGTAAACTCCTGCGCCAGGCCGCCATGGATTCATGCAACAAGGACTCCCTGTTTGGCCGGACGGCGTACTTGGAGCTAACCGATGAGGAGGCCGAGGCATTGCTGGGCCGTATTGATGTTCTCGACCACCATCCCAATCTCATTGATGTGATGGAAGAGATTGAGGGTGAGCTGATTTTGCTGTCCCCCAATCATGTATCAAGCGTTGCTCAGTATTTGGAAGGATGGTGGCTAGGCGTTGTTGGTAAATGCCTTGTGACAGAGGGAAGTGCGTCAATTCCCGTACAACACATCATTATCAAGGCGAGTGAAATCGGGAATATGTTCAAGGGCGACGGTCTACCTGTCGATGATCCAGACACGTTGGGCGCCAAAGAATACACTGTTGATGATGAATCCGCGACCTTCGTGAGACAGATGCGCGCTGTAAAGCTCAATGAGCCAGCCATACATCGCGGCGTTCAAGATTTTTACCGTGCAGCAGCGCAACGCTCTAAATGGGCACGAGAAAATCTGCTGTTAGATGGCGAGGCTTCGAAATACGACTCCGGACTTCGTGATCGTTTCGAGCGCAAATTCGATGCAGACATTGAAGGTGTGATTTCATGGGATGAGGAGAACACCGCAAAGTTTGGAAGACAAATGTGTCATTGGGCGTCTCAACAGGAGGTTCAATTCAGAAACGTCGTTGAGACATGGATTACAGCAGGATCCTTTCACAGCTTGTCTGATCGATTGGAGATCGGATGGCACCCGGATTACTTGGACCTTCTATCAGCGCCGGCGGTGACTGAGGATGCTTGAGGTCTGGCACAAACGACCTCCCGAAGAGGCCAACCTCTTCAACCCGGCGTTTCTGGGGTCGCTTCTGCACGAACTGTCGAAGGAGTATACTAAACAAAAGGACTCAGGCCTGCCATTGACTTATGTGTAGAAGACTCGACTTGATCTGACACCGCTGCCTTTCCAGAGGACTGGA
>JARGOX010000034.1 GCA_029233925.1 Rhizobiaceae bacterium
ATCACCGACCCAGACTTATCCTGGATGCGCAAGGTGGTGCAAATCGAGTGGTTACTTTCATCTCGGTAGGCAACGACCTTCTTTAGAAAAAGCGGAAGCTTGCCATCCGGGACAAATACGGTGGCCAAAGTTCGGTCTGTTGTCTTTACGGCGCAAAGTTCAATTCCGCTTCTTGTAACATCAAGACTTTCAAACTTGAGCTCAAATTGGGGCTCGCTTTCGAATGTCAAATAAATGCCACGCCCGTCATCAACTCCGAAAGCAAGTTGCTCCTCGGCTCTTTCCGACGATAAATTTGCGAGTTGTTCAAGTTTAGCAACCAATTGTTCAGCATGGGCATGCCGGTTTCGTGGGGGTAAACTTAATCCTTCGCTAATAAATGTAGAAGGGCTTGTGAAGCGTTCTGCTGGTGGCGCATCTGGAGCCATTAAATGAGGATGATGTGCCATGCGCTTCGCCTAGATAATTTTCTTATGTTTTTATGTGAGAAAGCGCCAGTTTACGATCCTCAATTGCACGCACCAAATCTGATTGTTTGATGTGCAATTGGTCATGAATTAGAGCGTATTTAATAGCCTCTTCACATGCACGCGCAATATCCGCGTAGCTCAAACCCTCGGCAATTGAAGCTAGATTTGGCCAGGATATTCTTGATGCTTTCAGCCCTTTAAGTTTCGAGCGAAACGCCTCTACGACGCGTTCACTATCTGGCAGTTCATACTGAATTATATCATCAAATCGACGGAACAAGGCCTGATCCAGACTGCCGGCGTGATTTGTGGCCGCTACTATTAAACTATCGGAATCATCCTGCTCAACCAATTGCAAAAAGCTATTTACTACTCTTCTAATCTCTCCGACATCGTTTCCGGTATCTCGCGCTGAACCAATACTATCAAACTCATCAAACAAGTAGACGCCTCGAGTTTGTACCAAGGTCTCAAATATTACGCGCAATTTTGCAGCCGTCTCTCCCATAAATTTCGTTATAAGTCCGTCGAGGCGAACCACAAATAAAGGCAATCCTAGCTCACCGGCCAAAGCGGAGGCAGTTAAAGTCTTTCCTGTTCCTGGTAGACCTGAGAGCAAGATTTTTCGTCTAGGGTTGAGTCCCTGCGCGCGGATTTTCTGCACAGCCAATTGCTCGCTCAAAATACGATCCAATTTCTCGCGAACAAATTTGGATAAGACCATGTCATTAAGACGCACGTTGGGATAGGAGACACTCAATAGTTCGGATGCCTCGCCTCGAGGGCGAGCCATCGGAATTGCGCCACGTGCCGTAATCCCGCGCTTGGATTTCGCTTTATCAATCAGGGCGCGAATTTCTTCAGCAACCTTACCATGACCAAGCCGAGCCTCATGCGCGGCAATCTGCATCGCAATCGAATAAAAATGAGTATCATCCCCCTCAGAAAGGGACGATATTAAGGCCTTTACTTGATCTGCGCTTGGCATGCTCCCTCGTCTTTCTTTTCAGTATTGTACACCAAAACTAACTAATAGTTAGTGAATTTTGATATAATTTCTTATGAGCCGCACTCAGTTTTACCGCGTGAGTTTTAGACTTGTGGTTATCTATTGATATGGCGACAGCAGCAAGATTGCGGCCCCTCTAAAGCCGCCCCCCCCACATGAGGCGACGATTTCTGGCAAATCCTTAACAGTAAGAGGCTTTAAGAGCCAGTGCGCCTTTATCCCAAAAAAAGTGCCATTTCAGCTCGATCGCTCGGGGGATGCAACGGGGGTGCGCAGCGGCCCCCTTGCCAAGTTTGCGGGTACTACCCCGCACATCTTGCAATCTGCGTAAACTTCATGCTTGCTGGTTGGTATGACATTTGTTCCATTTGATAATGCAGATAAGATTGTTGATGAATTCATTGCGATGCTAAAAAGTCGTGGCATTGACCCACTGATCCGCGGCCAAATCGAAGAAGAGTTCTTGACGCTAACAGAGCTCCTCCATATTTGGAAAAATCCAAGCAGTCTCAATGGTAGAGAGAAAGAGGTTCTCTGCACTGCTGCCGGGGTTCACGACTTCGCTGCTAAGGTTTTAGCAGCTGGTCAGTTGCCTGAGTTCGATAGTTTCCGTGATCATCTGGAATTAATTTCGAAAGGCACTCTTCAAACCAACATGTCCCAGATGTCAGCTGGCGCGCCGGATGATGCCGCCCGCAAGCTCGTTGAGCTATATGTTGCTTGCCTTGCGATACATTGCGGAGAGAATATAGCTCTGGATCACCCAGTAAACTCGAAGGGTGATAACCCAGATGTTTTGCTGGATTACGGCTCGAAACGTTGGGCGATTGCCATTAAGACCATTTCTACTACACAGGGACAGACAATCTTTGAGAACATCAAGAAGGCGGCGGACCAGATTGAACGGAGCAGTGCTAACCGAGGGCTGGTTCTGCTGAACGTGAAAAACAGCATCAACCACGAAAGACTGTGGCAGGAAAATTTCTCTTGCGTGAAAGAAGCAACTGACGCCTTACGAGTTGAAATCGAGGCGCTCATTAACGCTGCCGACCATAATCGACCGGATTCCGACTGGGAAGAGATTTTCTCTGGCGAGAAGACAGCATTGCCGGTTCTAATGATGGGCCAAAGCGTTGTGTCTCTCCCCACACCAGCGTCTGAGAAAACGCCGACGCCCATAAAAATGATGGTGGCTTGCAGCTTTGATCGCGTAGCGGATAGCGACGGTTTGCAACTCGCAAACTGCCTATGTCACTCGATGCAGGTAATCTTATAAGGCGGGTAAAGCGAGCCTAGTCGTCCGCAAGCTGGGGGCGTTAAATTAGTTTCAATCGAAACTTACGATTTGACCAATCCAAGAAAATATCATTAACTTTATATCAGGGCCTCATTGCCCTTGATTGAGCCGGGAAATTTTATCTCCCGAGCCAAGACGCTGGGGGAAGGCTACGCTTTCTACTCAGCCCGCGCTCGACACGTCGGAGAAATGACGGGGTCGACCTCCCCGAATAGAATATGGCCAAGCTGCCAGCCTGTAAGGTTGTGCGAAATTCAAGCCATATCTATCGGCCGCCTCTACCAAATCCTTGGAATAGGCGGGAGTGGATGAACAAAGTATAGGACTTTATTCCTTGTTTGTTCTCTATTTGTTCTGTACTGTATTACTCAAGTAAATGCAGTCAGAACCAGAGAGGAAAGGACGCGGCGATGAATAACGACGACAACTATAAACGCTCTAACTCCATCCCGGATGGTAATGGCAACTTCCAACCAGAGCTTGACCCGGAAAAGTACCGGAATGGGCTAAGCGAGCTAAACCTTACGGAGGAACAAGAAAACGAGATGCTGGGGATTTTGTTTTCAATCATGAATTCCTTCGTGCAACTTGGCTTTGACGTCAAAAATTGTGGGCAGATTTTTGAAAGTTTCACACAAGCTGCCCAAAACGAATCTGACGGGTTAGAATCGTCTCATTCATCAAAACAGGAGAAGCCAACGCGGGGAGATCGACGTCATGAGTGAGTCACATCAAAATGAAGCGGTTATCTATTGCCGTGTTTCCAGCACCAAACAAACCAAGGTTGGTGATGGTTTAATGTCTCAAGAGACCCGTTGCCGCGAATTTGCGCGCATGAAGGGCTATGAAGTCTTGGACGTGTTTAAGGATGATGTTTCTGGCAGTCTGATTGCTCGGCCAGGGATGAAGGCGATGCTCGCCTTCTCCAGCGCTCGAAAATCCAAAGACACGATCATACTCATTGATGATGTGTCGCGGCTCGCTCGCGACCTGCAAGCTCACTTGGATTTGCGCGCCGCTATAACAAGCGCCGGGGCGCGCTTGGAATCTCCTTCAATCGAGTTCGGGGAAGATTCAGATTCCATCCTCGTTGAAAATCTTCTGGCCAGCGTGTCGCAGCATCAGCGGCAGAAAAATGGGGAGCAAACCAAAAACCGAATGAAGGCTCGAGTGCAGAACGGCTATTGGGTTTTTCAAGCCCCGGTCGGCTACAGATTTGAATCTGTGCGGGGTCGCGGGCGAATGCTCAAGCGCAACGAGCCTGTTGCATCGGTTGTGCAGGAGGCTTTGGAAGGTTACGCGAACGGGCGGTTTGAAACGCAAGCAGATGTCATGCGCTTTTTGCAGGACAATCCCCTCTTTCCTAAAGACAAACGTGGAGTCGTTCGTCATCAGCGCGTTTCTGTGCTCCTCAATCAAAGCGTCTATGCGGGATATGTGGTCGCAACCAAGTGGGGCGTTGATTTGCGAGAAGGTCAACACGAGCCTCTAATCTCAGCGCAAACCTATCAACGTATTCAGGATCGTTTAAGCGGTGGTTTCTACGCGCCGCGCAAATCAAACCTCAATGAGGACTTCCCGCTTCGCGGCCATGTCGCCTGCGCCGATTGTAGCACGCCGCTGACAGCGTGCTGGTCCAAAGGGTCGCATAGCCGTTACCCTTATTATCTTTGCCCAAAGCGTGGCTGTGATAGCTACGGCAAGTCAATCCGCCGCGACAAGATAGAGGGCGAATTTAAAGCGCTGCTCTCTCGCGCAACGCCAACCGAAGCTTTGTTCGAGGTTGCCAAAGCAATGTTCAAAGACCTTTGGGATCATCGCATGGCGCAAGGCGAGGCCAATAAAAAATCTTTGGCGGCGCAACTTGTGAAGATCGACAACCAAGTGTCGCAATTTTTGGAGCGCATTCTTGATGCGTCAGTTCCGAGCGTGATCGGCGCATATGAAGAACGCATCCAAAGACTAGAAATGGAAAAACGCATTATCAAAGAAAAAGCCGCAGAATCAGGAAAACCGGCGAATGCTTTCGACGATGCACTTAGAACGGCGCTCGAATTTCTCTCAAACCCTTTGAATCTATGGGGTTCTGAGCGTTTGGAAGACCGTCACGCGGTCCTTAAACTGGCCTTTTGTGACCGTTTGGAATACTCACGCGAAAAAGGATTTAGAACGGCAAATTTTACTATGCCCTTCAAGGTCTTAGGTGGCTTTATGAGTGGTGAAACAGTAATGGTGCGCTCGGAGAGATTCGAACTCCCGACCCCTAGATTCGTAGTCTAGTGCTCTATCCAGCTGAGCTACGAGCGCATAACGGGAGGCGAAGCCTGCCGCGTGGCGGTAACTAATCCTTTCACCGCAGGAATGCAAGCGCAGTTGCACGAAAATTGTCGCTTTTCGAACAAAGTTTGCAAGAGCCGTTAAACGAGGTCGCTGATGCTTCGCGAAACAGCGGGCGTGGCTAAAGTCTGTCTTGTTTTCATTGAACCACTGTGTTCGTGATCCAGTGAGTCGCTCCGCCAGGAAGGCAGTAAAGAACGATGCTCTCGCATCGGTCGAGACGTCAGACAAAACGGGTGACGCAGCGGGCGGCCACTGGTCGCGAACCAACTTGATCTTGACCAAAAAACAACTGGCAGAGTGGTTCAATCAAAGCAAGACATGCTCTATGCACCCGCCTGTTTGATCAGCACCGGTCTTTTGCCCGGCAGGCATTCGGCCATGGCGGGCTGGTTGGGCAGGGTGATGCGGAAACGCGTGCCCGAGCCCGGATTTTCCACAAGGGCGATGGTGCCGCCATGGGCGTGTACGAGCTCATGGGCGATGGCCAGGCCCAGGCCGGTGCCGCCGGAGCGTGCCGAACCGTGAAAGGCGGTGAACAGATGCTCCTTTGCCCGGGCGGGCATGCCGGGGCCCGTATCGTCAATTTCGATGATGGCCGTGCCGTTGGTGAGCGCCGCCGAGACGGTGATGCGCTTGATCACCGCCAGGTCGTCGTCTTCATCTGCCGACAGCGCCTGCACAGCGTTGCGGCACAGATTGTGCACCACCCGGAAGATCTGCTCGCTGTCGACATCCAGTTCCAGGCCCTGCGGAATATCGATGACGAAATCGATCTGTCCTTTCTGGGATAGACTGGACTGCGCAAAATTGCCTGGCCCTGCATCGCTTTCGGGCAGGAAATCGGCATCGACGATCAGGATATCGCGCACATCGGCCACCAGCGAAGCAAAATCCACCCGCCGGCGGTTCGGTTCGGCTTCCCGCGCCCGGCCATAGGCAAGAACCTCGCCGGTGTAGGACACGGCGCGATCCATGGTGCGCAGGAGTTTGGGGCCGAAACGTTTGACCACAGGGTCATCCACCATGGAAAGCCTGTCGGACAGAAGCTGGGCCGAGGCCAGAATATTGCGCATGTCGTGATTGATCTTGGAAACCGCCAGACCGAGATTGGCGAGGCGCTGCTGCTCTTTCAGGGTTTTCTGCAACTCCTGCTGCATCGATTCCAGATGCCGCTCGGCCAGCCCCAGTTCGTCGGCGACCTGGCGTGGCCTGATAATGCGCTCTGGATTGTCGGGCTCGCGTGAAAAGGCCTGCATGTTAACCGTCATGCGGCGGATCGGGCGGATCATCAGGGTGTTGATGGCCACAAAGACCAGCCCTGCGGTGAAGAATGAAATGATCAGCGACAGAAGGAAGACATTGCGGCCATAGATCAACATGGCTTCACGCAGCGGCGCCTCGTCCATGACGATATCGATGACCATGTCGCTGTCACTGACCGGCCCGTAGACCCGGATCATCCTGCCATGGGAAAACAGGGTGACAAAGGCGTCACCAATGGCAGCAAGCGGCGAAACGGATGTCAGATCATATTGCTGATCGACCTTTGCCGGCATGTCGGACTGGGCAATCAGTCGCGACATGCCATCGGTCTTGAGCGCAATGGATTTGGTGCCGGTGGCCATCAGCGCATCTTCCTGGATGGGCCGGGGAAGCTCCATGTCCTCCCAACCCTCGACCACCAGACTGGCGGCTGCTGCCGTGCGCAGGCGATCCTCCAGCCAGCGTATGCGTGTATTGGCGACGGAGGGCACGAAAATCAGCACCTCTGCCAGCATGACGAACAGAACCGTCAGCAGCAGAAGCTTGGCCGACAGGCTGCGCCACAGACTTTCTTTACTGCCCCTGCGGGCATTGTCGTGTTTGCCGTGTTTTTGCGCCGTCACCATAGTCTGCCCTATCCGCAATCATGCCGATTGCCGCCGCCTTCGTTGATGAAAGCTGCACCCAGCCTATCCAAAGCGGCGCAGAAAACCAATCAGCTTGCGCACAAACGGCTTGCGCGTCATCGGCCCATAATAGGAGATGACAGCGCGCTTTCCAATCTCGGACATGGTCGGGTATGGCGGCACATAGCCACGCACATCGGAAAGCTTCATGCCGTTGGTGATGGCCAGCGCCCACATATTGATCATCTCGCCGGCACCGGCGCCGACAATGGAGACACCCAGTATTTTGCCTTTGGCGCTGGTGACCAGCTTGATCAGCCCATCCGTCTTGCGTTCGGCCCGCGCCCGGTCATTTTCCGCATAGGGCCAGCGCAAGACATGAATATTGCCATGTTTCTTGCGGGCCTCCTCCTCGCTGAGCCCCACGTGGGAAAGCTCCGGGTCGGTAAAGGTGACCCAGGGGATGATGCCGGGCTTATCCTTTGCCGGCAGGCGAAACAGGATCTGCTGCACCACCAGCCCGGCGTGGTAACCGGCCACATGGGTAAATTGCAGGCCGCCCGCGACATCGCCTATGGCATAGACCCGCTTGTTCGATGTTCGCAGATTGGCCCCGACCTTGATGCCCTTGCGGTCATGGTCGATGCCCGCTTCGCTGAGCCCCAGGCCTTCAACATTGGCGGCACGGCCCGTTGCCACCAGAATATCCGAACCATCCACGATGGTTTCAATTTCGCCGGTTTTGACAAGAACACGCACGCCTGTCTTGCCGCGTTTCCTGACCTCGGTAACCGTTGCTCCCTCGAGGATCTCGACGCCTTCGGCGCGAATGCGGTCGAGCACGATGGCCGTCAGTTCAGGGTCATCCTTGCCCAGGGCCTTGAAACCCTCGATCACGGTAACCTGCGCGCCAAGGCGGCGATGCGCCTGCGCCATTTCCATGCCGATGGGGCCGCCGCCAACGATAATCAGGTGCCGCGTTGCCCGGGTTCTGTCAAACAGCGTCTCATTGGTCAGGTAGTCCACCTGATCAAGACCTGGTATCGGCGGCACAAAGGCCGAGGAACCGGTTGCCACGACGAAGCGCCGGGCCTTGATTTCATAGTCGCCTGCGACGACGGTTTCAGCATCGACAAAGGCCGCGGAAGCCTCGATGACCTTGACGCCCATGGCGCTATAACGTTCCACTGAATCACTGGGTGCGATGTCAGCAATGACCGCATGCACATGGGCATGGACTTTCTTGAAGTCGATCTTGATGTCACCGCTGGTGACACCGAAATGCGGTGCCTCGGTTATGGCATGGACATGTTTGCCGGCGGCAATCATCGCCTTGGAGGGAACACAGCCGTAATTGAGGCAGTCACCGCCCATCTTGCCCTTTTCAATCAACACGACATCAACACCAAAGGCAGCGGCAGCGGCAGCGACGCTCAGGCCACCGGACCCGGCACCAATAATACAAATATCCGGACGAAGCGTTTCGGTCATGGTGTTTCCTGATGTATTTTTCTGAACAAGTCCTGGGGCCGTTTGATGCGGATCATAGGGGAAAATCAGCCCTGCCGACCAGCGCTAATCTTGCGCACCACGAAGGCAAGCGCTGCAACAGCGGCCATGGCGGCAAAGGCAATGGTGAGCTCCGTGGTGACAATATCACTCAGCGACAGGTCGCGCCCGGCCTGGGCGGCCGAAAGGATGACGCTGTCGAGGCCCTGCCCCAGATAGGCATAGGCATAGGTGCCGGGCAGGATGCCGAGAAAAGTGGCGAGCACATAGGTGCGCAGCGGAACATTGAAGAATGCCGGTGCGATATTGATGACAAAAAACGGAAAGATCGGCGCCAGACGCAAAACCAGCAAAAAGCCGAATGCATTGTCCCTGAAACTGTCAGCCAATTTGCCGACACCCGGCCCGGCGCGGCGCTTGAGAAAGTCACCCATCGCGGTGCGCGCCGCCAGAAAGATGATCGAAGCACCGATTGTCGCGGCAAATGCGGTCAAAGTGCCTGCGACAAACCAGCCCAGCAGAAAGCCGCCGAAGATCGTCAGCAGGGAGGCTGCGGGGAAGGAAAAGGCGACAGCGATCACATAGATCAGCGTGTAGGTCACGCAGGCGGCAAGCCAATTGTCCGCGACATAGGCCTTGAGGGCATCGCGGTGCTCGACCAGTGCCTCAAGGGTCAGATAGTGATGCAGGCCGAACAGGTAGCCGGCGACAAGACCGGCCAGAATGATCAGGATCGGCAGAAACCGGCGCAAGGCTCCGCCCCGACCTGCTGCAACAGGTGCATTGTGGGCCGTTGCATCGGCCGTCTTGTCTTTTGTCGTCGTCATGTCGTGCTCCTGATACAGCGCATCTGTGGCCTTTGCAAAACTGCCGTATCGCAGCCCGGTCCGCTCAGACTAAGCATTTGCGCGCGCCCTTGCCCAATGAATTCGGCGCCGTGATACGGATCCTATACGTGAATGAAATCGTGTTGCTTCTCACAGTCCCGTGCGTTTTCCCGGGCACCATTTCCTCAAACAGGCGTTGATCAATTTCCCTTGTTGCGTCCCAAAGCTTCATCACCAGTCCTGCCTCTGTCAGCGGGACCAATATGATTTTGTGCTCGGGTGGCGACACCCCTTCAAATCGTATAGAAGCGGCCACAAGACAATGGATGCATGGCCGGTCTCACCGTCATGTGACTGAAGGTGATCGGTTCTTGCCAGGCCCTTCGCTGACAGTGTGAGGCTGCAGAGCCGCGCAGACGTGCGCAAAAGCGGCATTTTGGATGCGATCAACATTTGACTTGGCGAGGCCATATGCGTATAAGCCGCGCACGTTCGGATTCAGCTGTCCGGCGCTTGTTTTTTTGCGCCCGAACACCCGACCGTCAATCGCAACGCTACTGTCTTGCGACAGTCCAAAGAAGGACCGCACACCGCGGTATTAAAATAAATGACAAAGCGTACCTATCAACCGTCCAAACTTGTGCGTAAACGCCGCCACGGCTTCCGCGCACGCCTTGCAACAACCGGTGGCCGCAAGGTCATTGCTGCGCGCCGTGCACGTGGACGCAAGCGTCTGTCGGCATAGGCCGGCTCCGTTTGTAATCACGAAGAAGGGCCTATGCCACCAACCGGGCCATCGCCGCAGATCGAACGGCTTAAAAACCGTTCGCAATTTCTTGCCGTTCGCAAGGGCGAGCGGCGAAAGGGTCCTTTTTTTGTGCTCGATATTCTTGATCGAGGCGCCTCGGATGAGGCGCCTCGCATCGGCTATACAGTGACCAAGCGGCAGGGAAATGCCGTGGAACGAAACAGAATGAAAAGGCGCCTGCGCGAAGTCGTTCGCCTGACTGCAGGGTTTGATATGATGCCCGGCCATGATTATGTAATCGTTGCCCGGCGCGACACCCTGACTGCGCCCTTTGCAAAATTGACGAAATCCCTTGTGAGCCGGATCGGCCAGCAGCCCAGGGACAAACAAAGCCAGCGCCGCGCCGCAGAGCCAGATAACAGGACCGAATAATGCAACAGAACCGCAATTACTTCATTGCCATTGCCCTATCGGTGCTGATCCTGATTGCCTGGCAATTTCTGTATCTTGGCCCGAAAGTGGAGAGCGAACGCCTCGCCCAGGAAGCCTTGCAGGCGCAACAACTTGAACAGCAAGCCCAGCAGCAGGCCGCACAGGGCACTGCTTCAACCGGCAATGGCGATCTGCCGCAGTCCGGCGCGACAGTATCCGGCCTGCCCGGCGCTGCGCCCAGTGCTATCGCCAAAGACGGCGTCAGCCGCGACGCGTCGCTTGGCCAGTCGAAACGACTTGTGATCGATACGCCTGCGCTGACCGGAACAATCAATCTGACCGGCGCGCGTTTTGATGATCTGAAGCTGAAGGAATATCACGAGACCGTCGACCCCAAGAGCCCGATCATCGAATTGCTTTCTCCGGCCTCCATGCAGGCTGGCTATTTTGCCGAATTCGGTTTTGCCGGCAATGAAGCCAGCGGCAAGGTGCCGGGGGCAGACACCGTCTGGAACGTTTCCGGTGACCCGAAACTGACCGAGGACACACCGATCGTCCTTTCCTGGACCAACGACAAGGGCCTGACTTTCGAGCGCACGATCAGCGTTGACGACAAGTTCATGTTCACCATCTCGGACGACGTCACCAACAATACGCAGGCGCCGGTATCGATTTCCCCCTATGGCCGCGTCACCCGTTTCAACAAGCCTGCCCTGACAGGCATCTATGTGCTGCATGAAGGCCTGCTTGGCGTCATCGGCGAAGATGGACTGCAGGAGATCGACTACAGTGATGTCGAAGAAGACCGCACCATTACGCCGGCCAAAGCCGACAATGGCTGGATGGGCATCACCGACAAATATTGGGCAACGGCGCTCATTCCTGCACAGCAGCAGCCCTACCAGGCGCGGTTTTCCTATTTTGATGACGGCCGGCCACGCTACCAGACCGATTTCCTCAGTGATGCCGTGACGATCCAGCCAGGCCAGGTCGAGACGATGGAAAAACATCTCTTTGCCGGCGCCAAGCAGGTGCCGATCATCAATGACTACCAGGACAGCTACAATATCGACCGTTTCGACCTGATGATCGACTGGGGCTGGTTCTATTTCATCACCAAGCCGATGTTTCACGTGCTTGACTTTTTCTACAGATTCTTCGGCAATTTCGGCGTCGCAATCCTGACGACAACCGTTCTTTTGAAGCTGATCTTCTTCCCGCTGGCCAACAAGTCCTACCGCTCCATGGCCAACATGAAGAAGGTTCAGCCGAAAATGGAGGAAATCAAAGCCAAATTCGGCGATGACCGTCAGGCCCAGCAAAAGGCGATGATGGAGCTTTACAAGAAGGAAAAGATCAATCCGGTTGCCGGCTGTTGGCCGGTGCTGTTGCAGATCCCGGTCTTCTTTGCGCTCTACAAGGTTCTCTATGTGACCATTGAAATGCGCCATGCGCCGTTCTTTGGCTGGATCCAGGACCTTTCGGCGCCTGATCCGACCACCATATTCAACCTCTTTGGCCTCATTCCCTTCGATCCGCCATCTTTCCTGATGATTGGCGTATGGCCATTGCTGATGGGCATCACCATGTTCCTGCAGATGCGCATGAACCCGACACCGCCCGATCCGACGCAGGCGATGATTTTCACCTGGATGCCGGTTATCTTCACCTTCATGCTGGCCACTTTCCCGGCCGGTCTGGTGATCTACTGGGCATGGAACAACGCGCTTTCCATCGTTCAGCAGGGCGTGATCATGAAGCGCCAGGGCGTCAAGATCGAACTGTGGGACAATCTCATGGACCTTTTCAAGAAGAAACCCAAGGCGGCGGAATAGTGCGCGTGGCACACGCCGGGGCCATGAACCGATGATTGAAAACAGCAAAACCCTGTTCGGCAAGTCATGGGTCTTCATCCGCAGTGTTCCATCCATGGATTTTCTGCCACCCGAAGGCCCACCCGAGATCGCCTTTGCCGGGCGGTCGAATGTCGGCAAGTCATCGCTGATCAATGCGCTGGTGCGCCACAAGGGGCTTGCCAGAACATCCAACACGCCGGGCCGAACACAGGAACTGAACTATTTTGTGCCTGAAGGCTATTCCAACAGTGATGGCAAGTTGCCGCCCATGGCGCTGGTCGACATGCCTGGTTACGGCTATGCCAAGGCGCCAAAAGACCAGGTCGATCAATGGACACGGCTGGTCTTTGACTATTTGCGCGGACGGGCGACGCTCAAACGCGTCTATCTGCTGATTGACGCCCGCCACGGCATCAAGGCCAATGATGAGGATGTTCTCAAACTCCTCGACAAGGCCGCGGTTTCCTACCAGGTGGTGCTGACAAAGATTGACAAGATAAAAGCTGCCGGTGTGCCCCCATTGCTGGAGCGCACACTCGAAAGCCTGAAAAAACATCCCGCAGCCTTTCCACACGTGATTGCCACGTCATCGGAAAAGGCCTCAGGCATGGACGAATTGCGTCAGGCGATCATAGACGCCGTCAGAGCCTGAAACACGCGCAGAATTGTTGTGGCATTGCCGGTGGGTGGTGTTTAATGTCCTGATGATCATTGCGGCAAGGTATTGCCAAGGCGCAAAACCCTGCTTCATACCATGCACGGCCGGCATGCCCGGCGGGAGAAAGACAAGCGATGCGCGAGGGAGACAAGCACGAGCCACAGATGGTGGCCATGGCATGGGCGGTGCACGCTTTTACGGCATCGGGCATCGTGCTGGGGTTTCTGGCCCTCATTGCCATTTTCGACAATGACAAGACCGCCGTCTTCATGTGGCTGGGGCTTGCCCTTTTTGTCGATGGTATCGACGGAACGCTGGCCCGCAAGATCAAGGTCAGTGAAGTCACGCCGCAACTTGACGGCACAACACTCGACAATGTGATCGATTATTTCAATTATGTCGCGGTTCCGGCGATGATGATCTATTGGTTCGGCCTTGTGCCGCAAGGCTGGGAGACCATAGCGGCGGCCACCATCATGGCGGTTTCCTGCTACACATTCGCCAATACCAGCATAAAAACGTCGGACTATTATTTCTCCGGCTTTCCGGCCCTGTGGAATGCGGTCGTCCTGTATTTTCACATCCTGCAGACCAGCCAATGGACCAACCTGATCGTTCTGGCCGTCTTCGTGGTGCTGACCTTCATACCGCTTAAATATGTGCATCCCTTCCGGGTAAAGGATTGGCGTGGCGTGACCGTTCCGATGACCGTCCTGTGGGCTGCAACCACGCTGCGGCTGGTGCTGGTGCCACTGGACACCTCAGCGGATCAAAAGACCTCATGGATCATTTTCTGGCTGTGGGTGCTGTCATCGGTCTATTTTGCAGCCCTGTCCATATGGCGCTCGTTCAGGCCTGAACCGCCCGGCGAACGGGGCTGAGCGCTGCAAAATCGGGGCTGCAACAAGGCCGCATGGGCGTCCAGTTCCAGCCACCCTCACCCGGTGCGATCACACTTTGCTTCAGACCTGCTTTGCCTCAAAGGTCAGGGCGACGCCATTGATACAATGGCGCAGTCCGGTCGGCTCCGGCCCATCATTGAAAATATGCCCGAGATGGCCACCACAGCGGCGGCAATGCACTTCCGTGCGCGGCAGGAACAGCTTGAAATCGCGGCGTGTGGCCACAGCGTCCGGCAGGGCTTCATAGAAACTCGGCCAGCCCGTGCCACTGTCAAATTTTGTCGCTGACGCATAGAGCGGCAATGCGCACCCGGCGCAATTATACGTGCCTTCGCGCTTCTCCTCGAGCAAAGGGCTGGTGTAAGCCCGCTCTGTCGCCTCGGTGCGCAGAACAGCATATTGTTCTGCACTGAGCATATCGCGCCACTGGTCGTCATTATAGGAAATTTCGAACCCGTCCTCACTCGCAACGGCTTGCATGGATGACGGCTTGAGAAGATAAAATCCACCCATTGATGCGAGCGCTGCGCCTGATAGCAGAAAATTACGGCGTTTCATGACAAACCTCTCTTGCGTTGCTTTCTGTCAATATAGTCATTGCCGCATGAAAGCGCCCATGAACTTTTCGCGATCAGCCTGCAGGGCCCGTTCACAAATCAGCGATTGCCCTGAAAAGCCAATGTCGCTAGAAAACCAGAAATAAGAGGGACATCCATGGCCAATATCGATACCGACAATACAGAAAACAGCGAAATGCAGGCAAAATTGCTGTCGCAGGCTTTGCCCTACATGCAGCGCTACGAGAACCGCACCATCGTGGTCAAATATGGCGGTCATGCCATGGGCGATGTGGAACTGGGCCGGGCATTTGCACGCGACATCGCACTGCTGAAGCAATCGGGCGTCAACCCCATTGTCGTGCACGGCGGCGGCCCGCAGATTGGCGCCATGCTCAGCAAGATGGGCATCGAGTCGAAATTCGAAGGCGGCCTGCGGGTCACGGACGAAAAGACGGTCGAGATTGTTGAAATGGTGCTGGCCGGTTCCATCAACAAGGAAATTGTCGCCATGATCAATGCCGAAGGCGAATGGGCCATCGGTCTGTGCGGCAAGGACGGCAATATGGTGTTTGCCGAAAAGGTCAAGAAAACCATTATCGATCCCGATTCGAATATCGAGCGGGTGCTTGATCTGGGCTTTGTCGGCGAAATCGTCGAAGTGGACAGGACCTTGCTTGATCTGCTGGCCAAATCGGAAATGATCCCGGTCATCGCCCCGGTGGCGCCGGGCCGTGACGGCCATACCTATAATATCAATGCCGATGTTTTTGCCGGCGCTATCGCAGGCTCACTTTCCGCGACGCGGCTTTTGTTCCTGACCGATGTGCCGGGCGTTCTCGACAAGGCCGGCAATCTCATCAAACAGCTTTCTGTCTCGGAAGCGCACACGCTGATTGCCGATGGCACCATTTCCGGCGGCATGATTCCCAAGGTCGAAACCTGCATTCAGGCAATCGAATCAGGCGTTGAAGGCGTGGTCATCCTGAACGGCAAGACCGCTCATGCCGTGCTACTGGAAATTTTCACCAAACATGGTGCAGGCACGCTGATCGTTCCCTGAACGGGACCGGCTGCACGCTCCACAGGATATTGCTCAGGCAAAGACCACAAGGGCAACGACACCGGCAACGATCAGCAATGTGCCGAGGATTTCCAGCCGGTTGATGGATTCCTTGAAGATGAAGACCGAAGAGGCAAAGGTGAAGATCATCTCCACCTGCGCCAGCACTTTCACATAGGCCGCCTGTTGCAGGGTCATGGCCATGAACCATCCGAAAGACGCTGTTGCACCGGCGATGCCGACCACCAGCGCCGGTTTCCAGGCAGCCGCAATCCGCACAAGTTCGCCGCGGTCGCGCAAGATCATCCAGATGAGCATGACGCAGGTCTGAAAGATGATGACAAAGGCCAGCGTCACGGCTGCCTGCATCATGAAATTCGGACCACCGAGCGACAGGGATGCAGCGCGATAGGCCACCGCTGAAACGCCGAACCCGGTTCCGGAAGCAAGACCGATCAAGGCCGTGCGGCTGAGAACAGACGTCACCAGACTTTTCCAACTGACCACGGAACGGGCCACGGAAATCAGCATGACGCCCATCACCGAGATTGCTATGGCAAACAGGCTTGCAGCGCTGACCGTTTCGCCCAGAAACAACAGGCCGAAAAAGGCTGCCTGTGCCGGTTCGGTGCGCGAATAGGCCGTACCAACGGTGAAATTCCTGAAGGAAAACAGATAGACAAGCAGCAAGGTGGAGACAATCTGCGAAACGCCGCCCAGCAGCGCCCACAAGACAAAGGCTGTGTTCCATCGCGGCAGTGACATGTCAAAGCCAAGATGCAGTACGGCCACGAACAGCAGGGCAAAGGGGAAACCGAAACCAAAGCGCACGAAGGTCGCACCGGTTGTTCCCATGACCCCTTTGAGGTGTTTTTGCATGGCCGAGCGCACATTTTGAAGAAAGGCGGCGGCGACGGTAATCGGTATCCAGAATTCCATGGTGGCGCTCTAGAACCTTTCTTGATCAAAGGGAAGCGCTGTGTTCACGTCAAAGTTCAAACACAGATACAAATGCTGGTGCACAAAGCCGTCAAACGTGCCATAAGGCCGCATGTCAAATCACCTGCCAGAATCCGCCGATTTCGAACACATTACCGAATGGGTTTTTGATCTCGACAATACGCTCTATCCGCGCCACACGGATCTGTTTTCACAGATCGACAAAAAAATGACCGCCTATGTGGCGGATCTTTTGAAGCTGCCGCACGATGAGGCGCGCACGATCCAGAAGAACTATTATCGCGACTATGGAACGACGATGAACGGGCTGATCAACCTGCACGGTATCGACCCCAATGAGTTCCTCGAAAAGGTCCATGATATCGATTATTCCTGGGTCAAGCCCAACCCGCAACTGGGCGCCGCCATACGCGCTTTGCCAGGGCGGAAATTCATTTTCACCAATGGTGACGTTGCCCACGCACAGCGCACTGCGACGGCCCTTGGCATTCTTGATCATTTTGACGATATTTTTGATATTCTGGCCGCTGATCTGCAGCCCAAACCGGCAAGCCAGACCTACGACCGGTTTCTGGCGCTTCACAATATTCCCGGCGAAAAGGCCGTGATGTTTGAAGACCTGCCACGCAACCTGACCGTTCCCAAGACACTGGGCATGCGCACGGTGCTGATCGTCCCGCACAATCTGGACATCGTCATTGAGGAAGTCTGGGAGAGCGACGGGCGCGACGGTGATCACATCGATTACATCACCGATGATCTCGCCGGTTTCCTTGAGCACTATCTGACCGGCGGATCACCCGCGGCCTGACCAGCCTGAATTCCGGCGCCGAACCCGGCACCGGTTTGTTCAGGTCGAATGGCCGTCAGTCCGACATTGAATCGTGTTTCTTCTTGCCGTGTTTCTTCTTGCCGTGTTCCATCTTGCCGCCATGCTCCATCTTTTCATGGTCCATCGCCTTGGTGCCTGCCGGCATGATGGGCAGCATCAATTCGACCTCGCCTGCCTTTTCGAATGTCAGGACAACGGGCACCATGCTGCCGGCAACAAAGGGCTCGGCAACGGCCATGAACATGATGTGATAACCACCCGGCTTCAGTTCGACGGTCTGGCCAGCGGGAACAGGCAGGCCATCAGGCAGTGCACGCATTTTCATGACATCATCGATGATCGACATCTCATGGATTTCCGTGCGTTGGGTCAATGGTGTTTTCACGGAGATCAGTCGGTCGTCATCGCTGCCCTTGTTGGAAATGGTCACGAAGCCGCCGCCAACCTTCTGGCCAGGTAACATTGCACGGGTCCAGTAGCCGGAAAGTTCCAGGTCACCAAGAACCACCGCTTCGGCCTGATGGGCCTGTTTTTCATGGCTTTGTGCCATGGCAGGGGTAAGAATAACGGCGGCGTGGCTCAGTACAACAGCCGCAAGAATTGTGTTTAACATACGCATTTTGATGTTCCATTTGTCAGATCAGATGAGCCGCTTGCACAGCAGCCAGGGCAATTTGGATCAAATGGTCGTCGGTGGACCTCGTATGCCAATGCTGCCGCACAACAGGCCATCGCCGGTATGCGATACCCGTTCCGCCAGCTTCCAGTTGATGCGGCCGGGGACATCGGATTCCTTGACAATCGGCACCCAATGAAGCGGGAGAAAGACCTTTGACGCCGCCATGGCGTGGCAAAGAACGATACAAGGGCAGTCATCGGGCGCACCGACGGGGATGTCGTCACGGGCATCGGCAGTGACACCGAAACTGGTGCAGATGATGCTGCTGAACCCATTTTCAGCGGCATGGGCTTCGGCAAGCGGATGCAGCATCGGAATGGCAAGCACCATCACGCAAAGACAGGCAAATCGTGCCATCTCTGCGCGCAGTTCACCCAGGAACGTGTTTTGCCGCCGCTTGTTCATGGGCGTTGTATAGCCCGGCCCGAAGCCAAGCGCCAAAGGACAAATTGCAGCAGCCGGAATATTTAACGCGTAGCGCCTTTAAGCGCATAATGATCGGCAATGATCTGCCATGCTTCGTCTGCGTTCTCGACAAAGCGGATCAGGCCCAGGTCCTCGGGTGAAATCGTGCCAAAAGCGGCCAATTCCTCAAAATTGATGATCTTGTGCCAGAATTCAGCGCCAAACAGAATCACTGGCACTGCCTCCATGCGGCCGGTTTGAATGAGCGTCAGCGTTTCAAAAAGCTCATCCATCGTGCCAAAGCCGCCGGGGAAAACCGTAATGGCTCTGGCGCGCATGAGGAAATGCATCTTGCGCACGGCGAAATAATGAAAGTTGAAACAGAGTTCCGGCGTAACGAATTCATTCGGTGCCTGTTCATGCGGCAAAATGATATTCAAGCCAATGGATGGAGAGGCATCATCGGCCGCACCGCGATTGCCTGCTTCCATGACGCCGGGACCACCGCCAGTCACGACAACAAATTCCGTGTTGTTCGTGCCGCTCGAATGTTGCGAACATATTTGCGCGAATTTGCGTGCTTCCTCGTAATATTTTGAAGCCGCCGTCAGGTTCTTGCGCTGAGTGTCGTTCTTGGCGGCCCAGGCATCCTTGCCAGGCGCGGGAATACGCGCACCGCCAAACATGACAACGGTTGATTTGATGCCGCGCTCTGCCAGCATGATTTCGGTTTTCAACAATTCGAGCTGAAGGCGGACCGGACGCAGTTCCTCACGGCACAGAAAATCTTCATCGGCAAAGGCAAGCCGGTAGGCCGGCGCTTCCGTCTGGGGGGTGGACAGGACTTCGGCTGCCCGCGCCCGGTCGGATTTGGAATCGGCCAGGGGATCCCAGACATCATTTCTTCGTTTGGAACTCATTTGATCACTTTCGCTGTTCAATCATCCGGACGCCAGCCCCTCACAAGATTGACGGCCCGCCGTTCCTCGCTTAGAGCATGTCGATACAAGCATCAATGACTGTACCGGACCTGCAAGACATAGCCTATAGATTGCAATACCGGCCCAGTCCCGCAAAATAACCATGCTGAAATTTCATGGGGCGGGGACAATCATGGCTCCCGCTCACAATAATGTGTGACCGTTACGGAATAACTCCAAGGAAAGAATGATGAGCAAACCCGACCTTGCCGCACTGGAATCAACAATCAACACGGCATTCGACAACCGCGACAGCATCAATACGAGCACGCGCGGTGAGATACGTGACGCCGTGGAGGAGGCTCTGAACCTTCTGGATAACGGCAATGTCAGGGTCGCGCAAAAAGGCGAAGACGGCAACTGGCACGTCAATCAATGGCTGAAGAAGTCTGTGCTTTTGTCGTTCCGGCTGAATGCGATGGAAGTCATCAAGGGCGGGCCTGGCGATGCCCATTGGTGGGACAAGGTTCCGTCGAAATTCAACAATTGGAGCACTCACGAATTCGAAAAAGCCGGCTTTCGCGCGGTGCCCGGATCTATCGTTCGCCGATCAGCCTATATCGCCCCGAATGTTGTTCTGATGCCCTCTTTCGTCAATCTGGGAGCCCATATCGGTGAAGGCACCATGGTCGACACATGGGCGACGGTTGGTTCCTGCGCACAGATCGGCCGCGACGTTCATCTTTCCGGCGGTGTCGGCATCGGCGGCGTGCTGGAACCCCTGCAGGCCGGCCCTGTCGTCATCGAAGACAATTGTTTCATCGGCGCACGTTCCGAAGTGGTTGAAGGCTGTATTGTCCGTGAAGGTTCAGTGCTCGGAATGGGCGTCTATATCGGCCAGTCCACACGAATCGTCGATCGCGAAACCGGCAGCGTGACCTATGGAGAAGTGCCACCCTACTCGGTCGTTGTGGCCGGCTCCATGCCTGGTAGCAAATCCATGGGCAACGGCGTTGAAACGCCACACCTCTATTGTGCTGTCATCGTCAAGCGGGTCGATGAAAAAACCCGCTCGAAAACCGGCATCAACGAATTGTTGCGCGATTGACCCGATGAGCCAGCGGCGGGCAAAACAAACGACCGGACCGGATATGCGCTGGTTTTTTACCAGTCTGTCCGGTCGTATCGGGCGTCAGCCCTTGATCCTCGGCTTGTTGTTTCTTGTTGCTCTTTGCGGCGTTATTGTTGGTCGGCTTTCCAACGTTTCCGAGGGTGGCGGCGAATTTCTGCTGTGGGGATTTGCCTTCCTTGCCTATTGCCTGTTCTTTATCTGGGCATGCATTGCCATGGCGGTCAAACGGCTGCACGATCTGAACATATCGGGCGCCGTTGCCATCTGTCTGTTTATTCCCGCTGTCTCGATTGTGGCTGTCCTGGTGCTCTGCTTCTGGCCTGGTTATCAGGGACACAATGACTACGGAGCCCGTTCGAATGAACCAAAAACTGCTGGAACCAATCATGACGGTGACTGACCCCATTGCCAATTTGACAGGCTTGATCCGGTGTCCTTCCGTCACGCCCGATGATGCCGGCGCTTTGGCAGCGCTGGAGGCCATGCTGGTACCGCTGGGTTTTACTGTCGAGCACGTCACATTCGAGGAGGACGGCACGCCTTCGATTGAAAACCTCTATGCGCGAATCGGTGATTCGGGCCCGCACCTGATGTTCGCCGGCCACACCGATGTGGTGCCGACCGGCAATGACGACAGTTGGACACATCCGCCTTTTGAAGCCGCCATTGACGATGGAAAACTCTACGGGCGCGGCGCCGTTGACATGAAAGGCGGCATCGCCTGTTTTGTCGCAGCCGTGGCCCGTCATATCGCGGCCCATGGTGCACCGGTGGGTTCCATCTCGCTGCTGATTACCGGTGATGAGGAAGGCCCCTCCATCAACGGGTCCGTCAAGCTGCTGGAATGGGCAGCAGCAAAGGGCGAAATATGGGACGGATGCATTGTCGGGGAGCCGACAAATCCGGAACAGCTCGGGGACATGATCAAGATCGGCCGACGGGGCTCGCTCAGTGGCTCCATCACCGTTCATGGGGTACAAGGTCATGTTGCCTATCCGCACCGCGCTGACAATCCTGTACGCGCCTTGCTGCCGATGCTCGAGAGCCTTATGACCCCGCCCTTTGATAGGGGAACTGAAAATTTTCCGCCGACCAATCTGGAAATCACCACGATCGATATTGGCAATCCGGCCACCAATGTCATTCCCGGCAAGGCAACGGCCGCATTCAACGTGCGTTTCTGCGATCTGTGGTCTGCCGAAAGCCTGAAGGCTGAAATATCCTTGCGCCTTGCCACGGCAGCAAAAGACGAAACGTTCCGGCCGGGGTGCGGAGCAGCGACCTATGATCTGCAATGGCCCCATCGGCCCAGCCCGGTCTTCCTGACCAGCAATGATTTGCTGATTGGCAAATTGTCTGCAGCCATTGAGGCGCGAACCGGTCGCAAACCGGTCCTGTCGACAACCGGCGGCACCTCCGATGCACGCTTCATCAAGGATTATTGCCCGGTGGTCGAATTCGGCCTGGTCGGGCAGACGATGCATATGGTCGATGAGTGTGTGGCCCTGTCCGATCTTGAAGGACTGACGGGCATTTATGAAACCTTTCTGCAGCAATGGTTTGACGCATGAGGCCGCCCTCATCCGGCGAGGTCGGCAATTACCTCACAGGCATTACCAGGATGGCATTCGGCGACGCTGAAGGCCTGAAATTTCTCGATCTGACAACCCGTGGTTTCTGGCGCTCATTCTGGGCCTTTGCCTATTCGCTGCCAGCCTATTGCGTCGTGTGGATTGCCGACAGGAACAGCCTTCTGACCGCACAGCCGGAAGCCCCGGCCGGGTTTGGATATTTGGTAAGATCCGCCGCCACCGATGTGGCCGGGATTGCTCTGGCGTTGCTCGCCGTGGCGCTTTTGGCCCGCCCTCTGCGCATGTCGGACCGTTTTGCCCAATGGGTCATTGCCGGCAATTGGCTGTCGCTGCCGATCGCCTATGTGATGGCACCGATTAACTGGCTTGCCGTAGGCATACCGGGGGCTGAAGGCATTGCCGCAGCCTTGACCATTTTGGCCATTGTCGGCGTTCTGGTCATTTCGGTCCGGGTCTATCGCGTCGCACTTGGCGGTGACGGCATGCTGGCTTTCGGCCTGCTTGTCATCAGCGAACTGATCTACATCATGACAAAATTGTCGCTTGGATAGATAAGTTTTGCCTGAAGACAAGCTACTTTAGCGCCCTTCAGTGATGTCAGTCCTGGATTGTCGGATACTCGATCTGCATGAAATACAGACCCTGAGGTCCAGCCACCGGTCCGCAGGCGGCGCGGTCTTTTGCAGCCAGGGCTTCGACCACCCGATCAGCTTTCCACCGGCCCTCACCGACCAGAATCAACGTTCCGGCGAAGGAGCGTATCTGATTGTGCAGAAAGGATTTGGCTGCGGCGCGGATTTCCACCACATCACCGCTGCGGGAAACATCCAGTTGGTCGAGTGTGCGCACCGGATTGTTGGCCTGGCAATGGGATGAGCGGAAGGTGGTGAAATCATGTCGCCCGACAAGATGCTGTGCCGCTGCGTGCATGATCGCTTCATCCAGCGGCCGTTTGACCCAGACGGCCCGGTCTCTTTCAATCGCCAGCGGTGTCCGCCGGTTGATGATACGAAAAAGATAGTGTCGCTTCAGCGCCGAGAACCGGGCATCAAACGTGTCATCCACCGCCTCGGCCTTGATGATGACAACGCGTTCGTCGGCGCGTCCCAAATAGGCATTGATGGCATCGCACACCGTTTGCGCCGGCCATTGCTTCTCAAAGTCGACATGCGCGACCTGACCACGGGCATGGACACCGGCATCCGTACGCCCGGCGCCACGCACGGTGATTTCATGGCCACAGAACTTCAGGCCGGCTTTTTCGATTGCGCTTTGCACGGCGTGCCCATTGTTCTGGCGTTGCCAGCCGACATAGGGCGTGCCGTCATATTCTATGGTCAGCTTGTAACGGGCCATCAGCCGATTACCATGCCCGTTGCGATCCGGTTGCCGCGCAGAAACGCCTGTGCATCCAGCACTTTGCCACCGGCCTTTTGAAGACGCTGAAGGCGAATGGCGCCGCGGCCACAGGCGATCGTCAATTGGTCATCAAGGACAGTGCCGGCCGGCCCCTCCTGGGCAACAGGGCTGGAACTCAAAATCTTGACCCGCTCCCTACCACCACCCAACGGCATTTCACACCAGGCACCTGGAAAAGGTGAAAGGCCGCGAATGTGATTGTGCACCTGATCTGCGGTTACGGAGAAATTGATACGGGTCTCTTTCTTGCTGATTTTCGCCGCATAGGTCATGCCTTGTGTCGGCTGCGGTGTCAGGGTCAGCGAATCACGCTCAAGCGCTGCTATGGCCCGCTGCATCAGGTCTCCGCCGATCAGCATCAGCTTGTCGTGCAGTTCACCAGCGGTCATGTCCGGACCGATGGCAATACGCTCTTCCATGGCAATCGGCCCCGTATCCAGTCCGGCGTCCATTTTCATGACCATCACCCCGGTCTCTGCGTCGCCCGCCATGATGGCACGCTGGATTGGCGCTGCCCCACGCCATCGCGGCAAAAGAGAAGCATGACCATTGTAACATCCCAGTCGCGTCGCACTGAGGATCGCTTCGGGCAATATCTGGCCATAGGCGACAACGACGGCAACATCGGCCTTCAACTCACGAAAACGGGCCTGCTCGGCTTCGTCTTTCAGACTGGCTGGCGTGAAGACTGGAAAACCAAGGATCTCGGATTGTGTGTGAATGGGGGATTTGACCAGTTCCAGCCCGCGCCGACCGGCAGGGCGCGGCGGCTGTGTATAGACAGCAATGATATCGTGCCCGTATCCCGCCAGCGCGGCGAGCGTCGGAACAGCGAAATCCGGTGTTCCCATGAAAATGATGCGCAAGGCGTTTCTCCCGTTCGCACGTTCGGTGTTGGCGCTCGACCCGCCCGGCTTGCGCCATGACGCCATCAGAAGGAGGCCGCTGCCTTCGCCGCAGCCAGTTCCGGGTCAAAGCGCTGCGGTCGAACGTCCCTTTGCCAGCTTGGTGAATTTCTTGACAACCATATCCCGTTTCAACTTGGAAATATGGTCGATGAACAATATGCCGTTCAGATGGTCTATTTCGTGCTGCAGGCAGGTCGCCAGCAAGCCATCGGCCTCGATCTGCTGCTGCTTTCCCAACCGGTCGACATAGTCCACGGTGACCTGCATGGGGCGCTCGACTTCGGCGTAATAATCGGGAATGGAAAGGCATCCCTCTTCATAGGTCGAACGTTCATCCGAACTGGCAACAACCTGCGGGTTGATAAAGACCATTGGCGCCTGATCTTCGTCTTCGCGCGAGCAGTCGACAACCAGCAAACGGCGCGGAATACCAACCTGGACTGCAGCCAGACCTATGCCGGGGGCATCATACATGGTTTCAAGCATATCGTCGGCCAGCGCCAGGACGGCGTCGTCGACGCGTTCGATGGGATCGGATTGCCTGCGCAGAACCGGATCGGGAAGGAGTATAAGTGGTTTTATAGACATGGCATGCATCTACTCATTCAAGGTCGGGAGGTCAATTCTGAACCTGACCCATGTTCATGTTTTGATCTGGAATAAATAGGAGAATCATATAAGCTTGCAATATGAATGCAGTCCAATTCTCTTTTGATCTGCCTGTGATGCAGGTCGGTCAGACCATCATCACGCTTGGCACTCTTTTGCTGTTGGCGGCCGGACTTTTGTGCCTGCTTGTCATATTCATGCATTTTTTGTCGCGCCGGGCGGTAAAAAAGCAGGCTGCGGAAAAACTGGAATCCGAAAGACTGGCCGACCAGCGGGCGCGGGACATGGAGGCAAAATTCTCCGAAATTCTGAGCACGCAGGCCCAGATGCAAGGCCGGATGGCGACCATTGCCGATGTCTTCGGTTCCCGGCAGAACGAGATCAACAAGACCATTGGCGAACGGCTTGACGGGATGAGCCAGCGGCTTGGCACAACGATCAGCGAACAAACCAAATCGACACATGAAAACCTTGCCCGTCTGCAGGAACGGCTGGCCGTTATCGACGTTGCCCAAAACAACATTCAGGCGCTGGCCAAGGACGTTGTCGGCCTGCAGGCAATCCTGTCCAACAAACAGACCCGTGGCGCCTTTGGTCAGGCTCGCATGGAGGCGGTCATTGCCGACGGTCTGCCGACAAATGCCTACTCCTTTCAACCGACGCTTTCCAATGGCAACCGGCCCGATTGCCTTGTCTATATGCCCAATGATGCCCCCTCTCTGGTTGTGGATGCAAAATTTCCGCTGGAGGCATGGAACAACATACGTGCTGCCGAGGGAGCGGATGCGCAAAAGCTGGCGACCCAGCAGTTCAGGCGCGATATCGAAACCCATATCAGGGATATCTCCGACAAATATCTTCTGGAGGGCGAGACCCAGGATACGGCCTTCATGTTCGTTCCATCGGAATCCGTCTTTGCCGAGATACACGAGAATTTTGAAGGCCTTGTTCAAAAGGCTCACAAAGCCCGTGTCGTCATCGTTTCACCATCCTTGCTGATGCTGTCCCTGCAGGTGGTCCAGACCATTCTCAAGGATGCACGCATGCGCGAACAGGCCCATCTGATTCAGGGCGAAGTGATACGGTTGATGGAAGATGTCGTGCGTCTGGATGACCGGGTTCGCAAGCTGCAGGTTCATTTCGGCCAGACGCAACGCGACATCGATCTGATTTTGACATCCACGGACAAGGTCAGCAAACGCGGCGCGCGCATTGAAGCACTGGAAATCGTTGCCGACGATGAGGTGGAAACCAAGGACGAGCCCAAGACACATGTTGTTTCCGTGCCTGAACATACAGGCAGATTGAAACTCCATGCCAATGACTGATGTGCCTGTTCAATTGACGGGCATCGCAACGGTCAGATCGCGTCAGGCTTCCGGCGAAGGCGGACAACCACGTCAACATGGGCGATTTCCATGCCTTCGGGGGCCTGTGGCAGACCATGAACCGACAGGTCGCCCGTCGGTATGTCCATCACCTCATTGTCACCCTCAATAAAGAAATGGTGATGGTCCGATACGTTGGTATCAAAATAGGTCTTGGCAGATTCGACAGCCAGCACCCGCAACATGCCGGCATCGGTAAACTGATGCAGCGTATTGTATACGGTGGCCAGAGAAACCGGCTCCCCTGCCGTAACGGCCTCTTCGTGCAATTCTTCAGCAGTCAGATGCCTGTCGCCCTTGGCAAACAACAGGCCGGCCAAGGCAATGCGCTGGCGCGTTGGACGCAACCCGGCTGATCGCAATTGATCTCCGGCAAAACGCGTTGGACAGGGCGTATGTTCTGATTTGCTGTACATAGGCTTCAACTTGACTGATACCGGTTAATGGGCAATTGGGAGTTATATAACTTTTGATGGCCCATCTTTCAATAGTGGAGTTTGTTTGTCCATTTTAAAATGGAGATGCATATTCCCTATTCGCAATTCCATCAAATATGTTTGAAAAACTCATTTGATCCCCATATTGGAGATCAAGAGCTTTTCGCCAGCAAACAAGCTGTGTTAGGGTTACATGGCAAAGGCGCGGGCATGCGCCTCGTTATCGGGAGTTTATTTTTTACATGAATACCAGGCAGTCCAGCTTCAACTATGAAGAGATATTGAACTGTGGCCGCGGCAAAATGTTTGGCCCCGGCAATGCGCAGCTCCCATTACCACCCATGCTGATGTTCCACCGGATAACAGATATATCTGCAACCGGCGGAGAATACGGCAAAGGGTATATCCGCGCCGAATTCGATGTGACCCCCGATTTGTGGTTCTTTGCATGCCATTTCGAGGGCGATCCGGTAATGCCTGGTTGCCTGGGCCTTGATGCCCTTTGGCAGATGACAGGGTTTTTTCTCGGCTGGCTTGGCGAAGAAGGCAAGGGGCGAGCGATCTCCGTTGGCGAAGTGAAGCTGACAGGAATGATTACGCCAGAGACAAAACTTGTAGAGTTCGGCGTCGATTACAAACGTGTATTAAGCGGACGGCTCGTGCTTGGCACTGGCGATGGCTGGGCCAAGGCTGATGGCGAATCAGCCTATAAGGCGAAGGACCTGCGGGTCGGCCTGTTCAAAGAAAAAGCAGAATAAACGCGAACGCATGGGCGCCTCGCGCCGGCCAGAACTCAAAAACCGCAGTTCCTGTGGAAAGGATACCGTATGAAACGTGTTGTAGTCACCGGAATGGGGATCGTATCCTCCATTGGCAATAATGTTGAGGAAGTTACTCTTTCCCTGCGCGAAGCCAAATCCGGCATTACGTTTTCCGAGGAATTTGCCGAACACGGCTTCCGCTGTCAGGTCTGGGGTGCGCCGACACTTGATCCGACAGACTTGGTGGAACGCCGTGCAATGCGTTTCCTGAGCAAGGGCGGCGCATGGAATCATGTTGCCATGCAACAGGCCATTGCCGATTCCGGCCTCGAAGAAAACGAAGTGTCACACGAACGCACGGGCATCGTCATGGGATCGGGCGGCCCGTCCACACGCACGATCGTCGATGCGGCGGACATTACCCGGGAAAAGGGCAGTCCCAAGCGTATCGGGCCGTTTGCTGTTCCCAAGGCCATGTCTTCCACGGCATCGGCAACGCTTGCCACCTGGTTCAAGATCCACGGCGTCAATTATTCGATTTCGTCTGCCTGCTCCACATCGGCCCATTGCATCGGCAATGCCTATGAGCTCATTCAGATGGGCAAACAGAGCGTTGTTTTTGCCGGCGGCCACGAGGATCTCGACTGGACCATGTCCAACCTGTTTGACGCCATGGGAGCGATGTCTTCAAAATACAACGAAAGCTCACCAACCACGGCATCACGAGCCTATGACGCCGAGCGCGATGGCTTTGTCATTGCAGGCGGTGCAGGCGTTCTGGTTCTGGAAGAACTGGAACACGCAAAGGCGCGCGGCGCGAAAATCTACGGCGAGGTTGTCGGTTATGGCGCCACATCGGATGGCTATGACATGGTGGCACCGTCCGGTGAAGGCGCGGTCCGCTGCATGCGGATGGCTCTCTCCACTGTCGAAGGCACGGTTGACTACATCAACACGCATGGAACATCGACACCCGTTGGCGACAGCCGGGAAATCGGCGCCATCCGTGAGGTGTTCGGTGACACGATACCGCATGTTGCATCGACAAAGAGCCTGACGGGCCATTCGCTGGGCGCGACCGGCGTTCAGGAATCAATCTATTCGCTGCTGATGATGAAAGAGGGCTTCATCGCCGAGAGTGCTCATATCGGGACCCTTGATCCTGAATTTGATGGCGTTCCGATCGTGCGCAAGCGCATAGACAATGCAAAAGTCGATACCGCTCTGTCGAATTCCTTTGGATTCGGTGGCACCAATGCAACCTTGGTATTCCAGCGTTTTGAGGGATAGGCAGTTACAATGAGTGGATTGATGAAGGGGAAACGCGGCCTGATCATGGGGGTTGCCAACGATCACTCGATTGCCTGGGGAATCGCCAAGGCTCTGTATGATCAGGGCGCAGAACTGGCATTTACCTATCAGGGCGAAGGTTTCGGCAAGCGGGTTCGCCCCCTGGCCGAACAGCTTGGTTCCGATATTGTCCTCCCCTGTGACGTCGAAGACATTGAAACAGTGGATGCGGCTTTTGATGTGCTGGCAGAAAAGTGGGGCACCCTCGATTTTGTGGTCCATGCCATCGGCTTTTCGGACCGCAATGAATTGCAGGGCCTTTATGCGGACACGAGCCGCGCCAATTTTTCACGTACAATGGTCATCTCCTGCTTTTCCTTTACCGAGGTTGCCAAACGTGCTGCCGCCTTGATGACTGATGGCGGATCAATGATCACCCTGACCTATGCAGGCTCCACACGGGTCATGCCGAACTACAATGTCATGGGCATTGCCAAGGCCGCGCTGGAGGCCAGTGTGCGCTATCTGGCGGCCGACTACGGGCCACGCGACATTCGCGTCAACGCGATCTCGGCCGGACCGGTCAGGACCCTGGCGGGCGCAGGCGTCAAGGATGCCCGTGAAATGTACAATTACCAGCAGAAAAACTCCCCGCTCCGGCGCAATGTCACCATCGAAGATGTCGGCGGATCCGCACTCTATCTCCTGTCAAACCTGTCGCGTGGCGTTACAGGCGAAGTGCATTTCGTCGATTCGGGCTATCACGTCACCTCAATGCCGGTGCTGGAAGAATTGAAGCCCAACGGCAACGGATCCAAGGGATAACAGAACGGCTCAGTCCGATGATGCCGTGGCAGAAATTGCTATGCTGAAAACAAAAAACCCGCCGTCCTTGGACAGCGGGTTTTTCTTTGTTCAATGAGGCTTGTCTTATTCAGCGTCGTCGCGCGGAATTTCCTTGCCGGTTTCCTGATCGACGATCTTCATCGAAAGGCGAACCTTGCCGCGGTCATCGAAGCCAAGCAGCTTGACCCAGACCTTCTGGCCTTCCTTGACGACATCGGATGTCTTGGCAACACGTTCAGCAGCGAGCTGAGAAATGTGGACCAGGCCATCACGCGGGCCGAAGAAGTTCACGAATGCGCCAAAGTCAGCGACCTTGACAACCGTACCTTCATAAATGACGCCAACTTCCGGCTCAGCCACAATCGAATGAACCCACTTCTTGGCAGCTTCGATTTCCTTGGCCGAAGCAGAGGCGAATTTGATCGTGCCATCATCATCGATATTGATTTTGGCGCCGGTTTTTTCAACGATTTCACGAATGACCTTGCCGCCCGAACCAATCACATCACGGATCTTGTCGACCGGTATGTTCATGACTTCGATACGCGGTGCAAATTCACCCAGCTCTTCACGGCTTTCATTGAGCGCAGAGCTCATTTCACCGAGAATATAGAGACGGCCACCCTTGGCCTGCTCCAGGGCAATCTGCATGATTTCTTCCGTGATACCAGTGATCTTGATATCCATCTGAAGGGAAGTGATACCATCCTGGGTACCGGCAACCTTGAAATCCATGTCACCGAGGTGATCTTCGTCACCAAGGATGTCAGACAGAACGGCAAAGCGCTCGCCTTCCTTGATCAGACCCATTGCAATACCTGCAACCGGCTTGGCAAGCGGCACACCGGCATCCATCAGGGCGAGTGATGTTCCGCAAACGGTTGCCATGGATGACGAACCATTTGATTCCGTGATTTCAGAAACCACACGCAGGGTGTAGGGGAACTGATCACCGGAAGGCAACATCGGGTGAATAGCGCGCCAGGCGAGCTTTCCGTGACCGATTTCGCGACGACCGGGTGAACCGACACGCCCTGCTTCACCAACCGAGTAAGGTGGGAAGTTGTAATGCAGCATGAATTTTTCTTTGTACATGCCGGTCAGGCTGTCGACGTATTGCTCGTCTTCACCGGTGCCCAGAGTGGCGACCACGATTGCCTGTGTTTCACCACGGGTAAACAGAGCCGAACCATGGGTTCGCGGCAGGATACCGACTTCAGCCGAAATCGCACGGACCGTTGACAAGTCACGTCCGTCAATGCGGCTTTTGGTGTCGAGAATGTTCCAGCGAACGATTTTGGCCTGCAAGGATTTGAAGACAGCTCCAACCTGCTCGGCGGTGTATTGCGGCGCTTCCTCACCTTCCGGCAAGAAATGGCCGACAACCTTTGCCTTGACCACATCAACGGCTGCATAGCGCTCAGCCTTGTCGATGTTCTTGTAGGCGTCGCGTAATTCGCTTTCAACCAGCTTGAGCATGGCGTCTTCGAGGGCAGAATGATCTTCCTGTGTGAATTCGCGCGGTTCTTTCGCAGCGACTTCCGCCAGTTTGATGATTGCTTCAATGACCGGCTGAAAACCCTGCTGACCAAAGACCACAGCGCCAAGCATGACGTCTTCGGCCAGTTCGGCAGCTTCCGATTCAACCATGAGGACGGCGTCCTGGGTTCCCGCAACAATGAGATCCAGTGTGGACTCGTCCATTTCATCAACATGCGGGTTCAGGATGTATTCGCCATTGATATAGCCAACGCGCGCGCCACCGATCGGCCCCATGAAAGGAACACCGGAAAGGGTCAAGGCTGCGGAGGTTGCGATCATGGCCAGAACGTCCGGATTGTTTTCCAGATCGTGCTGCATCACAGTGATGATGACTTGCGTTTCGTTGCGATAGCCGTTGGGGAACAGCGGACGGATCGGTCGGTCAATAAGCCGGCAGACCAGTGTTTCGTTTTCGCTTGGACGACCTTCGCGCTTGAAATACCCGCCGGGTATTTTACCTGCAGCGTAGGTTTTTTCCTGGTAGTTGACTGTCAGCGGGAAGAAATCCTGTCCCGGCTTGGCTTTCTTTGCCGATACAACCGTCGCCAGAACGACACTTTCGCCGTAAGTGGCAAGAACCGCACCGTCAGCCTGACGGGCAATTTTTCCGGTTTCCAGAATGAGCGGCCTTCCGCCCCATTCGATTTCGACCTTGTGATGATTGAACATATCTTGTCCTTATTATGGATACAGCCTGAACCAATTCCATGCTGCACCTTTCGTTACTTTACAGGCCTGTTTTGCAGGCCGGATGAACCAAATCGTCACGGGCAAGACACCGGGTAGCTTGAAAAAGGCGTTTCTCAAACGCCACAAGCAACCTGCAATCCTGCCCCGTGACCGTTCCATCGGAGGTTTTTACACCCCCGGAAACGAAACCGGCGGAGTGCATGAAACACCCCGCCGGAGAAACCTAGCGGCGAATACCAAGACTCGCGATAAGCTTTTTGTACCGCTCTTCGTCCCTCTTCTTGACATAATCAAGAAGTGAACGACGGCTTGAAACCATCTTCAAAAGACCACGACGGGAATGGTTATCCTTTTTGTGCTCTTTGAAATGTTCCGTAAGATTGGTGATGCGCTCTGTCAGAATGGCAACCTGAACCTCTGGAGATCCGGTATCGCCTTCCTGGGTGGCGTATTGTTTCATCACTTCCGCTTTGCGTTCAGCAGTAATCGACATCGTACCTTCCTTTCATTTTGGAGGGGTAAGTCGCCCGGGGCCGGGATGTCGTCCAGCCTGGGCCTGAATCTACGGCAATGATGTCCGTATTGCGCAGCATATAGTTTAGAAATGTGCAAATTGCCAGTGTTATTTCTGCAGCCCTGCCCCCAAGCCGCACCCGAATGACGCGAAATGGCCCGCAGGCCTTCACCCCATCATATCCGGTTGAACCTATGAGGATCCACCGAATACACGCCGCGGACGAAACTCGCCCTGGGCTATTGCACCGATGGCGATAAGTCTGCCACCGGATGTCGCATAGGCCTCATCTGCCGGCAATGGCGCATCGCGACCACGCAGCAGGATGGGATTTCCCATCCTCAGGCGTTGCGCCTGCTGGTCGGAAACCGCCACATGCGGCAGCAGAGTCAAGGCTTCACCGGTATCAATGAGATAGGCATCCAGCGCGGCCAGACGTTCAGCATCGTCCTCGACGTCTTCCAGTTCAATCAGTTCAGCCAGTGTGACCATGTCCTCTTCATCAAAGGGCGCCACAAATGTGCGTCGCAATTGGCTGATATGACCGTAGCACTGAAGATCGCGCCCCATGTCACGCGCCAGTGAGCGCACATAGGTTCCCTTGCCGCATTCAACCTCGAATACCGCTCTGTCCGCGTCCGGGCAGGCAACAAGATCAAGTCGGTGAATTTCCACTTCACGCGACGGAATATCCATGACCTCGCCGCTGCGCGCCAGATCATAGGCGCGATTGCCGTCGATCTTGATGGCGGAAAACTGTGGCGGAACCTGTTCTATGATGCCTGTATATTTGGCCAGCAGAGATCTGATATCGTCTTCGCGAGGACGGATGTCGCTGCTTTGACTGGCTGTGCCTTCAAGATCATCTGTGGTGCGTTCTTCGCCCCATGTCACGGTAAACTGATAGACCTTGCGACCGTCCATGACATAGGGGACCGTCTTGGTGGCGTCACCCAGGGCGATCGGCAGCATGCCGGACGCGAGCGGATCCAGAGTGCCCGCATGGCCCGCCTTCTGAGCCTTGAACAACCAACGTATTTTTGACACCGCTTCCGTCGATCCAAAATCAACAGGCTTGTCCAAAATGAGCCATCCGGAAACCGGCCGCCCCTTGTTCTTGCCGCGACGCGCCATCAGTCCTGCTCACCTTCAGTGTCTCGCTCAATATCCTTCACCACCTGCGGAGAACGCAGCAGGGTGTCAATTTTCTGGTAATTGTCAAAACTCGTATCATCACGAAAGCGTAATTCCGGCATGAACTTCATCTGACGCAAGGCCGGCGTTACCAGTTTGCGAATATAGCGCGCATTCTTGTTCAGCGCTGCGACAACCGTTGCGTGATCAACCTGGCCCAGCGGCGTGATATAGGCCGTTGCGATTTTCAGGTCAGAAGACATGCCGACCTCTGAAATGACGATCACATTTTTTTCAATCAGCGGATCCATCACCTCGCCGCGCTGCAGAACAGTCGTGATGGCGGCGCGCACCTGTTCACCGACACGCAACTGGCGTTGCGAGGGACCGGAAGAGGAAAAGCGGGACATGGGAGATTACCTTTCAAACATGAGAGCGCCAGCGGAAAAAGCGAGGGTCTTCCTGCAACGCTCCAGTGACGGAATCGAACCGCACCAGACGAATACACCAGAACACATCATCCATTGGTGGAATTAGCGATATGTTCCATATCTTTGTTGTTGGCTCTGCTTATCGAAAACCGTTTCACAATTTTCCACAAGAGCACCAGCCGAACAGAATTGGATTGCCTGGACATCGGCATGAAATCGGGCACCGTTGGTATACGGTGCCCGACTGATAGGAATGCAGGTGGCGCCCTTACAGGCTGCGCGTCACGTGTTCCACACGGAAACACTCGATCACATCACCGGCGCGAATGTCTTCGTAGTTCTCAAAGGCCATACCACATTCCTGGCCGGCATTGACTTCGCCAACTTCATCCTTGAAGCGCTTGAGTGTCTTCAGGCTGCCTTCATGAATGACGACGCTGTCGCGAATGAGGCGAACACCGGCGCCGCGCTCAACTTTGCCTTCTGTGACCCGGCAACCGGCAACCCTGCCGACTTTGGTGATGTTGAAGACTTCGAGAATTTCAGCGTTACCAAGGAATGTCTCGCGACGTTCCGGCGACAGCATGCCTGACATCGCCGCTTTCACATCATCAACCAGATCATAGATGATGTTGTAATAGCGGATCTCTATGCCAGCGGCTTGCGCGGCGTCACGTGCCTGATTGTTGGCGCGAACATTAAAGCCGATAATCGCCGCCTCGGATGCTTCTGCCAGGGAAATATCCGATTCGGTAATTCCGCCGGCGCCTGAATGAACGATGCGTGCACGCACTTCATCCGTTCCAAGCTTATCCAGTGCGCCGCTGATGGCTTCAATGGAGCCTTGAACATCACCCTTGATGACAAGCGGGAATTCCTTGACACCGGAAACCTGCAACTGCGTCATCATCTGCTCAAGAGAACCACGCGTACCGGCCTGTCTTGCGACCGCCTTGTCGCGGGCCAGACGCTGACGATATTCAGCAATTTCGCGGGCGCGCGATTCATTGTCGACGACTGCCAGCCTGTCACCGGCCTGCGGTGTTCCCTGCAAGCCAAGAACCTCTACAGGCGTTGCCGGTCCAGCTTCCTTGACCTGTTCGCCATGGTCATCGACCAGTGCGCGGACGCGTCCCCATTCCTTGCCGGCCACGATAATGTCGCCGATTTTAAGCGTTCCGGCCTCAATAAGCACGGTTGCTACAGAACCACGACCACGATCAAGTTCCGCTTCAATGACGGAACCCTCAGCCGTTCTGTCCGGATTGGCCTTCAGATCAAGGATTTCCGACTGAAGCAGAATCGCTTCGAGCAATTTGTCGAGATTGGTTCCCTTGGTGGCTGAAACCTCTACGTCAAGGATTTCGCCACCCATGGATTCGACAAAGACATCATGCTGCAGCAGTTCCGTGCGCACTTTGTTGACGTCAGCTTCCGGTTTGTCGATCTTGTTGATCGCAACAATGATCGGCACGCCGGCTGCCTTGGCGTGATTGATCGATTCAATCGTCTGCGGCATGAC
>JARGOX010000014.1:0-86428 GCA_029233925.1 Rhizobiaceae bacterium
TGGAGCGGGCGAGGCGATTCGAACGCCCGACCCCAACCTTGGCAAGGTTGTGCTCTACCCCTGAGCTACGCCCGCTCGGCTTTGTGAAGATCCGATGTGATCCTCAACAGGGTTTCGACAGGGATAAACCCTGCGACCGGCGCTATATGGCGCAACAGCGCGGCAATTGCAACAGGAAAATGAAAGCAATTGCGCTGTGGCTTTGCCATTGCGATTTCAGGCCCTGCGGCCTATCACTTGCGATGAATGAACCAGAGTGAATTTGTGATGGCGGCAAGCGCTGCCGCAGGACCCCGACAATGAGCGAAAATGAAGAGACAATAATGCCCAAGACACCCGAGGAGCTGTTTGCTGTTCTCAATGATTTGGGCATCGCGCACAGCACAAAGCGCCATCCGGCGGTCTTTACAGTGGCGGAATCGCAATCGCTGCGCGACGAAATCCCGGGTGGTCATACCAAAAACCTCTTTTTGAAGGACAAGAAGGACCAGTATTTTCTGGTGACGGTTGAAGAGGATGCCGTGGTCGATCTGAAAACCATCCACACGTTGATCGGCGCAAGGGGCCGCGTTTCCTTTGGCAAACCCGAACGGCTTATGCAATTTCTCGGCGTCCTGCCGGGATCGGTTACAGCTTTTGGGGTGATCAATGACAGCGGCCATCGCGTGCGCATGGTGCTTGACGAATCCCTGCTGAGGCACGACATCATCAATGCACACCCGCTGCGCAATGATGCGACAACATCCATCGGGCGTGACGATCTTGTCCGATTTCTTCAATCGACCGGCCACGAGCCGCTAATTGTGGCTGTTTCCTGAAGAAACCTTGAAATTTCACCCCGCAACACCGATGTCGCGGGGGAGTATGAAACCTATTTGTACAATGACCGGACGAACCGGTCGGAATCGGGAGAGACTTATGCAGGATGGCGACAACCCCTACGGCGGTTCCTTTGGCAACCAGATGGGCGGCACCGTAAGTTACAACAGTGGTCAGCCGGCGGCAGGCACAAGTCCTGCCAACACGGGTCCTGCCGGCACGGCTCCCGCAGGCGCGAATCCCCTTGGTGCGTTGGGCAATGGACCGGCCGGCGGACCGCTGATCAAGGACACGACGACAGCAGATTTTACCAGAGATGTGATTCAGGAATCGCAGAACCAGCCGGTGCTGGTGGATTTCTGGGCGCCCTGGTGCGGACCGTGCAAGCAGCTCGGGCCAATCATTGAAAAAGTGGTGACGCAGGAGGGCGGCCGGGTAAAATTGGTGAAGCTGAATATTGACGATCATCCCGCCATACCCGGGCAGATGGGCATTCAGTCCATACCGGCGGTTGTCGCCTTTTCAGGCGGCAAGCCAGTCGATGCCTTCATGGGTGCGGTGCCGGAAAGCCAGATCAAGGAATTTATCGAAAAGCAGATCAAGGAAAGCGGCGGTGCGCCGGATATCGGAGCGATACTGACGGAAGGCCATGCAGCGCTTGAAGCCGGAGACATCAACACCGCAGCACAGATTTTTGGCTCTGTCCTGCAGGCCGAGCCGGAAAATGCCAAGGCGATGGCCGGTATGGCCGAATGCATGATTGCTGCTGGTCAGAGCGATCAGGCCCGTGAGATGCTTGAAGGCCTGACAGACGAACAGAAGGCTGTCCCCGAAGTTGCCGGCATACTTGCCCGTTTTGCACTGGAGGATGAAGTGGCGGGCCTTGGTGATCCTGCTGCACTGGAAGCGCGGCTTGCAGCCGATCCGAATGATCACGACGCCCGCTTCGATCTGGCCAGCATTCTCAATGTCATGGGCGAACGCGATGCCGCAGCCGATCATCTTCTGCATATCATGAAGGCGGATCGTACCTGGCGTGAGGACGGTGCGCGCAAACAATTGCTGACCTTCTTCGAGGCCTGGGGTCCGATGGACGAAGCGACGCGTGCGGCGCGGCGCAAATTGTCGGCGGTGATGTTCTCCTGATCATACAACCGCGCGGGGCTGGACTTTCAATAAATTATGCAAATTGGGTTGGATCCTCTACACTGGCAGGCCGGGCCCTTGCGTGAAAGCGTGAAATGAATTGCTCTGAAACAAGGTTTTAGGACATTGCAAGTCGGAAATGCACATTACCGGACCGGAAAGGACATTCCAGTCAATGTCCCTCTGTTTCCGCTGTCCGGCGCGCTTTTGCTGCCCGGTGGCCAGATGCCACTGAACATATTCGAGCCGCGTTACCTGACCATGATTGATGATGTGCTGGGGACCAATCGGGTGATTGCGGTCATTCAGCCGCAGTTCGATCGCAAGGGTGAGGCGCAAGAGGGTGAAAATCCGGGGCTGTGTTCGGTGGGAACGCTTGGCCGCATCACATCGCTGTCGGAAACCGGCGACGGGCGCTACATACTCTCGCTTGTTGGCATATGCCGCTTTCGGGTGCTGCAGGAAGCGCCCTTCAAAAAACCCTACAGACGGGCGCATATTGCCCCTTTCCTCAATGATCTTGCCAGTGATGATGAGGCGGAATCGGTTGACCGCAAGGCCCTTTTGAAAAGTTTCAAAGCCTATCTGGAAGCCAATCAACTGGAGGCGGATTGGGAAAGTGTCGAGCAGGCGGGCAATGCCACCCTGGTCAATACGATGTCCATGATGGCGCCCTATGGCCCTGCAGAAAAACAGGCGCTGCTGGAAGCGCCGGATTTGAAGGCCCGCGCAGAAATGCTGGTGGCCATTACCGAAATGGCGCTGGCGCGCGACAATGATGACTACGACACGGTGATTCAATAATTTCGATCGCCGGGAACGCGATGAAATCGCTTCGTTCCCATACTTCCCTTTGGAGGCAATCCGCTCTAAAAGATTGGCCATGTCCAAAACGCGCCGCTCCGCCACCATTGACCCGAAACTCCTCGAACTGCTTGTGTGTCCGCTGACGAAGGGGCCTTTGGAGCTGGATGTGGAGAAGAACGAGCTGATCTCGCGGCTGGCCAACCTTGCCTACCCGGTTCGCGATGGCATTCCGATCATGTTGCCCTCGGAGGCGCGTGCCACCGATGCCGATGACAAGGTGTAGCCTTGAGCAAACGTGGTGACATTCGCCGCAATCAATTGCTGGCAGCGGCGGCAAACCGGTTCTGGCAATTCGGATATGGCAGCACCAGCCTTGCCGATATTGCCAAGGATGCCGACGTCAAGCTTGGCAATGTCTATTATTATTTTCGTACCAAACAGGATCTTGCCGAAGGCGTCGCGAATATTTTTGTCGAGGAAACCCAGTCCATGCTTTCGCAGGTAAGTGAGACGGAACCGGACCCGCGGCGCCGGATTGTCGCCCTGCTGCGGCGTCTTTCCCAATCCAGTCGCAGCCGGGTCGACAATGGATGCCCGATTGCGTTGGCGGTGCGCGATTTTCGCACCGATGCGCCGACGGCTTCGGCACGGGCGGCCTATTCCTTCGAGCTTCTGATTGGTTTTATCGGGCGGGAGTTGCAACGCACCGGGTCGCGTCCTTCCGTTGCGCTGGCAAAAGCACGCGAAATCATCGTGGAATGGCAAGGTGGCATCTCGCTGGCCCATGCGCTGGGTGATGCAACGATATTGGCCGAGAGTTTCCGCCGCGCCGAACAGCGACTGGCGCGCAACCTTTGAAGCCTTTTTTACGTCATGAGCGGGGGCAACATAGGCGGCCCCGAAATCAGGTCATCGCTCCTGTGTTGACCACTAGGGACACATATCCATGCTGACATTTGCCATAGCCTGTTGCCTGCTGCTGATCACTCCGGGACCTGGCGTTCTGACGGCCGCAGGCGTGGGCTCGGGCTACGGCTACCGGCATGGCGTGATCTATATCGCCGGCCTGTTTGTCGGCTCCAATCTCGTTGGACTGGCCGTGGTGACCGGTCTTGCGGCCATCATTCTGGCGGACCCGGCCATTCGCACCGTGCTGCTGTGGGCCTCGACTGCCTATCTGCTCTACCTGGCCTATCGCATTGCATTTTCGGGAACCAAGGTCGCCTTTATCGGCGCGCCGAAATCACCGGGCTTCATGGGTGGTGTGCTGTTGCAGGCAATCAACCCGAAGGCCTATACGGTCAATACGGCGCTGTTTACCGGCTTTCAGATCTGGCCGGACGCCCTGCAAGCCGAAGTACTGGTCAAATTCGCCATCATCAACGTGATCTGGATACCGGTTCACCTGCTGTGGCTTGCGGCGGGGGTCTCCCTGCACAGGCTGGATCTTGCACCACGCACACAGTTTATCATCAACATCCTCATGGCCCTGGCCATGCTGGGTGTTGTCGCCCTGGCGGCCTGGCGGGAATTCTAAAGCGAGATCCAAAAAGTGGGTACCGGTTTTTGGATAAATCGAGCGTCAGGCAAAACCACGAGATCCAAAAAGTGAGCACCGGTTTTTGGACGCTGTTGGCGGTCCCCGGCCCCTATCCTTTTTGACTCATTGACCGGGCGACACATCAGTCCGGTTCAGGATTTTTTCTTCGCGATGGCGGCAAATTCCTGATGCAACCGTTCTTCCAGCTTTACCAGATCGTCTGGCAATGGCTGGCCGGTTGCCCGCATCTGGTTCAGCTCCATGTGAATGTTCTCATAAAGCTCATGGGCATCTTCAGGCTGGTTTTCCATTTCCATGAAGAGCAGATTTATTCTTGTGATCAAGTCGTCGAATGCCATGAATTGCAACCTTGTAGGAGGCTTGAAAGCCGTTATTGTAGCGGCGACCATCAACAACAATGTGATCTGTGTCAATGTCGAGGGGCGCCTTGCCGGAAAACTATTTTGGAAACCTCCTGGTAAGCACTTATCGACCGGTTTTATCAAGCCGGTTGACCCTTTGAACATTTTGCGGATTAATACCCACACGTGCTATGATTGCCTTGATGATGTTCGCATGCTCGTTGGCATGCCTGTTTGGTGAGTGGAGGTTGATATGGACAGACGCACATTCGTGACGGGTGCCGCGGCGGTAACAGCCGGAATCAGTGCACCCTTTCTTTCGCTGGGTCGGGCCGCAGCGCAATCCAATGCAAAATATTTCAGTGGCGTGACCTCCGACGGTGAATATAAATTCAAAAGCACCAATTTTGCCGCAGTGGACAAGCGCTGGCAGCGGCAGATGGTCAAATATTTCTCTTCCGAGCCGGAAGGCACTGTGGTTATCGATACCAACCACCATTACCTCTACTGGATCTGGGAGAACAACACGGCGTTGCGCTATGGTGTCGGCGTCGGGCGAGAAGGTTTTCAGTGGTTTGGCCGGGCCAATATCGCGCGTCGGGCGCGCTGGCCGCGCTGGGTTCCGCCGGAGGAAATGAAACTACGTCAGCCCAGCCTGCCGGATGCGGTGGAAGGCGGTCCGAACAATCCGCTTGGTCCGCGTGCGCTTTACCTGCACACGCCAAAGGGTGATACCGGATACCGGTTGCATGGGACGACAGCCCCCTGGTCGATCGGCACGGATGCCTCCTCGGGCTGCATTCGGATGTTCAACGAAGATGCCATTGATCTCTATCGCCGATGCCCCAACGGAACGGCGGTGCTGGTTCTGGAACATATTGCTGATCGTGCATGACAAAGGCGGCGCAGGAACGAAGCTGCGAGTGATGGGAAAACAGACATGAGAACCATTCTTCTGACCATCACGGCATTTGCCTTGCTTGGACTGGCGACGGCCGGATGTACCAATACATCCAGGCTGAGCGAATCGATGACACCCGGGGGTGGCGCCACCGACGAACCCGCAGCCGGTTTTGCCAATGTCCGCTCGGGCACCGAAGAAGATTTCATCATGACGGTGGGGCGGCGGGTGTATTTTTCATCCGGTTCTGATGAACTCAACGATGTGTCACGTGAAACGCTCGACCTGCAGGCGAACTGGCTGAACCAGCATCCGTCCTGGCTGGTCAAGCTGCAGGGCTATGCTGATGATCCCGGTGCCTCGAATGTAAAACTGTCGGACAAACGCGCCAATACGGTGATGGCCTATCTTGCATCCCGGGGGGTTAGTCCGCAACGCATGTGGGCCAAGGGTTACGGCAAGGAACGACAGGTCCGCCGCTGCCCGGATATATCATGCAAAGCGCAAAACCGCCGGGTTGTTGTCAATCTGCGCAAGAAATTCGATGCGGCGGCGCCGCAGTTCGCCAAGGCGGGCGGCTAAAGCCTTTACAGACCAATTGGTCCAATCTGTATGCAATCGTTCTCAGTTCATGTTGTGCTGAGCCCCTGCGGTAGCAAGTCCATGCGCCTTTGCCGAGCCGAGGTGTCGAGCCGAACAACCAACGATCTGTGTATCCTTGACATCTCTCAATCTCCCGGTTGCGGGGAATCAGGTGTTTTCAGTAAATGCAAGTTCTAAAATTGGTTATTTCTATTGGTTTTTTAATAATCCGTTAAGAAGTCCGGCGGGCTATGAATTGAATCATGCTAAGTGTACCTTTTCTTATTGTATCGCCTGTTTTTCTGTGCTCAATATTCAACCAATAGTATGTGTTGATTCGGCGTTTTGATGCAGTTTCTTTGGTGCAATCACCGGTGTCTGGGAAATGGTGCGGAACTCGAACAGATCGGCAATCGTGGTCTCTGGTGCTTCATTGATGTCCTAGGGTGCAATTGGAATTAGTAAACATGTTGCATTTGGCAACTTGATTTGCGAAAGCGAACGGCAACGTTCGGGGGCAGTTAAATGAATTACAGATCACTCGCGCGCAATGTTCTGATGAGCGGCGCTTCCCTTGCAGCGATGGTGATGGGCAGCAGCCTCAGGGCGCATGCGGCGGGCACCACCATCAACACACCGGTCGCTTCGGTGAGCGTAACAACTGCCCAGTCATTCGACTATGTGCTGATCGACACGACGACCGTGTCGGGCAATGTCACGAATTCCGGTACGATCGGTCTGCCTTCCATCGATGAACAGGGGCTGGCAATTCTCGACAGCACGATCGGCGGCGCGATCATCAACAGTTCCGGGGCGGAAATCGCCGCATCCGAGATCGGTATTCATGTCGGCCGTACGCCGGTCACGGGCGGTATCGTCAATCATGGGGGCATAACAGTCAACGCGCCCTCATTGCTTACATCTCAGGATCTTATTGTTGGCATTGCCGTCAGCGGCACTGCAGTTGCAACCGGCATTGTCAATGATGGTGATATCAGCGTGACGGCAAATGGCACTGGTTTTCAGGGAAATATTCCCGATACCTATCTGCCCGTTGCCGGTATCGGAATCGTAGGACATTCGGCTGTTGCCGCCAATATCGACAATAGCGGCCGGATCAGCGTGACGGCGAGCCGCACCGGCAGCACGAGCGCCGCGGCAAGCGCAGCCGGTATCTATGTTTTCAACGTGGACCCTTCGAGTGTCGAATGGGGTGGCGTATCGATCACCAATAGTGGGGAGCTCAGCATCACGGCTTCCGCCGATGCGCCCGATGCAGATGCAAGGGCAACCGGCATAATGGTGAACGCCTCTGCTTTTGGCGATGCGCTGGAACTGGACCTTGCCAACAATTATGATGGCGTTGTTTCGGTTTTGGCAATGGCGACGGGTGCCGGCAAGGCCGATGCCATTGTCAGGGGGGATCGCCCAACGGGGATCCGGTGTTCATGACCTGACGATCGATCTGGTCAATGACGGCACGATCGACATTATCGCTTCAGCTGAAGCATCAAGCGCCTATGCCTATGTCAGCGACGCCGTGCGGCAATCAGCCAGTGCCACCGGTGATGCCGGTGATACAGCGACCGTTACACTCACAAATACATCCAGTCTGACGCTCGACATACAGGCCAACGCCATCGCCAAGTCTGACAATGCCAGGGCGATCGCCTCGATGGGGCATTACCCGTCTTCAAGTCTTGACGATTATGAATTTGTCATCGGGCAGCAGGTTTCTGATGCCGACAACGCAGTAATCACTCTCGACAATAGCGGCACCATCAATCTCGTCGCGAATGCCATGGCCGAGGGCGCATCCGGCGCCGCCGGTACGCAGGCCGCCGCCCAGGCCGGCCTGTATCTGGCGATTCTTCAGGGCGCCTCTTTCGATGGGTCGAATCATGAAGATGACCCGGATGTCAGCAATCAAACGGCTCTCCTGACCCTGACCAATAGCGGCCTCATCAACATCAAGGCAGTGGCGAATGCGAATGGTAATGAGGCCGAGGCCGAGGCCACATTGCATGAAGGCATTACCCAGGCGGCTTATGAGGCCGCTGAAACCAGCGCGATTCTCAACAATAGCGGCACGTTGAACATATTGGTTGAAGCCGTGGCCAAGGGCACGGACTATGCTATTGCCAAGGCGTCAAATGATGACGCTCTTTCCCAATATGCTGCCGGCAATGGCGATGAGGGAGATATTGCTTCCGTCACCCTCAACAATAGTGGCAGCCTCGCCCTCATCAATATTCGCGCCGATGCGACGGCCACTGCCAACAGTGCTGAGGCATTTGCCACTGTTGATTCAGGTATTGAGCAATATGCGGAAGATGTGGACGAAGCACGGGTGGTCTTGAGCAATAGCGGCACATTGAATGTGCAGGCTCATGCCGTGGCAAAGGGCACGGACAAAGCCAAGGCCTATGTGTCTGTGACTGATGCCATTTATCAAACAGCCTCAGGCAATGGCAATGAGGGAGACATTGCATCCGTCACCCTCAACAATAGTGGCAGCCTCGCCGTCATCAATATTCGCGCCGATGCAACGGCCACTGCAAAGAGCGCCATTGCAACGGCCATATTCGAGACAGGCATTGAGCAGGATGCGTCGAATGCTGATGAAGCGACTGTATTGCTCAACAATAGCGGCACCTTTAACATCATAGGCAATGCGATTGCCCATGGTGTCTCACAGGCAAGTGCGTCTGTAGACGCGTCCTATGGCGGCATTTGGCAGGAGGCGACGGCCATTGAAGGGGGCAGCTTTGCCAGCGCATCGGTCAACAATAGCGGCACGCTCAGCCTGCAGGCGCAGGCATCGGCCACGGCTGAGACCGGTGCAGCGAACGCAACGGTAACTTACGAGGAGGCGGCATTCTACCAGAGCGCAACAGACGGTTTGGTGAGTACGGTATCATTGGCCAACAGCGGTACACTCAACATTATCGGCAAGGCCATAGCCCATGGTGTTTCCAAGGCAACGGCCAATGCTGCCCACTCGCAGGAGGAGGACGAATATGCAAGTATTTGGCAGGCGGCGACTGCCGCCGAAGGTGGCAGCCTTGCGAGCGTGACAATCAACAACAGCGGCACGCTGAGCCTGCAGGCGCTGGCCACTGCGACGGCGGAGACCGGCGCGGCGGAGGCATCGGCATCCTACATTTATGCGGCATTCCATCAGAGCGCCGGTGACGGCGCGATCAACACGGTGTCCCTGATTAACAGCGGCAATTTTGACATTACGCGCAATGCCCATGCCGAAGGCGCAACTGCTGCCTATGCATCCGCCGAAAACGCGGAGGAGCCATTGTTTTCTCAGCAGGCCGGTAGCGATTCAGACGATGTTGCCAAAGCCTCTGCCGAGATCATCAATTCAGGGGATTTCCTGATCGAGTCGACAGCCTTCGCCAAGGCGGCGAGTGGTGATGCGACTGCAACCGTCAGTCATTATTATACACAGGTCCTCCAGAAAGCAGATGATGCTGACGAGGTCGTTGCGCTGTTGGACAATAGTGGCGAATTCGCCATTCTGGCGCATGCGCAAGCTACTGGCGACAACGCCAAGGCAACAGTAACCGCTGACGAACCGGCATTTGAACAAAATGTGGATACAGACGGAGAGGATATACTTGCCCATGCGATTGTCACCAATTCCGGCACATTCCTGATCAGTTCGGATGCGATTGCCAAAGCGCATATCGGCGGCAAAGCGACGGCCAAGGCCTTCATCGAAACGGGCATCAATCAGCTTGCTGATGATGCAGATGATACTATGGCTTCCCTGACCAATGACGGACTGATGTCAATCTCGGTCGATGCCAGTGCGCTTGTCGCCGGTTCGTCCGGCACGGCCAATGCAAGTGCCAGCATGACCTCTGCCATTTATCAGGACGCCGATGCGGAAGGAAGAGCAGCTGGCGAGGTCAAATTGGTCAACACGGCGAGTCTGAACATCACGGCTGACGCCAAAGCCGTCGCCGGTGATGTGGCAAATGCCTCAGCCGTTCTTGGCAGCAAAACCGACGAGGATGCAGAATACGGCCCGATCATACAATATGCAAAGGATGGCGCAACCGTGCTGGTGTCGATCAACAACAGCGGCGAATTGCAGATTGCGGCCAATGCCGATGCGGAAGCCTTCGATGCTTCCGCCCTGGCCAGGGCAAGCAGCATAAGACAATATGTGGCGGCAATCGAGACCATTGAAGGCGATGCTGCCAGCACGGCGACAGCAAGCTTCGTCAACAGCGGCACTGTGGATATCAGTGCGGATGCCAATGCGCTGGGCCAACATGAAGACGCGACCACCGAGACAGCGAATGCAAGTGCCAAGGCCTATGCCAATGGCCTCTATCAGGCGCTCGATATACAGACGGATGATACCAGCGACGCTCTTGTACGCGAATTCACGGCGCAGTTTGACAATAGCGGCGAGCTTTTGATCGTAGCCGAAGCGTCGGCCACGGCAAGCGCCGGCACCGATGCCAATACCTCTGCTGCACTTGCCGAGGCTATTGGCTATATCGGCCATACGGATACCAGCGGTGATACGCTTGATATGGATTTCACCAACAGCGGCTTTTTTGTCGTCAGTGCCATGGCCAACGTCGGTGGTTCCGGTTCCGTCAATGCACAGGCTGTCGGAGTCCGCTATGAATCGGACATTCTGACCGGCACCTTCCTGAACTCCGAAGTTCTGGGTGCTGTGGCCTATGCATCTTCAGACGACGACGGCGGCACAGCAAGGGCCGTTGCTCTGGATATCATCACCAATGATGCGGGAGACGCATCCTTCGTCAATACGGGTATGCTGGCTGCCCTTGCTTATGGTTCCGACGCACAAGCGACGGCCGTTTCCTTCGCAGACAATAATGCATTTGACACCGGCGACGCCGCTGCAACCTTCAGCAACCATGGCGGCTATGTATATGCCTTGATAAGTGACGAAGGTGGTTCTGCCTCCGGCACGGCATTCAACACCGGGGGCGCCAGCTACCAGGTCATGCTCGACCTGCAGGGCAATGGTGGTGAGGATGGATTGATCGAAGGAGACATTGTCTTCAAAGCAGGCGATCAAATCGAGGCAACCCAGGGCAGAACATATTTTTACGGCACGATCAATCCATCTGAAGAATATCTCGGAGAATTGTCCGTCCTTGATGACGGGGAATTCGTGCTCGGCAATGACGAGACTCTCGGCCCGACGGTTTCCCATGTGGATCAGTTGACGGTTCATGGCGATGGCACGCTCGGATTCGAGATTGATCCGGACCCGGACGTATCGCGCATTGCTGCCGATAATGTAGCGCTGGACGGCACCATTCTGGTTCTTGCCAGGGCCGGTCTCTATGCTGAATCACAGACCTACCAGGATGTGATTGTCGCTGGTGAAGATGGTTTGGCAGGCACTTTTGCAACGGAGATGAGCAATTCGCCCCTGCTGAATTTGACGGTTGATTATGATGATGACGACACTGTCGATCTGACGCTCACCCGCAATGCGTTCGATGAGGTTGCCGGGCTGACACCGAACCAGAAGTCCGTTGCGGGCAGTATTGAATCGACCTATGGCGCTATTGATCCGGACAATGATTATGGCGATTTGGTTGAGGAATTGTTCACGCTGGATTCGCAAGAACTCCCCGATGCGCTTGATCAACTGTCGGGCGTTGAATATTCCAATACGCTGCAATGGGCTCTCGGCTCTTTCAACCTTTTCCAGGACGCCGTGAAATATCGCATCAATTCGAATGGCGATGAGGGGGCATCCACAAGCGGCTACCTCAACACCGGCCTTGCAGGCAATGGGCCGTCACAGGAAAAAGCCAGCGGCTGGTGGGCTCGGATTCAGGGGGCCATCGGCAACCAGGACGATGATGGCAATGCATCGGGATACAGTTATGACGAGGCTTTGGCATTGATCGGTGTCGATGCCGTGATTGATGAAACATTCATGATTGGCGCCGCCGGTGGCTTCTTTGGGCCCGGCAATCTGGATTTCGACAATGGCAATCAGGTCGTTCAGGATATTGGCTACCAGGTCGGTGGCTATGCGCAATATGATAACGGAACCACCTATCTGCGCAGCTTTGCGGGCTATGGCGCCTGGGATGCAAGTGCCACCCGCACGTTGACTATTGGCGGTTTGAGCGGTGTGAACAATTCCAGCTTCGATGTCAGCGCCTGGGACATCAGCGGTGAAGCGGGCTATGACATTCAACTCGACAATGCCACGCTGACACCCTTTGTTGGTGTTTCCTATACAAAAGCCAGCATCGGCAGCTATGTCGAAACCGGATTTGCAGCCAGCGCGCTTGCCGGCAATGGCGGCAAGGGCGAAGCGCTTGATGGTATCGCCGGTATACGGTTGTCGGGCCTGACCTATAAATCCGGTGGTATGACGATCAAGCCTGAAGGGGCGGTGGGTTATATTCATAATTTCTCTGACGCAGTGTCGCTCAACAATACATTGATCGCGGCGCCATCAGGTACATCAAGCTTTGATACGCTTGGAGTGGACAACAATGGCGGGATCTTCCTCGATCTCGGCGCGACAGTCTATTATGATCAGAATGTCACCTTCGGTTTCGGCTATGCGGGTGAATACGGAACAAACCACAGCGAGCATTCCGGCTTTGGCAAATTCAACATGAACTTCTGATCAGGTTTCCAAAGCGTCGATTTTGTTTGAGCGTGCAAGCAACACAGCGTAAACCCATGCCGAATGTTGGGCGGCAGAAACGCGACCACAATGAGATCACATAAGGAACTGTGCATGCCGGGTAAGTTGACCGTTGGAATCATCGCATCGGTGATGGCCATTTCTTTGGACCTGGCCCCGTCTGAGGCCCAGACGCGTCTGCAAAAGCAATTTGATAAATGGTTGGTGGCCTGCGTCGATACAGAGCAGGGAAACAAACGATGCACAATGGGGCAAAGCTTCCAGGGCTTTAACCAGAAGGCCAAAAAACGGGTTTTTGCTTTTTCTGCGACGCTCTTTCTTGATAGAGACAAGGTGGAAAAGGTAATTTTGAGAACCCCGATGGGGGTAGATCTGACAAAGGGCCTCACCGTTAAATTTCCTGATCTGGACGCGGTCAAGCTCAACTATGTCGTATGCGCCCGCCGTGGGTGTGTCAGCGAGATAAACCTGGATGATGCCTGGCGGAACGCGCTTTCACGCAATGCAGCAGTCACTGTGAGTTATAAAATACGAAATGGACAGGATATAGGCATTGAAGTGGATCTGAAGGGGTTTACCGATGCCTATTCTTTCTACAAAACGCAGCTTGGACTATAAAGGCATGATGTTTGCCATCCTGCTGACAGATTGACGCAATCCGCATGAGAGCCGATTCTCTTCCTGCCTGCCTGCAGAAAATGTGAAACGGTTTTCCGACAGGACAGTGCAAAAGAGATAACCCTGACATTGTCATCAATTGCACGAGGCGATGGTGAATTGCAGGGATAGTCTGTGAAGGAAACCAAATGGCAGATCCAGCGGCAAATAGACCTCAGGACGGGGCAAAAGCGATACCCATTCAAATGGTATTGAAACAGATTGCCGGTCTCTATGGTGCCGGAAAGCTGCAGCAGGCCCATCAATTGTGTTTGCAGGTTATCAAACAGCGACCGAAACTGGCCGATGCGCACTCCATGATGGGTGTCATCCTGTCAGGACTTGGCAGGAACGACGAGGCCCGCAAGGCCATCAAGAATGCCATCCGGCTCAACCCGACCAGCCATTACTATTCCAATCTGGGCGAGTTGGAACGGCAAAATGGCAAACTTGATTCAGCAAAGATCGCACTTGAAAAGGCCGTTGAACTCGATCCGGCCAATGCCCAGGCTCTGAACAATCTCGGTATCGTCCATTTCGACAAGGGCGAATTCGACAGGGCTGTGGCGACATACCAGAGCTGTCTGGAATTGCAGCCGGATTATCCTGAAGCGCATAACAATCTGGGCAATGCCTACCGGGCATCCAACAACAATGACGAAGCCATGGTGCATTATGAAAGGGCGGTGGAGCTTCGGGAAAATTACCCGGAAGCCTACAACAACATGGGATCATCCCTGCGCGCTGAAGAGCGGCACGAGGAGGCGGAATTCTGTTACCGCAAGGCCATCAACCTCAATCCGCGTTATGCAGATGCCGCCAATAATCTCGCCATTCTCCTGATTTCGCGCGATCAATATGACGAAGCGTTGCGGGTTCTCGATGATGCGATGAAGTCCGGAAATCGGACTGTCGGCCTGTATCTTTCCATCGGCCGCGTCCAGCTTCACAAGAGCAATTACGATATGGCGCGCAAGGCCTGCCAACTGGCGCTTGATGAAGAATCCGATAGCAAAGCGGCCTATACGCTGATGGGTCAGATCGATCATGAGTTGGATCTTTATGCCGACGCATTGAAAAATTTCGAAAAGGCGATCGAGATTGACCCGGATTATTCCGAGGCGCGCAATTTTTACGGCATTGCATTGAAAAGTTTCGGTCGCATCGATGACGCAAGACAACAGTTCGAAAAGACACTGGAGAAAAATCCATCGGCGCATGGGGCCTATTCGAATATTGCCGACCTGATCCGGTTCAATGAGCGGCCCGAGCTTGTCGAACAGATGGAAACGATCTTCGCGGAAGCCGATAACCCCGATTCAGAACGCTATTTGGGGCTGCATTTTGCCATCGGCAAAGCCTATGGTGATCTGGGCCGCTATGAAGAATCCTTCGAACATATCTCGAAAGGCGCCCGGATGAAGCGCGCCCTTCTGCACTATGACGAGGCAGAGGTGAAGGGGTTTTTCGAGCAGATCAAATCGACCTTTGATGCCGGCTATTTCTCCAATCTGCCCTATGAGGGCGATGCAACCGACATGCCGCTCTTCGTCATCGGCATGCCGCGTTCGGGAAGCACGCTGGTCGAGCAGATTATTTCATCTCACCCGAAAGCCTATGGCGCCGGAGAGATCAAGACCTTCAGCCATGCGCTGGGTTCCCTGCGCAGCCGTTACCCGGCATTGCCCAAATATCCGGCACTCGTGGCCAAGATGAAGCCAAGCCAGTTCAAGGCGGCCTCGGATTTCTATCTCGATTACATCAAGAGCCAGATAAAGGATGAAATCAGGGTCACTGACAAATTGCTGACCAACTATTATTTTGTCGGCATCCTGCATACGCTGTTTCCCAAGGCCAAGTTCATTCATACCAGGCGCAACCCGATTGATACGTGCCTGTCGGCCTTTACCAAGCTTTTCAAGGATGACATGCCGCACAGTTATGAACTGGGCGAACTGGGCCGCTACTATCGCATGTATGAAGACCTGATGGCCCATTGGCACGCGGTGCTTCCGGCAGGAGTCATGGTGGATGCCGTCTATGAGGACGTGGTTGCCGATACCGAAGGTGAGGCAAGGCGTCTGATTGCCCATACTGGGCTGGAATGGGACGAAGCCTGTCTGGCCTTCCATAAATCGTCACGGCCGGTCAAGACAGCCAGCGTGGCGCAGGTGCGCCAACCGGTTTACAAGACATCGGTTGAGCGCTGGAAGCGTTATGAAACGCAGTTGCAGCCTCTGGTCGAGGCGCTGGGGCTTACAGGGGCCTGAGATCCAGATCCCGCAAGAGTTGTGCGGCAAGGTTTTGTGCTGTGTCGGCGGCTGTATTCAGCCGGAATTCCGGCGTTTCGGGTTCCTCATAGGGGCTGTCGATGCCGGTAAAATTGGGCAAGTCGCCCCGCCGGGCTTTGCGGTAAAGCCCCTTGGGATCCCGCTGCTCGGCAATGTCGAGCGGCGTGTCGACAAAAATCTCCACGAATTCACCCGGCTCGAACATTTCGCGCGCCATGCGCCGCTCTGCCCTGAAGGGGGAGATGAACGCTGTCATGACGATCAGGCCGGCATCGGCCATCAGCCTGGCGACCTCGGCGATACGCCGGATGTTTTCCACCCGGTCGGCGTCGGTAAAGCCGAGATCGCGGTTGAGGCCGAGGCGGACATTGTCACCGTCGAGAATATAGGTGTGGTAGCCCTGGTCATGCAGTTTGAGTTCCAGTGCATTGGCAATGGTTGATTTGCCCGAGCCACTAAGCCCGGTAAACCACAGAACGCGTCCACCATGACCTTTGAGCTGTGCCCGTGCCTTGCGGTTGACCGTCACGGCCTGGCGATGCACGTTGCTGGCGCGCCGCAGGGCGTAGTCGATCATGCCGGCGGCCACGGTCTGGTGGCTCTGCCGATCAATGAGTACAAATGCGCCCATGGGTGGACAGTCGCCGAAGGTTTCAAAGGCCACCGGGCGGTCAAGGGCGATTTTCACGACGCTGATATCATTGAGCTCCAGCGACCGGCTGGCCATTTCTTCAAGCGTGTTGATATTATAGGAGTGGCGAATGTCGGAAAGCGTTGCGTTGACCGTGGCAGCGCCGATTTTCAGCCAGTAGGTGCGCCCTGCATAGCCGCTGTCTTTTGCCATCCAGACGACTTTTGCTTCAAACTGGTCCGAGGTCTCGCAGGGGTCCTTTGCCGCGACAATGACGTCACCGCGCGAAATGTCGATTTCCCGGTCCAGCGTCAGTGTCACGGATTGATCTGCCTGCGCCTGATCAAGGTCGTCGGTGCCCAGGATGATCCTGTCGATACGGGCGGTTTCGCCGGAGGGCAGAAGGCGTATCTCGTCACCGGGCGCAATGCGGCCGGCCATGATGGTGCCGGCATAGCCGCGAAAATCCAGATTGGGCCGGTTGACCCATTGGACCGGCATGCGAAAGCCGTGTTCGATCATCACCCTTTTGGTGTCAATGGCGCCGAGGAAACCCAGAAGGGTGGGCCCATGATACCAGTGGGTCTGCGAGGAACGGGAAACCACATTGTCGCCGCGCAAGGCGGATACTGGAATTGGCGTGATGGTTTCGAAGGCGAAACGTTCGGCCAATGTCCGGTAATCGCTGATGATCTGATCGAAAACAGCCTGGCTGTAGCCGACAAGATCCATCTTGTTGATGGCCAGGACCACATGGCGAATGCCGAGGATCGAGGCAATGAAGGAATGGCGGCGGGTCTGTTCCAGAATACCCTTGCGCGCATCTATCAACAGCACTGCGACATCGGCAGTGGAGGCGCCGGTGACCATGTTGCGGGTATATTGTTCATGACCGGGTGTATCGGCGACGATGAATTTGCGCTGATCGGTGGAAAAGAACCGATAGGCGACATCAATCGTGATGCCCTGTTCCCGTTCGGCACTCAGCCCGTCGACGAGCAGGGCAAAATCGATGTCTTCTCCCTGGGTGCCCATTTTGACCGAGTTGTGCTGCAATTCGCTCAGCTGATCATCGAGGATCATCTGTGCCTCGAAGAGCAGACGGCCGATCAAAGTGGACTTGCCGTCGTCAACGCTGCCGCAGGTGATGAAGCGAAGGGTTTCAAGGCCTGCCTGTTCGTCCAGATAGGCATCCATTTCCTGGCGGTTGGACATCAGAAATATCCCTCCTGTTTCTTTTTCTCCATCGAGGCACCCTGATCGGAGTCGATCGCCCGGCCCTGCCTTTCACTGCTGCGGCTTTGCAAAAGCTCCAGAATGACGGAATCAAGATCATCCGCTTCGGATCTCAGTGCGCCGGTCAGCGGGTAGCAGCCGAGCGTGCGGAAGCGGATTTTTTCGAAATGGATCTGTTCGCCAGGATTTGGCGCCATCCGGTCGTCGTCGAGCATGATCAACATGCCGTCGCGTTCGACAAAGGGCCGGCGCGCCGCAAAATAAAGCGGTACAATCGGAATCTGCTGCAGATGGATATATTGCCAGATGTCCAGTTCGGTCCAGTTGGAGATGGGAAAGACCCGGATCGATTCACCCGTTTTGATGGATGTATTGTACAGGTTCCATAGTTCCGGGCGTTGGTTTTTCGGGTCCCATCGGTGGGTGGCGCTGCGAAAAGAGAAAATTCGCTCCTTAGCGCGGCTTTTTTCCTCGTCGCGCCGCGCGCCGCCGAAGGCCACGTCAAACCTGTGTTCGTTCAGGGCCTGGCGAAGGCCTTGCGTTTTCATGATATCGGTGTGCACCGAGCTGCCATGATCGATCGGGTTGATGTTTCTGGCCAGGCCTTCGGCATTGAGGTGGGTGATGAGCTTCATGCCGGAGGCCTCAGCCATCCGGTCACGGAAGCGGATCATTTCCTGAAACTTCCAGCCGGTGTTGACGTGCAGAAGCGGGAAAGGCGGCGGTGCCGGGTAAAAGGCCTTGCGCGCCAGATGCAGCATCACCGAACTGTCCTTGCCGACGGAATAGAGCATCACTGGATTGTCGGCTGTGGCAACAACCTCACGCATGATGTGGATCGCTTCAGCTTCCAGCCGGTCAAGATGGGAAAGACTGCCATCCCGCCCATGGCCGCCTTTTGACAGCGGGCCCATCGGACTGTTCAGATCCGCCGGGTGGTAGGCTGCCAGAGCAGTCCTGAGTGTATGGTCGATACGCTGCTCGGGATCAGCAAGTGCGCGCAGGCGAGCGCACAGGCTGCCATGGGGCCATAGAAGCACCCGATCCTTGTCCTCGCCGCACAGCATCTGCAGGGCGCACAGAAGCGCCTCATCCGTCGGCGTGTCCGACTCCAGAAAGATCCACCGGCGGGCGTTGCGGCCATCATTGCCGGCAATCAGCATCCTGCCTGACGGCGTTGTGTGCAATTGAACAAAAAGCGACAGGTCCCGGTGTGTCCTTGCCTCCTGAACGAGGGCTGCAGCAACCCATTGTTTGACCGGCCGGGCGTTTTCATCGCTCAGATTGTCCAAACTGAGGGCTGCTGGTATCAGGTTTTGGGCGAGCAGGTCGCGCTCGACCGTGCGTTTGGAGACCTGCCGGCCGGATGTTTCCAAAGCCTGGTGGGTTGTTTCAATCGTCCAGGCCTGATGGATGTCATTGACCTTTTGGTCATTTTCGAAAAGGCTTTCGAGGAAATCCGGCATGCAGCCACCTTTGTCGCGATATGTAGCAACTTCAATAAGCAATGGTGATAGCGGAAATATTTGAAGCGTTCAACGCTTAATATTCCAATATCTGTATATTGCGACAATCGTTTCCCGGTTAGTCCAGCGTGCGTTTGTAACGCAGCATGGCCAGCAGGGTAATGCCAACCAGAATCAGTATCATCGCCCGCAGGTCCGGCACGATGTCCCAGAGATCGGCGCCCTTGAGCATGATCTTGCGAATGATCCGCATGAAGTGGGTGGAAGGGATCAGCAGGCCGATGATCTGCGCCCAACCGGGCATGGCGGCAAAGGGGAACATGAAGCCGGAGAGCAGGATCGATGGCAACATGTAGAAAAATGACATCTGCATGGCCTGCATCTGGTTTTTTGCCACCGTTGAAAACAGAAAGCCAAGCGCCAGATTGACCAGGATGAAGATATTGAGGCCGATCAGGAAGGGCGCGACCGGACCGACAAAGGGAACGTTGAAGACCAGAAAGGCCAGAATGAAAAAGACGCAGGTCTGCACATAGCCGATGAGCACATAGGGAATGATCTTCCCAAGCATGACCTCCGGTGCTCTGGCCGGTGTGGCCAGCAGGGTTTCCATCGTGCCGCGCTCGGTTTCGCGCACGATGGCGATGGCGGTGATCATCACCATGGTCATGGAGATAATGATCGCCAAAAGCCCGGGAACAATATTGTAGCTGGTCTTGCCAGCCGGATTGTAGCGTTTGTGGGCGACCACAGAGAAGGCATCAGGCTTGCCGGCCAGAAAAGCCAGCGGGCCTGTGGCCAGTGCATTGATGCTGTTTTGCGCCAGCTTTGACAGGGCGCTGGCGGCCGCGCCGGAGGTCGCCGGATCGGAGGCATCGACTGCCACCAGCAGGGCCGGCCTTTCGCCCCTGACGATATCGCGCTCGAAATTTTCCGGAATGGTGACGATGAAAGAGGCCAGGCCGGTCTTGAGGATCCGGTCCGCCTCCTGGCTGTTTTGCACTGTGCCCTGGACATCAAAATAGGTCGACGTTTCCAGAGAGGCAAGGAAGCTGCGGGTGAAGGGGCCGCTGTCATGGACCTCGACAAGGGTCGGCAGATGGCGGGGGTCGGAGTTGATGGCAAAGCCGAACAGCATCAATTGCATGATCGGAATGGCGATCATCATGGCAAAGGTCATGCGATCTCGGCGCATCTGGATGAATTCCTTCATCAGGATGGCGAGAAACCTGCTGATTGAGAAGGACATGTCAGGCGACCTTCGGTGCGGTGAAATTGTCGGTGGAGCCGCTCATCAGATGAATGAACACCTCTTCAAGGCCCGCCGGCTGAGAGGTCCACTGATAACGCTTGTCTTTCATGAAGGGTTCGGCGGATTTTTTCAGCCTGTCGGCATCCGTGCCGGATACATGCAGCGCCGAGCCGAACCGGGCGACCTGTTCGACTCCGTCGAGGCCTTTGAGTGCGGCTGACAGGCTGGCAAGTTCCGGACCCTCCACACGCCAGGTATGCAGGCCGACCATGGCGGGGATTGCTTTGGCCGGGCCGTCAATCAGCTTTTTGCCATAGGCAATATAGGCGATATTGTCACATTGTATGGCCTCGTCCATGTAGTGGGTCGAAACCAGCACCGTCACACCGGCATCGGAAAGCCGCCTGATCTCGTCCCAGAAATCCCGCCGTGCCTTAGGGTCCACGCCGGCCGTCGGCTCGTCGAGCAACAACAGGGCGGGTTCATGCAGCAGGCAGGCCGCGAGCGCCAGACGCTGTTTCCATCCGCCCGAGAATTGTCCGGCCAACTGGTTGGAGCGATCGGCAAGGCCGAGATTCTCGAGTGCCTCGTCAACGACCTGGCGTCTTGCGGGAATGCGATACATCCTGGCCATGAAATCGAGGTTTTCGCGGATCGTCAGATCCTCATAAAGCGAGAACTTTTGCGTCATATATCCGACATGTTCCTTGATCTGGTCGGATTGCTGCAGGATGTCATAACCAAGGCAGGTGCCGGAGCCGCCATCCGGTGTCAGAAGGCCGCACAGCATACGGATGGTCGTGGTTTTGCCGCTGCCATTGGGGCCGAGAAAGCCGTAGATCGCGCCCTTGGGGACCTCGATATCGAAATTGTCGACGACGGTCTTGTCGCCAAATTTCTTGACCAGCCCGTTGACCGAAATCACTGCAGAGGCATCGCTCATGGCGCCAGCCTCACATCGATCGGCTGGCCTGGCAGCAAACCTGTCGGTGCAAGTGGAAAGGCTTCGGCCATGAAGACCAGTTTGGAGCGGTTCTCGAGGCTGTAGATGATCGGCGGCGTATATTCCGCAGACGCAGAAATATAGGAGATCCGTGCCTTGATGGGTTGCTGGCAATTGTCGCAGCCAATGAGAACATTGGTGCCGGTGGTGAAGGCAGCACGGTCCGGCTCGTTGATATAGAACTGGAAGCGGATCTGTTCAGGGGGCAGGATCGACACGATGGGTGAGCCGGCAGTGACAAATTCCCCCGGCAGATAATAGGTCTGCTGGATGTAACCGGTCACGGAGGCAGAAATGCTTCGCTCAGCCAGATCAATTGTCGCACGCTCAAGACCCAATTTTGATGATTCCACCGTTTGACGGGCCTGTTCCAGCCGCGCCGCGCGTGCCGGAAGCCGGGCAACCTGCAATTGGGCGCGCTGCTGTTCCACCAGGGCGGCGGCCGATTCCAGCGTTGCGCGGTCCGAATCAAGCTTGCTGGATGCGATGTAATCCTTTTTTGCCAGATCCTGTGTCCGCTCATAGCTTGCCTTTGCGAGGGTCAGATTGGCCTCGGCGCTACGCAGTTGCTCTTCAATCACCTCCAGTTCTTCGGGGCGCTGGCCGGTGCTTTCATCGGTCAGTTGTGAGCGGGCTATGGCAAGATTTGCCTGTGCCTGGCCGACAGCAACGCGCTGTTTGCTGTCATCCAGTGTGAAAAGGATCTGCCCCGTCGAGACGCTGTCACCGCGACTGACAGAAAGGGATTGGATCGTGCCGCTGGCCTGGGCTGATACATAGACATATTGCCCTTCGACATAGCCAAAATAGCGGGCCTCCTGCGCGCCCATGTCGCTGCCCGGCCAAAGGGAGGCAAAAAAGGCGATGATCCATGCATAGAGCGTATCCATTTCAACCCTCCTCCATCGTGTGCGGTGTCAGACCGTTGATCAGCAGGTCAAAGTGGCTTTCCAGAAAGTCCTGCGGTGAATCGATCCGCTCGGCGTCGAACTTGAAGATTTGCGAAAGCAGCAGATGGGCCACCAGCGGTCCGATCACATTGCGCACGGCGAGCCTTGCATTGACCGGTCTGAAAATGCCTTCATCAATGCCGCGTTGAACGATCTTTTCAATGGCGGCCACGCCCCGGTCGAGCACCTCACGGCGGTAGGTTTCAGCAAGTTCGGGAAATCGCCCGGCCTCCTGCAGAACGAGCCTTGGAACAGCCAGAATCTCGGGATCCGACAATTTGACAATGGCTATTGTCAGCAGGGTCTTCAGAATTATGCGCGGATCTTCTCTGGAGGTTTCGGCGATCTTGCTGGCTCGCTCGGCAATGGGGGCAACCGCGCGTCTGACCAGCGATTCAAAGATCTCGTCCTTGCTGGAGAAGTAGCGATAGATGGCGCCTTTCGAGATGCCCGCTTCCTGCGCAATGTCTTCAACCTTGGTTGCAGCAAAGCCTTTGCTGGCAAACAACCGGAGGGCGGCATCCAGCACTTCATCCGGCCTGTCTTCGGCCCTGCGGCGCCATTTCGGTTCCTGTTGCATCATGTTCCTATTAGTAAATGACTGGTCATTTACTAATATAGGTAGTGGCGTCATTGGGTCAAGAGGTATCGATTGGGCGAACACCTAAGGTGAGGTTTTGGGGTGCTGCAGCTCAGAAAAGTGTTACGGAGAACGCGGGAGTTGCGCTGCGAGGCCGGGATCTTTTCCGCTCACGGCGAGCGGCGCTGAAGCGCCTGCCTGCGCGGGGCGCGGCCAAACTGTTGGCCGGGCTGCGGTCGCAGCCTGTTGAGTGCCTTTCTGGCAGGCACCGGGTTTTGCAAGTGGTGCCTTACTGACAGGCACGCATCCGCCGAAGGCGGCAAGCGCGACCGCGCGTCGGGGCTCGTGCCCCGCCCCCGTCTGGAGCCAGCGCCGAAGGCGCGTACGGCGTGAAGACAATACCAAAGCCATCCGTATTCCGCGCGGCAGCGCAGCTGTGCCTCACAGAGGGGCACCGGGTGCAGCAAGTGGTCCCCGAAGCGAGGCATCGGCTGCCGCACCTCTGAAGAATGTTACGGAGAACGCGGGAGTTGCGCTGAGAGGTTGTGATCTTTTCCGCTCACGGCGAGCGGCGCTGACGCGCCTGCCTGCGCGGGGCGCGGCCAAACTGTTGGCCGGGCTGCGGTCGCAGCCTGTTGAGTGCCCCGAAGTAAGGCACCGGGTGCAGCGGGCACTACCTCACTGACAGGCACCGGGCGCTACAAGCACTGCGCTACTGACTGGCACTCATCCGCCGAAGGCGGCAAGCGCGACCGCGCGTCGGGGCCTATGCCCCGCCCCGTCTGGAGCCAGCGCCGCAAGGCGCGTACGGCGTGAAGACAAAACCAAAGCTATCCGTATTTCACGCGGCAACGCAGTTTTGCCTATCGGCAAGGCACCGGGCGCTGCCTCACTGACAGGCACGCATCCGCCGCAGGCGGCAAGCGCGCCAATTAACAGTCAATGGGCCGTCGGGGCCAATGCCCCGCCCCGTCTGGAGCCAGCGCCGCAGGCGCGTACGGCGTGAAGACATTACAAATGCCGTGAAGACAATACCAAAACAAACACCAAAATTTCTTCAGATGGCTTCGCCACGCAGCAGGCGCGGGCCGTCGGGGCCTGCCAGTCCGGCGGCCTGGCGGATGAAGAAGGTTTTGAGCGGCGGCATGCGTTCCACCAAACCCAGGCCAAAATCACGCAGAGCGCGAACGGGCGTCAGGTCATTGGAAAACAGCCTATTGAGAACGTCGCTTGTCACGCCCATCTGGAACGTGTCGAAGCGCCGCCAGACCTGGTAACGCTCCAGAACCGCCAAGGAGCCGATTTCAAGCCCCAGCCGGTCGGCCTCGACGATTGTTTCCGCCAGGGCTGCCACATCGCGAAATCCCAGATTGAGCCCCTGACCGGCAATCGGGTGGATGCCGTGGGCCGCATCGCCGACAAGGGCAAGCCGTGGTTTGACAAAGGCGCGCGCCAGTGTCAGACCGAGCGGATAGGCGCGCCTGTCACCAACCACCTGCAGGGCACCAAGCTTGTGGCCGAAGCGGCGCTCGAGCTCGGCTTCAAAAACCAGATCGTCTTCCGCGATCAAGCGCTCCGCATCTTCTGTGCGTTCGGTCCAGACAAGCGACGAACGATTGCCCTTGAGTGGCAGAATGGCAAAGGGGCCTGCGGGAAGAAAATGTTCCTCCGCGCGCCCCTCATGCGGTCGTTCATGGGCCACGGTGGTGACAATCCCGGACTGGCCATAGGACCATTGAACGGTCTTGATGCCGGCCATTTCGCGCAGCCTGGAGCGCACCCCGTCGGCAGCCACCAGCAGCTTGGCGCTTACAGTTCTGCCATCGCCCAGGGTAACCTGTGTGCGCGCATCATCCGTCTCGAAACCGGTGACGGTAACGCCCTGTTCCACTGCAACCCCCAAGTCGGCGGCCTTGCGTCGCAAAGCACCGACGATGGAACGGTTCAAAACCATATGGGCAAAGGGCTCACCCGGCGTCACATCCCCGCCGAAAGTCAAAAAGACGGGCCGCACCGGATCGGTGGTGCGCGAATCCGTCACCACCATGTCCATGATTGGCTGCGCGTCCGGCGCGATCTCCTGCCAGATACCCATCTGATCCAGCATGCGGCTGGCGCCTGCGGCAATGGCCGAGGCGCGTTGATCCTTCTGCCACACATCTGCCGGGGCCGCATCGACGACCCTGACCTGCAGATGAGGTGCTGCTGATTTGATTGCAACGGCTGCCGAAAGGCCGACATAGCCGCCACCGGCCACAAGTATGTCGAGTGTATCGTCTGTCATGGTTCTATCCTTTGCCCATGGGCCGGAGCGCTCCGGTTCTAGCGAGGCTCGATGATCATTCACATCTTGCGATAAACAAGGCGGCCTTTATAAAGCGGATCATACAGGTCCTGCAGCAGAACAAAAAGACCCAACAGGAGTTTCAATATGTCGCGTGCCATGGACAATTTGCTTTCCATCCTGGATCTCGAGCGCCTTGAGCACGACCTTTATCGGGGAATCAGTCCGGACGCGGGCTGGCAGCGGGTCTTCGGCGGCCAGGTCATCGCCCAGGCTCTGGTTGCCGCGCAGCGCACCATTGCCGATGATCGTTTCGTTCATTCGCTGCACGCCTATTTCATGCGCCCGGGTGATCCTGCCATTCCGATCATTTACGAAGTTGATCGAATCCGCGATGGGGCAAGCTTCAATACGCGGCGCGTGGTTGCCATTCAGCATGGCAAGGCGATTTTCTCCATGGCGGCCTCCTTTCAGTGCGATGAGCCGGGATTCGATCATCAGATTGACATGCCCGATGTGCCACAACCCGAAAGTCTGATCGGCGAAGTCGACCTGAAGGAAAAATATCTGCAATATGCGCCGGAAAATGTGCGGGCCTATTGGGAGCGCGAACGGCCAATTGAAATGCGGCCCGTTTCACTGACGCACTATATCTCGCAGGAAAAACTGGAGCCGATCCAGAATGTCTGGGTGCGGGCCAATGGTATAGTGCCCACTGATCGCCGGATTCAGGACGCGGTGCTTGCCTATCTTTCAGACATGACATTGCTCGACACGTCCCTGTTTGCCCACGGGCTTTCCGTTTTCAGCAGCAGGGTTCAGGTGGCGAGCCTGGATCATTCCATGTGGTTTCATCGGCCCTACGCCATGGATGACTGGATGCTCTATGCGCAGGACAGCCCCAATGCCAGTGGCGCGCGTGGGCTCAATCGCGGCGGACTTTATACCCGTAATGGCATGTTGATTGCGTCGGTTGCCCAGGAAGGCCTCATTCGCCAGAGGACCAAAGAGTAATAATTAGCCAGACGTCAATATCTGCACATAAATAAGGCATACGCCTGAGCTCCCAACAGTGCGGCCTCAATGCATATTAAATTATATGCATTATTATCAATAAGATAACACATCAATTTTCAAACTGGCACGATCCTTGATTGGGTCTGGGCAGAACCAATGGTCATGACATGATGGTCAAGGGTTTTGTCGGGCCAGTTGCTGAAAGTTTTCATGCAACAGGCACGGCATCAAAAGTCGAAATCGCAAGGCAGCAGGCTGCTGATCGGTTTTGACCGGTTCGTCACCGCCTATACAGGGACCCAGAAAAAGGATGGAACCCGGATGAAAATCGTAATGGCAATCATCAAGCCGTTCAAACTGGACGAAGTGCGCGAGGCCCTGACCGAAATCGGTATCCAGGGGCTGACGGTCACGGAAGTCAAGGGATACGGCCGCCAAAAAGGTCACACGGAAATCTACCGCGGCACGGAATATGCCGTTGCATTTCTGCCAAAACTGAAAATTGAAGTCGCCGTTTCAGCGGATCTGGCTGATCGCACAATGGAAGCAATTGCCGCAGCTGCAAAGACCGGACAGATCGGTGACGGAAAAATCTTCGTCTACGACCTGGAGCAGGCCATGCGCATTCGCACCGGCGAATCCGGCGCTGACGCGCTTTGAGTATACAGGAGTTAACCCGATGAAACTATATTCTCTCATGAAGCCTGGCGCCGCCTTGCTTATGTTCGGCGCCATGTCCGTGCCGGCTCTGGCGCAGGATGCGGCTGTGCCAACAGCTGTTCCGACCCATTCCGTCTTTATCTTCAACTCGCTGCTGTTTTTGATCTCCGGTTTTCTGGTGATGTTCATGGCGGCGGGTTTTGCCATGCTCGAAGCGGGCCTCGTGCGCTCCAAGAACGTTTCGATGCAATTGACCAAAAACATCGCATTGTTTTCCTTTGCGGCGATCATGTACTACCTGATCGGCTACAATCTGATGTATCCATTGGGCAATTGGTCCATCGGGACCGATGATACGGGCGGTTACCTCGGTGCCTTCGGCGTTGCGGTTCTGGAAGCTGTGGGCGTCGCGCCGGAAGCAACGGATGATCTGTCCTACGCTTCTACCGGTTCTGACTACTTCTTCCAGCTGATGTTCTGTGCAACCACCGCATCCATTGTCTCCGGTTCGCTGGCCGAACGCATGAAATTGTGGCCTTTCCTGATTTTCACATTGGTTTTGACCGGTGTGCTTTATCCGATCCAGGCTTCCTGGAAATGGGGCGGCGGGTTCCTGGACACACAGTTCGGGTTCCTGGATTTTGCCGGATCAACGGTTGTTCATTCCGTCGGTGGCTGGGCCGCATTGACCGGCGCCATCATTCTGGGCGCACGCAAGGGCAAATATGGTCCCAATGGTGCCATTCATCCGATTCCGGGTTCCAACATGACGCTTGCCACTCTGGGCACATTCATATTGTGGCTCGGCTGGTTCGGCTTTAATGGCGGATCACAGCTGGCTGCCGGTTCCATTGGCGATATTGCCGATGTATCCCGCATCTTTGCCAATACCAATGCCGGCGCCGCCGGTGGTGCAGTGGCAGCTCTGCTTCTGACTCAGATCGTCTACAAGAAGACCGATATCACCATGGTCCTCAACGGTGCCCTGGCCGGACTGGTGTCAATCACTGCCGAACCACTCACACCGGGCCTGGGTGCTGCGACCCTGATCGGTGCAGTGGGTGGCGTGATCGTCGTCTTTGCGGTTCCGATGCTCGACAAGCTGAAGATTGATGATGTTGTCGGCGCCATTCCCGTGCATCTGTTTGCCGGTATCTGGGGAACGCTTGCTGTGCTCTTCACCAACCCCGAAGCGACCCTCTACGGACAGGTTGCCTCGATCATCATCGTTGGTGTCTTCATGGTTGTTTCCTCCGGTCTCGTCTGGCTGATCCTCAATGCAGTCATGGGGCTGCGGGTGAGCGAAGAAGAAGAGATGGTCGGTCTGGATAAAAGCGAGATTGGCGTCGAAGCCTATCCGGAGTTTACCAAAATCTGATCTGCTGAACATTAGCCTGTCAAAACCTTTGAAGGGGCCCGTTTTCGGGCCCCTTTTGCATTTAATGAGACATTGTCCTTTGGTTCTGAAGCTTTTCAGATGGTCCAAGGTCCAAAGAAAGAATTTTGAGAAAGACCGGTATTGACCATCAGTTGGCCTGGCATGGGCAATTGCCGGGCGCAAGGGTCAGGCCGCAGAGCGTAGCGTGCCTATTTTTTCAGCATGATCCAAAGTCAATGCCGATGAAATAGGCATTTGCATATTAAATGACCCTACCTGCCTATGAAATCAGCAATGTTTGCGGAACTGGCACAAATATTGTTTCCCAAAGACTGAAATGACAGCAATGGGAGGTGATTCATGGATCAGTCAGAAATCGGTGGTGATGTTTTTTTCGTGCTCATGGGGGCCATTTTGGTCTTTGCCATGCACGGCGGCTTCGCCTTTCTGGAAGTGGGAACCGTTCGCCACAAAAACCAGGTCAATGCGCTGGTCAAAATTCTCGCTGATTTTGCGATCTCGACGATTTCCTATTTCTTTGTCGGATTTGCGGTTGCCTATGGCGTCACGTTTTTCGTCAATGCGGCCACCCTGTCGGGTGCCAATGGCGGAGAGGTGTTCCTGCCGCAGGGTTTCACCCTGGTAAAATTCTTCTTTCTGACGACATTTGCGGCAGCCATACCGGCGATCATTTCAGGCGGCATTGCCGAGCGCATGCGCTTTCAGCCGCAATGTTTTGCGACGGTTGCGCTGGTGGGGCTGGTCTATCCGTTTTTCGAAGGCATTGTCTGGAACGGCAATTTCGGGCTGCAGGGCGCCATGGAGGCAGCACTGGGTGCGCCGTTTCATGATTTCGCCGGATCTATTGTTGTTCACGCGGTCGGCGGCTGGATCGCACTCCCGGCCATCATCCTGCTGGGTGCACGTGTCGGTCGTTATAGTAAAACCGGCAAATCCCACCCCTTTGCGCCTTCGTCCATACCGTGGCTTGCCCTTGGGTCCTGGCTTTTGTGCATCGGCTGGTTCGGCTTTAACGTGATGAGTGCCCAATCGGTCGGTGGTGCGACCGGTCTGGTGGCGCTCAACTCGCTGATGGCCATGGTGGGCGGTATTGTCATCGCCTTGCTTGTCGGGCGCAATGACCCGGGATTTGTGCACAATGGTGCATTGGCCGGTCTTGTGGCGGTTTGCGCCGGATCTGACATATTTCACCCCATTGGTGCGCTGGCCGTGGGCTCCATCGCCGGATTCGTCTTTGTCAAAGGCTTCCACTGGTGTCAGGAGAAACTGAAAGTGGACGATGTTCTTGGTGTCTGGCCGCTGCACGGCCTGTGTGGTCTTTGGGGCGGTATCGCCTGCGGTATATTCGGCATGGAGGTGCTGGGTGGCCTTGGTGGTGTCTCCTTCATGGCACAGTTGATCGGATCTGTCGCCGGCGCACTCTATGCCGCTTTGGCTGGCTTCGTGGTTTACGGGCTTCTCAAGGCAATGACCGGGCTGCGACTGAGCGAGGAAGAAGAGATGCGCGGAGCCGACCTGTCAATTCACAAAATCGGTGCCAATCCGGAAGCTGAGATTCGATAGCTACCCTGGCGAAAACAACACGACCACAGGAGACGGAACGGTGCATGGTTAATGCACTATTAACTCCCCTAAGCTTAGTATCGCCAAGAATTTGAGCGGTTTGACGCTCTTGTGCGTTTATTGAGTTGGAGTGTCGCAATGCAGACCAATGGTCTTATGGCATTTGGAAGTCATCTGTTGCCAGGCTTCAGGATTCCGGATTTTCTCCGGCGTCCCTTGAAGGTTCTGTACGGACTGACATTGATGGGGTGTCTGGCGCTTGCCATTGCTGCTTTGGCCACATGGAATGTGACTGATCCCAGCTTTTCCTATGCGACCGGAAATGCCCCGGTCAATGTGCTCGGGTTTGGCGGCGCGGCCTTTGCCGATCTGACCATGCAATTTTTCGGCCTGTCCGGTATCGTGGCGCTGCTGCCGCTTGTCATCTGGGCTGTCTTTCTGTTGCGCAACAGGCCGGTCGATCGCATTTTCAGCAGAATGTCGGCCTGGTTTGCGGGCAGTATCCTGTCTGCATCCGTCTTTGCCTGTGTGCCCACACCTGACCGCTGGCCCCTGCCGACCGGCCTGGGCGGCGTGTTCGGTGACATGATTTTGAAAATGCCGGCAGTTCTGATCGGTGGTTATCCCTCCGGCATCCTTGCCGTCGTGCTGGGCATCGCACTTGCCATTCCTGCCACCTGGCTGATGCTTTTTGGGGCACTTTTGATCGCAACGCCGCAAATGGATGTCGTGAGCCAACGGCGCAATGCAAGCCGTCGTCGCAATGTTGAACCGGAAGCCATCGAAGATGACGATGAAAATGAACGCACATCAGTGGGCATGCTGGTGCTTGGCGCCCTCACGCACACATGGCTGACAGTCAGGGCACACTACAGACGCCTGACGGGTCGCATGACCGGCCGCATGTCGGAGCAATGGAGTGCCAATCTGGAAGAGCCCTATGATTTCAACGAGGAAGAATTTACCGGGTTGAATGGTGAACCGAGAGTCGAACCCGAGTTCATGGATTCTGATGATGAAAATCCGGTGCATGCCCGCCGCCGCAATCTGGACGATGATACGCCGGCCTTTGACAGCGCAGACGATCTGGAGATCGACGATGGCGATGACGTTGACGAAGATGATGATGATCCGGCAGCCGACTGGGCGCCGCAACCGGCTCCAAGGCGCATGGCAGGACAGGTGGTTCAGTTGCGCGTTGTTCCCCAGGTCCAGCGACCGAAGCCCGGTGCCCGACAGCGGCGTGAAGCGCAGACTTCGCTGATCAAGACAAATGGCTTTGAATTGCCGCCGCTGCATCTGCTTTCTGAAGCCAAGAATGTCACCCGTGATCCCAGCCTTTCCACAGAGGCACTGGAACAGAATGCCCGCATGCTGGAAGGCGTGCTGGAAGATTTCGGCGTGCGCGGCGAAATCATTCAGGTGCGCCCGGGTCCGGTTGTCACCATGTATGAACTTGAACCGGCACCCGGTATCAAATCGTCGCGCGTCATTGGGCTGGCCGATGATATCGCCCGCTCGATGAGTGCGATTGCCGCCCGTGTCGCGGTGGTGCCCGGTCGCAATGCCATTGGTGTGGAATTGCCAAATCAGGTTCGCGAAACCGTTTATCTGCGCGAGCTTTTGTCCAGCAGGGATTTTGAGACAAGCAAGGCAAAACTGGCATTGGCGCTTGGCAAGACAATCGGCGGCGAATCGGTCATCGCCGATCTGGCAAAAATGCCGCATTTGCTGGTTGCCGGAACTACCGGATCAGGTAAGTCAGTGGCCATCAATACGATGATCCTGTCGCTGGTCTATCGGATGCCACCGGAAAAGTGCCGATTGATCATGATTGATCCGAAAATGCTTGAACTGTCCGTCTATGATGGCATTCCGCATCTGCTGACGCCGGTGGTCACGGATCCGAAAAAGGCCGTTGTCGCGCTCAAATGGACCGTGCGCGAGATGGAAGACCGTTACAAGAAAATGTCAAAGATCGGCGTTCGCAATATTGACGGATTCAACAGCCGTATCGAACAGGCGGAGAAAAAGGGCGAGGCCATCACCCGCACGGTGCAGACCGGGTTTGACCGCGAGACCGGCGAGGCGGTCTATGAGACAGAAGAATTCGATCTCAGCCCGATGCCCTATATCGTGGTGATTATCGACGAAATGGCCGATCTGATGATGGTCGCAGGAAAAGATATTGAAGGCACCGTTCAGCGGCTTGCACAAATGGCGCGTGCTGCCGGCATTCATGTGGTCATGGCAACGCAACGTCCGTCGGTGGATGTTATCACCGGCACGATCAAGGCCAATTTCCCGACGCGAATATCCTTTCAGGTCACATCCAAAATCGACTCGCGCACCATTTTGGGCGAGCAGGGCGGTGAACAATTGCTCGGCATGGGTGACATGCTTTACATGGCCGGTGGTGGCCGTATTCAGCGTGTCCATGGTCCGTTTGTCGCCGATGACGAAGTGGAAGAGATCGTTGCATTCCTGAAAATGCAGGGTGTTCCGGAATATCTTGATGCCATCACCGAAGATGATGATGAAGATGGTGGTGACAGTGGATCCGGCTCGGTCGGCAATCTTGGTGATTCGGATGATCCCTATGATCAGGCAGTTGCGATTGTCCTGCGCGATGGCAAGGCTTCGACCTCCTATATTCAGCGGCGCCTCGGCATCGGCTATAACAGGGCTGCCTCACTGATCGAAAGAATGGAAGAAGAGGGTGTGATCGGGCCTGCCAATCATGCAGGCAAACGCGAGATCCTCGTGCCAACGGAAGAGGACATCCGGTAATGTCCCTGTAAGGAGAATACCTTTCACATGGAATTGGTTTTCACAGTCACTATTCACAGATGATGCAATCATCGTTGGGGAAACTGTCCATCAGGTGCCTGTCGCTGCAATGCCATGATCAGTATGCATATTGCCATACTGACGCCGTAGTTTCGTAACACATATCCCTGCCTTCAGGAGATCAGAATGATTCAGATATATGCGCCGGTTTCGGCAGAAGTGCGACCAAAGGCCTGTCCGGCACACAGAGTATTAAGCGCCCTGTTTGCAGCGGTCCTGTCAGGCCTGTTTGTAACCTTCGGTACGGCGTCGGTTATGGCGCAGGACAAGACAGCTCAAAACATTGCCAACCATTTTTCCTCGGTGAAAACCATGACCGGCGAATTTGTCCAGTTCGGGCCGTCAGGCCAGCAGACCGGTGGCAAGTTTTTTATTGAGCGACCGGGCAAATTGCGCTTCAACTACGAGGCACCATCTTCAGTGCGTGTCATTGCCGATGGTGAGTCCGTGGTGATTGGCAACAGGAAATTGCGGACCTGGGATATCTATCCCCTGTCGAAGACACCGCTGCGGCTGCTGTTGTCCGAACATATCGATCTACAGGGTCAAATGATCAAAAATGTTCAGGTTGAACCCGATCTGACAACGATTGTTCTGGGTGACAAATCGATCTTTGGCGAATCAAAAATCACGATGATGTTTGATTCAAAATCGTTCGAACTGCGCCAATGGACGATCACCGATCCGCAGGGCAAGGACACGACGGTGATGATTTTCAATGTCCAAAAGGACGTGAAATTTGCCGATAATGTTTTCAAGGTGCCCTATGATCAGGTGCATGCTTCGCAGAATACGAATCGATAGCATTTGTCAGCAAAATTATTTCTGCAGCAGGCCATGCAGTTCGTGGCCTGCAGGAAAACTGTTTGCGCATAATAAAGTTGTGATGTCCGCTGACATTTGCTGCGTGACTGCTGCACCTTTGTTCCCGGCCCTGTAGGGTCCTTGTATTGATTCGATTCAATACTGAAAGGGAATGATATGGGTTTTTCCATTGCGACATGGAATATCAATTCAGTGCGGTTGCGGCTGCCGCTGGTGCTGTCTTTGCTGGAAACGCACCAGCCTGACATTCTGTGCCTGCAGGAAACCAAATGTCCCAATGATTCCTTCCCTGATTCAGAGCTTAAAAAACTCGGCTATCAGCATATCGCCATCCATGGTCAGAAGGGCTATCACGGCGTTGCCCTGATCTCGCGGCTGCCGCTGCGCGATGTGCAGAAAATGGATTTTTGCGAAATGGGCGATACCCGCCATATTTCGGCAATCTTTGATATTGGCGGGCGCTCGGTTCGCATTCACAATTTTTATGTACCGGCGGGCGGTGATGAGCCGGACCGTACCATCAATCCGAAATTTGCTCACAAGATGGATTTTCTCGAGGAAATGAAGGCGCTGCATGCGCATGCCGAACTGGAAGACGGTGTTTCATCCATTCTGGTGGGCGATCTGAATATTGCCCCGCTGGAAACCGATGTCTGGTCACACAAGAAGTTGCTCAAGGTGGTCAGTCATACGCCCATTGAAACCGACGGGCTGAATGAAGTACAGGCGAAAGGTGCCTGGGTGGACCTGATGCGCCAGCATATTCCACCAGAAGAAAAAATCTTCACCTGGTGGAGTTACCGGTCGAAAGACTGGGATGCGGCGGACAAGGGGCGTCGCCTCGACCACATCTGGTCTTCTGACGATCTGTCTCCGGCATTGGCGGATATTACAGTTTTGCGCGAGGCACGGGGCTGGGAGCGGCCATCCGACCATGTCCCGGTTTTCGCCCGTTTCAATCCGAAGAGCTGATGCGGTCGGCATAGAGTCGGAAGCCTGGTCCGGGTTTCAGTGTGCCCCATGCTCTGCGTGGAACCAGCCTGCGCAGCTTCAGATTTTTGATGGATTTTCCTCGAAGCGTGAAGCCATATTGTTGATTTCACCGAGCATGGCGCCAAGATTTGTTCTTATGCGTTTTGCCAGCATCGCTGCGATTTCCGGATATTCTTCCATCATGCGCCGAAACATCGGTCGATGAATCCGCATGACTTCACTGTCTTCCATCGCCATCACTGTCATTCTTCGGTTTGTGGCCGATATGATGGCCATTTCCCCCAACAGGTCACCGGCTTTTGCTTCACCCAGCTTGACTGGTTTGCCCTTGCGGTCGCGATGCATCATCTTGAAACGGCCCGATGTGATGACAAAGGCGCTGTCAGCTGTGGCGCCTTCATGGAAAAGCGGGTGGTTTGCAGCAATGGTCTTGCGTTCAGCGCCAAAGGCAATCAGACGCAGCATATCGTCGCTGAAACCCTCAAATAACGGAACATTCGACAGAATCGTGATGTCATCAGTCAGCGCCATGGCAATGTCTTTCCTGCATCGTCGTCATCGTCCTTGCATGGGTGCAAATGCCCGGGTCTGCAAGAATATCCCTCAGGGAATGATCTTGTAACCACCGCTCTCTGTCACAAGAATCTCGGCATTGGAAGGATCGCGTTCAATTTTCTGCCGCAACCGGTAGACATGGGTCTCCAGCGTATGGGTTGTCACGCCCGAATTATATCCCCAGACCTCTTCGAGCAGAACGTCGCGCGTCACCACCTTCTCGTCGGCCCGATAGAGATAGCGGATGATCGCTGATTCCTTTTCGGTCAGGCGGATTTTCGATCCCTTGTCATCAACAAGCAGTTTCTGGCTTGGCTTGAATGTATAGGGACCAACGGAAAACGTGGCATCCTCACTTTGTTCGTGCTGGCGCAATTGCGCCCGCACGCGGGCCAGAAGGACAGCAAACCGGAAGGGCTTGGTCACGTAATCATTGGCTCCGGCCTCAAGGCCGAGGATGGTGTCTGAATCCGTGTCGTGTCCGGTCAACATGATGATCGGCGCCTTGAAACCGCCCTTGCGAAGCAGTTTGACCGCTTCGCGACCATCCATGTCCGGCAAGCCGACATCCATGATCAAAAGGTCGATATGATTGTTTCGGGCCGCATGAACACCCTTGGTTGCCGAGGATTCTTCGAGAATCAGAAACTCCTCGTACAAGGAGAGCTGTTCGACAAGTGTCTCCCTCAGATCTTCATCGTCATCGACGAGAAGTATGGTTCTGGCTGTCATGCAATTCCTCCAAATCGGGATGTACTTATTCATTTACAGGCTTTTAGATAGTCATGTTGGACTCAATGTAAAAGGACTGAAGAGGGGCAGCACACCAAGCTGTGATCCCGGAGATCAAATCGTGATTAACAAAATAACCCCGGATTGGGTCAAAAGCCAGCCTTTGCAAACTGTTGTTGTGCGTCGCGACCCGCGATCGCAAACAAAGGCTCTGGTCAATGCGGGAGGCCTGATTTTCCCGGCTCTGATCGGCCGGTCCGGGCGCACCGCCTTGAAAATCGAGGGCGATGGCGCCACACCTCTGGCATCGATGCGCGTGCTCTACGGTTATTATCGCGCAGACAGGGTGCGACCGCCCATGGGGCGTGTGCCGCTGGTACCGATTGCTGCTGATATGGGTTGGTGTGATGCGCCGGACCATGGCGTCTATAACAGGCTGGTTCGTTTGCCGTTTTCCGCAAGCCATGAAAATTTGATGCGCGATGACAATCTCTATGACATCTGTCTGGTGCTTGACTGGAACCTGCGGCAAAGGCGCCGCTATCGCGGCAGTGCCATATTCTTTCATTTGGCAAGCCCGGAAGGCAAGCCGACGCAGGGCTGTATTGCAGTCAGCCAGCGCGCCATGATCCGGCTTTTGCAGATCATGGGCCCACACACCTCGGTGCGGGTTGTCTGATTGTCAAACGCCAAACCAGCCGATGATCGCTCCCATCGCCAGCAATACGAGCAGCCAGTGGGCACCATCGATGAAAGTCAGGTTCCAACCAAACCCCTGATAGCGATGGTTGACCGCAAGGGTGGTTGCCACGAATCCCAACCAGACGAAAAAGGCCGAGACAATGCCATTGATCAAGGTGACCTGGCCATCGCCCAGATGGCCGATGATGCCGGCGAGAAAAATGGCCATGATCAACTCGCAGATGATGGAGTTGACAAGCAGCATGGCCGACATCTTCGTATCGTCCGGCTTGATGCGCGCCGCCTTCATCCACACGCCGCCCAAAATGCTGTAATAGGCGGCGCCGATGACAAAAGCGGCAAGCGTTGCCAACAATAGGGCAAGATAATTGATCCCGGCAAAAACCATAGCGCGCCCTCCCGTGGCGAAACTGATGTTTTCAGACCGATTGCATCATACGCAGGCTCAAACCGCAATTGTATTGCGCCAAAAAATGCGTCAGGGGTCGTCTGGGAAAGCGGAAAGCACCAACCGCTTTATAAAAACTGCCAGACGGTGGTCTTCTTGATGTCCGAATCTTCCAGCGCCCGGGTGACAGGCACCTGATAGATGGCCAGTTCTTCAAGCCGGTCGAGCGGACAATAGGACCGACCCGGATCCCCGATCAGCACGCTTGCGCCTCGCCGGGTCAGCGCATCAAACCATGGTATCAACAATCCGGCCAGCGCCTGGTCATAAAATACATCGCCGGCCAGAACGACCTCCCAGCCATCGTCAGTTCCGATGATGTCGTCACAACGCATGGCGATGGCGGTTTCATTGTGTTCGGCATTCATCGCTATTGCCATGGATGACCAGGGATCAATATCGCTGGCGGTCACAGCACCGGCTCCCGCCTTATTTGCAGCTATGGCAACCAGCCCCGACCCAGAGGCAAAATCGAGTACGGATTTGCCGCGGATTACGTCTCGATGATCCAACAGATAGCGGGCGAGCCCCTGTCCTCCTGCCCAGGCAAAGGCCCAATAGGGCGGAGGCAGGCCGATCGCCTCCAGCTCTTCTTGCGTTTTCAACCAGAGATCATGGGCTTCTGTGGCCAGATGCAGGGAAATTTCCGGCACATGCGGCGGTGTCATGAGGGTTGTATTGTTCCCAATGAAAACTTGCGCTTCGGTTTTCATAAATCCTTTCTGGGTGGTCTCCAAGATTATCGCGGTGGATCACTGAGGTTGCCCATTCGGCAAACCTCGAGATATTCATCCTCGGTCACCGGCTGGACAGACAGGCGCATCGATGTGACCAGTGCCATGTTGCTCAAGGCGGGATTGGCTTTTACATCCTTGAGCGTGACCGGTTTCGGCATGTCGCAGACTGCCTTGATGTCGACGCATTCCCAACGGGCATCCTCGGTCGTCGTATCCGGATGCACTTCCTGGCAGACTTCGACAATACCCACGACTTCCAGTCCCTCATTGGAGTGATAAAAGAAGCCCTTGTCGCCAAGTTTCATGGCCCGCATGTTATTGCGCGCCTGATAATTGCGAATGCCGTCCCATTGCTCTCCCAATTCGCCCTTGGCCTTTTGATGGTCCCAGGACCATTTGAACGGTTCGGATTTGAAAAGCCAAAAAGCCATGCTCAGGTCTCCGGATTGTTGAATGTCCAGGTGTAGGGTCGAATGTCCACGGCCGCGAACAGGCCTGCCTTGGCATAAGGATCACCGGCGGCGATTTCTCTGGCGCTCTGTTTGCTGTTGGCCTCGATAATGACAAGGCTGCCACAGGGTTTGTCATTGTCGTCCAGGAAGGGTCCTGCCATTTTCAGGATACCACGGTCGTTCAGATCCGTGAGAAAGGCCACGTGATCTGGTCGGGTTTTCATCCGCAGGTCGAGACTTTCGGGTTTATCATTGCAGATCACAGCATAGAGCATGGATATTCCTTTCAGCATTGCATTGTCGTAAAACCGCGCCGTATTGCCCGGCTGAATTTTGTTGTATTGTCGTTCTGTTCCCTCGGAACCCGCACAATGCTTGTTAAGCATGCGCCTGTTCTTACTCCGATTTGAGTGGCCGTGTCATCAGGTCACCGATGGCGCTGTCGACGCCGAGATTTCCCAGCAGGATAGACGAGATGGCATTCGTGATCGGCATGTCGATGTGTTTTTCGCGGCTGATCTGTGCAGCAACACTTGCCGTATAGGCCCCTTCCGACAAGGGCGCGCCAGGCGCCATGAGCTGTTCCGGCGTGCTGCCTTTTCCCAGTGCCAGGCCAAAATTCAGATTGCGTGACTGGCGGCTGGTTGCTGTTAGCACCAGATCGCCGAGGCCGGAAAGTCCGGCAACGGTTTCCGGTCTGCCGCCATGGGCGGTGGCAAACCGCATGAGTTCGGCCAGACCACGTGCAATCAGGGCGGCCTTTGCCGATTCGCCAAGCCCGCGTCCCTCGACGATACCGCAGGCAATGGCGATCACATTTTTCAATGCGCCGGCAATTTCGACGCCAACCACGTCATCGGATGCATAGAGCCGAAAGGTGCTGCCTGAAAGGCTCCTGGCCAGACTTTCGGCAATCGCGCGATCGGTGCTGGCGATTGTCATGGCTGTGGGCAGGCCCTTTGCAATATCTGCAGCAAAGCCGGGGCCTGAGAGAACGGCAACGGGATTGTCAGGCATTTCCGCCGCAATGACCCGATCCAGAAACAGGCCGCTGGACTGTTCCATGCCCTTGGCACACAGGATCAGCCTGGCGTCAGGTGCTATGAAGCCGCGATAGGTCCGGGCCGCCGCCCTGATGGCCTGCGAGGGCATCACGAACAAAATGATGTCCGCTGCTTCGAGGCACCGGGGATCTGCCGTCGCCTGCAGTTCATCGGGAAGCATTATGCCTGGAAGGGCGGTCTCATTGGTCCTCTTGCGCTGGATGGATTGCATCTGTTCATGGTTGCGTCCGAGCAGCGTGACCGGCTGGTGTTGGCGGGCGATGACCGTTGCCAGTGCGGTGCCAAAAGCACCGGCGCCAATGACGACAATGCTTGCGGGTTGCTTCATGCCTTGGCGCCCCGCTTTCCATGACCGATCAGCGATGCGGATTGTTCATCAAGGGGCCAGCGTGAACGCGGTGCAACCTCCAGTCCGTCAGCAGCAAAGTTCAGTGCCATGCGTTCAGCCGCCGCCCAGGCAATCATCACGGCATTGTCGGTGCACAATGCGATCGGCGGGGCAACGAATTGAAAACCCTTCTTGCGGCACAGGTCCTGCAGCGCCAGACGGATCTGCTGGTTGGCTGCGACACCGCCGGCGACCACCAGAGCGGGGGCCTGGCCGACCCGTTCTTCATTGAACCGGTCGAGACTGCGGCCGACACGCTCACGCAGGGTTGCGGTGATGGCGTGCTGGAATGAGGCGCAGATATCGGCCACATCCTGCTCGGCCAATGGCACCAGGGTCTGGGCTGTTTGTCGCACGGCGGTTTTCAGCCCGGAAAAGGAAAAGTCGAGACGTTTGTCTCCGCGTAACGGCATCGGCAGATTGAAGCGCTTTGCATCGCCGCGAAGGGCCATTCTTTCGACGGCAGGGCCACCCGGATAATCAAGACCAAGCAATTTGGCGGTCTTGTCGAAGGCTTCACCCAGGGCATCATCTATGGTTGTTCCCCATCGCTGATAGTCACCCACGCCGCGCACCAGCAGCATTTGCGTGTGACCACCCGATACCAGCAGCAGCAGGTAGGGAAAGGCAAGACCATCTGTCAGGCGGGCCGTCAGCGCATGACCTTCAAGATGGTTGATCGCATAGAGCGGCTTGTCGGTCGCCGCTGCCAATGCTTTTCCCGTCATCAGACCGACGATCAATCCACCGATCAATCCGGGCCCCGATGTGGCGGCGATGGCATCGACCTCAGACAGTGAGACCTCCGCTTGGCTGAGCGCCTGTTCGATCAGGCCGTCGAGTGCCTCGACATGCGCACGGGCGGCAATTTCCGGCACGACGCCACCGAAGGCTGCGTGTTCCTCCAACTGGCTGAACACGACGCTGGAGAGGATCTCCCCGCTGCCATCAGCATTGCGCTGAACAACAGCGGCGGCTGTTTCGTCGCAGCTGGTTTCGATGCCGAGTATGCGGATTGTTGTTTCCATAGACCGTTTCGATGATTGCGGAACGTTGAATTCATGTTTACCTGTGCCTCTGGTAATTACGGAATTCAACAGATGCAAACAAAACCTTTTCGAATCGGAACGCGCGGCAGCCCGCTGGCACTGGCACAGGCCGTGGAAACCCGGGACCGGCTGATGGCCGCGCATGGGTTGCCGCAGGAGGCCTGCGAGATAGTCGTGATCTCGACCAAGGGGGATCGGGTCACCGATCGCCCGCTTTCGGAGATCGGTGGAAAGGGCTTGTTCACCGAGGAAATTGAAGCCCAACTCGCAGATGGCCGAATCGACATCGCCGTTCATTCCTCAAAGGACATGCCGACCCAATTGCCAGAAGGTCTTTATCTGTCGGCGTTTCTGCCCCGTGAAGATGTTCGCGATGCCTTCATTGGTCGTGCAGCCTCCACAATCGACCAATTGCCGCAGGGGGCCGTGGTGGGCACCTCATCGCTGCGGCGTCAGGCGCTGGTGCGCCGCAATCGCCCGGATTTGAAAGTCATCTCGTTTCGCGGTAATGTTCAGACCAGAATGCGCAAACTCGAAGAAGGCCAGGTCGATGGTACGCTTTTGGCGCTGGCGGGTTTGAGGCGGCTTGGCAGGGAAGATTACGCAACGGATATTCTGAACACAGACACATTTCTTCCGGCGCCCGGCCAGGGTGCTATTTGCATTGAAAGCCGTTGCGGTGATGGCCCTATCGATTCCATGCTGGCTACCATCAACCACCGGGAAACCGAAATGGCGCTCACCTGCGAACGGGCGTTTCTTGCGTCGCTTGACGGGTCATGCCGCACGCCCATTGGTGCATTGGCAAGGATTGACGGCACGCGGATGCAGTTTTCCGGGCTGATCCTGACACCGGATGGCAAAACAAGCTTTGAGGTGACCCGCGAGGGTGCGGCAAGTCAGGCGCTGGAGCTGGGCCAATCGGCGGGTGAGGAAATCAAGATGAAGGCTGGACCGGGGTTTTTTGAAAGCTGGATATAGATGCGCGTCCTTGTCACACGACCTGAACCCGGCGCAAGCCGCACAACCGCCACTTTGCTCGAAATGGGTCATCAGCCGCTTGTCATGTCGCTGACGCGCACCATTGCACTGAAGGCCAGCAAAGCAAAACTGCAGGCAGGCGGGGCCGGTGCCTTTGCAGTTACCAGCGCTGCGGCCATCGCCTGCTGGCACCGCCTCGGCATAGACCCCCAATGTTTCGGAATGCCGCTCTATGTTGTCGGCTCCCGGACGGAAGAAGCGGCCATGGACGCCGGATTTCTCGATGTGCGCATGGGAGGGGGAGATGGCAGGCAATTGGTTGCTGTCATCCTTGGTGATCTCGATTCCGGCAAACTGTGGCTGTCTTCGGAAGAGAAGCTCGTCTATGTCGCCGGAAAAATCCGTCACGGATGTTTTGAAGACGGAATCAGGGCTGAAAAATTGCCGATTTCACTGGTGGAAGTCTATGATACACAGAATATAAGTTATTCAACTGACTTTGTGTCAAAGCTTTTTATGCCTGAACCACCAGATGCCATCGCGTTTTATTCCCGCAATACCGGTGAAGCGTTTTTCCACCTCGTCGAGCGGGAAAATCTGTTGAATCGTCTGAAGAAGTGCCGGTTTTTATGCCTGAGCGGTCAGGTATCGGGGATCATACCAGACCAATTTCGCGGTCAGATCCTCATCGCTGCCTTTCCGGACGAGGCGAGCCTGCTGGCGCTGCTTGATTCAGGTCATACACTATCCTGACGAATTCGCGCTTATATCGCTTCCATAGGGAATACGCCGGTACTAGGTTCATCCGAGACTTAAGAGTGGTCCGAAATATTCTTCATTTGTCATTTCGAGAGGATTCTCCATGGCACAGGGCAGCAAGCCACGTCACTCGCGCAGCACGCGCATACCGGTAACCATTGATCTGGAGCCAGAGGCCATCAGCAAGGGCGCTGCTGCCAAAAAGGATGCGGGCGCGACAAAGCAGACAGCTACGCCAGGTGACAAGCCGGCGTCTGGCGCCGCCAAGCCCGCTTCAGTGGCGACACCTGACACGAAGAACACACCTGCGGATACCCCAGCGACGTCATCAGGCGTTGCTGCCACGGACAAGCAGAGTTCTGAATCCGCGCGTAAATCGACCATTCCGTCGATTAAGGCTGGTTCGTCGGACAGGCTGGAGAGTGCAAAGCAGACCGATTCGGTGAAAAATGCTGCGCCAGCATCAAACGCTCCAGAATCTGCTGCGCCTGCAGCCAAAACCGCTGACCCGGGGAAATCTCCGTCTGCAGGAACGGCATCCGCTAACAGTGGATCGTCAGCAAAATCTGCATCCGGAAATGGTGGCGGCAGTGCTGGCGGAAGCCGCAGTGGCGGCTTTGGTGCCATCGGCGCGGGTCTGGCAGGCGGTGTTGTGGCGATCGCCCTTTATGCAGGTCTGCAATGGGGCGGTGTTCTTCCCAATCTGGGCTCTGGCAGCGCAGGCTCGAGCAGCGCGGATTCCGGCAGCGTCGGCGCCACGCTTTCTGCCGATGTGACAGCGCAGCTTGATGCGTTGAAGCAATCGGTAGCGGCGCTCGAAAATTCGGCGAAGAGCGGATCGGAATCGATTGTCGAGGGGCTGGAAGGCCGCATTGGCGCTTTGGAGACGCGGGTGGAATCGTCCGTGACTGGACAGAGCAGTGCCTTGCCGGCGGACCTGGAAGAGAAAATTGCCAGCCTTGAGGAAAAGGTGGAATCTTTGCAGGCATCCGGCAGCAATGATGGGTCTTCGCAATTGCAGGAAAAATTGCTGGCAGTCGAGAAGGTGCAAAACGAACAGGCAACGGCTTTGAGCGGTTTGCAGGCATCGTTCTCGGGACTGGAAAGTGCATTGAAATCCGCTGGTCAGCAGCAGACCCAGACATTGCAATCCCTGCAGTCCCGATTGGACGCTGTTGAAAAAACCCTCTCGGGGCCGCGTGAAGATATCAAGGTGGCACGGGCGATTGCCGCAGCCAGTCTGAAAGCGGCGATTGACCGCGGTGGATCTTTCATGGCGGAACTGGAGGCTTTTGCCAGTGTTGATGGCAGCAATGGGCAAGGCGGGACGGCAGACAGCGCGTCTGTTGATCAGCTTCGCACCTATGCGGCCAGTGGCGTGCCGTCACGGTCAAATCTGCTGGCAAGTTTCCCAGCCGCTGCCGATGCAATGATCGATGCAGCCAATGGCGGCAATTCCGATGCCGGTCTGGTTGACCGCCTGCTCAACAGTGCCACATCGCTGGTGAAAATTCGCCCGGTCGGGGACGTTTCCGGTGACAGTGTTCAGGCTATTGTTGCCAGAATGGAAAGCCGTTTGGCCAATGGTGACCTGCAGGGCGCCCTCAATGAATGGAAGACACTGCCGGAAAAAGCGCGCAGCGCATCCGCCGGTTTTTCGAAGAACCTGGAAGCGCGTATAGAGGTTGAAAAACTGGTAACAGGCACGCTGAGTGCGGCCTTGCCGACAAGCCCGGCGAGCGCAGGGTCGCAAACCCAACCCGCCCAACAGACCGATGCAGGGAGCCAGAATTAACATGACCCGTTTGCTGATTTATATTCTTGCTGTCTTGGCCTTTGCTATTGGATTTGCATGGCTTGCCGAAAGGCCTGGCGATCTTGTTTTGAACTGGCAGGGCCAGCGTATCGAAACGTCCCTGATGTTTGCGGTGGCGGTCATTGTCTCGCTGATGGCGCTGATCATGTTCAGCTGGTGGCTTATTCGCAGCGTTCTGGCTTCGCCGCAGATGATAACGCGCTATTTCCGTGCCCGCAAAAGAGATCGTGGTTATCAGGCGCTGTCGACAGGTCTGATTGCGGCGGGCTCTGGTGATGCGGCCACCGCACGCAAGATGACCCAGCGGACCATTGGGCTGCTCAGCGCTGATCAGGAGCCTTTGATTCATCTGCTTGATGCGCAAACTGCGTTGATCGAGGGCAAGAATGATGAGGCGCGCGCAAAATTTGAGGCCATGTCCGAGGACCCGGAGACACGGGAACTGGGTCTGCGCGGCCTCTATCTGGAGGCGCGTCGGCTTGGCGCTCTGGAGGCGGCCCAGCATTATGCCGAACAGGCGGCAGAAACAGCGCCGCACCTGCCCTGGGCAGCCGAGGCAGCACTGGCCTTCAAATCAGCCGAAGGCGCGTGGGATGATGCCTTGCGCATTTTGGAGAAACAGCGGGCTGCACGGGTGATCGACAAGGCGGCAGCGGACCGCAAGAAGGCTGTTCTTCTGACGGCCAGAGCCACGGACAAGCTTGAAGGCGGTGATGTGTCCGGCGCGCGCACAGATGGTCTGGAGGCCAACAGGCTGGCGGCAACCCTGGTTCCCGCTGCCCTGGTGGCAGCGCAGGCGCTGTTCCGTGAAAACAATCTGAGCAAGGGATCGCGCATTCTGGAAAAACTGTGGAAGAGCGCACCGCATCCGGAAGTGGCTGAAGCCTATGTTCATGCCCGCCCTGGTGATTCAACCCATGACCGGTTGAAGCGGGCACAGAAACTTGAAGGGCTCAAACGCAATCATCGCGAATCCCTGCAGGCAGTCGCCCGGGCAGCGCTGGATGCGCTGGAATTCAAACTGGCACGCGAGAAGGCAGAGGCTGCATCACGCATGGGTCCCTGTGAAAGCATCTATCTGTTGCTGGCAGATATTGAAGAGGCGGACACCGGCGATCAGGGCCGGGTGCGCCATTGGCTGGCACAGGCGGTGCGCGCGCCGCGCGATGAGGCCTGGACGGCGGATGGTTATGTGTCCGACCATTGGGCAGCGGTCTCTCCGGTGACGGGCAAACTGGATGTCTTTGAATGGAAGTTGCCGGTTGAGCAGATTTCCGGACCGGTCCATGATGCCGACAGCATGCGCGATGGCGCGGAACAGGCGATCAAAAGCCTTCCGCCGATTGCCGCACCCATTGTTGCGCCCGCTCCTGTCCCCGAAAAGCCAGGCAAGAAGCCCGTGGATCCTGTCCAGAAGGAACCTGCGCCAGCTGCGAAAGAGCCGGCCAAGCCAGTCGAGGGGCCCAAGGCACCCATGCCCGAAACGGCAGCAACAAAAGTTGCGCCTGCTGTGGAAAACGCTGGAAAAAGTGAGGCAAGCCAAGCGGACAAGACGCCTTTGCCGAAAAAAACCGAGGGCAAACCCAAAACATCGGATGGTCCTGAAAAAAAGGATAGCCCGCAAGAATTGGATGGCCCCGAAAAATCGGATAGAGCCAAGGCAATGGATGGGGACGTCATCGTGGCCGAAAAGCCCACGGCAGCCAAGCCTGTGGTGGAGGATAAAAAGGCTGACGATGCGCCGCGAGCCAAGGACGCTCTTGACGTGGAACCGGCCATTCGTCAGGCGGCAAGTGTGGGTGAGACCCATATTATAACGGATGCAGTTGGCGATGCCCGGGACAAGGCAAAGAAAACTGATTTCCTGGTAAAGCCTATCGATGATCCCGGAATCGACGATGTAACGACGGAAGATGGGCCAAAATCACGGTTTCGCCTGTTTTGATCTGTCATCGGGTGGGAAAAATATTTCACACTTTCCCTGAATCATTCTAGATTGCGGACGGGACCGGGACATCGGGTCAAGGGCTTGAAATGAAATTGGGGCGCACACGTGCGGCAGATTTGTTGAATGTTTGAAAAATTACAGAATTTCCTTCAGTCTCTGGGTGGAGATGAAAAGGACGCCTTGACCCGCAACGACCCCCGTGTCGCAGCAGCGGCCCTGTTCTTTCATGTGATTGATGCAGATGGGGTTGCTGAGCCTGCCGAACGTGAGAAGCTGGGTGAATTGTTGAAGAAGCAATATACGCTCGACAAGGCGGATTTGCAGAAGCTTCTGGAGGCCGGAAAGCAGGCCGAGGATGAATCCGTTGATTTCTATGCATCGACCAGTATCCTCAAGCGGGCGCTCGATAACGAGCAACGTGTGGCATTTATAGAGTTGATGTGGGAACTCGTTTATGCCGATGGCGTGCGCCATGAGCTTGAAGACAATGTGGTCTGGCGCGTGGCGGAACTGCTGGGCGTGTCGGATCGCGACAGGGTTTTCATGCGACAGCGGGCTGCCGAGCGCGCCGGTGCGGGAGATGAAAGCTGAATATGCTGCAGGATATGAACCCGAAAGGTCCGAAATTGCAGGAACTGCGTTCTGAAGGGCCGATTGCCCGGAGAAATGAACAAAACAAAATTCTGGTCATTCTGCATCAGGAAAGTTCAAGCCCCGGACGGGTCGGGCAGATGTTGCAGCAGGCCGGTTTTGAACTTGATATACGAAAGCACGTTCTGGGTGATCCGCTGCCCACGACATTGCGCGACCATGTGGGCGCTGTCGTATTCGGTGGGCCGATGAGTGCCAATGACGATGACGCCTGTGTGCGCAACGAGATCGACTGGCATGAGATCCCCCTGAGAGAGAACAAACCTTATCTCGGCATATGTCTGGGCGCCCAGATGCTGGTGCGCCATCTGGGTGGCACCGTCACTGGCCATGAGGACGGATTGGCGGAAATAGGCTGGTATCCGCTGCAGGCGACCAAGAGCGGCATGGCCCTGATGCAATGGCCGAACATGGTTTACCAGTTTCATCGCGAGGGCTTCAGCCTGCCCCAAGGGGCCGAACTGCTGGCAACGGCGCAAGATTATCCCAATCAGGCCTTTCGTTATGGCGAAAATGCCTGGGGCGTCCAGTTCCATGCGGAATTGACGCAGATCATGATGCAGCGATGGGTGGTGCGCGGTGCCCACCGGTTCGAACTGCCGGGGGCTCAGCAGGGGCACGCCCATCTCAGCGGTCGGCTGCACCATGACGCCCTTTTGCGCCAATGGCTGGCAGAGCTGTTGGAGCGCATATTTGGAAAGAAGATATTGCTCCACGGCCACCAAAGGCCGGTTCAGGTTTTCTCCGATTGATCGACGGCCTGGGTGAGATGCTGAATCTTGCGCAATGCGGGGAAATACACAGCCCACAAGCCGGCAACGGCGACAGCGCCTATGCCGCCAAAAACGACTGCCGGTGCTGCACCGATCAGCGCTGCCATGCCGCCGGCGCGAAACTCTCCCAATTCATTTGATGCGCCAATGAACACCATATTGACGGCACTGACACGTCCACGCAGGCTGTCCGGCGTCCAAAGCTGGATCAATGTCTGCCGCACATAAACCGAGATCATGTCGGCAGCACCCATGGTGACAAGCGCCACAATGGATAGCCATGGAATGGTCGAAAGACCAAAGACGATGGTGGCAACGCCGAATATGCCGACGGAGACAAACATCGCCACGCCCGCATTTCTTTGAAACGGGTGTGCGGCGAGATAAAGCGCCATGGCAATGGCGCCAATGGCAGGAGCGGCCCGCAGCACGCCAAGTCCCCAGGGTCCGAGCTCCAGGATGTCGCGGGCAAAGATCGGCATGAGCGCGATGGCGCCGCCGAGCAGCACGGCAAACATGTCGAGGGAAATGGCGCCAAGCACAATTTTTTCACGCCAGATATAGCGAAACCCGGCAGACAGTGTTTCCCAGCTCTGGTTGTGAACGCCGCGTTGTTGCGGCGGCTTGGGAATGGTGAAAATCAGCACTGAAGCAATGGCGAACACGGCGACACTCAGCCAATAGGGCACGGTGTCGCCCAAACCGTAAAGCAGGCCGCCTGCAACGGGACCGGTAATGGTTGCCAATTGCCAAGCGGATGAATTCCAGGCGATGGCATTGGCGAGATCTTTTTCCGAGACCAGATTGGGCGCCAGTGCGGTCGAGGCCGGAGAAAAGAAGGCGCGTGCTATGCCAAAGACCAGCAGAACAGCAAAAACCGGAAGGGGCGATGTCAGACCGCGAACGGTCAGGTACAAAAGGACGATGGCGGCGACCAGACTGACAATTTCGCAAATGCCCATGATGAGGCGGCGCCCGAAGCGGTCGGAAGCGGCGCCCGTGACGAGTATCAGCACCAGCGCCGGTAAAAATTGCACGAGACCGATAAGACCCAGATCGAAGGGATCACGGGTCAGATCATAGATCTGCCAACCGACGGCGACACTGATGACCTGCATGCCGAATGCCGACAGAAAACGCGCCAGCCAGTAGCGCATGAAGGACTTGTTTCGAAAAACCGCAAAGCGATCGGAGACCGGTGGTTCACTGTGCTGCATGGTTGGCGCGATCTGTATGGGGCATAAGGGTACTTATAATACTTCAGAAAAAATTGCATAGGCTTGCCGTTGCACGACACAATGGCTACATGTCAAAAATCAAATAGTGGAGACTGCGATGATTGCCCTGTTTCAGACCATCGATCTGGCCTTGAATCTTTATACCTGGATTATTATCGGCAGCGCCATTTTTTCATGGCTCTACGCTTTCAATGTGGTCAATACAAGCAATCGCTTTGTCGGCATGATCGGCGAATTTCTGTTCAAGGCCACGGAACCCGCGCTTCGTCCCATTCGGCGGATTGTACCCGATCTGGGTGGGCTGGATATCTCGCCGATTATCCTGCTGCTGATCATCTTCTTCATTCGCCGGCTGATGTGGACAAGTCTGGTACCAGCATTGGTGTGATGGTTTCGGCGCCGCTAGGGCCTGTCTTGCTTTCATTGAACCACTCTGTTCGTGATCCGGTGAGTCGATCCGCCAGGAAGGCGGTGAAGAGCGATGCTCTCGCATCGGTCGAGACGCCAGACACAACGGGTGACGCAGCGGGCGGCCAATGGTCGCGAACCCTTCGGGCCAGCTGTTTTTTCGCCATTATCCACGTCGTTTCGCTTGCCCGTACCTTGAGGTACGCGCTTCGCGAACCAACTTGATCCTGACAAAAAAACAACTGGCAGAGTGAATCAATGAAAGCAGGACAGGCTCTATGGTGCCGGATTGTACCCGGCGGGCTCAAACTTGCCATCCGACTGACACCCAAGGCAAACATTGATGCCATAGAGGGCGTTGAGACGGATGATGCGGGGCGTTGCTACATCAAGGCCCGGGTTCGAGCCGTGCCGGAAAAGGGCAAGGCCAACAAGGCCCTGATTGCGCTTGTGGCCAAACGCAGCGGCATTGCCAAAAGCCTGATCAGGATTGATTCAGGCGAGACCAGTCGCCTGAAGATGCTGTTTGTTGAGGGGTCAAGCGAGGATATGGTCGACAAAATCCTGCGGATCACCCAATAGGGACCAATGGCAACTATTTCTTGGCCCGGTCGATGGCTTCCGTGATCAGTTTCCTGGCCCGGGCCGATCCTTCCCATTCACCGATCTTGACCCATTTACCAGGTTCCAGATCCTTGTAGTGCTCAAAGAAATGCTGGATCTGCTGCACGGTGATGTCCGGCAGATCGGTAAATTCATTGACCCCTTCATAGCGTTTGGTCAGATGGGAAGAGGGCACCGCCAAGATTTTTTCATCCTGTCCGGCATTGTCTTCCATGATCAGCACGCCAACGGGGCGCACATTGATCACACATCCGGGTATCAGCGGTCTTGTATTGCACACCAGAACGTCAATCGGATCACCGTCCTCGGACAATGTATGGGGAACAAATCCATAATTGCCCGGGTAGGTCATGGGCGTATAAAGGAAACGATCAACAACAAGCGTGCCGGCGTCCTTGTCCATTTCATACTTGATGGGCTGTCCGCCCACAGGCACCTCGATGATGACATTGATATCATTGGGCGGTGTGTTGCCTATGGAGATGGCGTCAATACGCATGATCGATCCTGTCTTTGCCGGGCCAAATTCTGATGGGCTGATGTCGGGGGAAATAGCGCTTTGCGCGCTGCAGTGCAACATATCTTTACCGCGCCTGTTGGATTATAATGAACAGATGCATCACGGGGGAAGGCAAGAACAATCATGCAGAAGACTTATTACCAGTGCGTCACAGCAGGAAAATTGGCAAAAACGAGCATGATAACAGCCTTCGCGATGCTGCTGCTCGGTGCAAGTGCGAGCGCTGCGCAGGCCAATGAAAGCAGCTATACAAAAATTGATTTTGATAAATGCATCACCCTTTCCGCCGATTCGATGGGTGCCCGACTGGTCTGTCCGGGTTTTGGCGGCTATGGCGTGTTTTTCAAAGAGGATGACCTGCGCCAGTCGGTTCAGTTCGGTCATGTCAACCAGGGTGAGGTCTTTGAAAGCTTTGGGGCGTTCAACCGGATCAATGAAACGGTCGAGTGGCGGGTAAACGTGTCAGGCGTACCGATCGCCACAATCCTGCGCTGGTTTCTGGAGAATCCAGACCCCGAAAGTGGCATCTCCACACCGCAATATCTGGGGCAGGTACTGGTTATTTCGCGGGTTGGCCAACCGGGTGATGCACGGGCATGTGTGGTGGGTTATGTTGATGCCCTGGGCAACAAGGACGCCAATGTTCTCGCCAGAGAGGTCGCTGACAATATTGCCGCTGGTTTTGCCTGTGGCGCAGAGGCGCCGGCGTTCTATGGGTATCGCACGGAACTGGCGAGCGAACCAGCGCGATCGATCCCATGAAAAATGGCAGGTTGCCTGATTAAATGGAAAGGCTCAGGGCCAGACAAAGGCCAGCTTCTTGAGCGGGCGCTCATCGAAAATTTCCGAGCCTTCGGCGAGGTCTATGCCACCCAGCGCAGTGTAGAAATTCACTGCGCGCTCATTTTCCTCAAGAGTCCATACAACCATGCCCTTGCATCCAAGGGATCTCAGCAGACGCCGCGCCTCGCCAAAAAGCTGACTGCCAAGGCCGATGCCCTGATATTCAGGTTTGAGGTAAAGCTCGTAGATTTCGCCTTCCTGCGGAAGGGATCTTGCCCTGTTCAGACCAAGTGTCGCGTAGCCCGCGATCACTTTATCCACTTCCAGTACCAATATGCTGGTTGACCCGCGAATGGCTTTTTGCCACCATGTATAACTGCGGCGCTCAACCATGGCCATCAGCGTGCGATAGGGTATCAAGCCCGAATAAGCATGACGCCAGGCAACACGATGCGTCTCGGATATCGCCAGAGCGTCATCCGATTCGGCACGTCTCACATCTATTGTCAGCGTTGTCATGGGAGAATCCTAACTGCTTCGCTGCGATACGCGAAGAGCTAGATGCCCCTACCTGCGGTCTACCCACAGGTTAAATCATGTACCGGCACGGACAGATTAACGGATTGTTAAGGGTTCGGGCAAGTAACAGTTGCGGGTTGTTTTCAAAGTGACTCACTTGAAGACAACCCGCTGTTAATCAGGCGGTAAGGGAAGCCTTGGTTTTCGAATTCCGCTTGCGGTCAATCGGATCAAGGAAGATCTTGCGCAGGCGAATGGTCTTTGGTGTCACTTCAACAAGCTCATCATCCTGGATCCAGGACAGTGCCCGATCGAGTGTCATGCGGATCGGCGGTGTCAGCTTGATGGCGTCATCCTTTCCGGAAGCGCGCATATTGGTAAGCTTCTTGCCCTTGAGAACATTGACTTCAAGGTCGTTGACCCTTGTATGGATGCCGATGATCATGCCCGCATAGACCTTTTCGCCGGCATCGATAATCATCGGACCGCGGTCTTCGAGGTTGAACATGGCATAGGCAACGGATTCACCGGACTCATTGGACAGCAGAACGCCTGTGACGCGGCCGCCAATATCACCCTTGTAGGGTTGATAGTCATGGAACAGACGGTTCATGATGGCTGTGCCGCGCGTATCGGTCAGTAGCTCGGACTGGTAGCCGATCAGGCCGCGTGTCGGTGCATGGAAGACCAGACGCAGGCGATTGCCACCCGACGGCCGCAATTCAACCATTTCGGCTTTACGTTCGGACATTTTCTGAACGACAATACCGGAATGTTCTTCATCGACGTCGATGACCACTTCTTCGATGGGCTCGAGCACCGTTCCGTCGTCGGCTTTTTTCATCACCACCCGCGGTCGTGAAACAGCCAGTTCGAAGCCTTCCCGGCGCATGGTTTCAATCAGCACGGCAAGCTGCAACTCGCCGCGTCCGGAAACATAGAAGGAATCCTTGTCTTCGGCTTCCTCGATTTTCAGGGCGACATTGCCTTCAGCTTCTTTCAGCAGGCGGTCGCGTATGACGCGGCTGGTCACTTTATCGCCTTCGGTTCCGGCCAGCGGTGAATCATTGACGATGAACGACATGGTAACAGTCGGTGGATCGATGGGCTGGGCTTCAAGTGGTTCGGTGACGTCCGGTGCACAATAGGTATCGGCCACGGTGCCCTTTGTCAGGCCTGCAATGGCGACGATATCTCCGGCGCAGCCCTCGTCGATGGATGTACGCTCGATACCGCGGAAGGCGAGAATCTTGGAGACGCGGCCCTGCTCGATAAGCTTGCCGTTGGCATCCATCACCTTCATTGGCTGGTTGGGCTTGATGCTGCCGGAATGAATACGCCCGGTGATGATGCGGCCGAGGAAGGGATTGGCTTCCAGAATTGTTCCGATCATTCGGAATGAGCCTTCACCGACTGTGGGTTCAGGCACATGATCGAGAACAAGGTCAAACAGTGGCGCAAGGCCCTGGTCCATCGGGCCCTCTGGATTGACATTCATCCAGCCATTGCGGCCCGAACCGTAGAGGATCGGGAAATCCAGCTGCTCGTCATTGGCGTCCAGCGCTGCAAAAAGATCGAAAACCTCATTAATGACTTCATCGGCACGCGCATCGGACCGGTCAATCTTGTTGATCGCAACAATCGGTTTGAGACCAACCTTGAGGGCTTTGCCGACAACAAATTTTGTCTGCGGCATGGGGCCTTCGGCTGCATCTACGAGGACGATGGCGCCGTCCACCATATTGAGGATACGCTCAACCTCACCACCGAAATCGGCATGGCCTGGAGTATCGACAATGTTGATGCGCACATCTTTCCAGACAACAGACGTCGCCTTGGCAAGAATCGTAATGCCGCGTTCAATTTCAATTTCGTTGGAATCCATGATGCGCTCTGCAACGCGCTGGTTGTCGCGGAACGCGCCAGACTGTTTCAACAATTCGTCAACGAGTGTGGTTTTCCCATGGTCAACATGGGCGATGATCGCAATATTGCGCATAGACATAGTATTCTACCTGGAAGTTGGGGTGCGCGCGGGAAGGCGCCGCCTATATTCATTTGCCCGGCTCTTACAGGGTTTTATGAATATGTGAAAGGGATTTTACCGATTTGCGTCGTTCGCAGGCTGAAGCGGTCCGTCAAAAGCGACCGGCAGCAACGTTGCAGGGGCCTATTGGCAGCCAGCCAGACCCTTCTTTTTCAGCATTGCGGCCGTATCAGGCATTTTCCCGCGAAACGCCCTGTAGGTGTCTTCCGGGTCGATGCTTCCGCCTGCCGAATAGATGTGGCGAAGCAGCCTGTCGGCCGTTTCTTCATGAAATACGTCACCGGTCTCCTCGAAAGCACTGAAGGCATCAGCATCGAGGACTTCAGACCACATATAGGAATAATATCCGGCAGAATAACCGTCTCCGGAAAAAACATGCAGGAAATGCGGCGTGCGATGACGCATGACGATGGCGTCGGGCATGCCGATTTCCTTGAGCGTTTCGTTCTCAAAGGCCAATGGGTCACCGATCTCTTCAGCTGTATGGCAGGCCATGTCTACTAGCGCGCAGGCCGTGTATTCAACCGCGGCAAAGCCGGCGTTGAAATTCCGGGCGGCCAGAACCTTGTCGAGAAGATCCTGCGGAATGACCTCTCCGGTTTCATGATGTAGGGCAAACTGTCGCAGTACGTCGGGCACGGTCAACCAATGCTCAAAGAGCTGCGAGGGCAATTCCACAAAGTCGCGTGAGACTGAGGTGCCTGAAACCGAGGGATGGCGTACCTTGGACAAGAGGCCATGCAGGGCGTGTCCGAATTCGTGAAACAAGGTCCGCGCGTCATCAATCGACAACAGGGCCGGGCGGCCGGCGGGCGGTTTTGCAAAATTCATGACGTTGTAAATGATCGGAATCTGCCCGCCATCAAGCTGGTGCTGATTCTGCAGGCTGCTCATCCAGGCGCCGGATCGCTTGCTGGATCGGGCAAAATAATCGCCCAGAAACATGCCGATCAGCGTGTCATTGCTGTCGCGGATTTCAAATATGCGAACATCGGGATGATAGGCCTCAAGGTCGGCGCGCTCAGTTGCCTTCAGGCCAAAAAGCTGGTTGGCGACGGAAAAGCACGCAGCAATGATATTATCAAGCTGCAGGTAAGGCTTGAGTTCGGCTTCGGAGAAGTCGAATTTGCGGCTGCGCAGCTTTTCCGCATAGTGACGCCAATCCCAGGGTGCGACCGGGTGGTTTTTGCCTTCCTCGGCAATCAGTGCGGCAATCTCGTCTTCTTCGCGGCGGGCGCGCAGCAGGGCCTTGTCCCACACGGACATCAGCAAATGGTTCACCGCGTCCGGTGTCTTGGCCATCGTGTCGTCAAGCTTGAAATGCGCAAATGTCTCAAAGCCCAATTGGCGGGCTTTTTCGGCGCGCAATGCGAGGATGCGGGTAATATGTGCGGCGTTGTCGGTATCGCCGCCGTTTTCCCCCCGAGACGTCCAGGCGGTGAAGGCATGTTCACGCAACTCACGGTTTTCGGAAAACGTCAGGAAGGGTTCGATGATCGAACGTGACAGCGTCACGGCGTAGGGTGCATCCAGGCCGCGTTCGCGTGCCGCAGATGCCATGGCGTCGCGGAGGAATTCCGGCAGGCCTGCAAGGTCCTCCTCATTGGAAAGGCCCATGGACCAGGCTTTTTCGTCCGCCAGCACGTTCTGGCTGAATTGCGTACCAAGACCGGCAAGCTCTTCACTGATTTCCGCCAGGCGCTGTTGTTGTCCGTCGTCCAGCAAAGCGCCGGTGCGCACAAAGCCCTTCCAGTGTCTTTCAAGAACGCGCAATGCCTCGCTGTCGAGACCAAGGCTTTCGCGATTCTGCCAAAGCGCGTCGACGCGTGCAAACAGCGCCTTGTTCATGGCAATCGCAGAAAAGTGACGCGATATTTTCGGGGCCATCTGCCGCTCAAGTGCCTGAATGACGTCATTGCTATGCGCACCCGCCCGGTTCCAGAAGAGTGCGGACACCCGGCTCAGCGCGTCGCCCGACAATTCCAGTGCGATGATGGTATTTTCAAAATCAGGTGGCGCCGGATTGTTGGCGATGTCGATGACCTGTTTTTCATGACGTTTCAGCGCTTCGTCGAAAGCATGCACGTAATCATCGTCTTCGATATTGGAGAATTCGGGCAGTCCCTGGGGACCTTTCCAGTCGAAGATATGATTGTTGACAGGGCTCATCGTGCAATTCCCGGGGCTGTTGTCATCAAGATGCGATGTAAGCGGCGGCCATGGGCGATACAAGGTCCTGCCTGTGAATTGATAGGACCGGACCGCCGGTCGGCTGCCAGATATTGGACGCAATCCTTCAGATATCCGACCGATTGATGCAAAACCCCCGGTCGTTGCCGGGGGTTCTGATGATCGGTTCTCACCCGTCGTTCGGGTGAGCCAAAACCGGTTTACCGATTGTTTCTGGCCGCCAGCGTGCGCAACCGCAAGGCGTTCAGCTTGATGAAGCCGGCTGCATCCTTCTGGTCATAGGCGCCATGATCATCCTCAAAAGTGACAAGTTGGTCCGAATAGAGGGACTTGTCGGATTTGCGGCCGGTGACAATGACATTGCCCTTGTAGAGCTTGAGGCGCACCGTTCCTTCAACATCGCGCTGGCTGTGGTCAATGGCAGCCTGCAACATTTCGCGCTCAGGCGAGAACCAGAATCCGTTGTAGATCAGTTCCGCATAACGCGGCATCAGCTCGTCCTTGAGGTGCGCTGCGCCGCGATCAAGGGTAATGGATTCCATAGCCCGGTGTGCGGAAAGAAGGATCGTGCCGCCCGGTGTTTCATAGACGCCGCGTGATTTCATGCCGACAAAACGGTTTTCCACCAGGTCAAGACGGCCGATGCCGTTGTCGCGGCCATAATCGTTGAGCCTTGCAAACAGGGTTGCGGGAGACAGGGGTTCGCCGTTGAGGGCGACGGCATCACCCTTTTCAAAACCGATTTCGATCTCTGTTGCCTTGTCAGGTGCATCCTCCGGCGAGACCGTGCGCTGATAGACATAGGCTGGAGCCTCTTCCCATGGATCCTCAAGCACCTTGCCCTCCGATGAAGAGTGCAACATGTTTGCGTCAACGGAAAAGGGTGCTTCTCCCCTTTTGTCCTTTGGAATTGGTATCTGGTGTTGTTCAGCAAAATCAATCAGGTCTGTGCGTGATTTCAATGTCCAGTCACGCCAGGGTGCAATGATCTTGATGTCCGGATTCAGCGCATAGGCGGCCAGTTCAAAGCGGACCTGATCATTGCCCTTGCCGGTTGCGCCATGGGCAATAGCATCGGCACCAGTATCGCGGGCAATTTCAATCAGTCGTTTTGAGATCAGCGGCCGGGCAATGGATGTGCCGAGCAGATAGACGCCTTCATAGACGGCATTGGCGCGGAACATCGGGAACACGAAATCCGACATGAACTCTTCGCGCAGGTCCTCAATGTAGATTTCCTTGATGCCAAGCAATTCGGCCTTTTTGCGGGCCGGCTCGAGTTCATCACCCTGACCCAGATCGGCGGTGAATGTCACGACCTCGGCATTGAGTTCCGATTGCAGCCATTTCAGGATGATGGAGGTGTCCAGTCCGCCCGAATAGGCAAGCACGACCTTTTTCACATCGTTCTTTGCGTTCATTGTATTATCCAATTTGTCCGTCTGCTCGGGTCTCTGCGCCCGATTTTGAAATCGGCGGCACTTTAGAGCGCATTGTCTGGAAATGAAACCATTTGATGATGGAAAACCGGCTGACGCGGCAAGATGCGGCGTGCGGAGCGATTGGCCGTATCACTCAAGTCTTTGCGCGCACCACGCATATCGTCCATATTCGCCAAAATTGAACTGCGAAAGGGTCCTATGAACATGTATTTTCTGCCTGAGCCTGCCGTTCTCCTGGCCTTTACGGCAGCCTCGCTTGTGCTGATCCTGACACCGGGTCCGGACATGACCCTGATGATGAGCCGCGCGTTGACGGGTGGTCGTGTGCAGGCCATTGCCTGTGTGGGCGGCACCATAACAGGCCTGCTGGTACACACGGTTCTGGTGGCCATCGGCGTGGCGGCGCTGGTGGTTGCATCACCAACGGGATTTCTGATTCTGAAAGCCACTGGTTCGCTCTATCTCCTGTGGCTTGCCGTTCAGGCCGTGCGCAAGGGCTCTGCGTTCAATCTCGGCGCATCGGTTTCTCGCGAAAAGTCATATTTCGCCAATTGGACCAACGGGCTCGCCGTCAATCTTCTCAATCCGAAGATCATCATATTCTTCATGACCTTCCTGCCGCAATTCGTATCGGTCAATGATCCCCATATCAGAGAAAAACTGCTGTTTCTTGGCCTTGCCTATGCGGCGCTGTCCTTGCCGATTGCGCTGGCCATTGTGCTGGTTTCGGGAAGATTGGCCGTTGTGTTGAAAAGCAACCCGCGCATCATGCGGATTCTGGACTATGGTTGCGCCGGCGTCTTTTCGCTGTTTGCCGTCAGAATAATCTTCACACAGGGCAGGTAATAGGCTTCACGCCTTCCTGGAAGAGGCCTGTTTCTCCGGCAACCAGTTGCCGGCGTTTCTGCCGGCGACCAGCCAATAGACGATACCGGCAATCATTCCTGCCGCAAGGGTCATGGCAAAGGTCTCGTAGTCGGACTGGCGTTCACCGCCTTTGAAAAGCGTGATGATCAACGGTGTGAGTGCGGCGGTCACGCCGCCGCAGATTGCATAATAGAGCCAGTCCCGGCGTCGGCTGATTTCACTGAAAATAATGATCAGCATGGCCGGAAAAAAGGCCACATAGCCCGCAATGCTGGCAAGCGCCACGGCAAAGATGATCAGGCCAGCGTCAAATCCCGTATCGGAAAGCTGCCCGACCTCGCTGGGCGTGATCATTTTTGTCATGAAGGCAAGCAGCACGCCCGCTGTCATGGCGGCGGCGGTGAAACCGATGGTGATCATCACGAGACGAATGAGATAGGAAGTGAAACGATCCACGCCTATTCCTCGCCGTGACCGGCAATCATCATGGCTTCCAGTGCCAGTCTTTCGGGCTTGCGCATGCGCTCGGATTCAGACTTCAGCTGTCCGCAGGCGGCCAGGATATCGGCGCCCCGAGGGGTGCGGATCGGCGACGCATAGCCGGCGTGATTGACGAAATCGGCAAAGACCTTGATGTGCTCCCAGTCGGAGCATTCGTACTGGCTGCCGGGCCAGGGGTTGAACGGGATCAAATTGATCTTGGCCGGGACACCCTTGAGCAGTTGAACAAGATCCCTGGCATCTTCCAGTGAATCATTGACGCCCTTGAGCATGACATATTCAAAGGTAATGCGCCGTGCATTGGAAAGGCCCGGATAATCGCGGCAGGCTTGAATGAGTTCGGCAATCGGGTATTTCTTGTTGATCGGCACCAGTTCGTTGCGCAGATCATCGCGCACCGCATGCAGCGAGATGGCGAGCATGACGCCGATTTCTTCGCCGGTGCGGTAGATTTCCGGCACGACACCGGAAGTCGACAGGGTGATGCGCCGTTTCGACAAGGACAGGCCCTCATTGTCGGAGGCAATCAGCAGAGCCGTTTTCACATTTTCGAAATTGTACAGCGGCTCGCCCATGCCCATCATGACGATATTGGTAATCTTGCGTCCTTCGGAGGGCACGATGGCGCCCTGCGGCGTGTCCTTTTTGGGAAAATCTCCGAGACGTTCGCGGGCCAGAAGCAGTTGTGAGAGGATTTCCTCTGCGGTGAGATTGCGCACGAGCGTCTGCGTTCCAGTATGACAGAAAGAGCAATTCAGGGTGCAACCCACCTGGCTGGATATGCAAAGGGTGCCGCGGCCTTCTTCCGGAATATAGACGGTTTCAATTTCGACAGGCTTGCCCGCACCGCGTGAGGGAAATTGCAAAAGCCATTTTCTGGTGCCGTCTTCGGAAATCTGTTCGTCGACGATTTTTGGACGCGCGATGGTAAAGCGCTCGCTCAACAGGGCGCGCAGTTCCCTTGACACATTGAGCATCTCGGCAAAATCGGAAACACCGCGCACATAAAGCCAGTGCCAAAGCTGCTGAACCCGCATCTTGACCTGGCGTTCAGGAATGCCCGCATCGCTTAGAACCGCGCTCATTTCTTCGCGGGTCATGCCAATCAGCGATGGTTTTTGGCCATCTGGCAGTGGTGATACGGCTTTGACACGCAAGGCCAGGGCATCGCGGGTGTCGGTGTTTTTCAAATCAATGGTCAGGGGCATCGGGCAGATCTTTCAGATCAGGTAAATCGTCTGCACATTCGTACAGTCAGGCGCGGTGATCTCTCATCTAGAGCGTTTCCTGATCAAATGGAACCATTCGATCAGGAAACGCTCAGTTGTTGTCGGTGTCACCCTTTGCCGGGGCACCAGGAATGACCTGAATATAGTGCACAGCAAAAGGCCGGCACAAGGCCGGCCAATATATTCCAGACAATCTGTGTGATTGCGGGTCTATCTGCAGTTGGCGATTTCGTCCAGAGCTGCTGTCACACCGGAAAGCGAATAGGTGTAGCTTGTCTTGGTGCCGCGGCGCGAAATGGCATCGACCGTCATGTTCGACCCGGCACGCATGGCAGCCACCAGCGATGGCTCTTCAGCGGCATTTTCGACCCAGGCTGAATCATTCTGGGTGAAAAGGGTAAAATCGCGACCATCTATCTTCACTGTCACCTTTGAACCGTCTTGCAGCGTATAGCCCATCTTCGCCTGAGGCTCATAACTGATATTCTGTCCCGGGCGCTGCGAAATCAGGAAAAAGATATCTCCGTGATTGACGCCATCGGGTTGTTTGCGCGTCGGCAGCGAAAGAACATAACAAACCTTGCTGTTTGCCGCCGAATAGGAATAGGCACCCCACGCGCTGAATTGTTTAATCAGCGATGGTGGCGACTGGGCCAATGCGGAGCCGATCATTGTGAACGACAGGACAAATGCGAGCACGAACTTCTTTAAAACCATAATAAACCTACCGGTTGTCTTCATTGCCTTCAAACAGGGGTCTTGCATTGAACATGCAGGTTTGGCAACAATTTGACTTAATTTGCGCAAACTTCGGTTACCAAACCGTCAACAAGGGCACAAAACCTGACGATTTCTCCTGATATTGGGGATTTGCAAGCAGTTACCACGCCGAATGACAGAAGAAAACAGACCAAAATATTTTGCGCAGCGCCCTTTCATCCGGTTCAATGTCTGATGTGGTGAACAAGAATCAGTCGGAGATGGTGCCAAGGGCGTTTCTGGCCGCTGCATAATGGCCAGGCTTGATGTGGCTGCGCACCGCCGCCAGCGCCACGCCAAGAACAGCGACGTCATCTGAAAACCCGACAAGCGCGAAAAAATCCGGAATGCCATCCAGCGGCAGCACAAAATAGGCCAATGCCGCCAGCAATATTCCGCGAACCCTGGTGGGCGTCTGGGAGTCCATGGCACAATAATAGGATGCGACAAGGTCTTCCATGAAGGGCACCTGACGGGCGGCATTGCGGACGGTTTTCCAGAACTTGTTTTGAACCTTCTGTTCGCGATCCCGGCGCGTGTCATCATCACCGGGTTCAAGTATCTCGCCAAATTTGATGTCGCTCATGAACTGCCCATCCGATGATAAGATGTTTCCCACTTCAGGTTTCCTTGGAAGGAATATGGATGTTCGCGTAAACATGTTCAAGCATCAGCTTATGCCTGCGGCCCGGTTCATGGCCTTGGCAAGACGGAAATCCAGATCGGTCAAGCCGCCCGTATCATGGGTTGTCAGCACCACATCCACCCGTTTGTAGACATTGAACCATTCGGGATGGTGGTTGAGTTTTTCGGCGGCAAGGGCGCATTGCGTCATGAACCCAAAGGCTTCGCGGAAGTTTTTGAAATCGAAAGAGCGCTCCAGCGCTTTTGCGTCCTTGCGCAATGTCCAGCCAGGCACGTCACCAAGCTGTCTTTCTACGTCCTGCTTATCCATGAACGCCTCTCTGTGCTGTCAGTCTTTTACGGCCGTCCCCGGGCGGAAGGCATAATGGTGTGTTTATGTCGATCTGCCGACATCAGCGGCTGTTGATGGAAGACTTGGGCATCGCTTCGATGGGCTGACTGGATGGCTTTGCCTGTGTCAGGGGATAGATTTCCTCAGTCACATAGGGCCCCCCTCCAACGGATTCGCGTGCCGACATCACGACGAACCTTGAAACGGTGAAGGGATCTGTACGAAAATTGCTGCGCGCACCAAGGTATTGTACCACGTCATGGACCCGAGCGCCGCGCAATCTGGCAAGGCTGACATGGGGTGTGAATTTGCGTGGATCCGGTCTCAGATGAAGCCGCTGACAGATGCGCTCGATTTCGGCCTGCAACGCCATGAGATCCGGGGATGCAGAAACACCCGCCCAAAGGGAATGAGGTTTTTTCGAGCCGAATGACCCAAGGCCGATCAAGGACAGGTTGAAAGCGTGACGGCCGATGCGATCCAGCGCGTGGACAAGCTCATCGGCTGTGGGTGCGTCAATATCGCCAATGAAACGCAGGGTGATATGGTAATTTTCCACATCGATCCAGCGGGCACCGTGCAAACCGCCGCGAAGAAGCGAAAGACTCAGGGCCGCTTCGCGAGGAATCTCGAGGGCAATAAACAAACGCGGCATGGCAGCCTCCCCGATTCGATACGATGTTTCCAGCGAATCATGTGTGGTTGCCGAGAGCAAGACCTAGTGCATGCAAAAAGCAATTTTCACGACAATTTGTCCACACTCATACCCTGATGTTCTGTCTCTATTGTGACGTTTGGCCGTTGATCAAGGCTATCAGGTCCTCGGCATAGGGCAGAAATCTGGCAACCATGATGTCCACGCCCTTGGGATTGGGATGCATGCCGTCACCAATGTCCAGTCCACTCTGGGCTGCCACGCCGTCCAGAAAAAACGGATAGAGGGGAACCGCCCGGGCCTCTGCCAGTTCCGGGTAAATGGTGTTGAACCGTTCGGCATAATCATCGCCCATATTGGGCGGCGCCAGCATGCCGACCAACAGGACGGCAATGCCACGCTTTTGCAATCCGGCGATCATGGCGTCCAGGTTCTGGCGCGTGTTTTCAGGGCTCAGGCCACGCAGCGCATCATTTGCGCCCAGTTGCAATAGCACCGCGTCTGTTCCTTCGGGTACCGACCAGTTGATCCGCGCCAGGCCGCCGGTTGACGTATCGCCGGATACGCCGGCATTGCTGATCGCCACATCATAGCCCTCGGCCTTCAGGGCGGCTTCCAATTTTGACGGAAACGCGTCGGAAGGCGCCAGTTCATAGCCCGCCATCAGGCTGTCGCCAAATCCGACGATCTGGACTGTATCGGCCTGCGCAAAACTGCCTGCCGCAAAAGAAAAACAGCTAAAAAGGATGAAAATGCGACATGCGGCTTTAATTGTCATGGGATGGTTCCTAAATTCTCTGGCAGCAGCAAAGAGGATCGACACAATGATTTCTGCCTATACATATAGTGAGCGGTCGCTTTGACAAAACCCATCATAGAGTTGAAAAAAGCTGATTTGACGCTGGGCAACGGCGCAACCTCCGTTCATGTCCTTAAAAATATGGATCTGAGTGTCAATCCGGGCGAATCCGTCGGCATCGTCGGTCCCTCAGGCTCGGGCAAATCCACCCTGCTGATGGTGCTGGCAGGTCTGGAAAGCATCGATTCGGGTGAAATCACCATATCAGGAAATCCCATCCACCACATGAGCGAGGACGAGGTGGCCCATTTCCGCGGGCGCAATGTCGGAATAGTCTTTCAGTCTTTCCACCTCATTCCCAACATGACGGCGCTGGAAAATGTCGCTGTGCCGCTGGAACTGGCAGGGCGATCGGATGCATTTGAAGTGGCGCGTCAGGAACTGGCCTCTGTCGGGCTGGCGGAACGCATGACCCATTATCCGGGTGAATTGTCGGGCGGCGAGCAGCAACGCGTCGCCATTGCGCGAGCTCTGGCGCCCTCGCCGGCTTTGCTGATTGCGGACGAACCCACGGGCAATCTCGACGCTGAGACCGGCAGGCAGATCGCTGATCTGCTGTTTGCCAAACAGGCGGAGCGCGGCACAACGCTGCTTCTGGTGACCCACGACAGTGCCCTTGCCGAGCGATGCAGCCGTCAGGTGCGCGTTCGTTCCGGTCAGATCTTGAGTGAAACAGACACTGAAGAAGTGGCTGTCGCGTGAACCAGACTGCAACAAAGAACCAGATTGCAACAAAGAAATTGCCTGGCATGACGGATATTCGACTTGCCTTTCGTCTGGCCCTGCGTGAAATGCGCGGCGGCCTTTCGGGTTTTTACATATTTCTGGCCTGTATTGCACTGGGTACAGCTGCCATTGCCGGGGTCAATTCGGTCTCGCGTTCCATCACCGGAGCGATCAATCAGGAAGGGCAGGCCATTCTTGGCGGTGATTTCCGCTTTGAACTGCAAAACCGGGCAGCCAGCGAACAGGAACTGGCGTTTCTGCGCGATCAGGGCCAAATGACCACCACCACCGGCCTGCGCTCGATGACGCGTCTTGTCGATGGGTCGGACCAGGCACTGGTTGAGGCAAAGGCCGTGGATTCGGCCTATCCACTGTTCGGGCAACTGGCGGTCTCGCCGCCCCTCGATTTTCAGGCGCTCTATGGCGAAGCCGACGGTCGGTTCGGTGTGGCAGTTGCGCCGCTTTTGCTGGAACGGCTCAATGTTTCGCTGGGCGCAACGGTCTTGTTGGGCAATGCGCAGTTTGAAATCAGAGCCCTGATCGACAATGAACCGGATGCGCTCTCAGATGGTTTTGGTTTTGCGCCGCGCCTGTTGCTATCGCAGGACGGACTGGCGGCTGCCGGTCTGATCCAGACCGGCAGTCTTGTCGAATATGCCTACAAGATCCGTCTGCCGGACGGCGCCAGTGAAGCGGACGTGGTGCAATTGCGCGAAACGGCCGAGCGCGATTTTCCAGCCGCCGGCTGGTCGATGCGCAGCCGCAGCAATGCAGCGCCGGCCCTCAGTGCCAATATCACGCGATTTTCCCAGTTTCTGACACTGGTTGGCCTGACAGCGCTGATTGTCGGTGGCGTGGGTGTGGCCAATGCAGTGCGTGCCTTTCTCGATTCCAAGCGGTCGGTCATCGCCACGTTCAAATGTCTGGGCGCTTCAGGCGGGTTTGTATTTGTGGTCTACCTGATGCAGATTCTGATTATCTGTACCATCGGAATCGCCATCGGGCTTGTCATCGGGGCCGCATTGCCGGTGATTGCCTCATCTGCTCTGGCAGAGATCATTCCGGTTTCTGCGGAGCCTGCGCTCTATCCCGGCGCCTTGCTTCTGGCCACGATCTTTGGCTATCTGACGGCTCTTGCCTTCGCTGTTCTGCCACTCGGGCGATCCCGGGAAGTCCCGGCGACGGCGCTTTTTCGCGAACAGGGCTTTGACGCTGCAAGTCTGCCGAAATGGCCCTATGTTCTGGCAGCCACCGTGCTGATTGCCGTCTTCGCCGGCCTTGCCATATTCACCTCTTACGATCGGTTTATTGCCAGCGTGTTTCTGGGCGCCATTGCCTTTGCCTTTGTGGTTTTGCGGCTGGTATCGGTGCTGATCGAAATGCTGGCGCGCCGGGCGCCCAAGGTGCGGTCCACCGCCCTGCGCCTTGCAATCGGCAATATCCACCGTCCCGGTGCCCTGACGCCATCGGTTGTCCTGTCGCTGGGACTGGGACTGGCATTGCTGGTGACCCTGGCGCTGATCGATGGCAATTTGCGACGGGAAATCAGTGGCAGCCTGCCGGAGCGGGCACCGAATTTCTTCTTCGTCGATGTGCAAAGCAGTGAAGTCGAGGGTTTCAAGGCGATCCTTGAAAAACAGGCCCCTGACGGTGTCCTGCAGCTTGTCCCGATGCTTCGCGGGCGCATTCTTGCCTTCAATGATGTCGATATCCGCAAGATCGAAGTCCCGCCCGGCGGCCAATGGGTGCTGCGTGGCGATCGCGGTGTGACCTATTCTGCTGACCCTCCCGAGAACTCGACGATCACAGAAGGCGCCTGGTGGCCTGCAGACTATGCGGGAGAACCGCTGGTTTCCTTTTCCGCAGAGGAGGCGGGTGAATTGGGATTGGTGCTTGGTGACACAGTGACGGTCAATGTGCTGGGACGCAATGTGACGGCCAGGATTGCCAGCCTGCGTGAAGTTGAATGGGAATCGCTGTCGATCAATTTTGTCATGGTGTTTTCGCCCAATACATTTGCCGGTGCGCCCCATGCCTGGCTTGCCACGTTGAGTGACCCTGCTGCCACGCCGACCGAGGAGGGCAATGTGCTGCGGTCGGTGACCAATGCGTATCCGACCGTTACCAGCGTCCGGGTCAAGGATGCTTTGGATGTGGTCAACCGCATTGTCGGCCAATTGGCAACGGCCATTCGCTCGGCCGCTGCGGTTGCGCTGGTGGCTTCCGTTCTCGTTCTGGCGGGCGCATTGGCTGCCGGTAACCGCGCCCGCGCCCATGATGCCATTGTCCTCAAAACGCTGGGCGCAACCCGTCGCACCTTGATACGGGCATTTTCCTATGAATATCTGATGCTTGGTCTGGCGACGGCGATTTTTGCCCTGTTTGCCGGGGGCGTGGCTGCATGGTTTGTGGTTGCACGCATCATGAACTTGCCGTCGCAATTTCTGCCTGACGTGGCGATCATCACGGTTGTCTCGGCTTTGGTACTGACGGTCGGGATCGGATTGGCCGGGACATGGAGGGTTCTGGGTCAGAAAGCGGCGCCTGTCTTGCGGAATCTCTAAGCTCTGTTGACCGTCTTGGAATTAACCAGCTATTGGTAATAAGCTGATAGACCAATAAAAGTGCAGGCTTGGGTCTTGCCGTTGACACAATGAATCCTCATATTCACTCCATCTGCGTGTGATTTGTAAAAAATCAGGCGCGAAACTGTTTTAACAATGTTTTGAGAGGTGAAAATGGCAAATCCTCGTGATTTCCAGATGCGCGGCCAGCAGGCTGGAGTACAGTCTGGTGCCGTGATTGATGAAGGCCTGCGCTCTTACATGCTGCGGGTATACAACCTGATGGCCATGGGTTTGGCCATAACAGGCGTGGCAGCTTTTGCCACATCTCAAATGGCGATTTCCGGCGGCCAGCTGACAAGTTTCGGCCAGTTGATTTTTATGAGCCCGCTGAAATGGGTTGTCATGCTCGCACCGCTCGCCATGGTGTTTTTTCTGAGCTTTCGCATCAATAAAATGAGCGTCAGTGCTGCCCAGACGACCTTCTGGATCTATTCCGCCATGGTCGGGCTGTCGCTGGCATCGATTTTCCTGGTGTTTACCGGTCAAAGCATCGTGCAAACATTCTTCATCACGGCTGCATCCTTTGGTGCCCTGTCGTTGTGGGGCTATACGACAAAGCGCGACCTGACCGGAATGGGATCATTCCTGTTCATGGGATTGATCGGTCTCATCATTGCATCAGTGGTCAATATCTTCCTTGCATCCAGTGCGATGCAGTTTGCGATTTCCGCCATCGGTGTTCTGATATTTGCAGGGCTGACTGCCTATGACACGCAGCAGATCAAGTCGATGTATTATGAAGGTGACGGCTCGGAAGTGGCTGGCCGCAAGGCGATCATGGGTGCCCTGCGCCTCTATCTCGACTTCCTCAACCTGTTCCTCTTCCTGTTGCAGTTCCTTGGCAACCGCAACTAGTGCATGAGAACAAGATTTTGGAAAAGGCGGTCTTCGGGCCGCCTTTTTTGTTGAAACAGCACCCACCATCATCCATAGCAGTGATATGACCCATAGACTGCGTGATGCACATTTTGACGATCTGTACGCCATCACCGAAATCTACCGCGAAGCGGTGGAGAACGGTGTGTCCTCCTATGAATTGACGCCACCGTCGCTGGCGGAAATGACACGGCGTTTTGAGGATCTGACCGCGCAGAACTATCCCTATATCGTGGCCGAAGATCATGCGGGCCAGTTGCTGGGCTATGCCTATGCAGGCGCCTACCGTACACGGCCCGCCTACCGCTGGACGGTTGAGGATTCCATTTACCTGGCGCCGCAGGCGCGCGGCATGGGGCTTGGCAAAAAACTGCTGTCAGAGCTCGTGCAGCGTTGCACAAGCCTGGGATTTCGCCAGCTGATCGCCGTGATTGGCGGGGCGCATCCGGCCTCCGTCCAGGTGCATCGTGCATTGGGCTTTGAATTGACCGGCACCATGCGCGCCACCGGTTTCAAGCATGGTCGCTGGCTGGATACCACCATCATGCAATTGTCACTGGGCGAAGGCAGCACGAGCGATCCGGAGGCTGATTCCTATCCGGGAACGCTCTATGAAAAAGCCGATTAGTCTTATCGCCGCACCAGTTTTGGTGCTTTGTCGAAGACCTTGAGGACCTGTGCCAGATCGTGGCCGCGTTTGAGGATCAGGCCGCTGGCTGCAACCACGCTGAAGGCGCCCTGACGTCGTGCCAGCTTCGGGTCCTTCTCGATGCGAAACATCGGCACTTCACTGCTTCTGCGGAAGACCGAAAAAATCGCCTTCTCCTTCAAGTGGTCAATGGCATAGTCACGCCATTCGCCTTCGGCAACCATGCGCGAGTACAAGCGCAGGATGGCGTCAAGTTCGCGGCGTTGAAAGGTGATTGGCAATTGCTCTTTGGATTTTCGGAAAGCCTTGAGATCAACAAGCACTGACGCAGATGTCTTGTCATTGTGTCCCGGATTTCCGGTCATGCGATAACCCTTGTGCCAATTGGTGCCTGTTCGTCAAAGACGCAGCAGGTTCAGTTTGTCAAAAGTTGCGGGAATTGCAAGTGCGGCATTTGTGAAAAATATGGGGCAATTCAGCCCTTGATGTCCTGAACCGTCGCAGCACCGATTATTTCTCCAGGCACACCATTGGTTTTGACCCGCTGAAGCAAAATGGCGCAGCCATCATAATTGTGGCCTTTCATCACCGATGACGGCAGATCCAGTGCCATGGCCTCGCCGTCCCACATGGCGATGGTTTGAATGTCTCGCACGGCATTCCAATAGTCGATTGTCTTGCCCCGGTTCTCGCCGTGCTTGACCGCAACCGTGTTCAATTGGTCATAATAGACCACGATCACATTGGCCTTGCCCTGGCCCTTGCCAACCGTGATGCGGATCCGATCTGCATCCATCCTGGTTGTCAGCGCCACGTTGAGGCCCGATCCCGCACGGGCAAAAGCATCGACCTTTTTATTGATGCCAGGCCTGTCGGCGCCATTGATATGGTCCCGGCCATTGATCACGGCCTGCGGTGTGTAAACACTCGAGCGCCCGAGCGTGTGGGCATAATCATACTGGCGTGCGGTATTGCGAGCCGAACCGAGCGTATCTTTCCAGCCCAGATTGTCCCAATAGTCGACATGGTAGGCAAGAGCGATCACATCGCCTTGCGCTGCCAGTTCGGACAGGACCCGGTCGGCCGGGGGGCAGGAGGAGCAGCCCTGGCTGGTAAAAAGTTCGACAACGCCACGCGGGTTCTTTTCCGCAGCAGTTACAGGGGACGCGGCAAATACGGACAGAACTGTGGCCGCGACCAGAGTGCGAACCAGAGTAATGATGAATAATGCCATGAAATTGCCTGCCCGATTGAAGTCCCATTGCCCCGATGGGCCCCCGATGGAACCCGATAGACCGGGACCAATTTGTACCCGCGACCACCTTCAACATAAAGTCACGTTCCGGTGAAAAACGCCAGTCGGGCCGTCTTGCAAGGCGAATTGACCATCAATCGGCAATCGCGTATCAGTTCACATTGATGTGTCTGCCGATGGCGTCGGCTTGCAGAAAACATCGACGACCCAAATCCTGTACGCCCGGATCACCCGACGGGCGATTCCATTTCATTCGCCCGTCTTGCAGATGGAGATGATGATGACAGGCATGACAAACACTCCCGAAAAAATTTCCGAGGCCGCAGGCCTGAACCCAAGGCCGGATTTTTTCAGCCGGCATGACGGCGGCAAGGCGCCACTGCCCTTTTCTCCGGCAGAATACGGCCGCAGGTTGCATGCGCTGCGGGCCGAAATGGACCGGATGGATGTGCCTGCCGTTCTGTTCACATCCATGCATAATATCGCCTATTATTCCGGCTTCCTCTATTGCAGCTTTGGCAGGCCCTATGGCTGCGTGGTGACGGCTGACACCTGTGTAACCGTTTCCGCCAATATTGACGCAAGCCAGCCCTGGCGCCGTTCGATCGGCGAAAACATCATCTATACGGACTGGCAGCGCAACAATTACTGGCGGGCGGTGAAATCTGCTCTGCCCGCTGTGGACCGGCTGGGCATTGAAGGTGATCACCTGACGTTGGCGGCGCGCAATGTCCTGTCGGAATTTCTGGGTGAAGTGGATCTGGTTGACGTGGCCCCGGCCGCCATGCGCCAGCGGATGGTCAAATCGGCCGAAGAAATTCTGCTGATCCGTGAAGGCGCGCGGGTGGCCGATATCGGCGGCGAAGCCATTCGCGACGCCATTGGTGTCGGCGTTCGCGAAATCGATGTTGCGATGGCCGGACGGGACGCCATGGAAAGAGAGATCGCCCGTTCCCGCCCCGACAGTGAATTGCGGGACAATTGGGTGTGGTTCCAGTCGGGCATCAATACGGACGGGGCGCATAACCCGGTCACGACACGACAGCTTGCAGCAGGCGATATTCTCAGCCTCAACTGTTTTCCGATGATCTCGGGCTATTATACGGCGCTGGAGCGTACCCTGTTTCTGGGGCAACCGGATGAAGCCCAACTGCGGCTTTGGAACATCAACGTGGGCGCCCACGAACTGGGCCTGTCACTGATCAAGCCCGGCGCGACGTGTTCCGGCATCTGCGCCGAGATAAATCGCTTTTTTGCCGACCACAATGTGCTCGACTATCGCTCATTCGGCTATGGCCATTCCTTTGGCATCCTGTCGCATTATTACGGACGGGAAGCAGGACTTGAACTGCGTGAGGATATCGACACGGAACTGGTATCGGGAATGGTTGTCTCAATGGAGCCGATGATCTGGGTGCCCGAAGGCACACCCGGTGCCGGTGGCTACCGCGAGCACGATATTCTGGTGATTGGTGAGAAAGATGCTGACAATATCACCGGTTTTGCCTATGGGCCTGAACACAATATCATCGACCTTTGACCGCAGCGGGGCCATCGGTTGGCTCCTTCGGGGCAAGCGCCATTGACCTGCTTATTTCATGTGTTCAAATAGGCGGGTCAATCTGGCGGGGCAAATTGCTGACCGAAACGATAGGGAAAGACACATGCGCAAGCTGGCACTGTTGGGTTTGGTTGGGTTGGTTGTCTCCGGTTGCGGCGAAGATGACAGCCGCACCGGCCAGATCGAACCGACTGTACGCGGTGTCAAAACCTGTCTGGTCGAGGACATCGAACAGACGACGGTGCGTCACTACCCAAGTGTGTTGCAACCCTCCTCCACGACGACCTTGTCATTTGAAGTGTCAGGACGGCTGGAGCAATTCAAACTTGATGTCGGTCAGCGGGTCAAAGAGGGTGATGTGATCGCCACGATTGATCCCAAATCCTTGCAGATACAGGTCGACAATGCCAATGCAGCCCTGAAACAGGCCCAGTCGACAGCCCGCAACGCCGAAGAAGACTATCAGCGCAAAGCAAAGCTGGTCGATCAGGGCGTTGTCACCAAGGCTGATGCAGACAAATCGAAGACCAATATGGAGACCAGTGCATCCCAGGTGGTTCAGGCGCGCAAACAGCTCGAAAATGCCCGGGAGGATCTCGGCAGAGCGGTTCTGACCGCACCGTTCAGCGGCATTGTGAATTCCGTCGATGTGGAATCCTTCGCCAATGTTACGGCGGGCACGCCGGTTGCAACAATTTATGCGGACGACAAGTTTGAATCGTCCTTTTCCGTCAGTTTTGATGTGGCCAACCGCATTGCAGTCGGCAAAAAGGCGATTATTCGGCTGGCCGATGATCCAGAAATCGCTTTGCCGGCACATGTCAGCGAGCTGGGTTCGCGTGCGGACAGCGTTTCTGCCTTTCCCGTGGTTGTTGCGCTTGATCAAACAAATGATTTGCTGAAAGCCGGTATGGCGCTGGAGATAACGCTGGAATTTCCGGTTCCAAGAGGCGTTGGTTACACATTGCCGCTTACCGTTCTGCCCATGGGCAGCGGCATTGACGTGCCCGATGATCCTTCGCAACCCGGTCGTTCGGAACTTTATGTCTATGACGATGTGTCCGGCACCGTGAAGCTCAGAAGCGTTCTGGTCGGCGGCATACGAAACAACAAACTGATCGTCGTCGACGGGGTTTCACCCGGCGACAGGGTTGCCTGCGCCGGCGTGCCCTTTCTGCGCGATGGCATGAAGGCCAAATTGCTGGCGGATGAAAAATAGGGGCTGACCATGGATTTCCTGACCCGGTTCGGCATAGCCAAGTCCCGTCTGACCATATTGATCATGATTGCGCTGATCGTGCAGGGCCTGCTGGCCTATGGGGCCATGCCGAAGCGCGAGAATCCCGCCATTACCATTCGCAGTGCGGTTGTCACGGTCGATTTCGACGGTATGGCCCCGGACCGGATGGAAAACCTCATCGTCAAGCCGATTGAACGCAAACTGCGGGAAATCGGCGAGATAGAGGATATCAATTCGCTCATTTCGACGGGCCATGCAGTCGTGACGGTCACGGTCTATAATTATGTGACTGCCGTCGAACTCAACAGCGTCTTTGAAAACATCAGAAACAAGATGGACGACCTGAAGCCGAAACTGCCTTCTGGCACCGAAGGCCCGTTCGTCAATACCGATTACGGCGATGTGTCGATCGCCACCGTTGCGGTGACGGGAGAGGGTTTCTCCGACGCGGAACTGCGCGACTCGGCCGATGATCTGCGCGAATATCTCTATGAAGTGCAGGGCATCTCGAAAATTGCACTCTTCGGTGTCCAGGAAGAGCGGATCTGGCTTGAACTCGACACCAGGAAGCTGGCGGCCGTCGGTGTCCAGCTCGAGCAGGTGCTAGGTGACCTGCAGGCGCAAAATGTCATCCTGCCCGCCGGGCAGATTGATGCAGATGGGATGAACCTCATTCTGGAAGCCAATGGTGATCTGGGCTCGGTCGCGGAAATTGGCGATGTGCTGACCAAGGTCAAGGGCGTCTCCGGTTTCGTCCGGCTCAAGGATCTGATGAATGTGCGGCGGGGCTATCAGGATCCGGCCAAAAAGCCGGTCTATTTCAATGGCCAGCCGGCGGTGATCGTCAGCATTGAAATGAATGATGCCGAAGACATCCAGAAGATCGGCCTTGCCCTGCAAAAAAGCGTGGCGGCCTTTGAACAGACGCAGCCCATCGGCATTGAGTATCGATTTTCCACCTTCCAGGAAACCAATGTCACCTCATCGATCAACAATGCGTTGAGCAACGTGCTTCAGACATTTGTTGTCGTCCTTCTGGTGATGTTGCTGTTTCTGGGCATACGCGGAGCCCTCATCATTGCCTGTATCGTGCCCTTTACCGTGGCCTTCGCGCTGATCGGCATGACGATGATGGGCGTTGATCTGCAACAGATATCGATTGCCGCGGTGATTATCTCACTTGGACTGCTGGTTGATAACGGGCTTGTTGTCGTCGAGGATATTGAAAAACGGATAGCCAACGGAACTACGCCCGCGGTCGCGGCACTGGGTGCCGGGCGGCAATTTTTCATACCGCTTGCCGTCGCTTCCGTCACCACTGTTTCCGCCTTCATTCCGATGCTCATTCTGGATGGTACGGAAGGCGAATTTGCCTTTTCGCTTGGCGCGGTGGTGGGCATCATGCTGGTGGGGTCATGGCTGACATCCCTCTATATCCTGCCGCCCCTGTGTGTCTGGTTCGCCAGCCGAAAACAGGGTGCAAAGACCGATGCCAGGCCGAGCCTGCTGGTGAGAACCTATGGATCGATTATTGGCAGTACATTGGTTTTCGGGCCCCTCATCATTCTTGGGTCCTATGTGGCCGTGGCGCTTTCCATCAGCCAGTTCTCCAATGTCAAAGCGGAGATGTTTCCGCTGGCCGAACGGGCGGAATATCTGATCTATCTGGACATGCCGAAGGGCACAGCGATCTCGAGCACCCGCCGCGAAGCACTTAAGGTGGACCAATGGCTGCGTGATCCAGCGCAGAATCCCGAAATCGTCAATACAACTGTTTTCGTCGGCGATGGCGGCCCGCGGTTCTATCTGGCGCTCAATCCGGCGGATGCAAATCAGTCCAGCGCCTTTATCCTCGTCAACACGGATACCTTCATGGGCGCCGTGGCGGCGGCTGAACGGGCACATGCCTATTTACTGGAAAATCACCCCGCTGCACGGTTCAAGATCAAACGGCTGTCGATGGGTGGTGGCGAATCCGGCATTGTCGAAGTCAAGATTTCAGGACCGGATGCGGAAAAGCTGTTGCGGCTTGCCGATGAAGTGGAAGTGGCCTTTGGCGCGGTTCCGGGGATTGCCCAGAATGAAAATGACTGGGGCAACAAGATCCTGAAAATCATCATCGATGTCGACCAGAGCAAGGCGCGTCAACTGGGTGTTTCGTCGAAGGAAATATCCGATCTGATGGATACTTTCTATTCCGGTACATCCTATTCGACTTACCGCGAAGGTGACCAGTCCATCCCGATCGAAGTGCGTGCAGCCGAGAGTTTCCGGCAAAGTCTGGAGGATCTGGCGGGTCTGGCCATTCCCGCAAACGGGCTGCTGGTTTCGCTTGATCAACTGGCCACCTTTGATCCAAAGCTTGAATATTCGCAGATACGGCGGGAAAATCAGGTCCGCATGATCAAGATATCCGGCAAGAGCGAAACGCTGGCGGCCAACCACGTGCTTGATCGCATTCGGCCGACCCTGGAAGCGCTTGATCTGGATGGCGGCTATCAATTGGCCATTGACGGCGAAACCGAGAACAGCGCCGAGGTCAACGAGAAGCTGTCAGCCGGCATGCCGTTGGCGCTGATGGTGATGCTGGTGGCGCTGATGTTCCAGTTCAATTCGGCAAGACGGGTGATCCTGACCTTCATGACGGTTCCGCTGATCGTTATCGGCGCACCGCTGGCGCTGCTGATCACCAATCAGCCGCTGTCGTTCTTTGCCATTCTCGGCATGATTTCCCTCGCCGGAATCATCATCAACAATGCCATTGTGCTGATCGACCAGATTGATATCGAGCGGGAAACCCGTGACCTGAAGGATGCGGTTGTCGAGGCCGCGAAAAAGCGGGTGACGCCGATCCTGCTGACGTCGCTGACCACCATTTTCGGCCTGCTGCCCATGGCCATTGCCGGCGGCGCGCTGTTTGAGCCCATGGCCACATTGATGATCGGCGGGCTTTTGGTGGCCTCTACCTTGAGCCTGTTCTTTGTGCCTGGCGGCTATTACCTGCTGTTCGGCGGATTGTGGCGCTGGTCCGGTTCATGGCGCAAACCCGGACCTTCTGCAGATACGGGTTGATAACAAAGCGCTCTATGGGTCTGGATGCAAAAAACCGCCGGCCTTGCGGCCGACGGTTTGATCAAAACGGAAACTGTTGGCGCCTGTTAAGCCACAAGATCGCGCAGGACGGTTTGAAGAATGCCGCCATTGTTGACATATTCAACCTCATCCAGCGTTTCGATGCGGCAGATGATCGGCACGTCTTTGACGGTTCCATCCCCATAGATCACCTTGGCGATCTTGGTTTCACGCGGCTTGATGTCGCTCAGGCCTTCGATGGTGACGGTCTCGTCACCCTTCAGGTTCAGGCTTTGCCAGCTTGTGCCGTCTTCCAGAACGAAAGGAATGACGCCCATTCCGACCAGATTGGAACGGTGGATCCGTTCATAGGACTGGGCAATCACGGCCCGTACGCCCAACAGGTTGGTGCCCTTTGCGGCCCAGTCACGCGATGAACCGTTGCCGTATTCCACGCCGGAGAAGATGACCAGCGGCACACCCTGCTGCTTGTAGAGCATGGCCGCATCATAGATCGACATTTCCTCTTTCGAGGGATAGTGGATCGTGTAACCGCCTTCCTTGCCGTTCGGTCCAAGCATGTGGTTGCGGATGCGGATATTGGCAAATGTGCCGCGCATCATCACCTCATGGTTGCCACGCCGGGTGCCATATTGGTTGAAGTCGGTCACCGCCACATGGTGATCCATCAGATAGCTGCCTGCCGGTGACTGTGCCTTGATCGAGCCGGCGGGTGAAATGTGGTCCGTGGTGATCTTGTCGCCAAACAGGCCAAGCACACGGGCGCCGACAATGTCACTGATGCCGCCCGGGTTTTTGCCCATGCCGACAAAATAGGGCGGGTTCTGCACATAGGTGGAATTGTCATCCCAGGCATAGGTCTGGCCTTCGGGAATCTTGACGTTCTGCCAGTTCTCATCGCCCTTGAACACGTCCGCATATTTGCTGGAGAAGAGTGCACGGGTCACGTTCTTGGTGATGAATTCCTGTATTTCGTGGGAGGAAGGCCAGACATCCTTCAGGAAGACGGGATTGCCGTCCTGGTCTTCACCCAATGGTTCGGTGGTCAGGTCTTTCCTGACGGAACCGGCCAGCGCATAGGCAACGACCAGCGGCGGTGAGGCCAGATAGTTGGCCTGAACGTCCGGTGAGACACGACCTTCAAAGTTTCTGTTGCCTGACAGGACGCCGGCAGCAATCAGGCCCTTGTCATTAATGGTCTTGGAAACGGGCGCCGGCAGGGGACCGGAATTGCCGATGCAGGTGGTGCAACCGAAGCCGACCAGATTGAAACCAAGCTGATCGAGATCTTCTTGCAGACCGGAGCGTGACAGATATTCCGCAACAACCTGCGAGCCGGGGGCCAGCGATGTCTTGACCCAGGGCTTGGTTTTCAGGCCCTTGGCCAAGGCGTTGCGGGCCAGAAGGCCGGCGCCGATCAACACGGATGGGTTGGATGTATTGGTGCAGGAGGTGATGGCGGCAATGGCCACATCACCATGGCCAAGATCGTAATCCTCGCCTTCCACCTGGTAGCGCCGGTCATTGTCGACGGTCTTCTTGTATTCGCTGACCAGAGACTCGGTAAAACCTGCCGCGATGCCTTCCAGCGCAATACGGCCCTCAGGGCGTTTTGGTCCGGCCATGGATGGCACGACGTCACCCAGGTCAAGTTCCAGCGTGTCGGTGAATACGGGTGGCGTGTCGCCCTCTTCACGCCACATGCCCTGGGCCTTCGAATAGGCTTCGACCAGAGCGATCCGGTCTTCGTCGCGACCGGTGACATGGAGATAGTTGAGCGTTTCGCTGTCGACCGGGAAAAAGCCGCAGGTCGCGCCGTATTCCGGGCCCATATTGGCGATGGTTGCGCGGTCGGCGAGAGTCATATTGTTGAGGCCGGGGCCAAAAAACTCGACAAATTTGCTGACAACGCCCTTTTTGCGCAGCATCTGGACAACCGTCAAAACGATGTCGGTTGCAGTGATGCCTTCCTTCGGCTTGCCAGTCAGGCGAAAGCCGATGACTTCAGGCAGCAGCATGGAGATCGGCTGGCCGAGCATGGCGGCTTCCGCTTCGATGCCGCCAACGCCCCAGCCCAGAACACCCAGACCATTGATCATGGTGGTGTGCGAATCCGTGCCGACGCAGGTGTCCGGATAGGCGATGGTTTCGCCATCATCATCCTTGGTCCAGACTGTCTGGCCAAGATATTCCAGATTGACCTGATGGCAGATGCCGGTTCCGGGTGGCACAACGCGAAAATTCTTGAAGGCCTGCTGGCCCCATTTGAGGAAGCGATAGCGCTCGCCATTGCGCTTGTATTCCAGTTCGACATTGTGGTCGAATGCCTGCGGCGTGCCGAATTCGTCAACAATGACCGAATGGTCGATGACCAGATCGACCGGCACGAGCGGGTTGATCTTTTCCGGATCGCCACCGAGGTTTTTCATTGCATCGCGCATGGCTGCCAGATCGACAACGGCCGGTACGCCAGTGAAATCCTGCATCAGCACACGGGCCGGGCGATAGGCGATTTCCTTGCCGGCGGTGCCCTTGTCGGCCAGCCATTCAGCGATGTTCTGAATGTCCTGTTTGGTCACCGAGCGACCATCTTCATTGCGAAGAAGGTTTTCCAGAAGAACCTTCATGGAAAAAGGCAGGGCTGCAATACCATCAAGACCATTTTTCTCAGCCTCAGCCAGACTGAAATAGGTGTATTCCGCATCGCCCACTTTCAGGGTGCTACGGCATTTGAAGCTGTCGACAGATTTCGTCACAGGCGCTCTCATCTACGTTGGTTCACCGAAACTTTCGAACGAACGCTTATAGATATGCCATAAGCATATCAAAGCCTGCGGGTGCGGCCATTTCCGCTGTCCGCTCGTGGAAGATCAATCCGTGTGATTGACCCATAACCATGTTCGGCGCAAATATGGGGTTCACGCCGACCGCTGGCGTGGTTGCGAGCCTTATAGATAATTTTGTAGAATGGTTCTAGAGCACAATGCACGGAAATATGAGTTTTTCCGTGATGCAGCATTTCTGACAGGGAGAACGATGCCTCATGCGGCTACTTGCCGAGAATATATCGGTTGCGCGTGGTGGCCAGATCTTCTTTTCCGGAATCAGCTTTTCCCTGTCTTCAGGCGAGGCGCTTGTGGTGTCGGGTCCCAATGGTGTGGGCAAATCAACGCTTTTACGAGTTCTGGCCGGATTGTTGCCGGATGCGCAGGGTGCGGTGACGCTGGAAGGCGGGCCTTATGAAAGTGTGGCGGAAGCCTCGCACTATCTTGGTCACCACAATGGCATGAAGCCGGAGCTCACTGTCAGCGAAAATCTGGATTTCTGGCAAAAATTCATGATCAATGAGGCCAGCGCGCAGGATCATCGGGTACTCGGCGTGTCGGACGCAGTTGCGGCGGTAGGGCTTGAAGGAGTGGCGCATCTGCCCTTCGGTTATCTTTCCGCCGGACAGAAGCGGCGTATCGCCATGGCCCGTTTGATGACCGCGTTCAGGCCCGTGTGGATTCTGGATGAGCCAACGGCAGCGCTTGATCTGGCTTCGCGGCACATGTTTGCCGATCTGGTTGAAGACCAATTGGAGGCCGGTGGCATGGTGATTGCCGCCACCCATCAGCCTCTCGGCTTCGAGAAGGCACAAAATCTTGTCTTGATGCCGGATGAGGACGCGCGGTTCAGTCACGAAGATCCATTCGCAGACCCGGAGGCTGGCTGATGTGGGCGCTTTTCGTGCGTGACCTGCGGCTGTCCATGCGCGCCGGTGGTGGCGCGCTGATCGGTGTGTTGTTCTTTCTGGCCGTGGTCGCGGTGATTCCTTTTGGCGTCGGCCCCGATCTCAAGCTTCTGTCCCTCATCGGGCCAGCCATTCTTTGGATCGGCGCCCTTCTGGCGGCCTTGCTGGGTCTCGACCGGCTTTTCCAGCATGACCGTGAAGATGGTTCGCTGGACATCATGCTGATGCAGGAAACCCCGATGTTCCTGACGGTGCTTGTCAAATGTCTGGCCCATTGGGCCGGCACCGGGTTGCCGCTGATCATCGCCTCACCGGTTCTCGGTCTGCTGATGAATATCAAGGGGGTGGCCATGCTGGCGGTTGCAGCGACCCTGCTCGTCGGAACGCCGGCGATCACCTTTATCGGCGCGGTCGGCGCCGCTGTATCCGTCGCGCTGCCGCGCGGCGGCGTGCTGGTATCAGTGCTGGTGCTGCCGCTGGCCGTGCCTGTGCTGATCTTCGGTGTCAGCGCGGTCTATGGCGCCGTCGAGGATCCGGCGCCCTTTACGCCGCCGTTCCTGATCCTGTGTGCCATCACATTGTTTTTTTCCGTGCTCGGGCCGCTGGCGGCAAGCGCCGCCCTGCGGGCTTCAGCCGATTGAGTATCGGATCGTTTTACAAATCGTAGAGCGCGCCGAATTTCGCTTCGAGATAATCGATCAGCGGTGCGGCGGTGGGTGCCTCACCGGTTGCCTGCTCGATCAGTTGCGGGGCTGAAAGAACCCGTCCCTTGTGGTGGATCCTTTCGCGCAGCCAGCCCAGAACCGGTGCGGTCTGCGCCGTGCGCACCATGTCATCGCGGCCCGGCAGGTCGGCGCGCATGGCCTTGTCGAGGCAGGCGGAATAGATGTTGCCGAGACTATAGGTGGGGAAATAGCCGAACAGGCCGATTGACCAGTGCACATCCTGCAGGACACCGAGGCTCGCATCAGGGACAGCCAGGCCAAAATCCCGTTCAAATCTGGTGTTCCAGGCTTCTTCCAGATCATCGACCTCCAGCGTTCCGGCAATCAGTTCGCGTTCCAGTTCAAAGCGCAGAAGAATGTGCAGGTTGTAATGCACCTCATCGGCTTCGGTGCGGATGAAGCCGGTCTCGACCCGGTTGACCGCCGCGTAAAGCTGATCAGGCCCATTCAGTGACATGGTGCCAAATGCCTTTTCCATGGCCGGAAACAGCCAGTCTGCAAAGGGGCGCGAGCGGCCAATCTGATTTTCCCAAAACCGTGACTGGCTTTCATGCACACCCATCGAGCAATAATCGGCGGCGGGCATGAATTCATCCGTTATGCCCTGCGCATAAAGCGCATGGCCGACTTCATGAACCGTTGAGTAAAGGCAATTGAGCGGGTCTTCCTCATCGGTTCGCGTGGTAATGCGCACATCGCCGCCGGTTCCCGAACAGAAGGGATGGACCACCGTATCGATGCGGCCGGCCTCGAGATCATAGCCCAGTTGTACCGCAATCTGCCGTGCCAGCATCAACTGGCCGGCGGCCGGGAAGTTTCCGGTCAGGGCCCTGGGCATCGGTTTTCCGGCGATCTTTTCGCGAAGCGCCACCAGACCGGGCCGAAGGCTTTCAAGCAATGGCTGCAGCTCGCAAGCGCGTGCACCCGGCTCATAATCATCCAGCAGACAATCATAAAGATCGCTGCCTGGAGCCGAGAGACATTTGGCCTCCTCGCGCTTCAGATCGATATTCTTCTTCAAGGCAGGCGCAAAGGCGCTGAAATTCTTTTCGGCACGGGCCGCGGCCCAGATCCGCTGACCCTGCGAGGCGGCACGGGCGCTTTCTTCGGCAAGTCGCGCCGGAATTCTGGTGGCCTTGTCGTAGCCGCGCTGCGCTTCGGCAATATTGCGCCGGTCAAAGGCAGAAAGTCTGTCCTGGTCTATGGCGGCAATCCATTCGGGAATATGCGGGTCGCCGTTGCGCGCGTGAATCACGCTTGCCAGAGCGCCTGCCTGTTCGGCGCGCTGCACTGCACCCTTGACCGGCATTATGGCTTCCTGATCCCAGGACAGAATGCCGGAGACCTGAGACAGCGCTGCGGTGTGTTTGAGATGATCGAGGAGCAGGTCAAGGGACATGAAAACAGCCTGGATGAAACGGGACAAGGATAAAGGCCTTATAGCAAAGCCGCCGGGAGGCGCAACATACCTCGGCAGGGGTTCCGACTTGCCAATGATGCCGCGACCCCGTTACAACAAATGCAAACCTCCTGACGCAAGGGAACCGGCAGATCATGAGCATGGAATTTTTGCTGACATCAATCGTCGTGATCCTGTTGCCCGGAGCCGGTGTCCTATACACTTTGGCGTGGGGACTTGGGGGCGGCATGCGGGCAGGCATTGTTGCCGCATTCGGCTGCACAATGGGGATCGTTCCGCATATTGTGGCCAGTATCATTGGCCTGGCCGCTTTGCTGCATGCCAGCGCAATGGCTTTTCAGATCGTCAAATATGTGGGTGTTGTCTATCTGCTCTACATGGCCTGGAATATCCTGCGGGACAAAGGTCCGCTGGAGATTTCGGAGCTCAAAAGACAGATGCCGGCCATCAGGATCGTGACCAACGGTTTTCTCATCAACTCGGTGAACCCCAAACTCTCCTTCTTCTTTCTGGCCTTTCTGCCGCAATTCGTCCCGGCGAATGCCGCCCATGCCACGGCTGAGATGCTGTTTCTTGCGGCAATATTCATGCTGCTGACATTCGTGGTCTTTGTCGGCTACGGAACATGCGCCTCATTGACCCGTGCCTATATGGCGGGGCGCCCACAGGTGATGATCTGGCTCCGGCGGTCCTTTGCCGGAGCCTTCGGTCTGCTCGGCCTCAGACTTGCCTTTGCGGATCGGTGATATCCCGGGGCAGGCATCGGACAGGCGCTGGCGTCTTGAAGACAAGACAATTTGAAAATATCCGCCTGCGTCAAATGCGCCATTGTCGAGAACCGTTCCAATCGCTAGATAGGGAACCATGATCGCCAGCATTGCCGCCTTTTTGACAGGACTTGCAAACCCAACCCGCTTCCTGACGGTTGCGGGAAGACTGATGCCGTGGATGATCGGTGTGACGGCCTTGCTGTTTGCTGTCGGTCTTTATCTGAGCTTTCAGGCACCGGAGGATTACCAGCAGGGCATGACCGTGCGCATCATGTTCATCCATGTGCCATCGGCCTGGCTGGCGATGATGTGTTATACGGTCATGGCGATTGCCGCGATCGGCACGCTTGTCTGGCGTCACCCCCTGGCCGATGTGGCAGCCAAAGCCGCCGCGCCGATTGGTGCGGCTTTTACCTTTCTGGCGTTGCTGACCGGTTCCTTATGGGGCAAACCCATGTGGGGGACCTGGTGGGTATGGGATGCGCGGCTAACATCCGTCTTTGTGCTTTTCCTGATGTATCTCGGCCTGATTGCACTCAATAGGGCGATGGATGATCCGGCCCGCTCGGCGCGGGTGTCGGCGATCATTATTCTGGTCGGCTATATCAATATTCCGATCATCAAGTTTTCGGTTGAATGGTGGAACACGCTGCATCAGCCTGCCAGCGTCATGCGCCTTGACGGCCCAACCATCCATCCCTCGCTGCTTTATCCGTTGCTTGTCATGGCCTTGGCCTTTTCGATGCTGTTTTTCACCCTGCATTTTGCCGCCATGCGCAACGAAATCTGGCGCAGGCGGGTGGCGTCCATGCGCCGGCAGGCGGCCCGTTCGGCCCGAGGATAATCCCGTCATGAGCCATTTCGCCTATGTCCTGATCTCTTATGCGGCTTCGGCATTTGTCGTTCTGGCGCTGGTCGCCTGGGTCATTATCGACCAGCGTGCCCGCAAGGCAGAACTGGCCGCGCTGGAATCGCGCGGCGTCAGGCGCAGGTCGGACAGTGCCCCGGCAAAGGCTGATCATGGCTGACGAATCAGAACAGACGCCCGAAAAACGCGCGAAACGACGTCAGTGGATGGCCTTCCTGCCGCTGATTGCCTTTGTGGCGCTTGCCGCCGTATTCCTGAGCCAGCTGTTGTCCGACAAGGATATTTCAGCGATCCCTTCCGTGTTGATCGGCACCAGGGCGCCAGCGCTGGATCTGCCGCCGCTTGAAGGTCTTGTCCGCAATGGTCAGCAGGTTCCGGCATTGAGCACGGCGCTTGTTGAGGGCAAGGTGACGCTGGTCAATGTCTGGGCAAGCTGGTGCGTTCCCTGCCGCGCAGAGCATCCGCTGTTGATGGCTCTGGCCCGCGATGAGCGTATCAATCTGGTCGGCATCAACTACAAGGACCAGACGCCCAACGCCCTGCGGTTCCTCGGCGAACTTGGAAACCCCTATGCGGCTGTCGGTGTCGACCCGAAAGGCATTTCAGCCATTGACTGGGGTGTCTACGGCATTCCCGAGACCTATCTTCTCGATAGAAATGGCGTCATTACCTTCAAGCAGATCGGGCCGTTCAGCCCCGACGCCATACGTGATGAACTGCTGCCGCAGATTGAGAAAGCTTTGTTGAATTAGGTTGCGCTTTCAGCGGCATTTGTTTTGTCTTCACGCCGTACGCGCCTTCGGCGCTGGCTCCAGACGGGGCGGGGCATTCGCCCCGACGGCCCATTTACCGTTAACTGGCGCCCTTGCCGCCTTCGGCGGATGCGTGCCTGGCAGTAAGGCAGTGCTTGCAGCGGGCAGTACCTGACAGTAAGGCGTAGACTGCAGCACCCGGTGCCTTACTTCGGGGCACTCAACAGGCTGCGACCGCAGCCCGGCCAACAGTTTGGCCGCGCCCCGCGCAGGCAGGCGCTTCAGCGCCGCTCGCCGTGAGCGGAAAAGATCCCGGCCTCGCAGCGCAACTCCCGCGTTCTCAGGAATACTCTTCTGAGGTGCGGCAAACTGGTGCCTCGCTCCGGGCACCACTTGCAGCACCCGGTGCGCCTCTGTGAAGCACAACAGCGTTGCTGCGCGGAATACGGATGGCTTTGGTTTTGTCTTCACGCCGTACGCGCCTTCGGCGCTGGCTCCAGACGGGGCGGGGCACGAGCCCCGACGGGCGGTCGCCCTTGCCGCCTTCGGCGGATAAGTGCCTGTCAGTAAGGCTATGTTTGCAGCACCCGGTGCCTGTCAGCGAGGCACTCAACAGGCTGCGACCGCAGCCCGGCCAACAGTTTGGCCGCACCCTGTGTAGGCAGGCGCGCCAGCGCCGCTCGCCGTGAACAGAAAAGATCCACGAAGGTGCAGCGCAACTCCCGTGTTTTCCGTAACACTCTTCTGAGGTGCGGCAGCCGATGCCTCGCTTCGGGCACCAATGGCAGTACCCGGTGCCCCTCTGTGAAGCACTGATGCGGTGCCGCGCGGAATACGGATGGCTTTGGGTTGTGTCTTCACGCCGTACGCGCCTTGCGGCGCTGGCTCCAGACGGGGCGGGGCACGAGCCCCGACGCGCGGTCGCGCTTGCCGCCTTCGGCGGATGAGTGCCTGTCAGTAAGGCTATGTTTGCAGCACCCCGGGACTTACCAGCGAGGCAGGGTCTGCAGCACCCAGTGCCCTTCTGTCAGGTACAGCCGCACCACCCGCATTCTCTAAAACCGCCGCGCTACTCGGTTTTCTCTTCCACCGTATGCTTCATGATCAGCGGCATCTGGCTCATGGTGAACAGGATGGTGATGGGCATGGTGCCCCAGACCTTGAAGGCGACCCAGAAATCGGTGGAGAAGCTGCGCCAGACCACTTCATTGAGCACGGCGAGAAAGATGAAAAACAGCCCCCAGCGCAAGGTCAGTTTGCGCCAGCCTTCGGCATCCAGCTTGAATGCACTGTCAAAGACATAGCCCAGCAAGGCTTTTCCAAACAGCAGGCCGCCAAGCAGAATGCTGGCAAACAGGCCGTTGACGATTGTCGGCTTCATTTTGATGAATGTCTCGTTCTGCAGCCAGAGCGTCAGTGCGCCGAATACAAAGACCACAATGCCGGACACAAGCGGCATGATCGGCAATGTCCGGGTCAGAATCCAGGACACGATCAGAGATGTGGCCGTGGCGATCATGAACAGACCGGTTGCCACGAAAATGGGGCCGCCAAAGGTCGCCAGGGCCGGAAAGGTTTCAGCCAGCCACGCGCCGCGTGAATTGGCAAAGAAGAAGACCATCAGCGGTCCGAGTTCCAGCACCAGCTTCAGCAATGGATTGATCGTCTTGCGGGCGGGGTCGGATGGGTCTTTTTCAAATACGGGCTGGTTCATTCCGGCCGTCTCCTTGGTTGTTGTTCTGGTTATTTCTTTGCTGTCGGACTGCGGCCGACGATGGCCGTGGCAAAATCACTGGCCTCGAAAGGTTCAAGATCATCGACCCCTTCACCGATGCCGATGAAATAGACCGGCAATTTGTGTTTGGCGGAAATGGCCACCAGAATGCCGCCGCGTGCGGTTCCATCCAGCTTGGTCATGACAAGCCCGTTCACACCAGCGACATTGCGGAATATCTCCACCTGGTTGAGGGCATTCTGTCCGGTTGTTGCATCGAGGGTCTGTAGCACCGTGTGCGGCGCATCGGGATCGTGTCTGCCGAGAACCCGGACGATTTTTTCCAGTTCCTGCATCAGTTCCGTCTTGTTCTGCAGTCGCCCGGCGGTGTCAATGATGAGCACGTCGCTGCCGGCTTGTCGGGCCTGCTCAAAAGCATCCCAGGCAAGGCCGGCGGCATCAGCGCCGAGCTTGGAGGCGACAACCGGGGAATTGGTCCGCTCACCCCAGATTTTCAGTTGCTCGATGGCGGCGGCGCGAAATGTATCACCGGCGGCAAGCATGACACTCAGACCACCTGCGGTCAGTTTTGCGGCCAGTTTGCCAATGGTGGTTGTCTTGCCGGTGCCATTGACCCCGACCACCAGGATCACATGCGGCTTGTGGCTGAGATCAAGCTCCAGCGGCACGGCAACCGGCTCCAGCACAGCCTTGATTTCATCGGCCATGATGGCCTGGACTTCCTCGGTTGAAATATTCTTGCCATAGCGGCCCGACGCCAGGGTGTCGGTGATGCGCATGGCCGTTTCAATGCCGAGATCGGACTGGATGAGAACATCTTCCAGGTCCTGCAATGTGTCTTCATCGAGCTTGCGGCGGGTGAAGATACCGCTGATCTGATCGGTCAGCTGCGATGAGGTGCGGACCAGGCCGAGGCGCAGGCGGGCAAACCATGAGGAGCCGGAATCAGCCGGTGCAGAGGCAATGGGTTCCGGCAGCGGCGCTGTATCGACCGGGGACACGCGGTCGCTGACCGAAACCCTGCCAAGCGAAGGTTTTTCAGGCTGTAAATCATCTGTGGATGGTGTGATTTCCGGCTTGCTTTCCGGCTCCACCAAAACAGTTTTCTCAGGCTCAGGCTCAGGCTCAGGCTCAGGCTCAGGCTCAGGCTCAGGCTCAGGCTCAGGCTCAGGCTCAGGCTCAGGCTCAGGCTCAGGCTCAGGCTCAGGCTCAGGCTCAGGCTCAGGC
>JARGOX010000014.1:86528-179337 GCA_029233925.1 Rhizobiaceae bacterium
CTCAGGCTCAGGCTCAGGCTCAGGCTCAGGCTCAGGCTCAGGCTCAGGCTCAGGCGCGACTGGCGGCGCTACCGGTTCAATTTTTGTCGCGCCGTCAATCTCTCCGGCATTCGTCCCGGTAATCGCCCTATCTATCGCAGCGTCATCCGGTTTTATGTCCTCGAGCGGAATCTCAGCGGGTGCAACCGGGGCGGCCTGTTCTGCAACAGGCGCTGTTGCTTCCGGCGACTGCTGGTCGGCGCTGGTGTCCGTCGTGGTTTCGTCGGCTGCGACGACCGTCTTGTTTTTCCCGAAGGAAAACACTTTTTTCAAAAAGCCGAGTGCCATTGTCTTTATTGCCTGCTCTTTTGGTCAGGCCTGTCACTGTTCCAGTGTCAGGCCGCTGGCCGCATTGATGGTTGGGTGCTGGCGATCAGCTTTTCGCCATCATGCCCCTTGATGTCGACAGGCACGATGGAACCTGGAGTGTGCGGCCTTTTGCCATCAAAGTCGACCAGAGTGAAATTTTCGGTGCGCCCGAGACCCGAGCCTTCGATCAGGGCATTCTGCCTGCTGCCCACCATGGCGGTCAGATGTTGCAGATGGGCCGCATTGCCCTTTTCTCTGAGGCGCGTGGCGCGGGCCTTGATCAGGCTGCGATCGTGTTGCGGCATGCGGGCTGCCGGTGTTCCCTCGCGCGCCGAAAACGGAAAGACGTGGAGGAATGACAGATCGCATTCATCGACAAGCGACAGGGCATTTTCAAACATCGCCTCGGTTTCCGTCGGGAAGCCGGCAATCAGATCCGCACCCAGCGCAATGTCCGGTCGCAGGGCGCGCGCCGTCTGGCAAAATTCAATTGCATCTTCGCGCAGGTGCCGGCGCTTCATGCGTTTGAGTATCATGTCGTCGCCGTGTTGAAGCGACAGGTGCAGATAGGGCATGAACCGGCTTTCATCGGCGATCAGCGCCAGCAGGTGTTCATCGGCCTCGATCGAATCGATGGATGACAGGCGCAGCCGCTCCAGGTCGGGCACCTGCGCCAATATGGTCTGCGCCAACAGGCCGAGGGTCGGCTGACCCGGCAGGTCGGCACCATAGCTGGTGGCATCGACGCCGGTGATCACCACCTCGAGATATCCGTTGCCGACGAGTTTCTTGACCTGTTCGACCACCGCGCCCATGGGCACCGAGCGCGAATTGCCACGCCCGAAGGGGATGATGCAGAATGTGCAGCGATGATCGCAGCCGTTTTGCACCTGGACAAAGGCCCGTGCCCTGCCTTCAATGGCATCCACCATCTGCGGGGCCGTGGCCTTGACGCTCATGATGTCATTGACGCGAATTTTTTCCTCGGCCGATACGCCGAAATCCGGCAATTTGCGATAGTTGGCGCCGGTCAGTTTTTCTTCATTGCCAAGCACCACATCCACTTCGTCCATGTCTGCAAAGGAAGCGGCTTCCGTCTGGGCGGCGCAGCCGGTGACGATGATGCGGGCGGCGGGATTCTCGCGCCTTTTGCGCCGTATGGATTGTTTTGCCTGGCGCACGGCCTCGGCGGTCACCGCGCAGGTATTGACGACGATGGCGTTGTTCAGTCCCGCCGTCTCCGCTTCGCGCCGGATGATTTCGGACTCGTAGCTGTTGAGGCGGCAGCCAAATGTGATGACATCAACGCCGCTCATGAATGGGATTCCCTTTGCGCAAGAGGATCCGCTTTCCAGACGCCTGTTTGCGGGTCAAGGCTGCCGGAAAATTCCCATTCGGCAGGCCCTGTCATCATGACGTGGTTGTTGCTTTCCTGCCAATCGATCTGCAACGGACCGCCGGGTAGATTCACGGTGACCTGACGCCCGGTTCTTTCTGTTCGCGCAGCCGATACGGCTGCTGCACAGGCCGCTGTTCCGCAGGCGCGGGTCAGGCCTGCGCCGCGTTCCCAGGTGCGCAGGTCGAGCTCGCTTTGGGAGCGTACACGGGCGATGGATATATTGGCGCGTTCGGGAAAGATCGGATGGTTTTCCAGCAGCGGTCCGAATTTTTCAAGATCATAGGACCATACATCGTCCTTGACCCAGAAAATGGCGTGCGGATTGCCCATCGAGGCAACGGATGGCGAGTGCAGGACGGGCGCTTCGATCGGCCCGATCTGTAATTCGATCATCCGCGTATCATGAAATTCCTCGGCGAGCGGAATTCGGTCCCAGCGAAATTCCGGTGCGCCCATGTCAACGGCAATCAAGCCATCTTCAAGCTCACGGGCATTGACGATGCCGGCAACGGTCTGAAAGGTGAAAGCCTGCATGCCGGTATCAGCGCTCAGTGCCTGGACCACGCAGCGGGTGCCGTTGCCACAGGCCTGCGCCATCGATCCGTCCGAATTCAGAATCTGGATATAGGCGTCTGTACCGTGCAAACGGGAATCGTGAATGGCCATGATCTGATCAAAGGCGGTTTTGTCGTCCTGAGCCAGCGCAATGGCGGCTTGGGGCGCAACGCTATCAGGGCGGCCGCGCATGTCGACCACCAGGATTTCGTTTCCCAATCCGTTCATTTTTGCGAACTGCACCATGTCAGCCATTGTTCACGCCTTTCTGCAAGGCGTATATGGCTGAAGAACGGCTGAATTACCAGCGATTCTCCATGAAAAAGCCGCTTGCAGAACGCCGGGTGCATCGGCGTTATCAACGCGCTACCCTTCTGTCTGCGGAATGTCCCAGACCTCGCCGGGGCGCAGGGGGCGAAACCGGTCGGGTGCGATCTTGTTTTTCGCCAATGTTTCAGTGAGTGCCGACATGGGGTCTTCAATGGCTTCATTGGTCAGGCGGAACGTGCCCCAATGATGACCGATTGCATAGTCGGCGGCGCATAATTGCATGCCCTCGGCTGCTTCCTGCGGGTTTTGATGGTGGTCTTTCATGAACCAGCGCGGCTCATAGGCGCCGATCGGCAGGATCGCCAGGCGGAAGCGGCCGTGTTTTGCCAGCGCCGCACGATAGTTTTCACCACCATGAAAGCCGGTGTCACCGATGTGATAGATGCGGCCGGCAGGCGTTTCCAGCACGAAGGCTGCCCACAGGGCCATGCGCCGGTCACGGCTGCCGCGTGCCGACCAGTGATGGCAGGGTTCGAAATGCACTTTGATGTCGGCGCCCAGAGCCAGAAGATCGCCCCAATCGCCGATCTCGATACGCATTTTGGGCGCGGCACGACGCACGATTGCATCATTGCCAAGCGGTGTGATGACCAGCGGATCATGTGCCTCGTGCAGGCGGCCAAGGGTGGCCAGGTCCATATGGTCATAGTGATTGTGCGTCAGCAGGACGATGTCGATTTTTGGCAGATGCTCAAAGGCAATTCCCGGCGTGCTGACCCGTTTGGGCCCGACAAAACGAAACGGGCTGACCCGCGGCGACCAGACCGGGTCGGTCAGAATATTCAGCCCCGCGACCTGAATGAGCATCGTGGCATGGCCCACCATGGTCACGCGAAGGTCGTTGCCGTTTACCTTGGCGTCGGGTTTGGCGCTGCCAAACGGGCTTTCATAGTGCTCAGGCCACTTGTTGGGTTTTTCCCCGAACTGCCATTTGAGAAGATCCTTCAGGCCGTTGGGAGCCGATCCCCCGGGATTGAAAAACACCGACCCGTCAAAATGGTCCGAAACGGGACCCGCGAAATATCTGTTGCGTCGTCCGGGTGTCTTTTTCAAGCTTCTGTCAATCATCGCTCAGCCTTCATCTGTCAGCCTTGGGTTTGCTTGTAGGTCAAGATAGGCACTGTGAGGTGGATTGCAAAAGCCCTTTCAATGCTGCCCTGCTCGTATAGAAGTTCTATCCGGGTTTCTGGTATGAAATGATGGTGCCGTCAGGAAATCAAAATTGATTCGCTGGTGCTTTGTGCCTGGCGGTGATCAATTGTTTCGAAACATCGGGAGTCTTCAACTTGGACAAGGATCTGCAACAAAGGCTTGAACTGGCCCGTACGCTGGCGCGTGATGCCGGAGAACTGGCGCTTTCCTTTTTTCGCTCCGTCGGAGATCTGCAGATCAAGCAGAAGGGAACGCAGGACCTTGTGTCCAATGCGGATATCGAGGTTGAGCTTTTCATTCGCAAGAGATTGGCCGAGGCCTTTCCCGATGATGGCATCGTCGGTGAGGAACACGCCAGCGTGGCAAGCCGCTCTGGCTATACATGGGTCATCGACCCGATTGACGGGACAGCCAATTTTGTTCGCGCCATTCCCGCCTGGTGCGTGGTGCTGGCCTGCGTCCATGAGGACCAGACAAAGGTCGGTGTCATCTGTGATCCCTGCCATGACGAGATGTATGCTGCCGCTTTGGGCCAGGGCGCCTTCCTGAACGATGCGCGCATGCATGTGGCAACATCCGCCACGCTTGACGATGGCAGCACCGGTGTCGGCATGAACAATCGCACGCCGCACTTCATGGTGACGAGGATCATCGAATTGCTGATCGCCCGTGGTGGCATTTTCTATCGCAATGCTTCGGGGGCTTTGATGCTGGCTTATGTCGCTGCCGGCAGGCTGATCGGCTATAGCGAACCGCATATGAACGCCTGGGATTGCCTTGCCGGCCAATTGCTGGTGGCCGAAGCGGGCGGTCGTGTCGAAAAACAAAGTGCGGATGGGATGCTGGAACACGGCGGACGGGTTGTCGTCGGCACGCCCGGCGTCTTCGATGAACTGGTGATGATTTCCAACGAGGCCTATGATTCCAACTGATGTCGCTGTAAGTGGTCTGCCTGTTTTTGCAATAATTGGATATTTTTCAAAGTCCAATCATTCCCTATGATCGTGATCTCAATCCTGCTGCAAGCAGGATGAACAGCCATGGAACGCGACAGGCATGGAACGCGACAGGTAGGGAGCTTTCGACATGAGTGGCGCAAGTCATCAGGAAATACGGCCGACAGTGTGCCCACTGGATTGCCCCGACACATGCAGCCTGAATGCGACCATTGTCGATGGCCAGCTGGTTGATGTGCGCGGCTCGCGCGCCAATCCCTATACGGCCGGGGTGATCTGCAACAAGGTGGCGCGTTCCTACCCGGAGTTTGTTCACGGGACCGGGCGGCTGACGCACCCCATGCGGCGAACCGGAGAGCGCGGCGATGGTCGGTTTGAAGCCATTTCCTGGGCCGAGGCACTGGACCTGGTGCATGAGGGATTTTCCAGCGCCATCACACGCCATGGTCCGCAATCGGTGATGCCCTTCAATTATGCCGGGCCGCATGGCGAACTGGCCGGCGGGTCGATGGACCGGCGGTTCTTTCACAAGCTTGGCGCGACACTGCTCAATCGCGGGCCCCTATGCGGTGCGGTCCGCGGCACGGCCTATACCAGCCTGTTTGGCGCCGCTCCCGGCATGCCGCCGGAGCAGGCGGTGCTTTCCGATCTGATTGTCGTGTGGGGCAACAATGTCACGGTCTCCAACCTGCATCTGGTGCGGGTGATCAAACAGGCACGCAAGCGTGGTGCGAAACTGGTGATCATTGATCCCAAGCGCACCAAAATTGCCGGTCAATGTGATCTTTTCGTGCAAATCCGTCCGGGCACGGATGTTGTGCTGGCCATGGCGCTGGCAGCAGAACTGGAACGGCGCGAGGCGTTTGATCAGGCCTTCATCGCGCGCTGGACCGAGGGTTTTGATGCCTATATGAAGGTGGCGCGAGGCTACACGATGGGCGATGTCGAGGCCCTGTGTGGTATTGATGCGGAGACATTTGCACAGCTTGCAGATCTTTATTGCGCCGCCTCCTGCGTGGCGGTCTCCAGCGGAAACGGCATCGAGCGTGGTCGCAGTGGCGGATCCGGGCTGCGTGCGGCCATGGCCCTGCAGGCGCTGACCGGCAATCATGGAAGGGCCGGTGCAGGCGTTCTTGCCAAGGCCGGCCTTGCCTCGCCGAAGACCACTGACCGGCTGCAGCGACCGGATTTCATTCCGGATGGAACCAGAACATTCAATATTGTCGATGTGGCCGAAAAGCTGCTCGACAAATCTCTTGACCCACCCGTCATGGCCACCATGATTTATAACCACAATCCCGTCTGCACCCATCCGGACCAGAAGGCGATGATCAAGGCGCTGAGCCGTGACGATCTGTTTGTCGCCGGCTGTGATATCGCCATGACGGACAGCATGCTCTATGCGGATGTCATTTTACCGGCGGCCAGCCACTTCGAATATGCCGATATCTATGGCGCCTATGGCCAGAATTATGTGCAGCGGGCCGAAGCGATCATGCCTTGCGTCGGCGAAAGTCTCCCCAATACGGAAATCTTCCGGCGGCTGGCTGCGCGGTTCGGCTTTGATGATCAGGCTTTCCGCGACAGCGATGCCCAACTGATGGATGCGGCCTTCAACGGTGCGGATCCACGCATGCAGGGTTTTGCACCCAGTGCGGTGCCGCTGGATCAGGCGCTTGTCATGACGTCGAAGGAAGGCGCCGAGCCGATCATGTGCGATACGGTTTTCCCGGCAACGCCGTCGGGCAAGATCGAGCTCTACAGCGATGATCTGGAAAAGCGGTTTGGCTACGGCGTTCCGCGCTATGAGCCGGTCAAAAGAGATTTGCCGTTCACGCTCATTTCCCCCTCTTCGTCGCGGCGGACCAATGCGACCTTCGGCGGCTGTGATGCCTCGTCGGGCATTGAACGGGTCGAAATGAACCCGCGCGATGCGCAAAGGCTGAATCTCGAGGATGGGCAGACGGTCCGCCTATGGAACGACCAGGGCGCGGTTGCTCTGCATCTTTGCGTGACGGACGCCGTCCTGCCGGGGGTTCTCTACAGTCCGAAGGGCACCTGGCTGCGCACAAGCAAAACCGGCAGCACGGTCAATGCGCTGATCCCGTCGCATATCAGGACCGATATCGAAGCTGGCGCCTGCTACAATGAAACTTTTGTCGATATCGGGCTATTTCGCAGTGAATGATGCAAGGCTCTGTTTCTGACGGCCCTGGGCATCAAAATTGTCCGGGCTGAGCCATTGTTCAAAGGTGGCTTCCAGTTGCGGCCATTCCTTGTCGACAATGGAAAACCATGCCGTGTCTCGGTTGCGCTGTTTGTAGATGGTGGCCTGGCGAAATATCCCTTCAAACTGGAAACCCAGGCGACGCGCTGCTCGCTGTGAACCGGCATTCAGGGCATCGCATTTCCACTCATAGCGGCGATAGCCAAGTTGTGAAAAGACCCGGCGCATCAAAAGGAACATGGCTTCGGTGGCCGCTGGCGTCTTTTGCAACAGCGGCGAATAATTGATGTGCCCGACCTCGATGGAGCCATTGACCGGATCGATACGCAAAAAGCTGGCGACGCCAACGGCCTTGCCGCTGGCATTGTCGATGATCGCATGAAACAGCGGGTCGTCGCCCATGCAGGTGGCCACCATCCAGTCGGCCAGTTCGGTCTCAGATCCGAAAGGCCCATAGGGCAGATAGGTCCAGATGCGGTTTTCGCGGTCGGTGCTGAAGGCTTCGAACAGTTCCGAGGCATGACGCTGCACATTGACCGGCTCCAGCCTGCAATGGCGTCCGGTCATCACGGTTATGGGAGGCCGTTCAACCGGTTTCCAATCGGGCACTGGCGCACCGATGGGCTGGCCGAGGCTGTTGCAATGTTCTGTCATGGGATCTGTTCTTTCAAAGTGGGTACCGGCTTTACCCTAGGTCCGATCTGGTTTATTCAAAACATCCAATTTCCATCAATCTTGCCAGACCAATTGCATGAAAAATCCTTCGCTGATCGCCTTTTCGATAGATCGGAAATCGGACATCCCGGTTTTTGCGCAGATCTATGAAGCGATACGCCGGATGATTGTCTCCGGTGCGCTGGAGGGTGGCCAATCGCTGCCGCCATCGCGGTCATTTGCAACGGATCTTGGCGTTTCGCGTTCCACCATCATGGCGGCCTATGAGCAGCTTGTGGCTGAAGGTTATGCCGAGGGACGCCATGGGTCGGGCCTCTATGTACGACCGATCGGCGAGGTGGAATTGCCGAGCGACCAGGTGCCTGTGAAACGGCCCGCACCGGTGCCGTCAGCGAAAAGCTCACCGACGGCCAGATTGGGCTGGCCGCTGCTTTATCCCGGTGTGCCGGATATGCGGCTGTTTCCCTATCGCCCCTTTGCCCGCTGTGTCGCACGGGTGGCCCGCGCGTCACCGCAATCCCTGGTCATGTCCTTTGATCCCTTTGGTGACTGGTCATTGCGCGAAGCCATTGCCGCCCATGTTGCCGAATGGCGGGGCATTCAGACATCGGCCGGGCAGGTCATGATCACCGCCGGTTCCACCGATGCGCTGGAAATATGTATCCGCACCCTGATGCAGCGCGGCGATACGATTGCGCTGGAAGATCCCGGTTATCTGCCCTTGCGCAATTTTGTTGAAAGCCAGGGGCTGGCACCCTGCTGGCTGAAGGTCGGGCCGCATGGCGCCGAAGTGCCGCCGCACGAAACAGCTCCGAAACTGGCGGTCCTGACCCCCTCGCATCAGTTTCCGATGGGCGGCGCCATGACGCCGGACCGGCGCAGGGCGTTTCTGCAATGGGCCGATGAGGCGGGTGGCTGGATCGTCGAAGACGATTACGACAGCGAATTTCGCTATGCGGGCAGGCCGATCCCGGCGCTGGCGGGTTTTGATCAGGCCGATTTTGATCGAGCGAGCCGCGTCATCTATGTGGGCAGTTTTTCAAAGATTTTTTCAAACAGCCTGCGGATCGGTTTTCTCATTGCCCCCGAGGCGCTGACGGATTGCTTTGCCAAGACGCTTTCGCGTTTTGGCACAAAGGCCTCGATTGCCCCGCAACGGGCACTGGCCACCTTCATGCAGGACGGCGACTTCTATCGTCATCTGCGGCGTGTCCGGCGTATCTACGCCGAGCGGCGCAACGCCATGTTCGATCTTTTGAGACGCGAGTTGGGCGACCGCGTGGCCTTTGACGATCATCAGGCGGGCATGCAGCTTGTCCTCAAGCTGCCGGATGGCTGTGACGACACACAAATTGCGTCGGATGCCCGCGACGTGGGATTGTCGCCGCTGGCGCTTTCCAGCCATTTTGCCGGCGACCAGGTTGAGAAAGGACTTGTCATTGGCTTTTGCGCTCATTCACCGGAAGAAAGCGCCATGGGCATCAAAAAGCTGCGGCGGGTGATGGAAGGTCATTGTTGAGTTGCAGCAGGCTTGTGATGGCCCTGCGGCTTGACTTTTGCAGGCCGTTGCTGTTTATCCGCAGCATATTCCGCAAAGAGTGAACAACTCCGAGCAGCTGACCGGGACCCGAAAAGGTTTAAAGAGATCCCGGAAGCCACCACCCGGCAGCGCGATGCGCCCCCGGGTGATTTTGTGCTTTGGTCATTTGGCCATCGGATCGCTCAGGTCTTGTCAAAGCAGCGCGGACATACAATCTTTCGGGGATCGACCGCGAAAGAAAAAGGAATGATGAATGTTTGAAAGCCTTCAAGATCGTCTGGGTTCCATTCTCAATGGACTGACCGGCCGTGGTTCGCTGTCTGAAAAAGATGTTTCGGCAGCCCTGCGTGAAGTCCGTCGTGCATTGCTGGAAGCCGACGTGGCGCTTGAGGTGGTGCGTGGATTTACCGACAGGGTTCGCGAAAAGGCCGTTGGTGCGGATGTTCTCAAATCCATCAAGCCTGGTCAGATGGTCGTCAAGATCGTCCATGATGAACTGATCGAAATGCTGGGTGAAGAGGGCGTCGCCATCGACCTCAATGCACCGGCACCCGTCGTCATCATGATGGTCGGTCTGCAGGGCTCGGGCAAGACGACAACGACCGGCAAGATTGCCCACCGCATGACGGTGCGTGATCGCAAGAAGGTCCTGATGGCCTCGCTCGATACGCGTCGCCCTGCCGCACAGGAGCAGTTGCGCCAGTTGGGTGAACAGGCCTCGGTCGACACTTTGCCGATCATTGCCAGCCAGTCACCGGCCGAAATTGCGGTGCGCGCGGTGCAGGCGGCAAAGCTCGGTGGCCATGACATCGTCATTCTCGACACCGCCGGCCGGACCCATATCGACGAGCCGTTGATGGTCGAAATGGCTGATATCAAAGCCAGGGCCAAACCCCACGAGATTCTGCTGGTTGCCGATGCGCTGACCGGTCAGGACGCGGTCAACCTGGCGCGCAGTTTCGACGAGCGTGTCGGTATTACCGGTCTGGTGCTGACCCGAATGGATGGCGATGGCCGCGGTGGCGCCGCCCTGTCGATGCGTGCCGTGACCGGCAAGCCGATCAAGCTGATCGGTACCGGCGAGAAAATGGATGCGCTTGAAGAATTTCATCCGCGTCGCATAGCCGATCGCATCCTTGGCATGGGTGACATCGTATCGCTGGTGGAAAAAGCCGCCGAAACGATCGACGCCGAAAAAGCCCAGGTCATGGCCGAGCGTATGAAGGCCGGGAAGTTCGATCTGAACGACCTTGGTGATCAATTGCGCCAGATGCAGAAAATGGGCGGCATGTCCGGCTTCATGGGCATGATGCCCGGCATGGGCAAGATGAAAGATCAGGTGGCCGCTGCCGGACTAGATGATTCGGTCTTCAAGCGCCAGCTGGCGATCATTTCCTCGATGACGCGCAAGGAGCGCAGCAGTCCGGAATTGCTGAAACATTCGCGCAAGAAACGCATCGCTGCCGGTTCCGGAACAAGTTCTGCAGACATCAACAAATTGCTGAAAATGCACCGCCAGATGGCCGACATGATGAAGTCGATGGGCGGCAAGGGCAAAAAGGGCGGCATGTTTGGCAAAATGATGGGCGGCCTGGGCGCCAGCATGGGAATGGGCGGCATGCCTGGTGGGCTTGACCCGTCGAAAATGGATCCGAAACAACTCGAGGCACTGCAAAAACAGGCTGAAGCTGCCGGTCTTGGCAAGGGCGGCGGCCTGCCGGGCCTCGGTGGCGGTTTGCCGGGTCTTGGTGGTGCAAAACTTCCAGGCCTTGGTGGCCTGCCCGGATTGCCGAGGAAAAAGTGACCGACATGACGAACAATCCGATGGAAACCCTGCTGGACCTGCGCCGTTCGATCGACAATTTTGACGCCGCGCTGATTCACATTCTGGCTGAGCGGTTTCGCTGCACCCAGGCTGTTGGCAAACTCAAGGCCGAATTCGACATGCCGGCGGCTGATCCCGGACGGGAACAGCGGCAGGTGGAACGCCTGCGCAAACTGGCCGAAGAAGCCAGCCTTGATTCCGACTTTGCCGAGGCTTTTCTCAATTTCATCATCAAGGAAGTCATTCGCCATCACGAGGCGATCAAACACGAAGCGAAAGGCAGCTGATTTTTCGCTTCACCGAAGAATTGAAGCTGCCAGGCAGTAGCTTTTGAACCCACTGCAAATTTAAACAAGCAAAACACCGAAGGAAATCAAAATGGCTCTTAAAATTCGTCTGGCCCGTGGTGGCTCGAAAAAACGTCCCTATTACCACATCGTCATCGCCGATGTTCGCTCACCGCGCGACGGTCGTTTTATCGAACGCGTCGGCAAATGGAATCCGATGCTTCCCAAGGACGGCGCGCGCGTCGAACTGAATGAAGAGCGCATCAAGCACTGGATGGAACAGGGCGCATTGCCAACCGACCGTGTCCTGCGTTTCCTTGATGAAGCCGGCATTGCAAAACGCCCTGCGCGCAGCAACCCGAACAAGGCTCTGCCTGGCAAGAAGGCACAGGAACGCACAGCCGAACAGGCAGCCAAGGAAGAAGCAGCGGCAGCAGAAGCTGCTGAAGCAGCGGCAGCACCTGCAGAAGCAGCGGCTGAATAGCACCTGCCAGGGAGCGTCAGCTCCAGGTAAATTTGAGCGGGTGGCATTCAGGTGCTGCCCGCTTTTCATTATGATAGCGATTTGAAAAATCTACGTGGCCTGTTTTAGGCAGGAAAAGCGCAAGACAACACGCGAGCCTGTCAGTTGGCTCCAATCACTCGATGGCGGTTCCTATGGCGAAACCTGAAAATCTGGTTCTGATGGCAATCATCGGCGGACCGCACGGCATTCGCGGCGAGGTGCGCGCCAAGCCCTATGGCGATGAACCCCTGAAACTGGGCAATTACGGCCCTCTTGTCGATGACAAGGGCAGAACCTTCAAGGTGCTTGCCGTGCGTCCGGCCAAGAATGTGGTGGTCATGCGGCTGGAGGGCGTTTCGACCCGCGAGGCAGCGGAGGCGCTGAATGGCGTTTCCCTTTTCATCGACCGGGCGCAATTGCCCGACGATCTGCTGGATGAAGACGAGTTTTTTCAGACCGATCTCGTCGGACTTGCAGTGCATGATGCTGAGGGTTCGGATTATGGAAAGGTGCTGGCCGTCCATAATTTCGGCGCCGGTGACATTCTTGAAATCGCGCAGCCAGGCAAAGCGTCTGTGATGATCCCGTTTTCCGACGCGGCGGTGCCGGAAGTGGACATGGATGCACGCACCGTTCTGGTGGAGCCGATTGCCGCCGGTCTGATCGATGTGGATGATGAAGAGGTTTCAGGCGGGGATGAGGGATCTGACGGGGATGAGGGCCGATGAGCTTTCGCGCCAGCGTCCTGACGCTCTATCCGCAGATGTTTCCCGGCCATCTGGAGCAATCTCTGTCAGGCAGGGCTCTGGAGCGCGGCGACTGGTCTCTGGAAGCCGTACAGATCCGCGATTTTGCCCACGACCGTCACAGCAGCGTGGATGACACGCCTGCCGGGGGCGGGGCGGGAATGGTGCTGAAGGCGGATGTTCTTGCCAAGGCCATTGATCACGTCAGTCCGCCCGGTGACAATCGGCCCCGATTGCTGCTCAGTCCGCGCGGCAAACCATTGACGCAGGCGAAGGTCCGCTCCTTGGCTGAAGGCGAAGGGGTCGTTCTGGTTTGCGGTCGCTTTGAAGGCGTGGACCAAAGGGCGATAGAGGGCCGGGCACTGGAGGAAGTGTCGATTGGTGACTACATCCTGTCGGGCGGCGAGCCGGCGGCCCTGGTCCTGCTGGATGCTGTCATACGGCTGTTGCCCGGTGTCATGGGCAATGATCAATCGGGTCTCAGCGAGAGTTTCGAGGATGGATTGCTGGAATATCCCCATTATACGCGGCCGCAAATCTGGGAAGACAGAGCAATTCCCGAGGTTCTTCTTTCGGGCAATCACAAGAAGATTGACGCCTGGCGACGTGCTGAATCGGAAAAATTGACGGCAGAACGACGTCCGGACCTTGTTTCGGGCAAAAAAACGCAGCTTTGATGATGACATTCGCGCGCGGGTGGTGTATCTGCCCGACCAATCGGAAAAATCCGATACCACCAAGCAAAGAATGGTGAATACGCTCCTGCCGAAATGGCAATCCCCCGAGGCAATGACCAAAGGGCATGTTGAGCGCTCTGACCGTTTTAGAAGAATGAAAGGTAATGGACCATGGATATCATCCGTGAACTTGAGGCTGAGCAGGCCGCAAAAATAGCTGAAAACCGCAAAATGCCGGAATTCTCTCCTGGCGACACTGTCCGAGTGCTGGTCCGCGTGACTGAAGGCACCCGTACCCGTGTGCAGGCCTATGAGGGTGTTTGTATTGCCCGTTCCGGTGGCGGTCTGAATGAAAATTTCACTGTCCGCAAGATCTCCTACGGTGAAGGTGTGGAACGCGTGTTCCCGTTCTACTCACCGATGGTTGAAGGTGTTGAGGTCGTTCGTCGTGGTAAGGTTCGGCGCGCCAAGCTCTATTATTTGCGCGAACGTCGCGGCAAGTCTGCCCGTATCGTGGAAAACACCAATGTGCGTACGCGCAAGCTGAATGACGAAGAGCGTCAGGCTTTCGCTGCCGAGAAGGCGCGCGTTGAAGCTGAAAAAGTTGCAGCTGCCAAGGCGCTGGCCGCCGAAAAGGCTGCTGCAGCTGAGGCCGCCGCTGCTGAAGCTGCTGCTGCCACAGCGGAAACCGCCAGCGAATAAATTCTGCCCTTCAGGCAGACCCTGGATAACAAGCGCGCGCTTTCCGGAGTGCGCGCTTTTTTGTGCGCTTTTACAAGAAGCCGTGATTTGCTCTCCCGGTCTTGTCTTGCACGCTTCGTTTGTGACATTGTTTGCCTATACTGGGCGGAACCAGTCGGAGCACCGAACGGCTGATCCGTTGCGGGCCGTTCTGGATAGCGCTCATTCAATCATCAGGGAGTTTTTCATGTCATTGTTGAAATCTGTCATTGCCGCAGCCTTGGCTGCCGCGTTTACACCGATTGTCGCCTTTGCAGCGGATCTTCCGGATCTGGGCGGCAAAAATGTCGTCATTGTCACGGAAAATGCCTATCCGCCGCTGCAGTTCATAGATCCCAAGACCGGCGAGCAGATCGGCTGGGAATACGATGCGATGGACGAAATTGCCAAACGGCTCAACATGAAGGTCGAGTTCCGCAACAGCAGCTGGGATGTGATGATCCAGGCCGTGTCCGACGGCCAATATGATCTCGGCATGACCGGCATTACCATCAAGGAAGACCGCAAGGAAAAGGTCGATTTTTCCGATCCCTATATGCGCTCTGAAATGTTCATGCTGGTGCGCGGTGATGAAGAGCGCTTCAACGATGCAGCGGGCTTTGCCGCGCTTGAAGACGGTCTTGTCGGCGCCCAGGCGGGCACCACACCCTTTTTTGTGGCCGTTTACGATGTGCTGGACGGTGATGAGCAGAATGCCCGCATCAAGCTGTTCGAGACCTTCGGCGCTCAGGTGCAGGCATTGTATACCGGTGATGTCGATCTGGTGTTGACGGACGGGACTGCCGGACAGGGCTACGTCAAGAGCTCCGATGGGGCTCTCAAGCTTGTCGGGGAGCCAATGGGCACAGAGGATTTCGGGTTCATTTTTCCAAAGGGTTCCGACCTGATTGCACCGATCAACGCTGCCATTGCCGAGATGAAAGCGGATGGCACCATTGATGCATTGAACACCAAATGGTTCCTGGACTACGAGTTGGGCCAATAGTCTCCATAATCTGACGCGGGTGGAGTATCTCCACCCGTCCATTGATCGGTAAACATGGCGCACAGCAGGCCTTCCAGCGACCGGGACTTCCCCTATTGGCTTGTCGCGGCCGCAGCGATTGCAATGATCGTTGCAGTGCTCATTGCCACAAATGACCTCTATCTGCAGGTCCTGTCCATAGTATCAAAGGGCGTCTGGATCACGGTTTTCGTGACGCTGGTCGGCTTTGCCTTTGCAACCCTCATCGGCCTGGTCCTTGCCCTCATGGGGCTTTCCCGCTCGCTGGTTCTGCGGCAGGTCTCGCGATTCTATGTGGAGATCATTCGCGGTGTGCCGATCCTGGTGCTGCTTTTCTATATCGCCTTTGTCGGCGCACCGGGCTTTGTACTGGCCTGGAACTGGTTGACGCTCCCCTTGCAGGAAGCCGGGTTGGTTGATGCCCTCAGGGTGCGGGACATCTCGTTGATGTGGCGCGCCATCATTTCTTTGACGATCGGCTATTCGGCATTTATCGCAGAGGTGTTTCGTGCCGGCATTCTCTCGGTCGACGAGGGTCAGATCGAAGCGGCCGAAGCACTGGGCCTGTCGCGTTTCCAGCGCTTCAGATTCATCGTCATGCCGCAGGCGCTGCGAACGATCCTGCCACCGCTGGGCAATGATTTTGTCGCCATGGTCAAGGATTCCTCGCTGGTATCCGTCCTTGGTGTGGCGGATCTGACCCAGATGGGCAAGGTCTATGCGTCCGGTTCTTTCCGCTTCTTTGAAACCTATTCAATCGTTGCCTATATATATCTTCTGTTGACGGTGGGTCTGTCGCTGGCGCTGCGGGCCTTTGAGCGGCGGTTGCGCAAGGCTGGCAACAATGGTGCACACGGTTGATTGCCGTGGCGCAAAAAGCTTGATAAGAACGGTTCCAATGACGAACACTATGATCAGCACCCGTTTCTGCCCCCGCGTCAGCGGTGGCACCAGCACGTTGGATCGCTCCGCGCGCCGCACGCCCATGGTCTTTCTGCTTGTGCATGACCACAAGCGGCTGCCGGGGCGCTTTTTTGCGCGATTGCGCCATTCCGACGGCTTTCTTTGAGATTTGCGGTACGCGAACTGCCCGTCACACATTCCTTCCTGACCCCTTTGCATTTGGATGAAATCCATGACTGAACCAAGAACGCTGTATGATAAAATATGGGACGAACATGTTGTCAACGAGCAGGAGGACGGCACCTGCCTGCTCTATATCGACCGCCATCTCGTCCACGAGGTGACAAGCCCGCAAGCCTTTGAAGGTTTGCGCCTGACCGGGCGCGGCGTACGCCACCCCAAAAGGACTTTGGCCGTTGTGGATCACAATGTGCCAACGACACCGGACCGCAAGATCGGCATCAAGAACGAGGAAAGCCGCATTCAGGTTGAGGCGCTCGCCACGAATGCAGCCGAATTCGGTGTGGAATATTTCAATGAGGCCGATATTCGCCAGGGTATCGTTCATATTGTTGGACCGGAGCAGGGCTTTACCCTGCCGGGCACAACGATCGTGTGCGGCGACAGCCACACATCCACCCATGGTGCCTTCGGCGCGCTGGCCCACGGAATCGGAACGTCCGAGGTGGAACATGTTCTGGCCACCCAGACGCTGATTCAGAAAAAAGCCAAGAACATGCTTGTGCGTGTCGACAATTCTCTTCCCGAAGGTGTCACGGCCAAGGATATCATCCTGGCGATCATCGGTGAAATAGGCACGGCCGGAGGGACGGGCCATGTGATCGAATTTGCCGGTCAGGCGATTCGCGAACTTTCCATGGAGGGCCGCATGACGGTCTGCAACATGACCATTGAAGGCGGCGCGCGGGCCGGCCTGATCGCTCCTGACGAAAAAGCCCTGGCTTATCTCAAAGGCCGCCCGATGGCGCCAAAGGGTGAGCATTGGGACAAGGCTGTTGAACATTGGAAAACCCTGTTTTCTGATGAGGGCGCCCATTTTGACAAGGTGATCGTGCTTGATGCGCAGAACCTGCCACCCATCGTTTCATGGGGTTCATCGCCGGAAGATGTGATTGCGGTGACCGGTGAGGTGCCTGATCCGGCAAAGATCACTGACGAAGCCAAGCGCACATCAAAGCAGCGCGCTCTTGACTATATGGGCCTGAAAGCCGGTACAAAAATCACCGACATCACGATTGACCGTGTGTTTATCGGATCCTGCACCAATGGCCGCATAGAGGACTTGCGCGCGGCGGCAAAGGTTCTTGAAGGGCGCACGGTGCATGATGGTATTGAAGCAATGGTGGTTCCAGGGTCGGGGCTCGTCAAGGCGCAGGCGGAAGAAGAAGGTCTCGACAAGATCTTTCTGGATGCCGGTTTTGAATGGCGCGAGCCGGGCTGTTCCATGTGTCTTGCCATGAATGATGACCGTTTGCGGCCAGGAGAGCGATGCGCATCGACCTCCAACCGCAATTTCGAGGGACGCCAGGGGTTCAAGGGCAGAACACATCTGGTTTCACCGGCGATGGCGGCGGCAGCGGCCGTTGCCGGGCATTTCGTTGACATTCGAGAATGGAAATAGCGCTCTCACGGGCGAATAATATATTGCCGGAAACATCGTTGTCCTGCGTGCCGACTTGGAAAAATTCACGTCTGAAAGGCACGCAGGCCGCGATGTTTACGGCTAATTAGTTCCTTGCCTGTAGTATTTGTCTCATGATGTTCGGGGGAACAACGTGGGACAAACTTATATTCACGCCGTCAATATAGCGTTGTCGATTGCGATCGTATGTGCGCTTGCGGCGATTTATCGTTATGACCGCAATGGCAAGCCCGCTCTTTGGTGGATGCTGAGTTTCATTGCCGTTCTGTTCATGGGTGTCGGAGCCGTCGTGCTTCCCTATCTGGTTTCGGAAGAAACGACACGCTTTGTCCTGTTTGTCTTCAATATTCTTGCCATATGCTGCCTGAATATCGGCATCGCCTGGCATACCGGAACCGCCGTTCCCTGGCGGCTCATGGAGACTATTCTGGCGACAGCCTTTGTTGTTACCTTCCTGACCGGGCTGTTTTTTCCGCAACACATGATATCGGCAACTGTTGTTGCGCTGTCCCTTGCCTCTGCTCAATGTGTCGGGCTTTACATTCTGCTGCGCATGCCTTCAGAGGATAGAGATGGGGTTTTTGCCCTCTTTCTCGCCGTGGGCATTGTAAACTACATGTCGGCACCGCTGCTCGAACTCTTGCTGAATGAAGGGGTTGGCAGTCTGCACAATGGAGCGGCGATCATTATTGATGTAAACAACTCGGTTGTGATGATCGGTTTGGCATTCTTTCTGCTGTTCAGCCTTTCCCATCGCCTTCTGTTTGATTTGAAGGGGCAGTCCGAAACCGATAGTCTCTCCGGGTTGCTGAACAGGCATGGCTTTCATTCAGCCGTTGAAAAATACATGGACCAATCGGAAAGCACGGTGACCGCATCGCTGATCATTTGTGACCTTGATCGGTTCAAGTCGATCAATGATGAATATGGGCATTATGTTGGCGATCGGGTTATCGCAGCCTTTGGGCGCCTGCTGCGTGCCGGTGCAAGGGAGGGTGATCTGTGCGGCCGTGTCGGCGGCGAGGAGTTTTGCATCTATCTGCACAATTCAGACATCCGGACGGCCCGGCTGTTTGCAGAATGGCTGCGGGAAGCCTTCTCATCCATCAGTTATTCCGAACTGGACGAGGATATCCGATTCACCGCCAGTTTCGGTGTTGCCCAGATCTCGCACTGCGAAAATATAGAGGATGCCTTCAGACGCGCTGACAAGGCCCTCTATGTTGCCAAGGATGATGGGCGAAACTGTGTGCGTTCCTGTAATGGAGTCGGCAAACCGGCTGGACGGGCGGAAATCAGATTTGAGGTGCGTCCAGAGCGGACCTGCAAGACTTGAAACTCAGGGCCTAATAATGCAGATATCTGTGTTTTCGTCGCATTCCATGGTGGGTTGGGCATCACCCACATCGATTATTTTTGCGCCAGGGTGCGGCTTTGTATTTCCCGGAATTGTCGGCTCATCTCCGTCAATGGAAAAATAGATACCATTGCCCTTGAATCGCTTTGCGGCGATATTCCCGGAAAAGGTTCCAAGACCCCGGACACGGGTCGTTCCACTGCCTCCCGCATAGGTTCCGGCTCCTGTTCTGGTCGGCAGGTTTTTATCAGACACAAGCACCAGATGATCGGTCTGAATGTATTGTGAATCCGCAGCGACCAGTTGATCTGTCGGCAACATGGCCAGAAATACAATTGCAAGGAATACAATTGCGGAGGGAAGTGCTGCTGATATATGGGTCATGGCATCGCCTTGCATATTATTTGGCGTCCTGTCCATTAGGGGGCCGGACAATCGGGCGGGCTTTCCAGTCAGGATATTGACGCCAAGTTTAGGATTTTTGTTGCATTTTGGCCATGAAGGTAAAAATAAACCTTTTGTTAAGGTTAAAAACAAAAGGATGCACGGTAAGATTCATCAATTCTGCAATGCACATAGCGTGCCCATGGTTGGCTGCTTAAGTTCGGCCGTTGGCGTTGACCGAAAACAAACAAGAGTTGCCATGACCATTGAACCTGAAATCGACATTGCCCTGTTGCGCCTCAATGACGCGCATGAACTGGCGCCGCTGATCGCCGCCTATGCGCAATCGCTCAAACGGGGCGCGCCGCGTCGGCCCGACGAATTCTATGCCGAGACCCTGCTGCAGGACCGCGTTGCCGAATTGCTCGGCGCGCGCATTGATGGCGTCCTGGTGGGCTTTGTGGTTTTTTATGATCTGCCAGACCCAATTACCGGAATGCGCTTCGGTCAGGTCGACCATCTCTATGTACATCACGAGCAGCGACGCAAGGGAATAGCCAAGGCGTTGCTCGACCTGTTGTCGGAAGATGGTGAGTCGCGCGGTTGGGGCAAGATGGTTTTGAACGCACCGCGTCAGCCCGATGAGGGTCGAAAACTCTACGAGAGTCTCGCCGCCACGGCTGACTGGGCGAGTTTCGTCATTCATTTTGATCGGTAAAGCCACGCTGCCGGATGGCTTCGCGAAAAAAAATTGAAGCCGAATTTTGCAATTATCGTGAGATTTGAGGCCTTTCAATCGATTTGGAAGCGTTCTAAAACACGCCGCAGCCAAAAATCCGTTTGCGCAGGTGCCGACTATTCGCACTGGTGCTTTGACGCACTGCAACTAAGATACTAATAACAGGACAACAACAGGTCGCGACGCCATTGTCCGGCCATCCCGCAACACTCGGACGTGACCCAGAATTTACTACGGAGGCCCCATGGCCAACGCCACGCAAAACAGACCGTTGTCGCCGCATCTGTCGATCTATAAATTGACGCCAACCATGGTGATATCGATTGTGCATCGCATAACCGGTGGCGCGCTCTATTTCGGTACACTGCTCGTTGCCTGGTGGCTGATCGCTGCGGCTGCAGGTCCTTCCTATTTTGAATTTGCCAATGGGATTTTCGGTTCGATCATCGGGCGCCTCATCCTGTTTGGCTATACCTGGGCCCTGCTCCATCACATGCTTGGCGGATTGCGGCACCTCGTGTGGGACACAGGTCACGGTCTGGATAAACATGTCAGCACCAAAATGGCCTGGCTTGTTCTGGCCGGATCGATTTCGCTTACCATCATCGTATGGGCTATCGCCCTGATCTTCAGTTAAACGGGAGCCCTGTCATGGATCTGCGCACACCGCTTTCCAAAGTTCGCGGGCTGGGTTCCGCGAAAGAAGGAACCGATCATTTCTGGCGTCAACGCCTGACATCGGTTGCCAATATACCGCTGATTGTCTTTTTTGTTATCTTTCTGATGATCTATCAAGGCGAGCCCTACGAAGTCGTGGCCGGTGCCATGTCCAATCCGCTGGTTGCCGTGCTGATGGGGCTGGTCGTTGTGTCCGGTCTGGTTCACATGCGGCTCGGCATGCAGGTCATCATTGAAGATTATGTGCATGGCGAAGGCGCCAAGATCGCACTTTTGATGCTCAACAGCTTTTTTGTAATTGTCGTTGGCGCCCTGTCGCTGTTTGCGATCCTCAAACTCGGATTTGGAGGCTGATCTCCCAATGGTCAACAAAACGGAATCGGCTTATCAATTCACCGAGCATGCCTTTGATGTGGTTGTTGTCGGTGCAGGTGGTGCCGGATTGCGCGCCACCCTGGGCATGGCAGAGCAAGGATTGCGCACGGCCTGCATTACCAAGGTTTTTCCGACCCGGTCCCATACGGTTGCCGCGCAGGGTGGCATTGCCGCCAGCTTGAAAAACATGACGCCGGACAGCTGGCAATGGCACATGTATGACACGATCAAGGGATCGGACTGGCTGGGCGACAATGATGCGATGGAATATCTCGTGCGCGAGGCACCCAAGGCGGTCTATGAACTGGAACATTACGGCGTACCATTTTCCCGCACGGAAGACGGCAAGATCTACCAGCGTCCGTTTGGCGGCCATATGCAGAATTTTGGCGAAGGCCCGCCCGTACAGCGCACCTGTGCGGCTGCTGACCGGACCGGGCATGCCATTCTTCACACGCTCTATGGCCAGTCCCTGCGTCACAATGCACAGTTTTTCATAGAATATTTCGCCATCGACCTGCTGATGTCTGAAGACGGCGTGTGCACCGGCGTCGTTACCTGGAATCTCGATGACGGAATGATCCATATTTTCCGTGCCAAGACAGTCGTCATGGCAACCGGCGGTTATGGGCGTTCATTTTTCTCCGCGACCTCGGCCCACACCTGCACCGGTGATGGCAATGGCATGGTGGCCCGTGCCGGATTGCCGCTTCAGGACATGGAATTCGTGCAGTTCCACCCCACCGGGATTTATGGTGCAGGAACGCTGATTACCGAAGGCGCCAGAGGGGAAGGTGGCTATCTGGTCAATTCCGAGGGCGAACGTTTCATGGAGCGCTATGCGCCTTCAGCCAAAGATCTTGCCTCACGTGATGTGGTGTCACGCTGCATGACGCTGGAAATCCGTGAGGGCCGTGGTGTCGGCAAGGACAAGGACCATATCTTCCTGCATCTCGATCATCTTGATCCGGATGTTCTGGCGGAGCGTTTGCCGGGCATTTCCGAATCGGCAAAGATTTTTGCCGGTGTCGATGTCACGCGTGACCCGATCCCGGTTCTGCCGACCGTGCATTACAATATGGGCGGTATTCCGACCAACTACCACGGGGAAGTACTCAATCCCACCAAGGAAGATCCCGACCGGGTTCAGCCGGGTCTGATGGCCGTGGGAGAGGCAGGGTGTGCTTCCGTGCATGGTGCCAACCGTCTTGGTTCGAATTCGCTGATTGATCTGGTTGTCTTTGGACGCGCCGCTGCCATACGGGCCGGCCAGACCATTGACCGCGAAAGCGAAGTGCCGCCGGTCCCCAAAGCATCTCTCGACAAGATCATGGCCCGGTTTGACCGGGCGCGTCATGCCAGCGGCTCGACGCCGACGGCTGAATTGCGTGACCGCATGCAGCGGGCCATGCAGGACGATGCCGCCGTTTTCCGCACACAGGAATCGCTGGAGAGCGGGTGCCGCCGGATGGACGAGATCATGGGTCAGCTGAGCGATGTGCGCATCAGTGATCGGTCATTGATCTGGAATTCGGATCTGGTTGAGACGCTGGAACTGGACAACCTGGCGGCCTGCGCCATCTTGACCGTCTATGGGGCAGAAGCGCGTAAGGAAAGTCGCGGTGCGCATGCTCGGGAGGATTTCCCGGACCGTGATGATCAGAACTGGCGCGTCCATACATTGTCCTGGCTGGATGATGACAACAAGGTGACGCTTGATTACAGGCCGGTGCACACCGAGACGCTTACCAGTGAAGCTGATGGTGGTATCGAATTGGCCAGAATTGCGCCGAAGAAACGCGTTTACTAACAAAAGGTACGGGCACAATGGTTGAACTCGCGCTTCCCAAGAATTCAAAAATGACCGATGGCAAGACCTGGCCGAAGCCGGAAGGTGCCGCCAATCTGCGTGAATTCAAGATTTACCGGTGGTCGCCTGATGACGGCAAAAATCCATCGATCGACACCTATTACGTCGATCTGGATGATTGTGGGCCGATGGTGCTGGACGGTTTGCTTTGGATCAAGAACAAGGTTGATTCAACCCTGACGCTGCGGCGCTCCTGCCGTGAAGGGATTTGCGGCTCCTGTGCCATGAATATTGACGGGACCAATACGCTTGCCTGCACAAGAGGCATGGATGAAATCGATGGTACGGTGAAGGTCTATCCGCTGCCGCATCTTCATGTCGTCAAGGATCTGGTGCCTGATCTGACCAATTTTTATGCCCAGCACCGGTCCATTGAGCCCTGGCTGAAAACCACGTCGCCGCCACCGGAAACCGAATGGCTGCAGTCGCATGAGGACCGGGTCAAGCTGGATGGGTTGTATGAGTGCATATTGTGCGCCTGCTGCTCCACGTCCTGCCCCAGTTACTGGTGGAATGGTGACCGCTATCTGGGACCTGCCGTTCTCTTGCAGGCCTATCGCTGGCTGATTGACAGCCGGGACGAGGCAACCGGTGAGCGACTTGACGAGCTTGAAGATCCCTTCCGTCTCTATCGTTGCCACACGATCATGAATTGCACGCAGACCTGCCCGAAGGGTCTGAATCCGGCCAAGGCGATTGCCGAGATCAAGAAAATGATGGTCGAACGACGCGTCTGATGGGGCCACCATGCTTGTGTCGATCTCCCCGCTACGCGCAGGAGATCGTATCAGGCCGCCGGTTTCACGGCCTCGTGAGACGGTTTGAATTGAATGACGCTTTACCTTGTGCTCCCATGCATCCACATAACAGGTGGCATTGGTGTCTGTCCGGTTGTCGGGCGGGCAAGCATTCGGTGCGTTATTTGGAGAATTGACAATGCGTAAGGTCTTGATTGTTGCGGCACTGGCAGCAGGCACCGCTTTTCTGGCGCTGGCGGGCTATATGCCCATGACGCGCGTGGAGGCGCAGAGCGCCAGCACCGGCGATACACAGACGGCGATTTTTGCGGGCGGCTGCTTCTGGTGCGTCGAATCCGATTTCGACCATGTCCCCGGTGTGCTGGAGACCATTTCTGGCTATACGGGCGGTCACCTGGAAAATCCCACCTACCGCGATGTGGTTTCCGAAACGACCGGCCATCGCGAGGCTGTTAAAATCACCTATGATCCGGCGAAGATCGATTATGATGCGATGCTAGACGTGTTCTGGCGCAGCGTCGATCCCACCGATGCGGATGGGCAGTTTTGTGACCGGGGAGAGAGTTACACCACGGCGATCTACACGCTGGACGCAGAACAGCAGGCGCAAGCCGAAGCATCCAGCGCCAAAGTCGCGGATCAGCTGGGCCAGAAAATCGCCACCCTGATCGAACCGGCAGAGCAGTTTTATCCGGCCGAGCAATACCATCAGGATTACCACAACAAAAATCCGGTCCGCTACAATTTCTACCGGCTTGGCTGTCGCCGTGACAAAAGGCTGGAGGCCCTTTGGGGTGAGGACGCCCATCGCGGTATCGTCAAGTAGCCCAGGATACCTGCGGGGCAATACGCGGTTGTTGCATTTCATCACTGTGCAGCGTGTAATTCCGAAACCGCTTCATACGTCTTGATCCGCCTGGCCAGGCGGGTTGAATGCATCCCGCCTGTGCGAACGATGGCAGCATGCGGGCGTGGGCCGTGCCTTGCATGAAACAAATGCCTGACGCGCCGACTTTTGGGCAGATTTCGGCAATAAAGTGACCTTGACGTTCTGAATATCGATGAATTGTGCATATTTGAAACAAATTTCGCCATCTTTGTGGTTTGAATGGCAACAATCCGTTATAGGGATTCGTGTGTGGGGTGCTCCTGGCTCCCGGTGTAAAGTATATGGGGAATATTGATGCGGAACTGTTTAGCACTGATCGCCCTGGCGTCCGTTGTTGCTTTGGCGGGTTGCCAGCGCACCGCACCGGTCTACAGCCAGCCGTCACCGCTGTCGCCGGCACCGGTCGGCAATATCGAAAACAGCCAATTGCCGCCTGCCGGACAGGGCAATTTCCCCGAAGCACCAACGACGGCGGGTCCAAGTGAGCAGCAGATGGAAGCTGTCGCTGCGAATGCACCGGAACTCACCCGCGATTCCATGGTGGGACGCTGGACCATATCAACGGGCGGAAACAGCTGTGATGTTTTCCTTGCGCTGACAAAATGGACCGGTGGCTATCGTGCTGCTTCGCGTGGTTGTACCGATCAGGCAGCTCTGATTTCCGCCTGGGACGTTCAGGGCAAGCAGGTCCTGTTGAGCGACACGTCAGGCAATCAATTCGCGCGCCTTTACAAATCCGGTGACAAGCGTTTTGACGGAACAACCGCTTCCGGCCAGCCGATCAGCCTTAATCGATAGGGTATGGCCGGGGCCTGCGGGTCGTTGATGGATGACAATCCATGGAAATAGCTGACCGGATAACTGTTGCCGAGCGCTACAAGGCGCTCGTCACAAGTGGTACCATACAGCAGGATGCGGCCCAGCTTGAGCTGGCCCATGCGTTGGACAATGTGCTGCTGCAGGTCCGTGAAAGACGGCTGACATCCAAGTCGAGCGCCCTTGGCTGGCTGTTTGCCAGCAAGCAAAAATCCCCCGCGCTGATCAAGGGCCTCTACATTTATGGGTCTGTTGGTCGCGGCAAGACCATGTTGATGGATCTGTTTTACGAACAGATTGTCGCGCAAAGGAAAAAGCGCGTGCATTTCCATGATTTCATGGCCGATGTCCATGAGAGGATCAATGCACAGCGGCAGGCTTTCAAGCGGGGTGAGACGACACAGACAGATCCCATCGCGCCTGTTGCCGAGCAATTGATCAAAGAGGCCTGGGTCCTTTGTTTTGACGAGTTTTCTGTCACCGATATTACCGACGCGATGATCCTGTCGCGGCTGTTTGAAGCTCTTTTTGTCCGTGGCTGTGTGTTGGTCGCCACCTCGAATGTGAAGCCGGACGATCTGTATCGCGACGGGCTTAATCGTTCATTGTTCGAGCCTTTCATCGAACTTTTGAAAACCCGTGTCGATGTTTTCAACCTTGATGCAAGGACCGATTACAGGATGGAAAAGATCCAGCAATTGCCGGTCTATATGACGCCGCTGAACAGTGAAACCAAAGTGGCGCTGGCGCAATCCTGGCGGGAGCTGACAGCCGGGCAAATCACCCGTTCGCACCAGATCACGGTCAAGGGACGGCAGATCGTGGTGCCGATGGAAGCCGGGGGCATTGCCAGATTCAGCTTTGATGAATTGTGCGCCCGGCCGCTTGCAGCCAGCGATTACCATATCCTTGCGCACCGTTATCATACGATTTTTGTCGAGAACGTTCCTGTCATGGCAGAGGACCGACGCAATGAGGCCAAACGGTTCATCAATCTGATAGACATGCTCTATGATGCGGGAACGCGGTTGATCATGTCGGCGGCGGCGGCACCCGAAAATCTCTATGTCAGCCATCGTGGATCCGAGGGTTTTGAGTTCGCCCGGACTGCATCGCGGCTGTTTGAAATGCAAAGCGCAGACTACCTGTCGGCCAGCAGGGTGAGCCATGAAGCGACAAGTGATGTTTGATCGGGAGCGGAAAATACGGAAAACAAAGAAGTGATCGTCTCAAATATTGACGTTTACGTAAGATAATATTCATCTAACCGTTTGAAAATGCTGGTAGCAAAAGTATAAGTTGCCAAATTAACCTGAGGCGGTTATCCAATTTCCCGGACAGCGGCATGGCAACAACGCAAGCCGTATGGGATAAATAGATCTCGGAGGTGTCAGTGAATGGCGCGTAATAAAATTGCATTGATTGGTTCAGGCATGATTGGCGGGACACTCGCTCATCTGGCTGCACTGAAAGAATTGGGCGATGTCGTGATGTTCGATATTGCCGAAGGCATTCCTCAGGGCAAGGGTCTTGATATTGCACAGTCTTCCCCGGTGGACGGTTTTGACGTCTCCATGACAGGCGCGAATGACTATGCTGCCATTGAAGGTGCCGATGTATGCATCGTTACTGCAGGCGTTGCGCGCAAGCCCGGCATGAGCCGTGACGATCTTTTGGGTATCAACCTGAAGGTGATGGAACAGGTGGGTGCCGGCATCAAGAAATATGCTCCCGATGCCTTTGTCATCTGTATCACCAATCCGCTCGATGCGATGGTCTGGGCGCTGCAGAAATTCTCAGGTCTTCCCAAGAACAAGGTTGTCGGCATGGCAGGTGTTCTTGACAGTTCCCGCTTCCGCCATTTCCTGGCCGAAGAGTTTCAAGTCTCCGTCAAGGATGTCACGGCATTCGTGCTGGGTGGACATGGCGATACGATGGTGCCACTTGCCCGATATTCCACGGTGGGTGGAATACCATTGCCTGATCTTGTCAAGATGGGATGGGTCACCAAGGCGCGGCTGGAGGAAATCATCCAGCGCACACGCGATGGCGGCGCAGAGATTGTCGGCCTGCTGAAAACCGGCTCGGCCTTTTATGCCCCGGCGGCATCGGCCATTTCCATGGCAGAGGCCTATTTGAAAGACAAGAAACGCGTGCTGCCCTGTGCGGCGCACCTGTCCGGCCAGTATGGTGTGAAGGACATGTATGTTGGCGTTCCGACCATCATCGGTGCAGGCGGCATTGAACGGATCATTGAAATCGACCTCAACAAGTCCGAGCAAGCAGCGTTTGACAAGTCGGTCAGCGCGGTTGCAGGCCTTTGTGAAGACTGCATCAAGATTGCTCCAAACCTGAAATAAACTGGTCTGCTGCCAAACGGCAAACCGGAACACGGGATAACCATCCATGAATATCCATGAATACCAGGCCAAAGCTCTGCTCAAGAGCTTTGGCGCGCCAGTCGCCGAGGGCGTTGCAATTTTCTCTGCGGACGAAGCCAGAGCGGCGGCGGAAAAACTTCCCGGACCACTCTATGTGGTCAAGAGTCAAATCCACGCAGGCGGTCGCGGCAAGGGCAAGTTCACCGAACTGCCAGCCGACGCAAAGGGTGGCGTGCGGCTTTCCCGTTCAATCGATGAGGTCGTGACGAATTCTGCCGAAATGCTGGGAAACACGCTTGTAACCAAGCAGACCGGTCCGCAAGGCAAGGTCGTCAACCGGCTGTATATTGAAGACGGTGCGGATATCGACCGCGAACTTTATCTGTCCATCCTGATCGATCGCACCGTCGGTCGACCAGCCTTTGTGGTGTCCACAGAGGGCGGCATGGATATCGAGGCCGTTGCCGAGGAAACGCCCGAGAAAATCATGACATTGCCGATTGACCCCGATACGGGCGTCAGTGATGCGGATCTTCTGCGGCTTTGCGAAGCGCTGAAGCTGGAAGGCGATGCGCGGGATGATGCCTGGACGTTGTTTCCCATCCTCTACAAGGCTTTCATGGAAAAAGACATGAGTCTGATGGAGATCAATCCGCTGATCGTCATGACCAATGGTCGGCTGCGGGTGCTTGATGCCAAGGTCTCTTTTGACGGAAATGCACTGTTCAGGCACGACGATATCGTCGCTCTGCGTGATATGACCGAAGAAGACGCCAAGGAAATCGAAGCGTCCAAATACGATCTCGCCTATGTCGCTCTGGATGGCAATATCGGATGTATGGTCAATGGCGCCGGCTTGGCGATGGCAACCATGGACATCATCAAACTTTACGGCGCCGAGCCGGCAAACTTTCTGGATGTCGGCGGTGGCGCAACCACCGAGAAGGTGACTGCGGCGTTCAAGATCATCACGGCTGATCCTGCCGTTGAAGGTATTCTGGTGAATATTTTCGGTGGCATCATGCGCTGTGACGTGATCGCAGAAGGCGTGGTTACAGCGGTCAAGCAGGTCGGTCTCAAGGTGCCGCTTGTCGTGCGTCTTGAAGGAACCAATGTCGAGAAGGGCAAGAAAATCATCAATGAAAGTGGCCTTAACGTTATCGCTGCGGATGATCTGGATGATGCCGCTCAAAAAATTGTTCAAGCGGTGAAGGGAGCCTGATTCATGTCCATCATCGTCAACAGAAATACCAAGGTCCTCGTACAGGGGCTGACCGGCAAGACCGGAACCTTTCACACAGAACAGGCGCTTGCCTATTACGGCACGAAGATGGTCGGTGGCGTTCATCCGAAAAAGGGTGGCTCGACCTGGAGCGGTAAAGTCGGTGACGGCACCGTCGATCTGCCGATCTTTGCCAGTGTGGCTGAAGGAAAAGAACAGACCGGCGCAGATGCAACCGTGATCTATGTGCCGCCAGCAGGCGCTGCAGCAGCGATTGTCGAAGCCATTGATGCCGAAGTGCCGCTTATCGTGTGCATTACCGAAGGCATTCCGGTCGCCGACATGGTCAGGGTCAAGGCCCGGCTGGAAAAATCGTCGTCACGGCTGATTGGTCCCAATTGCCCGGGTGTCATGACCCCCGAGGAATGCAAGATCGGAATCATGCCCGGCAATATCTTCAAGAAGGGATCCGTTGGCGTCGTCTCTCGTTCGGGAACATTGACCTATGAGGCCGTGTTCCAGACGACCAATGAGGGATTGGGCCAGACAACGGCCGTCGGTATTGGCGGTGACCCGGTCAAGGGCACCGAATTCATTGATGTGCTGGAAATGTTCCTGGCCGATGATGAAACCAAGTCGATCATCATGATTGGTGAAATTGGTGGTTCGGCCGAGGAAGAGGCCGCGCAGTTCCTGGCCGACGAGGCGCGCAAGGGTCGCAAGAAACCGACAGTTGGCTTCATTGCCGGCAGAACGGCGCCTCCCGGACGCACGATGGGTCATGCCGGTGCTGTCATTTCGGGCGGCAAGGGTGGCGCCGAAGACAAGATAAACGCACTGGAAGCGGCGGGTATCAGAGTATCGCCTTCACCGGCGCAGCTGGGCAAAACCCTGGTTGAGCTGCTGAAAAACTAGATGACACAGTGGGTGGCGCACAGGCGCCATCCACATTTTTCCGGGCGGACGTCTGAGCGCGTGTCCGGGAAGAGACAAATATGCAAAGCGGCCTGGCAGAGCCGGTCTGCGGCGCATATTTGAAGCTCGATTTGACATGCGCTGCACCGGTGACCGGTGTGTAAAACGAAGCGGCAAAGCCGCGATATCCAAGGAGGCGGGAGGATTCCCGCAAAGGACAAATGGCAAGACAAGACGCCAATGAAACCTTCCAGGCAACCTCATTTCTCTACGGCAGCAACGCATCCTACATAGAAGATCTTTACGCGCGCTATGAAGAAAACCCATCTTCCGTATCGGAAGAATGGCAGAGTTTTTTCAGTACATTGAAGGATGATTCGGACGCTGCACGCAAGGCTGCCAAAGGCGCGTCGTGGAAGCGTGACAATTGGCCGATTGCCGAAAACGGCGAGCTGGTTTCAGCACTCGACGGCAATTGGAGCAGCGTCGAAAAGCATGTGGAAAGCAAGCTGAAAGCCAAGAGCGCCAATGGCGCTGCGGCGCTTTCAGACAATGATGTGCAGCAGGCAACACGCGATTCCGTGCGCGCCATCATGATGATCCGCGCCTATCGCATGCGCGGGCACCTCCATGCCAATCTCGATCCTCTGGGTCTCGAGACGGCAAAGGAAGACTATCAGGAATTGTCTCCTGAAAATTACGGTTTTGCGCCGGAGGATTTTGATCGTCGCATATTCCTGGACAATGTTCTGGGGCTTGAATATGCCACGATCAACGAGATGATAGAGATTTTGAGACGCACCTATTGCTCGACCATTGGTGTGGAGTTCATGCATATATCCAACCCTCAGGAAAAATCCTGGGTGCAGCAGCGCATTGAGGGTCCCGACAAGGGTGTCGAGTTCACGCCCCGGGGCAAGCTCGCCATCCTGCAGAAGCTCGTTGAATCAGAGGGTTTCGAGCAGTTTATCGACGTCAAATACAAGGGAACCAAGCGCTTCGGTCTGGACGGTGGTGAATCACTGATTCCGGCGCTTGAGCAGATTATCAAGCGCGGCGGCCAGATGGGCCTTAAAGAGATCGTGCTGGGCATGGCCCACCGCGGTCGTCTCAATGTCCTGAGTCAGGTGATGGGCAAATCCCACCGGGCCATTTTCAACGAGTTCAAGGGTGGCTCGCATACCCCCGACGATGTCGAGGGTTCGGGCGACGTCAAATACCACCTTGGAACATCGTCGGACCGCGAATTTGACGGCAACAAGGTGCATCTCTCGCTGACCGCCAATCCGTCGCACCTGGAGATTGTCAATCCAGTGGTGATGGGCAAGGCCCGGGCCAAGCAGGATCTGCTGGCCGGTCTGCCACGCGATGAAATCGTGCCATTGACGGAGCGGGTCAAGGTTCTGCCGCTGCTTTTGCATGGCGATGCCGCCTTCGCCGGCCAGGGTGTGGTTGCAGAGTGTCTCGGGCTGTCGGGGCTGCGTGGTCACCGGGTTGCCGGGACCATCCATGTGATCATCAACAATCAGATCGGCTTTACCACGAACCCGCGTTTCTCGCGTTCATCGCCCTATCCGTCCGATGTCGCAAAAATGATTGAAACGCCGATCTTCCATGTCAATGGTGACGACCCGGAAGCCGTCGTATACGCGGCGAAGGTTGCGACCGAGTTTCGCATGACCTTTCACAAGCCGGTGGTGATCGACATTTTCTGTTATCGCCGCTTTGGCCATAATGAAGGCGACGAACCGGCGTTCACGCAGCCGTTGATGTACAAGAAAATCCGCTCGCATGAAACGACATTGCAGATCTACTCGCGCAAGCTGGTGGAAGAAGGTCTGGTCAGTCAGGGTGACGTGGAGAAGATGAAGGCCGACTGGCGGGCCTATCTGGAACAGGAATTCGAAGCCGGAAATTCCTACAAGCCGAACAAAGCCGATTGGCTTGACGGTGTCTGGTCCAGCATGCGTGTGGCCGACAATCAGGATGAACAGCGACGCGGAAAAACCGCTTTGAGCGTCAAGCAACTCAAGGATATGGGCCGAAAATTGGCCCGTGTTCCCGACAAGTTTGTTGCCCATCGCACCATTCAGCGTTTCATGGATCAACGGGCCAAGATGATCGAGACGGGCGAGGGCATTGACTGGGCGACCGGTGAAGCTCTGGCTTTCGGTTCTCTGGTGCTTGAAGGCCATGCCGTGCGCCTGTCGGGCCAGGATGTGGAACGGGGCACATTTTCACAGCGCCATTCTGTCCTCTACAGCCAGGAAGAGGAAGATCGCTACATACCTTTGAACAATCTGGGCAAGGGTCAGGCGCTTTACGAGGTCATCAATTCGATGCTTTCGGAAGAAGCCGTACTTGGTTTCGAATATGGTTATTCCCTTTCGGAGCCCAATGCGCTGACGTTATGGGAAGCGCAATTCGGCGATTTCGCAAATGGTGCGCAGGTCATCTTCGACCAGTTCATATCATCGGGCGAGCGCAAATGGCTGCGCATGTCGGGCCTCGTTTGTCTGCTGCCCCATGGCTATGAGGGCCAGGGGCCGGAGCATTCATCGGCCCGGCTGGAACGGTTTTTGCAATTGTGCGCGGAAGACAACATGCAGGTCGTCTATTGCACGACACCAGCCAATTACTTCCACGTCCTGCGCCGTCAGATGAAGCGGAATTTCAGGAAACCGCTTATCGTGATGACGCCAAAATCCCTGCTACGTCACAAGCGGGCGGTGTCGCAATTGTCTGAAATGGCTGGTGAAAGCTCATTCCACCGGCTGCTTTGGGATGATGCCGAACTGCTCAAGGACCAGGTCATCAAACTGCAGAAAGACAACAAGATCCGGCGTGTCATCATGTGCAGCGGCAAGGTCTATTATGATCTTTACGAAGAGCGTGAACAGCGCGGCATTGACGATGTCTATCTGCTGCGGCTCGAGCAATTGTATCCATTCCCGGCAAAGGCGCTGATCAACGAATTGTCGCGCTTCAGGAACGCCGAAATGGTATGGTGTCAGGAAGAGCCGAAGAATATGGGTGCGTGGTCGTTCATCGATCCCTACCTGGAATGGGTGCTGGCCCATATCGACGCCAAATATCAGCGTGTACGCTACACTGGACGTCCGGCGGCCGCGTCTCCGGCAACCGGTATCATGGCGAAACACAAGGCGCAGATGGAAGCCTTCCTTGAAGATGCGCTGGGCGGCTGAATGAGGCCTTTGACAGCCAATAATTTGACAGATGGAAACTGATAATCATGGCAACAGAAATTCGCGTTCCCACGCTCGGCGAATCCGTATCCGAAGCGACGATCGGAAGCTGGTACAAGAAAGTCGGCGATACCGTTGCGGTCGATGAACCGCTGGTAGAGCTGGAAACCGACAAGGTCACCATCGAGGTTCCCTCGCCGGTGGCCGGGACACTTTCCGAAATCCTCGCCAAAGAGGGTGATACGGTCGACGTTGATGCGCTTTTGGGACAGATTGCGGAGGGTGCAGCCGCTGCCCTGTCGGAAGCAAAGCCTGCACCAGCGGAAAAACCCGGGGAGGCCGCAGCCCCGGCTGCCGCAGAAAAACCTGCCCAAACCGATATGCCTGCCGCACCATCGGCGGCGAAAATGATGGCAGAAAACAATGTCGCAGCCGATCAGGTTGCCGGCAGCGGCAAGCGTGGTCAGGTGCTCAAGGGCGATGTGATCAACGCGCTGGAAAAGGGATTTTCATCGACACCGGCAGCCCCGGCTGCTGCCCGTGCGCCATCCGGCAGCACTGATGAGGCACGCGAGGAGCGGGTGAAGATGACCCGGCTTCGCCAGACCATCGCCCGCCGCCTGAAGGAAGCGCAAACCACGGCAGCCATGCTGACCACCTATAATGAGGTGGACATGAGTGCGGTGATGGATCTGCGCAAGAAATACAAGGATCTCTTTGAAAAGAAACATGGCGTCAAACTCGGCTTCATGGGCTTTTTCACCAAGGCTGTCTGTCACGCCCTGAAGGAAATTCCCAACGTCAACGCCGAGATTGACGGCACGGATATCATCTACAAGAATTATTGCCATATCGGTGTTGCCGTGGGCACGGACAAGGGACTGGTGGTGCCGGTCGTGCGTGATGCCGACCAATTGTCCATCGCCGGCGTTGAACAGGAAATCGGCAGGCTTGGCATGGCGGCGCGCAATGGTGACCTCAGCATGGCTGACATGCAAGGCGGCACCTTCACGATTTCCAATGGTGGTGTTTACGGCTCACTGATGTCGTCACCCATACTCAATTCGCCGCAGTCAGGCATTCTGGGCATGCACAAGATTCAGGAGCGTCCGGTTGCCATTGGCGGTCAGGTTGTCATCCGACCGATGATGTATCTCGCCCTGTCCTATGATCACCGGATTGTCGATGGCAAGGAAGCCGTCACCTTCCTGGTCCGCGTCAAGGAAAGCCTTGAGGATCCGGAGCGGCTCGTTCTGGATCTGTAGAGGCGGGCATCATCGCAATGCAAAGCGCCCCTTTTCATCTGCTTCCCATGATGGCAGCCTGCCTTTTGGCGGGTCCCGTGATGGCGCAGGATACCCATGCAGGCGGGTGCCTGCAGGCGCTTGCCGGATATGGTACAGTGGATGAACAGGTACTGTTGGAGTTTACCGGATCTGCGGATTTGAGTTTCCGGGTTCTCACAGATGGCAGCGATCAGGTCCTTTCCGGCTATATGTATTCTGTCGGTGAGGAGGGTGGCGACGAAGCCATCGTACTGGACAATTGTCCTGAAGGCGATGTGACCGGCGAAGAGTTGGCTACCTGCACAATCTGGCGGGGCCAGGTCCGGACCGTGGATGAAAACAACAACGACAGATCGCTGCCGGGTGCAGATCAGGCGGCGGCTGAAATTCTGGTATTGGACGGTTTTGCGCAGGCGCTTGGCGATTGGCGGATATCCGGCGGGAATGCAAATCCATTGCCATTGTTTGAACAGCTAACCCTAATGGCCTGCCAGGAATAGGCAGTCGTGAAAAAAGGAAAGTCTGATGGCTGAACGTTACGATCTCATCATTATTGGGTCTGGCCCCGGTGGCTACGTTTGCGCAATCAAGGCTGCGCAACTGGGCCTGAAGACGGCTATCGTTGAAAAGCGCAGCACGCTTGGTGGCACCTGCCTGAATATCGGGTGTATTCCATCCAAGGCTCTGCTGCATGCGTCGGAGATGTTTTCCCATGCAAGCCACGGACTGACAGCGCTGGGCGTTGAGGTTGGCAAGCCAAAGCTCAAACTCGACAAGATGATGGAGCACAAGGATGCAACCGTCAAATCCAATGTCGATGGCGTGGCATTCCTGATGAAGAAGAACAAGGTTGATGTTCTATCTGGGACCGGAATGGTGCTGGGTGAAGGCAAGGTCGCCGTCACCGACGATAAGGGTGATACAGTCGAGCATGAAACCCAGAATATTGTCATCGCAACCGGATCGGATGTTGCCGGTATTCCAGGTGTTGACCTGACCTTTGATGAGAAAGTCATCGTATCGTCCACTGGCGCGCTCGAGCTGGCCAAGGTGCCAAAACATATGGTCGTCGTCGGCGGCGGTGTCATCGGTCTGGAACTGGGATCGGTCTGGGCGCGGCTGGGCGCCAAGGTTACCGTCATCGAGTTTCTCGACAAGATCCTCGGCGCAATGGATGGGGATGTTTCCAAGCAGTTCCAGCGCCTGTTGGGCAAGCAGGGCATGACGTTCAAACTGGAAACGAAGGTGACGGATGTCAAGACTGCCGGCAAGGGAGCCGAGGTGACATTCGAGCCGGTCAAGGGCGGCGATGCGGAAACGATCAGCGCCGATGTCGTTCTGGTGGCCACTGGCCGCAAACCCTTTATCGAAGGGCTGGGTCTTGAAAAGGCCGGTGTCGTTCTTGATGAACGTGGCCGCGTCAATATTGACGATCATTTCCACACCAGCATTCCGGGCATCTATGCCCTGGGTGATGTGGTCAAAGGCCCCATGTTGGCCCATAAGGCCGAGGATGAGGGGGTTGCCGTTGCTGAAATCATTGCAGGACAGGCAGGCCATGTGAATTACGATGTCATTCCGGGCGTTGTCTACACGCAGCCGGAAGTGGCCGCTGTCGGCAAGACGGAGGAAGAACTGAAGGCCGCGGGCATTGATTACAAGGTTGGCAAATTTCCGTTTTCAGCCAATGGCCGTGCACGCGCCATGCTTCAGACGAACGGGTTCGTAAAAGTCCTGGCCGACAGGAAAACCGACCGCGTTCTGGGTGTTCATATTCTCGGCTTTGGCGCCGGTGAACTGATTCATGAGGCGGCAGTGCTGATGGAATTCGGCGGCAGTGCAGAAGATCTCGGTCGCACCTGTCATGCCCATCCAACCATGTCGGAAACGGTCAAGGAAGCCGCTCTGGCGGCCTGGGACAAGCCAATTCACATGTAAAGGTGTAATAGCTGCGCATTGCATTGCGCAGCTATTTTCCTGCTTCAGTGCATCGCAGTCACGGTGTAGTCGCTGTCGCGCAACAATTGCACCAGGCCCTCATTGCCGGGCAGGTGCAGGGCGCCGACTGCGACAAAGGCGTTGCCGTCTTCCAGCATGGGCACCAGTCTTTGTGCCATTGTGTGATTGCGGCTGTGCACCATCTGTTTTTCAAATTCCGCATAGGCGTCATTGTCGTCCGCGCCGGTCTGCGCCGAACTCCACTCGATCATCGGCATGATCATGCCGGTTTGCCCCTGGATATAGAGTTCGGTCATGGTCTTCATGACATCATCGAGCGTTGAGCCGAGCGCGACGGTATCCGTCAGCAATCGCACCTGCAGTTCGATCGGCAGATCTGTCAATATTCCAATCTGCTCGGCGACCGTCTCAAGTCCCTTCAGAGCCTTGCCCTGCGCGAGTGCGTCATCTGCAAGTTTCTTGTCGAGGAATGCCGGATTGTCCTTCATGCGTGCGAGTTCGCATTGCGGGATGGCGATCATGCTGTAGATCATCCACGGTTGCAGCCGCGAGACCAGGGCGATGGGAATGCCGCGTTCCTTCAGGACAGCTTCAACCAATTCGAATTCGGCTGGTTTCAGCAGGGTCTGCAGCGTGGATCCATCAGGCAGCATGCTCAGGGCAGGATTGGCCAGCAAGGAGGCCTGTGCCTTGGCCATGTCGGTGATTTCTGTTGATTCAACAACAATCGTATCGGCCATTTCGTAGCGGTTGCGGGCCTTTTCACTCATGGCCACGACACGCGGGTCACTGACATGCATGGTACCGTAGATCCAGGAATCCCTGTAACCGGATTTTTCGATCCGCCAAAGCAGAGCATCGCCATTGGGAATCCGTGAAGCTGCCAGGCGGATCTGTCCCAGGGCCTTGGGGTCTTCGCGCGCCAGCTTTTCCAGCAGATTGATGCCGCCGCAGGCTTCTGGCTGTGTATCGTCAGGGGTAGCGACCTCTGTATCAGTCTGGGCCTTTGTTTCAGCCTGAGCCTGAGTCACCGCCAGGATGAGAATGACTAGAAAGGAAAGCGCGAAAAGCACATGAAACAGTCCGGCTGCCTTCATCGTGAAGACAAGGCGCGGTTCTTGCGCTTGCTGCATAGATAATTTTGCCATGTTAAATCCGATTACAAGTAAACTGCAATTTTATTGTAACTGAACAATTTGCGAAAAAGGGTTAACGCAGCGCGTCGAAAAAGCTGCAAGCCGCAAAGCACCATGCCATCAGGCGCGCGGATGGGCCTTTTGATAGGTCTCCAGAAGCCGCTTTGTATCGACCCCCGTATAGACCTGTGTTGTTGACAGGCTGGCATGACCGAGCAGTTCCTGTATGGAGCGCAGGTCACCGCCCCCGGCCAACAGGTGGGTGGCAAAGGAATGACGAAGGGCATGCGGCGTTGCCGAGTCCGGCAGTCCCAGCGCAGAACGCAATTTGCGCATCTCGCGCTGAATGATTGCCGGTTGCAGCGGTCCGCCGCGCACGCCGCGAAACATCGCCTTGTCATCATCAAGATGCCAGGGGCAGAGTTTTTGATATTGCCTGACCGCCGCCAGTGCAACGCTGAGGAGGGGCACCATTCGGGTCTTGCCGCCCTTGCCCTTTATCATCAGTGACGTGGAATTGCCGCTCAGATCAGCGGTGCGCAAGTTCAAGGCCTCCGAGATGCGCAGCCCGCCCGCATAAAGCAAGGCAAGAACGGCGGCATTGCGGGCGGCGACCCAGGGTTCGTCTGCCAGATGTTCATCGCTTCTGGTCAGAGCGATGGCCTGGCTGTCGGTGAGCGGCCGTGGCAGCGATTTAGGCTGGCGCGGCGCGCGCATGGCATTGATGCCGGCTGCATTGGCAAGGCCCTGTTTTTCCAGAAATCGCAAGAATGAGCGGATCCCGGCCAGACTGCGACCGAGGGTGCGCGCACCGGCGCCCTTGTTGCGGCGGTTTGCAAGAAATGCGCGCATATCAGCAGGGCGCAGGTTTGCCAGATCGTCAAGTCCGGGAGTACCGCCAAGGTGGTGGGTCAGAAAGACGAGGAACTGCCGCAAATCGCGCTGATAGGCCTCCAGAGTGTTGTCTGCAAGACGTCTTTCGAGCCCCAGCTTGTCCATCCAGGCGCTGTGTTGGCGAAGCACGTCGGGCCGCGCCATGAGAATGAAATCATCGTCAGACATTGGCGTTCCGGTACCGGGCGAACCCGGCCAAACAGTTTGTCATGGACATGATAAAGTCTTCCCTGTTGATGCCTGTGCGCAAAAGCGGTAGGTGAGAGCACCAGCCGATTGTGGTGGCATTGTCGCTGGTGACGGTTATATTATTGTTAATTCGTTCGATCGGTGCGTTCGGGGTTCTTGTCATTGTGTGTACACAATTTACTGTAATAGACTGTCTGCATGTTTGCGGGGATGACACATGGTTCAGAAGCGCTTCCAGATGTTGAACTTTGACGATCTGGCAGACCGGATTGCCCTGGTTTCACAAGGCAGACCCGGCCATATTGTCGACCAGCTTATTGCCGAGCGTGGGCTGAAACTTGTCAATCATCCGCTCTGGCCTGTCATGCGGCCTGTCCTCCATACGATTTTGCACTACCGACAAACCATTGATTTTGCGGATACAATCGCAAATATGTCGGGGCACGATGCGATGGAATATGCCAGCGGGTTGCTCAATCTTGAAATTCAGGTCGAAAATGGCGCGCGTATCCCGCAAACGGGCGGATTTGTCATGGTCAGCAATCATCCCACCGGTATTGCCGATGGCGTGGCGGTGTTTGATCTGCTCAAGGCCAGTCGACCGGATATGATGATCTATGCAAACCGCGATGCCTTGCGCGTCAACCCGCGCTTCGTCGAGCTTTTCATTCCGGTGGAATGGCGCGAGGAGTACAAAAGCAGCGTGAAGGCGCGGGAAACCCTGCGCCTGACAAAACGCGCCGTCGACGATGGCAAGGCGCTGATTCTCTTTCCCTCGGGCCGGATTGCCTATTGGGCTGACGGGGGCCTGAATGAGCGACCCTGGAAGGCCTCTGCCGTGGGGCTGGCGCGCAAATATGGTCTTCCGGTGCTTCCCGTCCACATGGCGGCGCGCAATTCCGGACTGTTCTACTGGCTGTCCAAATGGTCGACAGAGCTGCGCGACATGACAGTTTTTCATGAAGTGCTGAACAAGAAAAGCAAGACATTCCGCTTCAATGTGGGCCAACTGATCCAGCCGGACGATTTGCAGGGTGACAACAGCGAAGTCACCAGGGCCCTGGAGCAGCATTGTGTGCATGAACTGGCGGCAGATCCCAACAGCATTTTTCGTATGAAGGGCTGACAATAAGCGTTCGGTTCTTTCATTCGAAATAGGGCAGCTTTGGTTCAACGCCATGTATCTACGGTCCATGTCAGTCGAGAATTACCGCTCACTGCGCTCGATCCGCATGGATCTTGGGCCGGTCAATCTGTTTGTCGGTGCCAATGGCACAGGCAAATCCAACCTCTATCGCTCTGTGCAACTGATCAGGATGGCGGCCGAGGGACAATTCGCACGGGCGATAGCCAAAGAGGGTGGTATTTTTTCCTCCATGTGGAGCGGCAGGTTGCCCCGGCACAAAAAGGCGAGGATTCGCCTGGCCGCCGAAATCGTCGATGCACAGAGCGGGCTGATTTATTCCTACAGCATTGCTGCCGGCTTTCGACCTGCGCAACCGGCGGCGGGTTTCAGCCATGAGGCACAGATCAAAGAGGAAGAAATCACCATCAATACGGGGCGCCGACCGCATGTCGTGATGCAGCGCAAGGGCGGGCATATCTCGGTGCGTGATGAGAATGGCCGGATGGTGGATTATCCCGATCAGGTCATGACATCGGAAACGGCGCTATTCCTGCTGGGGGATGCCGGACATTATCCGGAAATCAGTACCGTGCGCCATATCATTGGCCAATGGCGCTTCTATCATGGCTTTCGTTCTGATGGGGATTCACCTCTGCGCATGCCTTGTCTGGCCATAACGGCTCCGATGCTGGATGAAGACGGAGCAAATATTGCCGCAGTGCTGGCAACCCTGGCCCATACGCGACAGGACACAGTGGATCTGGACCGGGCTGTCCATCATGCGTTTAACGGAGCAGCGCTCTCGATACCGGAACCGGAAGAATATGCCCGTTTTGGTTTGATCCTGCCGGAATTTCCCAATCGGCTGTTTCAGCCCCGTGAACTGTCGGATGGTCAGATACGGTTTCTCGCTCTGGCAGCAGCATTGTTGTCCTACCGGCGCCCACCCTTCATCGCCCTCAATGAACCGGAGGCAAGCCTGCATCCAGACATGATACCGGCCTTGGCACAGATGATTGCCAGGGCATCTGAAGCCAGTCAGATCTGGGTGGTTACCCATTCACAGGCTCTGGCCGATGCCATCAGCCAGCGGTGCGGCGTAAACGCGCGAACCGTCATCCGTCAGAAAGGTGCGACCTGGATCGAGGGAATGACCCTGACGGGACGGATGGAGCACGACGATGAAGATTAAACCGGTCGCGCTCCACCATATTGTTTAACAAAGGTGGTCAGCTGATTTTCTGGCCGGTTTTTTGCCAGTCTGCCAGAAAGGTTTCAAGGCCCTTGTCGGTCAAAGGATGTTTGACAAGCGCCTTGAGGGTCGATGGCGGAACAGTAGCGACATCGGCGCCGATGAGGGCTGCATCCTTGACATGATTGACCGAGCGGATCGATGCGGCAAGAATTTCCGTTGTGTAACCGTAATTGTCGTAAATCTGGCGGATTTCCGCAATCAGTTCCATTCCATCAATGGCCATATCATCGATGCGGCCAATGAAGGGTGAAATGTAAGTGGCGCCTGCCTTGGCGGCCAGCAGTGCCTGATTGGCGGAAAAACACAAGGTGACATTGGTCTTGTGACCGGCTGCTGTCAGCGCCTTGCAGGCCTTCAGGCCGTCCAGTGTGAGGGGCAGCTTGATGCAGATATTATCGGCGATTTTTGCCAGGACGGCAGCTTCGCTCATCATGCCTTCATAATCGGTCGCGGTGACTTCGGCGGAAACCGGGCCGTCAACCATGGAGCAGATTTCCTTCGTCACTTCCATGATGTCGCGGCCGGATTTCAAAATCAGGGACGGGTTGGTTGTGACGCCATCCACGAGGCCCATATCATTCAATTCGCGGATTTCATCTACATCCGCTGTATCGACAAAAAATTTCATCCTGTGCCATGCCTCTTTTGAGCTGATAATTCGCAGTCGTGGCTTTTCTTTAATCCAATCGCGGGGCAAGGTCACCATCAAGATGAAAGATTCGCCACAACTGTCCCTCATTGACCTGCCAACGATCACCGTGCCGGTATTGGTTCCGCTGCCCGCGTCGAAACCCTATTCCTATGCGGTGCCGGACGATATGCATGTGCAGCCGGGTTCAATTGTCCAGGTTCCGCTGGGACCCAGACAGGTTGCGGGCATTGTCTGGGATGGCGGAAGCGATGGTGTGGACCCAAAAAAACTGCGTCCCATCACATTGGCCTTTGATTGTCCCATCATTGCCACGGAAATGCGCCGGTTTCTTGACTGGGTGGCGCAATATACGCTCTCGCCGCCGGGAATGGTGGCCCGCATGGCTCTGCGGGCACCGGCGGCCTTTGATCCGGAGCCACCAACGCAGGGTTTGCGGCTGGGAGAATTGCGCCCCGAACGCATGACGCCGGCGCGCAGCCGGGTTATTGCGCTCGCCGACGACGGTCTGAGCTGGACGCGCAGCGGTCTGGCCCATGCAGCCGGTGTATCCGTCAGTGTTGTCGATGGCCTGATCAAACAGGGCATTTTCGAAACAATTTGGATACCACCGCAACCCGTGGTGCCTGCCCCTGATCCCGATTATGGCAGGTCGGCCTTGAGCGCCGAGCAGCAAGAGGCTGTGGATGACCTGTTGGTTCCGTCGTTTTCTTCTGGGCACTCGGTGTCGCTGATCGACGGCGTCACCGGGTCAGGAAAGACCGAGATCTATTTCGAAGCCGTGGCGCACATGATCACACGGGGGCGCCAGGTGCTTATTCTGTTGCCGGAAATAGCTCTGACATCGGCTTTTCTCGATCGTTTTGAACGGCGTTTCGGCTGCAAACCGGCCGAATGGCATTCCGATATTGCCCCACGCATGCGCGAAAAAGTCTGGCGGCAGGCGGCCAGCGGTGACATCCGTGTTGTCGTTGGCGCCCGTTCGGCGCTATTTTTGCCCTTTGCCGATCTGGGCCTGATCGTGGTCGATGAAGAGCATGACGCGGCCTACAAACAGGAAGACCGGGTTTTCTACAATGCAAGGGACATGGCCGTGGTTCGCGGCCATATCGGGCGCTTTCCAGTCGTGCTGGCATCGGCAACACCGTCCATTGAAAGTCAGGTCAACGCCAATTGGGGGAAATATCGCTCCATCGTACTGCCCGGACGTTATGGTGGGGCGGCCCTGCCGGATCTGCAGCTTGTCGATATGCGCCGCGACCCGCCGGCAAGGGGTGGTTTCCTGTCACCGGTGCTGCTTCAACAGATCGGCAAGACGGTTGAACGGAAGGAACAGGCACTGCTGTTCCTCAACCGCAGGGGCTATGCGCCCCTGACGCTCTGCCGTGTGTGCGGTCATCGTTTCGAATGCCCCGACTGCTCCAGCTGGCTGGTCGAACACCGTTTTCGCGCCCAGTTGCAATGCCATCATTGCGGTCACAATGAAAGGACGCCGGAGGCCTGCCCTGAATGTGGGACTCTGGATCATTTGGTGGCCTGCGGGCCGGGTGTCGAACGAATCGCCGAAGAGGTCAATCAGCATTTTCCCGATGCAAGGACAATTGTTCTGTCTTCCGACATGGCCGGTGGCGTGCGGCGCTTGCGCCTGGAGCTGGAAGCCATTGCCAAGGGCGAGGCGGATATTGTTGTCGGCACGCAACTTGTCGCCAAGGGCCATAATTTCCCGCTGATGACCCTGGTGGGCATTGTTGATGCGGATCTGGGCCTGAGCAATGGGGATCCGCGCGCGGCAGAACGGACATTTCAGTTGCTGTCCCAGGTAACTGGCCGCGCCGGGCGAACCGGACTGAAAAGCCGCGGGCTGATACAGACCTACCAGCCCCAGCATCCGGTGATGCAGGCAATCGTATCGGGTGATCGGGAGAGTTTTTATGCCCGCGAGATCGAGGAACGCGAAAGAGCAAAAATGCCACCCTTTGGACGCATGGCGGCTTTGATCGTCTCGGCCGGGGATCGCGCCGAAGCCGAGAATCATGCGCGCGGATTGCGTCAGGCGGCACCACGCGACGGTGACATTCAGGTGCTGGGCCCTGCCGAGGCACCCTTGGCACTGATTCGCGGACGTTATCGCTTTCGACTGCTCGTTCATGGCAGCAGAAAATGTGATATTCAGGGATTTGTGGCCAGGACGATCGAACACGGACCGAAGGTGCGCGGCTCTGTGCGCGTGCAGATCGATATTGATCCACAGAGTTTTACATGAGCAGCAGCGCTGGGCTGTGCTGGGCTGGGGAGAATGCGACATGATTGAATTTTATTGGCCGGAGTCCATAGGCGAATGGCTGGCCTTTGCCGTTGCCGCTGTTACTGTCGGATTTGGGCTCCTGCTTTTCCTGATGCCGCGGCTTTCGTTCAGAATATTGCGGTTACAACCCGTAGAGGGACGTGCAGATGCCATTGCAGAGGGGCGGGGAACCATGGCCGGCTTCTATCTGGGCTGCGGCCTGGGCTGCCTGCTACTCGCCCAGCCGCTGATCTATCTGGTGCTCGGCCTGGGCTGGGCCTTTACTGCGCTCGGCCGGCTGGTATCCATCCTGTTTGATGGCGCCGGTACGCGTTTCAACTGGCTGTCCCTGCTGGTGGAAGCTTTGCTGGCAGTTCTACCGCTGGGTTTTGCGTTCGGAATGATATAAATTTGAAAACACGCTGATGAATCCGCGCCATTTCTGAAAAAACGGTTAGTTTTGCAAACGGAAACAGGCTGCAGTGAAAGCCGATAGCGGGCAGCCAAATTGCGCTGACAGAGCGCAGGTCTGCCATTTGTTCGCAGAACAATCGCCCGGGGCCGGATTTACCGGTTTTGTGGCAGGTCAGACGTTCGGACCGTTGCGCATGAATCACTTCTGATGGCCAGTCTGTCTGACTTGCTCAGCGAATTTGCAGCAGGGTGGTTTCATGAAAGTCAGATGGGCAAACAGGAGCGGCGCGCGCGGTAATTTGGGGTTTTATTCACAATTATGGGCGATCTCATCCAAAAGCATGCATCAAAGCGTGTTGCGAGTCCAAGATACGTATGCTAGACGAACCACGAAATCGCAGTTGAGATCAGTCACATGATCTTTCACTGTAAAAAAATCGAAACAAATTCAAGGATTTGCAGAGTGTCAAACCTCTGGTTCCGAATCCTCGAATGCAGTTCAGAGAACTTTGTGCCCGTGGCAGACACTACTTCGCATATATCCGGTGTTGCAGAACGGTATGCGTCATCCCTTTTCGAACTGGCTCTTGAAGCCAAATCGGAAAAACTGGTTGGTGACGATTTGACCCGTCTGGAAACACTGATTGATGGCAGTGACGACCTGAAAAGGTTGATCCGCAATCCCGTTTTTTCCGCTGATGACCAGTTCAAGGCCATATCGGCCGTGGCCGACAAGGCCGGAATAAAAGGGCTCGTCGGTAATTTTCTCAAGGTCGTGGCAAGGAACCGTCGGTTGTTTGTCATTCCGGGTATTATCAGGGCCTATCGGCTCATTGAGGCAAAGCACCGCGGCGAAGTTTCTGCCGAGGTGACGTCCGCTCACGCGCTGACTGCAGCCCAGACAACAGAATTGAAGGCGGCGCTGAAAGGCGTCACCGGCAAAGACGTGGCAATTCATGTCACTGTCGACCCGTCAATCATGGGGGGTCTGATCGTCAAGGTCGGATCGCGCCAGATTGACACATCGCTTCGCTCCAAACTTTCTACCCTCAAGCTTGCACTGAAAGAGGTCGGCTGATGGAAATCCGTGCCGCGGAAATCACCGCAATACTCAAAGAACAAATCAAAAATTTCGGCAAAGAGGCGGAAGTCTCCGAAGTCGGTCAGGTGCTCTCCGTCGGTGACGGAATTGCGCGCGTCTATGGTCTGGACAATGTTCAGGCCGGTGAAATGGTCGAATTCCCTGGTGGAATTCGGGGCATGGCGCTGAACCTGGAAGCTGACAATGTCGGCGTCGTGATCTTCGGTTCCGACCGGGACATCAAGGAAGGCGACACGGTCAAGCGGACCGGTTCCATCGTTGACGTGCCGGTTGGCAAGGAATTGCTTGGCCGCGTCGTTGACGGGCTGGGCAATCCAATCGACGGCAAGGGGCCGATCAATGCCAAGCAGCGCGCCCGTGTGGACGTCAAGGCACCCGGCATTATCCCGCGCAAATCGGTTCATGAGCCGATGTCGACAGGCCTGAAGGCCATTGATGCGCTTATCCCGATTGGCCGTGGACAGCGTGAGCTGGTCATCGGTGACCGGCAGACCGGCAAGACAGCCATCATCCTGGACACGTTTCTCAATCAGAAGCCTGCCCATGACAGTGGTGATGAAAACGAAAAACTCTATTGCGTCTATGTCGCCGTTGGCCAGAAACGCTCTACTGTTGCTCAGTTCGTGAAAGTGCTGGAAGAGCGTGGTGCTCTTGAATATTCGATCATTATTGCCGCGACGGCTTCTGATCCCGCCCCTCTGCAGTTCCTGGCTCCCTTTGCCGGCTGTGCCATGGGTGAGTATTTCCGTGACAATGGCATGCATGCCCTGATCGGTTATGATGACCTTTCCAAGCAGGCTGTGTCCTATCGTCAGATGTCCTTGCTGCTTCGTCGTCCACCCGGTCGTGAAGCCTATCCTGGTGACGTTTTCTATCTTCACTCGCGTCTGCTTGAGCGTGCCGCGAAGCTGAATGACGAAAACGGTTCCGGTTCGTTGACCGCGCTGCCGGTGATCGAAACGCAGGGCAATGACGTGTCGGCCTTTATTCCGACCAATGTGATCTCGATCACCGATGGCCAGATCTTCCTTGAATCCGACCTGTTCTACCAGGGCATCCGTCCTGCCGTGAATGTCGGTCTGTCGGTGTCCCGTGTGGGTTCTGCCGCGCAGGTCAAGGCGATGAAACAGGTTGCCGGTTCGATCAAGGGTGAATTGGCCCAGTATCGTGAAATGGCTGCCTTTGCGCAGTTCGGCTCCGATCTGGACGCGTCCACCCAGCGTCTTCTCAACCGTGGATCGCGCTTGACCGAATTGCTCAAGCAGCCGCAGTTTTCTCCGTTGAAAACCGAGGAGCAGGTTGCTGTCATCTTCGCCGGTGTGAATGGTTATCTTGATAAGCTTCCGGTCAATGAAGTCGGCAAATTCGAGCAGGGCCTGCTTGCGCATATGCGCACAGACGGCAAAGCCATCCTTGAGGCCATCCGCAAGGAAAAGGCTTTGAGCGATGATCTCAGGAAACAGCTGGCGGCTGCGATCGACGCATACGCCAAGTCGTACGCCTGAGTGTTGTCGGCCCACGGAATACTAGCAACGGACGGATAACGGATGCCTTCACTTAAGGATCTGAGAAACCGGATCGCCTCCGTCAAGGCGACGCAGAAGATCACCAAGGCGATGCAAATGGTCGCCGCGGCGAAGCTTCGGCGTGCGCAGGATGCGGCAGAGGCTGCACGCCCCTATTCCCAGCGTATGGGTAAGGTTCTGGCAAATATTGCCGGAGCCGTAACGGGTGGCGCAGATACGCCAAAGCTGATGGCGGGAACCGGAAACGACCAGACGCATCTGCTTGTCGTATGTACCGCTGAACGCGGTCTGTGCGGTGGTTTCAACTCGCAGATAGCCCGTCTTGCCCGCGAGCATACGCGCTCACTGATTGCTGATGGCAAGGATGTGAAAATCCTGTGCGTTGGCAAAAAGGGCTATGACATCTTGCGGCGCGAGTTTGCCAGCCGGATTATCGACCGGGTCGATCTGCGTGAAGTCAAGCGGGTCGGCTTTGTCAATGCGGATGAGATCGCCAGGAAGGTGATCGGCCTTTTTGATGAAGGCGAATTCGACGTTTGCACATTGTTCTATTCCGAGTTCAAATCGGTCATCAGCCAGATTCCGACGGCCATGAAGATCATTCCGGCCAGTGCGCCGGACTTCGAGACCGAGGCCGATGGCGAGCTTGATGCATCGGTCTACGACTATGAACCGGATGCTGCATCCATTCTGGGTGATCTTTTGCCGCGCAACATTGCGGTGCAGATTTTCCGTGCCCTGCTTGAAAACAGTGCGTCCGAACAGGGTGCACGCATGGGCGCAATGGACAGTGCGACACGCAATGCCGGCGAAATGATCGACAAGTTGACGCTGACCTATAACCGCCAGCGTCAGGCGCAGATCACCAAGGAACTCATTGAAATTATTTCGGGCGCGGAAGCGCTGTAAGGCTCTGAAAGAGGGTATATACGATATGGCTAAGGCAGCTACCCCCACTACCGCTGCAGCGGAAAAGAAGCCGGCGACACGCCGCGCTCCGGCCAAAAAGGCCGCAGTCAAACCAGCAGGTGCTGTTGGCAAGGTGACACAGGTTATCGGCGCTGTTGTCGACGTTTCCTTTGAAGGTGGTGTCCTGCCGCGCATTCTCAATGCGCTGGAAACGGACAACCTGGGCAACCGGCTGATTCTCGAAGTCGCACAGCATCTGGGTGAAAACACCATTCGCGCCATCGCCATGGATTCCACCGAGGGTCTGGTGCGTGGTCAGGAAGTGGTTGATACCGGCGATGCTATCACCGTTCCGGTTGGCCCGGAAACGCTCGGACGCATCATGAATGTGATCGGTGAACCGGTTGATGAAGCAGGCCCGGTCAAGACCAAGGCCAGACGCGCCATTCACCAGGATGCTCCAGCCTATGTCGATCAGTCGACGGATTCGGAAATCCTTGTTACCGGCATCAAGGTCGTTGACCTTCTGGCTCCCTATGCCAGAGGCGGCAAGATCGGCCTGTTCGGCGGCGCCGGTGTTGGCAAGACCGTTCTCATTCAGGAACTGATCAACAATGTTGCCAAGGCGCATGGTGGTTATTCCGTGTTTGCCGGTGTTGGCGAACGTACCCGTGAAGGCAATGACCTTTACTGGGAAATGATTGAATCTGGTGTGAACACCAATCCTGCTGAAAACAATGGCTCTACCGAGGGATCCAAATGTGCCCTGGTGTTCGGCCAGATGAACGAGCCTCCCGGAGCCCGTGCCCGTGTTGCGCTGACCGGTCTGACGATTGCTGAACAGTTTCGCGACGAAGGCCAGGACGTTCTGTTCTTCGTGGATAATATTTTCCGCTTTACGCAGGCCGGTTCCGAAGTGTCTGCGCTGCTTGGCCGTATTCCTTCGGCTGTGGGCTATCAGCCGACGCTGGCCACTGATATGGGCACCATGCAGGAGCGGATCACCTCGACCAACAAGGGTTCGATTACATCGGTTCAGGCCGTTTACGTGCCCGCCGATGACTTGACCGACCCGGCACCAGCAACGTCCTTTGCTCACCTTGATGCAACGACCGTGTTGAACCGTGCGATTTCGGAAAAGGGCATCTACCCGGCTGTGGATCCGCTCGACTCGACATCCCGTATGCTTGACCCGATCGTTGTCGGTCAGGAACATTATGATGTCGCCCGTCAGGTACAGTCCATCTTGCAGCGCTACAAGGGTCTGCAGGATATCATCGCGATTCTCGGGATGGATGAATTGTCTGAAGAAGACAAGGTGACTGTTGCCCGCGCCCGCAAGATCGAGCGCTTCCTGTCACAGCCGTTCTTCGTGGCTGAAATCTTTACCGGCGCACCCGGACAGCTTGTTGATCTGCAAGACACGATCAAGAGCTTCAAGGGTCTTGTCGAAGGTGATTATGATCATCTGCCGGAAGCAGCCTTCTATATGGTTGGCGGCATTGATATGGCGATCGAGAAGGCTCAGAAGCTGGCTGCGGAAGCCGCCTGATCAAGAACCAGGCAACAGGCGGATCATTGATGGTTCGCCTGAACTGCCCCAGTTTATGAAAAAGTGACTTATATGGCTGACAGTTTCAATTTTGAGCTTGTGTCTCCGGAACGTTTGCTGGTTTCCGAAGCGGCAGTGGAAGTCGTTCTTCCCGGCACTGATGGTGAAATGACCGTAATGGCGCATCATGCGCCGGTCATGACCACCATCAAGCCCGGCATCGTCGAGGTCAGGACGGATTCAGGCACGATCAATCGCTACGTCGTGTTTGGCGGCTTTGCCGACATCTTGCCTGAAGTATGCACCCTGCTGGCCGAATCGGCCGTGCATGTGGATGATATCGACCGTACCGATCTGGCACAGCGTATCCAGAACACCACTGAAGATCTGGCCGACGCAAAGGACGAAATGGAAAAGACGCGGATCGCGGAATATCTCAGCCACCTGACAACTTTGCAGGCTGCTGTCTGATACTCCGATCGATTGCGCATGATGATCAAGGCGGGCGAAAGCCCGCTTTTTGCGTTTTGGCTTTATAATCCAGTCAGACCACTTGGTCGCAAGCCTATGATTCTTTCGTCAAATGGGAAAATGCGGCAACGACCTGTTCATAGACGCGTCTTTTGAAAGGTACGATGAGATCGGGGATGTCCTGCAGAGGTCGCCATTTCCACTGGTCAAATTCCGCCTTGTTGCCCTCGGGTGGCGGATTTATGGCAATTTCATCTTCATTGCCTTCAAACCGAAAGGCAAACCAGCGCTGCGTCTGGCCGCGATATTTGCCTTTCAGGGCGACGCCAAGCAGTTCCTTTGGCAGATCGTAATAAATCCACTCAGGTGCTTCACCCAGAAGCGAAATGTTCTTGATGCCCGTTTCCTCGTATAACTCACGCTTCGCCGCTGCAAGCGGCTCCTCGTCCTTGTCTATGCCACCTTGCGGTAATTGCCACAGCTGCTGCGCATTCGTCAGTTCGCCATTGTCTTCATCAATCCGGCGACCGGTCCAAACCTTGCCCTCGGCATTGAGAACGACAAGCCCGACGCAAGTTCTATAGGGCAGGTCATCGAAGTTTTTGTTGTTTTTTGCCATGGCTAATTGTTCTCCCGACGGTCGGCAAGTGCTGATACCCCAACGATCTCGATACCCCTTGCCTTGGCTTCATTGGCCCAGGACGCGATTGCATCGACGCTGGTTTCAAATGCGGATGCAGTGGCGATTGCCGTGCCCTCAAGCCGTGCTATGCGTTCCGCCTCATCCAGTTTTTTAAGGATTTCTCCGCGCTTGACGGATGCATCGACCACCAGGTCCGCTGAGACATGGGGGACGCCGACGGCCGAGGCAATGGCACCCGTAACCGTTTGTGCAGATGTGCCATCGTCCAGAAACAGCACGCCTCTTTTTGCCAGATCGCGCATGATGGGCTCTGTTGCAGCAGGATCGGAGAGAAAACGTCCGCCCATGAAATTCATGATGCCGGTGTAGTTGGTGATGCGTGCCATCGCCCAGTGCAGGTCCGCCAGATTCTGTTTCTCGCCATCGGCAACAACCAATGTATGCGGGCCGGGATTGTTGGTCGGGAAGTCAAAAGGTTCAAACGGAACCTGAAGCAATACCTCGTGGCCATTGCGCCTGGCCTCCTGCAACCAGCGTTGCAGGCTGTTGCCGCTGGCCGCAAACGCCAGGGTGATTTCCTCGGGTAATGTCTGGAGGGCATATTGGGTCCCGGTCTGGCTGAGGCCGAGGCCGCCGACAACGATGGCCAGCCGTGCACCGCGTGACCCCGACCAGGGGCGGGCATAAGCGTCAACCGGTCGCTTGCCATCCGCACTGCGCACAGGCAACCGGCCAAATTCAGAATTTTCCAGCAGTTCGGGGACCGGCAGATGGGCAATGCGCGCCTCCTGCCCGATCGTGTCGCCGCCAGACAGGACAAGGGGACCATCATTGTCCCGGTCGCGCGGTGAGATGGTGGTCACGACCTGACCGTCGCCGGTCAATGTGCGCTGAAAGTTGGCGCCGGAATTTGCCGGTTGCCGCATCTCTGCCACTGTATCGGGGATGGTCTCATTGCTGACACCTGCCGCAGCCGATGGCTCGGAGACCGCAACCTGTGGCGCAGAGACGGTTTGAGAGGTCAATGCAGCGCTTTGGTTCCGCAGGCCGCTTGGTTGAAAAGCCAACAAGCCGGCAGCGACGATGATCACAAGGCTGGTGATGGCAAGCAACCTGGGATGCCATTTTGAGCGCCCTGAAGGCGAAGAGCCGGCACCCGGACCGGTGCGGCGACGGTTTTGTCCAAGCGGTTTGTCAAGTTCTGAGCCTGGTTCCACGTCTGGGACAAATCCGTATCTGGTGAATGGGTGGACAGGTTCCCATTATCTGCGTTTTGGGTGGGGTAAACAGTTCACTATTCCATGAAACGCATTAGATCCTGGGCAAGCAATTCGGGTTTGTAAATCAGGGCGCTTCCGCTCTTGCGAAAGACCTGTTTGCGGAACGGGCTCTTTGTGAACCCGTCCCGCCTGTTGGTTATTCGGTGCTGGTGGGCTCCTCAGCGTCCAGGCCGGTCTTGGCTGCCTGAGCTGTATTGGGCGGGAAAGCGGGATCGGTCTTCTCACCTCTAAGCAGTTCAAGCGCGAGACCCAGCTGCAGGTCGTCCTTGGCTTCCGGCGGCACATAGGCGATGGACCCGGAACCTTCTTCGGTTTCATCCTGGCCCTGGATATGGCCGCGCAGTTCCGATTCGCCGGTTTGCCGCACGCGGCCTTTCAGCTCTTCGGGCAAGGGCTGCTCAACAATGATATCCGGTTTGATGCCGATACCCTGGATCGAAGCGCCTGACGGCGTGTAATAAAGCGCCGTTGTCAGGCGCAGTGCACCATTCTCGCCCAGTGGGATGATGGTCTGAACCGACCCCTTGCCAAAGGAACGTGTGCCAAGAATTGTTCCACGCTTGTGGTCCTGCAAGGCACCGGCGACAATTTCCGATGCACTCGCAGAACCGCCATTGACCAGAACAATGACCGGTTTGCCGGATGTCAGATCGCCGGGACGTGAATTGTAGCGGCGTGTTTCTTCGGCATTGCGGCCGCGGGTGGAGACAATCTCGCCACGATCCAGGAAGGCGTCCGACACGTTGATTGCCTGATCGAGCAGACCACCCGGATTGAGCCGCAGGTCAAGCACATAACCCTTCAGCTTGTCAGCGGGCACTTCCTTGTTGATCGTTTCAATGGCACTGGCCAGATCATTGTAGGTTTTTTCGGTGAAGGAGATGACCCGAATATAGCCGACATCACCCTCGACACGGAATTTGACCGCTTTGACCTTGATGATCGCGCGGGTGATATCGATCTTGATCGGTGCATCAGCCCCCTCGCGCAGCACGGTCAGTTCGATGCTCGACCCGATCGGCCCGCGCATCTTGTCAACGGCCTGAGACAGATTGAGACCGCGAACCGGTTCGCCATCGATTTCGGAAATCAGATCGCCAGAAAGCACGCCTGCAGCCGATGCCGGCGTGTCGTCAATGGGGGTGATGACCTTGACCAGTTCACTGTCCTGATCGAGCGTGACCTCAATGCCCAGACCGCCAAACTCGCCACGGGTCTGGGTGCGCATGTCTTCGGCATCCTCGGCATTCATGAAGCTTGAATGCGGGTCGAGAGACGTCAGCATGCCATTGATGGCATTTTCGACCAGATCGCTTTCATCCGGCGGCGTGACGTATTGGGCGCGGACGCGCTCGAAGACATCGCCGAAAACGGACAATTGCTTGTATGTTTCAGAATTGGCTGCAACAGCCGATGTGCCAACCGACTGCACCGCACTGACGGTGACTGCTCCGATGACAATACCGGCGGCAACTAATGTGACTTTACGAATCATTGCTTACCCTTCCAGAAGGATTGCTGGCCCACCAGGGGGCCGGATCAACGGGCTTACCGTCTTTTCTAAACTCTATGTAGAGCGTTGGCTCCGCTGATGCCAGAGCCAATGCTGATGCAGATGCGAGCTTTGTTGTCGCCATGCGTCCGATGGGTTCACCGGAAACGACAAATTGGCCGATATCGACATTTATACTGCCCATACCAGCCAGAACCAGATGATAGTCTTCACCGGCATTGAGAATGAGCAATTGACCGTAGGAACGGAATGGTCCCGAGTATACAACCCAACTGTCCGCCGGTGCTGTAACAATTGCGTCAGGTGCCGTTGATACCATGATTCCCTTGAGCGGGTGGCCTGTGCCGTCATCATCACCGAAACTCAGCATCGCCTGGCCGGCAACGGGAATATCCAATTTTTTTCTGAGGTCGGAAAAGGCAAATGCCGGAGCGATCCGGTCATTGTTCGGTGTTGATTTGCCCGCAAGGTCCCTGGTTGCCTGGCGTTGCTTCTGTGATTCTGCGGCGCGCTTTTCTTCGGCCAGCCGCGCCTTTTCGGCGGCCCGGCGGACCGAATCAATCTGATCACCCAGCGAAGCGATGAGATCTTCCAGGCTTTCGGCGCGTGCAGCCAATTTCCGGGATGCATTGGCCTCTGCCGTCAATTGCTCGCGGCTGTCTTCCGCAAGTTTGCGCTTTTCGGCCAGCAGAAGGTTCAGTCTTTCCTCCTCTGCGGCCTGATTTTCCAGGGTGGACAAGAGCAATTCGCGCTCATTGGAAATGGAGGCGCGGATGGAGTTCAATTCGCTGAGGTCAGCGACAAGTTCTTCAGTCTGTTCGCGAATTTCCGGAACAACGGCGCCGAGCAGGATGGCGCTCCTGACCGAAGAAAGGGCATCTTCGGGTGTCACCAGCAGGGCCGGCGGAGGATTGCGGCCCATCCTTTGGAGAGCGGCAAGGACCTGCGCCAGCGTGCTGCGTCTGGCGATCAGTGAGCTGCGCAGATCACCCTGGCGTTTGGCCAGTATAGCCAGACGCAATTCGCCCTCTTCAATGTCTTCGCTCAGCTTTTTCTGGGTCTTGGCAGATTGGACGAGTGCGGTGCGCAGGGTCGACTGGTCTTTCCTCAAGGCGTCAATGCTGGATTCCAGCTGGCTGCGGCGTTCCTCCGACAGGGAAATGTCGGTGGCAATGCGCTCGAGTTCGCCCAGGCCTTCGACGCGCTTCTGGTTCAACTGATCGATGATGATCGGTTCTGCATCATCTTTTTGCGACGCTGTCGGAATTTGCTGCGCGGTTTTGGAATCCCTGCCGGTTTGCGCATTGCCGGTTTGGGCGTGGCTGGTGGGGACAATGCCGGGCGTCAGCAACAGGTGTCCTGCCAGGAAAAGAGGCAAAAACAGGGTGGAGCGACCGCGTGACCAATATCCAAGCATAAAACAGCCGCCATCAAATCCCCATTGATCAGATGGATGAATGTCGACTGAGCGATGCTTTTCGTCATGCATGGTGCGAATCACGCCCCTTTGCGCGTCTTCAGGCCTGAAACCCTATAGGGATGCAGGTTAAAAGAATATCGTTTGCAGTCACATTTTGCCACGCAGCGCTGCAATATTTCGCTCCAACGTGCCAATTTCTGTCTGACACGCTCTGTCTGGCAAGCAAGAATGGCTTTGATAAGGCGCTGTTGGAGATTTGAAAACCATAGGGGAAAATTTGCGGGATTGCTTGCAAGGCCCATTGCCGGCAAAGCCATCAATTCCGGTGATAGGGGTGTCCGGCAAGAATAGTCGTTGCCCGGTAGAGCTGTTCGGCCAAGAGGATGCGCACGAGCTGATGCGGCCAGGTCATGGCGCCGAACGAGATGACGGCGTCCGCCCTTTCAAGCAGGGCTGAATCATGGCCGTCTGCGCCGCCGATGGTGATGGCCAGATCGCGCTTGCCGGCATCGCACCAGGCGCCGAGCATTTCGGCAAATTGATTTGAATCCGGTGTCTTGCCGCGTTCATCAAGAACAATCAGCAAGCTGTCTGCCGCCAGGGCCTTTTCCAGTGCCAGGCATTCCTCACGCTTGCGGGTGGCGCTGTTGGAAGCGCGGCTTTCGGGCAATTCCACAATCCGGTTGAAGGCCAGTCCTTGGGACGTACCGGTCTTGGAGAAACGGTCGAAATAACGCGCCGAAAGATCCCTCTCGGGGCCGGCCTTCAGCCGACCCACGGCATAGATTGTCACACGCATATCGCCTCGCTTTGCCGCAGCCCGGGCTGAACGGGACTTCAAATCCGCAATCAGACCTGTGCCGGAGCAACGATCAGCAGATCATTGTTTTGCCGAAACAAAACTGCGCGCCAGCAATAGGTCTTTAACGGCTTGTCGGAAGATCGCTTCGCGCGTTTCCGACAATACTCTAGTGAACCGTGCCTTCTTCGACATCAGGGGCCATCCACATTTTTTCAATGTTGTAGAATTCCCTGATTTCAGGACGGAATACGTGAATGATGATGTCTCCGGCGTCGATCAATACCCAATCACCAGCGGCAAGGCCTTCAACTTTCCCTGTTCCGTGGCCTGCACCTTTCAGGTCGCGGAGAAGGTGATCGCAGATGGCCATGACATGGCGGGTCGAACGACCGGAAGCAACCACCATGTGATCGCCCAGTGCCGACTTTCCGGCAATGTTTATGGAGACAATGTCTTCTGCCTTGGATTCCTCAAGACTTGAGAGGACCAATTTCAACGCATGGAATGCGGCATTGCTGCTTTCCAGTGCGGGTGAGGAAATGTTTTCATCATTTCCCTTGCTGTGTGCTGTTCTCAGTGTTTTTCCTTTCCGTAACAGAACAAGCCTTGATTTGCATTTTCGGAGACAATTGCACCATCGGGCGTCGTTGCCGGTGTTTCTCCGAATTTGGCCCTGATCTGAAGGACACTCTGGTCCGACTCAGTGTCAGGGTTTCCAGCAAACACACCTAAAGATAGGCATGGTTGTATGCAGGTTTCAAGACAAAGCTGTTCAACAATTTCATTTGCGGGTTCGAACGGGCTTCATTGCGCCGCCTGAGTATTGCGAATTTTGGTGGACGAAAGCGTTGAGCGGGGACCGTGAATAAAGGTCCATGCCGGAGCTTTTCTGAGGGGCAGTAGTGCGGCTTCGTCTTCATCAATCCTGGCGTGGTCAAACCGTTTGACCATTTTCGAAGACAGATAGGAAAGCGTGGAACCGGGCCGGTCGATGATGGCGATCGGCATGGTGCGGGCGATGGTCTGCCAGTTCTGCCAATGATGGAAGGCGGCCAGATTGTCGGCGCCCATGATCCAGACAAAATGCACGCCTCGGTTTCGCTTTTGAATATAGCGCAGGGTCTGAGCGGTGAAATGCAGTCCCAGTGCCGCCTCGAAAGCGGTGAATTTGATCCGCGGGTTTGTTGCGATCGCCTCGCTTTGCCTGAGCCGTGACCCAAGGCTTGCCAGATTGCTGTGATCTTTCAGCGGATTACCCGGAGTCACGATCCACCACAGTTGATCCAGTCCCATGCGGCGCATGGCCGTCTCCGCAACCAGCGCATGACCCTGATGCGGCGGGTTGAAAGAGCCGCCAAACAGGCCGACACGCATCCCCGGCTCGACATGCGGCATGCGCAGATAACGCGGCGGCATCTGATCGTGTCGGGAAACCTGCTGGTGTGCACGCATGTCCATCACGGGCGGATCTGGCCGTGGCCATGCACCTTGTATTTGAAGGATGTCAATTGCTCGACGCCGACTGGCCCCCTTGCGTGCATTTTGCCGGTGGCGATGCCGATTTCGGCGCCCATGCCGAATTCGCCGCCATCGGCAAACTGGGTCGAGGCATTGTGCAACAGGATGGCCGAGTTGACCTCGTTCATGAAGCGCTCGGCCGCCGCCGGATCCTCGGCAATGATGCTTTCCGTGTGGTTGGAGGAATAGCGCGCGATATGGGCGATCGCCCCCGCGACGCCATCGACCAGTCTGACGGAAATGATCGGTGCCAGATATTCGCTCGTCCAGTCCTTTTCACTGGCTTGCATGGCCACCGGATAGGCTTTTTTGACGTCGTCTGATGCGCGGATTTCGCAACCGGCATTGCTCAGGGCATCCAGCAGCGGGATCAGATGCGTATCGGCGACGGCCTGGTCGACCAGCAGGGTTTCTGCAGCGCCGCAAATGCCGGTGCGGCGCATCTTGGAATTGACGACGATGGCTCTGGCCATGTCGAGTTCCGCAGAGCGATCAACATAGACGTGACACAGGCCTTCCAGATGGGCGAAGACCGGAACGCGGGCTTCACTTTGTACGCGTTCGATGAGGTTTTTGCCGCCGCGCGGAATGATCACATCGATCGTGCCGCCCAGACCCTTCAACATTTCGCCCACTGCAGCGCGGTCGCTGACCGGCACCAGCTGGATGGCATGTTCGGGCAGGCCGGCCGACTGCAAGCCGCGTACCAGACAGGCATGGATCGCCCGGGAGGAATTGATGGAATCGGAGCCGCCGCGCAGGATGACGGCATTGCCTGCCTTGAGGCACAGGGCGCCGGCATCGGCCGTGACATTCGGGCGGCTTTCATAGATGACGCCAATGACACCCAAGGGGGTGCGCACCCGCTCGATCTTCAGGCCGTTCGGGCGCTCCCAGCCGGCAATGATGGTGCCGACGGGATCGTCAAGCGCGGCGATGGCAAGAATGCCCTCCGCCATGGCCTGTATGCGGCCGGAATCCAGTTTCAACCGATCAAGGAAGGACCCTGCCATGCCTGATGCCTGCGCATTTTTCATGTCCTGGGCATTGGCTGCCAGAATGGTTTTCCGGTCGGCCACAATGGCCTTTGCCATGGCCTCCAGCGCGCTGTTTTTTTGCGTGGTCGTGGCGATGGCCAGTGGTCCACTGGCCGCTTTTGCCTGGTCACCGATGGCGGCCATCAGATCGATGACATCATGTTCCTCTGTCTTATGGTCAAGCATCATCCCGTTTCCTCCTGCCTTGCCTGCACATCACCTGGCGCCGGCAGCGTCTGTGTCAACACCATGTCATCGCGGTGGACCATGGCGGCTCTGCCGGAATGGCCCAGAATGGCTATGATCTCCGACGATTTCCGTCCCGTGATCTGTGCGGCTTCATCACAATCATAAGCTGCCAGTCCGCGGGCGATTTCCCCACCCTCAAGATCGCAGATGGCGACCGTATCGCCGCGCCGGAAGACCCCCGTCACCTTGCTGACACCGGCCGGCAGCAGACTTTTGCCGTTGAGCAAGGCCTTGCGCGCACCGGCATCGATGAACAATCGGCCGATCGGGTCCAACTGACCGGCAATCCATTTCTTGCGTGCGGAAACGGGCGAGGCACTGGGCTCGAACAGGCTGTGGCGTGCGCCCTCTTCGATGGCCCGCAGCGGATGATCCGGCTTTCCGGAGGCAATGATCATGGTGCAGCCGGCCTTGGTGGCAATGCGTGCGGCCTCAATCTTGGTTTTCATGCCACCGCGCGACAGTTCCGACCCGGCATCCCCGGCCATGGCTTCGATCTGGGCGGTGACCTTGCTGATCCTTTGCAGGAATCTGGCGTTTGGATCAGTATCCGGCGCGGCGGTGTAGAGCCCGTCGACATCGGACAGCAGCACCAGCAGGTCAGCGCCGATCATGGTGGCGACCCGGGCCGCCAGCCGGTCATTGTCGCCATAGCGAATTTCGCTGGTGGCGACGGTATCATTCTCGTTGACCACCGGAATGGCCCCGGCCTTGAGCAATTGGTCGATGGTCGCCCGGGCGTTGAGATAGCGCCGACGTTCGCGGGTATCGCCAAGCGTCAGCAGGATCTGGCCGGCAACAAGACCTTCACCGGACAGGGTTTCGGACCAGGCCTTGGCGAGCGCAATCTGCCCGACGGCGGCCGCAGCCTGGCTTTGCTCCAGCCGCAGGCTGCCCGTTGTGACACCCAGAGACGTATCATGCAGGACGGTGCGACCCAGCGCGATGGCGCCTGAGGAGACGATCAGCACGTCGGATCCGGCCTGGTGCAGCGCGGCGATGTCGCGACACAGGGTTTTCAGCCAGTTGTGGCGCAGGCCGTCCTTGCGGTCGACCAGCAGCGCCGAGCCGATCTTGATGACGACACGGTTGTATTGATGTATCTGGGTTTCCATCGCGCTCATGATCGGACCCTGTCTACTCCTGCTCGTCGGTCTGAGGCTCCGTTGCTTTCTCAGCCGCTTCAGCCTGTTTTATCAAAGCGGAGAGTGCGCGCAATACCGGTGTCATGCCGTCGCCGGTGATGGCCGAAAGCACATAGGTTGTCTTGCCGCTTGCCGCCTTGAGTTCGGCATATTTGTCACGGCGTGATTCCTCATCCAGCGTATCAGCCTGCGACAGCGCCAGAATCTCCGGCTTCTCGTTGAGGCCTTCGCCATAGGCCTGCAGTTCCGTTCGCACTGTTCTATAGGCCTTGGCCACATCTTCTTCCTGGGCGGAAACAAGATGCAGCAGGACCCGGGTGCGCTCCACGTGGCCAAGGAAGCGATCGCCGATGCCGACACCCTCATGGGCGCCTTCGATCAGGCCGGGAATATCGGCCAGAACGAATTCCCGCCCGTCAATGCTGGCAACACCCAGATTGGGGTGCAGGGTGGTGAAGGGATAATTGGCGATTTTCGGCCGGGCGCGTGTGACGCTGGCAAGAAAGGTCGATTTTCCGGCGTTTGGCAGGCCGACAAGACCCACATCGGCAATCAGTTTCAGGCGCAGCCAGACGATCTTTTCAACACCGGGCAGGCCCGGATTGGCATTGCGCGGCGCCTGATTGGTGGAGGATTTGAAATGGGCGTTGCCAAAGCCGCCATTGCCGCCGGGTGCCAGGCGGAACCGCTGGCCCTCGCTGACAAGGTCGCAAATCAGCGTTGTGCCGTCTTCCTCGAAAACCTGTGTGCCGACCGGCACTTTCATGGTGATCTCGGCGCCCGCTGCCCCGGTGCGATTGCGCCCCATGCCATGGACACCGGTCTTGGCCTTGAAATGCTGCTTGAAGCGATAGTCGATCAGCGTGTTGAGGCCCTGGACCGCTTCGATCCACACATCGCCGCCACGTCCGCCATCGCCGCCATCGGGTCCACCGAACTCGATATATTTTTCCCGCCGGAAGGAGACCGAGCCGGCTCCCCCGTCACCGGAGCGGATTTCCACTTTGGCCTGATCAAGAAATTTCATTGAACTGTCACCTGCATGCGCGATGGATTGAAAGTGTCGGCAATAGCGATATCGCCCGCCTGTTGGCAGGTCAAAGGCAATTGTCGTTCGCAAGGACTGCAGAAATGCGCAAGATGGATTCGTGCCCCGTGGGCTGCAAACCGATCCGCGTTACGAAATTTCATCATTCCACCTGTCCGTTCTATTCATTGCCCGTGGCAGCTGTACCACCACGGGGTTGTTGTTCCTATGCCGCAGCCCAACTGCGCAGTGAAATCCAGGTCTTGCGATCCAGCCTGTACCATTCGACCGGAACGGTGCTGCCCAGGGCCAGGGAATTGACCATGCCGGTTCCCTGATACTGGAAACCGCATTTGTGAATGACCCGGCGCGAGCCTGCGTTGGTAACCCGGCAGCGCACGTCGATGCATTCGATGTCACGGGTGCGGAAGGCCATATCGATCACGGCATGGGCCGCTTCGGTGGCTATTCCCTTGTGCCAATGGGGCTCACCGATCCAGTAACCCAGTTCGAGTGTGTCCGGATTGTCCTGAGGCTCAATGCCACAGCAACCGAGAAACCGGCCATCATCGCCATTTGTCACGGCATAGACGCATTTGCCAATCGCGCCCGTTTTGGCGCGGCGGATAAACTCCACGGCGTCCATGCGGGTATAGGGATGCGGCATACGAGAGACCATTGTCGCGACCCGGGCATTGTTGGCAAGACAGGCAATTGCGTCTGTGTCTTCGACATGCGGGGCCCGCAGGACCAGCCTTTCGGTGACAAGAACAGGGCATCCGCTGTTTTGTCTGCCTGTTTCTTCGTCTTCCTGACTATCAAGTTCCATGGTTCAGTCCTCCAGTTGAAAATAAAAGGGGAGATGGTGCCCCATCTCCCCTTTCAATACTGGCCTGAACTTTGTTGGCCGGGTCAATGAGACGCCGGCTGTATGTATCCGGCTATTCTGCTGCTTCTGCGCGTGGCATTACGGACACATAGGTGCGACCGTTGGTTTTCGTGCGGAAATCCACATTGCCTTCGACAGTCGCAAAAATGGTGTGATCCTTGCCAAGGCCTACGCCCTGTCCCGGATGCCATTTTGTGCCACGCTGGCGAATGATGATATTGCCCGGAATGACATTTTCGCCACCGAACTTCTTCACGCCGAGGCGTTTGGACTCTGAATCGCGACCGTTGCGCGACGAACCACCAGCTTTTTTGTGTGCCATTGGTTTTCTCCTTTGATCCTCGAACCGTTACTTCGTTGCTTCTGACAGGGTCTTGGCCTGGCCAATCCAGTCATCGCGTTCAATGCGACCCTTGAACGACAATGCGTCGTCAAGCTTGACCACATCTTCCGGTGTGAAGGCCGCGATCTGTGCGAACTGGGTCACGCCGAATGCATGCAATTTTTTCTCCAGTGCCGGACCAACACCTGAAATCTTCTTCAGGTCATCGGCGGCGCCTGCGGGTGCGGTAAAGACGGCTGCAGGTGCTGTATCGGCAGCCTTGGGAGCGGCCTTGGCCTTTGGTGCCTCGGCTGCTGCTTCAGTCTTCTTGGGTGCTGCTGCCTTCTTCGACGGCTTTGCGCCCCCTGTCAGGATTTCAGCAATGCGGATTGTGGTTTCGTGCTGACGATGACCACGGGTCCGCTTGGAATTCTGCCGGCGGCGTTTCTTGAAGGCGATAACCTTGCGGGCACGGCCCTGGTCCATCACTTCAGCCGTGACCAGAGCACCTTCAACAAAGGGCTTGCCAATGGCTGCATCGGCGCCTTCGCCGACCATCAGAATCTGTGTAAATTCGATCATGTCACCGGTGTCACCGGCAAGTTTTTCGACCTTCAGAAGGTCATCGGCGGCGACAGTGTACTGCTTTCCGCCGGTTTTTATGACTGCGAACATGTTTTTACCTTTCGATGTTCGGTTCAGCTTGTTATTGGCACGCGCCATACAGCTGTCTTTTTATTCAGTCGTTCATGGTTGAGCACCGGATATTGTAAAATGGTTCAAATGAACCAGATAGCGCTTTCCGGTGGGTTTCCCGAAGCTGTATTGAGGCCCTGTTTTTCAGCCGAAATACAGAAGGCGCAAGTTGCCTCACGCCATGGATATGCGGCAGATACGGGAAAGCGTGCAACGAGTCAAGTTGGTTGAAAAAAATTGCGCGTCAAAAGGCTTGTATCCGCGCCATGAAATGGGTATGACGACGCCCGCATGAACATGCGCAACCAGATATGCGGAGAGGTGGCAGAGTGGTTGAATGCACCGCACTCGAAATGCGGCATACGGGCAACCGTATCGGGGGTTCGAATCCTCTCCTCTCCGCCATTTTTCTGAGTATTTTCAGTGAGTTAGCGAGCGAATAAGCACACGACATATTTTGTGGTGTGCAGAGACGCGAGCGCATTTGATCTTAGGACCACGTCCGCGGCGCTTTCACTTTCTTATCTGTCTCTGAAATCGCTTTTGAGTTTCCCGATCCATCCGAATCAAACTACAAAGTCGACGCAGGTTTTCATTCTCGCATCGTTGGAGCCATCTCGAAGTGGTTCCTTGCAGGCCGTATCGTCGAATTGGGGCTCGTCACATGAAGCGACAAACAGTAAAAGTCAGAAATTATCTGGATGGCCTTGCGCTTGGTGCTCTTGTGTCCACGCTGCTTTTCCTAGTTCTCTTCATGGTTCTCGATTTCCACCTGGATGATGATAAATGGGTTAGTTTACTCGGCAATATTGTTGTTGCTTTATTTTCTAGCGGCGCTGCGCTTATTGCTTTACGGGGTATTAGACTGCAGGTTAGCCAAGCAGCCAAGCGTGAGGAAGACCGGCGAGAGCGGTCTTTGGCTGCAGCGAGGGCAATGTTGCCAGCGACACTGTCAGAGCTTTGCCAGATCGCGCTGAATAATATGCGATTACGCTTTGAGACTGGAGGTGAGCCTATTGGCATTGATCTGCCGCCACCAACGGATTTTCATCCTCTTCCGGATCATGTGATTCCTATCCTAAAGGACGTGATTCAGCACGCCGATCCGATTTCGCAAGAAAGATTAAGCAATATTCTGAGGCATTTCCAGGTGCTCCAAGCCCGCCGTGTTGGTGCTGACATATCTACCATTGCACCCAACAATGGAGATGTATCTAGCGTTCCCGATCACAATGCTATTTCCGACGCCATGAGTTGGGCGGTTGTATACTCGCTCGTTGCGGATGCATTCGGCTATGCAAGGGGATCACAATCAAGCATTCCAGAATCGGTGAATGCTGATCGAGTGCGCGAAGCCTTCATCCACGGCGGTGTTGTTTTGGAGTCGTATCCAAACGTTGAGAACATACTGAATATAAGAAGCGCTGAAGGCCGATTGGATATTGATTGGACTCACGAATAGATCGTAATGGAATGAGCCTTGGCACCCCTTCGGGGGCGTCCTACGCATGACCTTCAATACCCATTGGAGATCATCGTATGGCTACCATCAGAAAACTGCGCGGACGCTGGCAAGGACAGGTTCGCCGCCGGGGCACCAAACCTCGCTGCAAGTCGTTCGACACCAAACTCGAGTGTGAGAAATGGGCTCGCGAGCTTGAGGCTGTAGTCGATCGGTTCGGCGCAGCACCTGATACTCGAATATTAGAGACAACGACGCTCAGCGAGCTCCTGGAGCGCTACAAGGTAGAAGTATCGCCAACCAAGCGCGGTGCCGTGCAGGAAATTCAGCGCATAGGCGTGCTCAAGCGACACGACATTGCTTTCCGGACGATGATTGGTCTTTCGCCGCAGGACATCTCCTCATTTCGCGACGAGCGTCTGAAGACGGTCGCGCCTTCTACAACGGTTCGCGAACTTGCCATCTTAAGTCACGTGATCGAGGTCGCCATTCGCGACTGGGGTTTGCCGCTGAGCCGCAACGTGGTGAAGCTTGTTCGTCGTCCGGTTATCCGCAATGAGCGAAGCCGTCGTCTTGAAGGCAATGAGGAGCAACGCCTGCTTGATGGATGCGATGGCGGCAAGACAGCCTTCTTCAAAACACTGCTTATTCTCGCGATTGAGACTGGGATGCGTCGCGGCGAGATTCTTTCGCTGCAGTGGAACGATTTTTCACACAATCGTCGTGTGATCACGCTGACGATGACCAAGAATGGTTCAGGACGCGAGGTGCCGATTTCACAGCGTGCGTTCAATGCGCTGATGGAGTGGAAGTCGCGAGCCGAGATCGATCAACCCAGAATCTTCCCTATAAGTGCCGGTTCCCTTGAGCAAGTCTGGCGTCGTCTTCTGGTTCGTGCCGGTATCCAGGGTTTTCGCTTTCACGATCTGCGACACGAGGGCGTGAGCCGCCTTTTTGAGCGCGGTCTCAATGTGATCGAGGTCAGCAGCATCTCTGGACACAAAGAGCTCCGGATGTTGCAGCGCTATACGCATCTCAGCGCCGACAACTTGGTTGATCGTCTTCAGTAATCGGTCAGCACAATACCTATTCCAACCCAATGAAACCTCAATCTAACCACGGAGAAAATACCCAATGACACATACGAAGCAGGCAATCCTCAAACGCACAATCAGACACAGCGCATTCGCTGGATTAATAGCAGTTGCGAGCATCACAGCGCTTCCGTTGCGTCCCTATGCACAAGCGTCTGCAACAGAAGCCGATCTTAGTGCGCTTGCCAGCAGCTGCAAGGACAAGATTATTGCAGAGATTCAATCACCCTATGAGGTCTTTTTTGCCAACTACAGTGCAGCAGAGCTGCTAAAACTTGGTCAAACCTTCGGCGGCATGGGAATGAATATTCCTAGAAGACCGTCCGTGTTGCTGACGGATTATGCGAATCTATATAATCCGGTTGCTGAAAACATTCGTGCATTTCGTAACGGTCAATCCACATCAATGACGTTTGCTGTCGAATGGAGCTCACGAGGATGGAGCGGCAAGCCGGTCAACTTTGTTGAAATCTATGTATGTCGGATTTCAAACAATACCGTGAAGGGGGCGTCCTCGCGAGATTCATTCATGTTCGACTAGCGCCGTTATATCTGACCCGAAACATTCGATTTGGAAAAACGAAGTCCTAGGAAAATCAACCCATAATTAAGGGGATGCCTTCTGGCGCCACCGAACTCCGGTGGCGTCATCCACCTCTGCGCATGGGACGCATTATTTGTTTATCGATAACTGGCCGCTTGATTTCTCCGATATACCCAAATGGGTATCTTAAGAGTGAGATGTTGCCCTTTACAAATTTCTTCCGCTAGAACCCGCCTCTAAAGCCTCGAAGCTTGGCGCCGGGTAAACAAAAGCACCAATAAGCTTCCCGGCATAACAACCGGGCGGAATTCAACCAATGCCAGCGCCTCTTATTGCGAATAAGAAGGATTGCTCAAAAGCCTTGTCCGTGGTTGTCCTATATATTAGTAAGATCTAATATATAGAGGTAGGCTATTTCCCGTTAAATCGAAGAAACCCTCATAGAAGCTTACTGAGAAGCGCCACCAAAACTCGAGCGTAGGTATACGTCAGATGTGCTCGAAGCTATTTCTGACTCAACCTCGAGGGAAACAGCGGCATTGCAATACCAATTCGGGGTGCGTTATAGCGCCAAGGAAAATACATATGAAAAACGGGTCTAATTCTCACGTTGATGTAACACACAAACGCCGGAGATGTTGAAGGGTTGGATATGCCTGTTGAGAGGGCGAGCTGAAGACGGGTGATTGAAAGACGCCGGATGGTTTGTTTGTTGGAATGTGCTTCGTTAAGTTGTCGGAACGTTTTGGGTGTAGGATTTGCAACCACGGTTATCTCCGCACCCAATCAGGAGCCCCACGACCACCTCAGTCCTCGAATATTCAAATGGGGTTCGTGTTGTTTGTGTTTGCGGTGTTGCGGACAGAGTGCCGTCCGCACTGCTGCAATCTTACCGAAGGCATCGACGCTCGTCTGACACAAAAGTTCTCATCCGGCCATGCTCGCCTGCGTTCTCACAAAGACCCGCAGAGACTCACAGGCGCGCGTTTGGCCCGGCGGGTATGGTTACTCAGAAATCGCCACGAAGCGCGCCACGAAGCAACCTCGATTCAAACAGCGCCCATCCAGGCTATGATCTACATTGAACCGCTCACTTACCCTTCGCGCTCTTGCTGAAGCCCTTGATGATGCCGGTCAACTTCTTGGCGCGGGCGATGTCGGTGAACCCGATCTGGTCTGAGATGAAGACGCTGAAGGTGTCTAAAGCCGCGCCCCGGTCCAATCCAACGAGCGACACTGAGGCATCATCTGCATCGCTGGGTTAATTCCGCTATATGCAAAATAGCAGAGCGGATCGCTTAAGCGTTTCATTTAGCCGAAGTCGTTTTGGTCCATCTGCGCGAAGAAGCGCGTCACATTGCCTAAGCCCGCTGGTGCGATGCGAGACTGCACAAGAAAGGAAACAGCGATCAAAATGAATAGCCATCAATTCACTATCGAAGCAATCAAGACCAAACGCAAAATTGCGCTCACTTATACCGAAGAGGCTGTTGAACAAATCCAACCGCGGCTTAAGGGGCGCGTAAGCCTTCGGCCTAATGTGAACCTGAATTCCTTCACAGCGAGGGCGGTTATCGATTGGCTTGAAATTCATTTCACGACTGGGAGGAAGACACAAGCAAAATGGATCAATGCGCGCATCAAGAAAGCGACTGGCCTGAGCTGCTATGCCAAAATGATTGCTCAGAAGAACGGCCAAAAATTCAAGGTCAGGTTCCAAGAGCCGAATCTTAAGTTGGTGTTCGATGCGGTGGACGCCATTCGGAGCGATATCGGCATCAATGGCGATGTGTTGCTCGCCGGTATTGAGATTAGCATAGACTTCACACCGAAAGTGCCTGGAGACGATGATGAGCGTGCGCGTCTTATGGCCATGCTTATGAGTCACTTTATGCCGGCAGGGGATATCCTGTCAGCAGATCGTGACCGACCCAGATTTACATGGAAAAAGAAGAAAAAGGGGGAAAAAAAGGAAGACGGCACCAAGTTTGTCCTGCCGATACCGGCGGGTAGGAGAAAGTTGAATCCACTTTTGTTCAACGGAAACGACCTGCAGCCATACGTCGATGCAACTGTTTATTATGGCAGTCGTGAAGGATCTAGATTTTGGCGTATCATGGATAAAGTTGTCGACAAGCAGAACCCTAATGCTAAAACAGCGAATGCACTGTTAGATGCAGAGAAGCGCGTCCGGATAGAGGTATGCTTAAGAGGAGAAGAACTCCAAAAGCTGGGACTTAACACACTGGACGATCTGCACGGCTTCAAATTCACAAAATTGAATCCCTGCTTTCGGTTCCTCCAGCCGACATTTCTGAGAACTAGCCCGTTGCCAGCCAACCGTATGAGATGTGTCAGGGAGAGAAACAGCAAAGAGCGCATTTTCAAATTTCAAACGAGCGGCGTCGTCGGCTTGCACGCAATGGATGACGCATGGACGAAACGTCGCAAAGTTTTGAAGAAGGACTTGTTGGCAGCATTTCGAAACGCAGGAAAGAAGCTGCCGACGCGGAGGGAAAGTAAGGGAATGAAACAAACGTCAATTCGCCACGAGGAACTGAGCGATAGAGCCGACATGGCTTTGAGGAAGTTGACGCAACGGGTGTGTAAACAGAGTAAGGTTGAGTAGGTAGGGTTAAGCGCTCTACTACTATTACAAGTTATTAGAGCGCTGGCCGGTCAGGACGTCAATCGCTTGGTCACAAAGAGGGCGTTCAGCTGCCATCTGCGTGGCATTGGTGGGAAAAAGTTGTAATCTGGCCAATATTGCAAAGGGTTCATTTGCCAATGGAAAAGCGATCGGTGGTTTCGCCGCTTTAGAAATTGAGCATCCGATGAAAGTGTGAAACCCATCACTACAGCGAATGACAGACGGGGTTTCGACTAAGCAGGGCGGACGCTAGCATTCACGTAGCCTTCAAAGAGAGCCTCTATCGCAGGCGTGCTCTTGGGTCGGCGCATTATCTTATATTGTGACAGGTGTGGAAGTCCTACAAAAACGCCGCCTTCAAAATTCCCTCGTGTTCCTGTGATGTTTCCCCACCCCAAAGGAACTGACACTGCTTCTTTTACGCCAAGCAGACGCATAAGAATTTCTCTGGTCTGCCGACCCATTCCAATTACCAATCTCGGTCGCGCACGATTGAGAATCTCGTCCCAAATTTGTTCACCGAACTGAAAAGCAGCTTTAGAATTTTGAAGGCCAGCAATGTTGGGCGACCTGAATGGGACCAGATTTCCAGCCAACACGTCCTCAGGGCGAGCGTCCAGGAGTTCGAACAATGTGCGAACCTGAACCTGCAGCGGGTTTTGCCCCGCTGGATGGTTTGCCCATTGCTCTACTTCATACGCGCTTCCACTTGCCATCGCGAATTCAGCATGATGCGCAGGCTTAACACGACCGCCGGGATGTAACCCAAGCAAAGCTATCCCGGCATGGTTCACTACGTGAGCGGGACTCGCCAATAACCGCCACCCAAGCCTATTGCCGCTTTTGACATAAGCGTCCTCAATGCGTTTTTGGAGCGCTTCTGCATAACTGCTATCGTCGTCCATATTATCTATCTCCACATTAGGCGGAAAGTTTTTACCGTGACTTGATCTACTCTTTGCGCATGGTGCCCGTGCTGGTTGGTTAGATTACTCTGGCAATAGACCACGGCAGGTAGTCGCCTGCAAATTGGATGGACAATGGATACAAGACGCCGCCATACAGACTCACTGGCGAGCGCCGTCTGTCGAATGAACTCTGCCGCATAGAAAGCAGGCGCGCGCGCCACCGGTCAACCTCGAGTCAAACTGCACTCATTTGGCTGCGTTGAACAATGAGGCAAGCCATTGCTGCATTCCGCTATCCCGCCGCGCTCTCATTGAGCCCTTTGATGACACTGACCAGTTTCTTGGTGCGAGCGATGTCGAACACCTGCTCCGGGCCGCTTGGGGCGATGTCGATGAAGGGGCTTTCATAGAGCAGGCCGGGGTCCATGACGCCCTTTTCCGTCAGATGCTCGACCACCATATCGATGAATTCGATCTGGTCGGCGCTGGCGGCTTGGTCGGAGAGGAAGTCGCTGAAGGCGTCGGAGACCGCGCCCCGGTCGAGCCCGACGAGCGACCGGATGAACGGCCCCAGACCATGGGCGATTTCGGAAGCCCTTTCGATATGCACTGCGTCGCCAATACCGGCGGCAAGCAGCATCTGTTGCAGCTCGGCGATATCGATCGGCGTCAACGGTTTGCCGTGCTTCAGCTTGGCGATCGTGATGTGGTCCTCGTGCTCACGCAGGAAATGCCGCGCCTTTCGTTTGAAGCGCGCGAAGTCTACTTCACCAACCTCAGGCAAATCGATATCGGCTCCGTCGCCGAGCTGATCTTCGAAGTTGGTGTAGACGATTGACTTCTTTTTCTTGTCGATGTGGTGAACGAGACCGCGCAGCCTGAGCCGCACCAATTCGAGCAGCGGCACCGTGATCCCCTCCCACCAGTCATCTGACAGGATATCGAGGATCAGAGCGTGCTGGGCGGCTATGATTGGGATCGCCACCTGCTCGTCCAGTGCCGAAGCGATTTCGATCAGCTGCTTCTTCAGCTTGTCGAACCGCTTGGAACCCTTCAGCAGCGCCAATTCGAGGTTGAACATCAAAAGGTCGAAGCGTTTGGCCTCTTCCTTTTCGCTCTTGCGCTCGGTGGGCAGCGGCGCAACATCATCCAGCAGCTCGTCGCGCACAGCGTCGCTCAGATCGATCCAGGCTTCCGGCGCCTTGTATTTTTCAACCAGACGGCGCTTGCCGCGCACAATGAAATTGTCGAGGTTCATCGCGGCGACGGTGTCCTTGAGGTCTGTGAGAGCGCTGTCGCGGATCATCTGTTCATCGATCGGCGCATTACCGCCCGCATCGAAGGGTTTGCCTTCTTCCGCGTTGCCCGGCGGCTGTTCCAGCCGTTCTTTATCGTCCAGCGCCCGCACCAGGTCGAAACGGGCTGCAAACAGGCGCTCGCTCAGGCTCTTGGCATTTCGACCCTCGTCAGGCTCCGGGTTCTGCTGGAAGAATTCGAGGTTCTGGCAATAATCGAAGACCCGGAAAAATTCCTTGTCCTCGCCGGGCCCGAACAGATCGGGACACAAGCGCGTTCCGCGGCCAATGATCTGCCAGAATTTGGTTTTCGAGCGGATCAGCTTGAACAGCACCAGATTGACCACTTCCGGCACGTCGATGCCGGTGTCGAGCATGTCGACGGAGATGGCGATATGTGGGTCGACATCCTTCTTGGAAAAATCGTCGATCAGGCTCTGAGCGTATTCGGTTTTGTGGGTGATGATGCGGGCGAAGTGACCGGCCAGATGCGGATAGGCGATGTTGAAGCGCTGTTCGATGAATGCCGCGTGAGCCTGATTCTTGGCAAAGATGATGGTCTTGCCTAGGCGATCGCCTCCCGCGACCTTCAACCCTTGAGTCATGACGTGGGCCAGCACCTTGTCGACGGTGTCGGCATTGAAGAGCCATTTGTTGATCGCTTCGGCATTGACGCTGTCGGGCGGGTCGCCATCCTCCTCGTCCCATTCCAGCATGTCCCATTCTTCTTTTTCTGCGTCGCTGAGGTCGTCGTAGCGGATACCTTCGCGTTGGAATTTCAGCGGCACCGAGACCGCCATCGGCGGCACCAGATATTCGTCCTCCACGGCCTTGTCGAGCGAGTAGGCATCGGTCGGCACGCCGTCTTCGAGCGCGAACAGCCCATAGGTGTTGTGATCGATCTCGTCTTTCGGCGTTGCCGTGAGGCCCACCAGCAGGCTGTCGAAATAGTCGAAGATCGCACCATAGCGCTGATACACCGATCTGTGTGCCTCATCGATGATGACGAGATCGAAATGACCGGGGCCGAACCGGACGTGATCGGCCTGACGGCCATCGATCAGATTCATCATCGTCGGATAGGTTGAGAGAAAGACCCGGCCTTCCCCAGTCTTCTCCGTCACCAGATTGACAGGGGAGGCATCGGGCAGATGCGCCTTGAAGGCCTTCACCGCCTGGTTGACCAGCGCCACCCGATCGGCAAGGAAGAGCACACGTTTAACCCAACCCGCCCGCATCATGAGATCGACCAGGGCGATCACCGTGCGCGTCTTGCCGCTACCGGTGGCCATCACCAGCAGCGCCTTGCGTTGCCGCTCCACCTCGAAACTTGCCGCAACCTTGGCGATGGCACGGGTCTGGTAGTAGCGCCCGGCAATCTTGGTGCTAACCGGAAGTCCTGCGACCGGCTTGCGGCTCGTTCGCCGCTGGATCAGCAGTTGTAATTCGTCTTTCTTGTAGAAGCCGGAGACCTGGCGAGGCGGATAGGCCGAGTCGTCCCAGATCCAGTGGTCGTAGCCGTTGGTGTAGAAAATCACCGGTCGCTGTTTGAATTCGGCTTCCAGACAATCGGCATAGAGTTTAGCCTGCTGCTGGCCGACGCGCGGGTCGCGCTTTGTGCGCTTGGCCTCGATCAGCGCCAAGGGCTTGCCATCGTCGCCCCACAGAACATAGTCGACGAAGCCCTTGCCCTCGCTGTTCGGCATGCCCTCGACCGGGTATTCCCGGTCACGCGCCTCACTGAGCGGCCATCCGGCTTCCTTGAGCAATAGATCGATATAGAGGTCGCGGGTCGCGGCTTCGGAATAGTCGTGAGTGTCTGTCCGCGCCTCGTTGTCGCGGCGAATGCGGTCACGTTCGGCACGGGCGGCTTTCAGCTCCGCGTCGAGATCACCCTTGTCGCGCAGCAGCTCTGCAAAGGCCTTGTCCTTCGCTTCCGTCTCCGCTTTAAGGCGCGTCAGTTCGGCGAAGGCCTTGCGGACCAGGTCGTCCTTGCGGGTCAGCTGCGCGGCGTCAAAGCGCAGGCCATCCGGCGGCGGTGTCTTGGCATAGGTCCGCGCCAGCCAGAAGGTCAGATGGAAGAGCTCGCGCACTGCGTCCGCCGCGTCCCTGGCCGATGTGTCCTTCGCTTCGTGCACAGCGCGATTGCCAATGCGGATGATCAGCTTGGCCTTGGTGAAAACCGCCTGTCCCGCCCGCTTCTGGAAACTCGCCTCGTGGATCAGCGCCGAGATCCTGGCATCATAGGGAAAATGCAGCCCGCTGTCGTTCCTGTAGGCCCATTGCACGGCCAGCTCCACCGTGCGCCGGGCATAGAAGGCGGCAGTGCGCGGATCACCCGCGACATAGCCCTCCGCCCGCTTCGCGCTGTCGAATATCTCGGGGAATTCAGTGGCGAGGAAGGCGAAGTTGGACATGGTGCCTCAGAGTTGACCGGCAAAGGCGCGGTGTTGGAGGGAGGAGAAGAGGGAATCCAAGCGCGCACCCATTTGATCAGCTCTCTGCCTTTGAATTTCCAATCTCGTAGTAACAGACCTATACATTTCTTGCAGATGCATCGGAGGAAGCGGAACTGCAATATTGTCCATGCTTTTTCGATTCAACTTTATCTGATCAATTCCACTTATATATTTATCAATAGGTGAAATCTCCAAAAATTCCCTGAGGAAAAATAAATCTGATAATCCATTGCTTTTTACCACGTGAGCATGATTGTTTACCCAGAATCTCCCCTTCGCAATGCATGCGATTGGCCTAGTTCTACTTTGTAAATGCTTTCCATCTTCGCTGACAAGTAGATGCTCGCCATCAAACAAGAAACCGTCGATGTCATCAATTACGCCAACAGACCCGTAGTATGGGTATGTGCCAGGCCTTTTATCTCGATCGCTTTGTTTTACAGGGACTCGCTTAGAATCACAGTTTTCTACAAGGCTGCCGAATGGCCGGACAGGCCACCCCTTCGGATTGCTCACCGGATCTCCGAAAATCTCCAGAAAGATCGACTGGGTGAGGCTGTCGAGCAGCGCGATGGCCTGGCGGCGCTTCTGCCTGAGCTGATCGGCCTTATCCAGGATCGCCACAATCCGCTTCTGCTCGTCGAGGGATGGCAAGGGAACCGGCAACGCTGCAAGGCTAGCCTTGTTCAGGGTCATCCCCATTACAGCCCTGTTTCCTTGACCATCGAAATTGATCTGTTCTAGAGCTCGAAGAAGAAAGCTTGGCGTTAGTCTTTCATCCCTTGGGCTTAGCGCAGCTATCGCTTCGTTCGTATACAGATCACATCCAGCGAACGCTAGTTTCCCGATACTCAGCTTGAAGCTCATGAGCACAGTCCCTGCCTTAATCAGCCTAGAACCACTGCCACGCACTCCAATATCAGTAATACGTTCTTTCGTTGCACTAACTATGCGCTCGCGAAGATCAGATATCGACACCCAAGGATGAACGCCTTCTTGCCAATATTCCTTTACCGATCGGGAGGGTGTTCTGCCAATTTGAATGTCGCATAATTCACCTAATGCTACCGCAGGCAAATTCATAACATTGCCTCCAGCTTCTTCAGCCCCATAGCAATCTCGTCCTCCAGCACCAGGAGCTCCGCGATGATCTCCTTCGGCGGACGATGGTCCGCAGCTTCGTGCACCACTTCCTTGTAGCGGTTGAGCGACAGGTCATACTCGGCGGCGGCGATCTCTTTGCGGGGCACGGTAAAGCTCTGGCCGGTGCGCGGGTTGTCGCGCTCGGTGCCGGTGCGTTCGGCCCAGCGGGCAACGACATCCGGCAGATTGTTTTTGGCGTGCTCGTCCTCGCTAAGCGCCGCCTTCGGCACCGGGCCAAATTTGTCCTCGGTCAACAGCAGCTGGCGCTTGTCATCCAGGCTCATGCCATCTGCCTGGACATCGTAGAACCAGACTTGATCGGTGCCGCCGGAATTGGTCTTGGTGAAGAAAACGATGGCCGTGGACACCCCGGCATAGGGCTTGAACACGCCCGAGGGCAGTTTGACGATGGCGTCGAGCTTGTGGTCGTCGACCAGCATCTTGCGGATTGCCTTGTGTGCCTTGGACGAGCCGAACAGCACGCCATCGGGAACGATCACTGCCGCCCGTCCTCCGGGCTTTAGCAGCTTTATGAACAGCGCCATGAACAGCAGTTCGGTCTTCTTGGTCTTGACGATCGATAGCAGATCGGCAGCTGTCGTCTCGTAATCAAGCGACCCGGCAAAGGGCGGGTTGGCAAGGATCAGCGAATATTTGTCTTCATCGTCGGCGTGACCGGTGGCGAGGGAATCCCGGTAGCGGATATCGGCGCCCTCGACGCCGTGCAGCTGCATGTTCATCGAACCGATACGCAGCATGGTATTATCGAAATCATAACCGTGGAACATGCCGTCATGGAAATGCTTGCGTGCCACTTCGTCGCGCAGCAGCTCCGGATGATTGTCGCGCAGATACTCACCGGCGGCGACCAGGAAGCCGCAAGTGCCGCTGGCCGGATCGCAGATCGTATCCTTCGGCGTCGGCTGGGTCATTTCGACCATCAGCCTGATGATATGGCGCGGCGTGCGGAATTGACCGTTCTGGCCGGCGCTGGCGATCTTGCCGAGCATGTATTCGTAGAGATCGCCCTTGGTGTCGCGGTCAACGAGCGGGATTTCTGCCAACATATCGACCACCTTTGCAAGCAGTGCCTGCTTTGGGATGGTGAAGCGCGCGTCTTTCATGTGATGGGCGTGGGAAGTGCCAGCCTCTGCCATGTCGCGTAGGAAGGGGAAGACGTTTTCTGCGACGATCTCGAACATGCGCGCGGGGTCATCATTCTTGAAATGCGACCAGCGCAGCTCCGCATAGGTGACCGGCTTGCCGTCGGGATCAGTGCGATAGACCCCTTCGGGAAAGATCACGCGCTCAATCGGCTTGCCGAGCGTGTTGGCCTTGTTCTCTTCGCGAATCTGGATGTCATCGAGCCCGCGCATGAACAGGAGATAGGTGATCTGCTCAATCACCTCGAGCGGATTGGCGATCCCGCCAGCCCAGAAGGCATTCCAGACCTGGTCGACCTTCGAGCGAATTTCACCGTTGAGCATGCGTCGTCCTTCACAAAATCGGATTGGGCGAACTGTAGCGATCAAGTGCGCGAAGACAACCTATTGATGATCGCAAACAGCTGAAGGATGCAAAATTGACCAGCGGCACAGTGGCGCCACGGGTAATCTTCGGCGATCCCTTTACCGTATCCGCGCCATGAAATGGGTATGACGACGCCCGCATGAACATGCGCAACCAGATATGCGGAGAGGTGGCAGAGTGGTTGAATGCACCGCACTCGAAATGCGGCATACGGGCAACCGTATCGGGGGTTCGAATCCTCTCCTCTCCGCCATTTTTCTTTCTAAGTGATTGAAAATAATAAATCTTTTTATGAAGACCAAAGCTGGCCCATCATTTGGCCCATCATGGCGCGCTCCCCGCAGAGACTTTTACAAAATCCTTCATAGGGATGTTGCCAATTGATACGGAAATAGGCACAATGAGCGTGCTTGGGATGAGCTGAGTCTGTTTGCTTATCCACTTTATTATCCAGAGCGCATGACGTGCTCGCAACTTTTCCGCCCCGTGGGCGGCATAGGAGCGGCATGTCACCTGTTCAAGATTATAACAATCCCTCATTGTTCGACGATGCGACGGATCCGCAAGGGTCCTTAATTCCGCAGGTCGCTTCAAGTCCAATTCCGGTCCCGAATGCCAATCGCCAGTTGGTTAAGCTTGCAACGGTCAAGACCGGCCGCACCAAATCCTCCCGCGCCAAAGTTACGCCAGAGTCAAAACCAACGCTGGTCAGTAATCAGAAGACGGCTGATGGCAGGGATGAACCTGCCTATCTCTCGGTTCGCAAGGTGGCCAAGCGCTACTCGGTGAGCGTCGCTACCATTTGGCGCTGGGCGAAGACTACAGATAGGTTTCCGAAGCCGATCGAGCTGTCGCCGGGCACGACCCGGTGGGCAATTGCTGATCTTTTGATGTTCGAGCAGCGTCGGCGGGGGCTGTAGGATGTCTCAGACCGTCACCTATAGCTGCGACCCGTCGCAGGCTCTCTCATCTGCACGCAGCGTTCGCCGACAGGGCGCTGTCTATATGATTTCTGCGCCATGCAAAGACATGGGTGGAGGTGGCCGTTCGAGCGATGCATGCTGCTGCTCGCACAGAGCTCCGGCACACGAAGGGGGCGCGTAATGTCACGCTCCTATCGTTCAGCTCGGCCAAAGGCCAATCGAGTCTATTCGGTTGAAGATGTACTTCATCACTATGGGATTTGCCGCAACACATTGAGCAACTGGACTAAGTCCGGTTTGCGGCCGGTCGACGGTACGCGACCGCAGCTGTTTCGCGGTACTGAACTCAAGTGGTTTCACGCGCAACGGTCCATCGAACGCACAAAGTCGCTTCGAATGGGGGAGTTCAAATGTTTCGCCTGCAAATCCTGCGTGTTTCCTGAAGTCTCAACGCTTTGCATCGATGTCCCAATTAGGCGTAGCTACTGGGCGCACGCGACCTGTCCTGAGTGTCATGGCATGTTACAAAAAATACTGGGTGAGACGGAATGCGACAAGCTCTTGACATGCGTAGAATCCAACGCCAGCCTGGGTTCCATAGACGAAGGTACGGGCGCGTTCCCGGTTGGTGTTGGGACAAACTCGGCACAAACATGCCCCTCATGGACGCCTGCGAACGAGCGCGTCATCTTTGACTATCAGGTTTATGCCGGGCGATTTGATCCCAAAACATTGGACGCTCATCTTGCGGTCATCCGTGATTTTGAGACCTTTCATGATGGCAAACTGCTCTCGGCAATCACCCCAGCGGACGCCAGTCGCTATCGCGAATCTCTCATAATTGCCAGTCAGTTTGGCATGAGCCGGAGCACTGTGCGGCATCGAGCGTCGTTTCTTGCCGCTTTCTTTGACTGGCTGGTCCAGCAGGACGGCTACCGGCGAATGAAGAAAACCATCGGTGGCTACTTCAAATTGCCCAAAGCGCTGGCGGCCAAGGCTCTGCAACCGGCGCCACGGAATATCCCAACCACCGATGAGGCCCTCAAAATTCTTTCCGGCATGCCTGCACGCTCGCTCACACAGCAACGGGACCAAGCTATCGTCGCCGCAAGTTTCCTGTTCGGCACGCGCGCCAACGCAACCGCCTCGTTACGGCTAGGTCATATCGATGTGAAGGCAAAAAAGGTCAGGCAGGACGCGACGGTGGTTCGGGTCAAGAACGGGAAGAGTCAAACCACGTTCTGGTTTCCCATAGATGAACGGTTCGCGCATATTGTAATTGCATGGATCGACGAGCTCAGTAAGCTGGGATGTAGGTCACAAGATGCATTGTTCCCGCCGAATGCTGCTTTGGGCCGCATACGCGATCTTTCCAAAACGGATCGCGAGCCGATTCTGCCTTGGCAGACCGATAGTGCTGTCAGGCGTGCTTTTCGAAACGGCTGCAAAAGCGCGGCTCTGCAATATTTCAATCCCCATTCAGTCAGGCACTACCTCAAGTCCATTCGAGACGAGTATTGCCGCACCGCAGAAGAACGCAAAGCATGGTCGCACAATATGGGGCATGAGAACGAACAGGTCACAGAAGACAACTACGCCAAGATGACCGATTCGCGCCGGGATGAAATCTTCTCCACTCTCTCGCCTGGCAGCCGCGAAACCGAAGCAGAGAAGGACCTACTCCTAGATTTTCACGAGCATCAATTGGTACGAGGAACGCCGGAATTCGAACTGGCAAAGCAGCTGGATGATGAGAGGCGCAAACGGCGGGAGAAAGGGGAGTGCTGAGTTATACATTTTTGCATGCGCTCGGTTCGCCTGCGTTGGTGCTGACCTGGCCCCCGCGCTCTATTCCAGTTTGAAGTTCGTTTTGACACAACCAGAGGACCAGAACATGCAGCGCAGCCGTTTTCAGAAGAACAGATCTTTGGGATATTGAAAGAGCACGAGTCCGGGATTCCGGTTTCTGAGCTTTGCCGCAAGAATGGTGTCTGTGACGGCAGTATTTACACATGGAAAGCCAAGTTCGGTGGAATGGAAGTGTCCGAAGCCAAACGGCTCCCGGCCATTGAGGAGGGAAATGGCAAGCTGAAGTGGATGCTCGCCGATACGATGCTCGACAATGGGGCGCTGAAGGACCTGTTGGGAAATAAGTGGTCACGCCCGCCGCTAGAAAGCAAGTCGTGGCTCACTTGTGTAAGGCGGATGGAGTGAGCCAGCAACGGGCATGTGAAGTGTTGAATGTGGATCGATCCAGTGTTTGCGACAGGAGCGTTCGGCCGGAAGAAACGCATCTGCGCGAAGCCATGAAGAAGATTGCTGCAAAGCGCCGATGCATGCCTTTTGGCTTGCGCACGAACCAGTGCCATCCAGGCTCGCTACCAAGGTGTCGACGCAACCGGCTCGCACGCCGCTGCGCCTACTAACCGACCTCGCGAAGGCAGATACCATCACTGACCAATGCGTTCGGCAACTCTACGGTTAGTCTTGGGGTGTCGTTGCGATGCACCGGCAAGCGAACCTCGGACGCCTGATCACTTGAACGCCGTCGGAAAATCATCTATCGGTTACTGCAGTATCAGGAGAAGGGCTAACGCCCTCGCCAACCTGCCCGTCCGGGCAAGGTGGATTCCGAAAGGGGATGCGGCCGATCGGCAAACAAACGGACGTACCGCCACACCCCACTCCTGATCTGAAGAATAGGGTGGGACGATGAGTTCAGCATGCAGCAAATCCCTGGGCCGGCAAACGGTGCTTTTCGTTTGGCCGAATTGCAGCGCGCGGTTCGATGCGTACGGATGGAGGGGATGCGGATGACAAAGCTTCTTTATCGCCTCGTTCCTCACAACGGTGGCGCTGTCTTCGCCGAAGAAAGCCGGGCGATGCACATCGTCCAGATCAACCGCGCACTCGACAAATCGAAGACATGGGGTGACTTCAAGAGCGCTATGCCTTCAGATGAGTATCTGCGGATCATTGAGTTTGTTGATTTTGAGGACGAAGACCAGAGCGAACCCGATCCGAATGAACAATTTGATGGTTGCTGGCTAACAGAGGAAGGCGACTATCCCGACTGGCTTCAGCTTGAAATGGATAACGTGATACCAGGCGACATTTTGGAGCGTTATGGAAAGCCTGCAGACACTTTTCTGAATGGAACCTACTGGCACATTGCGCTGGAGAACATGGAGCCGATGGCCGAGGCCCTCCGATTGGATGGCTATATCGTTGAGGCGGCGCAGGATCTGCCGTTCCACTGATGCTCGGCGGCGCGTCAACGCCATCGTGATCTGACGACTGGGTGACCGACCCCTTCGGTCCGGCATTTGATTTTCAGATTGTGCGCCGTGGAATCATCCAAAAGCACTAAAGAGAGAAAGCTATAGCCATGTTTGTAAACTCAGGCCTGTTCACATCTGAGAGCGTTTCCGACGGCCACCCTGACAAAATTTGTGACCAGATCTCCGACGCCATCCTAGATGCGTGTCTGGAGCAGGATGCCCGTTCGCGCGTCGCCATCGAAACGGCCATAAAGGGCCGCACGCTTTGCCTTCTTGGTGAGATCACCACCAGCGCCAATATCGATCTCGCCGCCATCGCAAAGGGCGTGCTGGTCGACATCGGCCATGCGGGTGGCCGCTGGGGGCTGGACCCTGACGGCCTCATTCTCATCAAGGATGTCACCCTGCAGTCGACGGAGATCAAGGCCGGCGTCGATGGTGATGAACTTGGCGCTGGCGACCAGGGCATCATGTTCGGCTTTGCGTGCGACGAAACGGATGCGCTGATGCCAATGCCGATCGAACTTGCTCATGCATTGATGCGCGCGCATCGCGAATTGCGCCGTTCACCTGAAGGCGCCCTGGTCGGTCCAGATGCGAAATCCCAGGTGACTGTCCAATACGCAGAAGGCCGACCTGTTGGCATTGACGCTGTCGTCCTGTCTACCCAGCACGATGCAAGCCTTTCCCTCTTGGACCTTCGCGATCTCGTGAGATCGGCGCTTATCGAACCTGTCCTGGGCGATCTGCTGACATCCGAGGTGAAGGTTTACGTCAACCCGGCCGGTAGCTTCGTTCAAGGCGGACCGGCGGTGGACGCTGGCCTGACCGGTCGCAAAATCATTGTCGATACCTATGGTGGATATGCCCGGCATGGTGGCGGCGCTTTTTCAGGCAAAGACGCGACCAAGGTCGATCGTTCGGCGGCCTATGCCGCCCGCCAGCTAGCGCGCGATGTTATCGCTCGCGGCTGGGCGCGGGCCTGCGAAGTCCGCGTTGCATATGCCATCGGTATGGCCGCGCCAATGGCGGTAATGTTCGACACTTTCGGCACGGAGACCGGTGCACAGCCCGAGGACAGATATCAAGCCCTCGGTTTTGACATTGCAGCGATGATGCGCCCTGGCGCGATTATCAAACGGTTGGGCTTGACCAGGCCATGTTTCAGACGGTCGGCGACCTTCGGGCATTTCGGCAGAAAGGACTTTCAATGGGAGGCGCCTATCTCGCGGCCCTAACAGGATCCCAGTGGGAACCAGTTTTCGCAAATGATGCGGGGGTCTATGACCGATTGACTTGCAACCAATCGGCCCCCGGTTTTCTCAGCTGCCCAATTCATCGCCCAAAAAATATGTCGTAGGCGGCAAAGTTCGGGAGACGGGTGGTTGCCGGTTTGGAGAAACAATAGGCAAATATCAGGGAACATGACGCCCAACGACCTACAATTTCTCTGGATCAACCCGCCAGTTATCGGACACAAATCTTTACCTTTTTGGACACGTCCCGTTGACCGTACACTTTGCGTCCATTATCGGCGTGTCCACATTTATTTAAGAGGTTGAAGCACGCAATGGGACAGATCATTGGCTACGCCCGCGTCTCCAGCGTGGGGCAGGTTGCTTGTGATCAGCGTGGAGCCGCGCTCATAGCGTTGTGAGATCAACTCAAACAGAAGCTCGGCCCCTGTTTTGCTCAACGGGACAAAGCCCAATTCATCGATGATCAGAAGCTTGTAGCCAAACATCTGTTTTTGAAGCCGCAGGAGCCTGCGTTCGTCTCTGGCCTCCATCAGTTCATGAACAAGCGCTGCGGCGGTGACAAATCCAACGGACAGGCCTTTTTGGCATGCCGACAGGCCAAGGCCCAAGGCGACATGCGTTTGCCGGTGCCTGAAACCGAAGAAAAAGATGCTGATCCACTCGGACGTCAAAAGATGGTCGCCAGTTCACAAGCATAGATTGAGCATAACACCCGGGACTGGACACTCAGTACCTCTATCGTTTCTTGTGCCATGTTGAATCTGTGCTAAGATACGCAAGGTTGTTTTGAGGGGGGCTTGATGGATTGCTTTCGGTACGTTCGCCGCACAATAATTTGCGCAATTGTCGCGATAGGTTGCATGATGGGAACTACTGGTTCGGCATTCGCCCAGAATAACAGTAACATCATAAATGACTTATTCAACTTTGCAATTAAGCAGACGCTTCAGGCTGAACAGCGTAAGCAGCAAATGCAGCAACAGCAGGCGCAGATTATTCAGGTACAGACTGCCCTTCAACAGCTTGGCTTCTACAACAAGACGATCGACGGTGTATGGGGCAGGGGGACAGAGGCGGGCGTGATGGCCTATCGGCGTGCATTCAATTTGCCGCAGGGAGAATTCACAGAGAATGACCTCCAAGGCCTCCTGTCACGCGCGGCGCAGGGGTGGCGAGATGCAGACGAAATCCGCCGGGCGCAGGTGGGAGGATTCGGTAACCGTAGTGAACTGCTACAAGCGGAACGAGGGGGGTTTCAAAACCGCGCTCAATCGCAAAGCGCGCTGCGTGACGGGTTCTCCGATGCCAAATCCTATGAAGCCTATAGACGGTCAGGTTTTGCTGATCCAAATTCTTATCGAATGGCGCGCGCCGGCGGTTTTAATAACGAGAAGGAATATTCTTCTGCGGCCAAGCTGGGTTTTTCAACTGCCAACGAGTACAATGCATTTCTTCGGTCGGGGTACCGAACCAAGGCCGCATATGACGATGCGTTAGCAAAGCGCCAACGCATAGCGGCGAACAAAGAAGAATGTACAAAGTCTTCAGAAAACGCAGATTGGGTTACGGCGGACAAGGCCTGCCGCATCGCAGCCAATGCCAATCCCGATGATCCAGTAATCGCTGCCTATGCCGAAGCCGCGAATACTGCTCTGGAAAAGCAGCGCAATGATCTGGTGGCAGCGCGCGATACTGCGCTAGAGACGTTGAACACGCTGCTTTCCAACCCTGAAAAATTAGAATTCAATTCTCTTGAAGTGAAGATCGCAGCCGCGCGCAATAGGCTGGACGAAATTGTGGGCCATTTGGCCTTGGTTGAACTCCAGCAAGACTTTGACGCATGCGCTGTGGCGGTTGCTGGCGAGGATTGGGTGAATGCGAAGACGGTATGCGGAGCAGCATTGATTCGAGCCCGCTCCAACCCTGCCCATACAGAAGTTGTTGTTTCAATCGCTGATGAACTTGTCGATATGAAATCAATAGCCGACGCCAATGCGAAGGATGAAGCCGAGAAGGCGGCGCAGGAACGTCAAAGGCTAGCGCTTCAATCGGCAAAAGAACGCGGCAATGAACTTGTGGAGGACGTGACCGCCTACTCGTCGCGTGGCAACAAGTTTTCGGATGGCTTGGCAGTCGCTCGGGCGCTTGTCGGAGTCAGGAAGGCCCTCGAAGGAGAAGATGCGGCGACGATTGAAAAATATAGTAATGCGCTATCTGACCTTGTCGATGCAGAAAAGTCCTTTGTTGCCGACATTGCCGAACAAAAGCATGCGGTGAAACAAGCGGAAATTGCTTCAGCAATGGCGGCGCGCAATGGCGCTGAGCAGATCGACGCGTTTCTAAAGGAATACGTTTCGCGCAATCTGATGGCGGACAATATTGGCCAGCTGCTCGAATTGCAGTCTGACCTCGACGAGGTGCTGACAGGCGGGAATGCATCGCAGATTGCAACTGCGCTAGCGCACGCGCAAGAAGTCGTTAGGTCACAAGGACTTACCGATCAGCTTGGGAGCTTTGTAGCGTCTGCAAGTGCTTCAGTGGTCTCTGGTGATGATCTTGCTAGAAACCAAGCCGCTACCAAGGCACAAAGTGTCCAGTCTAAGACCGCTGAAAAACAGGCGTCGGATATGGTCGCCGAGGTCGAGGATCATTCGCGCGCCGGCGGGCAATTCGACGACCCTATTAGGGTAGGAAAGGCTCTTGTAGCGCTTAGGAAGGCTCTAACTCTAGGAGAGCTTGATACGGTCCTAAAAGCCAATGAAACGATGGAAGCCGCTCTCAGGATAGAGGCGGAATTCCTGGCTGCACGTGAGAGGCGCCGAGCGGCGTCGACCGAATCACGTCAGAACGCCCTGGTTCTTGCTGGCGAAGCGGGAAAATCATATAATGCTTTTCTGTTGGACTACATCGCCCGGAACTTGTCCGTAAGTACCATCGACAAGTTGATAGTTCTACAAGACCGGCTTGACACGGCTCTCAGTAGCGCGGATTGGCAGCAGGTCATGCTGGCCAATAGCGCTGTCGAGGAATATTTTATCCAAAACGAATTGCAGGAAGATTATATCAAATTTTCTGATGCACAAAATGCGAGAGAGGAAAGTGCCGCCAAACTCGCCACCGCCCAAAACGGAATCACGCTCAATCCTGTAAATCAGGCTCTTCTCGATGGCAGTGACGGCGAGATTCTTCTTCTCCAGAACAAATCGAACGGTGCCCCGAACCTGGCAGCCAATCTTCTGGGGCAATTAACGTTTGACAATGCAACTGCAGCCGTCTGTTGGCTCAATCCAATCCCCAATATCTCCACAGCTACTTTGCTAGCCGATCAGAAGATGCGCGATTTGGGGGTGAGAAATTTCATCGGCAAGGATATGTGTGGTGCCGACTATCTAGCGAAGGCTGACCTTGTACTTGTCGAGCGCGGCGCATTCTTAAGACGCTCAGCCACCGACGCACGGCCCGTTATCTTGGACTTTGAGCAAGGCAAGCTTGCAATTTTATTAAAAATTTCTGCTACAGACGTTGCAGCATTTCAATCTCGCCAGAAGGCGACGGCCGACAAGCTGAAGGCCCAAATCGACGCCGAAGAAGTTGACGGATACAGTCTGGTCTACCTGTCTGCTGGCAATGGCGACATTTGTGTAAGTACACCCTCTGACATGCTTGCACATCAAAACCTGCTATCGTCTCAAACTGAGGCTCTTTCTTTCTATTTTCAGCAGGGAATTCCAGGAATGTCCTCCTACACACCAGATCGCGCTTTCGTTCTAGCGCAGCGCAATCTGTGTGCTGGCATATACGCGGATATGAAGGCAATGAAGATTATTCTTGCCGGACTTGATCGCGAGGGTATTCCACATCTGTTGACGCCTGTGTGGTTTAGCCAGCTGGCTTACAAAGATGCTTTCGCAAAGATCGATGAGACAAAGCAGCAGCGAGAAGCTCGACTGCTCGCGCAACGCCAACGTGCGCATGCCGAGGCGGAACTGCAGGCACAACAGGATCAGACTGCCGAAAAATTGCGCAAAGCGAAACAGGAGAATATGCGTTCTGAAACCCGTGATGCGGCGATGGGAGCGTTGAAATCCTTGCGAGACACCACACTCATTTTCCTCGACCAATCCGGTTCGTCCAACTTCGCTCGACTTTTTCCGAGCACGGCGTCTATCAAACGCAGTCTAATCGCTGACAGATGGAAGATCACTGATAAGGACATCACTATGTTCGACTATGGGACGGGAATATGGAGGGGGCGCCGTGTGGAGGCTTTCCTGGGTCGAGTAGAATACCGGAGCGAGAATGCTGTACTCGGTCAGTACCGGGAGGATTGCGCGATTGTTGGCTACCTGATCGACACAGAGTTCAATCAGCTTCGCGATTCTATTGAAACAGTTTGTGTAGACGACGGACCAATCAAGAATTGGAAATCAAGCCATCAATTCGAAAGCGGATGGTTTGCGCCATGATACCTGCGGAGCGGCATAATCAGAGATCGGTCGGAAAGCAGGCCGCGAGGCGGACCTTTTTGCAGTTCCTCGTAATGGTCATTGTCGTCAGTGTACCGGCCTTGATTCCGGCATACGCTCAGGAACCGGTGCTACGCGATGTTGCCGATGGGTTGAATTTGCAGCTCTCAGCGGCCGGGCGGCGGAGCGCAATAGTCCTAGATTTCACGGATATTGACGGCTCACCGACGGACCTTGGAGAATATCTGGCGCGCCACCTCGCTGAAGAACTTTCTGCGCTGGACAATCAATCCCTGATGCTTTCTCGAGAGGAAGTCGAGAGAAAGTTGGATGCCAGCGACGTATTCACTACGAATCTTTTAGATGCCAGTATAAGAAGCGATCTCGCAGAAAAGATAGGCGTTGATACGATTATTGAAGGCACCGCCATACCGGCGGGTGGTAAGATCAGGCTAAATGTTCGTGCGGTCGACGCGGTTAGCGGCAAGATTGTAGCAAATCAATCAGTGACGCTGGTCGCCACGGGTGCCCTCGCCGAGTTGTCAAGTGTAGCGAAAATAGTCGGCTCGCAGTCCGATAATATTTCGGGAACCGACACCAAGAGTGGGACTGACACTAAATCCAGCTTCACCCGTGCCGGCGACCGTCCAGGCGATTATCGCGGTGCACCGAAAGTTTTCGAGCAAAACTATATGTCGGTCGAGTTGAAGTCTTTCGAGGTCATCAATCAGGGCGCCATTCTGGCAACGGTTAGCGTTAAAAACAGCAGTGATATAAAGCGGCCGCTTATGGTTGCCTTCAATGCTAAAAACTCTGAAGGCATTGCCGATTTCTGGAAGTTTTTCCCACAGCTCAAATCCAGGCTCACCGACAACGCCGGCAACAGTTATGGTCTTGACGAAGCAAGCGGCCTGCCCTGGCGAAAGGGAACCGAAGACTTCACTACGTTGTGGCCAGGTGATGAAACATTGGTTCAACTGTCCTATGGAGCCGACGAAATTCCCAGCGGACAGTCGTTCAATTTGGCGTTTGAGGTTTGGTTGGTTGCCTATGCATCGGGCGAATCCAATTGGAGTATGAACCCAGTGCACATCCGATTGACTGATATTCGTCCGTTCAAGCCGTAGGAACAGATAGTGTCGAATGTCACCTGAAACTGACCCGTTTTGGTCACCGAGATTTGACCCGTTCAGTCTTTATGCTTTCTTCGTCATGATGTGGTCAATGCTGTTGTCTTTTTCGCTATCTCGGAACTGGCTTTGAAGCGACAGCTGTCGTTGCCAGTCTCAAGAATGCGGCAGCGGTGCGTAAGCCGATCAAGCAAGGCGGTGGTCATCATGGGATCCCCGAAGTCCGAGACCCATTCATCACACTCCAGGCGGGTAGTGATGATGCGGCTGGTTTTCATGGAGCCTGCTGATGCAGTGGAACAGCTGCGCGCCGCGAACTTTGGCAACGGGATGTAACCCAACCCGTCGATGATAATGCAGTTCATCGGTGTCAGCTTCCGGATGATCTGCCCGGCGTTTCATGTGACTTTGTTATCTTGGTCTAAGTCCTTTACATAGGTCACATAGAACCCCTTGACTGCTCGGTGATCCTGCAGCCGGTCGCCGAGTGAAAATCCGTCTTTTCTGATGGGTGCCTGGAAGATGTCCAGCCCGCGATCGAGGACGATTTTCCAGCCGGTGTCGGTGATGATGTCGCGCGCGTGGGCCCTACCGGTGCCATCAATGACCCAGGTGAACGCGACGCCGGTATCGACGCAGGCGTCGGCAATGGAATCCAGCAGTTCGCGCTGCCTGGCTTCATTGCCCTCATCAGGGCCGGTCACCAGATGAATGCTGACCTGATCCTCCGGCGGCTTGCGCTGGATGACCATCTCGACAAATTCCATCATGTTCTTGATCTGGTAGAAATAGCGCACGTAGGGATCGGTCACGACGATCCTGGATGCACCTGCAATATAGGGGCCGAAGATCTTGTCATAGCTGACGCCCTTGCGGTTTTCAGCAAAGACATGATGGCCTTCGGCAAGCGCTTGGACTGTTGGCGCGGGACGGCTCGGCTCGGCAGCACCGGATGCCTTCTCGGGTGCCACATCCTCGGTCCGGTCATCGCCCGTCTCTTCGCGCTCTTCCTGTTCCTTTGGATCCAGCGTAGGCTTCAGATGATAGAATTGCGGGTATTCCTCTTCCTCGACCGTGGTCACCCGCCGCTTTTCGCCATCGGAGCCGACATAATAGAAATCCACCGGCGGATAGGTCGAGTCGATGCGCGCCAATTGGTCTTTCACCCGTTTGCGGCTTTCCATGGCCAGACGCAGCAGCTCTTCGACATCCCCAGATGTTTCGCCACCGTTGGGGAATATCAGTTTCAAAAGGCCCGACATGGTCTTGTAAATGGCGTCCCGATCCCTGGTCGATATCTTCTCGCTTAGTGTAAAATACTGGTCGGGCCGGTGCGAGAAATCCTCCGAACGCAAATGGCGCAGTATCTCGGCCAGGTAATCCACAATGAAGCCATAGCCCTTGGTGAACATCTCGCCACGAATGACATCGATTTCCCAGCCAGGCAGATAGGCGTGCAGACGATCGATGAAGGCCGAGTCATGGAACTGGGATGGTAGCGCCTCGAAGAGATCACTGTTTTTCAGCATGAAGGGCACATTGTGGTCGGTGTTGCCGACAAAGGCAAAGCTGGCCTCGGCCCCCATGGGATTGACCCCACGCGAAAAGCTTTTGTTGGCCATGTAGTTTTTCATGATGTCGACGAGGGCCTTGTTGGCGGTCTTCTCCCGCCCGGCAAACTCGTCGAAAGCAACGACATCCCAATAGCCCACCAGACCAATGCGGCCGTTGGAATTGTTGACGAAGAGCTTTGGGATCGTGACCTCACCGCCCGAGATCAGCTGGCCATGCGGAGAGAACTCCGAATAGATATGCGACTTGCCGGTGCCTTTGGGGCCGAGCTCAATGATGTTGTAATTGCGTTCCACGAAGGGAATGAGACGCATGAGCTGCAGCAGCTTGGCGCGCCGACCGAAGGCATCGGGATTGAAGCCGATGGTCTGCACGAGAAGGTCGATCCAATCGTCGGTGTCAAAACCTGCCCTGGCCTCCCGAAAGGAATCATAATCGACCTTGGCGATCTGGATCGGTTTGATCGTTTCCAGGATCCACGGCGAAGTCCGGGCATCTTCGGCAAATTCATATTGCACATCAGCAATGCACCAGACCCCGGTCACCAGCAGCTTCGGATGGGCCTTGATGGTGCCGCTGTCGACGGCAACCTTCTTTATGCCGAGGTTTTCAAACGTTGCCTCGTAGCTGTCGGTTTTTTCGTTCAGGGATACGCTGATCTGGTCAATGACCTTGTAGCGGCCCTTTTCCTTGATCGTGGACTGGATCAGTCCCGCCTCGCTGCGATGGACATAATGCTTGCGCAGGATTTCCTTGACGGTCTCGATCCCCGTACCGATCGAGGCCTCATCGTCGGTGGCACAATACTGGCCCAATAGGTACTCGAGCACATAGGTCGGAACGATGGCATTGCCCTTGACGGCCTTGACCAGGTCTTTACGCACCACGAAGCCCGCGAAATGTTCGTTGATCCTGTCGTCGAGATCACCCATGGGCCCGCTCCTTAAAAGTCAAAATCGGTTGTGATGCCACGTTTCAGCTGGAAGCGATGGCTTGTGTAGTCCTGATAGTGGCTGGTTTTGCCGACCCGCTCGCGCAGCTTCATGAAAACGTCCTGATTGTTGAATTTGTCGGCATCGCGTGACAGCAGGAACTTGCGCGGCATTTCGCGTTCACGCGCGTTTTGCGAGGTGAAGTCGAAGAGCAGAATATGTTCGTCCGAGATCAGGGTGTCATCCGCGGCATAAATCCCGGCGACCAATTTTCTGGCCTGGGTTTTTTCAGAAACCGGCGTCGCTTGGTAGAAGACCACCGCAGTCTGGCCTGATGTGATCTGGCTGCGCCCGGAGGCGATGATCTGAACCTCGACCTGGTTCACATCTGCTTCACGCTGCTTGCCCACCCGGATCACCGGGATGACGATCTCCTGCAAGGATGCTCCGCCATGCACAAAGCGGCTGCCTGCGCCCTTGACTCTCAGACGGTTGATCGAGTTTGGGATCAAGACATCCAGATCGCCTGCCAATCCGAGGTTGGATGCGCTGAATTTCTTCATGCCCGCAGTGGCGGCAAGTCCCCGCCCGATCACGAAGCGGCGGTTGCGCTGAAGGATTTCATCGCCGTGGGGATCTGCAATGGCAAAGTCGCTCTTGCCCAGAGCGCGGTGCTGGTAGAGAAACCCGTGATCTGCGGTGATCAGGACATTCGAGAAGTTCGCAGAGGTCAGCTTGCGAACCAGTTTCGTAAGGTCCTCGATCGCATCTTCCGCAGCCTTTGGCAGTTGATCTTCCGTCTGCAGCTTGTCGCCGATGGCGTCGATATGGTTGTGGTAGATGTAGACGATGTCGTGGTCCCGGAAGAGCGCCTTGCCCTCGTCGATCCGCATGTTCATGACATCCTCGGCCTTCAATGCCTTGGCACGATCGCCCGCGCGCGCCCTGGCAAGCAGCTTCTCGCGGGCGGCAAGGCCTTGCGTGCTTTCGCCACCGGACAAAACAGCGCCGCTTCCATCGGCGGCAAGCATGAGCTCCTTGTTCGGCAGCAGGGCCGCCATGCCAAGCTGGGTGTAACTCGGCAAAGCGCTGATCATCGGTTTCAATTCCGCGTCAAAACGGTTCAGTGCACGAATGCGACGCAGGCATTCCTCCGCCACTTCAAACCGCAGGGCATCCGAAACAATGACTGCCACCTTCTGGTCCTTTCGGCGGAACTCGGCAGCCTGCTCGCGATAAAAGCCATTCTGTCGCGGATAGCCCGGGATTGCCCAATCTGTCATGGCGGAAACCTGATCCTGCCAGGCGTCGTTCAGCTTCAGCAGGAAGCTGTTGGTATAACGGTTTTCAACTGCGTCATAGAGCTCGGCCAGCAGGGAGGCATGCCCGCTCTTCTGCATGTGGTAAATAAACTTTCGATAGAGCTGATCGAGTTTGTACCAGCTGGTCACATACCGCTTCACGCCCTCGGCCGGGCTGGTCATGCCCAGATTGGCCTCGGCCAGCGCTTGCTGGAACTCGGTGGCAAATCCGATCGCCTGGTAGATATCCTCGTAGGTGGAATACCAATGGCTCTGGCGGCGTTCGCGCACCCACTTCAGCACTTCGGACGCACTGACGGTCTGGGTCGACATGGCGTGGACCATCTGGCGGATGATGTGCCGGTCGATCTCTTCAAAATGGTCAACCGGCATCAACGTGCGGAAATCACGCCGCGACAGATCTTCAGGGATCTTCAGCAGGCCCTGATAGCGCGTCGCCAACGCCTCAAATGCCGTCTCCCAGTGACGGTTGTTCTTCCAGCGCCGGAACACCAGCAGCGCCTCGGGATTCAGCTTGCCATCCTCGCCTAGCGCTCGGAAATAGGCTGACTGGAAAAGGGCGATGGCGAAATCCTCGAAATCAGGATCGGATGGCTGATAGCCATAGGCATTGCCGACCTGCTTCCAGAACACCTCGGTCAGCCCTGCGCGTTCGATCAGACGCATTGCGTCATCGCGGCCCTCCGCCAGCCCCCCCAGCAGCGCCTCGATTACCGTGTCTAGGCCACCTTCGGCCCCCGCGCAGACGGCCAACATCCGCAGGCGGACTTGTGATTGGGTATCAGACGCCTGCAACAGCCGCTTCAGCTCGGCCACGCGGGCCTTGGAGCGGTAAAACTCCATATGCTCGCGCACGACGCTTTCGAACTGTGGCGGCAGGCCCAGCTCGCCCAACCAGATTCCGGCCTGATCCGCCTTGAACACGGCGGTGGCCAGCTGCAGGTCCAGCAACCAGTTCTCTGCATTGGGAGGCTCGGGCCCGTCGCCATACACCAGAAACCGCGCTTTGGGTTCCTGCCGCAGCATTCGGTGCTTGAGGCCGAACTCGTTGTTGGCGATCTCGACCTTGGTCACACCGGGCAGATCCACGGCGTCAAACTCACCGCGCATGTCGCGAGCAGTGTCGTACCAAAAGACGATCCGGTGATCGTCAAACAACCGGCCCAAGCTGGCGGTGATGCGGTCAGTCATCCTTGGCCTCCAGCCCTGCGATCTTCTTCAACGCAGCGCCGAACTTCGGGTAATTCGCCTTCACACCATCATCCAGATCGATCTCGATTTTCTGCTGGGCGAGGGGGAAGACCACGTCGCGCTCCCATTCGTTCAGCTCGTCGATCTGCTTGACCACCAGGGCCACGTCCTTCAGCGCCTTGGTGCGCTGGCCCTGGCTGGCGCTCGGGTCGTCGGACAGTTTTTCCAACCGCCCGCGTTCGGCCTGCAGCTTGCTGATGAACTCGCGCAGGTAGTCGTTAAGGATGACCGAGACGGTGTCGGCCCGATAGCGGTGCATATAGATCAGCGCGTTGAACGTGCCCTTGGGGCTGGAGAACATCCAGTAGATCGGGCGTTTCTTGTAGCGCTGGACGTGGGAGGCATAGAAATCCTTGGTGAAGTATTTGCGGATGTCCTTGCCAAGCGCATCCTCGATGTAGCGAAGGTTCTCGCGAAAGTGCGCCTCGCCGAAGGTGGTGCGCAGGAACAGGCGGAAACGCTCGGTGATGTCGTCCGGGAACCAGTCGGCGTCGAGCACGGGGATGACGTTGTCCTCGTCCGGCATGAAGGTGGGTTCGGGGACTCCCTTCGCTTTCAGGGTGGCAAGGTAGTCGGCCAGCGTCTCACCCTGATTGGCGAGGATCAGGCCGGGGGCGTCAAGGCTGTAGCGGCCGAACATGCAGCCCACGGCGTAGGAGAGGAACTCGGCCATGGTGTCGGCGCGCAGGCGGGTCTCGTTCGCGTCGACGTCGTTCCTGATGCCATAGCGATAAGCGGGGTTGCAGGTGAGGGTGATTTCTTTCAGCGGCACCTCGGGGGTCAGCTCGTCTTGCAAGCCGTAAGCGTCGATGAAGATGCGGTTGTTCTCTTCCTCCAGCCGCTGCATCTCGTCCGTCATGCCCTGCCAATGGGTGCGGAGGGTGGTGTAGGTGCCCTCCAGCGTCTCGGCCCGGTGGTCGGGCTGGAGCAGCGGGAGCGTGGTGAAATCCCAGGAGGTTTCGTAGGCGTCCCAGTCGGATTTTGACAGAGCCACACACTGCATCGGTGAATTTGTTACCTCGGGAGGGTTAATGAACGGGACCTTTGCAACTACGCCAGAATTATAGTCCAGAGTGGGTGCCAGAAAACTCAAGAAGCAATTCGACACCGCACTGTTTAGCTGTAGAAGACTCGACTTGATCTGACACCGCTGCCTTTCCAGAGGACTGGATT
>JARGOX010000035.1 GCA_029233925.1 Rhizobiaceae bacterium
CGCGCAAGTCGCCTAATCAGCAACCAAAATCGATTCGGTCAAATGATTCCATTTGATCGTGAACCGCTCTAAACATCAAAGTGGCCTCGCCCATCGCGTCGGCTGCACCCTTTTGAAGGATGATCCCCCATGAAAGTGGAACAGATACATCACGTCGCCTATCGTTGCCGGGACGCCAAGGAAACCGTGGAGTGGTACACCAAAATGCTCAACATGGATTTCCTCCTGGCCATCGCCGAGGACCATGTCCCCTCAACCCATGAACCTGATCCCTATATGCATCTGTTTCTGGATGCCGGTCATGGCAATGTTCTGGCCTTCTTTGAATTGCCGACCAAGCCGGAAATGGGACGCGATCCCAATACGCCGGTCTGGGTGCAGCACATTGCCTTGAAGGTCAAGGATCGGGCAACCCTGTTGGAATTCAAGGAACATCTGGAGAAAAATGGCGTCGATGTTCTGGGTGTTACCGACCATTCTCTCTTTCACTCCATCTACTTCTTCGATCCGAACGGCCACCGCGTCGAACTGGCCTGCCCTGATCCCGACGAAGACGCCATGCTCAAACGGCTGGACAGCGTGAAATGGGATATGCTGGAGGAATGGTCGAGGACCAAGAAGGCGCCGCGCCATGCCGATTGGCTGCATGCCAAGGAACTGGCCAATCCATAAATTGCATGGCAACAAACAAAGCCGCCCGGCCCGGCCTCAGCCGGCTCCCGGGCGGTCATCCATTTAAAACGATGAGAGGCAGAACAGATGGAAAAACCGGTTCTTTATGATTATTGGCGCTCATCGGCCAGCTACCGCGTGCGCATTGCCCTCAACCTTCTGGGCATTGCCTATGATGCGGTCGCCATCGATCTGCTGGCAAAGGCCCACATCGCAGAGGAGCACAGGGCGCGCAACCCGCAGGGGCTTGTTCCGGCGCTGGCCATTGACGGACAGATGCTGACGCAATCGCTGGCGATTATCGAATATCTTGACGAGACGCGGCCCACCGCCGGACTGCTTGCTGCCGATGCCCTCGGTCGCGCGCGGGTGCGCACGCTCTCCTATGCCATTGCCATGGAAATCCATCCGGTCTGCAATCTGTCGGTCATCAGCGATGTCATGCAGCGCACCGGCGGCGGTGATGCGGTCCGCTCCGACTGGATGCAGACCTATATCCGCAAGGGACTGGTGGCCTTCGAAGCGCTGCTCGGCGACGGCAAGAGCGGCCTGTTTTGCCACGGCGATACACCCACCATGGCTGACCTCTGCCTGGTGCCGCAGGTCTATAATGCCAAACGCTGGGGGGCGGATATCTCAGACCTGCCGCTGCTCAATGCAATTTGCGACCATTGCGCCGGGATCGAGGCTTTCGCAGCCGCCCATCCCGATCGGGTCGGGCCACCAGCAAAATGAAATTTTTCACTCCGGCAAATGTATCGCCGGAGTAATGGTTCGCTTACTTCCAACCTATTCGGCGGCGTCGACATCCAGAACGCCGCGGCGGATCTGGTCTTCCTCGATGGATTCGAACAAGGCGCGGAAATTGCCCTCGCCGAAGCCCTCGTCACCCTTGCGCTGGATGAATTCGAAAAAGATCGGCCCGATCACTGTCTTGGAAAAGATCTGCAGCAGGATCTTGGTCATGCCGCCATTCACAACACCTTCGCCGTCAATCAGAATGCCGTGCCGTTCCATCCGATCGATCGGTTCGTCATGGCCGATCACCCGCTCATGGGACTTTTCATAATAGGTGGTTGGCGGGCCGGGCATGAATTTCAGATCATTGGCCGCAAGCGTGTCGGTCGCCGTATAGATATCATCTGTGCCGACGGCGATATGCTGAATGCCCTCACCCTTGTATTTTCTCAGGTATTCCTCGATCTGGCTCTTGTCGTCCGTCGATTCATTCAGCGGAATGCGGATCTTGCCGCAGGGCGAGGTGATCGCCCGGGAAACAAGCCCGGTCATCTTGCCTTCAATGTCGAAGAAATGAATCTGCTTGAAGCCGAAGAGCTCGCGGTAAAAAGCCCACCACTTGTCCATATTGCCGCGAATGACATTATGCGTCAGATGGTCGAGATAGTAGAAGCCGACGCCGGCCGGGCGCGGATCGCGTTCTGCCAGCCAGTCGAATTCGGCATCATAGGCCGAGCCCTTTTCCCCATTGGTATCGATGAAATACAACAAAGAACCGCCGATGCCGACAATGGCAGGCGCATCAATGGTCTTGTCATCGCCTTCATAGGGCGTTGCACCCTTGGCGACAGCGTGATCGAAAGTGTGTTTGGCATCCACCACGCGCCAGGCCATGGACGGCGCGCAGGGACCATGCAGGTCGATGAACCGGTCGGCGAAAGAGCCCTTTTCGGCATTGACGATATAGTTGATGTCGCCCTGCCGCCAAACGGTGATGTTCCTGGATTTGTGCCGGGCAACGGGCTGATAGCCCATTCTGGTAAACAGCGCTTCCAGCTTTTCGGGCTCAGGATGGGCAAATTCGACAAATTCAAACCCGTCGGTGCCTGCCGGGTTTTCATCATTGATGACGGCTGGCAGTGCCTCATGTGGAAACGGACCCATTGCAATTCTCCTGAACCATTGTTTCGTTGAGGCATTATTGCGCAATATCGGCGCATTTTCTTTGCATATTTCGCTAGTAATGTTAGTAATTCGCACAATCCGCGCACTATCAGTATCAAGGATGCACAGAATGATGATCGATCAATTCGACCGCAAATTGCTCCAGCAATTGCAGCAGGATGCCCGGCTGACCAATGGCGATCTGTCGGAACGCGTCAATCTGTCGCCGTCGCAATGTTCCCGCCGCCGCATTCGCCTTGAGGAGGAGGGCTATATTCGCGGTTACTTCGCCCGATTGGACCCGACCCTTCTGGGTCTTGGCATCGTCAACATCATCACGGTGACCCTCGACACCCACAATCGCGACAACGCCCGGCGGTTTGCCGAGTTGATCCGCCGGTTGCCCGAAGTGCTGGAAGCCCACACATTGACGGGGGAAATGGACTATATGCTCAAGGTGGTTACCGCTGACCTGAAGGCCCTTTCGGGCTTCGTCAACGACATCCTGCTGCCGCATGAATCCGTGCGCCACGTCAAATCGGCGATCGTTCTTGAAACCCTGAAAGACACCCACGAACTGCCGCTGTACTGAGCAACAGGCGCCATTGCCCGATGGAATACCCGGGCTGGACAGTTACAAAAATCACGTCTTGATTGCGGCAAGGGCCTTCGGTAGGGATATTGACCGGCCGGATGCCGGAATTGCCATTTGTGTAATGATCCTGCGGGATCTCAGGAAGAGATATCATGAAGAAACGCACATTGTTGAAATCACTGGCGGCTGCGGCCTGCCTTGCAGCCGGACTGGGTGCCGGCACAGCGCAATCGCTGGCGCAGGAAGTGACCCTGCGACTGCACCAGTTCCTGCCACCACAGGCCAATGTTCCTGCCTATATTCTCAAGCCCTGGGCCGAGAAGGTCGAAAAGGACTCCGGCGGCCGCATCAAGGTAGACCTGTTTGGCGCCATGTCGCTCGGTGGCACGCCACCGCAGCTCATCGACCAGGCCCGCGATGGTGTCGTCGATATCGTCTGGACGCTTCCTGGCTATTCGCCCGGCCGTTTTCCGCGCACGGAAGTGTTTGAGCTTCCCTTCATGATGACCAATGCCGAGGCCGGTTCACGCGCCTATTGGGAATTGTTTGAATCGGACATGAAAGACAATGACTTCAAGGATCTGAAAATTCTCGGTGCCTGGATGCATGGCCCTGGCCAATTCCACGTCAAGGGTGACGGCATCACCAAACTGGAAGACATGCAGGGCAAGAAGCTGCGTGGACCAACCCGCGTGATCAACAGCCTGCTCTCCGAAATGGGTGCCACCCCCGTCGGCTTGCCCGTGCCTGCCATTCCCGAAGCCCTGTCGAAAGGCGTGATTGATGGCACGGTGATTCCATGGGAAGTAACATCGGCTCTGAAAGTCGCTGAGCTGGTTGACACCCACACGGAATTTTCCGGTGACCGGGCGCTCTATACGGCGGTTTTTGTACTCGCCATGAACAAGGCCAAATTTGACAGCCTGCCTGATGATCTCAAGAAGGTCATTGATGACAATTCCGGACTGGAATTTTCAGCCTTTGCCGGCAAGACCATGCAGGAATATGATGCACCCGGCCGGAAGATCGCTGCAGATCGGGGCAACAAGATCGTCGTCCTTGATGAAGCGGAAGTCGCCCGCTGGAAGGAAGCCTCCCAGCCGGTCATCGACAATTGGATTGCCGAAATGGATGCCAAGGGCATTGACGGCAGTGACCTCTACGAACGCGCTCAGGCGCTGATCGCGAAACACACCAAGTAGCACCGAAGAACACGGCAGGGATATCGATACCCTGCCGTGTTTGATCGACAAAAGACGCATGGCCTGCCTATCCTTGACGAATGGTGCATTTACTGCGCCGTTCCACTAGGCACTGTCCCCTGGACCCCATATGCTGAATGACGGCGCGGACGGCCCGTGGGAGGATATAACAGGATCATGTTTGACAAGACTGATTCCAAAAGAAGTCCGATAGCGGACGCTCGGGGGAACTGAATGACGGCGCGTCTGGAAAAATCCATCCATACTCTGGCACGCATCATGGCGCTGGCGGGCGGATTGGTGCTGACGGCACTGATCATTGTAACGGTGATCTCCGTGACAGGCCGCGCCTTTGTCTTTGCAGGCCTCGGTCCCATTCCCGGTGACTTTGAACTGATGGAGGCCGGCACGGCCTTTGCGGTCTTCGCCTTTCTGCCCTGGTGCCAACTCAACCGCAGCCATGCCGTCGTTGAAATTCTCACCATGCATTTCAGCGATAAGGCCAACCGGCTGATCGAAATCGTCGCAAATGCACTGATGCTGGCCTTTGCCGTGCTCATCTGCTGGCGCCACTGGCTCGGAACCATCGACAAGCAGAGCTATGGCGAAACGACCTTCATTCTGCAATTTCCGCTCTGGTGGGCCTATGCGGCCAGCCTTGTCGGCGCCGTCGTCTTCGTCATCATTGCGCTCTGGTGCTTGTGGCGCAGCCTTGTTGAATTCAGGACCGGGTCAACAATGACCGTGCATGGGGAAATGTCGTGACAAATCTGGAAATCGGAATCTGGTCATTCCCGCTGCTGCTCATCCTGATTTTCCTGCGCATTCCCATTGGTGTTGCCATGCTCACCGCCGGTGTTGTGGGCAGTTACCTGATCAATGATTCCTTCCTGATGATTCTTGGCCAGTTCAAGAACCAGACCTATGGAACCTTCTCCAATTATTCTCTGTCCATCGTGCCGCTGTTCTTGCTGATGGGGCAATTTGCCCGGCTTGGCGGCATGTCGACAGCCCTGTTCAAGGCAGCCGAAACCTGGCTCGGCCATCACCGTGGCGGTGTCGCCATGGCGGCTGTCGGCGCCTGCGCCGGCTTTGGCGCCATCTGCGGCTCATCGCTGGCCACCGCCGCCACCATGGGCCAGGTCGCCCTGCCGGAACTCAAGCGCTATGGCTATTCCGGTCCGCTGGCAACCGGTGCACTTGCCGCCGGCGGCACCCTCGGCATCCTCATTCCGCCTTCCGTCGTGCTGGTCATCTACGCCATCCTCACCGAACAGAATATTGCCAAACTCTTTGTCGCCGCCATCATCCCCGGCATTCTGGCCGCCGTCGGCTACATGCTGGCCATCTCGATCTATGTGCGCATCAAGCCGGATTCGGCCGGCACCCGCGCGCCTGCGCCCTATCGTGAGCGTTTTCAGGCACTGCTGGCCGTATGGCCCGTTCTCCTGGTCTTCATCGTGGTTGTCGGCGGCATCTATTGGGGCATTTTCACACCGACAGAGGCCGCGGCCGTCGGCGCGGCCGGCACCGGGGTGATTGCCCTGGTCAACCGTGGGCTGACCTTCGCCACACTCAAGTCATCGATCATGGAAACGGCCAGTTCCACCGGCATGATCTTCATGATCATTCTGGGCGCTGCCATCTACAATGGTTTCCTTGCCCTGTCGCAATTGCCGCAGGAAGCTGCGATCTTTGTCACCGAACAGGGGTTTTCACCCTGGCTGGTGCTCAGCATCATTCTGCTGCTTTACCTGATTTTCGGCTGCGTCATGGATTCTCTCTCGATGATCCTTTTGACCGTGCCGATCTTCTTTCCGATTGTCATCGGTCTTGATTTCGGCCTGTCGACGGAGGAATTCGCCCTGTGGTTCGGCATCCTTGTGCTGATCGTCGTTGAAGTGGGCCTGATCACGCCGCCGGTGGGTATGAATCTGTTTGTCATCAACTCCATGGCGAAAGACATTCCACTGTCCCAGACCTATCGCGGCGTGCTGCCCTTTGTTGCGACCGATATCATCCGGGTCATCATTCTGGCGTTCTTCCCCTTCATTACCCTGGCGCTGGTACGCTGGCTTTACTGAGGCCCGGCGCAGGTTCCTGATTGGCACATATGCACAAAGCCCAACCGAACAGATCGCTATCCGCACTGACAGCCGCCTCAGGCAGGATTGATCTATGGGCCGCCTTCCCCGCTGAAATTGCCGACCCGGCCCTGCTGCAGCAATACAATGACCTGCTGCCGCAAGACGAAACCCAAAGAATGCAGCGCCTCGTGCGCGCGGTTGACCGGCACCGGTTCCTGATCACAAGGGCGCTGACCCGCACCGTCCTGTCACGCTATCTGTCGATCGAGGCAAGGGACCTGACCTTTGCCAAGAACCAATACGGCCGCCCATACCTGAGCAACAGCGACATGCTTGCGCCGACGCTGACCTTCAACATCACCCACACGCATGATCTGGTGCTGCTCGGCGTCACGGATCAGCGCACCCTGGGCATTGATGTCGAAAGCGCCAGGCGCCACGCCGCAACCATTGGCATTGCCAACCGCTATTTCTCTCCGGCCGAATGCGCCGCGCTCAACAATCTGCCGGCATCGCAGCAACAGGACCGCTTCTTTGCCTATTGGACCTTGAAGGAATCCTACATCAAGGCCCGTGGCATGGGTCTGTCGATCCCGCTGGATCAATTCAGTTTTGGTCTGTCGGGCAAGGGTGAGATTGATCTGACCGTGGAGGACAGCCTTGGCGACCGGGCATCGCACTGGCAATTCTGGCAATTGGCGCTGGCCGACGAGTTCCTGACCGCTGTCTGTTTCAGCCATGAAGATCAAAAAATACCGGGGCTTGCCATCCGCAAGATCGTTCCGCTGGTCAGCGAAGAACCGCTCGCTCACAGCACCATTGCCGCCTCGCACGGATGGCCCTTGTAAGCACATTGGAACAGATGGCATGGTGTGACCATATTGCGGGCAACATTCGACCAGGTTCCATGCTAACGTCGAACTGATCCCGCCCGGATTTTCGTTGTCTGGAGTTTAGTCCTCAGGCGTTTGGCCATCATGCGCTTGCCTCTTCCTCCTGATGGCACCATATGCACAAGACCCAAGGAACCGGAACCGCTGAATGTTGAAAAGATTGCTCGTTCTCGCCGCGCTCTGCCTGATGCCCTATTTGTATGATGCATCCCAGGCGAATGCCACAGAAGCCACCTGGGCCCGTCTTGCGACAGGCGGCTACACGATCCTGTTGACCCATGCAAACGCGCCGGGCGTTGGCGATCCGCCCTATTTTGATCTGGAAGACTGCAGCACCCAGCGCAATCTGTCGGATCGCGGACGCCAATTGGCGCGGCGCTACAGCGTGCGCTTCGCCGCCCGCTCCATCTCCATTTCGAGGGTCTATGCAAGCCGCTGGTGCCGCACGCTGGAAACGGCAAGCAACACCTTTCCCAATGTCGAGGCCGAACCGCTGGAAGCACTCGACCTTGTCGATGACGACCCGGCGGTCCTGGCGGCCCATATGGAAACCCTCACACAGCTTATCCGCCAATTCCGCGGCCCCGGAAACCAGGTGATGATCACCCACCCGGAAATCGTCGAAGCCCTGACCGGCGTCGTCCCCCGCGAAGGCGAAGCCCTCGTCGTGACCACCTCGCGCTCCAAGGATCCCGATGCCTCACAGATTGATGTCGTGGCGAGCCAGTTGCTGAATTGAGTTTAGAAACCCCGGATCTTGGATGCGCTATGAGGAAGACAATAATTAGCGGTGGGTTGACGCCTAGCTGCTCCACCCTCGGATCAAAGAAGTGAAAGTTGATTCGTGATTGGCGGGTGAAAGGTTCCGATAATTACGTAAGGATTTGGAGCGCTCACATGCCACCGTCTAGTTGTTCCAAGAAATAAATGCAAATCCTTCGTGTGGGCAAAATCATCCAAATACTTCTGGCGCACTTTTTTTGCGGCTTCTCGCGGAGTCGAATCTTTCAGGCAGTTCCAATATAGCTGCCCAATTTCCCAGTCTTCGATCATCATATTACTGACTTTTCCTGCATCATCAACAAAGCGATATTTGAATTTGAACGGAAGCTTCGGCATGATTTTGAAATCATCGCTCTTGCTCTCATCGAACAATGACCCTTGATCTAGCGCGGCCTTGGCTGCTTCGAGTTTTCCCATTTCCCAATCGGGTTCGGAGGCTTCTATAATGAAGCCCGTGATTTCCGTTGGTTTAAAAATCGCCAAAGAAAACTTATTCGATTTAGCTCCGGCAATGATAGTTTCCAAATTTGTGTGAATAATGTTTGGCTCGCATATGAGCTTCTTGCGATGCGCCCAATCCTGCTCAGTCCCGACGGCATCACCAAGGGCGATATCATCAATATTTACTGGGTTGTAACTTTCAGGGCGTGGGTCTTTTGCGTTCTTAGCAAGGTCAAGCTCTATCCATTGATATTTCTTGTAACGCTGGCCATCAGTCAAAAAGCGAAAAGGAGAAGGATAAATTCTGATCCAGCTTCCATCCTCACGAAATCCAGCTGTACAAACCAATTCGGTATATTTCCGTGAAAGCGTTGGATAGGTTTTCACGGCAATTAGGACGCGTTCTTTTGCCATTCCAAAAAGCCTAGATATGAACGATCGGACAATCCCATTCAGGCCGGCTGCTCATTGCATTGGCAACCCGCCCTCGATGACACATGCAGTGTTTTGCCTCAAAACAAGTGATAGCGACGCGTCGTTTCTGTGCAAAAATGCCAGCTAACTCGTTAAGGGCCGCTCCATTTTGTTTGAGCGTTGTCGCTTCATATTCTGCAAACAAGCGATCATAATCAGACTGAGAATTCAACGCCTGACGTTTGTCTGAAACGATGCCCAGATCCGGCAAATGAACGTACTCAATAGACAACTTATTCAAGGTGTCTGACAGAGTCTTTTTGGAAAAACCATATTTTCTACTCAACGGGTTCTTTCGAACATCGCAAAGTACGCGAACGTCGTTCTTAATCAGCCGATTGAGATAGTTTTCAAATGACTGTCCTTCATAGCCGATTGTAAAAAATGCTGAACCAGTCTGGTTGGGCCTAGCTTCTTCAATCGCTCGGAGTTCGTCTGCATCCATTAAGTTTTCTGCGATTTCTGAGCGTGTCGCAAAATACGGAAACCTACGATAAATTTCTCTAATTAAACCGTCGCCTTTGAGGGAATTGAAACGCTCAAAAAACAACCCCATCTTTTTTTGGTCTGCGCTGCTCAACATGGACAAATAATCCACTTCGGTCGGAAGCAAATTCCACTGCTCCGAATCCGCCAATATTCCAAACTCAATCAGCTTACGCCGGTCAGCATAGGACTGAAAGGAAAAACAACCAAAACGGTAAGGAACAAATTCGTAGCTCTTGTCTTGCTGACACGTTACGGTGAACAAAAAGAGATATTTTTGCAAATTGATACTGCCCAATTCACCGCCGAATTTTTGCAGCAATGCAAGTAGGATTTTTTGTCGTGCGTACAACGCGGGGTGATTTGGTCGGTTCATATGTTCAGCTTCTACGCCAACTTCAGAATTCTCCAAAGAATTTTCTCATCTTAATTTGTATGAAGTGTACAGCATTCATTTTCAGCGACACACCTGAACTTTTAGTAAGTAAAGGCAATTTTTAGCCCATCAAGCTGGCGATGGCTGCTTTGAGCTCCTGACTGCGATATTAGAGCTGGCGTCCGACAGGCAACGAAGGATTGCAAGCAACCAGGTGATGATCACCCACCCCGAAATCGTCGAAGCCCTGACTGGCGTCGTCCCCCGCGAAGGCGAAGCCCTCGTCGTGACCACCGCGCGCTCCAAGGAAGAGGGTGCATCAGCAATTGATGTTGTGGCGAGCCAGTTGCTGAATTGAGTTTAGAAACGCCAGGACCTGGCGTAGTGTGTTTTTGCCTCTGCTGGACGTCGCGTGGAGACCTGTGACACGATCGCTCTGCAGACCGATTGACAGCAATTTGTCTTTCGCTGGAAACAACTGACCAAGGATTTCCATGACCCAAACGATTTTGGTGACCGGTGCGACCGGCTATATCGCCAAACACCTCATTTTTCAGCTGCTGCAAAAGGGATTTGCAGTGCGTGGTTCTGTTCGCTCGTTGGACAGCGAGGCAACATTGCGGTCTGATTTGATCGCTGCAGGCCTCACCCCCGAAACGGTCACGGCTGACCTGTCCTGCGTGGTGCTGGATCTGGGCTCTGATGCTGGTTGGGACGCGGCCCTGACCGGCGTCGATGCCTTGATGCATACCGCATCGCCTTTTCCGCTGGCCGCTCCCAAAGACGAAGAGACACTCATCCGGCCGGCAGTCGATGGAACGATCCGCGCCCTGAGGGCTGCAAAGAATGCCAATGTCCACCGGGTGATATTGACGTCTTCGGCAGCCGCCATTGTCAGCTATCCCCAGAAACCCGGCGGTGCGCCATTTGACGAAACGGACTGGGCCAACCTGGAAACAGCCGAGGCCTATCCCAAGTCCAAGACGCTGGCCGAGCGCGCCGCCTGGGATTTTGTCTCAACAGATGCCCCCGACATTGCATTGACGACCATCAATCCCGGCCTGGTTCTGGGGCCACCGATCGGGCAACGGTATGGATCGTCTTTGAAACTGGTCGAGCGGGCATTGTCGGGCAAAGACCCGATGTTGCCGAACATGGGTTTTGCTTGCGTCGATGTGCGCGACGTTGCAGCCGCCCACATCGCGGCTCTTGAGCGCCCGCAGAGCGCAGGCCATCGCTTTGCCTGCAGTGGCGGTTATCTGGAATTCTCCGATTTTGCCGCGATCCTCAAGGCGCAATATCCCGACAGGAAAATCCCGACGCGCGTCGCGCCCAATCTGCTGATGCGCTTTATGGCGCTCTTTGATCCGGCGATCCGGGGGATCATTCCCGCGCTGGGTCAGCGCGCAGAGGTCAGCAGCGCAAAGGCGCAGGCACACCTCGGGATCGCGTTCCGGCCTGTTTCAGCCAGCCTGTTGGAAACAGCAGCGTTTCTGCTGAAGAATAATCGCGTTTGAACCTGGATGTTTCGATTGGCCTGATAGTCCAAACAGCACGGCCAGCAGATAGAGCGCTTTGGGTTCAGCGCGTGACGGCATCGCCAAAGTGACGCAACCAGATTTCGGTTCGTGCCTTGTCGCGCGCTTCGTATTCCTCGGCTGCCTGCAGCAGATCTTCGACACGCTCGGTTTCCGCGTCGGCGCCGATGCGGGTCAGGCGCATGGTGTACCAGGCCGTTATGCCGCCTTCCGGGGCATCGGCAAAGCGGGGAAACTTCGGCTCCGGCTTCCGGTTCGATTTCCACAGGTCCGGCAGTGACGGCTCGAGAACCAGCGCACGGGCGAGACCGACGACATCGACCGCGCCACTGATCACGGCATCATCTGCCTGCAAGCGCGTCTTGAAGCCACCGGTCAGCATCAGGGGTTTTGATGTCACCGCGCGGCAGCGCTTTGCGAAATCGAGAAAATAGGGGCCGCCGCCGGCACTGTCGGAAGCCGATCTGGCGCCCGGAAAGTAGGTGCCACCGCTGATGTCGATCAGATCGATGGACGTCTGATCAAGTGCCGCAACGACCTTGAGCGCATCCTCCTCCGAGAGCCCGCCCTCCAGCTGATCGGATGAATTCAGTTTCACGGCAATCGGGAATTTCGACCCCACCGCTGCGCGCACGGCTTCGATTGTCTCCAGCAAAACCCGCATGCGGTTGGCGATCGAGCCGCCATAGGCGTCGCTCCGCCTGTTGAACAGGGGCGACAGGAACTGGCTGAGCAGAAAACCGTGCGCCGCGTGAATTTGCACGCCGCCGAAACCGGCCTGCTGCGCCAGCAAGGCCGTTCTGGCAAATTCCGACGGCAATTGCGCAATCTCCGCCAAGCTCAAACCCGCGCAACCAAGACCGGGCAAGTCCAGGGCACTGGGGCCTTTGGGGACGCTTGTCGGCGCATAGGCGAGTGCCCCGGCATGGCCCAGCTGCAGCCAAAGCAGGGTGTCATTCTGGCCGCCCTGTCTGGCAAGCGCCCTGAAGCGTTCCAGGACGGAGCCCTTGTTCAGCACCAGATTGCCCGGCTTTTCGGCATAAGCGCCGGTGCCCTGCACTTCGCCAATGATGGATACGGCCACCCCGCCCTCAGCCCAACGCTGATAGAGTCTCATCTGTTCCTGCGTCGGATAGCCGGTCCCATCCCCCAGAGAATCCGACATGGCCGATTTTGCAATTCTGTTCTTCAGGATGGCGTCACAGGGCAGTTTCAGCGGCTCGAACAGATTTGTTGGCACGCGCATATGGGTTTCCTCGGCTGAATTCTCGCAGGTTGCTGTTGCGCCACCATACACGGCTGAACTGGAGGCCTGTCTTTTCATCCTTGGTAGCGACAGCGGCAGGAATCGGGATTGGGAATCAAGTGCACGATCATCCCCGTTTCAACAGCAGATCAATGCTGGCGCGCAAGCGCTTTTCAAGATCGCCATCTGACTCGCCGGTATGCATGAACTCGCGAACCAGAGTGATGCTGTAGAGGGTCAGCGCCCGCAATTGGGCGGCATCCGCTTCAAATCCGCAATGCGAAAAATTGCGGGCAAAAAATGCCAGCCTTTGCGCGTCGACCTTTTCTAGCCGCTGCTTGACCGAACCATCATGGATCGCCCATTGGCGAATGGCGACTTCGGCAGCCACGTTATAATCTCCAAGCGTTACCTGACGGGCGACGAACCACAGGCGTTCGCGGGGAGAATCGATCGTTTTTTCGACGGAATCAATCAGTTCCCCGGTTTCGCGCTGGTCCCAATATTCAAACAGGGCGTTCATCAAATCATTTCGGTTTTTGAAGTGCCAATAGAAACTTCCCTTGGTGACATTCAATTCCCTGCAAATCGCATCTATGCGCACACCGCCCGCACCGCTTATGCCCATGATCTTAAGGCCGGCTTCCAGCCAGTCGCGTTTGCTTCGCCGCGGTGTGGTGGTGACGGCTTGCGGTTTTTGAAAGCTGTTATTCTGGCCCGGATCTTCCATACCTTATGGTATTGACAATTTCTTTTTCGATTGCAACAATACCATAAGGTATGGAGCCGCTTTTTCAACAGAAAGCACGCCTGACACCGGGGAGGAAATATGACGGTTTTGATAGCGGGCGGCGGGATTTCCGGCCTCACCCTTGCACTTTCATGTCATCAGGTCGGCATACCGTTCAAGGTTTTTGAAGCGGTTGAGAATCTGCAACCCCTGGGGGTTGGGATCAATCTCCAGCCCAGTGCAATCCGCGAACTGTTTGATCTTGGTTTTGAAGACAAATTGGGCGCCATCGGCGTTCCGACCCGCGACTACGGCATGTACACCAAAAAGGGACTTCATATCTGGACGGAACCGCGCGGCATCGACGCAGGTTATCACTGGCCGCAATACTCCGTTCACCGCGGGCATTTTCACATGCTTCTCTACAATGAATTGGTCGCGCGCGCAGGCGCTGACACCATTCTCAACGGCTGGGAAGCATCGGGCTTTGCAAACAACGGCGAAACAGCGAGCCTGTTCGTAAAAAACAGGGCTGGCGAACAGCGCGAAGAAACAGGCGATATCGTCATCGCCGCCGATGGAATTCACTCGACTTTGCGTGCCCAGATCGCACCTGACGAGGGCGATCCGGTTTGGGGCGGGGCAATGTTGTGGCGCGGCACCACAAAGGCTGTTCCCTTTCTCACCGGCGCTTCCATGGTGATGATCGGTTACGACGGACTGCGTTTCGTATCCTATCCGATATCGCAACCAGACCCCGCAACAGGAGAGGCGGCCATCAACTGGATCGCCAATTTGAACTATAATCCGGACGACCACTGGAACAAGGAAGACTACACCCGCAAAGCGCGGATAGAGGACTTCCTGCCCCGGTTCAAGCACTTCAGGTTCGGCTGGCTGGACGTGCCGGAACTGGTGAACAAGGCAGACAGAATCTACGAGTACCCCATGGTGGATCGGGACCCGCTCCCGCAATGGACCCATGGACGTGTCTCGCTGATCGGCGATGCGGCCCACGCTGCCTATCCCGTGGGTTCAAATGGCGCCGGATCAGGCATCATCGACGCACGCGTTCTGGTCGCGAAGTTTCTCCAATATGGCCTGAACCGGCAAGCCCTCCAGGCCTATGAAGATCAGTTGCGTCCACCAACGACCAGGATGGTGCTGACCAACAGAACTGCAGGCCCTGACAAGATCCTCGACGTAGTCGAGGAGCGCTGCGGCGGTCAGTTCGAGCAGATTGAAGACGTCATTTCCCATGATGAACTGGCCGATCACGCGGCAACATACAAACGCATTGCCGGCTTCGGAATCAAGGAAACCAACGAGAAGCCAAGGACGATTGCCGAGGGCGCCGTGTTTTCAAGGTGAATGGGCCCGGGTCGCAGCAATCAGAATTCCGGTGACAGTGGTCCAAACACCCCCTTGACCTGGAGTGCACTCTAACCCGTATCTTCCCTGTATCGTGATGAAAGACAAGATCCATGAAAATCGGCAGCCTGGCAAAACGCACCGGATTATCGGCCCATACGATCCGCTACTATGAGCGGATCGGACTGCTGCCCCGTGCTGATCGGGATGGCTCCGGCCAACGGGACTACGATGCCTCGATTCTGATCTGGATCGAATTCCTCAGCCGCCTGAAAACCACCGGCATGCCGATCCGCGAAATGCGCGCCTATGCGGACCTGCGGGCCAAGGGCACTGATACGGGACCACAACGGCGCGCCCTGCTCGAAGCGCACCGCGAAAAGGTCCGCGCACATGTGGCTGAACTGGAGACCTGTCTTCTCATCCTCGATGACAAGATCAGCGGCTATGCTGATGCAGAACAGAGGATACCAATTGATGACACAGAATTTTCCCAAGACAAACGAGACTCGACTGGAACGCGGGCGGCGGGCACTCGATAGAATCGACGGCAAGGCCGGCCAGAACGTCATCGACGGGCTCGCCGATATCGCGCCTGAATTCGCGGACTATCTCTTCGAATTCCCGTTCGGAGATATCTATTCGCGCCCCGGCCTGTCGCTGCGCGACCGCGAGATTGCCACAGTCGCAGCACTTGCAGCCATGGGCACGGCGACGCCGCAACTCAAGGTGCATATCGAAGCGGCGTTGAATGTCGGATTGTCTCGCGACGAGATCACCGAAATCCTCATGCAGATGGCCGTCTACGCCGGCTTCCCGGCAGCCCTCAACGGGCTCTTCGCCGCAAAGGAGGTCTTTGCCCATATCGATCAATCAGCCACGTAAAGCCAGGAACGCGGTCATCTGAGTGTTTGAAATCACCGCATGCTCATCCGGACTTTCGCTGCGCCGCATCTAACGAAAGCAGCTTTCGGTCTCTATGGACGGAACGAAAATAGGGACTTCCGTTTTCCGGTTATTTTCCTGGCGCGCGTACATGCGGGGAACGGGTGACTTTGTGCCTGTGCGCTCAAGCGAGGAACAGGCAGTGCGGGCGTAGTCAACATCAGGATGAAACCCTATGGGAGGCTTCACCATGGCCCAGGCCGCCGCAAACATCTGCCGGATTACTGTCAGCCTGTGGTGTGCGTCGATACTCCGTATTTCGTGACTTCTGGCAATATAGTGCGCATAGTCGATTGATCCGTCCTGCAGGGTCCTGATGTCTGTGTGCTGTGTCATGGTCTGTATTCCTCTGGCTGGTTTCCTTGTTCAATGTGCCATTGCCAGTCCGGCTTCGCTTGAAGGGGGTCTTGTGAAATCCTTGTGATTCCGTAGATATTTCAACCAAATCCACTAATTTCCTTGTGAGAACCCCGGAAACGCTGTTGTGTAAACCAATGCGTTATTGGTTTTCCACCTGTGTTCTCGACACTGATCGTCACCTTCTCATCAAGGATGGCCAGCCAGTCAAAACCGAGCCGCAGGTGTTTGATCTGCTCCACCTGCTCGTTCGCAACGCAGGTTTGCTGGTGACACGGGATCAAATCGTCACCGAAATCTGGAATGGCCGTTTCATTTCCGAAAGCTCAATCAGCGCCCGAACGAATGCAGCGCGCAAGGCGGTTGGCGACAATGGCCGGGAGCAGGCCATCATCAAGACTGTCACGCGCAGGGGCCTGCAGCTTGTCACGCCTGTTTCAACGGATGGTGCAGATGAACCTGAAGCGGTGTCTGCCCATGGTGATCGTCAAAGAGTCCGGTTCGCGACGTCCCAGGACGGGACAAAAATCGCCTACGCCACCTCTGGAAATGGGCCAAAGATTGTGCGCGCCGGTCATTTCCTGACGCATCTGGAAATGGATTGGAACAGTCTGATCTGGCGTCCCTACCTGGACGCCCTGGGACAGCACCATACGCTTATTCGATACGATCAGCGAGGAACAGGGTTATCGGACCGTAAACTGTCCAGTGTCGATCTTGAAAGCTACGTTGCCGATCTTGAGGCCGTGGTCAATTCAGCCCGGTTGGATCGGTTTCCGTTGATCGCACTTTCCCAAGGGGTACCTGTTGCGATCCGGTACGCGGCGCGCCACCCGGAACGGGTCAGTTGTCTTGTTCTTTATGGCGGCTACGCGGAAGGACGCACGCTTCGCGACGGTGGACAGTCAAGCGAAGCCGCAGACGCCATGATGACCATCATGCGCGAAGGCTGGGGAAAGCCTGAAAGTGCGTTCATGAGAGCCTTTACGTCACTGTTTTGCCCGGAGGCATCGCAGCAACAGCTTGCCGATCTGGTCGAAATGCAATTGGCGTCAGCATCACCTGAAAACGCAAACCGGATCAGAATGGCAATTGATCGCTTTTCCATTGTTGACCAATTGGAAAATATCCAGATGCCTACCCTGGTGCTGCATAGCCGAAATGACTCGGTGCACCCCCTGTCGGAAGGACACAAGCTGGCATCAAACATACCTGGCGCTGAGTTTACGGTACTGGAAAGCACCAACCACACTCTGCTGCCCGGCGAACCGGCATGGTCTGAATGGGTCAGAGAAACAATGGAGTTTCTTGAGCGCAACAACGAAGCCGTCTGACCATGTAGCGTCCGCAGCCGATTCAAGGTCTGTTGCCTCAGAATGGCAAAGGTCTTTTTTGTCCTGGCGGCGCTGGTGACGGCTCTGCCTCGGGCGCGGCTTCAGCCAGCAGCCATTCGCAAAAAACCCGGACCTTGGCGCGGCGCAAATGGCTGTGCGGGCAGACCAGCCAATAGGCGATGTCGCTTTGCACGGCGAGATCAAACGGACGTACCAGTCGGCCGGCTCTTAAATCCTCAACCACGGCGGAGTGACTGACCAGGGCCACGCCATCCCCGTTGATCGCCGCTTCAATGGCCATGCTTTCAACGGTGAACCTTGGGCCGCGGTTGACGTCAATGTCTTCAATTCCCGCGGCCTTGGCCCATATGCGCCAATCGGGTGATTGCAAAGTCAGATTGCCCCACTCGACATGCAGCAGGCGATGATTCTTCAGATCCTCGAAGGAGCGCAGGGGCTTCGCGCCCTTCATCAGCTTCGGGCTGCACACCGGGCTGACCTCCTCGCCAAAAATTCGGGCCACATGCATCCCCGGATAATCCCCCATGCCCAGGCGTATGCTCACATCGATGCCATCGCGCTGAAACTCGCGGGTCTCCAGGGCCGCGTCCAGGCGCACGTCAATGTCGGGATATTTGTTGGAAAAATCCGTCAGGTGATGCACCAGCCATTTGATCGCAAAAGTTGGCGCACTGCTCACTGTCAATAGGCCGGCCTCCTCCTCGCGCGCCAGACGCTCGACTGCTTCCGCCAGCTTGTCAAAACCTTCCGTCAACAGCGGCAGCACGATCTTGGCCTCCTCGGTCAGTTGCACAGCCCTTGTCATGCGATGAAACAAGGCAATGCCGAGATAGCTCTCCAACTGCTTGATTTGCTGGCTGATGGCAGCCGGCGTCACATAGAGCTCCTCTGCAGCCCTAGAAAAACTCAACCATCTGGCGGCAGCCTCAAAGGCCTGAAGCGATTTTAGCGGCGGTAAACGGCGCATAGGCGGTTTCCAATGGACTACAGATTAGTATTTCTTATTCATCACAATAGAAAACACAGTTTGTCCGCGCTGTCCAATCCGAGCTAGGTGAGAAAATAAATCTGATATCAGCATCCAACACGGACCAAACCAATGAACACCCCATTTCCAAACCAGTCAGCCTCGCTTTCCATGATGATCTCCAGCACCGCCTATCGCGCTGTTGTCGGCATTGAGAACATTGCCCGTTTGAGCAGCAGAATGCTTTGGGCCGGCAAGGCGCATCGTCTTTAAAAAGACCCATTGGATCGTGAACCGCTTCGGCGCTGTGGTTGTCAAACAAGACCACCATTGGCGCGAAGCGTTTGACCGTTGATCCATGCGGCATCCGGTCCGACCAGAAACGCCACCGCTTTGGCAATGTCCTCAGGCGTGCCAAGACGTTCCATGGGCGCCATTTTTGCCATGCGCTCAATGACCTCCTGAGGTTTCCCCTTGATGAAGAGCTGCGTCGCCGTCGGCCCGGGGGCGATTGCATTGACGTTGATGGAGCGACCACGCAACTCCTTCGCCAGGATCGCAGTGATTGTCTCGACGGCTGCCTTGATACCGGCATAGACACCATAATTCTCGAGTTTCAGTCCCACGACACTTGACGAGAAATTTACGATCTTGCCGCCGTCCGGCATGCGTTTTGCCGCCTCGCGCAATGTGTTGACTGTCCCCCACAGGTTGATCGCAACCTGTCTGTCAAACAGCGCTTCGTCGCTGTCGGCGATGGCGGCGAGTTTCATGATGCCCGCATTGTTCACAAGCACATCGACGCCGCCGGATGCGGCATCGGCAGCGTCGAACATGCCCCTGACGGCCGCGGCGTCCGATACATCCGCTTTGGCGGCAATGGCCGAACCGCCTGCAGCTTCGATTTGCCGGATAACCTGTGCGGCTGCGGCATCGTTGTTGGCGTAATTGACGATCACGTGAAAGCCGTCTGCCGCCAATCGCGCCGCTATCGCAGCACCGATGCCTGCAGATGATCCCGTGACCAGGGCTGTCTTCTTTTTGATAATGCTCATGCTTCTCTTCTCATTTACCGACGCCCTGTTGGCGCCAGGAGAAACATAGACTGGATAACTGTCCGGATAATCTGGTACAATTCGCCAACACCTGTCGAAAAAATCGGATAATCAATGGATCGTCTGGATGCAATGGACGTCTTCACGCGGATTGTGGAGGCACGAAGTTTCACAAAGGTGGCCGCGGATATCGGGCTGCCGCGCTCTACCCTGTCGGATGCCGTCAGGGGATTGGAGGACCGGCTGGGCGTCACCCTGTTGCACAGGACAACGCGGGTGGTGCGGCCAACATCGGATGGGAGAGCCTTCTACCAGCGGTGTCTGGCCATTCTGTCCGAAGTCGAAGACGCCGAGAATGCGTTTTCCGGATCGACCCCGAAAGGCAAATTGCGCATCGAGGTCCACGGCATCCTTGCCCGACATTTCCTGTTGCCGGCGCTGCCGACGTTTCTCAGCGCGAATCCCGGCCTTGAAATTCTGATCCGCGAGGGGGATCGCCTGGCCGATCTGCTGCGCGAAGGCGTCGATTGCGCCCTGCGTGTCGGTGCGCCCGTTGACAGCGACATGATCGGACGCAAACTTGCAGATCTCGAGGAAATCACCTGTGCCTCGCCCGGCTATCTGAAGGAATACGGCACGCCACAGACCCTTGATGATCTGCGCAATCATCAGATGATTGGCTTCCAGTCCACCGCGACCGGCGCTGTCATGCCTTTGGAATTTCAAACCACTGATGGCTTGAAAAAAATGCTGCTTCCGGCGCCGGTGGTCGTCAACGGGGCCGATACGCTGGCCCATTGCGCGCGCCTCGGGCTGGGGCTCATCCAGAAGCCGCGCTATTCAGCGGCGGAAGATATTGCAAAGGGCCATCTGGTCGAAGTAATGTCCCATATGCCGCCATCACCCTCGCCGGTGTCCGTCTTCTACACGCGAGACCGGCACCTGTCCCTTCGGGTGCGCACCTTCATTGATTGGGCTGTCACGCTGTTTTGAGGCGTCGGGAGCATGTATCCCTATCTCACACAGTGAGACCTCAGAGCGTCTCCAGATGGTTCTGCGCCGTCTGGATCATCGCCTGCACACGGCTCAGATCACCCAGATCGCGGGCCATCAGCAGGCTGAGCTTGCACAGGAATACCTCGCGCTCGGACGGGCTGAGCCTGTCCAGCGTTCTGGCGAGTTCCTCATAGACAATTTCGAGATCGGCAAAATTTAGAGCCATCAGTGAGTCTCCTTTCTGCCGAAGGCGGCCGTCGCCTGAGCGACAATCACATCAGCAACGCAAGTCGGCCAGGCGCCGGCAAGATAGCCGTCCGGGCGGATCAGCAGGGTCGCGCCAGGCTGCGTGCCCAGCCGTTCATGCAGCCGTGACAGGCCCGCCGCACCAAACCGCGCGCGGATGTGCCCGCTGGTGATACATTCCAGTTCAGGGTCCAGACCCAGCAAAGAGGCCTTCAGCGCGTCCAATCCAGCAGGGTCTTTTTCCTCCAGCACAATCAGCGTAAAGCCGTTGCCGAGCAGATCGCTGAGATAGGCATCGTCCGAAAGCCGCTCATTCGGCAGGACGGCGCCGGGTTTGACGGAACCTGCCGTTTCAGTGTGCGACAGCACCGCGCCGCCATCCGTGTAGGTGAAGGGCTCCATCTGGCGCGGATTGGCGAATGCCCCCGCCCATTCGTGATCCAGCGCCAGCGAGAGTGCCGCGTCACGCATCACTGTCCAGCCCTTGGTCGGCGGCGTCATGAAACGCGCACTTTTCGTGGCGTTTTCAAACACGTCAAGCGTCGCGCCGCGCCGCTCCGGCGAATAGCTGTCCATCAGGCGCTCGTCACTCAAGCCCTTCAGCACCCGCGCCAGCTTCCAGCCGGCGTTTTCAGCGTCCGCCAGGCCATTGTTCAGCCCGCGCACCCCGAAGATCGGCACGATATGGGCGCTGTCACCGATAAAGATCACCCGGCCATCGCGGTAATCATCCAGCGCCAGCGTATTGGCCGAATAGATGCTCCACCACTCCAGTTCCCAGGCGCCTTGATAGTCGATGTCCCGCAGGATCCTGCCGACATTGTCGCGGATATTGTCTTCGCTGATAGCCTCTTCTTCGCTCTGCCCATCCGGCATCTGGTAGTCGATGCGCCAGATATTGTCCGGCTGCCGGTGGATCAAAATGGTCTTGTCCGGGTTGGATTTGCTGTCAAACAGAGCCCGGCGGATCGTCTGATAGGCATGATCCATCTGCACGTCGGCAATGACATAGCGGCCAGGGAAATTGTCGCCCTTGAGGCGCAGTCCCCGCATGGAACGGATGGCGCTGCGGGCGCCGTCAGCGGCCAGCACCCATTCGGCCTCAATTTGATAGCGGCCATTTGTGTCCTGAACGCTCAGCCGCGCGCCGCTTTCCGTGTCATCGGCACCGGTCACTTCGCTGCACCAGCGGGTCTCGATCAGCGGCGAGGCGGCGACCGCATCCCAAAGGTATTGTTCGATGAATTGCTGCTGAATATTATACATCGGCAGGTATTTCTCACTGTCGGAATGCGGCATCTCGAATTCGAGGATTTGCTCACCCCGGTAAAAGGTCCGCCCCATGGTCCAGCCATAGGCCTTCTCGATGAAAGGTTTTACGGCGCCTGCGCGCTCCAGTGCCTGATAGCTGCTTCGCTGCACACAGATCGCGCGGCTGCCGTCGTTGAAGGTATCCTTTTTGTCGAACAGAACGGACGCAATGCCAAAGCGCGCCAGCGTCAGGGCTGCAAACATGCCCACCGGGCCGGCGCCGACAATAGCGACCTTGCAGCCCTCGCGCGCCAGCACATGCGCCCGATCCGGCGCCGTGAAGGCCGGATAGGTGAAATAGAGTGAATCATGGGCGCCCTTGCCTGCAGGTCTCAAACTGTCGTCCTCCCGGTCAATGATCTGTCAAAGGCAATATAGGGCAAAGACCGGCATTTCCGACGTTTCTTTTGCACGGCATGAGACAGCGATGGCTGGTCAGAAAATCCTCTGGCGATCAAAACTATCCCAAAATCCGCTTGGCAATCCCGATGAGGCGTTTGACGCCGGTCGTGTAGGGCGCAAAAATCAGCGGCAACGCGGAAAAATGATTGCGCATGACGGCCCGCTCGTGGCTGAACGCGCGGAACCCGTAATGGCCATGGGCGCTGCCTAACCCCGAATTGTTCACGCCGCCAAAGGGCAGCCCGTTGTGGACAAACTGGATCATGGTCAGATTGACCCCGACACTGCCGGAGCTGGTCTCCTGGATCACTTGATCAATGCGGCTGCGGTCCTTGTCAAACATATAGAGCGACAGGGGTTTGGGCCGTGCATTGATCTGCGCGATGACCTCATCCAGAACGTCATAGATGATGATCGGCAGGATCGGCCCGAAGATTTCCTCCCGGTCGATGTCCATCTCCGGCGTCATTGCCTCAAGCAAAGTCGGCTCGAAAGCCGTGCCGTCGCGCGCGCCTCCCTGCGTCACCCGCGCGCCCTTGTTCGTTGCATCCTCCAGCAGACCCGCAAGGCGCTCGGCGTGATGGGCGTTGACAATCCGCGCAAGATTGGCCTTTGCGCGATCGCCGCCATAGGCTCTGGCGATACGGTCGCGCAGGTGGGACAGGAATGCATCCTTGATGGAGGCGTGAACGAACAGATGATCCGGTGCGATACAGGTCTGTCCCGCGTTTGAAAATTTGCCGAAGACAATCCAGTCGGCGGCGCCTTTCAAATCTGCGTCCGGGCCGATGATGGCGGGCGACTTGCCACCCAGTTCCAGCGTGACGGAGGCAAGGGTCTTCGCCGCCGCCGCCATGACGATCTTGCCGACAGCGGGACTGCCGGTGAAGAAAATATGATCGAAGGGCAAGGCAAGCAAGGCCTCTGAGGTCTTGACCGCCCCTTCAACGACGCAGACCAGATCGGGCGGGAATGTCTCGGCCATCAACCGTGCAATCAGCGCCGAGGTCGCGGGCGACATTTCCGAGGGTTTGATGATCGCGGCATTGCCCGCCGCCAGACAGGAGACCAGCGGCCCGATGGCCAGGATGAACGGATAGTTCCACGGGGCGATGATCAGACAAACCCCGCGCGCCTGTGGCCTGACACGCGCTGATGTGCCAAACGCCGCCAATGACAGACCGACCCGTGCTGGCCGCATCCAACCCCGCAGGTGGCGGCGCGCATGTTTGATCTCCTGCAGCACCGGGATGATTTCCGTCAGGATCGTCTCGGTTTCAGGCTTGCCGAAATCCTGCGCCAGAGCAGCGACAATTGCCGCCTCATTGTTCCGGATCACATCCGCCAGTTTCGCCAGGGCGTCCTTTCGTTCAGACAGGCCAAAATTGCGCCTGCGTTCGGTGACGCCAGCCACCTGCCTGTCAAAGGCCGCCTGAATGTCCGGGTTGATTGTCACCTTTGTGTCAGTCATCTATTGCTCCATCCATGGGAGGGGTTTCAACGTCCGGGCCAGGCTCCCCGATGCCGCAAAGTCGGGCGTTTCGGGGATCATGCCCGTCATCATCTGCGCTCGCACCGGCAGGATTAAGGGTCTCGTCCTCCCCATGGGTGATCTGTCAAAGCACTATAGAGCAAATATTGGCATCGCGTTGCCTCTTTGCATAACGGACGAGGCAAGAAAAAGTTGCCTGTTGCTGCAGCCCGATCAAACCGCCTTGCGCGCCCCTGCCCTGCACGCCCCTGCCCTGTTCGCCCCTGCCCTGTTCGCATCCCTCCCCAGCGTGCTATTGCCCAACCAAGTCAGGAGAGAGCCCAGATGAGAACAAGCCTCAGGCAAAAAGCCATCGCTATTTGTGATGCAAAGATCGCAAAGAAGGGCGAGACGGTGGGCCTGTCATTCTACGCGTTTTTCGCCAACAAAAACGACGACCCCGACCTACTGATGGAAGCCGCCGAATGGTGGATCAAAACGCACAGGCTCGACCATTTTGAGAAGGCTGTGCGGATACGCGAGATGTTGAAGGCAGGGCTTTGATGGTGGGGGTGGAGTGAGGTTTTTATCGGGAGGGAGATGGAGGCTCTGGAATGGTGATGGATGACATTGTCCATACATGCTAGGATGGAGAACCCGTTGGGTTCCTGTGTGAGGATTGGGCAAGCAGAGCCACATACAGTTTCGGAAGCGATAACCCAAACCGCTTCAGGAACATTGGCCACAATCTGCCAGCTTGGATGGATTGGCCAAATGGCGGTTTTGATCGCATTTCTGAACCGAACCGCTATAAAAGCGGATTAAGTAAACGGCTAATGTAATTACTCATTCGCAACGTTCCATGTGTATCCGCTGTATTTGCCAAAGCTGGGTTGTCTAGTTGAGGTGCTGCCAAAGTGCATTAAGAGACTTAGTCTCCAACACCAGTTCACTGGCTTGCATACATATTCTGATCTGCGCTTCTGATTTTGCTCCCGGGATGACAGCAATCCTGGGGCTCCGAGCAAGAACGGCTGCAATTGCGATGACAGCGGGCTCCACCCCATACTCATATGATAAATCAGTGAGGCGGGACTTCACACTCGAAGCCAAACCCACCTTATGCGATTGGAAACGCATATTTGTGTTCCGGAAATCGTCCGGTCGAGTTGCCACCTGGTCGAGTTTACGAGAAGACAGCAACCCTCTTGCGAGCGGGGAGTGGGCAACAAAGATAGTCTCAGGCCGGTCAAAGAAGGCCTCGTAGTCAACGACTGAGAACTCATTTTGAACTGCCGTGATTGGCATTGCAAAACAGATGCCATCCAATACGGAGGCATCAACACCCGATAACCCGGCTGCATCAATTTTACCTTCACTCCTTAAGTCAGCCATTGTACCTATCACATCTTCAATGGGTACGTCAGGGTCAGGGCGATGTTGATAATATAGATCGATTCGATCTCGATTTAGGCGCTTCAATGAATTCTCGGCGCACTTCCGGATGCTGTCAGGACGGCTATCTCGGCCTTCAATTCGCCCGCTAATAATTTTGTATCCAAATTTGGTAGCAACGGTCGCAGCATTGCACGTTTTACTTAGCGCCTCAGCAAGCAACTCTTCATTGGTGTAGGGGCCATAAAGCTCGGCGGTATCAAAATGCCGTATCCCTAAATCAAGCGCCGCATGGATAGTAGAAATCGCTTGCCTTCTATCGACCTTTCCATAAAGACCAGAGAGCGCCATGCAACCGAGGCCAATCCGGCTTCTGCCAAAAAGATGGTTCAGTTGACGAACCGGGCCATTTGTATTCGCGGCAGTCACTAGAATGAAAAACGTGTTTTGATCATTTCTATAGAATGATCAAGCATCTGTTCAACGTTAGTTGTCGTAAGTTTCAATGCGCCATGGGGAATTTCGTCGAGAAATGCTTTTATCTGGGTCGCCGCAGCATAGCGAAAATTTTCGTTTTCGTCGCGATTCTCACCGAGAGCGACCGTGGGATCCAACTCAGTTCCGAAAACCAAATCATAAGCGCCGAAGTGAGCAAACGCGATAGCGCGCACTTCCTGTAAATCCCGTGCGCTGCCTTTTCTGCCAGAAATTTGCAAGGCGGCTTCATAATAACCCACGGCATCGAATACTGGGCGGTCGATAAGTATCACGTCGCTTTTCAGTGTTGCTTCGGCTTCAAGGCGCATACCTTCCGACATTATCCAAAGAGTACTTTCATAAGTGTGCTCAGTAAGTATCGGGAAGCCGAGATCGCGCGCATTTTTGGCCAAATTTCCGATGCGATGGATGCGAAGGCGCGAGTGTTCTAGACCCGCCTCAAGACTGTTCAAGAATGATGTCTTGCCTGTTGAATGGCTTCCACCAATGCCAATCTTAATAGGGTGCCGGTTCATAATAAGCTTCCTTGCGCCAAATTTAAGATGTCAGCATCCACAATAATTTTTTGCTGATCAGATACCTCCACTCCTTTCAGAAGATCGATAAATAACAGAGCCGTTAGCGTTGCATCGTAAAGTGCAGAGTGGTGCCCCCGATCGGTTAACTCAACGGCTCGCTGGCTGAGACCCAATTCGTCACCTAGGTTTTGCAAGCTGTAGGACGCCAAACTCGGCTTCAATTTTTTTGCTAGTTTCAATGTGTCTACAGCAGCGACCGGTACCCAGTGTGGAAAGCCAGCCTTCAGGGCATCAACTTCAATTTTGACGTTGTGGCCAATGATTGGCACGCCTTCCAACCAAAGGCAGACATCATCCTCAATGTCTTCAATTGAAGGTTCACGGGCAACATCTTCATTGGTTATGCCATGTACCCTAGTTACATGATGACTTATTGGCTCACTGGGCTTGATAAACCAATGATGTATTTTGCCTGTCAACTGCCGTGATCTCAGTTCTACCATGGCCAACTCGATTATTTCAGGTGGATTAGCACCATTACCCTCGACATCCACAACCCAAAAGTGGTCATATTTCGGCATCATACGATATCTGCCCGCCCGTGGCGCTTCGGAAAATGAGGGTGTTCAACATCGTGCACCTGATAGTTCAAGGAGTGCTGGATGAAGTAGCGTTGCTGTTCTGTACTGTTATCGACTTCGATGCGACCACCATCGATCTTGACCGAGTTTGACCTCAATTGTGCTCGCTTCGCCAGTTTTAGAACCTGCATTTTTGTTGGCTTTTGATGAGCGATAGCACAAACTTTAAGTTGCGACGCAGGGCAGACGTCACAGATATCCTTAATGCCAAAGTGGCCATTGTAGTCAGCTATGCCATGCGCATAGGCAACACCACATGATGTCTTACGAAACAATGGCGCATTTCCAAATTCTTGCAGTACCTTAGCCTCCACATCCTGCGGAAGGATTTTCCGGCGTGCAATAATGTCATAGAGATCAGGGACACCGGCTTCACGCAGATGTTGACGGATTTCATCTCTGTGAAACAACCCTGTAAAAACCGTTGCATCGACGTGAAGGGACAACTTTCGTGCCTTCTCAATATGCTCTGCCGAATCATTCAGGCCCGCAATCAGAGGGCGCCAATAGAGCACCTTTTTGGTTCGCACGGCATAACGCCCCAAATTCATCAGCGACCTGACGGCAATGTTACTATCGACTGGTTCGATCCGTTCATCATCGATCCCCGACCACGTTACCAAAACAGTCAGTTTTACGTTCTTGAGTGCTTCCAAGCGCTCAATGTCAGTTTTGGTCACTTTCCATCGAGTAATTACCAAAACAGGATTCGAAACACCTCTTCTATCGATCTCCTCTAGCGTCGAAAAAAGGTGTTGCTTTACTCCAGTTAAAAAAGGGTCGGTTGCGCGATTAAGAATCTGGATAGGCGTGATGCCACCCTGAAATGCCCAATGGTTGAACAGCGTGTCGACCGCATTTTCGTCGCTCATGACAAGGTGGGGACGCTTCATATCATAATTGTTGAACAGATGACGGACACAGTAGCCACAATCCAAGGGACAACCGACAACGTGATTGAGGCTGAGTCCCGATTTTCGGTAATCGACAACTAGTTTAAGAGATTCAGGTAAATCCTGGGGTGCATTACGCAAATATTTCAATGAATTCCTCCAAACTATGGTCTACTAATTTCCATTAGTTGCGGTCGTTGTTTGGTTGATTCTCCTTAGGCTTCGCGCCAATCATACGGCACCAACGCTTTTTCGCCGCGCCACTCTTCCACGATCGCATCTTCAAACCATTCGTCTCGCAAATGCGCGTGATCCAGCACAATAAGCTGGAAATTGGGTTCGATCTCTTCGCATGCCATTTTCATCAACTCGAACAGACCCTGAACGGCCTTTTTATCCGAATCTCTATCAATCTGTTCAAGTCCACCTTCAACAATATCGGGCGGGTAATACGCCTGAGTTGGCTGGTCAAATATCAAAAAACCTGGCACCGGCCGTTCGCGCCTGCGCAGCCACCAATGCAGCGCCAGCAGCGTGAGCACATGATAGCCAACCCAGTTCTCGCCGCTGCCCATCCGCTGAAGCGGAATAGGTCCGTCTTCCGTATCGGCAACCACCGTGAGTTTTTTTAGATCGAGCCGAAGTGAACCACCGCTGTATTCCAGATCAAGCTGGTTTGAATACGTTGTCATCTTTTGGCCAATAAGATTGACCACGGTTTCCATCTTGGACGTGGTCTCATCTGCGTTCAGCTTTGACTGAACAACGGCAATTAGCTTTCTGACCTCAGCCAGTTCTTCGGCTGCTTCGCTCGCACTGTCATCCGGACCGGTGACCTCGACAAAGTCGGCGAGTTTACCCAGAAACCGAGCACGCAGGATCAACTGGCTCTGTGCGGCCCGCGCATTCTGGTCCTCAGAAATGGCGTTCCGTAACTCGGCCTGAACTTCCTTCAGGCTATTGGTAGCTTCTCCGATGCGTTTTTCAATCTCAACAACATGCGCTTGCAGATGTGGGCTCTCTTTGTGTACCGCGATCAGTTGAGACTCCACCTTCGCCAAAGACCGATTGATATCACCGACGTTTGGTATCGGGGTCTGAAGTTGTGAGTCACAGACCGGACAGGTCGATCCACCCTCACTGTCCGGCTTATAAAGACCAACGCTTTGCAAACGAGCCTTCTGCTCGTTGGCCTCCTTAGAAAACTCTGTTTGATCAGACAAGAACGACTTAGCGGCCCGCAGATCCTGATTGAGCTCGGCCAGCTTGCGCTGCAATGTCACTTGCTCGCCGCTAAACGTTTGAATGGTCTCTCCGAAATCAGGAATGATGTCTGGCGCATCAACTTCCGTCTGCGCCACGCGCTCAAGATAGGGAAACACGCCGTCATCTACCGGTTGATAGTCTGACGGGATCAAACCGACCCGCTTACCCTCATTTATGATCCGCGTGATCCTGCTTCTGCTGACTTCTATCGTCTGAAGGCGTTTCCCTTCCATCGCTTCGAGAAGGCGAAGGCGTTTTCGCAACTCATCCAGCTCGGACAAGTATTGGAAATGACTCTCATCCACAGCCCCCAAGAAATAGGGCAGCGTATCCTTCATCGACTGTGGAATGAAATCCTCATTCATGCGATGAAAAAGCTGATCTTGACTCGCAATCGTGCCTTGCTTTTGAAAGCAAAGAAAGAGTGCATGCGCGATATTAGCACTTAGAGGTTCGCGCGTTCCGGTCTCAGAACGATGCTCATTTTCTACAATCCCGGCAAACTGGGTCACAAATCGCTTCAGGCTACCGGCTGTGGTATTCTTGGCGATATCGTACATCGACGGATAGGCGCTGATTGCGCCTCTCATAAAGAACACCCTGGACCCCCTGGTGGCACCAGGGCCGGGGTTATCGCGCGCGATAAAAACCTCATCTCCGTCCTTGGACAAATGCAATCCAAACCACGATATTCGTTTTCGGATAAAGCCTTCTGCTACATTGAAGCTGCCGCGTCCCAAGCAATAGTCAACGATATCGATAATGGCGGACTTGCCGGTTTTCGACTTACCAGTGATGATATTCAACCCGTGTTCCCGAAACGGAACGATGCGCTGTTCACCGTCGTGACTGTACAGAACCAAGGCCTTAATTGAAAAACTCATGGACGCAGCCCCCATGCTGCAATCACTGACGCTTCGGATCCTGATTTTGCAAACCAACGCGCCATGAATTTGTTACGGTCTATTATCTCTCTGGTTTCAGCCGTTGTATCTCGTACAAAACTCGCTGGAAAATGGGCTTTGAAATGACCGACCTCCAAGTTGTGACCATCGTTCAGTACCAACGTATTTTTGCGAAGGCCAAAGCGTAAAGCCTCTTTAAAATAGGGGCGCAGTCCCCGCACCCTTGCGGTCAGTCCGATCAAAACATCCTCGTTGTCCTGAAGCCACTCATAAAGCGAAGTCACTGTGGAGTAAGGAAGACTGTTGCGTGTCGGACCATGCAACACGACCGACAAGCCGAGTGAAGCATAAGTTGTAGAAGTTGACACTTGATCTGACAGTTTGCCGTTTTGGTGACGGTGATCTGT
>JARGOX010000036.1 GCA_029233925.1 Rhizobiaceae bacterium
AGATCACCGTCACCAAAACGGCAAACTGTCAGATCAAGTGTCAACTTCTACACGTTATGCGCTGCTGTCACCACCCAGGTAGCGGCGTAAAAGCCATACTGCGACGAGTGCCGGCTTGTCTTTGCCCTCGATCTCGATGGTTACATTCAACGTGATATGCACCTCTCCTGGTACCGGTTCCTCAAATTTTGCCAAAACAAAACGACCCCGAACCCGGCTGTTGACCAAAACCGCCGAAACAAATCGTACCCGATCCATTCCATAGTTCACGGTGAGTTCCGTGCCCAACAGTTTTGGCACGCTGTTCATCATTTCACCTAGCAGTGCCAGCATCAAGAATCCGTGAGCGATGGTTGAGCCAAACGGCGAGTTTTTTGCCTTTTCCGGGTCGACATGGATGTATTGGTGATCGCCGGTGCAATCTGCGAATTGGTTGATCCGTTCCTGTGTAATATCAATCCAACCAGTCGAGCCAATTTCGCTGCCCGCTTTGGACCGGTATCGTTCGAGCGTGAGGGTTTTCATCTGCTATACTCCGCCTGGTGTGTTGATGGGAATGTTTTCAGGCGTCCACAAACAAATCCAATGCCAGTTGGGTGCCTTTGGGTCCGTTCCGGTATTGCTCAAAGTCCATTTGTCCGATTTTGCGGAGAAAAACTTCGTCTATCAGCGTCTGGCCGGTCATCATGGTCGATGGCGTTGAGAGGATTTCGCAGGCTGCATCCGCCACGATTTTCGGTTTTCTCGATCTTTCGAGATAATCCTTACCCACTTCGAACTCCACTGCAGCAGTGGCAATTGTCGTTCGGGGCCAAAGGGTGTTGACTGCAATGCGCTTGCGGCGCAGTTCCTCAGCCATCCCAAGAGCCAGCAGGGTCATTCCATATTTCGTCACAGTATAGGGAATATAGGGTTCGAGCCATTGGGGCCTCAGGTTGAGGGGCGGGGACATGCTCAAAATATGTGCATTGTCGGATTCCTCCAGAAGCGGCAGTGCCGCCTTGCTCATGGCCAGAACGGCTCTTGTATTGATCTGTTGAATTAAATCAAAGCGTTTCATATCGATGGTTGCTGCTTGCTCAAGTCGAATCGCCCCGGCATTGTTGACCAAAGCATCAAGGCGACCGAACCTGTTGGCCGTCGAATCGATTGCCTGTGCGATGGACTCATCATCCCGCACATCAAGCTTCACCGGCAGTGCCTGCCCTCCCAAGGCACGGATTTCTGCAGCGACGCTGTGGATTGTACCGGGCAATTTTGGATGAGGTATGTCCGACTTTGCCGCAATGACAATGTTGGCGCCTTTTGCCGCCGCGCTCAGCGCGATTTCCCGTCCAATACCTCTGCTGGCACCTGTGATGAGGATTGTACGTCCAACCAAAGAAATTGACACCTCAGATCTCTCCGCGAGCCTGTGCGGCTCCTGCCCGGTTTCGTGCCGATGTAAAATCAGGTGAGCGCTTTTCAAGAAATGCCGAAAGTCCTTCGGCTGATTCCTGACCGAAACGCGCTAGGTTAATGGCCTGCCCTTCGCGGTCCAGATGTGTGGCCAGGTCATTACCAGTTGCGGTGTTTACCAGGTTTTTAATGATGCTAATCGCATGCGGTGGCCCTGCAGCAATGCGCCCTGCCAGTTCCATGGCATATCCGAGCACCTGGCCTTCAGGCATGAGCGTGTTGATGATACCCGCATCTGCCAGTCGGCCAGCTGGCATTGGCTGACCAAGAAGACACATTTCCATAACCATCTGGCGCGGAAGTGCCGAGCGCAGCAAATATGTTGCGCCACCGTCTGGACACAGGCCAACGCGGACATGGGCTATAGTAAATTTCGCTTGCTGGCTGGCAACGATCATATCGCAGGAAAGTGCGATTGATGCACCAGCTCCTGCAGCGCCGCCTTCGACAGCTGCGATGACAGGAACAGCGCATTCCACAATGGATTTGATCATTGCGTTCAGGCCATCCGTGTTTGCTGTGGCCGCTGACAAAGTGCCACCTGCGCTGTTTCGCAACGCATTGATATTTCCGCCCGACGAAAAAAAACCTGCAGCCCCTGTAATCACCACCGCTTGTGTATTCGGGTCCTGTCCGGCTTCTATCATGAGCGACTGGAGCTCCGGATAAATCAACGGTCCGACGGAGTTACGGCTTTTTGGACCATCAAGGGTGATAAGGAGCACCGCACCACGCCGGTCAGTTATCAGGCGCGTTCTATCTTGATTCGATTCTGCCACGTCTCATTTCTCCATCTGAAAACAACGGCCCGACCCCTGATCCCACTGGCGCTCTCACTGCCCTGTGGGATGCATGCCCTGGCCGATCTTGTTCGTAAGTTAAGGGTATCTGTTTGGCGAAATCAACAAAAATTGTTAGAAAATGCATATAATGTTTGAAATAATGAAATAACATTGTAGTTAGGTTTTATTATTTTGAGAGGTGACTATGCATAGAGCGAAAGGGCAGGGGCCGTTAGAAGGCTTGCGTGTGTTGGACATTGCCACAATAGTTGCGGGGCCGATGGCCGCCACACTGATGGCGGATCTGGGTGCCGAAGTGGTTAAACTCGAGCTTCCCGGCGTTGGTGATGGTCTTCGCGGTTTTCCGCCGCATCGTGAAGGAAAACCGCTTTGGTGGAAGGTGACGAACCGAGGAAAATATTTCGGTACACTTGATCTTCGTCAATCCGAAGGGCGCGATCTGTTTTTGCGGATGGTCGCAAAAAGCGACGTTGTTGTGGAGAATTTTCGACCCGGCACGTTGGATCGTTGGGGCCTGGACATCGAGACACTCTGGAAAGCCAATCCGCGGTTGGTCGTCTTGCGGTTGACCGGCTTTGGGCAGGATGGACCCTATGCAGGTCAGTCAGGATTTGCCAGGATTTTTGAGGCCATGGGCGGTCTGACCGGAATTTCAGGCGCCAGGGAAATGCCGCCAATGCACACCGGGTATCCGATTGGCGATCCCATTGGCGGGCTTTTGGGAGCTTTTGCGATCATGTCTGCGCTTTGGCGCGTTGCACAAAGCAGCGGAGAAAAAGGAGAGGAGATCGACCTGTCCCTCACCGAGGCCACTTTGAGAATAATCGAAGTCCTTGCAATCGAATACGACCAACTGGGCGTAGTGCGGCAACGCAATGGCAACCGAAATCTCTACTCGGCACCGTCCAACGTCTACATAACTTCGGACGAACGATATGTCTCTCTGGCAGGCAGTACCAACCGGACCTTTGAGAACAATGCCAAGTCAATCGGAAGGCCAGAACTTGCTCAGGATCCGCGGTTTGCGGAAAACAGCACGCGCGTGGAAAATACCAACGAACTTGATCGAATATTTGGCGACTGGATTGGTGCCCATACTCAGGTGGAAGTGATTGCATCCTTCCGCAAGCACGGCGGTACGCTCGCGCCGATCTATTCCATCGATCAGATTTTTGAAGATCCACAGATGATCGCCCGAAATGCCATAGAGGATGTTCCTGATGAGGATTTCGGGCAGGTTCGAATGCAGGGAGTCGTACCCCGTTTCAAGAAGAGGCCGGGGAAAATACGATGGGCAGCCAAGGGACTGGCCGCAGACAATGAATACATCTACAAGGAGATTGTTGGTCTCGATGACTCCGAAATCGAGAGATATAAAGCCAAGGGCCTCATTTGACCAAAAACAAAGAAAGAACTGGCTTGAAAGAGCATGATGATGCCGGTTTGCCTCGCTCGGAAGCTGTCACTGATCTGTCCGTGTCGTCGACACTCATCCGTGGGATCGAGGTGTTGCAATGTTTCAGTTCAACCGACCAGGCACTGGGCAATGCCGAAATAGCGCGCCGCCTCGGTCTAAACCGCCCCACGGTTTCGCGATTGTGCAAGACGCTTGTCCATTTGGGCTACTTGCGGCGGGACGCAAAAGGGGCATTCAGGCTTGCGCCCAAATTGTTGGCGCTGAACTACCCGATGCTCTCGGCCATGCCGTGGCGGTACGACCTTCTGCGAACGATGGGCGAACTCGCTGATATGTGTGATGGTAATTGTTCGCTGGGCGTCTTGTCCGGGGATTCGTTTGTCCACGTGCAGACCGTGGGAATTCCACCTGGTTGGCCGCACATTCCCGACATTGGTCAAACCGGCCCATTATACCGATCAGCCCTCGGATGGGCACTGCTTTCCATGCTTCAAGGCGAGGAGCTTGAAAGCAAAATTGCTGATTTGAGGGCGCTTCACCCTGATGAGTACGAAGCCTCGGCCGAGAAGACAAGTGCCGCCATAACGCAATGCCGACGCGATGGCTTCTGTGTATCTTACGGTGACTGGCGACCGAATCTGGTCGCTGCCGCCTCTCCGCTTGGGCGTACGGAAGATGGACTTGATGTTGCAATCGCCTGCGCATTGCCGCGTTATCGTACGGTCGCGGGGTATTTCGAGACCGACATGGGGCCACGCCTCGCTGATGCGGCGGAATCAATTCGCATGTCGGGCGTTTTTGTGTTTCCCAAACTGCCGAAGTGACCGAAGCCGGGCAATGATTTCGGCCGCGCATGTCAATCTCCCTTCCTTGCACTCGGATACTGCTCCTTTGGGTTAAGTGTGCCCACCAGACCTTGTGCGGAGTCATGATTTCGCTTTGGCGTGCGGTCGGCTGTAGACGAAAGAAAAATCGACTATGGGATCATCTGTTCTAATAATTTGAACAAAACAGAATTTTATATATAAAAATGAAATTGGTATTGAGTAAACGTATCTTATATGTAAGTCTTTCCCGAGCATCAGCACACACAATGTGGTGCTCACTGCTTACAGGGAGGAAAGAAATGCGAATTACAACACTCGCTGCTGCGGCGTATTTCGTCGCGTCGTCAGCATATGCGGCTGATTTCAAATTACCCGACCAGGTCGTGTGGTCGGCCTATGGCACAGGTTCTGCAGGCTACAATCAGGCGGTCGCGATCGGTGCTGCGCTTCAGGAGGCAACGGATGTCAACCTGCGGATTTTGCCCGCAGACAATGATATTGCGCGCATGGAGCCGCTGCGACAGGGCAAGGTGCAATTCTCTGCGAACGGTATTGGTGTTTATCTTGCCCAGGAAGGCGTTCTGGCTTTTGGGGGAAAGAACTGGGGTCCTCAAAAAATTCGCCTGCTTGCCGCAAACACCGGTGGCGGTGTGGCCATGTCCATCGGCGTCGCGCGTGAGGCTTGCGAAAAAGTCGGCAAACCGGATTGCAAGGATTTCACCTACAGCGATCTGAAAGGTTTGCGGGTCGCATCGTTCAAGGGCGCTCCGGCACTGAATACCAATACCCGTGCCTGGCTCGCTTATGGCGGCCTTGACTTTGATGATGTCGAAACAGTGGAATTCGGGGGGTTCGGTGCAGCCTGGAAAGGCCTGGTCGAGGGCACGGTTGATGCCGCGTTCTCGGCTTCAAACGCAGGGCAGGTCTATGAAGCGGCTTCCAGCCCGCGCGGCCTGGCTTGGCCGGCGTTCGATCCTCAGGACAAAGAGGCGTTCAACCGGTTGTTGTCTGTCGCACCTTACTACATCAATGTACACGCAACCGTTGGTGGTTTGCTAGACGGGACAGAAGGTCGTGACATGGCGGCGTTCGCCTATCCGATACTGATCGGCCTCGATACTTCGGACGCCGACCTTGCATACAACATGACCAAAGCAATGTTCGAACTGCTGCCGCTGTATTCTGGCAAGGCGCCGGGCATTGACGGATGGGCGTTGGAATTCCAGAAATTTGACTGGGTGATTCCATACCAGGAAGGTGCAATCCGCTATTATAAGGAAGCTGGCGTTTGGACTGACAAAGCGCAGGCACATAACGAAATGTTGATTTCCCGTCAGGATATACTGGCAAAGGCCTGGGCGGACTTAAAGGTGGAAAATCCGGCTGACTGGAAAAATGTCTGGGCCGAAAGACGCCGCAAAGAGCTCAAGGATGCAGGGTTTGCAGTTGCGTTCTGATCTCCATGGTACAGGAGCGGGCTCCTGGCTCGCTCCTTTTTTTGAATGCACAGCCAGGCAGATATTTCATTAGGTGAATCAGAATGAACGTTGTGGGCCAATCGAATATACGCGGTGCAAAGTCTTTGGAGTTGGAACAAGCTGCCGAAGGCCTGGTGTTCTCAGGACCGGCACGATGGTTCATCGCGTGTTTGACCATGCTTTCAATCGGCGTTGCCGTGAACCAGCTGTTTACCCTCCGGATCGGCGGATATGCGATGCTGGAGGGCATGTATCTGTATGTTCTTGCCGGAATTTTTCTGTCCATAACATTTCTTTGTTTCCGCCTGTGGGGACCGGTTTCGTCCCGGATACCCTGGTACGATTGGGGGCTGGCCCTTTGTTCGCTGGGCGTGTCTGGATTCTTCGTGTTGACTGCTGACAGGAGCCTGGAGGGCGGGTGGGAATATGCAGCACCTGAAATCGCGATCTGGTTTTCGATAGCACTCTACGTGTTGATCCTCGAGGCTACACGGCGAACAGGTGGCTTTGTCCTGTTCGCCATTGTCTTTCTCTTTTCAATTTACCCCACATTTGCGGAGCACGTGCCCGACCCGCTTAATGGTTTCACCCAGCCGTTTCAGGATGTCGTGCCTTTCTTCATGATTTCTGCGGAGGCATCGTTCGGGATTCCGATGCAGGCCTTCGGAAGCCTTGTTATCGGGTTCATTCTATTTGGTGCCGTCCTTCAATATACTGGTGGAGGACGTTTTTTCAACGACCTCGCAATGGGCCTCGTTGGCCGCTACAGAGGCGGTGCTGCGAAAGTATCGATTTTCGCATCAGGGTTTATGGGCTCCATGTCAGGGTCGGTTATTTCCAACGTATTGACCACTGGAACTGTATCAATTCCGGCGATGCGAAAAAGTGGTTTTTCGGCAAAATTTGCCGCTGCAACGGAAGCGTGCGCATCCACGGGCGGTGTCCTTATGCCGCCCATCATGGGCGCCACCGCATTCATTATGGCTTCGTGGCTGGGTATTCCCTATGTACAGATCATGCTTGCTGCGGCAATTCCGTCGGCGCTCTATTATTTTGCGCTTTTCGTGCAGATCGACGCCTATGCTGCACGCCGCGGACTGACTGGCTTGCCCAAAAGCGAGCTGCCCAGTGTCGCGGCTACTCTGCGTGAGGGTTGGATATATATCTCCGTATTCGCGCTTCTGATTTATCTCATGATGGCCTTTCGGTGGGAAACCACCGCGCCCTTCTATGCGGTTCTGCTCTTGCTGGTCGTCAATCAGTTCAAGCGGAATGCGGCCTTCAGTCTTCTAAGCTTTGTCGACATGATCGTGTCGGTAGGTCGTACTCTTGCGGAAATCGTTGCTATTCTGCTGGGCATCGGCATGATTGTTGGTGCTTTCCAGGCCACCGGACTGACAGGGCCACTTGCCAATGAGCTTGTTCATATGGCTGGCGATTCTGTCACGATGCTGCTTGTGATGGGAGCCATCACGTCATTCATCTTCGGCATGGGTATGACCGTCACGGCCTGTTACATTTTCCTTGCAATTGTACTCGCCCCGGCGCTCGTGCAGGCAGGTATGAACGAGTTGGCCGTTCATCTCTTCATACTGTATTGGGGGATGGTAAGCTTTATTACGCCACCTGTGGCACTTGGAGCCTTTGCTGCCGCCACATTGGCTGGCGCAAACCCTATCGCTACAGGGTGGGAGGCAACCCGCTTAGGCGCGGTGATCTATGTCGTTCCGTTCTTTTTTGTACTGGACCCTGCACTTATCGGCCAGGGTCCGCCAGTTGAAATAGTGCTTGCTATCACATCCGCCGTTGTTGGAATTTGGTTCATCGCTTCGGCAATGCAAGGTTATTTGGCCTTCGCGGGGGCCATGGGTTCGGGCGCAGGGGCAATCGTAATGAGGATTATCCTGGCCATTGCAGGTTTTCTGGTTGCGGCGCCGGTGCAGGGGATCTTCGGTCTGGGCCAGGTCGGGAGTTCACTGGTTGGTCTATTCCTTGCGGTCCTGCCGGTGCTTTTGTCATGGCGCCAAAACAGGCTGCCTGTCCATAATGTTGAACAGGCCTGATTTTCCTTCAATGCTGACATCAAAGACAAACCGCTTTAGAACCTGACCTTGGCGGACAGCAGGAAGGAACGGCCGGGCTCATAGAGTTCCCGCACCGACGTCACGCTGTCATAATCTGCGCCATAGGTCGCACGATCGGAATATTCCTCATCGAATATATTGTTGGCCTCCAGCCGCAGGGTCAGGTTGGGTAGCTGAGCCGGCTTGTATTCGGCAAAGGCATTGACGACTGTGTAGCCGGGAAGCGGCAATCCGCCGGCCTTTTGCGTGCCGTCATAGTCCAGTGCGGCGTCAAGACTGGTGCCCAGCGTCAATCCGTGCTGGTTGAAAGTATGAACGACTTGTGCAGAGATCACCTGGCCGACAGGCATTCCCATATCTCCGGCCGTATAGGAACTGACATGGCCGTCTTCGACCTTGAGTTCGCTGTTTGAATAGGAAACCCGGACGGAACCGTCTTCCCAATTGTAGCCGAGACCCAGGTTGAAGCCCTGCGTGTTGAAGTCCTTGTTGCTGGCGTTCTCACGGAAATTCCTGAATTCCGTCTGGAAGATGCCGCCGGTCAGCTGCAATCCTTCATAGTTGAATTCCACTCCGGCGGTGAGGTTTTGAGCGCGGACGGGTTCAAGTCCCGAATAGTCCCAACTGCCGTTGAAGACGAAGTTTTCTTCCAGGTCTATGCCACCGAAAACATTGGAGTAGCCGGCATTGATGGTGATGAAGTCATTGATATCGTAGGCTGCGTAGACATTGCCGCTGAGGCCGAAATTGTCGATTTTTGTGCCATCCAGCCCTTCGAACCACTGATTGTCACCTCGCGCGCCGAAGGACAGCCGCAATTTGTCCAATGGCTCCAGCCGTGCTTGCCCATAGAAACCGGCATTCGTCGCCCTTTCGGAAAGGCCATCAATGGTGTTGACGTCCGTATATTCGCTGTCAGTGGTGTAGAAATCCACACCGGCGGTTATGGTGTTTCTGTCATCCAGGTGAAAAGTATTTTCCGCCTTTCCCGACCAGGTTTTGGCAACGCCTTTGCTGTCAATAAAGACGTTTGTTGCGCCGCCCTTGTTGAAATAGGTTGGAACGGAGGTCGTCGCATCGCTGTATCCGATCACGATATTTGGGTCGAAAAGACCCTCGGCGCCTTCGATGCCGTAGCTTGCGGAGAAATTGCGTTGCGTGAGATCGTAGCGGCGGGTTTCCGGCTCGGTTGATGAAAGGCCACCGAAATTGGCCCGATAGGGCCGCAGGGCATCGTCCTTGATCTGTTGCGCCTTGATCTCGATGCGGTGGCCGTCCAACGATTGCCAGGCACCCTTGGCAAGATAGCTGAGGACATCCGGCGCCGTGCCGGGAATGGTCCAGCCATTGCCGGCTGTGAAGTCGTCACCAGCGGCATATTTGATATATCCCAGAAGTTCAAAACCGTTCTTGCGGCCATAAAGCGAGCCTGCTTCGGTGAATGTGCTGCTGTTGGTATCGAAGCTCAACTGCGCAAATCCGCCGAAATCCTTGCCTTCTTCAAGCACATCGGCAACGTCGATCGTTTCGTAGATGATCGAACCTCCGAGCGCACCGGGACCAGCATCCGCAGGCGCCACGCCGGGATCGACCCGAACAGATTTCAACAATGTAGGGTCGACATAATTGGTTGTGTGGTGATGGAAAACGCGATTGTTCTGCTGAACACCATCAACCGACACCGCAAGGTTCAATTCGTCAATGCTGTTAACGTAGACCTTTTGTGTCGTGGTCATGCCTCCGCCCACTGAAACGGCTGCATCACCGGCAAAAACCTCTTTCAAATCCTGGGGATCGGTGATGGCGAGGTCATCTCTGGAGATGTAGATGGATTGACTGCGGTCAGCAGCATCGGCATGGGAGTCCTCGGCATTTTCACTGGTGCTGACGACCAGTTTTTCCAGCGCCGTGGCATCCGAACCGCTGTCGGTTCCTTGAGTTGCAGTTTGAGACCACACTTGGCTTCCGACCAAAGTGAAACAGAGAAATGTGCCGGCAAACAATGATCGTTTGTGCATGCGGATCTGCATGGCTGTATCCTTCAAAAACTGTGTATTTGGCTACGCCCCATGCCTGTAAAGGTGCGGTAGGCGATTGCTGAACGGAATGGCGAAACAGCGCACGGCTGCATGGACGGTTTATATATGATTATGTTACTCATGTAAAACTATATTTTAAACACTGTTTGAATTTTGTGATTTGTCAACAGCCAAGGACGATGCGTGTCTTTCGTTTGACATTTGATTGTCCGGCAATGCATGAAGAATGAAACGTTGTTTGAAATTCCACAGAGTGGCGCATCGAGCACCTTACCAGCTAGGAAAGCACATTGGCCAAACCCGGGACCCGAGACCGCCTGATAAAAAGCGCCGAAAGACTGATGGCGCGCAACGGGATATCTGAAGTCTCTGTCCGCAGGATAACCGACGACGCCGGCGCGAATATCGCTTCGGTCAACTATCATTTCGGCGGCAAGGATGAACTCGTCCAGGAAGTGTTGACGACGCGGTTCAACATCCTTGATGCGGAAATGATCGCCGGACTTGAGGAATTGGTTGCGCGTGCTGAACGCGAGAAACGCGATTATGCACTGGACGAAGTGGTTGGCGTCTATCTTTCAGTTCTTGTGAAGCTGGGTATCGACCACAAGCGAAACAGCCTCGATCCCTTTATCCTGCTCATCCAGCGGGCCTCCTTTGAAAGGGATGCTGCACTCAGGACTGCCCAGAACCCTCAGGGGCAGGGCCTGTCGCTGCTGGTTACGATGGTGGCGAAGAGTTCGGGTCGGCCGGTGACCATGAACGGCGATTTCAATCTGATGCTGAGCCTGATGTTCTCCGGTGCAGTGGCGATGATGCGCGCCATTGTCTCCGACGAAAACACTGAAAACGCAGCGCGGTCCTGTCGGGCGATAGAAGTCTATGTGGTCAATGGTGTCACGGCCTTTATAGAAAATGTCTTTCCACCTGCGTAATTTTCCGCGCAGGCCTGAGGCAGAAGCGGTCGCTGAAAATGCCTCGACAAACCCATCAGTGATGCATGGCGACGGGCTGGCCGTCGATTTGATGAATACGAATGGGCGTGTCGAAGAGATCGCTCAGCAGGTGATTTTCGAATATGGCCTGTGTTGGACCATTGGCAAAAACACCGCCCTGTTTCATCGCGAGGATATTGTCGGCATATTTGGCCGCATAATTGATGTCGTGAATCACCAAAACAGGCGTCTTGCCGAGGCGGTGCGCCATGTCCTGCAGCACCTGCATGAGCTTGCGGGAGTGAAACAGATCCAGATTGTTGAGCGGCTCATCAAGCAGGATATAGTCCGTGTCCTGACACAGAATCATGGCAATCAAAGCCCGCTGTCGCTGGCCGCCTGAAAGCTGGTCGAGAAACCGGTCGGCAAAGGGGCTTAGTGCCATCAGGTCCAGTGCCCACTGGATTTTCTCGCCGTCTTGTGCGTCCGGCTGTCCCCTGGTGTGCGGGAAACGACCGAAACCGACCAGTTCGCGCACGCGCAGACGGCTCGCGATGACATTTTCCTGGCGCAGCACGGCCAGAATCCGGGCCAATGTGTCTGAGGCTGTCTGCTGCACATCATATCCGCCAACACGAATGGTGCCGCTTGCCGGTGGAATCAGTCGGGCGATCAGCGAAAGCAGGGTCGACTTGCCAGCGCCGTTGGGCCCGATGATTGCCGTCATTTTTGCGCGCGGCAACTGAGCGGATACCCCGTTGAGAATTTCGGACTTGCCGATTGCAAAGCCGATCCTGTCGATCTCGATCATCGCGTATGTCCCCTTAATATCAGGATCAGGAAAGCCAGCCCGCCCAGCATTTCGATGATCACGCTGAGCGGCGTGTGCAAGTGGAAAGCGCGTTCCATCAGGGTCTGACCTGCAACCAGAACGATACCGGCGAGCAGGCCATTGGCGATCAAATGGTCGCGATGGCGAAAACCCGGCATGATCTGGTAGGTCAGGCTGGTGATGAGCAGGCCGAAGAACACCACCGGTCCGACCAGCGCGGTCGCGACCGAAACCAACACGGCAATGATGCCGAGGACGATCAAAACGTGCCTGTCGTAGTCAATGCCCAGATTGATGGCGATTTCGCGGCCCAGTTCCATGGCGTCAAGCGTGTCGCGCAGCCGCCAGGCGGCAAAAAGGGCGACAGCAATCAGCACGGTGCTGACGCCGAGCAGGTCCAGCTCAATCTGATTGAAACTGGCAAACAGATTGGCCTGCAGGACAGCGTATTCATTGGGATCAATCATCCGGGCCAGCAGGCTTGACAACGAGCGGAAAAGAACCCCGAAAATAATCCCGACAAGGATCATGCGATGCAGGTCGCGGCGGGTGCCATGCATCAGGGTCCCGAACAGAAGAATGGCGGCCAGGGTCATCAGAACCAGTGTAACGGCAAAGCGGATGGTCGAATCCAGCATGGTGTAACCAAAGCCGCCAAGGGCAAAAAGCAAGGTTGTTTCAAGTAAAACGAACAGGGCGTCGAACCCCATGATGGAGGGCGTCAGGATTCGGTTGCCGGAAATGGTCTGGAAGAGTTTGGTCGAAACGGCGATGGCCGTACCGGTGACAATCAAAGCCGCCAGTTTTGTTCCCCGAAAAGACAGAATGAATGCCCAGTCACCACGGGCGCCCCATGACAGATAGGCGGCACAGGCGATCAGCAAGATGGCGGCCATGGCCAGAAGTCGTCTACCGGGCATGGGTGGGCCTGGAAAAAAGCAGCCAAAGAAAAAATGCGGATCCGAAAATTCCGAAAACGACGCTGACCGGCACTTCGTAGGGATAGCGCACCAGACGTGCGATCAGATCCGATGCCAGAACCATCATGGCCCCGAGGCCTGCGACCCAGGGCAGTGAGGCGCGCAGATTGTCACCCATCATCCGGCTGGCGATATTGGGCACGACCAGTCCGACAAAAGGGATCATGCCGACCGTAACCACGCTCAGTGCCGTGACCACGCATATGATGGTCATGCCCAGCAGCATGATCTGGCGGTAACCCAGCCCAAGGTTGAGCGCCATATCCTTGCCCAGACCGATGATGGTGAATTGGTCGGCGACAAAATAGGCTGCGAAGGACAGCGCCGCTGCAAACCACAGCATTTCATATCGCCCCAACATCACACCGGAAAACTCTCCATTCATCCAGACATCCTGATATTGCAGGAGGTCAAGCTGATAGGCGATAAAGGTTGCAATAGCGCCGACAAAGCCGCCGAAGACCAGCCCGACCAGCGGAACCAGAAAGGGCTGATCGGTGGGCAGTCTGCGAATGAGTGCGAGAAAGATGGCAGTCGAACACAGCGCAGCAGCGATGGCAGCCAGCATTTTTACCGTCAGGGACGCCTGAGGCGCCATGATAGTAATGATAATGATGCCCAGCGCTGCGCCCTGGCCGGTGCCAGCGGTGGTGGGCTCGACGAATTTGTTGCGGGCGAGCATTTGCATGATCAGGCCGCAGATCGCCAGAGAGCCGCCAGTGAGCACGACCGCAAGCGTGCGTGGCAAACGGCTGACAGCCAGCAGCCAGAGCGCTTGCGGATCGTTGAACAGAGCCGCAAGATTGATATCCGCCACGCCGGTAAAAATGCTGAGGATACAAAGGACGAGAGCAAGCAGAATGGTGGCGATTACGGGCATGGTATTTGTCGGACGGCGGGCCACAGCCGGCAGGACTGTCTGGCCATCATTTTGAAAATGCGTCTGTGATGGTGCGGATAATGTCACCGGTCGCCTGGATGCCGCCACTGGCGATATAGGCTTTGGCTGAATCGAGATATATGACCTGATCCTGCTTCCAGGCAATCGTATCTGCGACAAGCGCATTGTCGAGCGTTTGTGAAGCATTGTCGCCAATCTGACCGATGGCGGCGGCGCGGTCTATGACGATCAGCCAGTCGGGATTGACCTGTTGGATATATTCAAAGGAGATGGCCTCGCCATGGCGTGAAGACGCAATGCCATCATTGGCGACCGCGATTCCCAGCTCCCTGTGCAGCCAACCAAAACGCGAATCCTCTCCGTAAGCGGAAATCTTCGGCCCATTGGTCATGACGATCAGCGCCTTGCCCTTGCCTTTGACAGCCAACCTTGCCGCGTCGATCAGGTCCTGAAATTCCGACTTCAGGCGATCTGCCGTTTCTGTCCGGTTGAAAATTTGCCCATAGGCGGCAAGCCTTCCCATGGTTTGCTGCAGGAAATCATCGCCCCAGATGGACATGTCTATGGTTGGTGCAAAACGCTGCAGCGCCTCGGCGCTGGCAGCCGTCCTCGGACCAAGGATGATCAGGTCCGGCTGCATTGCATTCAGCGCTTCAAAATCCGGCTCGAAGAGGGTTCCGACAATGGCGGCCTGGCCTTCGATGCTGCCAAGATAATCGACATACAGGCGGTTGACGATTCCGGCCGGCATCACGCCGATCGCATCAAGCGTATCGATTGCTGCGATGTCGAAAGCGACGGTTTTGGCTGGCTCAAACGGCACGGTGGCCGGTCCGGCTGCGGTATCGATGGTCACATCCGAGGCCTGTGTTGCCACGGGGGTCAAAGCGAAAAAACAGGCAAACGCCAGCGGCGCCAATGCTCTGATCATGAATCTCTCCATTGAGCTGGCTGCGTGGCTTTGCGTGCATGCATGGCTGGCAGTGATTTGCCCTGAGGTAATTCAAACGCCGCGCCGAGTCCAGCCTCAACAGTATGAGGTGGGAGATGTTTCAAGCCGTTTGTTTGCCATGGGCTCCGGGGAGCACAGGGAAAGGCGCAGGGGCTCACGGTCAAACCACCATGTAAATGGAAGGCAAACTGGTGGCGAATGCTTGAAATGCAGTTGGATGTGCGGCTATTTAGCAAACAGCATTGGGCGCCGGGCAAACCGGCGGCGATCATTCTCGGGGCGTCATGAATTATAACATCGTCAATGTCGGCAACAGCGAATGGTTCAATTTCAAGTCGGACATTATCTATGGGCTTTACCATAGCTTGATCAGGCGAGGGCATGATGTCACCATTTCCCAAAACCGTTTCGCCCGCAGGACGAATATTATTATCGGCGCAGATTTCCTGGCCAATGACCCCGAAAAAGTCGATGATTTATGCCGCAATCATGTTGATTACATTATTTATGAAATCGAATGTTTTGATGGAAAGACGATCAATCATCGCAAGGCATTCAATGTTTCCAATTACAAGAAGCTGATCTTCTCATCCCGCTACGTCGTGACACCCTATAAAGCCAATCTGGCCTCTTATAAAAAAGCCGGATATCCCGGTTCCATACTCTATGCCCGATGGGGGCATTTTCCGGAGCTCAGTAATCCCAATATAAGCCGAGTGGCAGGTGAAGAATTCCACGGCGTTTTCTACGGTCTGGCCAAGGGTGACCGGCAGCAGAAACTGGCAAGCCTGCAGGCCAGCAATTCTATAAAGGTCGCTGTACTTGGCCGGCTGGACCCACATATGCTGCGTGAATATTCTCTATCGAGCGCTCGTTGGGGCCTGTCCTTGAGCTATGGTGCGCAGGAGGCCTTCGTCAATCCGTTCAGGCTCTATTATATGAGTGCAAACGGCGTTGCTGTGCTTTGTGATTCCACGCGCGATGAAGACGGCTACCTGTCGATTGCCGAATATGTGGAATTTGATGCCATGGAGGATCGGCTGCTCGAGGCGCCGCCTTCTGCCGGTCGGGTTATCGAACGGGCGTCGGCTGAATCCCTCTTCGAAAACCTCAAGGAAGTTTTTTGAGCCTTTTTGATTTTACCGGGCCGAATTCACCAGGTCGAATTCAATGGGCCTTGCCGTTATGTGGTTTCAAACTCAATGATTGCGAACGCGCGCATCTGTAACAAGCGTGGCTTCCCACTGGCCATTGCCCACGCTCGCCGCAATCAGCTGCAGGATCAGATTTCGAACGGCCTCAAGCGCATAGGTTGGAGGCCGGTTGGTCAATGAACACACGTGAAGCGTTCTGTATAATTCCGGTTCAATGATCGGGCGGAAGTGCAGCGTGCCACGGGCCAATTGCTCGCGCATGAAGAGTTTTGTTCCAATCAGGCAACCAAGGCCGGCTTCCAGCGACCCGCCAATCGCCTGCACCGAATTCATCTGCAGATTTGTCCTTCCCTCGATTTTCTTCAGGAGGTTCACGTCATCTATGATGGCACGTGCGGAAATGCCCTGGCGCAGCATGATCAGCGGCAATTCCAGCAATTCATTGAACGTGACCGGATCGTTGCTGCTGCCGATGATCTCTTCCTTGCCGATCAGCACCATGCGCTCTTCCAGAACCGGTATGGTGCGCAGAAGGGGATCGGAGGGAGGGTTGTAGACAAGCGCCAGATCGACGTCGGTGGCCATCAGATTTACCAGGGTCGCGCCGGACAGGCTTTCGGTCAAGGCCAGATCCAGGCGCGGATAGTCCTCGATGACGCGTCGCACAAGGTCCACGCCAATGGCCTTGACGGCGGAATAGGCCATGCCGAGTGACACCGCGCCTGCAACCTCGCCGCCAGCCTCGCGCAGGTCCGCCTCTGCCGCGCGCATGGCCTTGAGTATGAGCTTGGCGTGTTCGTACAACCGGTGTCCCGCAGCAGTGGGCTCCATGCCGCGTGGTTTGCGCTCAAACAGCGTGACGCCAAGGTCTGCCTCAAGGTTCGTCAGATGATGGCTCAGGGCGGAGGCCGCGACACGCATGTTGACGGCAGCGCTCGACAGCGTTCCATATTCGACAATGGCTGCGAAATAGCGAAGTTGGCGGGTGTCCATGGTTTCCAATATATAGAACGTAACTATAGAAACTTTATAATATCCAGATGTCATTGTTTTGGCTAGCCTTGGATCAGGAGAGGAACATTGATGGCCGACCAGTTCAAGCCGCTTGAAGGCATACGCGTTGTCGAGATGAGTCACATGATCATGGGGCCTTCCTGCGGCATGTTCCTGGGTTTTCTGGGCGCGGAAGTCATCAAGGTTGAACCGCCGGAAGGCGACAAGACCCGCCATCTGACCGGCATGGGCAGCGGTTTTTTTCCGACGTTCAATCGCGGCAAACGCTCGATCACGCTTGATTTGAAGTCACAGGCCGGGCGCGCGGCTTTGGACAAGCTGCTTTCAACCGCAGACGTTTTCGTCGAAAATTTTCGCGATGAGACCTTGGCCAAAATGGGCTTTGCGCCAGACAGCCTTCGGACAAAATTTCCCACATTGATCGTCTCTTCGTGCAAGGGTTTCCTGCACGGCCCCTATGAAAACCGTACGGCCATGGATGAGGTTGTGCAGATGATGACGGGCATGGCCTATATGACCGGCCCGACCGGGCGACCCCTGCGCATCGGGTCTTCGGCCAATGACATCATGGGCGGCCTGTTCGGCGCCTTTGCGGTGCTGGGCGCGCTGCTGCAGCGTGGCAAGGATGGTAACGGGCACACCATTCGCGTCGGTCTGTTCGAGAATTGTCTGCTGCTTGTTGCCCAGCATATGGTTCAATTCGATATTGAAGGTCGGGAGGCGCCGCCGATGCCGGAGCGGGAATTCTCCTGGCCGGTCTATGATATATTCGAGACTATAGAAGGGCGGCAAATCTTCATCGGGGCGGTGACGGAAGGGCAATGGGCACTTCTGTGCAACATTCTTGATCTCCAGGAACTTTTGACGGACTTGCGTCTTCAGACACGCATGGACCAGATCAATGCGCGCGACTGGACGATCCCGATTGTATCGGAAGCGGTCAAGAAAAGTGCCTTTGACGACCTCGTCGCCGCTTTCGAGCCGGCCGGCATTCCCTTCTCGCCGATCAATCGTCCGGCGGAAATGTACGAAGACCCCCATGTGATGCGGGCGGGCGGATTGTTCACGTCACATTTGCCACAGGGCGGCACCTGCCGGGCACCAGGCTTTCCTTTCGAAGTGGACGGCGCGCCTGCCGAGGCTTTCGGTTTTGATATTCCGGGTATTGGAGATGACACCGGCGAGGTGCTGGGCGCGCTTGGTCTTGACGAAGCCGCCATCACGGCCGCACGTGGCAGCGGCGGGGAGGAGCGTGAATGAACAGGATCGCATCAATCTACCCCAATGATGGCGTGACCTTGCGTGAGGTGGGGCTGCGTGACGGATTGCAGATGGTCAAGACCTGGCCCTCCACACAGGCCAAATGCGCCTGGCTCATTGAAGAATATTTGGCCGGTGTACGCCATTTCGAAATCGGCTCATTTCTACCTGCTGCCCGTTTTCCGCAATTTGCTGATGTGGCGCATATGGTGGAAGCGGTCGCAGCGCTTGATGGCGCCCATTCGGCGGCACTTGCTCTCAATGAACGGGGCGCTGAAGCCGCGCTGCAGAGTGTGGTTGGCGAGTTGGTTTGTGTCGTTTCGGCGACCGAAGAGCACAGCCAGGCCAATATGCGCCGTTCGCGCGATGAGGCTGTCGCTCTTGTTGCAAACGTGAATTCCATGCGCAATGGGGCTGCGCCGGACAAGATCATCAATGCCGGCATTTCCATGGCCTTTGGCTGTTCCATCGCCGGGCCCGTCGCACCCGCTGACGTTTTGCGCCTGGCGGAAGCCTGTTTGAATGCCGGGGCGGATATTGTCGGTCTTGCCGACACGGTGGGTTACGCCGGACCGAAACAGGTGGCTGATATGTGCCGGTCGATGGCCCAATTGTGCGGTGATCGGGCCTTCTCGATCCATCTGCATGATACGCGTGGTACCGGCATTGCCAATGCTGCGGCGGCGCTCGACAATGGTGCGCGTATCCTTGACGCATCGCTGGGTGGCCTGGGTGGCTGCCCCTTCGCGCCAGGCGCAACGGGGAATGTGGTTTTTGAAGACCTTGTCTTCCTCTGCGAAACCATGGGATTTGCAACGGCGATTGATCTGGATGGACTGGCCAAGGCCCGAAAAATTGCTGAAACTGCGATGCCCGGAGAGGACTTTCACGGGGCGATCAACACAGCGGGCGCACCGACAGGAATCGAATGGAGGGCATGAGGTCCTTTTCGAAAATGCGAACTGAAACACAACCTGAGAGGAAAACATGAAATATTTGAAAACACTTGCGCTTTCGCTGGCGGTTGGAGGATCGTCAATGGTTACAGCACAGGCAGCAACTGAAATGCGTTGCAGCCACCAATTGCCGCCGGGACACCATATCGCCAAGGTCATTGACCAGTGGGCCGCTGAGGTGGAAAGCCAGTCCGACGGCGAGATTGATGTTCAGATTTTCGGGGCGGACAGTCTTGTCGGCGCACGTGAAAACATTGTCTCGACGGCAAAGGGCGATATCGAATGCGCCTTCTCGGTGAATTTCCAGTGGGGCAAAACCCTGCCCATCATGAATGTTACTGTGTCGCCCTTTGCTTTCGGCGATATCGATGTCTGGCGCAAATGGCCTGACTCGGATGCGGCAGCCTTCCTTGGCGAAAAGCTGGAGGAAAAGGGGCTGAAAAATGTTGTCTGGCTTTTCACCACGAATTCATCGGTCTTTACCAGCAATGGCAAATTCCTCAAGGCACCAGAAGATTTTGAGGGGGTGAAAATCCGCGGCCTCGAGCCCTCCTTCAATGCATCGCTTGAGGCCATGGGAGCCGCGCCAAGCTCGATGTCCGGCTCAAAGGTCTATCAGGCGCTGGCAACCGGCGTGATTGATGCTGCCATCACGGATGTTGCCGCGGCCGTTTCGCGTAAATACTTTGAGGTGCAGGACCACTTCGTCGTGCTGCCGGTGATTTCCGTCTACTTCCACGGCTATGTGAATCCTGCCTGGTATGACGGGCTTTCCGACAAGGCCAAGGCCGCTCTGGACGGTGCAGGCAAAAAGGCTGCCGGTTGGGCCATTGAGGCTTCGCTCGCAGCATCAGCCAGTGCGCCCGACCAGTTGAAGGAAAAGGGTGCCAATGTGCATATCGCAACAGATGCGGAGAATGCAGCACTGCAAGAGGCCATGCGTCCGGCCTTTAACGCCAAATTTGCAGGTGATCCCGACAGCCAGAAGCTGATCGAACTGATCGACCAGATGTAAGCCCGCACCATGGCTTTGCAGCAGAAAAATGGGGAGGGGGGAATTTCCCCTCCTGACGCGGCAGCAGATCCTGTCGTCGCACGCGTTCTGGGCCTGCCGGCTCGGCTGGCGGGCATGGTCAGCACATTGCTGATCATTGTGATGCTGGCCCTTGTGACCTATTCCATTGTCCAGCGCTATTTTCTGGATACGCCTTTGAAATGGGGCGACGAATTGCTGGGCTATCTGTTGGTTGCATTCGTATTCCTGGGCGCGGCTGAGGCGTTGCGGCGCGGTGATCATATATCGATCGATCTGGTTTCCGATCGTCTCAAGGGAAATTCACGCAGGGCTTTCAGCATGATCCATTGTCTGTGTGTCATCGCCTTTGCACTGGTTGTGGGCATCAGCACATGGCATGGCATCGACTTTGCCTATGATTTTGGTTCCTATTCGCCAGGCTATCTGGAAATGCCCATGTGGATTCCGCAAATACCCATGCTGATCGGCAGTCTCCTGCTCGCCCTCGTTGGCTTTGGCAGGCTCTTCACCCTGTTTGCGGTAAAATGACATGACCATCCTGATCGTCTTTTCCGCCCTGATCGCGATGCTGCTGCTGGGCATGCCGATCTTCGCTGCCCTCGGATTGGTGGCCGCCGCAATTCTGCTCATCTATGAGGGCGGTTTTTCCAGTGTTGCCGACACGATCTTTGCCCATCTCAACAAGGATCTGCTGACTGCCATCCCGTTGTTTGTCTTCATGGCGCAGATCATGATACGCGCCCGGGTGATTGACGATCTGTATGATTTTGCCCATGCCGTCATCGGCCATATCAAGGGTGGTCTCGGCGTGGCAACGGTGCTGTCCTGCACGATTTTTGCAGCCATTTCCGGCTCCTCTGTCGCAACGGCGCTGTCCATTGGTTCGAGCGCCATTCCCCAGATGAAGCGCTTCGGCTATCCTGCCCGCGATGCGCTGGGGGTGATTGCCGCCGGCGGCACCCTGGGCATCCTGATCCCGCCTTCAGGGCCGATGATCCTCTATGCGATCGTCTCCGAAGTCTCCATTGGCGCCTTGTTCCTTGCCGGCGTCATCCCGGGGCTTCTGATGGCCCTGATTTTCTCAGTTTTCTGCATGATCCAGGCCCGCTGGCGGATCAATGTCCATTCGCCGCAATGGGTCGGCTGGTCACGGGCGATGGCGGCCACCAGACGCTCGATCTGGGCCTTGTTGGCGCCGCCGGTTGTCATGGGCGGTATCTATTTCGGCATTTTCACCGCATCGGAAGCGGCTGCGGCCGGATCGATTTATGCATTGGTCGTTGCGGTGCTCGTCTATCGCAATTTTGGCTTGAGAGACCTTTATGAGGCTGCCTATGCCACCATGCGCACGTCGGTGATGGTTTTCATGATCATCGCGGGCGCTTCCATGTTCGGCCATGCCATCACCATCATTCGCTTGCCAGTGGGTGTCACGGAGGCTGTTGCCGGTCTTGGTCTTGGGCCGCTCGGTTTCATCATTGTGGTCATGGCGTTGATTTTCGTCATGGGCATGTTCCTGGAATCCATTGCCATCATTCTCATCACCACGCCGATCCTGCTGCCGACCATCACGGAACTCGGCATCAATCCGATCTGGTATGGCATATTGCTGATGGTCAATCTCGAACTGGCGATGATCACACCGCCGGTGGGGATGAATCTTTTCGTCATCAAGGGGATAGCGGACGCCCCCCTGTCGGAGGTCGTCAAAGGGGCGGCACCCTTTGTGCTGCTGATGCTTGCAGGCCTTGCCCTGTTGATCGCCTTTCCGGCTCTTGCAACCTGGTTGCCCGGCGCGGCGGGCTTTGGTCGTTAAGCGCGCCAGCAGCAAGTGAACGCCCGGCGTTGCGCCTCAAGCTGCACACGGGCATAATCATCGAACTTTGGTATAGGTGATCCTCGCCGCAACAACGGGCCTCGTTTAGATGTTTAAAGCCAATTGGAGAATGCGATTGGGTGCTTTGCGCCGGTCGTTTGCGCGGTTTGATCAGATCATTGCTGTGACCGGCAGCGTTGCAAAGTCGTCAACAACAGGTCTGATTGGCGCGTTGATGCGGTCCCAGGGGCGCACCCTCGTCGGGCAAAATTTCAACGGATACAGAGCAATTGTTGTCACTCTGGCCAGTTCTGCGGTGATGAACAGATACTGGGTTCAGGAAGTCAGCGGTGATGTGCCTGGCGCTGCACTCAAGGCCGCAGGTTTTCTGCGTCAGACGGTTGCTGTGGTGACCAGAGTCGGAGCCGACCATATCAATAATTTTTCCAGTGTTGACGACATTGCACGGGAGAAGGCCAACCTGGTGGCAACCCTGCCGCAGAGCGGTCTGGCCGTTCTGAATGCCGACGATCTGCGTGTTTTTGCCATGCGATTTGACTGTCAATGCCGGGTTATCACCTATGGTTGCTCGCAGAATGCAGATATTCGCGCGATCGACTGGCGAGAGGGGTTGCCAGGTCGGTTGTCGATCCAGGTGCGGGAGGGTGGGCAAGAGGTCACCATTCAGACCAGGCTGATTGGCGCGCGATGGATCACGTCCATTTTGGCGGCCATTGCCGTTGGTCGGGGCATGGGAATTTCGCTGGAGGAATGTGCTCGGGTGATGGCTGAAATTCCGCCCTTTCACTACAGGGATTCTGTCCATATTTTGAACAACGGGACAACAATCGTCCTTGATACGCACAAGAGAGCTTTCTGGACCGTAGAAAGCAGTCTGGATATCGTCAGAAAAGCAACATATCCGCGAAAGACAGTCGTGTTCGGTCAGGTTGGCTATTATGTCGGCGCTGAGCATGAGATGTATCGGGAAATTATCGAACAGGCGCTGGATGTGGCCGATCGCATCGTCATTTATGGAAAATTGGATGATGAAGTGCACCGGATATTAGAGGAATATCCCGGTCGCGTGTTTTACTTTGATGCAATTGCCAAGGTTCAGGGGTTTTTGAAAGCAAACGCGGTGGCGGGCGAACTGATTTATGTCAAGGCTGGCGTAGCCGATAATCTTGAACGCCTGTGGTATGACACGATCGAGCCGATCAAATGCTGGCAAGACCGATGCGGAAAGCGCAAGACCTGTGATCGATGCAACGATCTCTATGGCAGCCGCTGGGCCCGCTTCTACCGTTTCAGTTGGAAAAAATGGACTCGATGAGCAATCCCGGTCTCGTCAATCCGGTTGGTTGTGCTTTCAAGTGGATCGAAAAACGGCTGTCATTTTTTTGGATCGTCTGACGCGCCTTGTCTCCAGGGCAGGATGCGATCCAATGATTGGCGGTATCGCGCTTTTCTGGTGGCCTTCTTTTGCTGTTTGACAATTGCGGCGTGTTCTTCAAAGGGATGTTCGTAAAGACCACATATATGGCAATCAATTCGCTTGCCACATGTGTCAACCCAGCATTTGACATCGTGCGTCCAGGCCAATGCCACGCGTTCAAGGTGCATATTGTTGGAGCTCTTCAGCAGGATAACCTCATCCTTGATGGCGGTTTGCCGAATGTGATCATGGACCTGTCTGGCGGTTTGCAGTTCGACGAACCGGCCGCTTTTCCGATCGTCTTCGCTGGCCTTTGAACGGTGCGCATTGTCTCCAACAAAGACGACCTGATCAGCAACAGCGATCGCTGCGCGATAGGCGTCTCGATACTTTGGTTTGGGATTGCCGCTAAAGTCCGAAATTTGGCCAAGGACGATCCTTTTACGCGGCGCAGCCGCCTGTTCAACGACGCGCATGGCCAGCGGAAGGGATACAAGCGGCGCCTTTTTGGCATCCACAATGAACACGGGACCATCTTGAATGGCAACGATCTGGTTCCGATTGGCAAGAGGTGTAAACGTGGCGCATTGTTGCGCGATGGTCCGGGGGGGCACACCCAGTTCCAATGCCGTTGCCACGCTGGCGGCAACGGAAAGCCAAAAATGTTCGCCAAGAAGTCGGGACGTCAGAACAATATTTCCACCCCTCCAAGCGATCTCGATTTCGAGGTTGTCGGGATAGGAAGACGACACGCGGGTTACCTGATAATCTGCTTTGCACTCCCGGCCAAAGGTTACCACCCGTTCGGCCGTTAGATGGGCCATGGACGCAACCAGATCATCATCGGCGTTCAAAACCGCAAGACCGCCGGGTTTGATGGCTTTCACAAGGGCGGATTTCTCTTCTGCGATTGCTTCCCTTGTTCTAAATGATGTGAAATGTTCAATTCCTATGAACGTCACAATGGCGACATCCGGTTGCAACACGTCTGCCATTGGCTGCATATCGCCCTTGCTCAGGATACCCGCTTCGACAACAACATAATCAACGGGATGTTTTCCTCCGCTGACAGCTTCAGTCAGGCTGGCAAGCTGGTTGTAGGGTTTGAGCGGCAATACGTGTCCATGTCCTTTCAGAATGTGCGCAAGCAAGGCTGTGGTTGTTGATTTGCCGGAACTGCCAGTCACGCCGATAAAGGTGCTCTTGCTGCGGAATCGGTTGCTGCGCGCTTTGAAGGTGGCCAATCTGGTTTTGTATCTCAGGCGCAGAGTGCGAATCGCGGAACGCAAAGGCCCAATTCTTCTGCTTGAAGCCCTGAGACGGAATGGCTGGTTCATAGAAGGTTTCCATGCATAAGATCGGCATCTTTCCCGTCATCAGCGGGCGATCACAAGGTTGTATTCTGGATGTAGAGGATATCCGCATAACTGATTTCTGATGATAAGCAAGCGCTGACGGTTGCAACAAATGCTGGTATTGGAATGACACGCAATCAGGCGGGGGGCCGTGCGTATTGTCCGGGAAAGACGCGTTTTCCTGGTTGGTTTCCCAAAATTACTTTACCTTGGGTCGTAAACAGATCATAAGTATTCAGCTCATTTTGTTGAGTCACATTTGACGGATGGTGTTGACGTTGACCATGCCAATCAGGACTTTTGTTGCCAGCCTGTTTCTGCTGCTGGCTTCCATATCGGCAAATGCCAAGGATGTTTCCTATGAGGAGATCCTGGCAAGCCCGGACGATATAAAACTCAGTTATCTCTATGCGCAGCAACAGGTCATCAAGGGTGATCTCGAGCAGGCGACCTCGGCGCTCGAACGGGTGCTCTTGCTGCAACCCAACTGGGATACGGCACGGCTTTTTTATGCGGCTGTGCTCTTTCGGCTCGACGATGCGGAAGGCGCAAAACGGGAACTCAAACTCCTGCAGGACCGGCCGCTGTCTGCCAACCAGCAGCGCGAAGTCAGCAAATACCTTGCACTGGCCACCGCGAAATCCAAAAAAACAAGGCTGACGGGGTCAATCGCGACCGGCTTTCGTGTCGATAGCAATCCCGACATGACGACAAGTTCCTCGAATGATCTCAACGGCAATCCGCTTGACACGGATGAACGGGTTGATGGCGCATTCCTTGCGACGTCGAATATCCGTTTGGAACATAATCTGCCCGGCGGATCGGGCAATTTCGCTTTCATTGAGGCGAACGGCAATCTCAATGAACAATTCCAGGTTTCCGAGGCCGATTATCTGACTGGCGGCGTGCGCGCCGGTGCCAGCTTTTTCCTGCAAGACCTGCAATTGACGCCCTATGTCTCAGCGACGGCGCTTGAATTGCAGGAGCAGCTCTACCGCAGCGAATATGGTGGTGGTCTGACGGCGAAATACACGGTCGATCCAAAACTCTCGCTGAGTTTGGGCGCTCAGGGTATCTATCAGGATTACAGGGCCGTTTCCGACGATTCGGTTGGCAGTGCGCGCGACGGGTGGCTTTACGTTGTTGCTGGCGGTATTGCCTATCGGACCAGTGAAACCAACCGGATATCAGCCCGGATCAATGGTTATCAAAAGCAAGCCAGCAACGACAGCTACAGCTACGAGGCCCTTGAACTGATCGCCAGCGATGTCTTCCTGCTCGGTCGGGGGCAGTATGTGCTGGCCAGCGCATCCTATCGTTGGCAGAATTATGATCAACCAGATCCCAAATATTCCGCGACGATCGCCCGCAAGGACAGATTGTTCAAGGCACGTGTCGCCTATGGTATCCCAGTCGATACGCTGCTTGACTTCGTCAATGTGGAGCACGGTTCGGCAACCAGTGGGCTCAATGTCCAGATCGGCGCCAATTATCTCAATCAGGACTCAAACATCCCGAATTTCGATGCCGACAGCCTGTCGGCAGATATATTGTTCACAAAGCGTTTTGCCTATTAGCCGCAATGGGGCAAATTGCGCGACGGAGACATGAAATGACCGTCCAACGAACTCTGGTTTTCACTCTAGCAGCTGCCTGTCTCGTGGTCACTCAGGTGGCGTGGAGTGTCGGTGCGCGGGCCGAGGCAAAAATTGGTGTCAGCGCTGCGATCAAGGGCAATGTCTTTGTCAAAAGCGGCGGCGCAAGCAACCAGCGCAAGGCCAAGGCAGACCAGAGTATTTTTCTGCAGGACGAGGTGCTTACCAAGCGGCAAAGCGCCCTGCAAATCCTGCTGATTGACCAGTCGGTCTTTACCGTCGGTGAAAATTGCGAAATGACCATTGATCGTTTTGTCTATGATCCGGACAGGAATTTGGGCGAGATGAGCGGCACCGTGGTCAAAGGGGCCTTCCGGTTCATCAGTGGACGCATCGGCAAGGCCAATCCGACCATGGCAAATATCACCACACCTTCTGCCGGTATCGGTATTCGCGGTACCATGTTTGAAGGTGTCGTGGGGGAAGATGCTCTCAAGCTTGCCGCACTGCTGGGATTGCCCACCGCAGGTGCAGACAGTGAGAAGGCCTCATTTGTTTTGCTTCGCGGCCCGGGACGCGGCACAAATGCCCTGACGGCAACCGGGATCATCGAAGTTTCGAATTCCGGCGGCAAGAAAACGATCTCGGCCGCCAATTACGCGGTATTTGTCCCCGGTCCGGGCCAGGCGCCGATAGGCCCCTTTGCGGTGACAGAAGAGGTTCTGAGCTATTTTGACTTTTATTTGCGCTCCCTGCCCAATGGTCCGTCTTTCGGCAATGATGGTGAAGAATCCGGTGAGGAACTGTCAGGCCAGGATGCCTTCAATCTGCCCGACGGCGTTCCGCCGCTCAACGAATTGTTCCAGGATGAGCTTTTCGATAGCCAGCCGGTCGGTGTCGATCCGTGTTACCCATACTGCGGCACCGACTAGCAGGTTGCCGTTTTCGCTCAACCAGCATTTCCAACTGACGCCCTGCGACAAGTTTGATATTGGCTCGGGCTTCGCGAATAAATATCCTTAAGCCTCAACCGATAAGCGCAACCGCCCCTCAAGGACCAGATGCGTCGCGACGGCGCCGACCCACATGAAGAAGACGGCGGTCCAGGCGGTGAGGGCGAAGATGGCGCCGCCGGAGATGCCGGCGCCGACGGCACAACCGCCGGCCAGCATGGCGCCGAAACCCATCAGGACGGCGCCCACCAGATAGCGTTCCATCGGAACATCGCTGCCAAAACGCTGGATCTGAAACTCACCTGAGACCAACGCCATCGCGGCGGCGCCGATAAAGACGCCGGGAACCAGGCCGATGCCGAAATCCAGAGCCAGTTCCCGGCTGTTGACCAGGCCCATCAATGTGTCTGTTGCCGGGCCGGTAAAGGTCACGCTGGAAACCGCGATGGGTTCGAACGAGATCTGCGCAATCTGATAGGTGGCGACCCAGCCAAGGGTGACGGCAAGCCCGACAAGCATTGCCGCTGCCGATCTGGATGACGGATTGCCGCATTTGACCGCAAGGGCAAGGGAGGCAATGAGCAGCGCCAGTGACAGGAACAGGGCAGGGGTGGCGTCCAGATTTATCCAGTTGAGCAGATTGCGCATGGGGCCACCTTCTACCGTCCATAGGGCGCTGAGCATCTCGCGGGCAGGCGCCAGAATTCCGCGCAGGCTTGCCTGTGCGACGAGTGTCAGAATCAGTCCGGTGATGAGCGCGCGCAGATTGCCTGTTGCTGACAGGATCAGCAGGCGGCTGGCACAGCCGCGCGCCAGCATCATGCCGACGCCAAACAACAGGCCGCCGATAATCGCGCCGGACAGGCTGCCCGTCGCTGCCAGTTGTCGTGCATTGGAAACGTCGAGCCATTCCAGGGCAATGGCAGCCTGCGTTGCGACGACTGCCGTCGAAAAGGTGATCAGCCAGACTGCAAAACGCGGACCTGCACTGCCATCGCCCACTTCGGCTGTTGCTGCGCGGAGGCAAAACCGGGAATGTTGCGCCGCTGCGCCAAATAAAATGCCGACAAGCAATCCGGCCAGCAGCAGAACCGGTCCGTCTCCGATTTTGTCAATGAGCGTTTCCAGCATGGCAGTATCCAGGGTCTTTGCCCGTGCGCATTTGCGGGCTTTGCAGGGTTTTCGGATTTTCGCATAGAAGCAACCATGATCATATATAAAATTTCGAATGTATGTCCACACTTTGCATCGTCCGGCATGCGGCAAGGCGACACAATCAAAGCAGCCCAATCAACGAAATAGTGGCTTATGAAACCCTGCAAAAAGCGTTATGGGAGCAGGTCCATATCGATTCCATGCAACCTGACATCCTCAAAAATGCCTTCGGACTGCCCCAGGTGAAATCGGAATTGTGACTGAAATTCTATGGGTACAATTATAAATACAAAACACAAAGTGTACCTTGAGGTGCGACCCCGTTTTAAGCTTGGATAAAGGCCAGGGACATCCTGGGAGGGATGATTGTGGAGGAGGCAGCCAGATTTTGAATTGGTCATTGGGCAAGATGTTGAAAACGCAGGAAGGCGTTGTTCTGGCTCTTACTGCCGGGACGCTTGTGCTGTTTGCTATCTTTCTGCCATCCTTTCTGACTGCCGGAAACCTCATCTCCCTGGTGCGCAGCATGTCCATTCTGGGTCTTTTGTCTCTGGCCATGGCCATGGTGGTGATTTCCAGAGGTGTTGATATCTCGGTCATCGCGACAATGGTGGTTTCTGTCAGCTGGGTGCTTGTGCTTCAACGAAACGGGGTGCCGCTGGGGGCGACTTTGCTGCTTGGCGGCCTGTTGGCGGCTCTCGTCGGGGCGCTGATCGGGGCGGTGATCGCCTATGGCGAAATTCCACCGATTTTTGCAACTCTGGCCGCCGGGTCGGTCGTCTATGGCGCCGGCAGAACCTGGCTGTTCAAGCTGGAAATGCAGAATGTACCGCCCGATAGCAGCTTTTTCACAGCGATTGGCAATAGCCAGATTTTCGGCATTCCCGTCATCATTGTTGTCTTTGCCGGCTTTTGCATTCTGGTTCATCTGTTCCTGACGCGCACGCGGCTTGGATGGGCGCTATACGCCATGGGCAACAATCCGGCGGCAGCGCGCAATTCGGGCTTTGCCATCAGGCCTCTGACCGTTGGCCTTTATACAGCCAGTTCGCTGATCGCCTTTGTCGCCGGGCTGCTGATTGCCGCATCGACCAATTCGATCAATGCGCGCTTGTACAATTCCACGATGATCTACGACATTCTTCTGATCGTCGTTCTGGGCGGCATCGGCCTCAATGGCGGTCATGGACGGGTGCGCAATGTGCTGCTCGGCGCTGCCCTAGTCGGCATTCTGCTCAATGGCATGACTATTTTGAACGTTAACTTCACCACGCAAAATCTGGTGAAGGGCGTCGTTCTTCTCTCGGCAATTGTGATCGACGCAATTTTGAACCCGAGAGATGAACAGACTTCGCAGCAAGGCGATTTATAACCAATAACCAAGGGAGTGAAATCGATGAAATCGACACTGAAATACGTTTTGGCAATGGGTTTGGCCCTCCAGGTCTGTGTGCCGATGGCCATGGCTCAGGTGTAGAAGTTGACACTTGATCTGACAGTTTGCCGTTTTGGTGACGGTGATCTGT
>JARGOX010000015.1 GCA_029233925.1 Rhizobiaceae bacterium
CAATATCCTGAAATCAATGCCCGAAACGCTCAAATGTTGGGGGGTGAGTAATTACAATGTTGGGGGGTGAGTAATTACTCGCGATGTTTTTCCACGTGTAAAGAGGTTTGTCGCTGAAGACCGAAAGTCAGGCTATACAGGTTCGTGGCAATAAAAAAACACAAAACCTCTTAAAACAAGACAGATACTGTTGCACGTACCTTCCGTTGAGAACACCAAACGTCGAAGCATCTAAAAGAGCATCAACATTGAACATCGGATCATTTTGGCGACCAATCCATCGCTCTACACGACACCACCACTGAGATAGCAAGCATTTTTGGGGCGCTCAGGCCTGATAGCAAAGATCGATGGTTATGACCCATCTGATAAGAGACAAAAGCACGTCATTCTTATAAGAAATCAGCTAACCGCGGACCGCTTTCAATGGGTTTTTGAAGCATTGCGCGTCAATGAAACCCTCAACTGATCACCCGCATCGCAATGGAGGCATTGACGCCACCAAACCCGAAGGCATTGCACAGGGTCGCGTGTATATCTGCCTTGCGCGCTTCGTGTGGAATCAGGTCCAGATCCGCAAATTCATCGTCTGGTCGATGACAATTGAGCGTCGGAGGCAGGATGCCGGTTCGCAAGGCCATCGCCGTGAAAATGGCTTCCACCCCGCCTGCAGCCCCCAGCAGGTGTCCGATTGCAGATTTGGTCGATGATATCGGTACAGAGGCCAGTCGGTCGCCGAAAACGGATCGCAAGCCTGCAATCTCACAGCGGTCTCCGAGCGGTGTCGAAGTTCCATGGGCGTTAATATATCCGATCTTGTCAGCGCTCTCGCCGGTCATTCGAATACAGGCCTCCATGGCTCTGGCAGCACCCGAGCCATCGTCAGGGCCGGCGGTCAGATGCCACGCATCGGAACTTGTGCCGTAGCCAGACAATTCCACCAGAGGTTCGGCGCCTCTGGCTAAAGCATGTTCCAATGTTTCCAGCACAACAATGCCTGCACCTTCGCCCAGCACGAACCCATCCCGGTCGCGATCAAAGGGGCGCGATGCAGCTTCAGGCACTTCGTTTTGGGTTGACAGGGCCCGGGCTGCAGCAAAGCCACCAATGCACAATCGGTCGATGCAGCCATCGGTGCCGCCTGCCACCATCACATCTGCTTCGCCGGAGCGGATGATCCGCATGGCATCGCCTATGGCCTGCAAACCGGCAGCGCAGGCTGTAACCGGCGCCCCGATAGGACCCTTCAGTCCGTAGCGCATGGAAATATTGCCCGCGGCCACATTGGCAAGAAAGGCCGGAACAAGAAAGGGAGACAATCGCCGCGCACCATTGCTTTGCATGATTTCCACCGCATCGGTCACAACGTGAAAACCGCCGATACCGGTTCCGACAATTGTTCCTGTGCGCGTTTTTTGTTGTTCGTCCTGCGGCTTCCAATTTGCCTGATTCAAGGCCTCTTCTGCAGCAGCCAGAGCGTAGATCGTGAACAGGTCAACTTTTCTGCGCTCCTTGCGGGATACGATCTTCTCAATATCCAGACCATGCTTGTCCATGGTCGCATCGGGAATTAATCCGGCAATCCTGACCGGCAGGTCAGAGCATTCCACCCGATCATTTGACCGAATGCCCGATTGTCCGGCCACGAGACGATCCCAAACAGTCTTTACCCCGCACCCCAGCGGTGTCACCAGACCCATTCCCGTAATGACGATCGTATCTCGTGACATGCCAAACCCTTTGTGTATGCGTACAGGCGCAACTCTCAGTCGCCACCGCCTATCAGTTTCAGTGCCGCTTGAACAGCCAACCGGCGCGCTTCACGCATTGGTTTCACTGTCCTGACTGCGCGTGGACCATTACGGCAAGGTTTTTTCCAGCACCTGCGCCAAATGGCTTTGGCGCAGGTCATAGCAGCACGTTTTTGCACGATCGGCGCGCCATTTTTTCAGAACCATGTATTCGGTGCCAAGTTCAGGCGAGGCTTAAAAACGCCATACGCCATTCAGCGGTGTACATTCACATTTGCAAGAACCTCTCAAAGCGTTAGAATTTATTAGTAATGATTCGTCCTGCGTCTTGCTATTGCCACAGTAACGGTCTCCAACAGGCCGAACCTGGACCGCATCAAAGGAACAGAATGAATATAGACAAATATTATGATCTGCCTTTCTCGACCAAGCAGGTCTATGCGGCGTGGACCTGTCCACAAACGATCATTCCTCCGGCAACGCGGATGGAAATCGATCCCACCGTCGGCGGACATTATCGTCTCTTCATTGAAGAAGAGGATCGCTGTAGCCGAGCCGAGGGTCTGATCTTTGCAATCGAACCGGAGCGTCATGTGCGTTTCACCTGGGAACGAGACCGGGATGGCGAAATCACTGAAGTTGAATTGTTTTTCACACCGACGCAGAACGGATCTACGCTTCGCATCAGACATTTCGGTTTCAACAAGCAGGAAACCAGGGATATGCACGACACCGGCTGGGACAATTATGTGACCCAACTGTCCCAATTTCTCCAGAAGGAAGATGAGGCAGCATAAACCTGTATGGTTGAATTCCAGGCATGATCGTACCAGCGCCACATACTTCTGTCATTTGGTAGCTATGGAGCCTCGAAAGCTGCCCTGAAGGCCACCCCAAGCTTGGTGACCAATTCGTCTATCTGATCGTCATTGATGATGAATGGCGGCGCAAGCAGAACATGATCGCCTTGCTCATTGCCCACCGTTCCACCCATCGGGTAGCAGATCAAACCGGCTTCAAAAGCAGCCTTCTTGATTGACTTGTGTATGCCCCGTGCAGCTGCAAACGGCTTTTTTGTCGCCCGGTCTTCAACCAGTTCAATGCCCTGGAACAATCCGCGCCCGCGTATATCCCCGACATGCGGATGCTGGCCGAAAGCAGCGTTGAGTGCGCTGGACAATCGGCTGCCGTTCTCGCGAACGCGGCTGAGCAGATCCCTTTCGAGAATGGCGTTCAAAACGGCCAGGCTTGCGGCACAGGCTGTGGGATGGCCATTGTAGGTGTGACCGTGCTGGAAGAAACCGGTACCCTGTTCAATGGCATCATAGATTTTTGATGTGCACAACATTGCGCCAATCGGCTGATATCCGGCGCCCAATCCCTTGGCAATGGTCACAATATCCGGTGTCACACCGTCCTGTTCGCAGGCAAACAAAGACCCTGTGCGCCCCATTCCGCACATGACCTCGTCAAGGATCAGCAACACACCATAGGTGTCGCAAATCTCCCGAACCCGCCGGAAATATCCCTCAACAGCAGGAACCGCACCCAATGTGGCTCCCACAACAGGTTCAGCGATAAAGGCCATGACGCTTTCTGAGCCGAGTTCAAGTATTTTGGCTTCAAGTTCGTTGGCGACCCTTTGTCCGTAATCAAATGAGGTTTCACCCGACATCCTCTCGCGATATTCATAACAGGGTGCGATATGGGCCGTATGAATCATCAGAGGTGAAAAAGGCCGGCGGCGCCATTCATTACCGCCAGCAGCAAGCGCGCCCAGCGTATTGCCATGATAGCTTTGCCGGCGCGCAATGATGCGGTTGCGATCAGGTTCACCCTTCTCGAGAAAATATTGGCGCGAAAGCTTCAAAGCAGCCTCAACGGCTTCGGAACCACCAGACACGAAATACACCCGGTCGATACCTTCCGGCGCCTGTTCGACGAGCAGATCAGCCAGTGTTTCAGCCGGCTCCGACGTGAAAAAGCCGGTGTGCGCAAAGGCCACCTTGCCCAATTGCGCCTCTATGGCCCGGATGACCTCCTGGTCTCCATGACCAAGACAGGAAACCGCTGCACCGCCGGAACCATCGAGATATTTTTTTCCGTCACTGTCGATCAAATAGCAGCCCTCGCCTCCGGTCGCGACTGGAAGTCTGGCTTTGGTGTGCCTGGCAAATACATGGGACATGATGCAATCCAATTGGGATAATTGCTGAAACATTCGGGCAGCACGGCTAAGCGCGCACCAATCGATACTGCTTATTCAATGCCATGTCTACAATGATGAAACATTTGTTCCCGCTATTTTATATTATTGTTCCATTTGTTTCATATTGTGAATTTTCGCAATTCAGATGAGAGGATTTCCCCGGAGAAACCGCACCTGTTCTTCCAGCGCCACCTGTGTGATATGGCCTGAGTGCAGATCATCATGGTGACCCATCCGTTCAAAAGTGACAGCGCGCCGCAGTGCTCTTTCCTGTTGCTTGCTCTATGGAGTTTGGGTGGTATGTGAAAATTTGCGGACAGGTTCCAGACTATCCAACAGGTCCGGCTGCAAATAGAGTAACGGATCGGATGAAACCATCCCGCAGGGCGCTCGGAGAGACATCACGTGTATACGCTTTATTATGCTCCGGACAATGCATCGCTGATCGTTCGCGTGGTGCTGGAAGAACTGGAGCTTGCCTACAACACGTGGCTGGTGGATCGCCCCTCGCGCGAGCAGGAAAGCGAACCCTATCGCAAGCTCAATCCCAACGGCCTGATTCCGGTCTGCATCATGGATGGAAAGCCGGTTTTTGAAACTGCTGCCATTGTGCTGGCGTTGGCAGACAGGGTTGGTCGACTGGCGCCAACCGCCACCGATAAATCCCGCCCACAGTTCCTTAAATGGCTGTTTTTTCTCAGCAATACGTTGCACACAGACCTTCGACAATTGTTTTATCCGCAGAAATATGTCGGCACGGATCCCACACTCCTAGCCGCCCATCGGCAATTTACCCGTGCGCGATTGCTGGCACATTTTGATTTGATGGAAGCCGAATATTCCAGCCGGGATGGTGTGTATATGGGCGGCAAAGAGCCTTCAATTGTCGATATCTATCTGGCATTGTGCTTGCGCTGGCCGCAATTGTACCCGCTGGACTCACCGACGCTGTTCATTCCCGGAAACTACCCGGCTTTGCTCTCGCTCTTGCAGGCGCTGGAAAAGCGACCGGCTTTCGCACGGGCATTTTCCGCAGAAGGTATCCCCGCCCCGTTTCTCTCGTCCGCCTCTTATGCAGACGGATCCAAAGGCTCGCCGATCTGATGCTTTACAATGATTCCCAAAATCCTTCGTGGACGGGCCGCGCCTCATCTTCCAGCAGCGGTCCCACCACCTCGATTGCGCGCTGACCCGCCGCAAAGACATCCCGGCATGGCAGGTCCATTGTCAGATTTTCAGGGTCTGGACCGATCAGGTCCTTCAGCGCCTTTTCACTCAATCCGTAAACCACCCGACCGACCCCCGCCCAATAGAGGGAACCGGCGCACATCGCACAGGGCTCTGCGCTGGTATACATGGTACACTCGGCAAGGAATGCATCATCAAACTGCATGGAGGCCTGTGTCATGAGATTGCGCTCGGCATGGCCAGTGCGATCTCCCAGGGAACCGCAGGTATTTTGTGCTTCCAGGATTATTTTTCCATCCCCATCAGCCAAAAGGGCGCCAAAAGGGTGGTTCCCGCTGGCTCTCGATTCTTCCGCAATCGTGATCGAGCGTCGAACAAGTTCCAGATCGCGGTGTGTGGCATCAGGCATAATCGAGTCTCCGTCCAGCATTTTATCTATTCTCGTCCATCGACGCCGCTGCACGCAAGCGGCGACGCCTGTATTCTTTCGTGTAAGTGTTTCGCCCCATTAACAGGCAAACGGCGGGGTGTCTGCCGCATTATTCAGCATGCAGTGCCCTACCAGATCAAAACAGCGTCAGGACTCAAATGTTGAAGTGAGATATTCCTTTGCCTCGATAGCCCGACCGCTGCAACAGTCCTTTGTGGAGCTTGTTATCGTCCAGCCTGTCCATTCGATGGCGGGAAAACGCTTGCATTTTATCCATAGACTCCAACTGGCATGAAAACTGCTTCTGTTTGGATGAATGACCACGCTGAGGCGCTTTTCGTCGTTCACTGAACTATCCTCCCAGGATGGCCAGGGTGGGTCAAGCGATCCACTCTGGTTCCTGAGACGCCAATTCCCATTTGATGTTTCCACGCTGCAATGTCCGTCCTGACAGTCTGTGTCAGGACCCTTGCCCTTGGCGTGATTGACAATTTCACATTACACGACAAGCCTGTAGCATCCGCCCTGCGGAGAATCGGATGAACAGAAAAGACTTTGATGCCCATTGCAGTTCGCTGAAGGCCACCACCCATGTTGAACAATGGGGTGGAGCATCGGTGTGGAAGATTGGCGGCAAAATTTTCGCCATTTGTTCACAATGGGGAAAAGGCCCGCAAAGACGCATAAGCTTCAAGTGCAGCGAGATGACCTATACAATCCTGTGCGAACTGCCCGGGATTGTGCCGGCTCCCTATCTGGCGCGGGCCAAATGGGTACAGATTGAAGACCCTTCAATGATGAGCGATGAGGATACGCGCGCCTATATTAATGCCGCCTACGCAATCATCTCGGCCAAATTGACAAAAAAGCAGCGCCTGGAACTCGGCCTGACGAAAGCACCCTGATCGCCCCCTTAGCGAAACGATCTGGAAGCGAAATAGACGATCAATGCGCCCCCTAGTGACATGCAACAAATCAGGATACCAAGTGCCGGCCAGCCGGAATATTCGATTGTTGCAGCCGCGATGGGAGGACCGATGACGGTCCCGATTCCACCCGTTTGGGAAATAACACCCAGAATCAGCGATCCCGGTGCGTCCATGGTGGCCATGGCAGGTGTACTGGCAAAAATAAGCGATGCGATCACCCCTCCCGAGATCGCGAAGACAATTGCCCCACCCAGCAACATCGACGGCTGTTCGGAATGAAAAGCCACAAGACCACTGACACTGCTGATGATGAATGCAACGGTCACCGCCTGCAGGGAGAGGCTGCGCCAACGCCCGCTCACCAACAGACCAGCCGCAATATTTCCAATCGGTACGAATAACAGGATGGCAGCAGCAGACAGCAGCAACGGCCGATCCGTTTCCTCCAGAAAGGTCGGAAGAAACGTGAAGAATGAAATCGTTCCGATCACATAGCATCCGAATCCGACAGCCAGCAGATAGGCGCTCAAGGGCAAACGGAGCGCTTGCAACAGACTGATGGGTCCGTCGGTCCTGACTTCCCTGACCTCAAGACCAGTCATGCAAAGCGCTGCAAGCAAAGACGTCACGCCCATCCCTGCTGCCATGCTGAGGAAATAACCTGATGTACCCGAAATCTCCATCATCAAGCCCGCCTGGAAATTTGCCATGGAAAAGCCGATCGCCACAAACCCGCCCCACAGGGCAAGAGCCGGCGATTTCAGGCGCACCGGTGCAATGACATTGAGCACCGCAGGCGCCGCAATCACGACCAGAATGTAGCCGGCCGCTTCAATGGCCCGGGCAACAAGCGCCATTGCCATGCCCGCGTCCCATACCATGAGCATGGCACCTGAAAAAAGCAGCAAGGCACCAAGATTGAGCGATGCCTTTGGACCGACCTTTCTGATGAACATGGCGGCTGGCATCGCAATCACGGCAACAAAAAAAGCAATCAATGATGTCAACCAGCCCATATAGACCAGCGAATACCCTCTCTCCTGCTGCAATTGCAAAATGATCGGCGCAAATTTTCCAAGCTGGGCACCGGCATAAAAGCCCAGCAAAAGAACAAAAATGACAGTGAGGATTCTGAGCACCGGATGGTTGCCCTTTCAGATAAGCAATTCGTCGAACACGCCAATTCCAAAGAATCACACCGCCTGGAAATATTCAGGCGTGCGAATACAGCGTCTTCACTAATCGCTTGCTGGCCGTCTGTATACCGCCCGATTATCCGCGCTCACTGTTATCTTTGCGTCGTTCATTGGCACCAAATTCAACGGAGCTGATTCATGGCTGCGTGACCTTGTTCATCACCGCGGATGTTGCTTGATGGCGAAACAGGCCCCAGTGCAATTTCTGCTTGCGCCGTACCTGAACCAGAAGGAACACCGTCATCCCCAGCATCAGCAATTCGGCCACGGGTCCGGCAACCCAAACGCCCAGTTCACCGAGCAGGAAGGGCAAGGCAAAGGTCAACGGCAGAGCGAACAGATAGGTCCGCGACAGGTTCATGAATGCAGATCTTTTGGCGTCGCCCGTGGCCTGAAAATAGCTGGCGAGCATCATGGTTGGCCCAAAAAGGAAAAACAGCAAAACCATATAGGGCAGTATCCGGCCTGTCTCGGATGCGATTGCAGCATCATCGACAAAGCCATAGGCGATGACATCGGCAAAGAGCAGAAAGACAATTTCGGCTGCAAGACAATAGAAAAAGGAAAGGGCCAGAGCCAATTTTACACTGGCGTCCGACCGGGCCCAGTATTGCGCGCCGAAATTGTTTCCCAAAACAGTCTGAAAGGCCATTGAAAGGCCAAGCAGCGGCAGAAAGAAGAATGTCATCAGCCGTGTGGTGATGCCATAGGCGCCGATTGTTGCCTCGTAATTGTCACCACTCCACAATTGCAGCGAATAAATGATTGCAGCCGACGATAGCGAGACACCAAGATAGCCCAGGCTTGGCGGCACGCCAAGCGCCAGATAGTCACGCCAGTGGGAGCGCATCACCTTGAAAGCCAGCGCCTCAAAGCTCAGCGTTGATCGGGCAAAAAAGCGATAGACAATCATCGCCAGAAGCGCTGTCAACTGGGCAGCGATCGTGCCGTAGGCAGATCCGGCGACCCCCCAATCCATTTCAACGATCAGCACATAATTGAAAAGGACGTTCAATAGAATGGTCGACAAGGACGCGGCCGTCATGAAGGCCACCCTGCCCTCGCACCGCAACAGGTCGAAATACAGCATTTCGATGAAGGTGATTGGAGACAACACGATGAGGATGGCAATATAGGTGAAGCCCATAAGCGCAAGCGTGTCGGAGCCCTTGGCAACCAGTTCCACAAGGTTGAAGCCGAAGGACATGAAACCGGCGATCAAAATGCCGGAGAAAATCAGCGATAATAAGATGGCGCCGGCAAAGGCATTGCCAAGCACGGAAGAATGAGCACCCGCCCCCAGCAAGCGCGCCATGACCGAAGAAAACCCATTGGACACGATGGTCGACATGGCAATGAGCATCATGAAAAGCGGAAACATCAGCGTCACGGCTGTCAGGGCCTCTGCACCGACATAGACCCCCAGGAACCAGGCATCCACAAGGTTGAACAGACCATTGACCAGCATCACCAATATGATTGGCACGGCAGTCCTGGCAAAAACAAGCCCCAAAGACCCATTCAGATAGCGATTGTCGGGCTTGTCTTTCAGTAGCTCCAAGGACAGATCTGCAACCCCGGCAAGTGGTGTTTCCATTTTGGTGCTATCGATCATTCGGTATCCAACTCACGCGTTTTGGCAGACATCCACCCGCAACCGGCAATTCTAATGCGGCCTGATGGCCGACCCCGCAAGATCCATGCACATGATCAGCGCAAATGTCATACAGGTAACACTTGATACAGGCCGCAATTTATACCGCTCACTCTTGACAATTTGACGACGCCAAACAGAAGACCTTGCTGCTCATCTTGTTTTGCTTTATTCGCTAATTGACACCGTCAATTGACATTGTCAACTGTTACGTCCGAACATTGAGGAACACTCTTGAGCAAGCCACTTTCCGACGACGAAATCGACCACAGGCGATCAACGCTGGTCGCCTGTGCCATTACTCTGTTGGAGGAAAATGGCGTCGACGGGCTGACGCTTCGCAAATTGGCTGAAGCCGCGGGTGTCAGCCGACAGACCCCCTATCTGTATTTCAAGGACAAGTCAGACTTGCTGGACGCCGTCCGCATTGCTGGATTGACCCGCCTGACGCAGGCAACCACTGCAGCGGTCAATCAGAGTGAACACGACGGATATATCGAACAGCTGCGGGTAGCCGGTGAAGCCTATGTGCGCTTCGGATTGGATCATCCGACGCTTTACCGGATGATCTACAAACCAACCAAACCAGAAGAGACCGTTTCTGCAGAGCTGCAAAGGGCGCTGGACACGAACAGTTCGGTGACCGCCGCCCCCATGAAGGCAGCCTTCGAGGATGGGATACTGGTAATGCCGCCGGAGCGTCTCAATCAGGTCTTCTGGGCTTCTCTGCATGGACTGATTTCCCTGCGCAACGAAGGTCTCATCGGCGATGATGAGACCTTCGGGCAGACCCTGGAAGATCTGGAAATTATTCTGGCCACGGGTTTCCTGAAAAGTTCACACTAGTCCCTGTCACAAACTTTTTGTTCACGCACTGATATAGGTCTGTGCAGAAACGACTTTGGCTGCGGAGAACCCCAGCGCTGCCATCAAGGCTGCATGGACCTGACGCGCCGGTACGGCGACGCCGTCAAATTCCAGATCGCGCGTGGCGCAGGCATCGTTGATGACGGTGCAGGCGTATCCAAAGTCGACAGCCGCTCTTGTGGTCGAATCGATGCAGACATGACTCATCGCACCACAAATCACCACCTCTTCGATACCATGTTCATCCAGCTTTGCTTTCAGGTCCGTGCCGTGAAAACTGTTGGGTGCGTGCTTGAGGATCATCACCTCCGAGTCCATCGGCTTTATCGACGCATGGATCTGCGCACCCGGCGTGCCGGCCACGAAAAACGGCGCGCTGTCCGATTGCGCTTCGTGACGCACATGCACCACCAGATCGCCATGCCCACGGCTGAATTCCAAAAGACTGCAGACGTTTTTCGTAGCTGCGTCCATGCCTTCCAGAACCCATTTACCACCGGGAAAATAGTCGTTCTGCACATCAACGATAATCAGGGCTTTTTTACACATTGTTTGATCCTCAATCTGAATAGTTTCATTGCAAGACAATATCGCAAATGATACGCCTTTGATGAATTGGCAGAACTGACACATTTGGAGTTAATACTGACAAATGAGTGAGCAGACGTCATTGATCCAGATTGGCCTATTGGACTATCCCGGCGCGCAATTGGCGGCGATTCACGGATTGACTGACCTGTTTTCTGCCGCCAACCGGTTCATCGCAAGCGAGCGCCATTTTCAGGTTACCCATTGGAAACCGAATGCGGCAGGCTCGGCCATGGATACCAATTCTCCTTTGGCGACGCCTGTTGAGCTGTCCTGCATCATCATTCCACCCAGCCTTGGCCAAGCACCGCCTCAAGATGCATCTGATCTTGTGGCAGGCTGGATCCTGCGCAACCACAAAGCGGGTGCCGTCGTTTGTTCCGTTTGCGCCGGGGCCTTTGTCCTGGCCTCGACCGGCCTGTTGCACGGACGCACGATCACCACCCATTGGGCGCTGGATGCGCCATTTCGTGCGCGCTTCCCGGATTCGGACCTGCAGACAGACCGTCTGCTTATCAACGATAATGACATCATCACAGCCGGCGGCATCATGGCCTGGACCGATCTTGGGCTGAACTTGATCGACCGTTTTGCCGGACCTTCGACCATGCTGTCGGTTGCCCGACTGTTTCTCATTGATCCGGGCGCGCGTGAACAGAGTTATTACAGCATTTTCTCACCGGTTTTGAACCATGGTGACAAAGCCATCTTGAAGGTCCAGCACTGCCTGCAGTTGCGGTTTAACGAAAAACTGAACATCGACATCCTGTCGAAAGTTGCCGGATTGAGTGAAAGAACCTTCCTGCGTCGATTCCACAAGGCGACTTCCCACAAACCCACCACTTACCTGCAATTGCTTCGGATCGGAAAAGCCCGGGAAATGCTGGAACGCACAGCCCTTTCGTTCAACGAGATTGCCTGGAAGGTCGGCTACGAGGATGCGGCGGCCTTTCGAAAGATATTCTTCAGACAAATCGGTATCAATCCAGGCGAATACCGTCGGCGGTTCAGCTTTGCCAACAGCGTCCGTCAGCATGCCTGATTTGCGTGCAGGGCCAGCCTGCTATTTATCGAGCAGATTGATGGCTTCGCGCAATTTGTGGATATGATAGGGCACGGCCCAATTGTCGTTTGGTCCCGTGCGCACATTCATGTCCCAATATTTTGTGTGGGTGAAAAACGGTATGGAACCATTGGCCTTGCCCTCAAAATCCTGCTCCGGCAGGACAGGAATATCGAGAATACCCTGAAGCCTTGCAACGGGTGTCGCCAGGTCAAAATGATCGGCAAGCGGTCCGGAGATGATATCGCCCCATAATACATTCTTGCTTTTCGAGTAGATATTGGTCCAGCGGGTGAAAGCAAAATGCGCGGCATAATGAGGATAGCGGAAATACTCACCATTTGTTGAGCCGGCGCCCGGACGGTAGCTGAAGTGCTGATGGCCGGTCTTCTGATCCCATTCCATAGCCGGCGGGCAGGTTGGCAGAATGCGTTTTTCCTGCTGCACACGCATGTCGTCCTCGTCATGGGCAAGAAGAAACTCTGCGTGCGTCAGCGGCGATCCAAGGGTAATGAAATCACTGACGAGCCAAGGGCTTCCGTCGGCCTTGAGCTCCTTCCAGGCGAGATTCTGCAACCGGCGATATTCTTCGATATCCAGCGTTCCGGAATTCTCGATGGCATCCTGCAGCAACCTCTCCAGCGCATGGCGGTGCGGTTGTTTCTTGCGGGTCGATTGCCCACCCTTGTTGAGATAGTTGTTCACACGGGCGAAACTGGCCTTGAGAATATCATAGGCAACCATTGTCCCCAGGGAATGCGATACGACGATGATCCGGTCGTAATCCGTGTCCCACTTGGGAAAGGGTTTCTTCGGGTCATGCTTCGACGGATCAAAATCACGGACCCCCATCAGGGTTTCCAGCAGCTCAACACCCTTCTCACGAATTTCCTGGCGTCGTGCCACATTGAGCGGAGAGGCTTTGACATAGCGCGCCACATCACCGAAATATTTCAACAGAAAAACATTAACGAACAGGCCTGCAGCCAGAGCGCCCACGGCTCCCAATATCGGCCAGATCCAGCTCCAGCACAGGCTGGAGGCATCGCAGGCACTATCGGCACATTGTCCGCTCAAACATTGGCGGATGTCGTCCATGGGCAACAACGACCAGATCATCACCAGCACACCGACAATGGTCACCAGCCATAACGCCAGCCAGGCCTTAAAAACATCCTTCGGCACGCGTTTGGGCGAGCGCCAGAGCAAGTCGCCAAACCAGGCTTTGAAGTGCTCCCAGGTCGTCCCGTGCATCAGGTGCGCCCAGTAAAACTCGTAGAAATCCGTCTTGACACCGTTCTTGGCAGACTCCGTGGTCAGACGGCGCAATTCAAAGCTGCGGTTGCGTCGATCAGGTTTGCCCCAGACGGGGTTTTCCAGACGCTGTTGACCATTGTTGGAATCAGGGCGGTTTCGCGGAATCAGACTCTCATCGGTGACCCAGGTCGTATTCACAAATCCGCGCAAAGTGTCCATGGGCACCTGCTCGCCCATACCATGGATGACGACAACGGCTTGCTTGCCGTGTTTTTCCTCTTTGGCACCGGGGCCAACACTTTTTTCAACTGTCGCCACACCAAGCCTCGTTCAATCGGTTTTCGCCAGGCAAATCTTGCAACAAAAATGGCGGAAAGGCAAAGCGCCAATGCCTTGTCTTATCACTCTTTTTCAAGCTGTTGCATATTTGTAGGGCAGTCCCACAGCAACGCCGGGCTCCCTGCCCGCAGAATGCGTGGCTCCATCCGGGCAGGCGCATCAGCCCAATCTGGCCAATGGCCCCTTGTTTGAAGGGCAAAACTCTGAGACCATGCCTTGAAACCAGATGCGGCCATGGTGAAATCCCGATGTTCCACAATGCAGGCCAAACATCTCTGACCAGACTGCTTGCCGCATTATTGGCGGCCGTGCTCTTTGCATCCCATTGCTCGGCTGGTGAACCCGTCCCCGTCATTGGCGACGCTCTCTTTCTGGGTTACGATCCCGATGCTGCTGCAGGCAAGAACATCAGCGGCGCGACCTGTTTTGATGATTATCAATGCATCCTTGTTGCTGACGAGATGCTTGCCATTCAAAAAATCAGCCTCTTTGCCGCAGACGCGATGCCGACCTATCAGACCGGGCCTACCTATGGCCTGTTTTTCAGCGACTATTGCACGAATATCAGCAAGAAGAAGGCCTGTGACGAGGTCGATCTCGAGGCCATTGCGCGCAACGGGCGACGCGTTTTTGTGACCGGATCGATGGGAAACAGGAGAAAAAGCGGCAAAAGAGCCAAAGACCGCTGGTTCCTTGCGCAGTTCGTTTTGAACGAGAATGGCAAGCCGCGCCAAGGCAGCCTTCAGGTGCAATCAAGGCGAAGCCTGTTGAAGGAACTGTTTCGTAAACACCCAAGCCTCCAACCCTATCTGGAAAAGCCCCTGCAATGTGGTGGATTGAATATCGAGGGGCTGGCGACGGCGGGTGACCAAATCTTTTTCGGCCTGCGCAGCCCCTCCGGGCGCGACGAGGGCCAGGCCTATGTGGTTCAGTCTCCTGACGGCATCCTGACCGCTGCAACAAAACAAAAGGTGGAGCCAACCCGGTTGCATGTTCTGACATTCAAAGCTTCTGATGGAACGCCGCTGCCCAGTGTCGGTATCCGATCGCTTGAAACATTGGGAAACAGATTGCTGATCGTTACAGCCGATTCCGGCGTCTCGAAACCCAATTCCAGGAAACGGCGCGACGATATGATCGTGCGCTGCGCATCTGTACCAAATGGAGCGAACCTGCCAAACATTGCAGGCGGTGAACCTATGGTTCCACGCCTGTGGATCTGGGACCCCTTGAAAGGCGGTGATCCAGTGGAAATTGCCCATCTGGAGGGACTCTACAGCGATGAAAAACTGGAAGGGATCGCAGTGCTTGGCAATCCGCCCCCCGACGCAGAAACCGTCGACCTTTTGCTCGTCATTGACGGACAGAAGGACGTTCCACCTCTGGCTCTACTGCGCGGTGTTCCTGTTCCGCCCTAGATTTTTGTTGGACCAAAAAGATGTCTTGATCACAACAGACACATTAATTCGTGCAGTAGTTCTTGATTGCATCATCGATATTCTTTTCAAGCGTGACAATGCGCGCGTGGTAAAGTTTGGCAAGGCAACCGGAATTGGAGCCGCAGTCGCCGCGCGATTTCAAAAACGCTTCCGCTTCATCATGACGGTTGCCACTGGCACCCATCAAGAGCGGCATGGCCTTGTAGCCGTACCAAAGTCCGGCCATTTGCGAATCGAGAGATGACAATGTCGGATTTGCACAAATGGCCAGCTCATCACTCGTTGTCGCCTTGGCGCAATCGAAACTTGCCGATTGAGCCGGACTGGTGACAAACGGGGCCAAAACAAAACTTGCAGCGAAAAGGGCCGTGTTCAGACATGCGTGCAGATTCTTCATGATTTTCTCCGGTCATTGTTTGGTGGAACCAGCAATGAAAAACCCAAGGCTCAGAAGCCTTCGTTTTCCTCGCAATCAACGCCGTATTCGCGGCCATCCCATTGGATAAAACATTCGGTTTCAGCGGCGGCCTCTTCCTCAACCTCACCACCACAGGCTTTTCGAATGACGCCTATGATCAGCAATACCAGAACACTGGCGGTGAATGCGTTTTGCCATCCTGTGTTCAACACTGAGAAACACTTTCAGAAGGATAAAAGCGTCTACCATCACCATGAACCGTCTGAATTAAGTGTCCCGAAATTTTTCTCTTATTGCAATAAGGCGGCTTTGAGCCAGATACCGTCTGCCGCTACCGTCGGGCACATGCAGCATTGCAAAACGCCTGATTGTCTCTGTGTGTGAGAAGTGTCAGTCAGCAAGGGTGCGTGTCATGCAGACACTGAAGGGGTCGGCAAAATAGTCTGCAAACGGCGCACAGGTGTCAAAACCGAAGCGTTGATAAAGCATGCGCGCCGGAGCAAAGTCTTCCGTCACGCCGGTTTCAAGGCTCAGCCTCTGGTATCCACGCATTCTCGCTTCACCCATGATCCGTGTCAAAAGCGCGGCGGCAACACCCCTGCCACGGGCGGCCTTTGCAGTGTGCATGGATTTGATCTCGCCATGGGTTGAATCAAGCTCCTTCAGGGCGCCGCAGCCCAGAAGCCGGTCCCCGTCCCACGCGGTCCAGAACGATATATGCGGCGCTCTCAATGCCTCCAGATCGAGTGCATGCACACTCTCAGGGGGTGACACTTCCCTGGCAAAATCCAGATGAATATTCAGCAGTTCTGCAATCTCGGGTCCGCGCAGATCGTCCAGACGAATATCCATCACAACCCTCTGAATCAGTTGGATAAAGGCTCATATGAGCAATGCCTGAATATCATAGGGAGCAAAAACGTCAATTCGCATGTGCTCGCATGGCACCGCGCGCAAAGCGCGTTGAAGCACATCCAAAACCCGGAATTTTGCCAACGGAAGAAGCAATGCACTCTTATCGCTCGTACTTGGATCCTCTATATAGAGTTCATGGGACTTCCGATCGTGCACCACCCACACTACAATGCAGAACTTGCAACCGGTCACCGTTTTCCGATTGGCAAGTTTCGCCGGCTGGCGGAAATACTTCTGGAAGAAGGCCTGGCCGGGCCTGCCGGATTCCATCAGCCGGATGTATCAAAGCCCGACTGGATCACTCTGGCGCACGACAGGACCTATGTCGATCAGGTTCTAACCGGCCAATTGCCGATAAAGATCACGAAGGATATCGGTTTTCCGGTTGATGAACTCCTCGTCCAGCGTGCGCTTTGCGCCTCCGGCGGCACTTTGCTGGCCGCGAAACTGGCACTGGAATTTGGCATTTCCTGCAATACGGCTGGTGGTGGTCATCATGCACGCCACCATCAGGGCGCAGGCTTTTGCGTTTTCAACGATGTGGCGATTGCCATCCGCGTGCTGCAGCAACAGGGCAAGATCGAACGGGCATTGGTGATTGATTGCGATGTGCATCAAGGTGACGGAACCGCAGACATCTTTTTCAACGACCCCTCGGTCTTTACCTTTTCCATCCATGCTGACAAAAATTATCCCACGCGCAAGCGCCCTTCTGATCTCGACATCGGGCTTGCCGATGGAACCGTCGACGCGGACTACCTCTTGGAACTGCGCAACATGCTGCCGCTGCTGATGCGCAACCACCGCCCGGATCTGGTGATTTTCAATGGCGCCGTCGATCCGCACCATGATGATCATCTTGGGCGGTTGAGGCTGACGGACAACGGCCTTCAGGCGCGGGATCGTTTTGTCATCGAATTGGCCCGCTCCAGCGCGGTTCCGATCGCCTGTGTGGTTGGCGGTGGCTATTCCAGAGACATGGAAACGCTGGCGCGCCGCCATGCGGGCCTGTATCGCGTAGCCGCAACTTTTGCATGAGTTTCAAAGCATTCAATCAGAGGACACGGCAATGGTCCCGGACGTTATATGTTCTCAGGGCCGTTGATTTACGCCTCGACAACAGAACCCCATGGCAGCCTGCGCACGTGCATGATATTACCGCTCACGCAAGATTGCCAAACCGCAATGACGCTGTGCAACAGGCAACGCGCTGATCTGAAGCAGAGAAACACGAACGCCGGCAATATCAGAAACTTGGAGACCGACATGAGCCTTTTGGCAGATATGCTTGCAACCGTATTTGACAGGCGCGCCGCCCGCATCACGACGCGTGCCTACGATGGCCGACCACTGGAAGAGATGGCCGAAGCGCTCATAGTAACAAGCAGCGAAACGCAGGTGCATGGACTTGCGAGCGCAATTCTGACGCGCTTCGCCAGCCTGTCAGACGAGCAAAAACTTGGCTTTTTCAGGCTTCTGTCCACTGGTATGGATATTGATCCTGCAGCCGTCCGTATTGCTTTGGATGCCTATGAAGCCACACCATCCAAGGCCACCTATCGTGCTTTCATGGCCGCGGCCGAACCCCGGCGCCAGGAGGTCGTGCGCCGGCTGAATCAGGTGCCCAATGCGACAGCGGCCCTGGTGCAGATGCGGGCCGACCTGCTGCGCCTCGGACGAAATGATGCCACCCTGGCAGCGCTTGATCTGGATTTCCGTCATCTGTTTGCTTCATGGTTCAATCGCGGTTTCCTTGTCCTGCGCCCGATCAGTTGGGAAAGCCCTGCCCATATCCTTGAAAAGGTGATCGCCTATGAGGCGGTGCATGAAATTCAGAGCTGGGATGATTTGCGCCGCAGACTGGAGCCGGCCGACAGGCGCTGCTTCGCGTTCTTCCATCCGTCGATGCCGGATGAACCGTTGATCTTTGTCGAAGTTGCCCTGACCAAGGGGCGCGCGTCATCGATTCAGTCCCTTTTGAGCGAGTCACGCGTTCCCATTGCAGCCAATGAGGCAGATACTGCCGTTTTCTATTCCATTTCCAATTGCCAGCCGGGTCTCGCTCAGATTTCCTTTGGCAGTTCCCTGATAAAACAGGTAGCGACCGATCTTGCCGCTGAACTGGATGGGCTCAAGACCTTCGTGACGCTTTCGCCCATACCCGGGTTTCGCAAATGGTCTGAACAGATGGGAACACCCTGGCAGATCGATCATGCTGATCACATGCGCCGGTTGGCGGCCCATTATCTCGTCAATGCCAAGCGCGAAGACGGATTGCCCTATGATCCAGTGGCCCGCTTTCACCTCGGCAATGGCGCCGTGATTTCGGACATCTACGCAATGGCGGATAATTCCGAAAAGGGTCTTTCCCAATCCGGTGGCGTGATGGTCAGTTACTTCTATGATCTGGCCAAGGCGACCACCAACCAGGAAAACTACATCGCCAAACGCCAAGTGAAGACGAGCCCCTCTGTGAAAACCCTTGCCGCTGCTGCGGCGGCAGCGGAAAAGAGCACGATAAAGGAAGAGCCCGCTCAGGTCTGAAGGGCTTTACGATCACTTGAGAGGCTGGACACGTTGCCTGTCGGCCTTTGTCGGCGGCTGCGCCCGTGCCAAAGCGTTCACACAGGAGCCATTGCAATGGCCCGGATTTCCATCAGGCCACCGGGCACAATCAGCTCGCTGACACCGATCGCCGTCCAGGCCGGATAGGGTTCGAGAATATAACGATCCTTTACCCGCATGAAGCTTTCCATGTGCTGGCTGATATCGACATGATAGGTGGTGATCTCCACCAGATCCGTCATGGCCGCGCCTGCTTCCTTCAAGATGGCGCCAAGCGCTTCAAACGCCGTGGCAAACTGGGCCTCCGGATCACGAACGGCCTGTAGCGCGGCGATCGGCGCCTCTTCGGCCTCTTTCAGCGTTGCACTGGCGCCTTTTAGCGCCTCTTCACCGGGAGAGGCACCGTCCGGACTGGTTCCGATGATGCCAGAACAATAGATCATGCCATTGGCCACCACGGCTGGGGCAAAATGCCAGTTTTCATAGACGTCTTTCAGTGGCTTCGGCACAATGGTCTTGCGCATATCCGTCTTCCTCAAGTTCTTTGTTTTCTCCGGTTCGAACCAATTCAGGCGAACCGGATCATCGGTCACTCCGGATTTTGCTTCAGGCTATCGGCATTCTGGTTGAACAGGACCGAATTGTTCTGCGCATTGTGTTTACCGCGATTCTGACTGTCCTTGTACAGCGCGACACCGCAGCGCACGGCTGGCCGTTCCTTGATGCGGCCACGCCAGGCCGAAACATTGGGAAATGCATCCAGCGAAACGCCAAGTGGCCGGGCAATCAACACCCAGGGAAAGCAGATTATGTCAGCGATTGAATAGGTGCCCAAAATGAAGTCCTTGTCATGCAATTGCCGTTCCAGAACCGCAAGATTTCGCTCATATTCGCCCTTATAGCGTTTCAGTCCATAGTCCTGACCTTCGGGCGCATAATTTGAAAAATGGCTGAGCTGGCCGCCCATTGGACCCTGATTGGCTGCCTGCCAGAACAGCCATTCCAGCGTATTCTTCTCACCCATCGCACCGGGTGGCATAAACAGCCCTGTCTTGCGGGCCAGATAAAACAGGATCGCTCCGCTTTCAAACACGCTGACGGCACCGCCATCCACCTCATGATCGACGATCGCCGGCATCTTGGCATTGGGGCTGATCTTCAAAAACTCTGGCGCAAACTGCACGCCCTTGGCCAGGTCCATCAGATGCGTGGTGTAGTCAAGACCGCACTCTTCCAGCATGATGGACACTTTCCAGCCATTGGGTGTCGGCGCATAATAGAGATCGATCATGTTGCCCCATCACGGATAAATTTCAGCGGCACAATGGCTGCACCACCCTCATTCTGCGGCACCGGATGCTGGCGCAGTGGTGTCCAGTTCCCGGACAATACGTTTTTCTTCCGATACCCGCGATTTACTGAGACCGGCCAGAAGATTGTAGGCGACCGGCGTCAGGAACAGGGTCGAGAAGGTTGCGAACCCGAGGCCACCGACGATTGTCCAACCAAGCGCGATGCGCGACTCAGCGCCCGCGCCGAAGGCCAGTACCAATGGCAGGCCGGCAAAGACCGTCGAAATCATCGTCATCATCACCGGTCGCAGCCGACGCATGCAGGCGCCCTCGATCGCCTCACGCACCTCTAGCCCCTGCTCTCGCAACTGGTTGGCAAATTCGACAATCAGAATACCGTTCTTGGCCATGATCCCGACCAGCAGGACGATGCCGATCTGGCTATAGACATTCAGGGTTCCACCGGTCAGACCGATGGCCACAACCGCAGCGGCGACCCCCACCGGCACAGTGACCAGAATAATGATGGCACTGACGAAGCTTTCGAACTGCGCGGCGAGAACCAGCAAGACCACAATGATGGCAAAGATGAAAACCATACCCATGCCGGCAGATGTCTCTTCAAGCAGGGCTGCTTCTGCCAGCAGGGTGATCTCGACACCGGCAGGCAGAACCTCGTGGCCCGTGCGGCGCAGATCCTGGACGGCGGTTTCGATGCTGTAACCATCGGCAAGCGGCACGCTGATTGGCACAGCGCGCATTTGCGCTTCACGGGTCAGTTTTGGGGCCACCGCCTTTTCCGATATCTGGATGATCGTTGATAGTGGCAACATGCTGCCATCACCGGACCTGACAAACAGATTTTCAAGATCACCGGGATCGTTCAGCGGCTGGCCACCCAGCTTCATCATCACCGGTATGGCAGAATCGTCCCGGTGAATTTCGGCGATTTCACGTCCGTCCAGCGCAATATTGACAAAGGACGCGGCATCTTCAAGGTTGATACCAAGTTCCCGGGCGCGGTCGCGATCAACGGTCACCGACAATTCGGCCTGGGTTGTGTCGTAGCCAATATCAAAACTGCCAAGACCGGAATATTTCGCTTCCATCGCGCGGGTCAGCGCAATTGCCGCATCGGACAGGACATCGTAGTTCGAGCCGGTCAGGGCAAAGCTCAAACCGGAGCCGCCACCGCGAATGCCCAAAGTATTGGGTTGCCGCGCAAAAGCGCGCACGCCCGGGATCTGCGCGATCTTCCGGTTGATATCACCAACGATTTCAGACTGATTGCGGTCGCGCTGCTCCCATGGGGCAAGGCGCAGGATGATAAAACCGGAATTGGACGAGCGCAGACCGACGATGCTGAAAATGGAATCCACCTCTCCGGTTGCCATCAGTTCGTGGCCGATATTTTCCAGCTGCTTCATCTTGTCATTTGCATAATTCAGGTCACTGCCCTGCGGCAGCAAAACCATAATCGGTATCCTGCCGCGATCCTCGCGTGGCGTCAGTTCTCTCGGCAATTTCTCGAACATTCCGTAGGAAAAGGCGGCAAAGACCACGCTGATAATGATCACCACCAGGGGCGCGGCCAGCGCACCGCGCAGAATTACCTGATAGACACGCGCGAATGCCATGCCGATGCGCGCGGCCAACCCCGGCTTTGCATCCGCGTTGACGCTGCCGACGAAACGCGAAGCCAGCATGGGTACCAGCGTCAGGGCGACAAAAGACGAAATGGCCACCGCAATGGCCAGCACAAATCCAAATTCCGAGAAAAGTTGCCCGACCGTGCCGGGCAGGAATGAAATCGGGATGAAGACTGCGGCCAGGGTTGCCGTTGTTGCAATGACGGCGAAGAAGACTTCCCGTGTGCCCCGGATTGCAGCAGCGCGGGCACCCTCGCCCCGGTTTCTGCGACTGACAATGTTCTCCAGCACCACAATGGCATCATCAACCACCATGCCTGTTGCCAGCAGCAAGGCCAAAAGGGTCAGAATGTTGAGAGAAAAACCCACCAGCCAGATACAGGCCACCGTCCCGATCAGTGCAACCGGTATGGTCAAAGCCGGAATGATTGTCGCCGCTATGGAGCGCAGGAACACGAATATGACAAGCACGACAATCGAAGTGGATATCAACAAAGACAGCAGCACTTCCTCGATCGCAGCCCCGATGAAGACACCATCATCGGAGGTGATGCGCAGGTCAATGCCATCGGGGATGATCGGTTGGAGTTCAGCCACGGCCTTTGCAATGCCGTTGGAAATTTCCAGGACATTCGATTGCGCCTGTCGCAGGATGCTCAGGCCCACGCCTGTCTTGCCATCGGCCCGCAGATAAGATGTGCGTTCATCCGGCCCAAGAGATACATGGGCAATGTCGCCTATCCTTGTGTTTCCGTCGATGCGCAGCCATGTGATATCCGCAACGGATTTCACATTCATATCGGTTCTGACAAGCATTTCGCTGTTGCCCGATTCCAGTGATCCGGCGGTGGGGTTGCCCGTGACACGCTCGATGGTGCTTTGCACATCAGCGGGCGACAGGCCGCGACTGGCAAGAGAGATCATATCCAGATCAATATGAAAGACAGGCTCGCGGTCTCCATAGACATTGACGCTGGCGACACCGGGGACGGCAGACAGCCGATCGACAATCTGATCGTTGACGATCAGCGTCAGAGCTTCAATGGACAATGAGTCCGTGGTTGCGGCAAGACGCATGATCGGATCATCATCATCATTGGCTTTGACAACAATGGGCGCATCGACCGTATCGGGCAATTTTCGCGATTCCGCGCTGACCGCATCCCGGAGATCGGTCGCAGCATTGTCTATGTTCACCGAGGGTGAAAATTCCACCGTGATCCGGCTCGATCCGTAACTGGATTGCGAAGAGACCGCAGAGACGCCGGGCGTTCGTGCGGCCGCAGCTTCGAGAACGGATGTCACTTCCGTATCGACGCTTTCGGGCGTTGCGCCTGAATAGGTCGTGCGGATGGTGACGACCGGCCTGTCAGTGCTTGGCAGCTCGCGGATCTCCACGGCGAAAATCGCCGCGAGCCCGGCCATGACGACAAGCAGATTGATCACGATCGCAAAAACCGGACGGCGAACACACAGAGCCGGCAGGCCCTTCAGTTCTTCAGACAATGCAGACATGTCCCTCACCCTTTCCTATTGCGCCGCTTCGGTGGCTTTTGACTTCCCCGCCGCTGAACCTTTGCCTCTTTCATCAGCCGTTCGGAACGGCTGACCGGGCCGCACCGATTGTGTACCGTCGCTGACAACCATGTCGCCCGCGCTGATGTCGCCATTGATCAGCACCCGGTCGCCCTGACGTGAGACTATGTTCACGTCGACCCGCATGACGCGATCTGCATCTGTTTTCCAGACATAGGACCCATCACGGTCCCACAGAACGGCCAGGGCCGGCACTGCCGCAAAATTCTGTCCCGGGAACGCCAGCGACACTTCAAAAGACATGCCCGGGCGGATCAGGTCATCTTCATTGGCAATTGTACCCTGAACGGTCAGGGTGCGAGAGGTCGTATCGATGCGGCTACCTATGCCGCTGACCTTGCCCTGTAGCGTTCTGCCGGGCAGCGCTGGCGAGACCAGTTCCATTGTCTGGCCATCACCGACGCGATTGGCGAAGCGCTCCGGCACCCGGAATTCGACAATAAGGGTGCGACGCTCGTCCAGTGTGGCAATCAGGGTGGTCGGGCTCACGGCATCGCCGACACCGACATCGATCAGACCAATTTCACCGTCAAAGGGCGCCCTGACAGTGCGCCTCTGCAGGGCGTCTTTTGCCTCATTGAGGTCGAGGCGCGCCTTGGATAGGTCAGAAATGGCATTGTTGAGTTGGACGCTTGAAACAGTGTTGGATGAAGCCAGCGTCTGAAATCGCGCCACCTGCGCTTCTGCATCGGCGACGGACAATTGTGCGCGCTCCACAGCAAACGTCTGCAGATCATTATCAAGCTGGACAATGATGTCACCTTTGTTCACCCGCTGCCCGGCGCGAACGAGAATTGTCCTGACATGCCCTGTTGCTTCCGGGAACAGAGTTGTTTTTTCAATTGCCTGTGCTGTCCCCACGGATTTGACCCGGTCGTCACTGACAATCGTTTCAACCTCGGCAAGCACCACCAACGGAGCCGGACGGTTGCGCCTGTTGGGTGCGCCCGGTTGTGTGGTCGCAGCCTCCCCTGGAAGCATGGCGGCAAGCTTGTCTCCGAAAGGCAGGATTGATGGCGAGAACAAAACCAGCCCGACGGTTGAGACCGCCAGCACAACAAGAGACAATAAGGCCTGTTTCCAAAATGACATTCTGTAAATCCGTTTCAACACAACCCAACGCATCGCCATAGGTAGCGCATTTCTCCTGCAATCCCAGTACAATAATTGTAAGAAAGTGTAACGCTGAATCGATGCTGACTCTCTATGTGAAATGCAATCCCCAGTATGGACTTTTGTCCCTATAATTGCTATATTTAGACAAAAGGGATAACCCATGCTTCAGGCGATCCAGCGACAGAAATCAACCAGCGATGCGGGCTATAGCGCCCACCAGACACAGGCCATGCAGCGCACGGTCATCAATATCTTTGCGCGCTGGGGTGTGAATGACCACGATGCTGCCATTTTGCTCGGCGGCATTTCAGCCAAGACCTTCCGGCGCTGGAAAGATGGCGACTATGGCCGGGTTGGCCGCGACCTTGCCGACCGGATGTCCAATATATTGGGCATTCACAAGGCTTTGCGGGTGATTTATCGCGATACAGAACGCGGCTACCAATGGATCGCGGCCCCCAATGAGGCCTTTGGCGGTCGCTCCGCCCTTGATATCATGTTGGATGGGGGCATGGCGGATATAAGGCGTGTTCGTCTTTATCTGGACAGCGTGCGCGGTGGATGGTGATCGTACCCAGACGTCAAACCAGTTGGCCGACGACCCATCGCCTGATATTGTCACAATACCCGCCAATCGACCTTTTTGACGATGTGGCCGACCCGCATGACTGGGAATTGCTCGCCGCCGCCGAAGCGCTAACCAATCCCCGGATCTATGAAGAAATCGGCGACCTGTCGCAGGTACCGCCCCATCGGCGTCTTTCCGGTGAAGGCGCGTCCTGGGTCATGGCTGCCTTTACCCATATCTCACCGGACAGACAATCACGCTTCAGTGATGGTTCCTTCGGGATCTATTATGCCGGCGACAGTCTGGAGACCGCCTTTCACGAACATGCTTTTCACATGGCGCGTGAATATCGCATGACCGCACAGGCGCCTGGCTGGATCAGCGAAGTGCGACAGCTCATCGGAACCATCGATGCCGAACTGCTGGACATTGGCGGCAATGATTTTGCCAACCTTTTGGACAGGGATGATTACACATCCGCGCAGCTTTTCGGTGCCGAAAAAAAGGCCAATGACGAAAACGGCATCCTTTATCCCAGCCAGCGGCGGGCGGGCGGTTCATGCATTGCCGCACTTTTCCCGAACGTGGTGACGCCGCCCATTCAAGGAGGGCATTACGCATATCACTGGAGCGGCGACACAATTGACTACATTCGCCGTCTGGGGGATGCGCCCGAGACTTTTGAAATCTCCCTGTGACACAGTCTTTTCAGATGTCCGTACCGCCAAGCAATGCAATCGTGTATCAACGGCCTTGACGTCACATGACCGCTGCACTGCCCGAGATGACATGTGCAGCGATGGCCCCACTCATTCCAGACTGATGGTCAGATTTTCGAACGGTGCGGTCCAGCGACAGACGAAGCCATCAGGATCATAATCGACCTTCACATCTGCACTGAGGTCGGCAGATAGAACCCTTTGAATCAAATGGGAGCCAAAGCCCTTGCGTGAAGGCGGACTGACCTTGGGACCCAGCGTTTCCTGCCACTGAAAATCGAAAACGTCCGCACCATCACCCATTCGTTCGCCCCAGCTGATTTCAACCTTGCCGGTATCGTTGGACAATGCCCCATATTTGGTCGCATTTGTCGCCAGTTCATGAACAGACAGGGCGAGAGACAAGGCCTGTTTCGAACCAAGAGCTGTTTCCGGTCCGATGATGGAAATCCGCTTCGATCCGCCCAACAGGTAGGACGCCAGTGCTTCTTCCACGACCTGCCGAATGGATGCCGTTGAATCGGGCGACGCCGTCAAAATATCATGCGCCTTGGCAAAGACCGAAAGACGCGCGTGAAAGGTTTGCAACGGAATTTCGTTGCCGGCACCACGCAATGTCTGGTTTGCAATGGCGCCGACCATGGCCAGCGTGTTCTTTACCCGATGTTTCAGTTCACCATTGATCAGGCTCAAATGGCGCTCTGACTTCACATGGTCCGTGACATCGGTACCTTCAACGAAAATACCCGAAATACTGCCATCTGCTTCAACAATGGGCTGATAGATGAAATCCAGAAAGGCGTCCCTGGGCTGCTCATCGGATTTGTGTTTGATACGAATGGGAGTGCGTTTGCCAATAAAGGGCTTGCCTGTCTGCAGAACCTCGTCCAGCAATTCAAAATACCCCTGCCCTCCGGCCTCCGGAACAGCCTGCCGCACCGAATTCCCAATCAGCTCGCGATCCCCGATCAATTTTCGGTAGGCCGCATTGGCAAATTCGAAAACATGGTCCGGACCGCGCATAATGGCCATGAAACTGGGTGCCTGCTCAAACAGTAATTCGAGACGGCTGGCCTCGTTTTGCAGCGCTACCCGTGCCAGATGCTGCTCGGTTACATCGTTGCAGACAACCATGACACCACCAACGCCATCTTCAATATCAATGGGTCCGTAGCTGTAGGTCCACCAGACATTTTCCTTGCGCCCATGACGGGTAACCGGCACGAGGCGGTCCTCATCCCAGGTCGATCCTTTGCCTGACATCACATAGTCGATTTGCGGGCCGATGATGGGCCAGATTTCTTCCCAACACTCCCTGCCCCGATCTCCAAGAGCGCTCGGATGGCGTTCGGGGCCCATGGTTTCAGCATAGGCATCATTGTAGAACTGTATGAGCTCCGGACCCCAGAATATGAACATTGGATGACGTGTGTTCAAAATGAGCCTGACCGTAACGCGCAGGCTTTGCGGCCATTCACCGGGATCGCCAAGCGGGGTTTTCGACCAGTCATGCGCTCGTATCAACGCGCCCATCTCTCCACCATGGGCGAGAAAATCAAATTTATTATTCGAAGCATTCATAACCAATCCTAATACACGATTGGTTTTCATACACCACCGTATTTGTCGGTTCGCGCATCTTTTGAAACCGGAGATCTGGTTTTCCGCCCGCCAATCACTCCTTCAGGCACGACACAGGTTCAACCGGTGCGGGATTGGGCCTCCAGTTCCAGCGAAAGGAGTACGCGCAATATGTGGCCTGTCGGCAAACCACATTGCATGGCTTTGGCCCTGGTCCGCAATTGCCACAAATCAATGGTGTCGAAAGCGTCAAACAGCGCCGCTCCCCGCTCGACCAGATGCGGCTGCTCTATCAGCAGCGCAGACACGGCTCCCATTGTGTCGCCGTATAATTGTCTGTCGTTGCCTTGGGATTCAACAATCAGACGCAAAACCAGTCCAAGATGCGCCTCACCTAACGCCCTGCCAATGCGCCGAAGCGTCGCCGGCGCGTAACAGGCGCGGGCGTCGCGTATCTTTGAATAGTGACGTGAACCATCAGAAAGGCGAACGCCGCATTGACGCGCGACCTTGTGAATGTCGCATGGATGCCGTTTGATCGCCGTCAACCCAGCAGCCCCAACCGGTCCGCCGCCTCACGGCAACTCATTCCTGCAATGAGATATTGGATATATTGATGCTCAAGGGACCGGGGCACGTCAAAACCGCGCCGTATTCTTTTATAGGCAATGAGATGCTGACCACAGGACGATGAAGGTTTGTTTCCCGATGCCGTGTGTACCGGCATGGAAAGCTGCCCCTTGCGCACATTGTGACGGCTGGCCAGCTTGCGGATATAGGTATCATCCACGCAAAACTGATCGGCAAGATCTGACGTGCTCTGCCCTGCTGCATAAAGCTGCAGCATCGTTTCCTTTTGCTGCAGGTCGAGGCGGCTGCGCCTGCCGCGTGGTTTGTTTTTCTTGTCCAGTATGAATACGGGCGAATGGTTTGTTTGATCTGTCATGACAGGACCTGTCCGGATTGCTGGTTTCTGGTTCAGGGAAAGGTTTGGCTTGCGTCCTAAGAGTCGCAAAGGCGATCCGGCCGCATGTCGGATGGACCATCCAACAGGGTGACGCGCGCAACTGAAACGCGCTTGTGCCCCCATTCACTGTCGCCGTTGCCCGATGTCGGCTCACCAAAATCAACCACGCGGCGCCACACCCGTTCAATCCCCAGTTCTCGAGCTTCTTGACGCGACGCATCACGATCCCACAGATGTTCAACCAGATTGCTTGTTCTTGTTTTGTTCTCTTTTTGATTGACCGTCAGAAAGGGCAAGGAATATCTTTCAAAAGCGGCACATTGCGCGATGTCGTCGTCGTCGACTTCGGCATTGGAAGGTTGGCTTGCAATCCGGTTCGTGGCGCTGTCAGACATGGCGGTCACTTTCAAAAATGAGCGATTGAAGGATATTTGCAAATTATTCCATTTTGGTATATACGTCAATGCAATATACCATTTTGGTTTATTTTGAGTGTATCCGCCTGTGGAAAAAACACCTTGAACAAAACGGATCTGCCATGAGCACAATCAGGAAGCTGCGGGAAATGCTGGGGTTGACTCAGGCCCAATTGGCGAAAAATGTCGCCACGTCACAGCCGCAGATCAGACGGCTTGAGGCTGGCGAACGGCAATTGACCAAGGATTGGGCCGAACGGCTTGCCCCTCACCTCGGCACGACGGCATCCGAGTTGATGTTCGGTGAGGAACCACCTGCCCTGCCGAATAATCCGGCCTTGAAAACCGGCCAGCCTGCCCTTCAGAAGCCTGCCAATCAGGCGCCGGCGAATGCACGCCTGGGAGAACTCTTGCCGGAGTTGCTTTCAAAACTGCCTGTCTATGGTCAGGCCGTTGGCGGTATCGATGGAGAGTTTGTCATGAATGGCGAGCGTCTGGAGGATGTGTTTTCACCCCCCAGCCTGTCAGCCGTTATCGGTGCCTATGCAGTTTATGTGTCCGGCGAATCCATGGAACCACGTTATTTTGACGGTGAGATCGTTTACGTGAATCCGGCTAAGCGGGTTCGTCGCGGTGATTTTGTCGTTGCGCAAATTCAGTCGGAAGAACACGGTTCCAAACTGGCTTACGTCAAACGTTTTGTGCGATGGAATTCAACGGAACTGGTGCTCTCCCAGTACAATCCCGAAAAGGAGCTGCGTTTCGCGGCAAACCATGTGGTGTCCGTGCATCTGGCTGTCATGGGCGGAGCCGTGTAGTTAACATTCAAGTGATATTGAATGACGCAAGCAAGCCGGATACAAATTCTGGTTCCGTCATACGTTTTTTTCCATTCGATCGATGTGGCGCTCGCCACGGAGAACCGCTCATGCCGATCATTGCAGCTGCAGCAGCTCTTGGCGCCTCCTTTTGTTGGGCGGCAGGGGCGCTGTTGGCCCACCGGCCGGCAACATTGCTCGGCTCATTTGGCCTGGCGCGGATGCAACTGGTCTGGGCGTCTGCGATCCTTGTCATCATCGTGACACTCCAGAATGGCTGGCAGAGCGTTGTCTGGTCACAGTGGCCCGCCTTTGTCATCACCAGTTTCGTCGGCGTCGTCGGAGCCAATCTTGCCATGTTCGCGTGCCTGCGCCGCGGCGGCCCACGGCGTGCGCAATTGATCGTCTCGATGAATGCCCCCATCGCGGCTGTGCTGGGCTACGTCTTCCTCGGCGAAATCATCACCGGCCAAAAACTCTATGGCGGCGCCATGGCCCTGGCAGGCATGATATTGGCCATTTTGTTTGGCGGAAATTCCAGCGACAAGATGGAAGACATCCATGGATCGACCGCGCTTATGATCGCGCTTGGATTGTGTGCTGCTGCGGGCAATGCCATAGGGCTCGTCATACTCAAGCCCGCCATGCTGGCCGGCACCGATCCGATTGCGGTCAACGCCCTGCGAACCGCTGGTGGCGCATTGATCGTGGCCACGCTGGCGCTGATCCCCATGCGCGCATTCGCCCCCGTCATCCTCAAGCCAGGCACGGGCCTGAGACTCCGTGCCATCGCGCCGGGAATTCTGGGATATGTCATCGCCGTCAGTCTGCAGCTCTACGCCGTGCGCTGGCTGGATACGGGCATCGCTGTGGTTCTGGGATCTGCCGCACCCGTTATCATGCTGCCGATGATCTGGATGATCACCGGCAAACGGCCGCGCGCGCTGGCATGGTTCGGCGCCTTTCTTGCCTTGGCAGGCACCAGTCTGATCCTGACGCATTGAGCCTGAAATGCGCTCGACGTGAGGCGCGCCTCAGAAATCAGTAGCCACGCCACCTTCCCGCTTGCGTCGTTCCACAAACTCGCGCAGTTCTTCAGCCACGGCAGAATCGAGGACCGGTGGTTCATATTCAGCCAGCCGCTGCTTCCAGATGCCATTGGCCTTTTGCATGGCGGTTGGTTCGCCTGCTTCCTGCCAGCTCTCGTAATTGCGCCAGTCGCTGAGGATCGGCGCATAGAAAGCATCCTTGTAGCGCTCCTGGGTGTGGGCGGTTCCGAAAAAATGGCCACCCGGCCCGACATCGGCAATGGCATCGACACCCAGTTCCGCATCATTAAATTTCAACGGCTTCAGGAATTCGGCAACCATCTGCAAAAGATCGATGTCGAGGATGAGTTTTTCATAGGAGCAGCACAAACCGCCTTCCATCCAGCCCGCGCCATGCATCAGCATGTGGCCGCCACTATTCACGGCCCCCCAAAGGGAAAAGACCGATTCATAGGCAGCCTGAGCATCCACGGTATTGGCCGCACACACATTGGACGTCCGGTAAGGGATACCGTAACGGCGAGCCAACTGCCCGCCAATATGCTGTGCCTTCATATATTCCGGCGTACCGAAGGCAGGGGAACCGGATTTCATGTCAACATTGGAGGTAAAGCCACCATACATGGCCGGGGTCCCGGGATTGACCATCTGACTGAAGGCCAATGCCGCCAGTGCTTCAGCATTCTGCAGCACCAATGCGCCGGGGATCGTCACGGGCGCCATGGCGCCCGAAAGCGTGAACGGCGTGATGACGACAGGCTGGCCCATCGTGGCCATGTCGATAACGCCCTGCATCATCGGAATATCGAGTTGCAAGGGCGAATTGGTATTGATGATAGTGAAAAGCGATGGCTGCCGGCGCAATTCGTCCTGCGTCAATCCATGGGCGATACGGGTCATTTCCAGCGCATCGGCAATGCGGTCCTGACCAAGCGAATAGGCATGATAGGCCTTGTCAGTCAGCGTTATGAAATCGGATATGCAATCAAGATGGCGAATAGAGGGATGGATATCTGTCGGTTCGACCGGATAGCCGCCGAGTGCCTGGATGATCGGGTGGATTTGCGCCAGCTTCAGGAAATTGCGGAAGTCATCCTGGGTCCCGCTTCGTCTCCCGTGATCGAGGCTGGAGGAATTGGGCGCGCTGGCCATCATGCAGAAAATCATTTCATTGCCACCCACCGTCAGATTATGGGCCGGATTTCTGGCATGCAGGGTAAATTTTGATGGAATGTTTGATATGCACTGCATGATCAGTGCCGGGTCAAATCGAACCCGTGTCTGACCTGGCATCACATCAGCGCCGGCTTGTTTCATGATGGCACGCGCGCCATCATGCAGAACATTGATGCCTGTTTCACTCAGGACGCGCATGGACGCGTCATGAATCTGCTGAACAGCTTCCTGGGATGCAAGATCAACTGGTGGATAGGAACGCACGGATTGACCAAAAGGCCGTATCGCCGCAATGCCACCGCGCTTTGCTTCTCTGCCGCCACGGCGACGCGCTGAGCTGACTGCAGCGCCCAATACCCCGGGAGAAAGTGTCGTCATGCTCAAGACCTCCAGATATGCAAATTTGCAAATGCAGGTTGGTCTTTCCAGCCTGTTCATCGCCGGGTAACTCGTATACGCACTGAAAATATTCAGGCTTCAACCGGTGTGTCAGAACGTCTGTGATGTCAATACTCTGCGTGGCCACACCGGCACATTAATGCTTCCGGCGCGCCATTAGGACCTCTCATACAGAGGGCTGGGCAAGGTATGTACTATGATCAAATGTTCATTGCGGTCTTCTGCCACAAAGCAGCTCAGACTGATCTCTGAGCGCCCTGGTCATATGTTCGTTAAAGGCCTTCACCCGCGCAGCACCGCGGATATCGGCATGGGTCAGCACCCAAAGTGCGGTCTGCATTTCGGCTATGGGTTGCGTGACACGCACAAGTTTTTCCGATTGATCGCCAAGACAGCATGGCAGGACCGCCAACCCTGCCCCGGCAGTCGCAAAATTCTCTATTGCCACAAAACTATCCGCCTTGATGGCAATGGCCTCGGGCGGCACATGGCGTTTCATCCAGTCCCCCACCGGCGATGCCGCCAGCGTGTCGCCAATGCCAACCCAGCGCATCCGGGAAAAATACTCGGCTTGCCCTTGTGAAGAAACGGCTTCGCCTATCGATGGGGACGCGTAAATGGCAAAAACCAGATCGGATACCCGCTGACCGACAAGTGTGTCCGGTGGTTTTTTTGAAGCACGAATAGCAACATCCGCGTCCTGCCGGGTCAGGTTGAGACGCGAATTGGTGACGGATACGTCCACGTGTATTTGCGGGTGAAGAGCGATGAAACTGTTGATATGAGGCGCAAGCACCGACTTGAGAAGTGAATCCGTCGATGTCACGGTCAGCCGTCCTTCGAGCCGCAAATCGCGGCCAAGAATGTCCCGGTTGATGCCTGCAACGCATTGTTCGATCTGCCGTGCGGCTTCGACCACGGCAGCGCATTCAATCGTCGGGGCGTATCCGGACTGGCGGCGCTCAAACAGGCGTATCCCATTGTCCAGCTCAAATCTGTTGATGGTCCGCAGGACTGTGCTGGCATTGACGCCAAGGCGTTCAGCGGCCGCCACTGCCGATCCACTGTCGGCAACGGCCATCACAAATCGGAAAATATCCCAGTTCAGGTTCTGCATATTTGCAGATTGAATATGCAAAACCTTGCATTGTCGACTGTTTTCGCATTTTCTATTATCATTAGAGTCATTCCAAATCTCTCCTCGAGCGTATATCGTTGCAGATAGGGTGTGGCTTTCAATATGAGACAACTCTATGCGCTGGCCCCGGTAAATGGTTTGACTGCGGCCTTGAATCTGATCCTAACAGGAGAACGCTATGAAACGTGCAATCATCATGGGTATCATCATCTCGACAGGTTTTGCTGGCGTTGCGCTTGGCGGCGACAATCCCATTGCAGACCGCAAGGCAATCATGAAAAACACCGGCGCTGCTGCGGATGCTGGCGGTGCCATGCTCAAGGGCGAAGTTGAATTCAATCTGGCTGCTGCCCAGTTGATATTGCGCACTATGAACAGCACGGCACATGCTGTGACCTATCTTTTCCCCGAAGGCTCCGAGACAGGCATGGAAACAACGGCGGCGCCTTCCATCTGGTCCGACCCCGCAGGTTTTCAGGCAATTGCCGACAAGATGGCAGCCGATTCCTCGGCCAAAGTCACCGATATGGACAGCTTCAAGGCAGCCTTTGGCGCCACGACAGCCAGTTGCGGCGCATGCCATCAGGGATATCGTATTAAAAAGAACTAGAGTGTTTCACAGGTGAATAGCCGATCAATGTTTCGATCATTGGACGGATGGAAATCTGCAAGAGCGATGCGTGAAACCCTTCGGTTTCGCGCATCGCTTTTTTTACGACGGAATCAATCCTGGTCCGCGCAACCGGTTTATCGGGAACACTGCAATATGTGCGCACCTCCAACTTTCAATAAACGAATTTAGTTCAGCTTTTGGCTTGCGGTCAAAATCGCCATACGTTATATCATTACATATTCGTGTAACAACATAACAAACATGGTGGTTGTCTCCTCAATGAAAAGACCTCACGCAGCCCTGATCGCATCCGGCTTTTTTCTCGCCACTTTGGCACCCGCGAGCGCCCTTGCCCAAACATCCTTGAAAGTTGTCGCATCCATCAAACCCATTCACTCTCTTGTGGCTGGCGTTATGCAGGGCGTCGGCAAGCCGGAATTGATTGTTGATGGCGCATCCTCTCCCCATACCCACCATTTGCGCCCGTCCCAGGCGCGCGACATTCAGGCCGCGACCATGGTCTTCTGGATGGGCCCGCATCTGGAGGCTTTCCTGGACAAGCCACTGCATTCCCTTGGCCAGGGGGCAACGATCGTAGCCCTGTCTGAAGCGCCCGGCCTCAATAGGTTGGAACTGCGCGAAGGCGGTGCCTTTGAGAGCCATGACCATGAAGAGACTGAGGGGCATGATGAAGCAGAGGGGCACGAAGCCGCAGAAGAACATGATGAAGGTCTTGAGCACGAAGCGCATGCATCGCACGAGCACCACGACGATGAAACAGACCTGCATAGCTGGCTTGATCCGGAAAATGCCAAAAAGCTTGTTTCGGAAATTGAAAAATCGCTGTCAGCCGCTGACCCTTCCCATGCAGAGCAGTATCAGGCCAATGCAACCGCACTGACTGCACGGCTCGATGAACTCACCGAACAGGTAGACCTGATGCTGGCGCCCGTCAGGGACAGACCATTCGTGGTTTTTCACGACGCTTACCAATATTTTGAAAAGCGTTTTGGTCTGTCGGCCGCCGGATCCATCACCGTCAGTCCGGACGTCATTCCCGGTGCCGAACGGGTGGCGGAAATACAGGACCGAATTCAACATTTGGACGTCACATGCGTATTTGCCGAGCCTCAGTTCGAACCAAAGCTCATCTCTGTTGTCATGGAAGGTTCAAACGCGCATTCCGGGGTGCTGGATCCACTGGGCTCACAGATCGAAAATGGCCCTGATCTCTATTTCACGCTCATCCGGACCATGGCGCAGAATGTGCGCGAATGCCTATCTGATAATGATTGAGCCACGGCGATCAACAACAGGCATGAAACCTAACCTATGCGGCCGGGTTTCATGCCAAGGACCAACTTGTCAAACACTTTGGCGGCAGCCTCTGCCTTGCGGATGACATTGTCCTTGTTCTTGTCCAGGCCAATGTTCTGATCATAGGCCCTGGTGCCTTTTTCAAACAGGATGAAGCCCTCCGGCTTGCCGACCGCGGCTGGCCAGAGAACCGCCATATAGACATCGCTCAAGGTCTGTAGCCGCTTGTTGCCCACCGACATCCTGAAATAGAGCTCGACGAAATCCAACTGCTCCAGGGCCGTCATTCGGGCGAGTTTGGCCGTCGTGGTGTTGAGCGCTCTTGCCGTGCTTGGCATGAACTGGATAAGCCCCGTCGCACCGCTTCCGGCCATGTTTTTTACATCAGGGCTGAATTTACCACCGGTTTCAAAGGCCATCACTGCCATCAGGTGATCCGGGTCGCATTGCAATCGCTTGGCGATGGCCCGCACTTTTGTCTTGAATTCAGGCCCGTGTTTTTTGTCCGTCACAGCCCCCCAGGCAATCTTGCCGTCGTCTGACGGCTGGCCCGGCGTATCGCTCCCGTCGGAAAAGATGAGGCTTGCCGGAGAATTGCCGTTTTCGACAAATCCGGAACCACCGGATATGGCATCGTCAAAGTCAAAAATTGGCAGGGTCAATCCCAGTGCTTCCGCTGTCTCTGGCCCGACAATACCGTCATCGGCATTGTCGCCAAAGGCCTCGGTCTGAAAGTCAATGACAGCCTGAAATGTGGACGGCCCGAAATCTCCGTCTGCCACCATCTGCCGCGACAGGCGTGTTGCCAGAGCCCGCTGCAATTGCGCAACCAGCGGCCCTGCCGACCCCATGCGCAAAAGGACCGATTTGCCGGCGCAGCGGTTTTTGATCATCTGCTGGGCTTCTTCTGCCAGGAAGAGGACATATTCCGTATTGCTCTGTGTGCCCGTATCGCGCTGGAACGGCGCAATGAACTTTTTCCAGGGACCACGTTCGCTACCGGCAACGCCCTTTTTCACGGTCCCGGCAATTGTCTGACACCCGGCGCTGGAGAAGCGCGCATCTGGAATATTGCCATCCGCGCCCATGTGAAAAGCGCAGTGAATATTGTCACCGGCGACCCGGCCGACCTCCCAGCGATCGTCAAGATCAAAGTCGGCATCATCGCCGGTACGCTGAATGGTAATTGCGCAATCCTGACGCAGCGCCCAGTGGCCGTTGGGCCCTTCCGCCCGCTTGTGCCAGTTGGCCGCATAGTTCTTGTAGCGACCGCGGCCCATCTGATTGACACCCTTGCCGCCACCGCTGACCTTGCTCTCGACAATCGTGTGATAGGGAACGGTTGAGCCTGGATAGAGCGCCAGTCCGCCATTGGGGCGCCATTGACCGATCGTGCAATTCATCGTCCGATAATTGATATCCCGCAGGACAATTTCATGGCCGGCAGCAAATCCCGTGCCGGAATAATCAACCGGACGACAACCGCGCAGGCCAAAAACAATGATGCCCCTTCCGTCAATCGGGAACTGCGAACGCTTCCACAAGGCCAGGAGGTGGGCCTCGGTCAGGACAAGCGCCCCACCATCGGGTGGACCCGGATCATCCGTACTGACTTCGTCGACTACAATGGGCGGCGGTGGGTTATTGACGGGCACTTGCGGGCTGGTATCGGCGGCATCCGGTTCTTCTTCAGACGAATCCGACAGGATTTCGCTGATCTGCTTTTTCAGTTTGTCGAGTGTAATGCCTGACACTGTGCCATTGCCAGACGCAGCGTGTCCGTCAATTTTCAGCCGCAGGGCGGTTATTTCCGCTGCCAGTTCACCAAGCCCGATCAGTGCCAGTTGGTCCAGCAAATCGTCCATTTCTCCGGCGATGCCCTCCAGACGGCGCATTTCAGCTTCGTCACCCGCAGCTTCCGCCTTTTCAAAAGGCTCCAGAAGCGATTCCCTTAGCGTGATGAGTTGGCGTTCCAACTGAGCTCTGGTTGTCATGGTTCACCTCGTTATTGTGGTCTCGTGGCGTCACGCACCCTTTCGGCCAGAACGCGCAGATCGACGGACGCATCCATCAGGACGGTGGCGTCAGAGGCTGACGCGCCAGCCAGAACGACCCTTGTCGCTGCATCCATGGATAGCAATGTCTGGTCCATCAGGATGACCCAGCCTGCCAGCAATTTGCGATCAGCCTCAAGCTTGGGCATGTCGGCAGCCGGAATGCCGCGATTGCGGATGACACCGCGTTTGACATAGGAACGCTGGATCACCGTGTACATTTCCCTGGTACCATCGCGAAGGCGCACCAGCAGTGCGCGCATGTCCGGATAGGCCTGCAGCAATTTGCGCCGGAAAGCCGCCCGGTTGCGCAACTTCTGTATCTGTTCGGCCAGGGGCAGCAAACGCGAAGCCAGCGCCTGCGCGCCAGGAACGAATGTGGTTGATACACCGGCGACCACGGACAGTGCCTCTGCCGTCGCCAGCAGATTGGAATAGAGCGTACCGGCACGGCTTGTCAGTGCGGCGGCAGATTCCCCATTGGCCAGCCCTGCCAGCATGGCGTTGTAGGTGGTCACGGCGTTGAGACCCGAGCGGATCGCTCCGGTCAGCGGCGGATCACCGGCGTCAACATAGTAGGAGGCCTTGTCGGGATCGAATTCGAAGGCGCCCGACAGGCTCGGGTCACTGCGGCGCGCCACCACGCGTTCGGCCCTTGCAAGTCGATCCAGAACCCGATCCGCCTCGACTGCCTGCGCCTGATAGGCTTGTTCATAGAGCTGAAAATCGGCAATGCCGGTTGTGCAGGCCGAGAGTATCGGCAAGATGACCAGGGTCAGAATTGCGACCGATCGCAGAACGTTCATAGCCCCCTCCCGTCATGGTTGATGACCACAATACAACCTATTTGATGTGAAAGCCAGCGTGGTGGCATCGGATCGGTTGTCAAGGCCGCTGGTAAAACCTGCTATGAGCAGGCAACTTCAACCCATGGCCTCAGAGGATCAATGCAGGCCCGAAGACGACCCCTGACCCCAGCAGAACCAGCAATGCCTTCATGCCGGCATTGCGACTGGCAATCAGACCATGGGATATCAGGCCAAGGCCGACACTGATCTGACAGAGCGCAATGAGCGCTGGCAATGGGTCTTTTCCAAGCGCTATGATCGACGGGTTGGCGATCATGGCGAGCGGTATGATATAGAGTCCGACGCCCAGCGCCATGGCGGTGACGGCGACCTTCAGCCAGTTCTCGCTGACCATTCCGGCGGCGATGAAAACCGCGCCGCAGACCGGCGGCGTGATGGTCGAAAGCAAGGCAAACCAGAAAACAAACAGATGCGCCTGCAGCGGTTGCAGCCCCAGTTGCGTGAGTGCAGGTCCCGCCACGGAAATGCAAATTACATAGGCCGCCGTGGTCGGCACCTCCATGCCAAGGATCAGGCAGGCCAATGCTGTCAGCAGCAAGGAGGGCCACAACAGCCCTCCAGAGCCAGACAGGATCAGCGAGGTGATCTTGATACCGAGGCCGGTAATCGACAAGACACCGATAATGATGGACGCGCACAGGATGATCGCGGCGATCATCGAGACCTGACGGGCCGCAGTGATGACGGCATTCTCGATGCGCGCTCCGGTCCGCTTCAGATCAAAGGCAAAATCACTGCTGAACACCAACATCACGGCACCGGCGACAATTGCCATACAGGCCGCATATTGCGGCGTGTATTCAACAATGAACATGCCCCATATCAGCACGGAAAAGGGCACCAGAAAAAAACCGACGGTGACAAGCACATCACGTATCGCAGGCGTCTCGTCCTTCGGTATGGATCGCAGATCATGCCGCTTTGCATAGGCGTTGATTCCCATCCAGACGGCGAAGAAGTAGAGCAAGGCCGGCAGCACGGCGGCGGCCATGATCGCAGGATAGGAAACGCCGGTCAGTTCCACCATGACGAAGGCGCCGGCCCCCATCAGGGGTGGCATGATCTGTCCACCTGAAGAGGCCACCGCCTCGACGGCAGCGGCCAGTCTTTTTGGATACCCAAGTCGTGTCATGGCTGGCAGGGTGATGGCGCCGGTCGAGGCGACATTGGCCGAGGCGGAGCCGGAAATGGAACCAAAAAGCGCCGACGAAATGACGGAGACCTTGGCCGCACCGCCTGTCAATCGGCCGGCAGCAGCCGTGGCAATATTCATGAAACCCTGGCCCGCCTCGCCGGCATTGAGCACAGCGCCAAATATGACGAAGATGGCGACCACACTGACAGACACGCCGGTAATGCTGCCCCAAAGACCACCCTCGGCAATAGTCAAAGTACCCAGAAAGCTTGCGAGCGGCGTTCCCGAATGGCCAAATTCACCCGGAATATATTGGCCAAGGAGTCCGTAGAGAAGCGCCAGCGTAGCCACCAGCGGCAGCGGCCAACCTATGGCGCGGCGCGCGGCTTCCAGCACCACCAGCAGCAGCAGCGCTGCCACGGCAATCTGCCCATTGCCTTCCAGAAATCCGTATTGATCCGACAGGGCGTTGTGTTGCAGGGCAATCCACCCACAGGCACTGACCCCGGTGATGGCCAACACAAGGCCGGACAGGCGCGAAACACCCGGTTTGGCTGCAAAGACCAATATCCATGGCAGGGCCAGCGCCATATGCAGGGGACGCGAGACAAGGTTCGAGACCAGTCCGGAAAAAATCAGCCCCAGGTGAAACGACACCAGAAGGGCCGCCAGTACAAACCAGAAAACCCGCTCTGAGACATGGCCGGACTGTCGGGTCATGATTGGACCCGCCGCCGACAATTCCGCACCCTGCCCCATGGTGTGCCCTTCAATGATCGTGCATTTTGGCTTGCGAGACGGCTAATCCTGCTTCTTGTCGATCGGAAACCCGACTTCCTTGTAGAAACGCACCGCACCGGGGTGAATTTCACCCAGAATATTGGCCATCAACCGGTCATCGACACCTTTCCACCAGGATGCCGTTTGTCCCATGGTTTCCACCTGGCCCCAGAACGTCTTGGTCAGCAGATAGGCCGTGTCGTCATCCATGTCCGTTGTCGTATAGGCGACCACCGGCAGGGAGGTTGTTTGGACATCGTCGGGTTGGCCCACATAGGTTCCGCCTGGTATCACCATACGTGTGCGCTTGGTTTCGGCCACTTCATGCCCGTCCATCGACAACAGGACCACCGGGGTTGATGCTGCGGCCTCGATCACATTGGGGGCGGGCCAGGATCCGGCCGTCACGAAACCGTCGATCTGGCCATTTTTCAGAGCGGCGACGGCATTTGAGATCTCCGCATCGGCGATATCCACCTTGCCCTCAAGGCCGAAGAGCTTGATGTATTTCGCCCCTTCCCGGGCGCCGAACGAGCCTTTGCCGAGCAACAGTTTCTTGCCGCTCAACCCCGCATAATCAACCGTGCCGCTCTTTTTGGACATGACAAAATGCATGGTCAGCGACGGTATGGGAAAAAGTGCCCGGATATTATCAAATTTGCGGCTTTCCTTGCCCTCGAACATCGCCTTGCCATCCTGGGCAAGGGAGACGAGCGATGGCGGTGTGGTGAAAACGTAGTCAGCGCCACGGGCCTTGACCTCCATCACGTTTTGAACCGATCCCTGACTTTCTTCCACCGTGACGATGATCGCGCCATTGGATGCTGCTTTCATTGCCTCGGCGATCTGCACGCCCATCTGATAGTAGGACGAACTGCTCTTGGCCGATTTATAGGTAATGCGCGTATCGGCCTGTGACGGCATGGTCATTGCCAGAGTCGTGGCCAGAGTCGTGGCCAGAATCGTGACCAGTGATAGTCCGGTCGCAAGACCCAGCGATCTGATTGAAAGTGTCATATGGTTTTCCTCCGCGTGTGCGTGAAAATGGTGCACAAGAATTACTGCCGACAGTAACCCGCGTTTTGCATTGGCGAAAGGCCCGACGACTTAGAAGAAGCGCGAACATGGCTCCATCTTTGCTTCCAAAGAGATTCAAGTTTGTCCTTCAGGCAATTGAGTTCATGTATTTTTCGCGGTTGCAACGGCCAGCTGGTCAGGTGCCAAAGAACCATCCGCGCTCAGCAAAATCGCGCACCAGCAGATTGCTGTAATGTCATCCAGCGCAATCTTTGTCCCCTATGCCCCTCATCAACACTCGCGCCGAAAAACGGCGTTGCGTCGCTTGCCCGGCCAACCAAAGCGCGCCGCGCGGCGTGCCCGGCCGGCGGACAGGTTGGACTCATCAGACCAGTCATAATTTTCGATCTTTGGTCTTAATCCTGAACGGGCGTAAAAATTTCAATCGTATGAGCAAAGACGCCAGCCTTAAGTTTATTGGATGTTACGGTGCCGTAGGCGCCAACATATTTGCCGGTGCCGCCGGTAATAGCCAAACCCAGATGCTTCCAGGCTTCTGAGTTGGCCGGCCATTTCGGATGCGAAATATAGCTGGATATGCCGGACGCTATGATCTGACCTTCATCAAGCAGGAAAACCAGATTTCGGTGCCGAACTTCTTCTTCACCATCGTCGGGAGATGCATCCCATAGTGTCGTGGCTCCATAGACAATACCGGCTTGCTGATCATTCTTGAGAAAAAGTTCACCCTCGAAATACAAGGCCGCTCCGGTTGCCTTAGGCTCAATACCCGGATGATGATTCAGCGTTGCGCCGCGTTGCTCCAATACAATCGTTTCTTTTGCAATCGATATTCTCAGCTCTTCGCTGGCTATGGCAGCTCCAGAGACGATCACCATGCAAAGCAAGGTAAATGCATGCAAAATCTTCAATATCATTCTATTTCCCTCAGGCCGCATAACTTAAGTTGGGTGACATTCCCCAAGGAGCTGCGACGTCAAGGTGAACTAGCCACGTTCTGGCTATTTTGGCAACATTGCCCTGGCTCTTTACCAAAGATCGATGATCGCGCCCCATCTGATGAGCAAGGCCTGCCAGCCGCGTATGCAGGCTGACCACTTCGTCCAGTTCGCAATTGAGCAGCAAATCGCCGTAAGATTGGACACCGACGCATTGCTGCCGTTTTGATGAATTGGGATGAGAACGAGCAAACCGGAGCCGTGCGTAGGTGAATTTGTAAAGCCCCTTGGGATATTCTGCAGGCTCGATGGAGAGGGCGTGGCAAAACAGATGGCAAATCGCATTCGTTGGGGATTGGTGGGCACCGGGACGATTGCACATAGTTTTGCCCGGGATATAGAAAGAACGTCCGGTGCCGAACTGGTTGCCGTGTGTTCCAGAGACAGAGTCCGTGCAACGGAATTTGCCAGGCACCATGGCGTGGTGGGTGTTTTCACCGAATTGGATGCCATGCTCGCGAAAGGCGCGATTGATGCTCTCTATCTGGCAACGCCCAGCGCTGTTCATCACGAACAGGCGATCTCGGCGCTGATTGCAGGCAAGCCTGTGCTTGTTGAAAAGCCGTTGTCAGTCGATGCACAACAGGCCCGCGAAATGGTTCGTATAGCGCAAAAGCAGGGCGTCTTTTTGATGGAGGCCCTGTGGACCCGGTATCTGCCGGCCATTCGCGCCATTCGAGCCATTCTGGACGCAGGCACAATTGGCACAATCAAAGGATTTGAGGCAAATCTGGCGTTCAGGCAGAAATATGACCGAAACAATCGGTTCTTCTCTCCGGAACTGGGCGGCGGATCTCTACTGGATCTGGGTGTCTATCCCCTATCACTGGCCCTCTATTTGCTTGGCCTGCCGCTGGCCTCGCGGGGCAATTGGCGCGCGGCGCCTTCCGGTGTCGACCGGTTGGCCCGCGTCACACTTTTCTATCGCGGATATCAGGCCCTGCTTTCCTGTGGATTTGAACGAAACGGCGCCAACCTGTGCATCATTCGCGGCAGCAGCGGCATGATCGTGATCGATGGACCTTTTCTGCAGGCAAAAGGTTTTTTCGTCATTCGCAATGCCATGATTGCCACGATATTTGCTGCGGCCAGCAGTCCGATTGCAGCGCGCCTGTTGCGAAAACTGTTGCTGAAAATACCGCTGCGGGGCGTCGAGCGGCATTTCCATGACTTTCAAGGAGACGGTCTGCAGTTCGAGATTGACGCGGCAAGCACGGCCATAAAGGACGATCTGATCGAAGAACCGCTCATGGTGCATCAGCACAGTATCGCCGTTCAGGACATCATCCGGTCCGTGCTGGCCAACAGGCCCGTTTAATACCTGACAGTTCAAGCGCTCTGCAAATCAAAGCTGTGCAACGGGACATAGGAGGGATCTCCGCGGTTCAGCGCCAAAGTCACCTCACTCATATGCATGGCAACATTTGCGCTGAAAAACGCCGGGCTGCCGCCCCCAATGCCGGCAGCCTGTTTGGCAATGCCGCGGGCAAAATCAATTCTTGACGGGTAAAGTGGCAATTTCAATCCACGTTCATCTGCATCGCTGCGGACGACCTCCCCGGACGCCACATTCAAAGGCAGAGCCTGTTGTCGCCGCCTTTCGATGCGGCCTGCGACACGCGTAAGCAAATTTTTCGCCCTGTCCGGCGTGGTCAGATTGATCGAAGAATAATGATCCCAGAGGTCACGCACAACAAGCATGCCCCTGTCGCCCATGATTGTCAGGGAGCGTTTGCGTTCACTGGCCAGCCCGCAGGTCAGACGCGCGGCTATGCCGTTGTCGAATTGCAGCAGGCCCATCGTCAGATCCGGACCAAGGGTCAGGGTCTCGGTGCCCTTGCCCTTGTCAGGAAAAACCAGCGACGCATTTGCAGCAACATGTCGCACGGGGCCAAACAGAGCCAGCATCCAGCTCAGCGCATAACCGGCGTGTTCCAGCGTGCAGCCCAGCTCGAATTCATGGAGACCTGGCCAATGGGCACCTGAGACACTTCTCCATTCCCGCCAATTGTCCCAGTGGACCGGACCATCCTCCATTTCTGCGTAGACCGCATGGGGCGTGCCGATCCGGCCTTCCGCCAACAGGCGGGCACAGTGATGAAATGCAGCGCTGTGTGCATTGGCTGGCGCCGAACACAGGCTCAAAGCCCGTTCCTTGGCTTTTGCGCCAAGCGCCGCAATCTGCTCCGGCTGCATGGCCAGCGGCTTTTCGCTGTAGACATGTTTGCCGGCATCAAGCGCGCGGGAGCTCATCTCAAAATGACTTTGCGGATTTGTCAGATTGACGACAATCGCAACCCGCCGATCCCCCAGAACCGCATCAAAGCTTTCAAAGGCCTGCACATCATAAAATGCGCAAAATTGTTCCAATCGGTGCGGATTTTGGTCCCAGACCCCGATGAGCTGCAATTCGGGATGATTGGCCAGAGTCGTCATATAGTAGTCTGCGACGAAGCCGGTTCCGACAAAAGCTACTCCGGTCATGGGTGGCGCTCCTGAATTGTTTCCATGCGGCACGGGATGAATCCGGTCAGTCTAAAGCTCTAACACTTAAAAACAGCTAATGTTGATCGAGGTTTAGTATCCCCTCGCCCGATCGATACCCGTTGGCATTTTGCCGTTGGCGAAAAATGCCGTGATGTTCGCGGCAACAATCGCCGATGCCGTTTCGCGGTTTGTCGGTCCGGAGATATGCGGCAAGACGGTGACGCCCGGATGCGTCCAATAGGGGCTGCTCTGCGGCAGCGGCTCTTCATGAAAGACATCCAGAACCGCATGGTCAATTTGGCCGCTATCAAGGCATTCAAGCAGCGCAGCATCATCGACAACCGGTCCTCTGGCAAAATTGATCAGGCTTGACCCTTTTGGCATCAGCCCCAATCTGCTGCGCTCAAGCAGGCCGCGTGTTTCTTCGGTGAGCGGCAGCAAGATGACCAGAATGTCTGATATCGCCAATATCCGGTTCAGTCCCTCCGCCCCGAAAAAGCCGCGGACCCCATCCATGGTGCGCTCGGTTCTGCTCCATCCGCAGACATCGAAACCCTGTTGCAGGAGTTTTTCCGCCGCCCTTCCTCCAAGATTGCCCATCCCGAGAATGCCGATGGTCCGATCTTTTGGCAGAGGCAATTCATGCGGTATCCATTGACCTGTACTCTGCTGTCGTGCGTATCGCGGCATGTCGCGATGCAGATAGAGCGTCCAGGCAAGGACGGCCTCACCCATTGTTTCGGCCATTTGGGGATCTGCCATACGCACAATGCGCAGATTGTCGCGCGGCAATTCGGCGGCGATCTGCTCGACACCAGCCCACAGGCTTTGAACCCATTGAAGGTTAGGCAATTTTTGAAAGTCATCAGGATCGGGATCTGCGCCAATGGCAACTGTCGCGGCGTCCCGCTCCTGCACGGTCAGTTGTGCCAAGGGCTCTATGCGAAAATCCGGCATGGCATGCTTCAACGCAGCCAGCCACATTCGCCGGTCCGTCTCATCTGTACGTGCGAGAAACGGTATAACAGTTTTCATCATTACAATCGTTCCACTCTCCAAAACAGACGACTTTTATTGTTCTCGGCCAGAATTTATGCGCAAGCACGTTGCATCCTCAGGTATGTTCCATTCCCGGGCAAGTTCCGGCGCCCGGCAAATCGTGCCTGTTGCCCAAACAAGTCATTCACAGCCCTTCAGGACGCTGCGCCATTCGCAACCTATGGCTTTTTCCAGCTGAGAATCATAGGCATCAACAGGTTACAGACCAGAATTCGCAGTTTGCCAGGTCGAATCCGACGCAGGATCTGCCAGAAAGTCCGCTTTTTATGGGTAGACGCATTATTTTTTTTGCCCATGACTTTGTCCATCGACTTTGCCATTGATCCGTGACAATGTGACACCAGTATTCCTTGTGATCTGGTACTTTCCAGCCTTCGAGTAGCGTTCAGTGTTTTTGGTCAGGCGCCGTAAATTGAACGGGTGGCCAAGGCGATTGCATTGCTGAAAGACGCATTACCTCTTGCAATTTCAGGCGAAATCCTCCATATAGGTCCCATGCGATACATTTGTTTGGTGTTACCCTAAGAGCCGGTACGCCGCTTAGTTTAGATTTTCCCATACTAATGTGAGCAACAACCCTATTTCGTAATCTTTCAAGTGAAAGTGCGCGATTAACACTCCTTTTAGAGGAAATTCTGATGACTAACGGAACCGTAAAATTCTTCAACACCGACAAAGGTTTTGGTTTTATTGAGCCTGACGATGGCTCGAAAGATGCATTCGTGCACATTTCTGCTGTTGAGCGCTCAGGTATGAGCACACTTCGCGAAGGCCAGAAGGTCAGCTACGAGCTGGTTTCCGACCAGCGCAGCGGCAAAATGTCTGCCGACAACATCAAAGATCTGGGCTGATTGCACAGACAGCGAAAACGGGAATACCTGAACTCGCTGTCGTTTGAGCGTCCTTCATTGAGAGCCGACCACGGATGTACTGGCGGTTTTTACGATAGCGATGCTTATGCATGATGTCTAAAGGGGCGCTTTGCGCCTTGTGGCTCCGCGTCTGAAACGGCTGCGGGGCCTTTTACTTATTACCCCCCCCCGTGCGATGGATCTGAATATTCATTGCGACCCACTTTTGAAAAGTGGCGAGATTTTCCTACGGGTATTAAGTAGTGACACCCGAAGAAAGGGGCAATCAAATGGATACTGCCGCGGAAGAAAAGCGGGCCAGCGCTGCATTGAGACTTAAGAAGGCTCAGCAGACGGCAAAAGAACGCGCCGAAGCAATGAATGAATATTCGACCGAAGCCGATATGCGTCGGACGAAATCCGCCAAGCTGAAGGCCCTGCGTTTGGCACAGGAAGCAGAAGATCTCATTGTCTCCAATGCTGAAGCCGCCAAAAAGGCCGCTGCCAAAAAGCCTGCAGCAAAAAAGACGCTGATCAAAAAAGCCACCGTTAAAAAACCAGCGGCCAAAAAGCCGGCCGCCAAGAAACCAGCTGTCAAAAAAGCTGCCAAGGCCGTCGAAGAATAGTGATGTTCTCCCGAGGTGATTTGATTAGGCCTTCGGGGACCACGCTTTACCGACCGATACGGTAGGTTTGTCCGTCATCAAGCTGAGCTATGAAGGTGAGATCACCCCCCTCACCGCGCCTTGCAAACAGCTTTTTGACGCGGGCGGGAAGTGGAATTGATGCTTGCTCATAGGGACCGCTTTGCCCAAAGCCAATGATGCGCAACGACTGGCGATTATCAGAGGGCGCAGCCAGTTCCACACCCAGACCCCCGTCAATGTTCACGACAGCAGATAGCTGCATTTCCCGAGTGCCGATGGCATGGTTCGAAAAACCTTGCATCGCACCTGTGCGGACAAGTCTGCCTTTGCGGAACGCATAAAAATAGAGTGTACCGCCGATATGCGGGGTCTCGACATAGGCAATTTGCAGTTCCTGGCCACCAGCAAAGCTGGCGATTCCGGCAATGTTCAGCCAGCGATTGGAACGACCGATGAAACCATTGGTTGCCCGTTGCACAAGCGCGCCCTTCTCAAGCCCGTAGATCGTTACCGATGCACCCTTGCTGACAGAGGAACGGATCGTGACAATTTCGATCGTGCCATCACCATCCAGATCGACCAGGCGGGGCGTTCGGTCCTCGAAGACTTCCGTTTCAGGCAGTTGGAGACTGAGCTGTTTGCCGTTTGATATCTCGACATGCAGCGCGCCGGCCTCGATGGCATCGCCCAATATCCCATGCCCATAACGCCGCGTCGGATCGCCGTACCAGGCTTTAACGACATCGCCTTCCGGCTGCACGGCAACATAACCATCAGGCAATCCTCCCGGCGCCATCTGCAGGATTTCGGAACCGGGGTCGGCTGGAATCCGGGCCCCGTCCAGCCTCTCTACAACCCATGGCTCCGCTGCCAGTGGCACCTGAATGAGGGATGCAGACAAAAGGGCCGCTAACCCGAGGCGCTTGAGAAGTCGCCTGCAAATAGTCCGTAACTTTACCACAGCGCACCTCTTTGCGGTTCAACCATGCCTGCAACAGAGACAATCCGGCCGTGACAGTCAATCGGCATTGCGCACTTTTGAAATCGAACCCTTCAGCCCAACCCAGTATTGTATAGCAGCACCGTTCAAGCCCGCCACGACAGGCACCGGAACAGTGTGATTTTCCGCGCGCCCTCAAGAACGGTTCCACACCTTGGCGAAAAAATTGCCCCATTGCGCAACAAGTCCCTTGACGGAAACATTGGGTTATTCCATATTCTATAGAATATATAAAAATCGAAACGGTCATGGAGGAGGAAATCGTGACACATATTCAATGCAAGAAATTGGCGAGACGCCGGAGCGTGCTTGCCGGGATCGCCGGGTCCCTGATTCTGGCAGCGACACCATTGGTGTCTGCACAGGCGCAGGAAGGACTGGGCACGGCTGACAATCCCGTTGAAGTCAGAATCATGGCCAACGAAGCGTTTGCAAATTCATGGCAGACGACATTGGTGCCAGAGTTCAACAAGAAATATCCCAACGTGCATGTCACCTTCGACGGCGTTCCCTATACCGAACTGCTGGCCAAGATGATGCTGGATGCGACGAGCCCGGATCCTGATTATGATGTGTTGCTGGTTGATGACCCGTGGGTTCCTCAACTGGCCGAGATTGGCGCCTTGATGGATTTGAAAGGCGAAAAGATCGCGGCGCTGACTGACAAGGATTACGACTGGGGCGATTTCAACGCTGCGCCTTTGGCGGCTGGAGAATGGAAAGATATTCAATATGCCGTTCCCGTTCGTTCCAACATGCTGCTGCGCTTCTATAATCGTTCACTCTACGAACAGGCCGGATTGCCAGAGCCGACACCAGCGCAAACCTGGGACGAGTTCTTCAGTGATGCCGAAAAACTGGTGCGCGACACCAACGCAGACGGCAAGGATGATGTGTGGGCGATCGATACCTATTTCGTGCGCGAATCATTGACACCAACCATCTGGCAATCAATCCTCAATGCAAATGGAGGCCAATTGCTTGATGAATCGGGGGCGCCTGCCTTCGCCAATGAAACTGGACAAAAGTCACTGGAAGCACACAAGCGTCTTATCGACTATGCGCCACCCGGTGCGCTGGGGCACGGTTTTTCTGAATCGCTGCAGGCATTTCGTCAGGGCCTCGTTGCCAATATGTTCAACTGGGGCAGCGTCTACAAGTCTACGGCCGTCGACCCGAAGTCAACGACACTGACAGTCGACCAGGTTGGTATTCAGGTCCTTCCCGTTGGAAGCGCCCAGGCGGGTGCGCATCGTGGTATCTGGATTGCCGGTATCAGCAGCAAGACGGAACAGCTGGAAGCATCCTGGGCCTTCATCCAGTGGCTGACTTCCAAGGAGGGAGAAAGCATTAATGCCGCATTGGTCGGGTCTTTCCCCGCACGCAAGTCGACATTGAATGGCGAGCCTGCCGAACCATGGTTGGGGCCCGTCTACAAGACGCTGCAGAACGCCTATGAAGTGGCGGCAGATGGCCAGATGTGGCGCATCCGCAGCCCCAAATCCGATGCCGCTCAGCAGATCCTTGCTGACGAAATCGCACGGGGCCTTGCGGGACAGGTCAGCGCGGAAGAGGCGTTGAATACTGCCGCTGCAAAAATCTCGAAAGTCCTGAAGTAGGCTTTTTCAAAACAGCATGGGCGCCTGTGCGCCCATGCGTTGTGAACGCGGAAAAAACCGCGTCTTGTGGTTCCGGCAACAAGCAAATTCTGATTGCGCCGCCGAGCGTATTGCAACAGCGTGGATGTTCGCCACATCGCCCGCGTGCAAGAGGTTTGCTTTGCCTGATTTTGACTGGGGAATACAATGCCGACGAAAGCGATTGTCAGTGAGGTCAAGACTCTCTCTTGCAGCAACTCCTGGCGTAACTACCACTTCCTGAAGATCACCACCGAAGACGGTATCGTTGGCTGGAGTGAATTCGACGAGAATTTCGGCTCGCCGGGCGTTTCAACCGTCATAGAGGAACTTGCCCATCGCCTCGTTGGACAAAGCGCCATGCATCACGAGCATATCAGGGAAGACTTGCGAAATGTCACAAGGCCAGGCTCCGGCGGAGTCGTGGGCCAGGCGCTGGGCGCCATTGAAAATGCGCTGCTTGACGTCAAGGCAAGAGCGCTGGATATCCCCTGTCATGTGCTGCTCGGTGGCAAGGTCCGTGACAAGATCAGGGTCTATTGGTCCCATTGCGTTTCCTATCGCACCCGCACAGAACATTTTACACCCGGCATCGTTGATGTGAACGGCGTTCGCCAGATCGCTCGCGAAGTGGGGGAAAAGGGCTTCACGGCGCTGAAGACGAACATCTTTCACTACGACGATGAAGATCGGATCGAAGGCTGGTCGCCAGGTTTTAGCCGGCCGCATGAGCCAGGCCGCAATGTCGAACGCAAGACCCGCAAGGACCTGCGAAAACATCTGCAGATCATGCGCGAAGAGGCAGGGCCGGATATGGATATCCTGCTTGATCTGAATTTCAACGGAAAGACCGATGGTTTTCTCAGCATGTTGCGCGAGATCGAAGACCTTGATATTTTCTGGGTGGAGATCGACACACTCGATCCGAAGGCGCTTGCCTATATCAGGCAGCACAGCCGGCATCCGATTTCTTCATGCGAAACATTGATTGGTCTGCAGCAATTCCTGCCATTTTTCCGCGAACAGGCAATTGATGTCGCCATCATCGACACACCCTGGAACGGCGTGTGGCAGTCGCTGAAGATCGCAGCTGCTGCCGAGGCCCACGAGATCAATGTGGCAAGCCACAATTTCTATGGCCATCTGTGCACCATGATGAATGCGCATTTCAGCGCTGTCGTGCCGAATATGCGTATCATGGAAACCGATATCGACCGGATTGCCTGGGACAGCGAAATTTTTACCCATCTGCCGGAATACAAGGATGGATATCTGATCGTTCCGGATCGCCCGGGTTGGGGTACCGAGCCGATTGAAGCAGCACTTGCAAAATATCCGCCATTGCCGACACTCGGCATGCCGAAACGCACGGCGATTCCCCGGTTGACATCCTAGAAAAATGACCAGCTCTCTCGATGTGGAAAAAGACACGCCTGCCATGAAAGACCCTGTCGATGTCCTCATCATAGGTGCCGGTGCTTCGGGTGCCGCTGTCGCCTGGAGCCTGGCTGAAACAAAAATGCGCATCGTTTGCCTGGAGCAAGGCGATTGGACAAAGCCATCAGACTTTCCGAGCACCGGCAGGGATTGGGAAGCCAGGACACTGGAAGATTACGCCATCAGTCCGAACCGCCGCGGGCTGCCGTCCGACTATCCGGTCAATGACGATGCCTCACCCATCAAGATCGCCAATTACAATGGTGTTGGCGGCGGCACGGTCTTCTATGCAGCGCATTTTCCGCGGCTTCACCCGTCGGACTTCCGGGTGCGCAGCCTGGACGGTGTCGCCGATGACTGGCCCGTCGACTATCACACGCTGGAACCCTTCTATGAACTCAATGACCGTATGATGGGCGTGTCGAGCCTTGCAGGTGATCCGGCCTATCCTGAAAAGAAGGCCATGATGCCACCCATTCCCATGGGCCGCACGGGTGAGAAATTCGGGAGGGCGATGAACCAGCTTGGTTGGCACTGGTGGCCGTCGGACGCCGCCATTTTGACTCAGGAATATGATGGCCGTGCAGCCTGTATCAATCTCGGCCAATGCGGCTCGGGATGCGCGCAGGGCGCCAAGGGCGCAACGGATGTCACCTATTGGCAGGAAGCGTTGCGGTCACGCGTCGAACTGCGCACCCAATGTCGCGTCAGCCGAATCGAGACAAATGAAGCCGGCATGGCGACCGGGGTGTTCTATTTCGATGCGGACAATAACGAGGTCTTTCAACCCGCCGAGATTGTCATCATGGCCTGCAACGGCATCGGCACGCCGCGCATTCTGCTCAATTCGGCCTCGGAGCGTTTCCCCAATGGTCTGGCAAATTCTAGTGGGCTGGTCGGCAAGAACCTGATGCTTCATCCCTATGCCCAGATGCGTGGCCACTTTGATGAATCGATGGATGGCTATCGCGGTGCACCGATCTGTACCTGGAGCATGGAGTTCTACGAAACCGACCCATCACGCGCATTCCTGCGCGGCTATAGCTACCAATTCTCGCGCGGGATCGGTCCGGTTCGCACAGCCATCACCGGAATGGATGACGGACTTGTTCCCTGGGGCGATGGTCATCACGCCGCTTTCCGCCGCCTGTTCGATCACAGCGCTGGAATGGTTTCCATATGCGAAGACCTGCCCGAAGAGATAAACCGTGTGACCCTTGATCCGCAACGCTGCGATTCCAATGGCATTCCTGCGGCAAAGATCGACTACCGGCTGAGTGACAACACACGCAGGATGCTTGATCATTCCGTGGCGCGCGGCATTGAAATCCTCAAGGCTGCCGGGGCCCACACGATCACCACCAAAGCACCCCTGCCCTATGCCGGCTGGCACCTGATGGGAACGGCGCGTATGGGGACGGATCCGCGACGATCTGTGGTCAATGAATGGGGCCGCAGCCACGATGTGAAAAACCTGTTCATTGTCGACGGCAGTATTTTTGTGACCTCGGGTGGCGTCAACCCGACGTCGACGATCCAGGCGCTTGCCCTGTATATCGCAGACCAGATCAAGTCCCGCATCTATGAATTGTTTGATTGAGCCTGCCATGACAAAGAGCAAAGACAAATCCTCCGCCGAACTCTCGCCTTCAGAGCGCAAAACGCTTCGCTGCGTTGTCGGACACATGATTCCCCTGAGCCAGGAATTCGGTGTTCCGGGCGCCGACAATCCGGAGATTTTTGCAGATATCCTGCAGTCTATCGACCGCGACCGGGACGCAGTCGGCGAGGCTTTGCGCGTGATCGACGCGCTTGCCCAAGGCCGACTCATTGATTTGCCTCGACCCGAACAGGCCCGTTGTCTTTTGGATTTTCGCAACGGATACAGGGCCCTTGCCAGCGTGATCGAGTCGGCCGCGGCCCGCTGCTACTATCGCGACGAGCGGGTGATGGCCTCCATCAACATGGAAGCCCGACCGCCCTTTCCAAAGGGCTATGCGGTGGAACAGGGCGACTGGTCGCTGCTTGATCCGGTACGCGCGCGCGGCAGGATATTTCGAGATGCAAATTAGGATGGAGGATCAGCCATGAGCGCCGAATTGGCAAAGCAAACGCAGGCAACACCCGCGCGCCGTCGTGGGCGGATCGGCGACCTGCTGGTACGCTGGTCGTTCATGGTGCCCGCCATCCTGCTGCTATCCGTCATGCTTGCCTATCCGATTTTCTACACGATCGATATCAGCTTCTCACGCTTCGACATTTCCAGCTTCGGGGCGGGTGAGTGGGTCGGATGGGAAAACTACATTGAAGTGATGGACGACTACCGTTTCTGGGAATCCCTCAAGGTAACGATGATCTATCTGGTCATCGCCCTTCCCCTGCAGGTTGTGCTGGGCTTCAGCATTGCCTTTCTGATCAATGCCGAATGGGCAGGACGCGGCTTGATCCGGGCGCTGTTCATCATTCCCATGGTTGTTGCGCCTGTCGTTGCCGGCGGCATGTGGCGCATGATCCTCGACCCGCTCTGGGGCATCCTGAATTATTGGCTCGGCTTCATCGGTATCGGTCCGCTGGACTGGTTCGGCGATCCGACCCTTGCCATGGCAGCCGTCATCATCATCGATACATGGCGGTGGACCCCCTTCATCGTACTGATCGCCACCGCCGCGCTGCTTGCACTGCCCAAGGATGTCTTTGAAGCGGCCAAGATTGACGGTGCCAACTGGTGGTCGACGCTGTGGTCCGTTGCCGTTCCGCTGCTGGTTCCGGTGATTGCCGCGACATTTGTCATTCGCTGGCTCGGCGCAGTCAAAATGTTCGATATCGTTCTCGCCGCGACCTATGGCGGGCCGGGAAAGGCAACCAACGTCATCAACCTGTTCATCTATGAAGAGGCCTTCCGTTCGTTGCGTTTCGCAGAGTCGGCGGCCATGGCGGTCATCGTGCTGATTGTCACCATGGTATTGACCGGCCTGTTCCTGTACGGCAGCCGCAAACTGGAGGAACTGTTTTGAGCACTCCTATCTCCTCTACAGCCCACCGTACGCGTACATCCACCAGTCACCGACTGCGCGTCATGGGTGGTATTGCTGTCAGCATCCTCTTTCTGTTTCCGATATACTGGATGGTCCTGACGTCGTTCAAACAACAGGTCGACATTTTCACGACACCTCCGAAGTTTCTCTTCATCCCCACCCTGGAAACCTATATCGAATACATGCAGCGGGCCGATATCACACGCCGCCTTGTCAATACGATCATCGTGGCCACGGGATCGGGATTGCTGTCCATCGTGGTGGGCGCCATGGCGGGCTATGCCCTTGCGCGGATCAGAATTCGCGGTGCGGCGACATTTGGCCTGCTTATTCTTCTGTCACGCGGCGTGCCTCCGATCGCTCTGGCCGTACCGATGTTTCTGGTGGCACGCAAGCTTGGCCTCACCGACAAACATATCACTTTGATCCTGGCCTATAGCACCTTCCTCATTCCCTATGTGATGTGGCTGATGCGCAGCTTCTTTCTTTCGCTGCCGCGAGAACTGGAAGAATCGGCGATGATCGATGGCTGCTCGCGTTACGGAGCGCTGTTCAAGATCATCATACCCATTTCCCTTCCAGGACTGCTTTCGACGCTGATCTTCTCCATGATTCTGGCATGGGAGGAACTGCTCTTCGCACTCGTTTTGACCAACCGGCATGCGTCCACCATCCCCGTTGCGATCGCCGGCATAGCGGGCGATACGGTCAATGGCGCCAACTGGGGCGCGCTGACTGCGGTGGGAACAATCACCGTTGTACCTGTCGTGATCTTTGCACTCCTGGTCCAGAAGTGGCTTATTACAGGCTTGGCAGAAGGAGCTACGAAAGGATAGATCAAATGCATCTGCCCTTTCGAGCAATAGGGATTGAGCCCATGAATAATCCAAAAAAATATATGACCAAGGCCGAGGTGGCCCGCAACCACATACAGTCGATGATCCTGAACGGTGTCGTCGGCCCCGGAGACCGTATCACCACCCGTGAAGTCTCCGATGCGCTGGGGATCAGTGAAACGCCGATCCGTGAGGCCATTCGGGCTCTGGCATCTGAGGGATGGCTGGAGGTCCAGAACCACATCGGTGCTGTTGTACAGGGGCTCATCACCGAGCAGATCAGGGAAATCAGCGCGTTACGCGGCCTGATCTGTGGCTTGGCGATTGAACTGGGCGCATCGGATTTCGATGCCGAGCGCCTCAACCGGCTCGACGAGAATATCGAGGCCTATGCCAAGGCTCTGGCGATTGAGGATTATCAACAGGTGGCGGACCTGAACTATGCGTTTCACGAAACGCTGTGCGACAGTTCGCACTCGCCCTGGTGCCGCAGGCAATTGGAAAACATGCATGGCCTGATGTCGGCGCAGCGCCACGGCATTCCGCCGCAGCACAATCGCCTTGATGAAGCGTTGGAGGAACACCGGCGCATCCGCGACAGTCTGCGGGCAGGAAATTTCAAGGCCGCAGCCGACATCGTAAAACAACATGAAAAAAACACCGGAGATTTCCTGATCACCATGATCAGCGAAATGCCGGCTGGCGGGAAACAAAGGCAGGCCTGACCGGCTTGCCCGTTACGCGAAAGCCGCGTGACAGCAAAGGGAGAATTTCAATGAGTACGGTGCAGATACGTGACGCGAGGAAATCCTATGGTGCCGTCGAGGTTCTGCATGGGGTGTCGCTCGATATTGAAGATGGCGAATTCGTCGCGCTTGTCGGGCCGTCCGGCTGTGGCAAGTCCACCCTGTTGCGGATGATTGCCGGTCTTGAGGACATAACCGGCGGCGATATCCTGATTGGCGACCGCGTGGTCAATCATATCGCGCCGAAGGATCGCGACATTGCGATGGTTTTTCAGAACTACGCGCTCTACCCCCACAAGAATGTGCGCGACAACATGGGCTTTGCGCTTCGTCAGCGCCGTATTCGCAAAGCTGAAATAGAACAGCGGGTCAACAATACCGCACAGATTCTCGGACTGGAAAACCTGCTCGACCGCAAACCAAGGCAGCTTTCCGGTGGCCAGCGCCAGAGGGTGGCCATGGGCCGTGCCATCGTGCGTGATCCCAATGTGTTCCTGTTTGACGAGCCGCTGTCCAACCTGGACGCCAAGCTGCGCGTCCAGATGCGTTCGGAAATCAAGGAATTGCACCAGCGCCTCAAGACGACAACAATCTATGTGACGCACGATCAGATCGAGGCAATGACACTGGCCGACCGGGTTGTGGTGATGAATGGCGGTGTGGTTGAGCAGGAAGGCTCGCCGCTCGACCTCTACGACAATCCGGCAAGCCTCTTCGTCGCGGCATTCATTGGCTCGCCACCAATGAACTTCCTCGAAGGCGACCTTGTCGGCGGCACAAACCTTGTCCTTGCCGATTCAACCGCCCTGCCGCTGCCGATCGGCGACCCGAAGGGAAGGTCCCGCGTCACGGTCGGCATCCGTCCCGAGCATTTCACCATCGCTGATTCAGGCTGGCCTGCGACCGTCTCCGTCGTCGAACCGACCGGTTCGGAAACCCAGATCACAGCCCGCCTGGCAGGCCATATCGTCCGCATCCTCATTCGCGGACGCACGGCAACAAAGCCCGGCGAAACCATCCACCTCGCCATCGCCCCGGAATATGTCCACCTCTTCGACGCCGCACCTGTGCCTCAGCTGGCGGAACTGGAGGATGTTGCGTGATCGGGATGGAGGTGGAATTTGGGACGATATGTTCATATCTTTCAGCACCGCCTTTTTCCATGGATTCCTGCCGCGTTAAGGCACAATCACGCGCGCGGCAGCTTTTCCTTCATCGCAGACCCCGCAGACGCGGCAACCGAACATGGAATTGCAACAGACCACCCTTCCATCAAAGCCATGCAGAACACTCTGAAAAAACTCACTGGAATCGCCAGTGGCGACAGTTGATCTCAGCCATGCATGGCGGACAAACTGTGAATGAAGCCTTGTCCGCCTGTGGCCTCTTTGAGGCACATGCAAGCAGCTTACGGGGTTACGTCCACAACCGTTGCCCGCTCGACAATTTCCGCATCGAAAACAGTCTTCAAGCCCGAATTTGCAACCTGACCGGTCGCCAGTGAATGCGCCAGAATGCCGGCTGCCGCTCCGATTTCCCGCAAGGGCTGGCGCACTGTCGTCAGTTTCGGGGTCAGATGGCTGGCCACATTGACGTCATCGAAACCGAGAATGGAGATTTCCTCCGGCACCCGGATGCAGCGCCGCCGGCAGGTCTCCATTGCGCCGGCGGCCATTTCATCATTGTGACAGAAGAGCGCAGTGAAAGGCTTTTGCGTGTCGAGCAGATGCGCCATGGCTGCCTCGCCACCGGCTTCATGGAAATCACCTTCGGCCACAAGATCCGCATCAAGCGTGATGCTGGCCTGCGCCAGGCCTTGAGTAAATCCCTTCAAACGGTCCTTCGCCTGATAGAATTTCATCGGGCCGGTGATGGTTGCAATCTGGTGATGCCCTTTCGAGATCAGATATTCCGCCGCAAGGCGGCCGCCCTGCACATTGTCCAGATAGACACAGCGGTCCGCATGGCTTTTCAGGTAGCGGTTCAGCAATACGGACGTGGGTTGACGGTCAAGAAGCACAGCCAGTTCATCGTCTTCCAGATTGTCCGCATGCACGACAACGCCATCGCATTGCCGGTCAAGCAGCGAAAACCAGGCCTGGCGCTCGCCTTCCGAGGTCGCCTGACTGGATTCGGCAATGGTCTTGTAGCCGACGTTCCGCAAGGCCATCTCGACACCCTCCAGCATGAAGCCGTAATAGACGGATGCAAAATTGTTGATCACCACGCCGATCGTGCGCGATGAGCGGCTGGCAAGATCCCGCGCCACCAGATTGGGGCGGTACCCCAGTCGTTCGATGACCTCCAGCACGCGCTCGCGTGTCCTGACGCCCACAACTTCCGGATTGTTGATGACACGCGACACGGTTGCGGTTGAAACCCCTGCCTGTCGGGATACCTGCAGTATTGTCACCATCGGTCAATGGCCATGTCGCAATCTCCTCCAAACCTGCACTGAGTCCTGCAGCAGGCTTTGATACCGATTTCTGCCATATGTATCCGGTTACATCAAGAAAATAGGGCAGGCAAATCCATTTGATGCAGGCAGATGACGGGATCGCTGACTGCCTTCCGATTCTTGGCTTGGTTCTTCTGGAACCGATTGCCTTGCTGCCCTTCTCATCGCTCGCCACGGCCGGAGGAGCCGACGCAAGATTTATACCAAAGATCAATGATCAGGATCCATCATTCGTGCTGAAATGTGCCGCCATGGGCTTCCAGTAGCGCTCGTGCCACCCGCCAGCCAGATGCTCCGTCATCTCTTCAGGACATCCGGACTGGTCCAGGGTCACCAGGGTTCCCGCGCCTTCGGCTTCCAGTTTGATGCGAAGCAAGGTGTACAGCCCCTCCTCCCAACCGGCAACGCGCCATGCCTGTACGATCTTTCGGCCGGGCTCCAGTTCCAAATTGCGCGCCGTGATCTGACCATCATGCATTTCGACCGACCCGCCGATTTCGGTGGAAATCCGCGATGCGCCTCCGGTCAAGGCGCTGTGATGTTTTTCGCTCATGAATGCCTGGTAGACATCCTGCGGTTTGGCATTGATCGAAACTTGCTGATGAATATGCGTCGACATGGCAGATCTCCGTGCAATTGATGGGTTTTCATATAACATTCAACCAAAAGGTTGAGTGTTATGCAAGGTAAAACGCAGATTGCAAAAATGAACCAATTGTCCGAGGCGCAAATGGACCGAATTTTTCAGGCGCTGGCCGACCCCACAAGGCGCGCCATCATCAAGCGACTGACGGTGGCGCCACAGCGTGTGACAGATCTGGCCGAACCTTTCGACATGTCCCTCAATGCCGTTTCCAAACATCTCAAGACGCTGGAAAAAGCCGAACTGATCGACCGCGACAACAGGGGCAGAACCTCCATTTGCTCCCTGCGGACAGAGCCGCTGCAAAACGTTCAGGAATGGCTGGATCAATATGCGCATTTCTGGGGCAGCAATCTGGACGCCTTCTCGCGGCATATGGAGCAGGCTTCACACACGGATGGCATTGCCAAGGCGGACAACACCAAAGATGGCGATGATCATGAATGAAAGCCCCTCTCCAAGCCTGTCGCTGGTTGTGCGCCGTCTCGTCGCCGGCGATCCAGCTGCGGCCTTTGCCGCGTGGACAGACCCGGACCAGATCAAATCCTGGTGGGGACCGGACAATGTGGATTGCCTGCAATGTCAGGTGGATCTGCGGGTTGGCGGATCATACGCCATCGCCAATCGCTTTGCCGACGGCTCCATCGTATGGATCAGGGGTGAATATACCCGGATCGAGCCACCGCATCTGGTCGCCTATACCTGGCGGACAGGCCCGGAAAGACCTGCCGATCCGCGCACCGACGAAAGTGTCACCGTGCGTTTTGTCGCCAAAGAGGATCAGACGGAGGTCATCATCACCCATAGACGGCTGGCCGATCAGAGCGTCCTTGCCTCGCATGAAAACGGCTGGGCTGGCTGCCTGGTTGGATTTTCCGAATACCTCGCCAGGCCCAACAGAAACGATCCCGGTTTGCGCTGAGTCAAAGCGCGCGCTGCCACTGAAAGCTATCATGCAGTTCATTCAACATAATGGGCCAATAACATGAAAAAAATCGCCATTATTCAGGGGCACCCCGATCCGGAAGGCGGGCATCTCTGCCATGCTTTGGCTGATGACTATGGCGATGGCGCAAGGGCCGCCGGCCACAGCGTCACGATCATTGATGTGGCCCATATCGATTTCCCGCTGCTGCGCAGTCAACAGAACTGGGAGGCTGGCCGCAGCGCAACCCCGCCGGGCCTGCTTGCAGCGCAGGACAGTTGCATTGCCGCAGACCATTTGGTGCTGATTTATCCCCTGTGGTGCGGCACCATGCCTGCGCTGCTCAAGGGTTTCATTGAACAGGTTTTTCGCCCGGGCGTTGTCGTCAGCCAGGACAAATCCTTCCCCAAGGGCCTGATGAAGGGAAAATCCGCCCGGATCATTGTGACCATGGGCATGCCGGTTCTTGCCTATCGCTTGTATTTCCGTGCCCACAGCCTGAAAAACCTGCAACGCAATATTCTGGGGATGGTCGGCATCAAGCCCGCCCGCAGTTCACTGTTTGGAATGGTGGACAATGCCAATGATAAAAAGCGCAAACAATGGTTTGACTCGATGCGAACCCTCGGTGGCAAGGCCATCTGATTTCCCTTCGGTCAGGCAGAACAATTGAGCGAGTTACAAACCCGGGAGGCGGGTGAAGGACCATGGCTGCTGTGACGGGCATTCCAGCGCAATCAGCGTCAGAACCACTCACTACGGCACCTTCCTTCAACCGAAATAGGCCAGCCCCACGCCAAGCAAAGCCGACATGGTCAGCACCCGCAGCATGCCCCAGTGAAACCACAGCATCAACACGCCGCTGAGCAAGGCCAGAGCGATCACCCGCCAGTCGAGTGAGGCAACATCGGGTTGCCACAGGGTCACCGGTCCGTAGCGGGTCGGCGTGACATCGCGAAAGAACACATGAAGGGCAAACCAGATCGACAGGTTGAGGATGACACCCACGACGGCTGCCGTGATGGCTGACAAGGCCCCCTGCAGGCGTGGCTGCGCGCCGATCCAGTCGATATAGGGTGCGCCGGCAAATATCCACAGAAAACAGGGCGCGAAGGTCGCCCACAACGTCACCACAGCGCCAGCCAAGCCCAGGCCAAGACCGCCCTGCCCGTAGGCTGAAAGAAAGCCGACAAATTCCGTCACCAGGATCAGCGGCCCAGGTGTGGTCTCGGCCAGTCCGAGCCCATCCATCATGGCGCCGGCCGTCAGCCAGCCATAGTGGTGCACCACGTCCTGCGCCATATAGGCCAGCACCGCATAGGCACCGCCGAAGGTAACGACGGCCAAGCGCGAGAAGAAAAAGCCCAACTGGCTGAGAATCGGTTGCCCCGACGAGGCCCCCACCAGCAGGAGCGGCAGCCACCAGATTACCAGCCATGACAGCACCGTCATCAGCGTTTTGGCCGGCGCCACCTTGATGGTTTGCTTCTTGCCTGACGATTGCATCTTTTTGGAGGTTGTGAAAAAGCCATAGAGCGCCGCCAGCAAAATGAGCAACGGATAGGGCAATTGCAGAAAGAATATGCCGACAAAGGCCAATGCGGCGATGACCCAGTGGCCCGGCCGGTTCAGGGCCCTTTTCGACACCCGCAAAAGTGCCTCGATCACAATCACCACGACGGTTGCCTTGATGCCGAGAAACAGCGCCTCAACCACCGGCACATTGCCGAGCATCCCATAGATCACCGCAAGCGCTGCGATAACCACAGCGCCAGGCACAACAAAAAGCAGTCCCGCGACAAGGCCGCCGGCTACGCCATGCAGCCGCCAACCGGCATAGGTTGCCAGTTGCATGGCTTCAGGGCCCGGCAAGAGCATGCAGAAGCTGAGAGCATTGAGAAATTGCTTCTCGGACAGCCAGCCTTTTTCCTCAACCAGCATGCGATGCATCAAAGCAATCTGTGCCGCCGGGCCACCAAAGGACAATATGCCGATCTTACCGAAAACCGGCGTAACTTCGGCAAGACTGCGAGACGAATGCTTTCCATACTCCGCTCCATCGCTTTCAGCCATCACATCAACTCCGTGCCGCGATTGCAGAAGCAAATCCGGGATCTGTGTGAATGATGCTTTGCAAATATGCGAAGGCGGCGTCAACCCGATTTGTGGCGTGTGGAGGCATGACCTGCGGCCCCTTACACCGGCAAACGCATTTTTGCGCACCGTCTCTGCCGAAATCGGTCCCGGCACAGGGTCCAGCCCTTCAAACATCGCATCAACCCGTCTATACTGCGGTCTGAAACCGGGAGGAACGCATGACGAATTCTTTGGATCGCGACAGTGCCGAATGGCAGTTGCGGGTTGATCTGGCTGCAGCCTTTCGGCTGGCGGTGCATTTTGACTGGCACGAATCTGTCGCAAATCATTTTTCGGCTGCTGTCAGCCCTGACGGCAAGAGATTTCTTCTCAATCCGCGCTGGCAGCATTTTTCCACCATCAAGGCCAGCGATCTGCTGCTTCTCAATGCCGACGATGAGGATACCATGAATCGCCCCGATGCGCCGGATGCCTCCGCCTGGTCCATCCACGGCGCTGTTCACGCCAAGGTGCCGCAGGCACGCGTGCTGCTGCATTGCCATGCGCCCTATGCCACAACGCTGTGCACCTTGAAGGATCCGGCCATCAAGCCGATCGATCAGAATACTGCACGGTTTTACAACCGTTGCGCCATTGATCTGAATTTCGGCGGCATTGCCGATGATGTGGAGGAAGGCAAACGCATTGCCGAGGCCTTCGGCAATCACGGCAGCATGATGATGGGTAATCATGGCATCTCCGTTGCAGCACAGAGTGTGGCCGAAGCCTTCGAGGATCTCTATTTTCTCGAGCGGGCGGCCAAAACCATGGTGCTGGCCTATTCCACCGGCCAACCGCTGAACGTGATGGATGATGAATTGGCCGAAAAGACCGCGGCGGGCTGGGACGGTGTCCGGGAATCCGGATTTGCCCATTTCGACTATCTCAAAAGCATGCTGGACCGCACGGACCCGTCCTACAAGACGTGACATGGCAATCCGGTCATTTGCACGCCTGCGTGAATTGCGGCATCATATATGCAATTTGGTGGTGCATGACCGGGTGGATTGGCAATGGCAACGAAACAATCTTCTGTCGAAACCTATACGATCAAGGACCTGCGGACATTCAAGCTTTCCAAGGCGCTGACCGGCATTCTTCAGAATAGCGCGTTGGATGACGATGGTTTTGGCACGCACTGCATCACCCTACAAACCTTCTTTTACACCGCCCTTACTCAGGAGGGGTTGTCTGACACAGCGGCCACGGCCTTTGGCAGCCTTTTCGACCCGAACAGCCTGAGTAACCCGTCCAGCCAGAGCAAAAATGCTCGCAATGGCCCGACCACTGCCGTCTCAAAAGGGCTATATCAGGCGTTTCAGGATGCAAGCCAATTGCGTGCACAGACATCCGGCAAGGACGATTATATCGGCCTGCGCCACGTGCTTTTTTCCCTTGCGACATCCCAAGCACAACCGTTGCATGCCAATGTGGAGGACATCCTCTCCGCGACGAATGTAAACAGACCCCAGGCCATCAAAGCCATTGCCGCCTACTGCCTGAAATACGCGGAGAAAAAAGAAAGCCAAGAGGTCTGGGACAAGATTCTGGGCGATCTGGGGCTCAAGCGGGATGATTTGCAGGTGGAGACGACAACGTCACTGCGGGCCGATGGCATCGCCGTGCTGCAGGCCGATGATCCATGGAGCGAGGATGTAACAGACCATTCCGGTGCAAACAAAGAGGCCGAGGCTTTTGCCGCCATGATCTGTGCGAAGCAGTTCAAACCGCCGCTGGCTGTCGGCGTGTTCGGCGACTGGGGATCGGGCAAATCCTTTTTCATGAAGCTGGTGCATCAGGCGATCGAAAAGCGAACTAATTCCGCCCCAGATAGTGAAGATCATGCCCCAGATGGTGAAAAAGACTCCAGCCCAAGTGGCGTCGTGGAGGATACGGAGGAGAATTCGGCAAAGAAGTTGGATGACAGAGAGATATCGTTTCTGCAGCATATCGTTCAGATACGTTTCAATGCCTGGCATTATGCCGAATCCAATCTTTGGGCCAGCCTTGTCGACAATATCTTCACCTCGTTGGATGATTGGGCAAGGAAACATAACAGCATGTCGGAAACAGAGAAGGTTTTCAGAAAACTCACCTCTGCAAAAAAACTAACCATCGAGTCGGTCCAAACTCTGGTTGATCGAAGAAGGGAAGAGCTGGACGCGAAAGGAAGCCTGATATTAGCAGAGCAGGAACTGGCCGAAAAACGCGAGGAGCTTGAAAAAAAGCCGGCCACATTCGCCAGGACAGCGTGGGAGAAGGTCTTTGGCAATGAGACGCAGAAAGCGGCAATGAAAAATGCGGCACAGACACTCGGACTGGGCGCCGTGGGCAACGGCGCGGAGGATCTTGCCGCAGCGGTGAAGGGATTGGATGGAGAACTCGCTCGGTTCGGCGCGTTGCGGTCCGGTGTGGTTCGATCGTTGACCCTGCCCCTGACTGTCACCGTAATAACGGCTGGCATCGTCGTGTTGCCACCGCTGTTTGCTTCCCTGGCAGATTGTATCCATGATGGCCTGTCGCCGATTGCAGCAGCTGTCTCGGGTGTCTTTGCACCTCTCGCGCTGGCCTTGACCTGGGCCGCGCGTAAAACGCAGAGCGCCATGGGCGTGGTCACGGATTTCAGGGGCCGTTTCGAACGCCAGATCGAACTGGATAGCGCCGGACAGATGGAAAGTGAGGAACAGGCTCGAGAGGATCTCGCGAGCGCCAAGGCGGCTGCTGAAGAAGCACAGAACGCCTTTGCGCAGGCATCTAGAAACGCCCTTGAGGCGGTGCGCGCCTATCACGAACGGACCGATGAAGGCCGGGTCCTGCGGTTCGTTCATAACCGGGTGATGGGCGGGGAATACGCAAAACAATTGAGTTTCGCCGCCACTGTCCGAAAGGATTTCGATGAGCTCAGCGCCATGATGACGCACGATGCCGAGACCAAAGAGGCCGAAGAGGCCGAAGAGGCCGTTAAAGAGCGCAAATTGCTTGAAGAACAAATCGAAACTCTCATTGAAGGGAACACCTTCTATCTTGCAGAGGAGGAGAAGGACACGCTTCGGGACATCAGCACCGTGCCAAGCCAGCCCAAGGCGGTTTTTCAGCGCATTGTGCTTTATATCGATGACCTGGACCGCTGTCCGCCCGATCAGGTCATCAACGTTCTGCAGGCGATCCATCTGCTTTTGAATTTTCGGCTCTTTGTTGTTTTCGTGGCGGTTGATGTGCGCTGGCTGCGCAATTCACTGACCACCAAATACAAAGACCTGCTTGGAAGCGGAAAAGGGGCCGAAGGCATGGCGACGCCCAGCGATTACCTGGAGAAAATCTTCCAGATTCCCTATTGGGTCCGCGCCATGGAGCCAGATGCCACAAAGCAGATACTCAATGATCTGATGGGTCCGGCGCCGGCGAGATCGCACGAACCAGCAGACTTGTCTATTCCAGTTGGAAAAGACCAGCCCGGGGATCAGCCGGACAATGGGCCGGACCAACCCACCCCCCCACCTCAGCCTAAGCCCGACAAACCCGTACCAGACGCGCCTGATCGACGATCAGCGGTGTCTCTCGATCTGACATCGCAGGAACGCGCGTTTATCGAAAAGATCGCCGCGACACTTGATGGATCGCCGCGTCGCACATTGCGCTTCATCAACAGCTACCGCATCATCAAGGCAAGCCTCGATGACGCGGAATTGGCAATACTTGAAGCACAGGGATTTGCGGCACTGGCCACACTTCTGGCCATCAGCGTCAGCGCCGATGAAGCCTATCCGCTGATTGTCTCCGCCCTGGCATCAGGCAGGGTGAAAGATACAGCAGCCCTGAAACAGCTGTTTGATGAGGCCGATGCTGTGTCAGAGCCTGCGAAGGGTCGTATTCGTAAATCGTTGGACCGGCTGGAAGGTCACGGCGTCGACTGGGCGCTGATGAAGGACTACAGCAAAACGGTTGCACGTTTTGCTTTTCATAGGGCGAACGGCGCATTGGAACGGGTTGTTGCGCGGCTGGCTTGATATCCCGATGTCCTTCAGAAATTCTCGCGCCACTTGATCGAACATCCCATGGACGCGCTTTGCTCCTGCGGGCCTTTCCCGGTGGCAGCGACCAGGCGCATGGCATTGAGAAGCTCGGGTACCCGGTTGCCGGCATCTCCCCTGCCCGCACTGTCCAGCCTGCCACGGTACTGCAATTCACCTTCACTGTTGAAGCCAAAAAACTCCGGCGTGCACACGGCTCCATAGGCCTTGCCCACACTCTGATCTTCATCAACCAGATAGGGAAAGGTGAATCCATGTTGTTCGGCAAATTCCTTCATGCGTTGAGGGCTGTCCGCAGCATAATTCTGATAGTCGTTCGACATGATGGCCACAACGCCCACGCCTTCTTCCTGCAGAGCAGCCGCATCCTCAACCAGACGGTCAATCACTGCCTTCACATAGGGGCAATGATTGCAGATAAAGGCCACCAGCAGTCCCTTTTCACCCATCGCCTGGTCAAGACTGCAGGCATTTCCTTGCGGATCACGCAACGCAAATTGCGGTGCTTTCCATTCAAAATCACAAAGGGGCGTATCAACCAACATCGGACATATCCTCTCTCATTTCCTGGCGCTGGAGGGCGGCCTCGGACCTGTTCATGGTGCATCCTACCAGCGCCTACGTCCTGTGTCTCGGTTTCCATTGCCGCACTCGTGTTTGACCGGCAGTACATCTTCACTCCGCCCCCCCCCAGATTTGGTCCTGACAATCTGAATCAAAGAGGGTCGGCAACCGGCTGATTTTTAACCTGAAAGCGGAGTGCGCGCCAATTGGCATTGAAGTATTTATACCATTTTGGTATAAATGATATCGCAATGCTGCGTTGAAAAAAGAGTCCGCCAATGGGAGCAAGTGCATGTTTGATACTGAATATTCCTTTGAGGAACTCCCCCTGTCCATCGGTACCATCGAAGTCACATTCTGCACTGGCACGGCTCTGCTGGAGGGTGATCTAAGCGCCCATGATTACGGGTTTTCCGTCACCGGCATCGAACTGGACGGCAATCTCCTCGGCGATTATCGAGACAAGCGCACCATCCAGATTTCAGCCGCGCATGATGATCCCTTCTGCGCCCTGCTCTTTCAAAGACTGGCCAGCCGCCTGCAGGCAGACAGCTGTGCTGCAGACCATTATTACACGGCCCTCGCCGAGCATATCCGCAGCGCAGCCTGATCGATCGCACGGTTGCATCAGAGCGCTGTGCATATCGACTGAAATCTACAAAGATGAATCGTCGTCACTGACGGAAACATGTATGTTGGTTTTCGATCAGATTTTTACCGGGGAGGACGACTACAATGGGTACAGCCGCCATCTTTTGTCTGCGCATGTCGGTTCTCTATGCATCAATCGCCATGGCCGGTGGCCTCTATATGGCGATTTCTGGTGATCATACGGCAGCCGTTGCCCATGCCCATCTGGCGATCATCGGATGGTTCGGTCTGCTGTCCACGGGCTTTGTGTTCCGCAATTTTCCGCAGGTCGGACAAGGCAATATCCCATGGACCATTGCAATGCTGCTGGCCATCGGCCTTCCCGTCATGGTGATCGGAATCACCTTCGTGAGCTATGAGAATATGTCGATGGAACCGCTTGCGATATTGGGCTCGCTTGCAGTCTTTCTGGCAGTTTTGATGCTGACATTCCGCCTGTGGACGATCAAACTTTCCTAGATAAATTGCTACCGTCTTTCCATGGGAGCAAGATCCTGACAACACTGCGGGAAACCCCATTGCCAAACCGGCACTTTCCCTGAAACGAGGGGAACGTCGCGGAATATAGTTGTCCCTATTTGATGCGGAACAAAGAGCGCAGGCCGCCGGGGCGCTATTCTCCCCCAATCAGCTCACTTGAGAGGCTGATCAAGGAGAGAAGATATGATTACACGTCGTACCGCGCTGATGGGTGCCGCTTTCGTGGCCGCCGCTCCTGCAATTGCTGTGCAAAAGGCTTCCGCAGATTCTGAATCGATGACGCCCGTAGGTGCCAAGGTTGATCTTGCCAATATGCCGCGCCGCAAAGTGGAGCTGGTTGCACCACCCTTCGTTCACGCGCATGAACAGGTTTCGTCCCAGCCCCCCGCCATTGTCGAATTCGAGATGACCATCATCGAGAAGGAAGTTGAAGTCGACGATGACGGCACGATGATGCAGGGCATGACGTTTGACGGCTCCATACCCGGACCATTGATGGTGGTTCATGAGGGCGATTACGTCGAACTCACTTTGATCAATCCGCCTGAAAACCTCATGCAGCACAATATCGATTTCCATGCCGCGACCGGTGGTCTGGGCGGCGGTGCGCTGACTTTGGTCAACCCCGGCGAAAAGACAGTTCTTCGTTTCAAGGCAACACGGCCAGGCACATTCGTCTACCATTGCGCACCCGGCGGTCCGATGATCCCATGGCATGTCGTATCGGGCATGAGTGGAGCGATCATGATCCTGCCGCGCGATGGCCTGAAAAACGAGAAGAACGAACCCGTCAGCTATGACAAGGTCTACTATATCGGTGAAAACGACTTCTATATTCCGAAGGATGAAAACGGCGACTACATGCGCTTCGAAGATGCCGGAAGTTCCTACGGCGACACCGTCGAGGTGATGAATGGCCTGATCCCGACCCATGTCGTTTTCAATGGCAAAGCCGGCGCTCTGACCGGTGACAATGCCCTGAAATCGAAGGTTGGCGAGACTGTCCTGATTGTGCATTCGCAGGCCAATCGCGATACGCGGCCCCATTTGATCGGTGGTCACGGCGATCTTGTCTGGGAAACCGGCAAGTTCAACAATCCGCCGGAACGCGATCTTGAAACCTGGTTCATCCGCGGGGGATCCGCTGGTGCAGCGCTCTACACGTTCCGCCAGCCCGGCGTCTATGCCTATGTCAACCATAACCTGATCGAGGCGGTCAATCTCGGCGCCACAGCGCACGTCGTTGTTGAAGGTGAATGGGACAATGACCTGATGGCGCAGGTCGTTGCGCCAACGGCCTATGGCGACATGCATATCAGTAAAAAAGCACTGCCATAATCGTCTGATCCCAGCCTTTCGGCGGCGCGTTGCCTTGGCGGCGCGCCGCCTCATGTGGAGCAAGGACATGTATTCAATTTTCAAAGCAAAGACAGCGGCCGTCCTGTCGGGATTATACCTGGCAACGACGGCCATCGTCGTATCACAGGAAGTCCCCTTGCCCGAGCTGGTGACTGTGTCATCGGGCATGCATCAATACCGTGCGTCCGGTGAATTTCTGCGCAGCGGCGTTCCCGCAGACGCCCCTGTGCTTGCCATTTCCATGCCCCGGTCCTTTGATATCATGAAGTATCAGGTTTCGGTGGATGCCTACCGACGCTGCGTTGCGGAGGACGCTTGCGGCGAGGCTTTGGCGAATCGATCCCAGAAACCGGATCATCCAGTCACCGGCATCAGTTTCACCAATGCCTCGGAGTACGCCCAATGGCTCAGCGCCAAGACCAATGTCAAATGGCGTTTACCAACCGACGAGGAGTGGTCCTATGCTGCCGGTAGTCGTTTCGTCGACGATTCCCTTGGCGCCAAGGAAGACCCTGCAAATCCCTCCCTGCGCTGGCTGCTCAAATATCAAAAATATGCCGATCTGGAATCTGAACAGACGTTGCCCGTCAAACCGCATGGGGATTTCGGCGCCAATGAAAATGGCATCTACGATATGTCCGGCAACGTGTGGGAGTGGACAGCAACCTGCTACCAGCGTTCATCCATCGACGCGGTCGGAAAGGTCAAAGCCGACGGTACCGCCAATTGCGGCGTGCGGATCGCCGAGGGCCAGCATCGCGCCTATATCACCTATTTCGTCCAGGATGCCAAAGGCGGCGGCTGTTCCGTCGGCGCTCCGCCAACCCATCTTGGTTTCAGACTGGTCAGGGACGACAAAACCGGTTACGGCCTTGGACTCATCAATCAATGGTGGGATTCCATGCTGGGCAGAGATTAGAGCATGTCTGGCTTTCATTGATTTGACGGAAACATGTATCCGCATTTTTTCTGCAGCAGATTGAATGATTCAATATTTCCCTGGAACACAAAAGGGTGAGCCGCTGTGGCCCACCCTTTTTGCATATGAAGTTTTGGTCAGACTATTTCGCAGCGTCATATTCAGCGAAAATATCCTGGAAACGCGACTTGGCCTTGCCCTTTTGCTTGACGGCTCTGGCTGCCTCGATATTCGTCGGTTCACCAACAGAAATCAGAGCAATCATCCCCATGCCGTAGTGAGGGGTGCATTTAACCCCGTAAACGCCATCCTTTTCGACCGTCAGCACGTAATCCTTGTTCATTTTGCTTTTGAACTCTTCGACACCGTCGGGAAGCATGCCGTCAATCGACTCGACATTGTGCCCCTTGTCCGTCGCTACAAAAGTGATGACATCTCCCGGTGCGGCCATGATCAGATCAGGCTGAAAAACCATTCCACCCTTTTCACCTTTGTTCAGCATCAACACTTCAATATCCGCGGCATTGGCGGCGGGCATAGCACCCAGCAATCCTGCAGTCAGCAGTGTTGCGATCCATAATCTCTTGCGCATAATGTACCCTTTCATGGTAACATCTTTTGGTGGCGCATGAATAACACTGGTCAGGGGCTGCGAATTTGATCTGCAACAAACTCAAAAGAGGTTTCCCGGGCCGTGCTTGACGTTTCACTGATCGCCGATCTTCCACCCTTTGACGGAATAGAGCGCAAAGCCCTTGGCACCCTGCTTTCGCATGCCAAATCAAGGCATTATGAAAAGAGCAGCGCTGTATTCAACCAGGGCGACCCGGCCAACTCATTCTTTCTTCTGCTGGACGGACACATCAGGGTTGTGCGCATGGCGCCCGATGGCGAGCAGATCATCGCCAGATATATCTCGAGTGGAGAATTGTTCGGTATCGCACAGGCTCTGGGCCGCGATACCTATCCCGCCAATGCCATCGCGGCGGTAGACTGCATCGCCCTGGCTTGGCCGTCATCCCTGTGGCAGGAAACCGTGGAAAAATATCCTTCCTTTGCCAGCAACACTTACAAGACCGTTGGCTCGCGCCTGCAGGAGGCCCAGGACCGGATCGTCGAAATGGCAACCGAACGGGTGGAACAGCGCGTCGCGAATGCCATTTGGAAACTGGCCAATCAGACCGGCATCAAGACCGATGAAGGTCTGTTGATAGATCTGCCGATTTCGCGTCAGGATATCTCGGAAATGACCGGAACGACGCTGCATACGGTCTCAAGGCTTCTCAGTGCCTGGGAACAGAACGGACTGGTCAAAAGCGGCCGGCAGAAAATCACCGTGACATCAGGGCACCGGCTGAAACTCCTGGCTGACGGCAATCGGGACAGATAACGTTCCCGGCAGAGATCAGTTGAAGCATCCTTGACGCGCGGCCCGCTGCAGCATTGAACAGACCGCTTTCAAATGGTTTTCGCATCGTCGAAAAGCAGCACCCGCCAAGGCTACGCCCATCTTTGTTGTTGCCCTCCTGCGCCACCCTCACCGAAAAAGGAGTTGGTCAATGGCATTGCCATTTACTCATGGGGGCAAGTCAGGTTAAAAAATGCGGGGATTTTATAAGATAATATATTTTCCAAGCACCTGAATATTAAGCAATTTCAATGCATATTGGGCCAGCAACGCACTGTTTTCAGTCGTTTTGCCGGAACAGAATGGGCTTTTGATTGCAACCATGGCGCAACGGGACAAATCTCAAACCGACATAGTGGTTGTCGGCGCAGGCATTGTGGGACTTTCCACGGCATTCCTTTTGCAGCAACAAGGCTACGGCGTTGTGGTGCTGGACAGGAAGGGGCCTGTCGCAGAGGCTTCACGCGGCAATGCGGGGGCATTTGCATTTTCCGATATCATACCGCTGGCAACACCCGATATCGTTCGCAAGTCGCCCAAATGGCTTTTTGATCCTCTCGGACCGCTTTCCATTCCGCCACGCCATGCGCTGAAAATGGCGCCCTGGATGCTGCGCTTTCTGTTGGCTTCAAGGCCGCGGAAACTTGAACGCGGCATAAGGGCTCAAACCGACCTTATGGGTCTTTCCAAACGAGCGCTGCTGCCGTTCCTGAAAAAAACCGGCACCGGAGACATGCTGCGACACAAGGGCAATCTGCAGGTTTACGAAAGTCGCAGCGAATTTGAGGCATCCCTGCCCTTTTGGGATGCGCGCGCACGCTGTGATATTCCGTTCGAACATATTCACGGTGCCTTTGTCATATCGGACATTCAGCCCGGTCTGCACAAACGTTTTGTGGCGGCGACCCTGACACCTGAGTGGTATTCCATAGCGGACCCATTGGATTACGCCCTGGCAATTGCCGACACCTTTCGTCAAAGGGGCGGCAGGATTGAAATCGCAGAAGCAAAGTCCATTTCAGTCGACGCCAGGGGCACCACCGTCGAATGTATCGGTGGGCAAACGGTTTCAGCGGCCAAAACCATTGTCTGCGCCGGCGCCTGGTCACACAGGCTTGCACGCAGCATGGGCGACCGGATACCGCTGGAAACCGAGCGCGGCTACAACACAACCCTGCCGGATGCGCAATTCGACCTGCGCATGCAAATTACATTTGCCGGACACGGTTTTGTGGTCTCACGATTGAGCAGCGGCATACGGGTTGGCGGGGCTGTTGAATTCGGCGGACTTACCGCACCTCCCGATTTTCGGCGGGCTGACCTGTTGCTGGCAAAGGCAAAAGCCTTCCTTCCCGACCTGGAGATCGAAGGCGGCACGCAATGGATGGGTTTTCGACCGTCTTTGCCGGATTCACTGCCTGTCATTGGTTCGTCCCGGCGCAGCAAGAATGTCCTCTATGCTTTCGGACATGGGCATCTCGGGTTGACCCAGTCAGCGGGAACAGCTGAATTGATCTGCCAGCTTGTCGCTGGAGACGATCCCTCCATTGATCTGCATCCCTTTCGTGCCAACCGGTTTTAAAGCGCCAGGGTGCGGGTTTCAGCCGGCGAAACGCTGGAGATCGAATTCCTGGCCGACAACCCAGGCACCTGGGCTTTTCATTGTCACAATTTCTGGCAACACGCCGTCGGCATGATGCAGCCGGTGCGCTAGAGCGTTTCCCGCCTTCCAGGCCGCATCAGCAGTCGGGACCTGCGTAAACGCGCGCTGTGGACAGGCCGCTGGTTCCATGGCAGGGGTTCAATCCGGAACAAAACAAAAGGACGACTCCATGACATCGTTGCCCACAGATCTGCCTGCCCACCCGAATACCCACACCGACACAGATTTCGTCATCATGCGAGATGATCCGAAAGCATGATGCGCGACAAGGAAAATAGGTCTGGGCAGCCATTGTTGGTGATCTTCGACTGCGACGGCGTTCTTGTTGACAGCGAATTGGCCACCAATGCGGTGATCTCCATAAATCTTGCGCGTTACGGACTTTCTCTGTCTGCAATGCAGTGCAAGGAGCGCTTTATGGGCGGCCAGATGATTGATGTCATGCAGGCTGCGATCAAAATGGGTGCGGCCCTGCCCGAAGGTTGGATTAATGAAATCTACAGCGAAGTCCATGCAAGGCTGGAAGCAGGCGTGCCGGTCATTGACGGCATTGTAGACATTCTGGACCAACTTGACCGTGCCGCAATACCCTATTGTGTCGCGTCGAATGGCAGCGAGAAAAAGATGTCCATTACATTGGGCAATGCGGGATTGTGGACACGGTTCGGTGATCGCATATTTTCCGCCCATACAATCGGGCATGCAAAACCAGACCCTGGCCTCTTTCTTCACGCCGCCAATCATTTCGCCATTGCGCCGAAAGATTGCGTGGTGATTGAGGACAGCGCCACCGGTGCCAAGGCAGCCCGACGGGCCAGGATGCGCTGTTATGGATATGCCACGGATAGCCACTCGGAAGAACTGGCTGCCGAGGGCGCCCTCTTGTTCCATGAGATGCGTGCGCTCAGCGGCCACCTAATGCTTCACAGCACAAATTCAAGATAGAACAATGATCGCGCCGGGTGCCCCGTGCTGATAGCCTGATCCAAATTTAAAAAGACAGATGCAAAATCGCCTTGAAGAGGTCCACATCATGAATAATTCCGAAGATGACAACAGGATTCAAATCAACGACTTGCTGGAAGAAATTAAAGCGGAACTCGCGCGCGCGCGTGCAAAATTTCCAGGGGACAATGTGACGATGCTGGCCCTGATGGAAGAGGTTGGCGAACTGGCAAAAGCAACATTTGAAGAGCCGCGCGCCAATGTGCGAAAGGAAGCTGTGCAGGTCGCAGTCATGGCCATGCGGGTTGTCCTTGACGGCGATGCGACAATCACGCAGTGGCGGGCTGACAAGGGCCTCGACGCACTCATCTGAAACAGTGCGCCACCCCGAACAATTCAACAGATGACGATTGGCAGAGTTTTCCATGACCGTGAAACAACGCATCCGCATTCGCCAAACCAAAACCATCCACGACGAATGGGCGAGCCTGAAAATAATCTCCTTTGATTATCTGCGGCGCGATGGTGCCTGGCAGTCGTTGCAGCGCGAGAATTATAACTGCGGGCACGGCGCCACAATCCTGCTGTACAACGTCGACAGGCGCACGATCATCCTGACCAGGCAATTTCGGATGGCTGCCTTCACCGATGGCTATGAGGACCTCATGGTGGAAACACCTGCCGGCCTGCTCGACGATGCAACACCGGAGGAACGGATTCGGGCGGAAACGCAGGAAGAGACAGGGTACCGCGTTGGCCCGATCACCAAGGTCTTCGAGGCCTATATGAGCCCCGGAGCCCTGACCCAGAAAATCTATTGTTTTATCGGTGAATACACGCCGCAGGACCGCATTGCCAAAGGCGGCGGCCTAAGGGAGGAAGGCGAGGACATTGAAGTCCTTGAGATGGACTTCGATGCGGCCTACGCAATGATCGCAGATGGACGCATTCAGGACGGCAAGACGATCATGTTGCTGCAACATGCCGCCTTGCATCTTTTTCCTGCGCGATAAATTTACTTTCGCAAATTCCTTGGCAAATTTGGCAAAGCCTTGCGGCTTTGTTCAACCAGCGTATTGATCTGACGCGACAATGAGCTGATTGAGAATTCCAGGCTCATTGTAGGTATGCCCTGCACCATCAATCACGTGGAATTCCGCTTCCGGCCAGGCCCGGTGCAAATCGAAGGCAGTGCGCGCCGGTGTCACAATATCCTGTCGGCCTTGAATGATAACGCCGGGGATATCTTTCAACCGACCACAATCGCGCAAAATCTGTGCTTCCCTGAAGAAGGCCTTGTTCATGAAATAATGATTGCCGATACAGGCGAGCGCCAGTGCATAGGGATCCGAACCGTGAAGATCGGTCAGTTTCTTGTCTGCCATCAAACGACTCGCCTCGGCCTCCCAGAGACTCCAGGCTTTTGCCGCCTCAAGACGTTTGTCCGCATCTGTACCGGCCAGACGCTTGTGATAGGCGCTGATCAGATCGGCGCGTTCCTCATCAGGTATCGGCTCGATGAATTTTTTCCACTTTTCAGGGTAGAGCCAGGATGCACCGTCCTGATAGAACCACAACAATTCGGAACGACGCGCCGTGAAGGCACTGTAAATGACAAGTTCCGAAACAGACGTCGGATGCGTCTGGGCATAGGCCAATGCCAGGGCGCCGCCCCAGGCCCCACCCATGACCAGCCAACGATCGATCCCGAATTTCATCCGCAAGGATTCAATATCTTCGACGAGATGCCAGGTTGTATTCGTCTCTGTATTGGCGCGCGGTGTTGATCGGCCACAACCGCGCTGATCGAACAGCAGCACCCGGTAACGGTCGGGATCGAACAGGCGACGGTGATCCTCGGTGCATCCTGCACCCGGACCACCGTGCAGGAAGACCGCAGGCTTTCCAACAGGATTACCACAGAATTCCCAGTAAATCTGGTGCCCGTTGCCCACATCCAGTTTTCCTGAATTGTAGGGCTCTAACGGCGGATAGGCTTTACGCAAGTGGATCCTCCCTTTCGCTCCGCGCCTCTTGCTGATCACAATCCGTGTCAGGATTCAGCCAAATGCGCAGACCGTGATTGTGGACAAATTATTCCGGCTTCCTTGATTCCAACCGTTTCAAATATATCACCTTTTCACGGATCCGATGATATGTTTAACATATTTTCTAGCAGCGAATTTCCCGACCAATCAAACTTTTTGCTCTCTGGCTCAGTTCTGCACGCCCTTCACCCGGACAATCATCTTGCGGTTTTCCCAAAGCCTCATACCTCTCCAGGCCAACTTACTCTTTTGTGACAGGTGCGATGCGTCAAGCACAGGAGCGATGATAATGGTTCCTGCATTTGACTGCTGTTTATCACACATTGCATGACACCCCGGTCAGTCGCGCTCAAAGAGCGTTTTTGCCATGATCCCGATTCGTTGCTCAACTGCCTCACAGGCGTCGAGTATCATGTCTTCACGAAAGCGGCGACCAACAATCTGCACGCCAACCGGAAGCCCATCATTGTAATTGGCGCCAATCAGGCCTGCAGGCAGACCTATGAAATTGAATGTATAGGCATAGACGGCTGATCCGAGAGCCTCCACGACACCGTCCAGGCCTTGCGTGTCCCGATCGGATGCATAGGTTGGATGTGGCAGGAAGGGTGTAAGAACCAGAGGGTAATCCTGCAGGAAAAGAGACCATTGCCTTGCATAATGGCTGCGTTTCGCCAGACCCAGCAGGAGTTCCTTGCCCTCATAGGCACCAAAATATTCGAAATAATCCTTGAAAATCGCATTGATGGTTTTGCTGCCATATTTCTCGATGTCAGGCCCCATCAGGGCGTTTATCTCTCCAAAGAGACATCGTCCGGTCTCCTCGGCAATCTCGCGAACCAGTGGCGGTTCGATTTCGACCAGTTCGTAACCGGCATCGCTCAACGCGTCGCGAGCATTGTCCAATGCCCTTTCCACGGCCGGATGCAAGTCGAACTCGAAGGTGTTTTTGGTAAAGGCCACCTTGATCGGCCCCTCGACCGGATCGCCATCGAAAGGCAATGGCACCATCCAGGGATCGCGCGGATCGGGGTTGATCAATTCACGCATGGCAAGACGCACATCGCGCACCTCACGCGCGATCACGCCCTGAACAGACATCAATTGCGCCAGCAGGCCTCGCTCAGCCGTGCCCGAGGGATTGTAGGCGGGCACCCGCCCAAGCGTTGGCTTGACCGATGTCGCGCCCGTTGCAGCCGGTGGGAAACGCAAGGATCCGGCGATGTCATTGCCATGGCCCAAAGCCCCCATGCCCGACATGACAGCAGCGGCCGCGCCGCCTGAAGATCCGCCGGCAGAGGCCCAATCGTTCCACGGATTATAGGTGCGCCCATGAAGCTCATTGTCAGTCGTCACACGAAAGGAAAATTCCGGCGTGTTTGTGCGGCCAATGATAATGGCGCCAGCTTTGCGAAAGTTCGCCACCACAGGCGAGTCGGCCGGCGCGATGATATCCTTGAAGGCCGTCACGCCGTTTGGAGTCGCCTTTCCCTCTTGGTCAACATTTTCCTTCACGGTCACCGGTACGCCGTATAATGCGCCTTTGGCCCCGGTATTCTCCCCTCTGGCATCCAGAGCCTCGGCCTCGGCAATCGCCTCATCACCCAGATCATCGACCACGGCGTTGATGGCGCCATTGCGCTCGCGCATGCGGGCGACGGCTGCCGAAACGGCCTGCGAGCAAGATATCTCTCCGGTTTTTATTGCATCCGCCGTTTCGCAGGCGCTGCGTTGCCAAAGTGGACGGTCCGTCATGATCATACCTCGCTGTAAAAAGCCCGTGTCACAATCACGGCAAGACTTATGCAAAATCGTATCCATTTTTGGCTCAAGCACAATAGAACAATGACGCGTGGACAAGAATGCCTTTGATTTGTATGGAGGGGCGCAGCGCAGCGATACCCAAGAGGTCTTCATGAAGAACAGACGCCATATTGCCCGCCTCGCAGGCTGGTCCATTGTGGTTGCCTGTCTGGTCCTGGCCTTGAAAGGTGTTGCGTGGCGCCTCACCGGGTCGGTTGCGCTTTACTCCGATGCGCTGGAATCGGTCATCAACGTGTTTACAGCGCTGCTTGCCTGGGGCGCCATACGCATCAGTCACAAACCAGCTGACAAAGGCCATCCCTTCGGGCACCACAAGGCAGAGTATTTTTCCACGGTCATTGCCGGAGTGCTCATTGTCAGTGCAGCGCTGCTGATCTTCAAGGAAGCCATCGCTTCGTTGCAAGCACCAATTCCTCTGGGTGCACCGCTCACGGGCATGGGTGTCAATCTCGTTGCAACAATCGTCAATGGTCTTTGGGCCTGGCTTCTCATCACCGCAGGCCGTCGCGCACGCTCTCCGGCGCTTGCAGCTGACGGACGCCATATTCTGGTTGATGTCGTCACGTCTGTGGGTGTTCTGGTCGGGCTGGTCCTTGTTTTGTCCACCGGATGGCTTTTTCTGGATTCCCTCATGGCCATAGCCGTCGGTATTAATGTGCTGCGTGAGGGCTGGAAGGTCATTTCACTCTCGGTCGACGGCCTGATGGATGCGGCTCTCGACGATGAAGAAAGTGAACTCATTCGGCAGACCATAGCCGAAAGCGCGACGGGCGCCATCGAGGTCCATGACATCAAGACGCGCAGCGCCGGCCATGTTTCATTCATCGAGTTTCACCTGGTCGTCGACGGTGATATGAGCGTGGCCGACTCGCACGCCATCTGCAATCGCATAGAGGATGCACTCAGCACCAGCGTGCCCGGTGCGAATATCACCATCCACGTGGAACCGGATGACGAGATCGAGCAGGATAGTCTGACAATCAGCTGAGCTGGAAGAGTTCGTCCAGCACCAAACCCGCTTGCGGTGTCATCGACCACTGCTGCTGCATTCCGAAAGCAAACTGCCTGCACTGGAGAAGCGCCTGCACGTCTGGGATCCCGAAAACCGACCTGTCAGCAAAGGGAACCGAGAGACCAGCATTCACAAACGCCAGACCTGTTGAACACTGCTTCCAAAACCGATGTAACAGCAGGACTGGTGCGCAGCACACGCATAATTTAGGCAGCAGCGACAAGGTCGCGGCACTCAACATTCGCACAGGCATTCAACACTGAGCGGATAGACGCTGTAGTCCGAGCTAAAACAGCCTTTCGGCCTTCACTCGGCGGCGGCCCCGTAAGCGACGTTGCGTCCGCCATAGCGCCGCACCCGGACATTGCACTGCTCGGCATGTCCCACGAAACCTTCCAGCATGCAGAGCCTGGAACCGTATTCGCCGACCAAGGTCGCGGCCTCGTCGGTGACGATGCGCTGGTAGCTGTGCGTTTTAAGGAACTTGCCAACCCAAAGCCCGCCAGTATAACGGCCTGCCTTTTTGGTCGGCAGCGTGTGGTTGGTTCCGATCACCTTGTCGCCATTCGCCACATTGGTGCGCGGACCGAGGAACAAGGCGCCATAGGAGTGCATGTTTTCCAGAAACCAGTCATCGCGATCTGTCATCACCTGCACATGCTCCGAAGCAATGTCATTGGCCACTCCAAGCATCTCGTCATAAGTGTCGCAAAGGATGACTTCGCCATAATCGTCCCAACTGACGCGTGCCGTGTTGGCCGTCGGCAAGATTTCAAGAAGGCGTGCAATCTCGTCGATCGTCGCCTCGGCCAGTTTACGGGAATTCGTCAGCAGAACCGCCGGCGAATTGTAGCCGTGCTCGGCCTGCCCCAACAGATCGGTCGCACAGATCTCCGCGTCGACGGTGTCGTCGGCGATCACCATGGTTTCGGTCGGGCCGGCGAACAGGTCAATTCCGACGCGGCCGAAGAGTTGCCGCTTGGCCTCGGCGACGTAAGCGTTGCCGGGGCCGACAAGCATATGCACGGGCTCGATCGTTGCCGTGCCGATCGCCATCGCACCAATGGCCTGGATGCCTCCGAGAACATAGATCTCATGGGCGCCGCCCAGATGCATTGCCGCGATCACTGCCGGGTTCGGCGCGCCCTTGAAAGGTGGCGTGGCTGCGGCAATCCGCGGAACGCCGGCAACATTCGCGGTCAGGACCGACATGTGGGCGGAGGCAACCATCGGGAACTTGCCGCCAGGAATGTAGCAGCCGACGGACTGGACCGGAATGTTCTTGTGCCCGAGAATGACACCAGGGAGGGTCTCAATCTCGATATCGGTCATCGAGGCCCGCTGCGCCTCGGCAAAACGGCGAACCTGCTTCTGCGCAAAGCGGATGTCTTCCATATCGCGCGTCGATACCTTCTGCATGAGTGCATCAATATCGGAAGACGACAAACGGAACGCCGGGGGAGAAAACTTGTCAAATTTTTCCGACAGGTCGCGTACTGCGGCATCACCGCGCGTATCGATATCCCGAAGCGTCGCTTCAACCAACGAACGCACCTTGGCATCGTCATCCGAACGCTCGTTTTCCGGCTTTCCTCGCTTGAGATATGTAACGGTCATGTGAGACTCCATGCTCTTGTATGAGTGTACGCGTCTTGTCTGTTGCGTGTTAATTGGTCTTGATCTCGAAGGTCAGTTTCTGTGATCGTCTGGAATGCGCTTACCCCTGGCACAGGAACCCCGGCAGGCGAGGCCAGCCGCATCAGCGCTCCGCCATACAATGTATTTGTCATCCCATTCTGGCCACTGAACAATCCAGGGCCGATGATCCCTGCGCGGAGGATACAGATAACTGCTGCCAAACCCCGCAGGTGGAAACCGTATTGCGCCAGATGCCTATTACCCCAATCACGCGCCAACGGGGTTGCGTTGTGCCGCCTCCCCCCGTGTCTGCGATTGCTCAAGGGCGGCTGAGTTATGTCTGAATCCCTCATGCCTGTTTTCGATTTCCCTGCTGCCGTAGCGACCTTCAAGCGCTTCGAGTCAAATTTTGAATACGTATTCATATCTTTTCCAAGAACCGCCTGAGTGTCAACAAGCTCTTCAAATTTTTAAACCGACACCCCATTTGCCAATTGCATCCGATCACACCGCCCAAGGCCAGCTATGGGTCAGCGATGGGTCAGCGATGGGTCAGCGATGGACCGCAAGCATCTGGGTATCAATCATGAACATGGCATTGAGGGCGATGCTTCACCGGGGGAAAGTGAACAGGCATCCATTGCGAAAAGCAAATTCTGTTATGCATCCAGTTGAGGCGTCAGGTCCGCGCCATGAAAATCAGGAAAAAGCTTGCAGACCGGATCAATGAAAAACAGATTTGCTCAATGATTTATCAACCGCGCCCTTCTTCGAGCGCAAAGCAGGCCGCTTTGGTGTTTTCATGCAGCTTGAGGACAGGAACTTCCCTTTTGCACCGGTCATTGGCAAGTGGGCATCTGGGATGATAGGTGCAGCCGCTTGGCGGATCGATCGGATTGGGTATTTCACCTTCAACCGGCTGGCGCGAACGACCGGTCATCTCCAGATCCGGGACGGCGTCGAGCAACATTTTCGTATAGGGATGTTTGGGTTCCCTGAACAATGTCTTTCCCTCTGCCACTTCGACCAGACGGCCCAGATACAAAACGCCGATGCGGCTTGCCATGTGGCGCACGACCGACAGGTCATGGCTGATGAAAAGATAGGTCAGGCCAAACTCGTCCTGCAGATCGCGCATGAGGTTGAGGATTTGCGCCTGCACGGACACATCCAGGGCTGACGTGGGTTCATCGCAAACAATAAATTCCGGCTGGGCCGAAAGCGCTCTGGCAATGGCAACACGCTGGCGCTGCCCGCCGGAAAACTCATGCGGGTATTTGGCGCCGTCCTTGGCCGACAGGCCTACGGTTTCCAAAAGTTCATCGACCCGTTTTTCCCAGGCCGCCCTGCCCTCGACCACGCCAAAGGTACGCAAGGGCTCGGCGATAATGTCCTTGACCCGCCAGCGCGGATTGAGGCTGGCGAAAGGATCCTGGAAAATCATCTGGAAACGGCTTCGCAGCTGGCGCATCGAGGCGCTTCCCCTGGTTGCCACGTTCGTTCCGTCAAACAGGATCTGTCCGCCAGTTGGTCTGATCAATCCGACAATCAACTTGGCGATGGTGGATTTTCCGGATCCGGATTCTCCAACAAGGGCAAAAGTCTCGCCGCGGCGAATTTCAAAGGAAACATCATTGACCGCCGTCACGAATTTCTTTTCTTCGTTTTCCAGAACCCGGTTGAGCCAGGGCTTGGAGACGTCAAAATCGCGACTCAGGTTTTCAATTCCGACAAGCACATCCGTCACTGCGGCTTCCCTTCGTCATACAACAGGCAAGCGACGTCGCGTCCCTGATAGGGCCTGCAATCAGGCTGTTCAACGAAGCAGCGATCAAAAGCCTCAGGGCAACGTTTGCTGAAGGCGCAACCGGGCGGAATATCGGTCAGTCGCGGCATGGTACCGGGAATCTGAGTCAGTCGATCCGAATCCTGCATCAAGGTGGGAATCGACCCCATCAGCCCCTTCGTGTAGGGGTGTTTGGCATCCTTGATCACATCACGGACCGCGCCGATCTCGGCGACCCGTCCAGCGTACATGACCACCACGCGGTCGGCAGCCTCCGCAATCACGCCCATATCATGGGTGATCAGCATGATGGCCGTGCCGTGGTCAGCACACATGCGTTTTAGCACATCGATGATTTGCGACTGGACAGAGACATCCAGAGCCGTTGTCGGCTCATCGGCAATGATCAGTTCAGGCTCCACACACAGCGCCAGCGCAATCACCACGCGCTGTCTCATGCCGCCGGAAAACTGATGTGGGTAATCATCAATGCGCCGCGAAGCGGCCGGGATGCCGACCTGGTCGAGCAATCCTATCGCCCGGTCGCGGGCCTGGCGCTCGTTTAGATCCATATGGGTGCGGATTGTCTCGATCAATTGCTCCGCAATCGTATAGATCGGGTTGAGTGATGTCAGCGGATCCTGAAACACCATGCCAATGCGCTTGCCACGCACACGGCGCATGGCCTCATAGGGCAGATTGTCAATCCTTTGACCGGCAATGCTGATGGTACCACCGGCAATGTGCCCAGGGGGCTCGATCAAACCGATAATGGCTGATCCTGTCATCGACTTGCCCGCACCGGATTCACCAACAACACCAAGCACTTCGCCGCGGGCAATGTCAAAACTGACACGGTCGACCGCAGTCAAGATACCCTTGCGTGTGGGAAACTCGACCACCAGGTCGCGTACGGAAAGCAGTGCGTCACTCATCGGATCACCTTAACCGCGGATTGAGCGCATCGCGCAGCCAGTCGCCCAGCAGATTGACGGCCAGAACAAGGATGGCCAGAGCCGCCCCGGGGAATGCGGCAATCCACCATTCGCCCGAGAACAGAAAATCATTACCGATACGGATCAATGTTCCAAGAGAAGGTTGTGTCGATGGGATGCCTACACCCAAAAAGGACAGGGTTGCTTCAGTTATAATGGCCAGCGCCAGATTGATCGTTGCGATAACCAGCACCGGGCCCATGACATTCGGCAACACATGGCTGGCCATGATACGCAGGGGATGCAATCCGATCAGACGGGCCGCCTGAACATATTCCTTGTCTTTTTCCACCAGCGTGGAGGAGCGAACGGTGCGTGCATATTGCACCCAGAACGACAGCCCGATGGAGAAGACGAGCACGTAAAAGGCCGATTGCTCGCGGTCAATGCCGCCAAACACGCTTCTCACAGATCCGTCAATCAGCAGAGCAATGAGGATCGAAGGAAATGTCAGTTGCACATCGGCAATCCGCATGATGATGGAATCGACCCGGCCGCCCATGTAACCGGCCAAAAGCCCTAGAGAAATACCCAGGATGGCGGCAAAAGCGACCGAGGCAAACCCCACAGCCAGCGAAATTCGCGAGCCATAGAGAATCGCAGAGAGAATATCCCGCCCCTGATCATCGGTTCCCAGCGGATAGACCGGATTGCCCCCCTCTTCCCACATCGGCGGCGTCAGGGAATCCATCAGATAGAGGCTGGCCATGTCGAAAGGATCGTGCGGGGCAATCAATGGCGCAAACAAAGCGCCCAGGAAAATCAACAGCGTAACGATTGCCGCCGCCATGATGACCTTCGAGCGCGTGAAGGAATACCAGATGTCAGAGTCAAAAACCCTGGCCCATAAACCCGGAGGCTTGAGCCTTTCCGAATCCATGGTCATGCCTCAGCTCCTTCAATACGGATGCGTGGGTCGACCATCACATAAAGCAGATCAACAATCAGGTTGATGATGACAAACAGGAGAGCGATCAATAACAGGTAGGCCGCCATGATCGGAATGTCGACATTTTGCACTGCCTGCAGAAACAAAAGCCCCATGCCGGGCCACTGGAACACAGTTTCGGTAATGATGGCAAAAGCAATGATCGCACCCATCTGCAATCCGGTGATCGTGATCACCGGGATCATCGTATTTTTCAGGGCATGACCAAAATTGATGGCGCGGTTCGTCAATCCGCGTGCCCGCGCGAATTTGATAAAGTCGGTGCGCAGGACTTCCATCATTTCGGAACGCACCAGTCGCATGATCAGTGTCATCTGGAACAAACCAAGGGTAATCGACGGCAGGATCAATGCCTTCAATCCCGATACGGTCAAGAAGCCTGTTGACCACCAGCCAAGATCAACCACCTTGCCGCGGCCAAAGCTGGGAAGCCATTGCAGATAGACGGAAAAGACGAAAATCAGCAGGATACCAATGAGGAATGTCGGCAGAGAAATGCCGATCAGTGAAATCGTCAGAAACAGCTTTGACAAAACGCTCTCACGATTAAGGGCGGTATACACCCCCATCGGAATCCCCATCAAAAGGGCAAACAGGGCCGAAACAAAGGACAATTCCAGGGTAGCCGGCAATCGGCTGCCGATCAGGTCGGCAACGGGTCGTTTGAACTGATAGGAAATACCAAGGTCACCCTGCGCGGCATTTGATACAAAATGCCAAAACTGGAGGGGCAAAGGATCGTTCAGGCCAAGTTGCTGGCGCAGAAGTTCACGCTCCTGCACGGTCGTCTCGAGCCCGACCATCTGGTCAACCGGGTCACCGATAAAACGGAACATGACGAAGGCGATGAGACTGACAACCAGCATCACCACCACGGATTGAACAAGACGTCGGATTATGAATGCCAGCATGATTCGCTCTCCGGGCCCCCGCGCGCCAATGGCGCTCAGGGGCCCGGAAATACTCTACTGTTTTTTATTGACGTGATAGAACATCAGCACATTGTCTGCGCGCTGTGCGACGTCCACATCTTCGGATACACCCCATGCCAACCCCTGTTGATGCAGAGGAATGTGTGAGACTTCATCATCCGTTATCCGATAGGCCTGCGTAATCAGATCAAGACGTTTGACCGGATCATTTTCTTCCAGAACCTGTGCTGCCAGAGCATCAACTTCCTTGTTGCAGTAACCACCGAGATTGAACATGCCGCCATTGCCGGCTTCATCACGACAACCCACAATATTGGCAAGGATATTCCAGGAATCGAAGGAGCCTGGTGTCCAGCCCAACAGGTAGAAGGACGTATCAAATCCGTTCGATGCCAGCACCTTGCCGAAATACTGGGCTTTCGGCTGCGCATTGAGATTGACCTTCACACCAACCCGGGCAAGCATGGACGCTACGGCCTGACAGATTGCTTCGTCATTGACGTAACGGTCATTGGGGCAGTCCATGCCGACTTCAAACCCATCGGGATAGCCGGCTTCGGCCAGCAGGGCCTTGGATGCGTCGGGATCATAGGCAGGCCGGCTGAACTGGTCAGCGTTTGCAAACATGAAGGGAGAAATCAGCAGCGCTGCAGGCTCCGACAGGTTGCGCATGACCTTTGACTTGATCGCTTCAATGTCGATGGCCTGAAGGAAGGCCTTGCGAACCCGTACATCCTTGAAGGGGTTTTTGCCTTTCACATTGGAATAGAGCAATTCGTCACGCATCTGATCCATGCCCAGAAAGATCGTTCGCAATTCAGGGCCGATCAAAGTTGTTGTCGTAGCGTTGGAATCAACCCGATTGATATCCTGTACAGGAACCGGATAGACGAGATCCATATCCCCGGACAGCAAGGCTGCGACCCGCGTTGGATCAGAGGAAACCGTCGCGAATTCCACCTTGTCGATATTGTATTGCTTGTTGGCGGCATTCCACCAATCCGTATTGGATTCGAACGTTGTGCTTACACCACCATCATGTCTGGTGATCTTGAACGGTCCGGTGCCGTTTGACTGCAGTGAAATGGTCGTTGCCGACTGGTCGGAGGCAGAGGTGACGCGCACCGAATCATTGGCCTCGGCCCATTCCTTGTCGATAATGACCCAGCTGTCCCACTCATAGTGCAAAATTGGGTTGGGCGATGACAGCATCACATCAACAGTATGATCGTCGACAGCGACAAATTTGGCGTCGGCGGGGATGCGGGTTTTGAGGTCGGACCCTTCAGAGCGGACACGGTCTGCGGAAAACACCACATCAGCGGCGGTGAAATCATTGCCATTGTGAAATTTCACACCCTTGCGCAGGTGAAAGCGCCACTGGGTCGGCGATATGACTTCCCAGCTTTCGGCAAGACCGGGTATGATCTGGAGGTTTTCATCGCGTGCGGTCAGTCCCTCATAGACATTGCCCAATGTACCGAGCGAGAAGGTCTCATTGAGAGAATAGGGATCAAGTGATTTCAATGTGCCCTGAAAGGCAAAGTTAAACGTGTTTTCAGCCAATGAAGGCGTCGCGAACATGCTGGCAAGGAGCGTTGCTCCCAATAGACTCCGGCGAAATGACATAGATAACTCCCTTTTATTTTGGCCCGCATTGCGAGGGAACGAGCCTTGGTGAGAGTATAGACACGAAGCCGCTGCGAAATCCAGACTATTCGTTTTACATCGTTACCAAGCCATTCTCCGGGCTTTTATTACCAGAAATGGTTGCTGACTGAGGACCAAAACAGATGAATTGCTGAACTTTTGCGCTGATATTCGACGCCAAAATTCGCAATGGCGCCGAATCCGACCCGTTGTCGAATCGCTTGACAGGTCTTCGCCCGGCACCATGCAATTTTGCTGCCGCACCGTGCAATTTTGGTATTGTGCACGGGCACTTCACATATGATATCGCAACAATGCTTTTGGTGAAACTCATCTAAAATGACAATTTTCCAAAGAGATCATAAAAGGGTATCATGACATTCCTCAGGTAGGCTGGCCGTTTGCGCAATCGTTCATACCAGTCATCAAGATGAGGCAAGGCCGGTCTTTCGAGGTCCAGATTATAGTATCGGTAAAGATGCGCACCGATCACGATATCGGCCAGAGACAACGTCGCGCCCAGCAGGTTTTCGCGATCTGAAAGCATGGTATCAAGCAACCGGAAGTGCCCTGTGCATTTTTCGATGCTTCTATTGATGGTCGGCCAGTCACGCTTCTCCTGCGGCGTTCGATAATACCCCCAGAAAACGCCGCTCAGGAAATCGTGCTGCAATGTAGACAATGACCAGTCCATCCATTGATCGACAGGGGATCGTATCGCCGGATCATCGCTCCAGAAGCGATCCGCCGCATATTTGGCGGCAAGATAACGCAGCATGGCATGGGATTCCCATACCACATGGTCGCCGTCCTTGAGAACGGGGACCTTGCCGTGGGGGTTGTGCATGCGAAATTCCGGCGTATCCAGACCACCGAATTTGCCTCCAAGCTCAATATGCCTGAAAGGCAGATCGATTTCGTCCAGCAGCCAGGTCACCTTTTGCACATTGAAAGACGTTCGGCGCCCAAGAACAGTCAGCATATCTCAGTTTCCACGTGTGGGACCCGTTAAAGATCGTTTCCAGCACCTTTTCCAGAGGTGCTGACCGACAACCGCCGGGTCATCGGACAGACTTTTACACTCCAGAACCATCCATCAGCGCATATCGAGCCCTTATCCGACAGCTTAACCAGTGCATTGAGGTGCTATAGATCGCACGAGAGACCTTCAAGTTCCTGCGGCATCTTTAATGATTGTCAGAGAAACGGCAAATCCACCAGCGTTCCCTGAACGGCTTGGTCTTCGCGCATGATGGTGACGTCATCGCCCACATCAAGCAGACGGCTGACCAGTGCAAAACCAATGTTGCGCTCCATGCGCCTTGACCAGACTCCGTTGGTCATGTCACCGACCTTCTGGTCCCCGACCATAATGCTGTACCAGACAGAATGGGTTTCGAATGGAGCGTCATCCTTCAGGACCACGCCTAGCTGATGCCGTCTGTGGCCTTCAGTGTGGATGGCACGCAAAGCCTTTATGCCGACAATGCTGTCATCAAGATCGAGATCCACAAAACTTCCCAGGCGTACTTCAAAGGGGTTTGTGGCATCGTCGGTGTCGCCACCCCAGGACAGCAGCCCACTTTCGATGCGCTCGCAAGCGTTGGGATTTCCCGGCCCAATGTCAAAAGGGCGACCGGCCTCACGCACAATATTCCAGAGATCCGCTCCCCTGTTGCCGTCCATCAGGTAAAGCTCAAAACCACCCTGCTTTGACCAGCCGGATCGGGCAACCATGACCGGAATGCCTTCGATTTCAGCATTCCTGAACCAGAAATATTTGAGATCGTGCACCCAATCGCCGAAAATCGCGGCAACAACATTTGCTGCCAGAGGGCCTTGGATTGCCAGAGGCGAAACATCGGCCTCCACTATGTTAGCCTGCAGGCCGCGCTCTGCAGCAATGGCCCTCGCCCAAAACAGGATGCTGGAATCAGCTATCGACAGCCAGAACCGGTCATCGCCCAGCTTGAGAATGATCGGATCGTTGATCAATGTTCCCGCATGATTGCACAGAGGCACATATTTCCCCTGACCGACGACAAACCTGTCCAATTTGCGCGGTGACAGGACCTGCACCAGACGCGCCGCATCCGGGCCCGATATTTCAATCTGCCGCTCAACGGAGACGTCCCACATGGACACCCCATTGATCAGCCGCCAATATTCCGCTTCTGCATGGCCATACCCGGTGGGCATCAACATATGATTGTATGTGGTGAAGCTGTTCGCGCCTTCTGCCACAGTCGTCGCAAAGTAGGGTGAGCGCCGCAGACGTGCACTTGTTGTCAATTCAAACACGAACATTCCTCCCAGAACATCCAACCCGTTTTAATCCGGTATATTTCGAAATGCTCGCGGTTTTGCGACACGATTCCAGCTATTTGAATGTCGCATTCAGTCCATTTTTTACCGGGTACATGCCCGCCAAAACTGCGAGGGGGCCAGCAATTGACAATTGCCTGATATCTATATATCTAGTTTTCTCGTTATATGACCTAATGCGAATAGGCGCTGATTTATTTTGAGGGAAACTCATGACTGATATTCATCGCGAGATCACTGTTGATCGCCGGCAAATCAGACAATGGCTGGCAACACCCTGGTCCATTGTCATTGCCGTGCCAATTCTTGTCTTTTTTCTGGACCGGTCGAACACTGTTGCGGTGAGCGAATTCGCCATCAAGGCGTTTATCGGAACACTCCCCTATATCCTCGTCGCAGTGCTGATGATTGCCTGGCTCAAAGCAGCGGGTGCAGAAGCCTATATTGCAGGCGCCTTCAAGGGCCGCGAAACACGCATGATCTTCTTTGCAGCACTGCTTGGTGGTCTGGCTCCATTCTGTTCGTGCGAGGTCATCCCCTTTATTGCCGGGTTGCTGGCGCTTGGCGCACCGCTGTCCGCGGTCATGGCCTTCTGGCTTTCCTCGCCACTGGTCGATCCGGCAACGCTGATCATCACCGCCAGCGCCCTTGGCTGGCCATTTGCCCTGGGCAAGGCTCTTGCGGCTGTCATGCTGGGATTGTTTGGCGGGTTTTCAATAAAAATCCTCATGAGCCGCGGTCTGTTTGGCGCCCCATTGCGGCAAACCAGCGTCACGGGCTGCGGATGCGGCCCTTCACCCTTCACAGGCAAACCCTTGTGGTTCTTCTGGCAGGACGATGCAAGACGCGAAGTCTTCCGCGATCAATTCGTCTCAAACGCCTTGTTTTTGGGCAAATGGCTTGCCTTTGCCTATGTTCTGGAAGCGCTGTTGGTCACCTATGTTCCCGCCTCTCTTATTGTCTCGGCGGTTGGTGGAAACGGCTTTCTCCCCATCGCCATTGCCGCCGTCGTCGGCATGCCTGCCTACCTGAACGGCTATGTCGCGCCACCCCTGCTTGCCGGCCTGATTGACCAGGGAATGAGTTCTGGAGCGGCCATGTCCTTCATGGTTGCCGGAGCGGTCAGCTCGGTTCCGGCAATGGCTGCGGTCTGGTCGCTGGTCAAACGCGGGGTTTTTGCAACCTATCTTGGTTTGGGGCTGGCCGGGGCCGTTGGATCCGGGATCGCCTTTCAACTGTTCCAATAGAGCGCTTTGATAATGGCAGAAACCATCGAAAAACAGGCATTTCAGCCCACCAGGTGCGCCAGGCATGCCCCTGCTTCATAATAGGTCATTCTTGTTCGACTGAATGGCTCCATATGCTTTTCAACCGGCTCGATTGGCAACACGTCACCCTTTCCGGCCAGAAACGAAGCCGCACAAGCTCCAAATAATGTTCCCGGCCCGATACCCCTGCCGGAATAGCCATAGATTGACAGGGCATTTGGCCCGAGACGAACGATTCTGGGAAGATGATCAGAGGTCATGGCAATGCGACCATGCCAGGCATATTCCAGTGGAGTGCCTGCCAAGTCCGGGAAAAGCTGCGCCAATTTGCGCACGGCCCATTTTTGGTGAATCACAGAGGCAGAATGGCTCAGCGAACCGATTGCACCGATGAGTATGCGCCCGGCTTCGTCCCGCCGGAACGAAGACATGACGGTCGCCGTATCCCAACATCCCTCCATGCCCGGCAGGATTGAGGCCAGACGCGCCTGTGTCAGCGGTTGCGTGGCCAATTGGAAGTAATGCGCTGGCACAATGTTGGGTGCGGCAACGCCTGCGGCCTGCCGATGGTATCCGTTGGTCGCCAGCAGAAGTGCCCGAGCCCTGACTGTGCCACGCGCTGTGCGCACAACCCATGTATCGTTTTGTCTGCTGATTTCCTTCGCAATACTGTGTGTGTACAGGCGCGCACCTGCCCGCTGTGCCGCGAGGGCAAGGCCAATGCAATAGGCCATTGGCTGTATGGTGCCGGCCCGGGCATCATACAATGCGCCATAATAGAGTGACGATCCGGTGCGATATTCCGTCTGCCGGGCATCAAGCAGAGCAACAGGCGCCTTGCGGCGCCGCTGCTGTTTGAAACGATTTTCGAGGTCTCTCAATCCACCGGGCGAATGGGCGCAGTGCAAAGTGCCATTGCGCAGAGGCTCGCATTTGATCGCATGTTTCTCAATGAGATTGAAAACCAGATCCGGTGCCTTTGCCAGCAGGTCATTGAGTATTGTACCTGGCCCCTTCCCCAATTTTTTCTCGACCTCGTCAGGCGGCGTCCACAAACCGGCATTGACCAGACCAACATTGCGCCCGGACCCCCCATGTCCAATGAACTCCGCTTCGAGAAGGCAGGTATCCAGTCCCAATTCTGCCGCGCGCAATGCTGCTGAACAGCCGGTAAAGCCACCGCCGACGATGACCAGATCCACTGAAATATCCCCATCAAGATTGGTTGTGGGAACATGTTGCGCGCAAAGCGATTGCCACAGGATGTTGTCAGCGGAGTGTGGGTTCATATTTGCATAAGACTGAATTCAGGGGATGTGACAAGAGTAAATAATCGAATTCATTCAGTAAAATCAAATCCAAAGATAGGCCTCATTTTCGGCAGCACCCTGCGGATTTCAATCGCCGCATTTTCACATTTCATGACCCCGGCAGACTGCTGTGGTAAATACCGCTTGACATAATACCAATTGGTTGCATTTAATGGGATACCATTTGGTACTACATCAAATGACATGTGTTCCACGAGACAGACCGGGATGGACTGACAGACATGATGACACCTTCAACGGTTGAAGAAACACAAGGGGCCTTCAGAGCACTGGCAGACCCCACACGCAGGGCCATTCTCATGCACCTGAGCGCCCGGGACATGACAATCGGTGAGGTTACCGAGCATTTTTCAATAACCCGCGCTGCGGTGAAAAAACATCTCACCATACTCGAAGAAGGCCAACTCATCTCCGTTCAGGCAAGCGGCAGGGAACGCATCAACCGCCTCGAACCACTCGGTCTGAAATCCGTCTCCGACTGGATCAACCACTTCAACCAATTCTGGGACGAACGTCTGCTCGATCTGCAGCGCGCCGTCGAAAATCATGAAAGGACAAACAATGGATAGTCAAACCATCACCAAGACTCTGTTTTTCAACGCCTCACGAGAGGTCGTCTGGGCATTCCTGACCGACAAGGACAAGCTGGGAACATGGTTTCACCCGGCAGATCGCAATCTGCGTGAAGGGCAGGACTACGCACTCATGGGAAAGGCCGACGATGGTTCGCCTAAAAAAATGTGTTGGGGAACCGTGATTCAAATGGAACCACCCTCAAAGCTTGTTCAGAGCTTTACAGTCGGGCCACTGTCAGGCGCCATGACAACGGTCACCTGGAATTTGGAGCAGGCAGGTGACGGAACACGTCTGACACTGGAACATAGTGGATTTGCCGAGATTGCTGCTCCCTTCGGATTGCTCATGGCACTCGACAAAGGTTGGGACGCGCACTTTGCAAGTTTGAGAACGCGCGTCAGCGAAGCCTGACCGAGAGCAATGCATGCCCCCAATCCGGGGCATTCTGCGATTTGCAATGAAGGCAAAACGCCAGGCGTTGATATCTGGCTTCATGATGCTACAGAAACTGGGACTATCGCTTTCTGATTAACGCGTGCGACTGTCACATTGGCATAATTTGACAATCTGGCTGCTGCTCTTGTGAAGAGCTCTGGCAGCCCATGTCTGGAGCACACCATGAATTTGTCACTTGGCAACAACGACCTCGGCGACATCGTCAACAGCGATCGCAACCACGTCTGGCATCATCTGAGCCAGCACAAGCGATATGAAACATCCGATCCCTTGATGATCATTGAGGGCAAGGGAATGCGCGTGTGGGACGCCAATGGCAAGGAATATCTGGATGGCGTTTCCGGTGGCGTGTGGACGGTCAACGTCGGTTATGGTCGCGAATCCATCGCCGACGCCGTGCGCGATCAGTTGGTGAAGATGAATTACTTCGCACATTCCGCAGGCAATGTGCCGGCAGCCCTCTTCGCCGAAAAGCTGATCGAAAAAATGCCCGGCATGAGCCGTGTGTACTATTCCAATTCCGGTTCGGAGGCCAATGAAAAGGCCTACAAGATTGTCCGACAGATTGCGCACGCAAAATATGGCGGCAAAAAACACAAGATTCTTTACCGGGAACGGGACTATCACGGCACGACAATCACGGCGCTGAGTTCCTGCGGTCAGAATCAACGCAAGGACCAGTATGGCCCCTTTACCCCAGGCTTTGTCGAAGTGCCCCATTGCATGGAGTACCGCTCACAATTTGGTCCCTGTTCCGACTATGGAATAAGGGCTGCACGGGCGATTGAAGAGGTCATCCTGCGCGAAGGTCCCGACACCGTCGGCGCCATGGTGCTCGAACCGATAACTGCGGGCGGGGGGGTGATTGTGCCGCCGGAAGGCTATTGGGAAACTGTTCAGGAGATTTGCCGGAAATATGACGTTCTCCTGCATATCGACGAGGTCGTTTGCGGTCTGGGCCGCACCGGCAAATGGTTCGGCTATCAGCACTATGGTATTCAACCCGATATGGTGACGATGGCAAAGGGCGTTGCGTCCGGATATGCGGCGATTTCCTGCACGGTCACAACCGAGAATGTCTTCAATCAATTCAAGAGCGATCCGTCCGACCCGATGAGTTATTTCCGTGACATTTCAACCTTTGGCGGCTGTGCGGCAGGGCCTGCTGCAGCACTGGAAAACATGCGCATCATTGAAGATGAAAACCTGCTCGACAATGTCAATGTGATGGGTGACTACCTGCTCGCTCGCCTCCACGCCCTTGCAGACAAGCATCCGATCGTGGGCGATGTGCGCGGCAAGGGTCTCTTCTGCGGCGTTGAACTCGTCCTGGACCGCCAGACGAAAGAACCTGTTCCCGAATCCGTCGCTCAGGCTATCGTGGCAAATTGCTTGGCCAATGGTGTGCTGATTGGTGCAACGAACCGGAGCATAGACACCTATAACAACACATTGTGTTTGAGCCCTGCCCTGATTTGCACCAGAGACGATCTGGACCAGATCATTGATGCCATTGACCACGCCCTGGGACAGGTCGCCGAGCAACTTTAAAGTGGCTTGAAACTCCAAGAGCGGATCCACTGCCCCGTGGTGACCTTCACTGAAGGTCAGGCAGATCATAAAAGGCGGAATTCAATGCCTTGGACCAGGCGGTGGAAAGGGCGTTGAAATCGCTGTCTTCTGCTTCTATGCGACGGCGTTTGGCAAAAGCCAGTGCACCTGTCTCGATCACCGCCATGTCCAGCGGCATGCCGACGGACAAATTGCTTCGCAAGGTCGAATCCATCGACACGCAGGCTGCCAAAGACGCTTTTTCAAGCGACGTCTGACTTGTGATCACCCGGTCCAGTATGGGCTTGCCGTATTTGTGTTCGCCAATCTGAAAAAATGGAGTGTCATCGGTGGCCTCGATAAAATTGCCGGCCGTATAGACCAGAAACAGGCGCACGTTGCCACCCTTGCGTTGCCCTGCGACAATCACCGTGGCGTCGAACCGCGTGCCCTGTGCTTCCATGCCTTCGCGATGTCGTTCCTGCATCATCCGCATGTTCTCGCCGACGATCTGAGCCACACGGAACATGCTTTCGGCATTCATGATCGTCTCGATGCTCGGGTCCGTATGGGACTTTTCGATCTGTTTTTCCAGACGTGTGACGACCCCTTGGGTGATCGACAGGTTGCCCGCGGTCAACAGCGTAATAACCCGCTCACCGGGCGCCTCCCAGCAATGCATCTTGCTGTAGCGCGATATGTTGTCCAACCCGGCATTGGTGCGGGTATCAGAGAGCAAGACCAAGCCTGCATTCAGCTTGATTGCAACACAATATGTCACTGGTTTACCTCTATTGCTGCTGGCTCTGGGACACAGACACATCCGCCGAGAGCGAGATCTGCGAGTCGCCGACCACATGCCCTTTTATCGGAGTGGCATCATCGGCGTCCAGCCCGCAGGTTATTCTTATGTAATGTTCCGTCGGTGATATTCCGTTGGAGGCATCCAGCCCAACCCAGCCAAAGTTTTCGATATGGGCCTCTGCCCAGGCATGGGTTTCCAGCAGTTCATCACCTTCATCAGAGGCGTTCAGATAGCCGATCACATAGCGCGCCGGAATGCCCAGACACCGGCATGCGGCTATGAAAATATGGGCATGATCCTGACAGACACCGGCTCCAATTGCCATTGCTTCGGCGGCCGTCGTCTTGGAATCGGTTGCAGAAGATCTGAAAATCACCGTGTCGATAACCGCCTTGGAGATCGCATGCACCGTTTCAAGAGCATCATCATGGCGGGCATTTTCGGCAAGTTCGCGGATTCTGTCATCCGGCCTGGTCAGATGCGTTTCCCGACAAAAAATGGCAGAAGGCGGTTTGCAGGGCAGATCCCGCACCATACCGGCCTTGTCCTGCGTCACGACAGTGCCACCGGCCACAATTTCAACCTTCGAGACATCGCCCTTGCTCTGCCAAAGAGCCGTTTCATCGCCATAGCCCGTTTTATAGATCGGTTGCACCACCTCTCCATTGACCGTAACCGTCCAATCTTCGACCGATTGACCGTCGTAAACGGAAGGAAACAGCTTGAGACGCAAAGACACCTGCTTGGCCGCAGGTTCGTAGCCATATTCGGACGTGTGCGTAATGGATAATCGCATCAAACGGCTCCACTAGAAATAATAGGCATTGGACACTTCCTGACTGATACGCGCCGTCTTGATGATCTGGTTGTCTATGAACTCGTGCAATCCGTCATCAAAAATAGCATTGATATCCATCCGGTTCAGTCGGGCAAGTTCATTGCGCGCCGTTCGCTGGCAATCATGTGCTCCGCCATGGCTCTTTTCCAGGCTGCTCAAAGCCAGGTCCAGTTGACGGTAGCTGAATGCCACCGATCGCGGAAATGTCTGATTGAGAAGCAGAAAGTCGGCAATATTCCAAGATGCATAATCGCCACTGTAATACCTGTGATAGGCCCTGAGGCCCGATACCGCATGAAGCATGGACATCCAGTGGTGATAATCGCGGCCTCCGCCGACCACTTCCGTTTCGGGCAGCAACAGATAGTATTTCACGTTCAGAAGGCGAAGGGTCATGTCCGCACGCTCAATGCTTCCGCCGAGCCGCAGGAAATTGTAGCCTTCATTGCGCGACATGGCCGTTTCGACGGCACCTCTGAAGATGGCGCACCGTTTGCGCACCCATTCCAGGATGGACCCGATTTGCTGGCGCGCGGTCTGCGTATCCATCACCTCAAGGTAGCGCCAGTCCTCGTTGAGGCTCTCCCACATTTCCTGCGTCAGTGCGGTGCGCACCGCACGCCCGTTTTCACGCGCTCTGGCCAGACAGGATTGTATTGAAGATGGATTTTGAGTATCCAGGATGAGCCCCGATACAATGTCAGCTTCGGTTACCGGACGTCCTTCCGGCAGTTTAGTTCCGGTTGCCAGCATGATGGATGCCCACTCGGACTGCCCTTGAGTGCTGGGCAACATGGCCATTCTCTGCCCCATGGAAATCATTCGAGCTGTCGACTCGGCTCGTTCGATGAAACGGCCCAGCCAGAACAGATTTGCAGCAGCACGACTCAGCATATCTCTACTCCCGCAATACCCAGGTGTCTTTGACTCCGCCACCCTGACTCGAATTCACCACCAGAGATCCCGGCTGGAGGGCAACCCGGGTCAGGCCACCGGGAACCAGTCGGATTGTTTTTCCAACCAGGCAAAAAGGCCTGAAATCAACGTGGCGCCCGGATATTTCCCGTTCATGCAATGTCGGTGCAGTCGACAGGTTCAATGTTGGCTGGGCGATAAAATTGCCCGGATCAGCCAGGATACGCTGACGGTATGCCTCAATTTCCGCTTTTGTGCTCTTGGGGCCGATCAGCATGCCGTAACCGCCTGAACCATGGACTTCCTTAACCACCAGCTCATCAATATTCTCCAGCACATATTTGCATTCATCCGGCCGCCCGCACTGGAAGGTCTGGATATTCTCCAAAATGGGCTCTTCGCGCAGATAGAATCGGATCATTTCCGGCACGTAAATATAGATGGCCTTGTCGTCTGCGACACCCGCACCCGGGGCTGAACAAATATTGACGCAACCGGCCCGATAGGCGTCAAACAATCCCGGAATCCCCAACAGGCTGTCCGGCCTGAAGGTCAGCGGGTCGAGATAATCATCATCAATGCGCCGATAGATCACGTCCACCTGCTTCGGGCCATGGGTGGTGCGCATCCACACGCGCGCCTTATCAACAAACAGATCCTTTGGTTCGACCAGATCAATCCCCATCAAATCAGCCAGAAAGGAATGCTCATAATAGGCAGAGTTCAAGGAACCAGGAGTCAGCAGCACCACGGTGGGCTCCCCCGTGCAGGCCGCCGGTGCGACCTCCATCAGGGTTCTCAACAACTCATCCGGATAATGATCGACAGGCCTGACCGGCCCGCCGGTAAAAATGTCCGGGAACATCCGCGCCATGATCTCGCGATTTTCCAGCATGTAGCTGACGCCGGATGGCGTACGACAATTGTCTTCAAGCACCTGGAACTTGTCGGGACCGGTGCGCACAATGTCGATACCAACAATCTGGCTATAGACACGGCCAGGGGGCGAAAAGCCGACCATTTGCGGCAGATAGGCCGCATTTTGATAGACCAGCTCGCCTGGAACGATACCGGCTTTTATGATCTCTCCGCGATGATAAATATCATAGAGAAAGGCGTTGAGCGCGCGCGCGCGCTGGCGGATACCGCTTTCCAGAACCAACCATTCACCTGCGGAAAAGACCCGGGGGATCAAATCAAACGGAATTAGTCGCTCCGGATCCCCACCTTCGCCATAGACCGCAAATGTTATTCCAATTTTTCGGAATATCGCCTCCGCTTCCTCGCGGCGGCGGCCTAAAAGCTCAGTCCCCGTTTCTTCTATCCAATCGGCGACACTCCGGTAGGGAGGACGTACGCCGTCTGTATCTTCCATCTCGTTAAATGGCACACCGGACCTTTTCAGTTACTCATCCTCATGAATTGCGCCGTCTATTGCCGCAGCGCACAAAACCAAGCTTAGCAAATCCATTTGCTTTCAGCCAGCTTCATTTATAGGCAATTGGACTCATGCAAATTACTGTTTTTACAGCAGTGGAACCGAAATGAGTCTATTTTGGCACCACTTCACCAGAACAACCGATGATGGAATTTCAATAGCAGGAACTCGCAAAAAGTATATTGGAACAACATGGCGTTCCGGTAAACCGCCAAAATAACGCAGCTTGCACTTCAACTGGCTTGAGACACAATCTATAAGAAAACAGTCCGTAACCGATTACCCGTCAGGAAACATTTATGTCAAAACCGGAAATTCTTGTTCCCAACCCTCTCCCTGCACTGGCCATGGAGGGCATTGGCAAGGCATTTGTGACGCATTACCTGTGGGAAAAGAAAGACAGGGAAGCGTTTCTTGAAGAGGTCAAATCAAATATTCGGGGAATAGCCTGCGGCCATCCCACGGTCTTGGATGCGGCATTCATTGATGTCTTTCCCGGGTTGGAAATCATAGGGTCGCTGGGTGTCGGCTATGACAGCATCGATGCTGTTCACGCGGCATCGCGGGGTATAATCGTCACCAATACACCCGATGTCCTCAGTGACGAAGTGGCCGACACGGCAATCGGGTTGATGATCATGACGGCGCGCGAGCTATCGGCTGCAGAACGCTGGCTGCGTGACGGAAAATGGGCCAATGCCCCCTACCCGCTGACCAGAGGTACCCTTCGCAAAAAGAAGCTCGGCATCCTGGGCCTGGGTCGGATTGGCAAGGCCATTGCAGCCCGGGCTGCGGCTATGGGGATGGATATCCATTACCACAACCGCAATCGCCTGCCAGATATGCCCTATGGCTATTGTTCGTCCCTTGAGGAACTTGCCACCCGATGCGATGTCCTCATGGCCGTTGCCCCCGGCGGATCGTCCACCCATCACATTATAAATGCTGAAATATTCCGGGCGCTTGGACCCGATGGAATTTTCATTAATGTCGGGCGCGGTTCCGTTGTTGACGAGTCAGCCCTGATTGCCGCCCTGCAAAACAAAACCATCATGTCAGCCGGACTCGATGTCTTTGAAAATGAACCGCATGTGCCGCAGGCCCTGGTGGATTTGGACCAGGTCGTGCTTCTACCGCATGTGGCATCCGCTTCGATTGACACACGCAATGCCATGGCGCAATTGCAGGTGGATAATCTGGTACAGTGGTTTTCCAGTGGAGCGCCCATATCACCCGTTGCGGAAACGCCCTGGCCGCAATCACCTGCCGCCTCCTGATCGGTATAAAATACAGGAAGAACGCTGGCTGACATCGCTACGTCGCCCTCGACTGCTCTTGCAGGAAGCTGCTGGAATGCAATCACGCCGGGTATTTTGCCAAGGACACGTATTTTGCCGAGGAATTGTCGCCCGGCTTGGGACAGATTGCAGTCCGTTCTATGCAGAAAATCTCTGGCAGAACACATGCCTCTTTTACATTTCATGCAGGAAAATCGGTTGTTTCTGATTGGAAGGTAGAATGGGTTGGGAAAGAAATGGAAAGGCAGGGTGCAAACGCTGAGGCGCAACGCAAAACACCCTGCCTTCCTTTTGCCGATGCAACCCGGGCGACATGGGCTACATACAACCGACAATCAATCTCTGCGGTGGGCGGCTTTGCCACCAATCACCAAAACACGCGCCGCTGGGCAGAAACCCTATAAGAAATAGCCTGACGCAAATTGCGTCAGATGCCTAAATATTAAACACTACAACCGAATCACAGGCCCGGAATCTTTTGCGACACGCTCAACGTATGCGAGATGAATACAATCCTCAATCACCCGATTGGGTGACACCGGGTTTTGTCTGTAGTGCACTGACAAGCCACTTTCATCTCACAAAGGACGCCAGTCGCTCGAAATGCCGCCTCAACAGCACTGAAAATGAAAATTGGTTGCAGCCCGGGCATCAGATTATGCATAAGTGTTCACCAGCATTGTAATGCGCAGGGGAAAACCAGTTGAGGGATGAGCCAGAAGCAGCCTTGGAACCCGCCCAAAAGGTTCAGATCAAGATCAGCATTGCCACGCAACTGCTGGCACGATCTGCAACTGCAGTCACTTCTTCAATTTTGTTCGCCTCCGTATCCGGCACCATGCTGCATTTTAATGCAGACAATCGTCTGGTGGTCCTGTGGGTATTCTCTGTGATTGTCTCCGGGTGTCTTGCGATTTTCTATCTGATTGTCGCAAAAAGACATCCCTTCAACGCGCAAAATATTGACAAATACCTCTTTTTCAACACGTTCAACGCTCTTTGTGCAGGACTCGCCTGGGGTATCGGCATGGTGGTGCTGAGCGACCTGGAGTCGAAACAGTCGATTGCAATCACATTTCTGATTGTCTCGTGTTTCGGTGCCGCTGCCATCATCAGCCATGGCGCCTATCCAAGGTCTTATGCCGCTGCGGCTGTACCGGCCTTGTTGATGTATAGCGGCAATCTGCTGTTTTTTGCGCCATCTCCGCAAAACCTCCTCGGCTTTGTTTCAATCCTTTTGCTCGTCGCCTATTTCCTTATTGCAAGCAACATGCACAGAAATCTCGTGGCAACGCTGATTTTGCGACAACAGCAAAAAATGATGATGAGGGAGTTGCGTACTCAACGTGATGCCATCCGCAGAGCAAACGAAAACAAAACGCGCTTTTTGGCGACCACCAGCCACGACTTTGCTCAGCCTTTGCACACGATGGGCAATTATATATCCGCGCTGCGCAATACGCTGACCGAGCCTCAACAACATGAATTGCTGCAAAAACTCGAAGCGAGTTGGCGCAGCATGGGCAATCTGCTGGACGGGCTTTTGGATATCTCACGGCTTGAAGCTGGTGCAATCGTGCAAAACCGGCAACCGGTTGATCTGACAAGCCTGGTACAAAATATTGTCGAAGAATATTCGGCATCAGCCAATCAAAAGCATATAGAGTTGCGAACACAACTGGACCGGCAAACGGCCCATACAGATATCAATCTGTTTAGTCGTATTGCGCGCAATATTCTTTCCAATGCGATAAAGTTCACGCCACGCGGCGGGGTGATTACAGTTACTGTGCAAGGTCGTGACAATCATATTGTTTTCAAGGTAGCGGATACGGGAATTGGCATCCCGGAAAGCCGACAATCGGACATTTTTGAAGAATATTTGCAATTGGGCAATCACCACAGGGAAAGACACAAAGGGCTTGGCCTTGGACTATCCATTGTCGGCAGACTCTGCGAACTTCTAGACATCAAGATCGAGCTGAAATCCGAGGAAGGAAAAGGTGCCTGTTTTACGTTACTTGTGCCCAAATCCGAGGAAATCGCTACAACGCCCTCTCCTTGGGAGCCCCATGCAGCGCTGAGATTGGCTGTTCTTGTCATTGATGATGAGAGAGAAATCCGCGACAGCATGTCGGTCCTTCTTTCTGACTGGGGGTGCGAAGTTTTCAGTGCGCGCTCAGGCGAGGACGCTTTGGAACTCATCAACGCTCTGGATATTCATCCGGAAATTGTCATACTTGACATGCGCTTGAAAGGCGGCGAGACAGGCGTGGACGTGCTCATTCGCATTCGCGCGCTGCTTGAAACCGACATCCCGGCCATCTTTGTCACCGGGAATATCGATGACAATGGCACTGTCCCTCGACCGTCAGGCACCAAATTGCTGACAAAGCCTGTCGATGCCAGCACGATGCACAGGGAACTGAGGCTGCTTGCCCGTTCTTCAACCGCCATGGCGGCGAGTATTGGCGAGCCCTACAGGGAAGATGCCTGAACGTTCAGGGGCGCATCTCAAAAGTTTCAAATATGCCCCATTGACTGCGCCATGCGCACGCAGGCGGCGCGGGTATTTACATTGAGTTGTTTGAACAATCTCTTGACGTGGGTTTTCACCGTATTCTCACTGACATTGAGTGCGTCTGCAATCTCGCGGTTGGAAAAGCCCTGCGAGACAAGTTGCAGAACTTCTAACTGCCGTTGGCTGAGTTCGGTGCCAACAGTTTCGCATTTGTTTCCCGGTGACCTGTCGCTGTCGGTATAGGCGCTCCACAATTGCGGCGGCAAATAAATATCGCCGCCCAAGATCGTATCGAGCGCTTCAGCCAGCATTTCTGACGACGACGATTTTGGCAGAAAACCCTGCGCGCCCAAACGCAGAGCCTCCTCGACCGGAGGTGCCGTGCTGATGCCGAAAACGATGAGAATTGGCGCTCTTACGCCGCGCGCACGCAATGCTTTGATAAAGGCAATGCCGTTGAGACTGTCCATGATCAGATCAGAAATGATCAGATCAAATTTTTGTCCATCGTCCACCAGGCGAATTGCAGCCAATGGTGAGGTAATTGTCGTGCAACGGTAAGACTTGTTTACGCTGGTAACCAGATGAGCCAGACCGTCCGCAAACATCTGATGGTCGTCCACAATTGCAACTTGAGTCAATTTTTCTGTAGCCATCAAACGGATTGGTACCATGCACCCGGCCTGTCGAACAGTTCAAAATTGCTCCACCATGCGCACATCCTTGTGATGACGGCCCGGTTCCCTTTCCCCTTGGCTGCGGTTGCAGGTCTGAACATGACGCCAGGGTTTTCCTGCATCGAGAGCTGAATGTTTTGCTGGCTTCTGGAATGCCTCAGCGTCTGCCTACAATCACGATTGATGTGCTGGCTCAGATATACTCATGTCTGCCGTCAGGTGTTTTGAGCATTTCACATAAACTGGGAAAATTATAAGACAAGCATGTCTTGCTTTCATTGATTCACTCTGCCAGTTGTTTTTTGGTCAGGATCAAATTGGTTCGCAAAGCGCGTACCTTAAGGTAAGGGCAAGCGAAAAGACGCAGATAGTGGCAAAAAACAGCTGGCCCGAAGAGTCGCGACCAGCGGCCGCCCGCTGTGTCAGGCGTCTCGACCGATACAAAAGCATCGCTCTTTACCGTCTTCCTGGCGGATCGACTCACTGGATCACGAACAGAGTGGTTCAATGAAAGCCAGACATGCTCTAAAATGCTTCGGCACGCGCTTTTTCCCAATCGCTGCTATAGGCTTCACGCACTTTGCCCGACAACAATTCGCCAGGCTCAAGGTAATTGTGCGTTGTTCCAAACGGCCGCTCTGATTCATCGGCCACACGCTGGTGAATGTGGTCTGGCGTCAACTCATCAGGAGAGAACATGCCCATGGCTCCAACAAGATCGAGAAAGCTCTCGACGGTTGCCGCGTGAAACCGGGCGACGTGTTTCTGACGCAAATTGATATCGACGGCCTTGGCTCGTTTGCGGTCCTGGGTCGCAATGCCGGTGGGACATGTGTTGGTGTTGCAGCGGACAGCCTGAATGCATCCCAGCGCGAACATCATCGGGCGCGCCACATTGCACATGTCTGCACCCAGCGCGATTTTTTCAATCATATCGAACCCCGACACCACCTTGCCGCTGGCGATCAGGCGAATATCTTTTCTGACGCCGGCGCCAACGAGGCATGACTGGACGAACGCCAACCCTTCATTCAAGGGGACCCCCAGGCGATTGGTGAACTCGACCGGTGCTGCACCGGTTCCGCCTTCGGCGCCATCGACTGTAATGAAATCGGGCGTAATGCCGGTCTTCAACATGGCTTTGACAATACCCATGAATTCCCGGTGATGACCAATACACAGTTTGAAACCAACCGGTTTTCCGCCGGTCGCATCGCGCAATTGAACAACAAATTGCAGCAACCCCTCGGGAGACGAAAACGCCGAGTGGGCCGGCGGAGAAATAACATCCTTGCCCATGGCAACACCGCGAATGCGCGCAATCTCCTCATCCACCTTTGCTGCCGGCAGGACCCCTCCATGGGCCGGTTTGGCGCCCTGCGACAGTTTGATCTCGATCATCTTGACAGCGTCACGATTGGCATTCTCCGTGAATTTGGCTTCATCGAAGTTTCCATCCGCTGTCCGGCAACCAAAGTACCCCGTGCCTATCTGCCATGTGATGTCTCCACCGCCAGCCAGATGATAGGGGCTCAAGCCACCCTCTCCCGTATTATGAGCAAACTGGCCGAGCCTCGCACCGGCATTGAGTGCATGGATGGCATTTGAACTGAGAGCACCAAAGCTCATTGCGGATATGTTCAGCCGCGAGGCCGAATAGGGTTTTTTGCATTGTGGCCCACCAACCATGATCCGACCCTGTTGCGGGTCAACCTTCTTGGGTGAGAGGGAGTGACTCGCCCGCACAAACCCGACCTCCATCAGATCAAGCTGTGTGCCAAAGGGTTGGGTGTCATCAGAGCCGGTCGCCCTGGCATAGACCAATTCGCGTTGCAGACGATTATAGGGTTTGCCGCTTTCATTGGTCTCAACGAAATACTGGCGTATTTCAGGGCTTATGAATTCGAGTGCATAGCGCAAATGGCCAACAACCGGGTAGTTGTGCAACACGTTGTGCGTGGTCCAATGCATGTCGTATATTCCCAGCAGGATAAACGGCACCACCAATACCAGCGCCCACCAGAACGGTTGCCAGACCTGTGCAATTGAAACAACGATCACCAGGGCCACCAGCGACACCGCATAAAACACCATACGCATCATTCGGCAATTCCTCTTTCCTGTTGTGTTCTGCAGGCCACTTTGACTGCCCAAACGGCATTGTCTGACAGCATTGTCTGTTGGTTGGCAGATTTTCACAAGGGCCGCTTGCTTCAATGGCTTGCAACTATACAGGCAAAAGATTCCGATCTGTTTCACGAATAAATTTGCAGAAAACACACCAATCAAAACAATACCTGACAACAGACACAATGACGGCGCAATTCTGCCGCGAATCTGCAGCTAATGACGGCACGCTCAATTGTCGGCATTCAACTGACGTGGCGAAATTATTCAGGAGAGACCAGAAATGAAAAAGAACAAAATCATACCAGCGATGATTGCAGTGGCTGCGGCAGCCATTTTGCAGACATCACCAGTCAATGCTGCCGACGCTCCATGGGCAGCAGCGCCAGAGCCGATCGCAGCAAAACAACGCTTCGTCAAAATGGGATTGTTGACCTGCATAAACCATGGCGGTTTTGGCTATGTCATCGGGTCATCCCATGACCTGACATGCACATTCAAAAATATGCGCGGCAACCGCTCAAGTGAACAATACGATGGTTCGATCACCAAAGTTGGTCCGGATATCGGCTACAAACAGCGTGGCAAGTTGGCCTGGGCTGTTTATGCACCCAGCTATCAGGTGCCTGAAGGGCGCCTGGACGGCACCTATCTGGGCGTCTCGGCAGAAGTCGGCCTTGGCGTTGGCCTGGGTGCCAACGTGCTCACCGGTAATCTGAAGAACAACCTCAATCTCGTTCCTGTCAGTGTCTCCAGCAATATTGGCCTTAACGCCTCAGTCGGTATTGGCGCCCTCACCCTGACAAGCGCATCCGCCTCTCAGTAAGACCATTTCGAAGTTTACCGATGCAGGCCCGATTGCTCCGTCAGGACAATCGGGCTTTTTCGTTTGATGACAGGGCCTTTTCTGTCTTCAGGCGGACGGGCTTCAGGCGGACGGGTGAATGGGAATTGTCTGTCAGTCCCCAGCAGGCTCAAGTCGGGCAAGCGCATTTTTGCACCAGTTTATCCAGCCGTTCTCATATTCCATACCCAGTTCCAGGCCCATCAGTTTTCCAAGGTCGCCGGGTTCGGGTTCACCATCGCTGAAACGCACATCCCTGATGTGATGGTATTGCGCCAATTGTTCACGGTGCGCTGCCAATCGGGCGGTGATTTGCTGACGCAAAGCACGTTTGTCAATGTGCTCGATCGCCTGAAGCCTTACCAGGAGGTCGTCCTTTATCACCGCTGGCGCCACAGGCTTTCGGGACCATTCGAGCAAAGCCTGCCGACCTGCATCCGTCACGCAATAAACAATTCTGTTTGGTTTTCCTGACTGGATTTCCTCGTCGGAAACCACATGACCACGCTGGCCCAGTTTTTTCAGTTCGCGATAGATCTGGGGATGAGTGGCATGCCAGAAAAACCCGATGGAAGTGTCAAAATACTTGGCCAGGTCATAACCGGACATGGGACGTTCCGTCAGGCAGACAAGAATGGCGTCTGAAAGAGCCACAGGGGAACTCCATTTTTGGTTTGGCTTTTTTATTTGATTTTACCTATATGTGTCAATACACATATACTTATCGAGAATACAGATTCATTCAACTGGAGGGCATAATGGATCAATTGACGGGATTGCACCCCGATGCCGTAAAAACGCTTCAACAGTGGCACCAGATGCTTGAACACAGTGATCTTGGCGGTCTGCCGGACATAATTTCCGGGAATATTGTTTTCAGATCCCCCGCAGTGTTTAGGCCTTTTGCCGGAAAACCGGCGTTCCTGACGATCATTGATTCAGCCATTCGGATATTTGAGGATTTTCGCTACCTTCGGCAATTTGCCACGCCGGACGGAAAAAGCGCAGTGCTGGAGTTTGAAGCACATATAGCCGGCACACACCTCAAAGGTATCGACATGATCCGCTTTGACGACAGCGGTCTGTTTGAAGAATTCGAGGTGATGATCCGCCCAGCCAATGGCCTGGCCGAGCTTGCCCGGCGCATGGGTGAATTGGCAGGCCCAGGCCTTGCAAAAATCCGTTCATCCGGCAGCTAGCAATTTTCAGCCAGCGACCCAGCCAGCCAGACCAACAATCGCGTACAGGATTGATCAATGACAGCCTATCCACATATTTTCACCCCCCTTGATCTCGGCTTTGCAAATCTGCCAAACCGCATCCTGATGGGATCCATGCACACCGGTCTTGAGGACCGCAAAGCCCACGACCGGGTGGCTGCCTATTTTGCAGAACGCGCCCGTGGCGGTGTCGGCCTGATCGTCACCGGCGGTGTTGCACCCAATGTGGAAGGCGCTGCCCTGCCGGGGGCTGGAAAGCTGACAATGAAGGAAGAAGTGGTCGACCACCTGCCGACCACGCAAGCAGTCCACGCAGAAGGCGGCAAGATTGCCATGCAGATCCTGCATTCGGGGCGTTATGCCTACCACCCCGGCGGGGTGTCGGCATCCGCTGTCAAATCCCCCATTTCCCCCTTTGCGCCCATTGAACTGGATGAGGCAGGAATTGAAAAACAGATTGCAGATTTCGCCAATTGTGCAGCTCTAGCCAGAGAGGCTGGATATGATGGCGTCGAAATCATGGGGTCCGAGGGATATTTCATCAACCAATTTCTGGTGACCCATACCAACAAGCGCACCGATGCGTGGGGCGGCACCTATGAAAACCGCATGCGCCTGCCAGTGGAAATCGTCAAACGCGTGCGCAAGGCGGTGGGTGATGACTTTATCATCATTTACCGGCTATCCATGATCGACCTGATACCCAATGGTTCGACCTGGCAGGAAGTGGTACAGCTTGCAAAAGCAGTCGAGGCGGCAGGTGCAACCATCATCAATACGGGTATTGGCTGGCATGAAGCGCGCATTCCCACGATTGCAACCTCGGTGCCGCGCCGCGCCTTCACCTGGGTGACAAAACGTCTGATGGGTGAAGTGTCCATTCCGCTGATCACATCGAACCGCATCAATTCGCCGGAAGTGGTCGAGCAGGTTCTGGCCGATGGCTGTGCAGATATGGTTTCCATGGCCCGACCGTTCCTTGCCGACCCGGAATTTGTTAACAAGGCAAAACAGGGACGGTCCGATGAGATCACCCCCTGCATCGCCTGTAATCAGGCCTGTCTGGATCATACATTCCAATTGAAACTGTCATCCTGTCTCGTCAATCCACGGGCCTGCCATGAAACCGAACTCAATTATTTGCCCACTGAAAATCCGCGCAGGATTGCCATTGTCGGTGCGGGGCCGGCCGGATTGTCAGCCGCGCTGGTCGCTGCACAGCGTGGACATCACGTGACGCTTTTTGATCAGGCAAAGGAGATAGGCGGACAACTCAACATGGCAAAACAGATACCGGGCAAGGAAGAGTTCATCGGACTTGTGGATTATTACAAGCGCCAGTTGGAGCTCAAACAAGTCAAGACAGTACTGGGAGCACGGGTCGACGCGGACGCCTTGTCCGAACAGGGTTTCGACGAGGTCATCATCGCGACCGGTGTGCTGCCGCGCGATCCGCACATTCCCGGCCAGACACACCCGAAGGTCTTGAGCTATATCGATGTCTTGCGTGATCGCAAACCCGTTGGCAAAAAGGTCGCAGTGATTGGCGCAGGCGGCATTGGATTTGATGTGTGCGAGTTCCTCGCCCATGGTGATGCATCACCAACCGAGGACCTTGACCTGTGGAAACGCGAATGGGGCGTCGGCGACCCGGCATTGACTCCGGGTGGGCTTAATCCGGAAGGGGCCCAGCCGGAAAAATCGCCCCGGGAAATCACGCTGTTACAACGCAAGGCCAAAAAACATGGCGCCGGGCTCGGGAAAACAACCGGCTGGATTCATCGCGCGACATTGGCCATGAAAAATGTGCAGATGCTTGGCAACGTCAACTATGAGGAAATCGGCGATAACGGCCTCTACATCTCCTTTGGACCCGAGCGACACGACCCTCAATGGCTTGATGTCGATACCATCGTATTGTGCGCCGGACAGGTATCTGAAAACCATATGGCGGGCGAACTGGACAGCCGCAATGTAGCGAACCAGATCATTGGCGGCGCATTCAAGGCCGGTGAACTGGATGCAAAGCAGGCCATTGACCAAGGATGCCGCATGGCGGCCGCTCTATAAAGCGGAACGCGCCCGGAATAGCTCCGGACGCGTTTTTGCTTCTTGTTGTTCTGTGACCTTTGGATCTGCGACTTCAAGCAGGATATCTTCTTGTGAAAACAGCCTTTTGCAGTCAACAGCCAACAGATTGAATCCGGCGATCAAAACAGAAGACACCCTGCCCGATTAGAGCTGGATCTCCAGATGCGGACGGCCATTGGAGGTTTTTTTCGGAGACACCCCTGATCCATCGATCACACCATGAACGCGTTGGCGAAAATTCGAGAAACTGTCAAATGTGACCACATCGACAGGTTCGTCAAAATGCAGGGTGACGCGAAACAGGTTGTTTGCCGGCAAAATCTGCGCGGCAATCACCCGGCCGGTGAAAGCCTGGCCAAGATAGGTCCCGCTTACCCGTTCACCCACGTGGACAGGTGTCGTCGGCCTGTTGCTTCCGACCCGCGCAAATAGGGTATTCCAGTCCCTGAAGCCGTATTGATGCGCGATTGCTTCAAGCGCTTTTGAGTGACCGATGGTCTGGCCTGTCTCACCCAGGGATTTGCGCAACCGTTTGGCCTGATCCTTGAGTGCTTGCAATGTTGGTAATTCGATAGACATGTTTCGCCTCTTGCAGTTTCCGCACGCCGAAGAAAAACGGTACTCGCATTGCCATCAGTCCGCATGCACTGAAATTGGCGTTAAATGTTCAAAGAGGACTTCACCATGGTGTGAACCAGCGAGTGGCAGGTGCCCCGACCTTTCCCATGATTTGGTTTGTCGCGGGCACTTTGTCAAGGCCACCCGATAGTCTGGTATCGATGCCGGGCGGAAAGATTGCCACGATTGGCTGGAATTGCGCATCCGATTCTGGCTGCCTGTTCTGGCCTATGACCATACCAGCGCCAATCATCGGCCCGATTTGAATTCCGGATTGTAGATAAGGCCGATGGCATTGCCAAAAGGGTCACTGACCGTTGCGACGACAATCTGACCACCGACATTTGTGGCAGGATCCATGATGGTGGCGCCGAGCTTGACGAAATGCACAATAGCCTTCGCGAGGTCCTCCACTCCCCAATAGGTCAGGACATTGCTGGTTTTCTCATCTGACGGCATGTCATCGGGCATCAGACCTAGTTCAAATCCCCCGATATTGAACCCCACATAAAAATGCTCATCGAAATAAGGTGTTTGGTCGAATGCCTTGCCATACCATTTTTTGGCCGCGTCAAGATCAGCCACCTTGTAGATTGTCGTTCTGAGTCCGAGAATGGAAGCGGCCATGTCATGTCCTTTGATGCTGTAGTGTTGGAAAGAACGCGCTGTCTGCATGTAGAAACGCCGAGCCACTGATCGTGCAATAAACCCCGACCGAGACGCAATCAATTTTATGAAGAACGGTTTTCAGACTTGTTATTGAATATTTGCCACTCTACGGGTTTTCGATGACTTCCAAAAAGGGCTGCGGGCTATGACCGATATGTCAAAGATCATTCCATCACTCCAACAGATACGAGAAGCCTGCGAGACGCTTGACGGACGCCTTGTCGAGACTCCCGTCTTGAACCTCAGCCACGACCCGATTGTTGATTTACTGGGCGGGCATGTTTCAATGAAACTTGAGCTTTTCCAGCACGCTGGTTCTTTCAAGGCGCGCGGCAATCTGTTGGGGATGGACCGGCTTGATGCCACACAGCGTGCTGCCGGTGTTATCGCGGCCAGCGGTGGCAACCATGCACTTGCTGTTTCATGGGCCGCCCAAAAGTTGGCTGTGGCAGCGACAATCGTCATGCCTCGGGCTACGGACCCTCTGCGTATCGAAGGCTGCAAGGCATTTGGTGCATCGGTTCTGCTGGTCGATGACATTGCTTCGGCCTTTGATCTGATGAACACTAGGGCGGCTAGCGATAGGCTGACCATGATGCACCCTTTCGAAGGGGAGCACATGACGCTTGGTGCGGCCACCTGCGGCACGGAAATTCTCAATGCGCTGCCTGATCTGGATGTCATAGTCGTTGCGGTGGGCGGCGGCGGACTGATCAGCGGCATTTCGGCGGCGATCAAACAGGCAAGACCCACCTGCGAAATCATTGGCGTTGAACCGTTTGGTGCCGACAGTCTTTTCCAAAGCCTTGAGAAGGGGGAACCCGTGCGCATAGGCAAAGTGAACACCATTGCCGACAGCCTTGGATCGCCTGCGGCCCTGCCCTGTTCCTTTGCCATCGCACAGAAATTTGTCAGGCGGGTCATTCGCATTGAAGACAATGCAATGCTGGAGGCCATGGGCTTCATGCGCGACCATTTGAAACTCATGGTCGAACCGGCCTGCGCCGCTGCATTGGCGGCTGCGATGGGGCCTTTGCAGGATGAGATCCAGGGCAAAAGGGCTTGCCTTCTTGCCTGCGGCTCCAACATCGGATTGGAGCGTTACAATCTGTTGTTAGGCAATCAACAGGCTCGAGCCTGAGCGACCGATCCACCGGCCGACTTGGTGCAAAAATATTACCGAAGTATAGACATGCAGCACGCATTGGCTTATGGCGCTGTCGTCCATGAATTCCACCCGCAAGCGGGTTTTCCAACCTGTGGACCGCCATCGACCGTTCCGGCATCCAGACCGGCATGACTTTGGCGGCATACGGAAAACCCAGCCAGCCAGACTGCTTTCACACAGCACCATTCCTTGCCCGGGAGCCACTATGAAAAATCTCAATGAAGAAACAGTCCTGTCGGTCCACCATTGGAATGATACCCTGTTCAGCTTCAAGACCACACGCAATGCAGGCTTTCGATTTCGCAATGGTGAATTCACCATGGTGGGGCTTGAAGTGGATGGCCGCCCCCTGTTGCGTGCCTATTCCATGGCCAGCTCAAATCATGAAGATACGCTTGAGTTTTTCAGCATAAAAGTGCCGAATGGTCCACTGACATCCAAATTGCAGCATCTGCAAAAAGGTGAATCCGTACTGATCGGCACAAAACCGACCGGCACGCTGGTGACCGACAATCTTCTACCGGGAAAAAACCTCTATCTTCTGGGAACCGGTACCGGTCTTGCGCCGTTTCTCAGCCTGATCAAGGATCCGGATGTTTATGAGCGCTTTGAAAAGATCGTCCTGGTCCACGGAGTCCGCTTCATCAGGGATCTCGCCTATCAGGACTACATATCCAACGAGCTCCCCGTCCATGAATATCTCGGTGAGATTGCCAGTGAAAAACTGATCTACTACCCGACGGTGACGCGCGAGCCGTTCCGCCACAATGGGCGCATCACAGAGTTGATGGAAAGTGGAAAACTGTTTGACGATATCGGTTTGCCGCAGATCAACAAGGACGACGATCGCGCCATCCTGTGCGGCGGTCCGCAAATGCTGGAAGACACACGCCTCTTTTTCGAAGGACGCGGCTTCACCGAGGGAACGCGGGCCAATCTCGGCAGCTTCCTGATTGAAAAGGCCTTCGTCGAGAAGTGAAATCCGCGTGCCTGCAACCAAACCACTGGGGGCACACAAGCCGCATTTGCAGCTTCTGTTTCAATTCGTAAACTTGCAATCGCCGCAGGTCTGTTTCGGGACGCCTGGCTATGCTCGGAACAAAGACCTATGTGCAGCCGCGTTTGAAAACGAAAAAGATGCTTGATTGACGGAAAACACCTCAGTCTTGGGGTGTTTTGCCAAAGTTCGATGATTATGACCCGTCTGACTGGTTCGGGAGATTTTCCGGCAAGAAGCGTGTCGCCATGAGATGCAGGTGGTGGCGATACGGGTCATCGGTCAAGACGCGCGCCTCCGTCCGGAGAGCCTTCCGAACCGGCCTCCGGTGAGCCCAGCCTCCGTCGGACGGCGTTGCGTCGCTTGCCCGGCCAACCAGGTCGCGCCGCGCGGCGCGCTTGGCCGACGGATAGGCTGGGCTCAACAGATGGGTCCTAATCAACGATCTTTGGTATTGTACTGCTGAAGAAGCAGTTTCACGTCGCAATTTACGGATTAATAATCAACTACTGCAAGACTTGGTTTCAAGGCGCCCCGGTCCAGGTTGCACTGAAACGACCCAAGTCCGGTCATTGCAGCGCTCTGATTGGGCTTGCCGAATAGGCGAAGAAAATATATTTTTATAACTATATGTATTCAATGGATAATATTATTCCTGATGAAAAACTATCTGATAAATCTGGATCGAAGCGGGGATCGTCTTGCAAGGATGCGGGAGCGTTTTCATGCGATCGGCCTGGATTATGTTCGCGTGTCGGCTATTGACGGATGCAACCTTTCTGAGAGTGATATAAGAATATTCCTGAAAGACCGCCGCTCACGGCGATGGAATTACGGTGAAATCGGTTGTTTCCTCAGCCATCTCAAGACCTGGCAAATCTTTGTCGAATCCGGTGAAGAATTTGCGGCAGTATTTGAAGATGATGCTTTCATGTCTTCCGAATTGACAAGTCTGCTTACGGGATCTGGCTGGATACCCGAAGATGTGGACATCGTTCGCCTGGAAACCACATTCTGGAAAACCGAGATCAGCGTTGAGAGGACAAAATTGTCGGGCAAACTTGGTCTTCACAGGCTGCTATCGCTGCACCATGGAGCCGGTGCCTATATCCTGTCAGCCCGCACTGCCAAGTGGCTGCTGGATAATAATGACCTTTTGCGCACAACCATTGACAGCGCCCTGTTTGATTTTCAGGAGAAATCCTGTCGAAACCTTAAAATCTACCAGGTAAATCCGGCACCTGTTTTGCAGGAAACGGTCTACAAATTGCACTTCCAACCGGCTTATGATGCACAATCGCAGATTATAAAGTCTGATTGGGTACCGACACCGGAGTGGTCACTGAAGCTGCGTAAACTCTGGCGCGAGATCAAACGCCCCTACCGGAAACTCAAAAATGGATTTCAGCGAAAGGCGCGTGAGAACAACAAGCTTTCTGTGGTCGGCAAAATTGATTTCTACGGAAGAGTGGAAAACAATGCAGAGAAAATCTATCGACCGTAGTGCTGTTCACGATCATTGCTGCTTTCAATATCCTGTTGATCCTGCAAAGGGCAGTATACGATTTTCCGAACGCATAAATTGAATATATACATCCTGTTGAAATTGCGCGCTTTCCGAAATAACCGCACAATTTCCCGCCATATTTTGGCAAATCCGCGCATCCTCACTTTGGAATGCAGTTGTTCTTCTCTCTCTTCGTCAAGCAGACTTTCAAGCCCTTGAAAATGGCTGGAACCCTCTATCATGCTATCCTGGATACATAAGGCCGGGTCAATCTGGTAAATGTTCAACCTTTTGGAAACACCCAACTCCGGGTTAAAAAGCACCTGATCAACTGGATCACACATTAATTCAGTCATTTTCAGCAGTCGCCTGGCTGTCTTCTTGCTCAGAAAATAGCCGCCTGAACCACCATGATGGCTTTTCAGGCAGCCAACGCCCCTCCCGAATACGCGCAGTTTTTTGATGTAGGATATTTCAACGACTTTCAGTGTTGTTTCGGCTTTCACCAAGTCCGCATCAGTTGGCAACCAACTGTCGTTTTCGAGGAACTTTCCACAGCCGCCAGAAAAATGGATATCATCTTCGGCAACAAATCCCCACTCGTCATCCCCATCCGAGACCAATTGCCAAACATTCCGATGGCTTAAAAAGCAACCGATTTCACCCTTCGCAACGTCAAAAAATCCGCTGCGCAGGTTCTGCAGCCTTGCAATTTCGCCAGCGGGTAATGTGCTCCCATCAACAGCAACGACGCGGATAATATCCAAATTCAATTTGGCGGTAGACTCGAGAAACCACCTATAGCGCTCTGGAGAACGATCAAGGTTGATGACAAAGCACTTCATTTAATATCAGACCAATGCGGGTCGCCCATGATCGGTTACACCATCTGCTTGTTGCCCGGCTATCCAAACAAGCAAATATGCAACAACATGCAACTCTTGTCGTTTTCGCCACAAAGCGACCGAAACAATCGACATCCCAAGATATAAAATCGAATTTGGTTCTCTTATTCATATTCAGGGACGTAATCAGTCAAAAATATTGCGACAGCCAATTTATCTATTCAGAAAATCCAATTAACTTCTTCCAAGGTCATTTTTTCTATCAATATTCTTGCGCCTGAGCAATCCATCATATACATAAAATTCTATGTGTTTTTGCACAAACAAAAGTGCCTGCATTTGAAGTGCTTTCTCATCAACCTGGATCGGAGCTCGCTTCGTCTTGAGCGAATGGCCGCGCGGTTTCAAGCAATTGATCTGGATTTTACACTGATCCAAGCCGTTGATGGTTACCTATTGGCGCAAAATGAGGTTGATCGATTCGTCAAGACCCGAAATACACGCCGTTGGAACTATGGTGAAATCGGCTGTTTTCTAAGTCACTTGAAAACATGGCAATGGTTTCTCGAGTCGGGTGAGGAATTCGCAGCGGTTTTTGAAGACGACGTATTTTTATCGAACGAATTGACCGGCCTTCTTGCCAGTTCTGACTGGATACCGGACGATGCAGACATCGTCCGGCTGGAAACGACATTCTGGAAGACCGAGATCAGCGTGGATAAAATCATGGTGACCGAACGATTTGACCTTCACAGGCTGCTGTCTCTACATCATGGAAGTGGGGCTTACATCATATCAAAGCGTGCTGCCCGGTTTTTGCTCGACAATCCCGCTTTGTTGCGCTCAACAATCGACAGTACCCTGTTTGATTTTCGAGAAAAATCCTGCCGCGCGTTGACAATATATCAGATGAATCCTGCGCCGGCGATGCAGGAGTTAATCTATGAGAAATACCTTAGCGAGATTCCTGTTACCGAATCTGAAATTGCCAAATCAATGCCTGTCCCTTCCCGGGCCTGGGCGTTGCAACTGAGTAAATTACTGCGAGAGATCAAACGCCCCTTTTTAAGCGCCCGGACCCGCTTGACGCGACTCATACGGCAGCGCACCAACAGATCTGTGTCTCTCAGAATCAATTTTTCAGGAACAGTTTACGACCGCACGGAACAACTCTACGGTCCATCGGACCTGCGTTGAATTAAGCGGCGGAACCTATTTGTTCAAAGTAATCCATGAGGGTGGCAGGATGTCAGGGTTAATCAGCGACGGATCGGCAAACCATTGCTTTGGTGCAACAACGATTTTCTCAAGCGAAGGGTTTAACCAGGCGCCCCACCAGGAAAACGTGCTGTTGGCGATCACATGGTGCCTGCAGGCCGTCATCAGACGCAGATCTTCATAATTGTGATCGCCGTCATTGTGATCCATTACCCGGATTTCAAACGGAAGATCAAGATTGGCCTTCGCCCATTCGGGTTCATCTGAAAACACATAGAAAATTGGTTTTTCCGCCATGCGCTCGGAGATCAAAAGGGCCGCACTGCGATAATATTCCAGCGTGCATATCCCGTGTGCGGCATTGGCCTGCGGGTTGTCGACATAATCACCGCGTCGAATGTGCAGCGATACGGCTGGTAATCCAGCTATCTCTGCCAACAATTGTCCATTTTCGATATTCGGTTGCGTCTTGACCGACAATTCGGTGCGGATCTGTTCTTCAAAGTCTGCGAAGTGTTTTTCGGATTGCCAGTAACCGTGCAACCATACATTGCCGCCCACTGTCATGATATCCGGGTTGAAATGATTGCCCTTTTGCCTGACCATCCTGGGTGACAGCTTGAATTTCCGCCAGATCAGATAACGTATCCACTGTTTCTTTCTTGGCGGCAGTTTTCGCTCCGGCAGATCTGTGGAAACAACATTCAGGTGGTGCAAGCCGGGCTTTTGTCCTGCACCGGCAAAAAACTCCCGCTGATCCAAAACAATATCAGCATCATTGCGCAAGGCGATCGCGCGCGCGCAGGCGTATTGGAACATCTGATTGCCCAGACCACCAAAAATATGGGCGACCACCTTGTCCCTGCCCGTCGATCCTTCGCTGACAGCATTTGCAGCCTTTTTCAATCCATCATCCCCCATACATAGCTGCGTGATCAGTTTCCCGGACCGGAGTCAAATGGAATGACTTTGAAAACAGATATGCCTGTCAGGCGAAGTATGAATCGGCGTATGATTCTCAACACGCGCCACCCCTCTCTTTTGACCTTTTGCAGACCATGATATTTTCGGCGCGCAGGGTCAATATCGGCATTTTCTGCCCGATCCAGCTCCAATAGACTCTCAAAACCCACGGCCTGATCAGAGAGCAGAAAATCCTGAATGCAAGGCGCAGGATCGAGCTGATAGATTTTCAATCTGTCCGCTACACCCAAATTCGGATTGAACAGCAGTTCATCGGCGGGCTCGCATCGATTCTGCGACAATTCAAACAAACGTCCGGCAGCTTTCTTGCTGACGAAATACCCACCACTTCCTCCATGTACGGAGCGTAGCAACCGCAATTGATACCGCTCGACATGCCCCCCCGTGGCCACACTCACATCCGTTTTTTGCCCATGCGTTTCTGCTTTGACAATATCGGCATCGGGTGGGAACCAGTCACTCGAGTCAAACAATGCTTTGGCACTGGTTGAAAAGTGGACGTCATCCTCCGCAACAAAGGCCCATAGATCCGGGCCGGCAGACACGGCCCGCCAGGCAGCGCGGTGGCTGAGAAAACAACCGATCTCTCCGGGACCCATTGCATAACGGCCACTGCTCGCCTTTAAAATCTGCTGTTTTTCTGCTGACGGAATTGTTTTACCCTCAATGGCCGCCACACGCACCAGATCAACACCCAGCGACTCTGCATTGCCTGCAAACCACTTCAATCGGTCAGTAGAACGGTCGAGGTTGATCAGATAGCATTTCATCTCAGTTCGAACTCCGAAACAACACAGTCTCATATGCCCGGCAATATCTATGTTGATGCATTTGCAAAAGATAGACTTTTACGAAACGAATGCCATATCAGGATTTCTCCTAAAGGTAATGTCGCCCTTACAACCCGCCCCATTCAACAGGTGAACGCTGGCACCCGCGCCAATTGCCAGGTGTGCACCTGTTGGTTTTCAGGCGTCTTACACCACTTCGCGTGGCAAAATGACCGTCGCAATCAAACCACGTTCGCTGTCATTTTTTAATGTCAGTGTTCCGCCATGGGCGTGAATATTCGAGCGCGCAATGGCCAGCCCCAAACCAATACCGCCCGTGTCTTCATTGCGCGACGTTTCCAGACGAATGAATGGCTCAAAAACACCTTCGATGGCATCGTCAGGAATCCCGGGACCGGTATCTGTCACGGTGATGGTCACGGTTTTTTCGTCTGCCCAATATCCGACGTTCGCTTCATTGCCATAACGAACACCATTGTCGATGAGATTGCGCAGTGCCCGTTTCATCGACATCGGATGCAGAGCGACAATGGTGCGCTCCTTGTCTTTGCCGGACTGTGATTGAACAAGGCTGACTTTCTGTCCCATGTCCTGGTAATCGGTCACGATCGCATCAAGGAATTCACCCAGGTCCACGCGGCTTGGCGCCTCCCGTTTGGCGTCATCACGGGCAAAGGAAAGCGTTGCCTCCACCATGCGCTGCATTTCATCAAGCGTGAGTATGATCCGATTGCGATTTTCCTCGTCCTCGATAAATTCGGCGCGAATCCTCAAAGAGGTAATCGGCGTGCGCAGGTCATGGCTGACGGCTGCAAGCATGCGTGTGCGGTCCTGAACGTATCGTGTCAATCGCTCCTGCATGGTATTGAATGCCTGAATGGCACTTCTGACCTCCGGTGGTCCTGCCTCCGAAATGCTCTCGCCGTGACCGCCGCGCCCCAGTTGATCGGCCGCCAGCGCCAGGGTTTGCAGTGGCCGGGTCAACCGACGAACTGTAAATGCAATAATGACAATGACGGCGATGGCCATGATTGCGACAGAAAAGAACAGACGCAACAGTGAACTGCGCTGCAGGTTCAGGCTGGCCGCCATATTCAGCCACCGACCACTATCGAGTTGAACCGACAAGGCCACCACCAGCGGCACATCGCGTTTTGCACCGTCTCGTTTCTTGGTACCCGCACCCTCGTGCGGTGGTGGGCGGTTCGGACGTTGCGAACGTTGTGTGCGATGATATCTCGGTACCGAAATATTCCGCCCTATCTCGGTGCGGATTTCCCGCTCGGAGCCAATTTCACCGGCAAGGCGTTGCCGGATACGCAGATCAACGGCATTGGTCCCGCTATTATCGATCACCGGTTTGTCTGATATCCAGTAGTAGAGCAGCGGGCTGGAGGCCGCCTGCCTGATTTGTTCGTGCAAATCCACCGGCGTCGTATTCAGCAGTTCCACAAGAGCCGCCGTGCGCGAGACGACCGTTCCACCGGTCAATTCCAGCAGAGCTGCCCGTCGTTCATCGGTAAACAGCCAGAGTGTAAAAACCTGCGAGATGACAATGGCGCCCAGAATTAAGGCAATCAGCTGCCCCGCTAGACTGCGCGGCAGCAAGGACACGCCTCTCCAATTTGCAAACCAGGTCATCATAGCTCAGGGTCCCTGACATCTGCCGTAAATGTGTAGCCGCCGCCCCAGACGGTTTTGATCAGATGCGGGTTTTTGGCATCACCTTCAATTTTGCGGCGCAGCCGGCTGACCTGGTTATCAATGGAACGATCAAAAATATTCGGGCTTCGTCCTGATGTCAGATCAAGAAGCTGATCGCGCGACAGAACCATTTTAGGGCGCTTCAAAAAGGCAACCAGCAATTGGAATTCACCGGTCGACAACGGTGTTATGACGTCATCCTTGCCGACAAGATGGCGACGCGACAAATCCAGAACCCAGTCATCAAAGGCCAGCTTCTCGCTCAAAACGGGGTCGCGATCCTTGGAAACAAGCGCCGTACGACGTAACACCGCCCGGATACGCGCCAGCAATTCGCGCGGGTTGAACGGTTTTGTCACATAATCATCCGCACCGATTTCGAGCCCGACAACGCGGTCGGTATCTTCCGCCATGGCCGTCAGCAGGATCACGGGCGCACCATTGCTTTCAACCAGGTGGCGGCAAAGCGACAGGCCATCTTCGCCGGGCATCATTACATCCAGCACCACGAGATCCACGGATGCCGCGTTGAGCATCTTGCGCGCCTGGGCAGCACTGTCGGCCATGGAAGCTCTCATGCCATTCTTGATGAGATAGCGCGCCAGCGTCTCACGGATATCGCGATGATCGTCAACGACAAGGATATGGGGACTCGTTTCACTCATGGATTTTTCAATTCTTTTTGCGGCAACAATGAACTCTTGCACCAACACGTAAACGCTCCGTGCCACTGCGGGAAATTGAAATTGTAACAAAATGTATCAATTCCCGGTACCGCGACACTTGGCGACACATTGATGCTTTCTGCATCGTATTTTTGCGACAAGTGCACCCTATCTTCAGATCATCGCAACACGAAACCAAAGGACATCAGCAATGAAAACCTCCCACAAAATCGCTATTACAGCACTGGCTGGCACATTTCTGGCCGCAGGCATCGCACCGACACTGGCAGACAAGAATGCACAGGGTAACGGGTACAATGCCGAGAAGCGGATGGGCCATGGAAGTTACAATGGGCATGGCGACCGTTACGGAATGAAGGGTGGCCACGGCATGAAGGGTGAACACGGCATGAGGGGCGGTCGTGGCATGAAAATGGCATTCGAGCGTTTCGATGCAAACAAGGACGGCATCATTACCCAGGAGGAAGTCGATGCTGTGATCGTCACGCGTTTCAATACGGCTGCTGGAGACGATAGCACAATTACGCTTGAAGAATTTCGCACCGTCTGGTTGGAAAAATCACGCGATCGCATGGTTCGGGCCTTTCAGCGGCTGGATCGCGACGGCGATGGTAACATCGCAGAACAGGAATCCGACAATGCAGCAGACCGGATGTTCAGCCGCCTTGACCGTGACGGCAATGGTGAATTGACCCGCCCTGCTCCAGCGGACAAGAAAGCCGCGGGTGAGCGGAAGGAACCCGGTGAAAGATCTGGTAAAATGGCGCATCATCGCGGCTCGGGTCATCACGGCAAAGGTGGCCGAGGAACAGCCATGCTGATGGAACGTTTTGACATCGACAAGGATGGCAAGATTACCCGCGCCGAATTCGATGAAGTGCGCACTGGTGTCTTTGGCAAGGCTGATGCCGATGGCAGCAATTCTGTCTCACTGGAAGAATTCGTAACCGTCTGGCAGGACATGCACAGTGACAGGATTGTCCGTTCTTTCCAGAAGCTTGACTCAGATGGCAATCTGTCCGTGACGGCTGAGGAATACGGCGCACGCACCAGCGACTTTGTCAAAGACCACGATCGCAATGGCGACGGCGTGATCACCAAGGCCGACAGGAAGGGGGGGAAACACCACGGCATGAAGAAGGGCAGGTCCATGGACAAGCAGGGCTTTGGCCATGGTCAGAAGCCTGAAATGGAAAAATGATCGGTCGCCAGACCTGTTGAAACGATGAAACCCGGCGTGCGGGAAATCTGACCCGGTCGAGTTAAATCCACTATGGCCCGGCCTTTCGGCCGGGCCATTCCTGGTGGAGCCCCCTGCTTTTGCACCGATTCTATTGCGCGGTCCGGGCGCAAAGCAGTCCGATTCCCCGACCAGAATTTTATGATCGAAAGAAATGATATCGCAGGACGTCTTTCTCGAGCGGATGGAAATCCTGCCGGAAGACTGACCGCGCCAATTCCAATCATATCTGGACACCAAACGAGCAGTTCAAGACTCCCATTCGGCACATGGCGCGGTCCATTGCGGACAACATAGTTTGTAAAAGTGAGTTGCCCCGACCGGGTTGGTCACTGGAACTCATTTCGGATGTCAATTCAGTCGGATTGCCGATTGAACTGTTATCGCATAATATGCCTCATGTATTCAAAATGGCAGACAGAATACACATCCACAGACTGGGGCGAAGACTGTGTGTCATCGATCCGAAAGAGCATTCCATGTCAGATGCCGTTGCCTATATGACCGGTGCAAAAACACCGGAGACAATGAGCGCAGCATGATAACCGAATCCTTTGAAGATGTCATGGAGACCCTGTTGCGTTGTGCAAAGCACCGCGACCGTTGCCTGGTGGCGATCGCCGGGCCACCCGGGGTTGGAAAATCCACATTGTCAGGCCGATTGCAGAAGCAATTGGTTGCCAGGGGGCTGAACACGTCCATTGTCCAGATGGACGGTTTTCACCTCGACAATACCGTCCTGGATCAGCGCAAAATACGTGACCGCAAGGGTGCTCCCGAAACATTCGACGCTTCGGCATTTGTATGGCTCATCGCGCGTTTGCGCAGCGGATCATCCGATATTCCAGTTCCGGAATTTGACCGTAATGCCGATTGCGTCCGGCACGATTCCGGCATTGTTGCGAAGAACTGCCAGATCGTGCTGATTGAGGGCAACTATCTGCTTCTCAACGCTTATCCCTGGAGCCATGCCCATTCCCTGTTTGATTGCAGCCTGTTCCTGACAGCCTCGACAGACGTGCTGGAAAAAAGGCTGATATCCCGATGGCTTGAATTGGGCCTCGACAGGCAAACCGCAGAAACAAAGGCGTTCCACAACGACATTCCCAATGCCATGCGTGTGCTGCAGCAATCGCGCAAGGCGGATATCACCTATCAGCCAAGCGAACTGGCTTAATACACTGATTTCAGAGCGGTTCAATGCAACTTTTGCGCGCGCAGATGTGTCAGTTCCGTGAGGATAATTATCCTCCCTGCCCCGGCTTTTGCGGTTTCGCGTACGCCTAATTTATGGCTTGACAGGATTAATGCCAAGTCTCATTGTATGGATGTAATCGATTACAAAGCGTCAATTTCGTGATGTAAATCGATTATTGTTTCGTGGCCTTTTTCAGGTCAGTCGGGCGCGTCGGGAGAACGGCGCCTATTTGGGAGGTTTCTATGCGTGGAATTAGGACAGTACTTGCTGCAACCACAATGCTTGCCGGGATTGGTGCGGCATCCGCAACCGATCTGGAGGTAACACATTGGTGGACATCCGGTGGCGAAGCTGCGGCAGTGAAAGTGTTTGCAGATGCATTCAATGCGACAGGCAACAATTGGGTTGATGGCGCGATTGCCGGCGGCGGCAACGCCCGCCCCATCATCATCAGCCGTATTACTGGCGGTGACCCGATGGGTGCTACCCAGTTGAATACCGGTCGCGATGCTGAAGATCTCGTCAAGGCCGGATTGATGACGGACCTGACAGAACTCGCAGAAAAAGAAGGCTGGGCCGATTTTATCCGCCCTGCGAAGCTGCTCGACAGCTGCCGCTTTGAAGGAAAAATCTATTGCGTTCCGGTCAATATCCACTCTTTCCAATGGATGTGGATGAATCGCGGCGTTTATGAGGACAACGGTCTGGCAGTTCCGACAAACTGGACTGAATTTGTTGCATCGGCCCCGGCTCTGCGTGAAAAGGGTGTTATCCCTCTGGCAGTGGGCGGCGAGCCTTGGCAGATCAATGGCATGTCCGGTGTGTTCATGGTCGCTTTGGGCGGCGTAGACCTTTACCGGCAGATCAACGCGCAAAAGAGCGCCGAAGCTGCTGCAAGTCCTGAAATGACCGAAGTGTTTGAAGCGATCTCAGCTGCCCGCGGGATGGTTGACGATGGATTTGTTGGTCGGGCATGGAACGATGCTGCCAATATGGTCATCACCGGCAAGGCCGGCGCGCAGATCATGGGTGACTGGGCACAGGGTGAATTCAGTGTCGCCGGTTTGACTGCCGGCAAGGAATACGATTGCCTTCCCGGTCTTGGCATGCACCCGGCGCTCGATACCGGTGGCGATGCCTTTTATTTTCCAAAACCGGCAGATGACAATCCGGAAATCGTCAAGGCACAGCTTGAGATGGCTTCCATGCTTGTCTCGAAAGAGGTTCAGGTCAACTTCAACCTGAAGAAGGGCTCTCTGCCTATCCGTGGGGACATTGATCTGGCTGCAGCAAATGCCTGCATGCAAAAGGGTCTCGTCATTCTCGAAAATCCTGACAATATTCTGCCCTCCGGTGAGCAGACATGGTCATCCGATACACAGGGACAGTTTGAAGACCTCTGGGTCGAGTTCTTCAATGATCCTGGCATGTCGGTTGATGAAGCTCAGGAACGTTTTGTCGAGATCGTCGAAAACGCCGACTAATCCGCAATTGGCGTCTCGAAGACAGGGAACCGGTCGTTTTGCGACTGGTTCTCTCCTCCCCGGAGCAAAACAATGGCGCATCAGGCCAGACCCAATCCCTATTTTCGAAATTTGAACGCCAAAGTGGCGGCAACACCGATGATTTTGACAACCTTGATTGTCTTTGTCGGGTGTTCCGTATGGACAGTTCTTTATTCCTTTTCCGCATCCAGAGCGCTACCGGTCAACGAGTTTGTCGGGTTTGCCCAATATGATCGCCTGTTCAACACATCACGCTGGACCAAATCGGTCGGAAACATTGCTGTATACGGAATTTTTTCCCTGGTTTTTTCGCTTGTTGTCGGCTTCATCCTGGCCGCCTTCATGGATCAGAAAATTCGTTTCGAAAATACATTTCGCACAATATTCCTTTATCCCTTTGCACTGTCGTTCATTGTGACAGGCCTTGTCTGGCAATGGATACTCAATCCAACGCTTGGCCTTCAAAAGGCTGTACGCGACCTGGGCTGGGAAAGTTTTACCTTTGACCTCATCGCCCACCGCGACACTGTCATCTATGCATTGCTGATCGCCGGCATCTGGCAGGGCACCGGCTTTGTCATGGCCCTCATGCTGGCAGGTCTGCGCGGCGTGGATGAAGACATCTGGAAAGCCTCGAGAATAGACGGCATTCCAAAATGGAAAACCTATATTTTTGTGGTGATACCCATGATGCGGGGTGTTTTTGTCACGACTCTGGTCATCATCGCGTCCGGCATCGTTCGCCTTTATGATCTTGTCGTCGCAATGACCAGCGGTGGCCCGGGTATCGCCTCCGAAGTCCCCGCGAAATATGTCTATGACTTCATGTTCGCCCGCGGCAATGTCGGCCAGGCTCTGGCTGCATCCACCGTCATGCTCACGACCGTCCTGATAATCCTCATTCCATGGATCTATCTGGAATACGGTTCAAAGAAGCCAAAGTAAGGGGCGATAATGTCTATTGAACCAATTGGCACACGCCCTCGTCGCACATTCGACCCCACGAGGATGATGATTTATCTGGTTCTGGCGGTGGCGGCCATTTATTATCTGCTGCCCCTCTACGTGATGATCGTGACATCGCTCAAGGGCATGCCGGAAGTGCGGTTGGGTAATATCTTCTCCCCTCCGGTCGAAATAACCTTCGAACCCTGGGCCAAGGCCTGGGATACAGCCTGTACCGGTCTTTATTGCGAGGGCCTGAAGGTTGGTTTCTGGAACTCGATGCAAATCCTCATCCCAAGTGTCGTGATATCCATTGCAATCGCCTCGGTAAATGGATACGCGCTGTCATTCTGGCGTTTTCGCGGTGCAGAAGTCTTTTTTACAATTTTGATATTCGGATCATTCATTCCCTATCAGGTCATGTTGTATCCGCTTGTGATCATCACTCGTGAACTGGGAATTTTCGGCTCCCTGACCGGCGTTATTTTCATCCATACAATTTTCGGCATGCCAATTCTCACATTGTTGTTTCGAAATTATTTTGCCTCTTTGCCACAGGAATTGTTCAAGGCGGCACGGGTGGATGGCGCCGGGTTCTGGGGAATTTTCTTCAAGATCATGGTCCCCATGTCACCGCCGATCTTTGTGGTGGCGATCATTCTTCAGGTCACCGGAATCTGGAACGATTTCCTTTTTGGTGTGATCTTCGCAGGAACCAAGAATTTTCCGATGACAGTACAGCTTAACAACATCGTCAACTCGTCGCAGGGTGTGAAGGAATACAATGTGAACATGGCTGCAACCATTCTGACCGGCGCCGTGCCGCTGGCGATCTATTTTCTATCCGGAAAATATTTTGTTCGTGGCATCGCAGCCGGTGCAGTGAAAGGGTAATCCTTATGAAAAGCATTGAAATAAAGGACCTTTCGCTCAGTTTTGGCGACTTCAAAGTTCTTGAAAAACTGAACCTGGATATTTACGACGGTGAATTTCTCGTGCTGCTTGGCGCATCGGGTTGCGGCAAATCCACCTTGCTCAATTGCGTCGCCGGTCTGCTTGATATCTCGGATGGCCAGATATTCATCAAGGGCAAGAACGTCACTTGGAAAGAACCGAAGGACCGTGACATCGGCATGGTGTTTCAGTCCTATGCGCTCTATCCACAAATGTCCGTGCGGGGCAACCTCTCCTTCGGATTGAAGAACGCCCGTATTCCCAAGCCGGAAATAGAAAAACGCGTGGCGCGCGCCGCCGAAATCCTGCAAATCGAGTCCCTGCTCCATCGCAAACCCGCCGAATTGTCTGGTGGCCAGCGCCAGCGTGTCGCCATCGGGCGGGCCCTTGTACGCGAGGTTGATGTCTTTCTGTTCGATGAACCACTTTCAAATCTTGATGCCAAATTGCGCGCAGAACTGCGCGTTGAGATCAAGCGGCTGCACCAAAAGCTCAACAATACGATGATCTATGTGACGCATGACCAGATTGAAGCGCTGACCCTTGCTGACCGCATTGCCATCATGCGCGGGGGAAAGGTTCAACAACTCGATACGCCGCAGGTCATCTACAACCATCCGGTCAATAAATATGTTGCAGCTTTCATCGGTTCGCCAGGTATGAATTTCCTGACTGGTCGGCTGGTGGCCGGCGAAAAACCGGGGTTCAACTTCAATGGCCTTGATGTGGATCTCTCCAGATATGCATTCAACGACACGACACCCTCCGGTGAATCAGAGGCATGGCTTGGTATTCGGCCAGAACATATCCACGTCGGTCCAGAAGCGGTGAAAAAGGCCTTCTCGCATACGGTCGAGGTTGAAGTGGTCGAACCCATGGGGTCGGACACGCTGGTCTGGTCAAAACTTGCAGATCAGGAATTCAGATTTCGCATGGATGGACAGCTGAGCGTGAAAGTCGGGGAAGAACTGATGATCGGCTTCGACCCGGTGAGCGCATCCCTGTTCGACAGCAAGACAGAAATCAGACTTTAAAATCCAAATGAATGGAACGGAATCGCAATGGAATATTCTTTTCAGCTCTATAGCGCTCGCAATTTTTTGCCTTGGGATGCTGTTCTCGAGCGTGTCGCAGAACTTGGCTACAAACAGCTGGAAGGTTTTGGTGGCGTCTACGAGAACCCGGATCAATTTCGAGCAAAAATGGACACACTGGGCCTGACCATGCCAACAGGACATTTTTCCCTGGACGCTTTGGAAAACAATTTTGATCTCGTGTCGGCCCAGGTGGAAAAACTCGGCGTTCAGAAAATCTATTGCCCCTATCTGGCAGAACACGAGCGGCCAACAGATTCCGCTGGATGGAAGAATTTTGCTCAGCGCCTGGCGGCAGTCGGCGCCAAAGCCAAAGCCACAGGCCATGGTTTCGGTTGGCACAATCACCATTTCGAGTTTGAAACACTTGCCGATGGCGGCGTTCCGCAGGCGATCCTTCTGGATGAAGCTCCGGACATTGAATGGGAGGCCGATATAGCGTGGATCCTGCGCGGCGGTGGCGACCCGCTGGACTGGATCGAGCAATATGGCGCGCGCATCACATCTGTACACGTCAAGGACATTGCACCCACCGGCCAGTGCGAAGACGAAGATGGATGGGCGGATGTCGGACACGGCATAGTCGCATGGAAAAACATCATGCGTGCCCTCAAGCAGCACAGCAATACCGTCTACTATGTCATGGAGCATGACAATCCCAGCAATTATGAACGTTTTGCGCAGCGGTCGATCGAAACCATGCGCAAACTGGAAGAGGTATAGAATGCCAAAATTACTCGGCGTTGGTGTGATTGGTTGCGGTAATATTTCAGCAGCCTATATGAGACTTTCTCCGCTCTTTCGCGGCTTTGAAATGCGAGCCTGTGCTGACATCAATCCTGATGCCGCCACAGCACGAGCGCAGGAATTTGGTCTGCGTGCTGATACAATTGAAGACCTTCTGAGCGCTGACGACATTGACATCATTGTCAATCTCACAATCCCGGCTGCTCATTTTGGTGTTTCGAAGCAGATTTTGAACAGCGGCAAGAATGTCTATTCCGAAAAACCGTTTGTGCTGTCTGCTGCCGAAGGACTTGAACTGGCGGAATTGGCAAAAGCAAAGGGTCTGCGCATAGGATCCGCCCCGGATACGTTTCTGGGCGGCGCCCACCAGCTTGCCAGAAACCTTGTCGATACCGGCGCCATCGGCAAAGTGACAAGCGGCACCTGCCACGTCATGGGGCATGGCATGGAACATTGGCATCCGAATCCGGATTTCTTTTTCCAGCCTGGTGGCGGTCCGATTCTTGATCTTGGCCCCTACTATATAAGCAATCTGGTGCAATTGGTCGGCCCTGTCAGGCGGGTGGCGGCTCTGGCTTCCATTCCCACCGCAGAACGCACCATTACCTCACAGCCGCGCAGCGGCGAGAAAATCCCGGTCGAAATACCGACCACCATTCATGCTCTGCTGGAATTTCACAACGGCGCCACGATCACACTCGGAGCCAGTTGGGATGTGTGGAAACACGGTCATGCGCCAATGGAACTCTATGGAGAAAAGGGGTCGCTTTTTGTGCCCGATCCCAATTTCTTCAGCGGCACTGTCCGCTTGAGCCAGGGCGAGGACTTCACAAAAAACGATCCGACCTGGGACCACCCGTTTTCGATTACCAATGAAAAACACCCAAAGGGTGATGTTGCCAACTACCGCGCCGCCGGTCTTGCCGACATGGCACTTGCCATATCGGAAAATCGACCGCACCGTTGCTCTTTGGAACTGGCGCTGCATGTTGTCGAGGTCATGACAGCGATTCTGGAATCCGGCGAAAAAGGCTGCTTTGTTACCATGCAGACGCGTAGCAAACGTCCAGAGGCCCTCGGACCGGAGGAAGCACGGTCGCTGCTGGCGTGAAATTCTGCTGTTGCAGAGCAAACCTCTGCGGCATCTATGCCAAAGGAATGATACTGTTCACAAAATCCACAGAAAACGGATTTTGAAGATTATCGGTTGAGGAGATGAACAATGGCAACGAACATCAAGGGTCCTGCAATTTTTCTGGCACAGTTTGCGTCAGATGAAGCGCCATTCAATTCGCTTGCCTCCATTGTGAAATGGGCGGCATCTTTGGGGTACAAGGGCATCCAGATTCCCACATGGGACGCACGTCTATTCGATCTGGAAAAAGCCGCCGGCTCAAAGGAGTATTGTGACGAAGTAAAGGGTATTTGCGCTGACGCCGGCGTCGAAATCACCGAACTTTCGACCCATTTGCAAGGCCAGCTTGTCGCTGTACATCCGGCCTATGACAAGCAGTTTGATGCCTTTGCGCCCGCTGAGTTTCACGATAATCCGAAAGCCCGCCAACAATGGGCTGTTCAGCAGATGGAATTCGCCGCCAAGGCCTCGCGCAATCTTGGCCTTGATGTGTCCGTTTCATTTACCGGTGGATTGGCGTTTCCCTTTCTTTACCCCTGGCCGCAGCGTCCTGACGGGCTTATTGATGAGGCATTTACGGAGCTCGCCCGCCGGTGGAAACCCATCCTTGATGTCTACGAAGACCATGGTGTTGATGTCGGCTATGAGATCCATCCGGGCGAAGACGTGTTTGATGGCGTCACGTTTGAAATGTTTCTGGAAAAACTTGATGGGCATAAACGCTGCACCATCAACTATGATCCGTCGCATTTCCTGTTGCAGCAACTCGATTACCTTGCCTTCATCGATATCTATCACGAGCGTATTTCCGCCTATCACGTCAAGGATGCCGAATTCAACCCAAACGGCAGGCAGGGCGTCTACTCCGGCTATCAGGGCTGGACGGAAAGAGCCGGACGGTTCCGTTCGCTGGGTGACGGACATGTCGATTTTTCCGGAATTTTCTCCAAGTTGGCCCAGTACAATTATGACAGTTGGGCCGTGCTCGAATGGGAATGTTGCCTGAAGCATCCCGAGCAGGGGGCGGCAGAAGGCGCTCCCTTTATTGCAGATCACATCATTCGCGTGACCGAAAAGGCCTTTGACGATTTTGCCGGTGGTTCAACCGATCGCCAACAGGTTCGCCGGATGCTTGGACTTTAAGGCGATTTGTCCAATGCGGAATTGTTTTTCGTTGCAATAATAATTTGTTACAAGCGCTTTTTTCGGAAGACCGTCTCCCGGTTTTCCCAAAGCACAATGGGAGGTCATCATGATCAGTGCTGCAAAACCATCGGGCAATGATACCGGTCCGATCCGTTTGGGAATGGTCGGCGGCGGTCAGGGCGCATTTATCGGCGCGGTACACAGGATCGCGGCGCGTCTGGATGGCCACTTCCAGCTGGTGGCAGGCGCCCTCTCCTCAGACCCTGAACGCGCAAGGGAATCGGGGGCTGAACTGGGACTGGATAGTGACCGCTGTTACGAATCCTTCCAGCAGATGGCTGTAGCAGAAGCCGCGCGCAACGACGGCATAGAAGCTGTATCAATTGTCACGCCCAACCATATGCATTATCCGGCCGCCAGGGCATTTCTCGGAGCCGGCATCCACGTCATCTGTGACAAGCCTTTGACCTCGACGCTTGCCGACGCCAACGACCTGGCGGCACTCGTCGAAAAATCCGGCAAGCTGTTCATCCTGACCCATAATTACACAGGATACCCGATGGTCCGACAGGCCCGTGAGATGGTTGCCCAGGGCATGCTTGGAACCATACGGCTGGTTCATGCCGAGTATCCTCAGGACTGGTTGACCGAGGCAGAAGAGGCCAGCGGCAACAAGCAGGCGGAATGGCGCACCGACCCGGCACAATCAGGCGCCGGTGGCTGTGTTGGCGATATCGGAACCCATGCATGGAATCTTGCCAGCTTCGTCAGCGGTCTGGAAACCGATAGCCTCGCGGCCGATCTGGATTCTTTTGTCGAGGGGCGCAGACTGGACGACAATGTCCATGTGATGCTGCGTTTCAAGGCACAAGGAGAGGAAAGGCCGGCCAAGGGCATGCTGTGGGCAAGCCAGGTGGCGCCCGGCAACGAAAACTGTCTGAAATTGCGTATCTATGGCAGCAAGGGCGGACTTGAATGGGAACAGGAACATCCCAATGAACTGTGGTACACACCCTTTGGACAGGCCAAACAAAAGCTGACGCGAGGCGGTGCCGGTGCAATGCCAGCCGCCAGTCGTGTCACCCGCATTCCTGCCGGCCATCCGGAGGGCTATCTGGAAGGATTTGCCAATATCTATGGCGAAGCCGCCGCTGCAATTCGTGCAAGACGGGGAAACAATTCTTCACTGCCCGAGGACATCATTTTTCCTACCGTTCAAGATGGCGTCAAGGGCATCCGTTTTATTGACGCTTGCGTGAAATCTTCCAGTGACAACGCCGGCTGGGTAAAACTGTAGACACAATATATCGACCGATATCCAATATGCATCCTTGCAAGGCGCCAGCAATGATGTGCTCCTGCATGGCAATATTTCCGGTTGGTTAAGAAATAGTCCGTACAGGTGGTATATTAGAAGTATACAACCTGTAGCCGGGAGTGGCGTAAAATGCAGATGAGCGACCTATTCACGCGATGGAACACGCCTCTATTTGGTGTGAAGTCTCTCTGCATCGCGGCCATTTGATATCCGAATGAACAGTCTTCTCAGCAAAATGCGCAGCGATCCGGAATACAGAATTCGGATCGCCTATCGCACCGCTCTTCTTTCAATGATGGCTTTGCTTTGGGCGTCTTTTCTTATCCTGACTTTTGCCATGAATCGCGGACAGTCGGAATCTGTCGTTTTTCAGGACATTGCCAAGCAGCGGATGCTGTCGCAACGGGTTGTCCTGTTGGGACAGCTTGCGCTCCGCGCGACGAGTGACGAACAAAAGAGCGAAATACTTGTTCTGATGGGTGAATCCCTGACTGAATTGGAAAGCGCACATACTGACCTTGCAAAATTGATCGGAAGTCAGGACACGAAAGGCGCGGTTGCCGAGACCCTGCAGGATGTATATTTTTCAAATCCCACTCAACTCGACTTGCGCATGCGCTCTTTGGTGACCAACGCCAATCGCTTCAGCAAGTTCCTGATGACTTCCCCTGATATTGCGACCTTGTATCTTGGTCCCATGGAGGAGTTGGCGTCCTCGATGATACTGCCCGCATTGGACCGGGTTATCAGCATCCATAATGGCGTGTCACAAAAATCGACAGCCATGACCAAATATGTGCATTTGGCACTTCTGCTTCTTTCCCTGGCATTGCTCAGCGTCATTTGGCAGTTTCTTTTCAAGCCACTGGCAGCAAAGATCGGCATGCGGACGATGCAACTTCAAGTGGCGCACGACAACCTGCAATATGCGGTCCTGCACGACAGTCTGACAGGCCTTGCCAATCGCGAATATGCGATGACGAAGTTGCAATCTATTACGGAAACTTCTGCCAAAGAGAGCCCAGGCAAATTGGCAGTTCTTCATATGGATCTTGATAATTTCAAGAGCGTCAACGACACATACGGCCATACAAATGGCGACAGGTTGCTAGAACTTGTCGCCAATCGAATGCAAGCCGTCGTGGGAAACAACGGTACAGCCTGCAGAATGAACGGCGATGAATTCCTGATCATTCTGGATACCCTATCGGCTTCAGAAACCGTGTCGGGAATCGCCGGGAAACTGCTTGATGCATTGAACAAACCAGCCAATATCGACGGCCTGTTCTCGCTGGTGCAAACCAGCATTGGCATTGCGTCGTTTCCAGAGGATGGCAAGACCTGTGAAGACCTGCTCATTGCCGCCGATCTTGCCCTCTATGAAGCCAAAAACAGCGGCAAAGGTACGTATAAATTCTTCAAGGAAAATATGGTTGTAAAATATAATCAGTCCAAAACACTTGAGCAGGAAATTGATCGCGCCATTGAGGAGCGGCAATTCCAGCCGGTGTTCCAACCCCAGATCAACGCCACCAGCGGCGCAATCATCGGTGTTGAAGTGCTCGTTCGGTGGCATCATCCGGATCGCGGCATTCTGCTTCCGGCAGAGTTCCTCGATGCGGCCGCCAGCCTGGGCAAAATGACCCAAATGACGCGCATTGTTCTCGAGCAGGCATTTGAAGTTGCTGCGCGCTGGTTGGAAGAAGGCACTGAATTTGGTCGTATCGGCATCAACTTCTCCAATCAGGATCTCCTGCTCCACGGATTTGTCGACGAAATTGCGGAAATAGCCAAGGCAAGTGGACTGACGTGCGAGCGACTGAGTGCCGAGATTGTCGAGTCGGTTGTCATCAACAATGATGACACACAATGTATGACGGCTTTGATGCGATTGCGTGAATTGGGGATCAAGGTCGAGATTGACGATTTTGGCACCGGGTTTGCAACCATGGTGCACCTCAACCGCAAAATATTTGACCGGGTCAAGATCGACCGCCAGTTCATTACAAATATCGATCAGTCTGAACGCAACCGTATCATTGTTGACTCCATCATCCGGTTGTCCACCGCTCTGGGTCTGGGGGTTATAGCCGAGGGCATGGAGCGGCAGGAAGAAATTGATACGCTGATGGAACTTGGCTGTGTGGAATTTCAGGGAAATGCCATTGCACTGCCGATGCCGGCAAATATTGCAGGTACCTGGCTCAAAGCGCACAACAAGACGGCCTTGCCTCGACGCCATTCGAATGAAACGGCGACGGCCTCAACGGCCCACTGACGCAAGCAGTCCGGCAACAGCAGGGATTTGTCATCCGGGCCTTCTGACGGTGACCTCGAATGCAACCTCATTCCTGTAGGGAACAGAACCATGAGCCTTACGGAAAAACAGATCTCGGACCTCATCCAAATGCGCCATGCGCTGCACAGGCAGCCGGATCTCTCCGGTGATGAAGCCGGGACAGCAGCATCCATAGTCTCTTATCTGCAGGCGTTTGAACCCGATGGTCTCATTTGTGATCTGGGTGGCGCGGGCGTTGCCGCAATATTCGACAGCGGAAGAGCGGGTAAAACAGTGATGGTGCGTTGTGAACTCGACGGACTGCCCATTCAGGAAATCGGTTCCCTGCCCTATTCCTCGACCATTCCCGGCAGGGGCCACCAATGTGGCCATGACGGGCATATGGCGATCGTTCTGGGTGTGGCGGCCATGCTGCGCAATAAACGCCCAGCAACGGGCCGCACGATTTTGCTGTTTCAGCCAGCTGAAGAGACAGGCAAAGGTGCAAAAGCCGTCATTTGCGACCCCCGATACGCCACACTCAATCCAGACTTTGTGCTCGCGCTGCACAATTTGCCCGGATACGACAAGCATCAGATCATCTTGAAAAGCGGGCAGGTCAATTGCGCTTCAAGAGGCATGCGCATCAAACTGACAGGCAGGACTGCCCACGCGTCCATGCCGCAGACCGGCGTTTCTCCGGCTCTGGCCATGGCAACCATGATTAGAGATCTTGCAGCGCTTTCCAACGCAAAGACCATGAACCAGGAATTTCGTCTGGTGACCATTGTCCATGCGCATCTGGGTGAAAAGGCATTCGGCGTTGCGCCCGCCCATGCGGAGACCTGGGCGACCTTGCGTACAGTGACTGATGAGAAAATGCAGCAATTGGCCCGAGACGCTGAAGCCTTTTGCCAAAAAAATGCCAACGAGCACGGCCTGACGCTGGATATCGCTTATGATGACATATTCAACGCTTGCCAAAACGACGATGGATTGATTGCGCAATACCGCCAATCCGCCGGAGATCTCGGATATCGGGTGCTGAACCTTGTGGAGCCGATGCGTTTTTCGGAAGATTTTGGTGAATATGCAACGGCGCAGAACGGTTCCACCGCATCAGCCATGTTTTTCCTCGGCGCGGGCCCGGATCATCCAGCCCTGCACAATCCTGACTATGATTTTCCGGACGCATTGATTCGATCGGGGGCCAACATGTTTTATGCGACCATCAACCGGTTGCTCACTTAAAGCCAAACTTTTGACTTTTTATCCACCGATCGAGCAGGCCAGAATACGACTGATCTGCATGAGAGGCCGAGCGGACTCCTGATGCCAGCCGTTGAAGGCTTGCTGTACCTTGTCCATGTCCCGTTTTGAAGTCGGTGTCTTGTCGACCACACCCTCACGCACAAGGGCCGCGACGACATCGCGTGAAAGGATGAAACCATCAGCGCCCATGAACCTGAGAAAATACATGGCGGTTGCTCCTCCGAGACGCGACCCGCGCTTTTTCAACATTGCCAGAAGACCTGTAAAATCGGTCACTGGCCAATGGGCAAAAACCTGTCCGACCGATCCACTTTCAAGGCTAAGCGTGCTCAGGAACTGGGCATTGTCTCGTATGGAGGCGATCTTTTTGCCATGACGAATGATCCTTGGATTGCCAAGGTGATCACCAATTTCTTCGTCCGTCATGAACCCCATACGCCCCAGATCGAAACCATCGAAAACCTCCTCAAAGGCGTTCCATTTGTTCTCTACGACTTTCCAGTTGAATCCTGACTGGAATACGCATTTGCTCATGGTGGAAAGCCAGCGATCATCCGGAATAGCGGCAAGCGCGGCAGCATTTTTTGGAAGCAACAACGTCTCCTCAAACGCATCGCTGCCTCCTTTTCTTTCCGCAGAAATATCAAATATCGCATCAAGATCACGCATGTTTTTGCCTGCTAAAACCCATCCCTACACAATTAAATTCAATCTGCCGGTCTACGGCGCCTTCGCATCTATTGTTATCGTCACCCGTGTCGGATCAAAGGCCACATAACTTGCGAGTTCCTGTGCAAATTCATGGGGATGCTGATAGGACCAGGCTATGTCTTCCAGCGCATTTCCGCTGGCCCCATCAGGGATACTATAATAGCTGGCCCGCCCTTTCAAAGGGCAATGGCTCGCGGTGTCGGTTTGCAACAAATCCTGATGGATATCTGCGCGTGGAATATAATATTGTGGCGGATACAAGCGACCACCGACCTCAAGCAATCGGATTGCCGCACCGGAGGCTGCAATCTGCTTGCCTGCGATTTCAATCCGCACCACCTGTTCGAGCCTGTCCAACTGCATGAAATGCCCGGAATTGGCGGGGTTGTATATTGCATCCCTGATCATCGTCGAAGTCCTTCTTGCCCATTTGCAAGAGATTATACACGCCAACGGCCAAAGTGAACGAGGCTTCTGCTGAAAGCTGGCCACAATCCTGGTGCGACGAACCGGTCCGGACCAATGAGTTGTTCAAGACGGCTTGCATTCACATAATTGATTTGCTAACGGTGCCCTACCGAAGGGGTGCTGCGTAGAGCCGTGGCTGAGATGTGGGTGACATGCCCACGGACCCTCATAGCTGATCTGGATAATGCCAGCGTAGCAAGGAGGACTATTATGTTCGCAGGCGCACAAGTTTCCCTTTACCCGATGACGGACAGGTTTGTTGACGTGATTGTCTCGTCACTGACCGCCCTTGACCCGTGGCGCGACCGGTTGCGGATTGAGACCGATGATATCTCAACCCTGATCGTTGGTCCGCCAGAGGTTCTCTTTCCTGCGCTGCGGGATTTTTATGCAGCAGCGGCCGGCACAGGGCACCATGTTGTATTGCGCGCCACGCTGTCGCGGGGCTGCCCCGGCGAGCCAGATGATCCAATCTGCCAGACCTCCGCCCTGGCCAATCCCGCCCAGCCACTGTCCGAGAGGCAGGCGGCAGCACTCGGCGTCCTTGCCGATGCGGTTGAGACCGGACAAACGGCGGATGCGCAATTCTCGCTCTATGTCATGGGCGCGGGCAATCACATGGCCGAAATCATGGGCAGTATCGATTTTTTGAAGAACAGTGGTACCTTTAACCGGTCGAAAAATTTTTGCACCCGGTTGTCGGGGGATGCAGGTGTGGTCTTTGCGGCGTTGCAACAGGCCTTTTGCTGTTTTGGACCACCTGAAGGCCACGTCACCATTGACCTGACAGTCTCTGCCAACAGCCCTTCTGCGCGCTGATCCCATGCAACATCTTGTGCCCCGCCGTCCCGGCGGAGGCCTGGCCCGTGGCGTTCCTGCCGTGCTCAGCGTGGTCAGCACCTTCGTGATCTGGGAAATTTACGTCCGTCTTTCGGGTATTTCTCCGCTGGTTTTGCCTGCGCCCTCGCGCGTACTGGATCAGATGGTGTTGAACAGCGCCTTCCTGTGGGACAATACGCTGCCGACGGTGAAAGCGACGCTCGCCGGCTTTGCCCTTTCGCTTACCATTGCCTTTGCGCTCTCGATTGTGCTGGATTTCATGCCGCGGATACGCCGCGCCCTGTTTCCCATATTTGTGGTCAGCCAGACGCTGCCTTTGGTGGCAATCGCTCCCCTTGTCGTTTTGTGGTTCGGTTTTGAACTGACCCCAAAGATTCTTTTGGTGGCACTTGTCACCTTCTTTCCCATGCTGGTGGCTCTGGTTGACGGATACGAATCCACCGACGAAGAAATTCAGGCGTTGCTGCGTTCCATGGGGGCTACCCGTGCCACTGTCTTTCGCGCCGCCCGGCTGCCATCGGCCATGCCCTATTTCTTTGCCGGACTGCGCATTTCGGTCACCTACGCGGTCGTCGCAACCATCTTCGCCGAATATGTGGGCGCGCGCGCCGGTCTTGGCATCGTCATCCTCAATGCAAAAAACAGCTTTCGCCCGGACCTTGTGCTCGCCGCAGTTGTCATCAGTTCTGCTCTTACTTTGATCCTGTTCGCCCTGACAGCCCTGTTGCAAAAACTTGTTCTGGGCTGGCGGGAAGCCGGTGGTGGCCAATGAGTGTTCTGTCAATGCAGCAGGTCGGCATTACCCTGGGTGACAGGTCTGTGCTCGACGATATTTCGTTGCATATTGAACAAGGGGAATTTGTGTCGATCCTCGGACCGTCGGGTGCCGGAAAATCCACAATATTCCGCCTGTTGACCGGCGCACTGCGCCATGATCGCGGCACGATAACCTGTGACGGGCTGCCGCTCGATCAAAGCCCACATGGTTTTGCATTCATGCCACAGCGCGACGCCCTGATGCCCTGGCGACGCATTCTGGACAATGTGACCCTCGGCCTCGAAGTGCGCGGCATGCCCCGCAAGGTGGCACGGGCACAGGTCCAGCCGCTGTTGGCGGAATTTGGTCTGTCCGGCTTTGAGCGTCATTATCCCGCGCAATTGTCAGGTGGAATGCGCCAGCGCGCTGCGCTTTTGCGCACCATCGTGCAGGCCCGACCGGTTCAGCTTCTGGATGAACCCTTTGGCGCTCTGGACGCACTGACCCGGACGCAGATGCAAACCTGGTTCGAGGCGCGCTGGCAGGCCGCGCGCTGGACAACCCTGTTGGTCACCCATGACGTGCGTGAGGCTGTCGCCCTGTCGGACCGCATCTATGTGTTATCGCCCCGCCCTGCCAGGGTGATTGCCGAAATCCAAGTGCCCGATGCCCGCCCACGACTGGGGCGCCCTGCCAGCGCTGACGCGCATGCCCTTGAGGCCCACCTTCTCGACATCCTTCTCAACCGAACCGGAGACCAGTCATGAAATATCTGATGATCATTGCCGTATTTTTCTTCTCGGCCTTACCTCTTGCTGCCCAGGAGAAATTGCGCGTCGCACTCGACTGGACGCCCAACACCAACCATGTCGGTCTTTATGTGGCACAGGCCAAGGGCTGGTTCAAAGAGGCTGGGCTGGAGGTCGATATCCTGCCCTATACCGACACGTCCTCGGGTACTTTGGTGGCGACTGGCACGGCAGAATTTGGCATATTGAGCGCCGTGGGCTTTCACAGCCAGCGCGCAACCGGCGCTGATATGACCGTTGTGATGGCCGTCATGCAGCACGAAACCGGACGGCTGGTTTTTAACGGCAACCGCGAAGATATCCAGCGCCCTGCCGATCTGGAGGGACTGACCTATGCCGGTTTTGGCAGCGCTTGGGAAGAGGCGCTGATATCGACCATCATGCGCAATGATGGCGCCACCGGGGTGTTTGACACCGTAACCCTGGGCACATCTGCCTACGAGGCACTGGCCAATGGCAGCGTGGACTTCACCTTGGAGGTCAGCACATGGGAAGGCGTCAATTCCATTTTGCTGAACCGCCCGCAGCGATCATTCATTTATTCTGACTATGGCGTTCCGGATCAGCACACCACCTTTCTGGGCGCCAATGGATCATGGTTGGAAGCCAATCCCGATACGGCCCGGGCCTTTGTTCAGGCGGCGCAGCGCGGCTACCAGTTCGCCGCCGATAATCCACGCGAAGCCGCAGATATTCTGATTGCGGAAACAGCGGGCATGCTGTCCAATCCCGATCTGGTTCACGCCTCGATGGAGGCACTGGTCGACGGTGGCTATCTGCGGGATCCCGGCGAACCTGTTGGCCTGATTGACAGCGAATTGTTTGCCGAAATCACGACATTTCTATTTCACGCAGGCATCCTGCGCGGTGAGGATGGCAGACCACTTGAAGTCAAGCCTGACGTTACAACCTGGTACACCAACGCGTTTTTGAAACGCTGAGATCGCCAGCCCTGGCATAACCTGTTTGGCAGCGCCCATCGACGAAGTCGCGATGGGTGCTGTTTGCACTTTCAAAAGATGTGGTAACCCGCAAAAGGATGAACCAAGTACCCTGCACTCTCCTGTGGCACACAGATGTTCTTCACAGTCATCCCTGTTGCCTTTTCGGCAGATAGGATTTTCTTTTGTTGCGGAAACCTGCAAAATGGAACCCGGACGACAAACAGAAATGGCCGGTGGAAATGGATGACCGGTTCGGAGCGGGGCAAAACGGATGACACCACATAATGAAGCAAAAGTTGGAGACTATGCGAAGGCAGTATTGCTGCCTGGAGACCCATTGAGAGCAAAGTGGATTGCAGAAACCTTTTTTGAGGAACCAAGGCTCGTCAACAGCGTACGCAACTGTCTGGGCTATACCGGTACCTGGCAGGGAAAGCCGATCAGCGTACAGGCAACCGGCATGGGACAGCCCTCTACATCCATCTATGTGCATGAGTTGTTGAATGTCTACGGCGTCAAGACGTTGATACGGGTGGGGACCTGTGGCGGACTGACGACCAAGCTCAAGCTTCGCGATATCGTTCTTGGACTGGCAGCATCAACCGAAAGCGCAACCAACAACGCCGCATTTGCGCCCTATCATTATGCACCATTTGCTGATTTTGACCTGTTGCGGATCGCCGCCGATTATGCGGCATCACAGATGTTGCCATTTCATGTGGGAGGGGTAGTCTCCGCCGATACATTCTATCTGGAAGATCCAGCCAAGACCTATGAGAAACTGGCGCAACACGGGGTTCTTGCCGTCGAAATGGAATCGGCAGCTCTCTACACCTTGGCGGCCCGGTTCAATGCACGCGCCCTCACCGCTTGTGCTGTATCCGATTGCCTGATCACAGGCGCTGAACTCAACCCAGAAGAACGCCAGTCTTCACTCAAAACGCTGGTCGAACTGGCACTCAATATTTCCGGCCAATTGTCGGATAATTGAGTTCGAAGAAACCTCTGTCTTGAGGAAGAAGCGGCCTGATACAGGGCTCCTGACAGGATGCTGTCAGGAGCCCTGTGTTCTGTATACACATCCATGAAATCACGGGAACAGGCAACGTGGCAGAACCATTCAAGAATGTCTTCAACAGGGACCTCATAGCCCATATGAGTGCGCAGTTTTTTCGGCAATCGTCGCGCTTTGACAGGCAGCGTTTTGTCCAGTTGGCCAGCGAAGGCATTGAAGCGCTGGAATTCAAACAACGCTCGAACCATATCAGGGCGGCCTTGTCGCTCTGCCTGCCCGATGACTTCACAAAGGCCAGCGCCATACTGACCGGCGCCCTGTGCCCGGAAAATGAAGCTGACATTTCGCAACCCTCAGGCGGCACGGAAGGCATCCGCGGCTGGGCAATCCTTCCCATGGCAGACTATGTCGCTCACGAAGGTCTCGAAGACTTCGACCGTGGCATGGATATTTTGCAGGAACTGACCAAGCGATCCACTGCTGAATTTGCCGTCCGTGCTTTCCTGCTGGCCGATACCGAACGGGCAATGAAACATGTTCATCGTTGGGCACGCAGCCCAAATCTCCATGTACGCAGGCTAGCCAGTGAGGGAATCCGCCCACGCCTCCCCTGGGGCACCCGTCTTGGCATGTTCGTGGATGATCCCTCGCCTATTCTGCCAATCTTGAATCTGTTGAAGGACGATCCGGAGGACTATGTTCGCCGCTCGGTTGCCAACAATCTGAACGATATCGCCAAAGATCATCCGGATCTTGTCGCAGAGATCGCCACTGACTGGTTGGCCGGCAAACCGGGCCCTTTGCGACGCAGACTTGTGCGCCACGCATGCCGCACGCTGATCAAGAAAGGTCACCAGCCGACCTTGCAAGCCCTGGGCTACCACCCGGCTCTGATCACCTTGAACGCACTGGTCCTTGACCAGAAAACAGTCCCCTTTGGGAAGAGCCTCGGCATTTCAGCTGAATTGCAGTCGGCCAGCGCTGGCCCTCAGGACCTGATCATCGATTATGTCATCTATCATCGCAAGGCCAACGGTCAGACTTCACCGAAAGTGTTCAAATGGAAGGTTCTTCAGCTTAACGCTGGTGAGAAAGTCACCATTGCAAAAAGCCACAACTTCCGACCCATTACCACTCGTACCTATTATCCGGGCACACACGCCCTGGAAATTCAGGCAAACGGAAAAAATCTGGGACGTGAGGAATTTGAGTTGACGATGTAGATAAAGGCCAAACGTTTCATTCAGTTTTTGAACTGGTCTGCCACAACACGACGGTAACGCCTGCTGACCGGGACGACATCTCCGTTGCGCAACCGCAGCTTTGTATTGCGCCTCTCGACAAAGACTTCGCTCACCTCTTCGCGGGCGACCCAGTGTGACCGATGCACCATCAGGCCAAGTGCATCGGGCAGGCTTTGAACCACGTCGGAAAAGCGGCCGAGAAACATTCTGTTTTCCTCGGTCGCATGGATGACAACATAGTGCTCCTGTGCCTCGATGCGCAGCGGCTTTCCCCGCAATGGCGGATCAAGCATGGGCAGAATATCACGCCCATCTGTTAGCGCGGAGGTGCCGTGATCGGCAATCATGCCTTCGAAAGCAGGTCCAGTGCTCTCCTGTGCGGACAAGAGTCGTGGCAGTGACACCATGAGACACAGAAACAGATGATCATCAAACAGGTAGGCAATTTCCAGAAGAAATGCGCCAAAAAAGGATCCTCCACCGGGAACCTGTCCATCCAGACCCAGTTCCGGAACGCCCAGAACAATATCAAACGTCGTCATGGCAAGCACATAGGGTACAAGACTCAGAAACAGAGCCGATACAAACAGCGGGACCGGTTTCAGCCGCATAGTGTCATTGCTATCAAGCAGGCTTCTGAATGCGACGAAGAGGCCGCATTCGATGAAAAGGCGAAGCAGCCAGTAAAGATAGAGTATGGGGCGGTCTGAACCGAATGTATTCGGGTTGGTTGCCGAGACGAGGCCGACAGCCAGCAGGGTGATCACCAATATATAGACGAGTTCCGAGCGTTTCATATGGAGTATTTGCCCGCCCATTCGCGCATCGCGAATGGTACACTGGAGTAAATTCCTGAAATTGCAGATGAATTCTAGTACCATTCGATAGGCCATGCATAGGGCGAACCATTCAAGAAATCGTGTGTGAAACGTATTGAATGCTTTTCATACCGCGACATATGTTGTGTGAGAGGCTGGCCCTGTCATGTGACCGGCTTCCGAACCACAGGAGGAAAATCCCATGTTGAAGCATGCTCTTATTATGTCCATTCTTGTTATTGCCCCAACAACGTTTGCGGCAGCTGAGGATCCTGAAATGGGATTTTTCGTCACCAGTGTCGGTCCCGGTAACGGGGCTGACCTGGGCGGTCTCGAAGGGGCCGATGCCTTTTGCGACAAATTGGCGGTGGCCGCAGGCACGACGGGGAGAACCTGGCGTGCTTATCTGAGCAGCGAAGCCGATGGCAAGCGCGGCGAGTCGGCCCGTGACAGGATCGGTGATGGCCCCTGGTACAATGCCGCCGGCGAATTGATTGCCGTTGATGTCGACCAGCTCCACCTCAATCCAAATATCGTCAAGCGCACAGCGCTTGATGAAAACGGCAATCGTGTCAAAGGGCGCGGTGATCAACCCAACGAACATGACCTTCTCACCGGCAGTATGGCAGATGGCACGGCCTATTTCCCCGATGACGCGGATCACACCTGCAACAATTGGACCAGCAGCACTGAAGGCAGTGCACAGGTCGGGCACCATGATCGTCATGGTGGTGGCAATACGTCCTGGAATTCTGCGCATGCCTCACGTGGCTGTAGCCCGGACGGTTTGAAGAGCACTGGCGGTGCAGGCCTGTTCATGTGTTTTGCTGCTGATTGATATGGCAGCCTCCAGACTGCTGCGCACCTGCCTGATTTCAGCACTGCTGGCAGGTGCCCCGCTGACTGCTGCTCTGCTGGCTGGGCCTGTGCTCACCAGCACAGCAATGGCGGATGATGCGGATGCGCCTATAGGCGATGCCATCCGCGACGTCCCCATTTTCGACGCCCATATGCACTACAAGGAACCGGCGTGGGGTCCCTACCCGCCTGAAACCGTAATTGAACTGATGAATAACAGCGGCGTTGCCATGGCGCTTGTCTCGTCAACACCCGATGAAGGCACGATTCAACTATTCGAATACGCGCCGGACAGGATCGTTCCCGAATTACGCCCCTATCATGGCAATGCGGGATCGGGAAACTGGACGAAGGCGGCGGGCATGATGGATTATCTGCGCGACCGGCTGGCGCGCTACCCGCATGAGGGGCTGGGCGAGTTTCATGTTCATCGCATCGATCCTGAAGATCGCAGTTTCCTGGGTGAAATTGCCGCGCTGGCAGTGCAGCACGGTTTGCCCGTTCACGTTCATTCCGGCGCGGCACCCGTGGCATTGTTCTATGAACTGGAGCCCTCCCTGACAATCATATGGGCCCATGCGGGCATGTCGGAACCGCCCGATGTGGTGGATGACATGCTTTCGCGACACCCCAGCCTTTATGCCGATACCTCCTTCCGTGAGAACGAAATCCTGGGCAACTGGCAGCAATGGGAACCCGTTATCAAGCGGCACGCGGACAGGCTAATGGTGGGAACCGATACCTGGGTCAACAGCCAATGGGACCAATATGAAGAGCTCATAGCCAGCAACCGGCGCTGGCTGGCCAGGCTGCCGCGCGAGACCGCAGAAAAAATTGCCTACCGGAATGCGCAGCAATTGTTCGGACGGCAAATCAAACATCCTCATTGACGCGGTTTCCCCGACAAGAAACATCGGGAGAACCGCAAAGTATGAGAGACACCGGACATCATTTATTGACCTGATCTGATTTATGAAGGATTCTGGCGGCAAACCAGCGGCCGGGGACTTACCTTCGCCATCAGGAAAGATCATGGTGACACTTCCCCTTGTATGGTTGATCGGTGTTTTGACGATCATTGCTGCCTATGCCCTGGCACAAAATGCACGCCTGCCTGCGTCCGCGCGGTTTTTCCTCTGCAGTTTCCTGCTGTCTCTGGCAATGATCAGCCTGCTTCTGGGGCTCCGGCTTTCCTTCGACGCCGCCTGGGCCGCACGGGTGCAGCCTCTGGTCGCAGTGGTGATCGCCCCGCTGGCCTATCTGGGGCTATGTGCACTCACGCGTGATGTTGCCCCGACATGGCGGCAAATCCTGCTGTGGAACGGCCTGCCCATCGTCTTGGTTCAATTGGTCATTCTGGCCGATATACCCATCTCGGCCGATGTGTTGGTGCTCCTGATCAACTGCGTTTATCTGGTGCGCATTGCTGGCCTTTTACGCTTTGATGCGGATGATTATGCCCATGTCGCACCTGACAAAGCTGGCGTTGTTCGGACGGCAATTTATGCCACGATCTGCTTGCTCGGAATGATGGTGGCCACAGATATCCTGATTGTCGCGGCCCTGCTGTTTTCAGGTGAGGCCTTTTTCCTGACGTTGCTGACCGGTGCCTCCGGGGTTTTTACAGCCTTTGTTTTTGTGGTGGCGCTGGTGGGTGTTCCAATGGTTCTGCGCAGTCCAAACCCGGTTGCAAACAGGGCAGAAGTCGTCACTGAACAGGACCGGTCACTGTTGACCAGGCTCGATTCCCTTATGAATGACAAACAGCTCTACAAGGACAGCAATCTGACCCTTGCCCGGGTGGCGCGGCGATTGTCGGTTCCTGCGCGTGATGTTTCTGGTGCAATAAACCGAACAACCGGTGAAAATTTTTCACGCTATATCAACGGCTTCCGCATTCGCCACGCACAAGGCGCTCTGCAGGATACAGCTTTGCCAATTACCGGGGTGATGCTGGACGCCGGTTTTGTCAGTAAGTCCAGTTTCAACACCGAATTTCGCCGTATCGTCGGTCAAACCCCATCACAATTTCGCGCAGGACGGGCACAGTCCAAAAGCGCCCGCCCCTGATGTCGTCAGAGTTCGGAACAATCGGTGCGTGTTGTTCGCACACCGACGACATCTTCAAGGATTGAACTGCCGGGATTGAGTACAAATCCATGGCCTTCGCTCAAGCCGGTCTGGATAAGAATATCGGCCCTTGCATCATCATCGTGACTGCTGACGCGATACATGTCGCTGACAACGTCATCGCCCTTGGCAAGAGCCTCGACGACGCGCCTGCTTTGCAAGACAAGGCGGACCTGTCGGGTTGAATGAACAGATATATCGCTACCACCAAAATCGCCTGCGACGAAGCGAACGGGAAAGGTCAGGCAATCCTGGCGGTCATCGCTGCGCAGGATCACCTTGCCCTGTCCTGCCATGCCCCTGAGTTGCAGGAGTGAAGCCTGGCGCGGAGACTCGATGACAACAATCCCCAGGACCTGAGCCGGTATCGTCCTCCCAACACGGGTTTGGACAGCAGCATCATGGGCATTGGCTGAAATCGAGAGAAATACAAATATGGCGATAAAGATATTACGGACTATGGATGTTTGGTCATGCGACATGGTGGGTTCCCCGAATGATGGTCAAATAGCACTGCGGCGGAATGCGGCAGCAGATGGCATCAAGGGATTTTTGCCCAGGAATGCGTCCGGAAACGGGTATCAGAACGTTCGAAATGGTCTTTCCGAACCTCGCGCTGCAAAGCTGTGTTGGCTGCAAAACAGGGGAGCACGGGTTCCAGGGCGTTCGGCACGCACTGGACTGGCTGCCAATTGCAACAATTTGCCGAGCCGGCTACTGTGCGACAGAAGAGCCCTATGCAGTCAAAAGATTGAATCAGGAAAATCCTGCAAATCAATGGAAACAATATAAAACAGGCGATCTGGGGATCTCGCCAAGCCATTGATTTATTGGTCGGAGCGGCGGGATTCGAACCCACGACCCCTTGACCCCCAGTCAAGTGCGCTACCGGGCTGCGCTACGCTCCGACCTGCCTAAAAGGCTTGGATTTCGTAGACTTTACACCTGACAGGCGCAAGCCCTTTTTTCGTCAATGGGCAAGAAAAGGAAATAAACCGCAATTGATGAGATGGATCGGCGCAGAAATCCCCGCCGGAAGCCCCAAGGGCGTTTTCCATTTGTTTCGGAATGCCGCCGTTGAAACGTTCTTCAAGACAATCATAACCGAGCGGACATGCCTGCGGTCATGTGAAACGTTCAGGCAAGTGGGAGATGGCAATCTTAGAATACATAAATGGCTTCCATAATCCGCATAGACAACACGCAACATTGGGTTGGAAAAGCCGAGTCGCTTTCGAACGCAAGGTCACTCAAGGAGCAACAGGAGTGGCACGTAAGCGCCACAGGTCCAAGGATGACGTAACAAGGAGCGGGCAGCCTAACCGGGACCCTCCGGGCCCTGCTTCAGACCCGCTGCGTCAGCGCAGAGGCACCAAGTTGCCAGCGACCCCGTCAACAAAAAGCGCCATGTTGCCGGCCCGTTTGGGCAAGACACCGGAGACCGGCTTGATTGTGAACGTCAGTTTTGCCCCGTCCCTCAAGGCTGTCAGCAGTTGCACGACAATCGGGTCCTCGCCCTCCACGCCGGAAATTGCAATGGCCGCATTGGGTGGGACAGCCTTGTAGCTGTCCGGTTCATCGCCCTGCCAAAGGGCTACAAAGGCTTCAAGATCCATATAGCCGGCGCTTCGCACCGGGCTGTCCGTAAAATAATAGACCGTGGGCGCCAGACCATCCATCGTCATGGATTGCACCTGCGTTTTGGCATCCGTAACTGAATTGAATGCGCCGGCTGGCAAGACGAAAAGATAGGAGGGCTCCACAAGTGGCATCTGTGGCTGTGCATCCTTGCCAGTCAGGACCTCTCCGGTCTTGCGGACGCCCTTCTCGATGGCGTCGCCGGTTTTTTCCACACCCTCGCCGATGAATTCGGTGGTGTTTTCCGCGCCCTTCTGGATGACCTTGCCGGTTTTTTCCACCGCCTTGCCGACATTCTTCAAAACACCCGCATGGGACATGTTTGCAGCGCTCAGCAGCAGCAACAGGATCGCGAGGGGGCGCAATATTTGACGGAACAGCATGACAGAATCCTTACAATCAACGTTACCGAAATGATTTTCCAAAGGGATCATAGCGGTGAAACAACCGACAGGCCACCTTTTGAATCCTTCACCTCTGCCGGTTTTTTAACAGGTTTTCGCAATTCCCCTGCGGCCCTGGTTATCCTTGTGTTGGCATTGTATGGTAATTGCCATAATTCAGACAAAGTAACCCGTGATGCACGGACCAACAATTGGCAGCGATTTTCGCCGTCGCGCAAATTCCGGGCAATAAACGGGCCTGCAATCCAATCATCCGTCCAGCAAATTCATGGAATTCGATAATAATGTTCAAATCAACCACCGGCCTGTTGTTCGCCGCTGCTTTCCTTGCCACCTGCACTATCTCGCAAGCCGGTAATACTGTCCCTGTTCCAAAACCTTCCCCGATAACAGTCACTCAAAAATCCCCCGTGCGCTTTGATCAGTTGCCCGGTTACACGAAGGCGCAGACACAGGTTGCCAACCGGATCGCCGCGCGCTTTGCCAAGGCCGGATACGGCCGCCCGCAGCAGATTGCCGCTGTATCGGTCGCCATCCGTGAATCGACACTGAATCCGAAGGCCCATAACCGCGGCTGCAATTGTTTCGGGCTTTTTCAGATGAACCGCAGCCGAGGCCTGGGCACCGGCCATAGTATTTCCAACCTCACCACGACCGATTACAATATTTCCCTGATCATCAAAGAGGCCAAACGCTTTAACAGTTTCGCAGCGGCAAAAAACGTTAACGAAGCGATCAAGGCCTTTGTTCGCAATGTGACACGCCCCGGCAACAAGGCCCGTGTTGTCAATGCCACCGTGAAAACGGCAAAAAAAGTCCAGAAGTCTGCCAATCAGCGCAGAGTCGCATCTATCATCGACTGATTGGTGCAGTGAATCTGTCCAGCGTCGGGCCAAAAACCTGTGCAGGTCCAATCCCTGTTTCAGATGCATCAGCATGATTACCGGGGCTCGTGCTGACAGCTGGTTCAAAAAGACATAATTTTGCAGTAGATTGCACGTAGCAATAGGCTCCGGAACATCCGCATTCGAGGAATGGTGAAACATGCTGCGACTATTGGTCGATTTTCTTTCAGGCATCATCAGCGTGATGGCTGCAATCAGTATCATCGGCGGAGCAGTGGCAGGCTATCTCCAGGCACCGGTTTTGGAGGTGGAGCCCTGGATTGGTGGCATCATCGGCTTTGCTGCCGGCTTTCTCGCTGCGTCGCTCGGCGGCGGGCTCTTTGCCTGCTTCATCCTGATAGAAAACCATCTGCGCGTTCTGGCCGACACACGGTTTGATGAATTGCACAAACCACGACTTGCCCAGCAGATGCCTGACAAGGTTGTGCCAGCCGGGGAAACAAAGGAACTTCACGAGCCGACACCGGAAGAATTGGCAATTGAACGGGCTGAACGCGTGGCGGACTATGCCAGACAATACCGTGCCCCGACATTTGAGCCGGCAAACACGCAAACGGCTACGCCTTCGGAAGTGAAACCGTCGACTGAGAAAGCCAAGGCACCGTCAAAAGCCAAAAAAGCCAGCAAGTCGGATAAAGCGGATTCTTAACAATGTGCCGGAGGATTGATCAGGAGGCACCGGTCGGCAATATTGGCGAGAAGTCGTATACTATGAGGCGTTGGATCGCAGTCTCTACGCCCGTCGCACGGGCTGCCGTAGAATGGTCTTGAGCTTCTCCGGGGCCGTCTTGCGCGGGTCACTCAGGTAAATTTCGTGATGGTGGCCGGTTTCCACCAGGCCATTTTCCGGAATATATTCCTCGTGCAGCGCCTTCAGAACCGGCCCCTCATCGCTATAGGGACCGATATGCAGAATCTGAACCGCCAGGCCTTCCGTGTAGGTTTCGAGACGCAAATCATCCAGGCCGGGAAGATCACCTGATCGGGCAATCGCCTGCCTGACCTCATCAACATGCTCAGGCAGGATCCAGTCCGGTTGCATGATCATGACCGTCCACTGCCATTGCGCCTTGTCGCCCGTGATGAAGACATTCATGTCATCCGCCCACCAAAGCGCCTCCAGAGGCGGCACGACATAATCCTTCCCCAGTTCCCTCTTTGACAGAAATTTCAACTTGTAGGCGGCGGGATAAAGAACTGCCAACGCCCGCGCATATTGGCCTGCACTTTCTGCATCCGGTGTCCCCTTTCCATCCATCATCAAGAATGACATGGCGGGGACGTCCACCTGAACAAATGCTTTGGCAGACGGCGCATAAAGCGCCTTCAGGGTTTTCTTGAAATCAATCTTGTCCATGCTTGCCCCCGGAAGAATGATCAATCCCGGCAGCAAACAGGCAATCGCACTGCTGCCATTACCGGAAAAGAATGCGTTCTATCTGACCTGGTCCAGCAGCCGCTTGCATTCAAGCAGGTCATAGAGCGCCTCCTGCAAAAGCCCCCGGTTGTCCTGCGACAGGCTGCCCCCGGCAGATGCATCGCCCGCCTGTTCTTCAGAACCCGTGGCACCAAAGCCAAACAGCCGACGGCCGGCCGGCGCTTTCGCATGGCCAACCATCTGGTCATCATCGAAAGGCGCATCATCGCCGGAGGTGGATTTTTGCGCATGGGTTGCTGCTGGTTTTGCGGGCGGCTCGGTCTTTGCGAATGATGCGAGTGCTTCGGTTGCCGTTACTTCACCGGAACCAATGGCAACTGCAAAACGGGGACCGTTGAGTTTCAGCAGTTTCTGCACGCCCTTGATCGTATAGCCCTGATCATAAAGCAGATGGCGGATCCCCTTGAGCAGGTCAATATCGTCGGGGCGATAATAACGGCGTCCGCCGCCACGTTTCATCGGTTTTATCTGATTGAAACGGGTCTCCCAGAAACGCAGCACGTGCTGCGGCAAATCCAGATCATCCGCCACTTCACTGATCGTACGAAATGCATCCGGGCTTTTGTCCATTGTCATTCAATCCCGCAATTTGTGACCTTGCCACTGTTCCATTCTGCACCAGAGCCTTCACGCCTTGATGCCCATATGAAGCGAGGGCTGGCCTGATTACCCTCTATGATCCCCGTCAACAACAGGATCATTTTGAGTCGCCATTGCACTGCTTCTGCAGAAAACTTGCAAGCCGGATCGTGGCAGAAATTGGATGCGTACAGAACTATTAGGATTTTTTGCGCTTTATATGCGCATCAAGAACACGTTCTTTAAGAACATTCGAAGCCTTGAAGGTCATGACACGCCGCGGAGAAATCGGTACTTCCTCACCCGTTTTGGGGTTGCGACCGATCCGCTCGTTCTTGTCGCGAATTTGAAAGGTTGCAAAGGAGGAGAGTTTCACACTTTCGCCCTGGACGATGGCGTTGCATATTTCATCAATCACCATTTCAACCAATGAAGCAGATTCTGTTCGCGAAAGACCAACCTTGCGGAAAACTGCTTCCGCCAAATCTGCTCTGGTGATCGTTTTATCGCCCATCGACTGACAACCATCCCTTTATTTTCAATTTTCAGGTATCCTCGACCAAGTAAACAGTATTGCCCTTAGGCGAGCCGGTCAAGCCGAGATTATGCTGCAGTGCGACTATAACCATATGAAAGACATCCGTCTTTTCATCGGCATGCCTACCAGCGGATCATCACCGCTCCCCAGGTGAACCCGCCACCCATTGCTTCAAGAAGGACAATATCATTGTCCTTGATGCGCCCCGCGTCCAGAGCATCGACAAGCGCAAGCGGAATGGATGCAGCCGATGTATTGCCGTACCGATCGACTGTGATGACCACTTTTTCCGGATCAATCCCCAGTTTTCGTGCCGACGCATCAATGATGCGTTTGTTGGCCTGATGGGGTACAAACCAGTCGATATCATCGGCATCCATTCCAGTCGCTTCGAATACGGATTCGATAACATCCGTGATCATTCCGACGGCATGTTTGAAGACTTCCCGTCCCTGCATTCGCAACAGGCCAACTGTCTGGGTCGATGATGGTCCGCCATCCACATAGAGCTTTTCCTTGTGTTGACCGTCGGAACGCAGCTTTGAAGCGAGAATGCCCCGATCGGCATAGGTCCCGGCCGATTCCACCGCTTCCAGAATTACAGCGCCGGCGCCGTCACCAAACAGCACGCAGGTGGATCGGTCATTCCAATCAAGAATTCTGGAGAACGTTTCAGCACCAATGACAAGGGCGCGTTTGGCAAGACCCGATTGCAGATAGGCATCTGCAGTCGTCAAGGCAAAGACGAAACCGCTACACACGGCCTGAACATCAAAAGCCGCACCATGGTGCATGCCAAGCCGGTTTTGAATATCAACCGCAGCAGCTGGAAACGTATTGTCCGGTGTGGATGTCGCGACAATAATCAGATCAATATCCGCCGCTGTCAGCCCTGCCTTGTCGAGCGCCGCCCGGGCAGCCCCTTCACCCAGCGAACAGGTCGTTTCCCCATCACCTGCTATGTATCGCTGGCGAATACCTGTGCGCTGAACGATCCAATCATCGGTGGTTGCAACAACGCCTTCCAGTTCCTGATTGGTTACGACACGCTTTGGCAAGCAGGAACCATAACCACAAACGACAGATCGAATCATACTCATTCCTTACTCTTCTCCGCCAGATCGCCGCCTATGGCAGGACGATTATGGTAGAGGGTCAAATCATGTTCAATTTTTGATATCAGATCATTGCGTGCCATGTCGTGGGCCACATCAACGGCCGCCGCAAAACCATCGGCATCCGTACCGCCATGGCTTTTGATGACCACGCCATTGAGGCCCAGAAACACGCCGCCATTGACTTTCCCCGGATCCATTTTTTCGCGCAGCCTGTCAAAGGCACTTTTTGCGAGCAGATAGCCGAGTTTTGCCAGAAGGGTACGGCTCATGGCTGCGCGCAGATATTCCGCAATCTGCCGCGCCGTGCCTTCCGCCGTCTTCAGCGCAATATTTCCCGAAAAGCCCTCGGTGACCACCACATCGACCGTACCCTTGCCGAGATCATCGCCCTCGACAAATCCATGGTAACGCATGCCCGGAAGCCCGGTGGCCTTCAAAATGCGCCCGGCTTCCTTGACCTCTTCCTGTCCCTTGATTTCTTCAACGCCAATGTTGAGAAGTCCGACGGAGGGCTGGTCGATTTCAAACAGAGCGCGGGCCATCGCCGCACCCATCATCGAGAAGTCGATCAATTGCTGGGCATCGGCGCCCACGGTGGCCCCCACATCAAGAACAATGCTCTCGCCTCGCAGAGTTGGCCATATGGCCGCTATCGCCGGTCGCTCGACATTGGCCATGGTGCGCAGACAGAACCGGGACATGGCCATCAACGCGCCGGTGTTTCCTGCAGAAACGCACACATCGGCTTCGCCGTTCTTTACGGCCTCGATGGCACGCCACATGGATGATCGCCAACGCCCATGCCGCAGGGCTTTGCTGGGTTTGTCATCCATCCGGACAGAAACCTCGCAATGGTGAAACTCGCTGGCTTTTTGCAATTTGGGATATTGTTCCAGAATCGGACGACATTTTTCCTCGATGCCGAACAGAAGGAACCGCAAATCGGGATAACGTTCGAGAGATTTTGCAACGCCGGGTATGGCCACTTCCGGACCAAAATCCCCTCCCATCACATCCACGGAAATTGTGATCAAACCAAAATAATCCTCATAATATCATCCGACGCCCATTGTTCGTAATGACTTTGCGGCGGGCTGATGCGAAACCGTCGCGCGCGCTGAAAATAACTGTTTTGTCTCGGCATACAACACAATTGTCGAAGGCCAGCTGCCCTGTCCCGTGTTTACCACCCGCCGACTGCCCTGTGCGAACTGATTCATTCCCCGGGGTTTGATCGGGATCGGAAAGGTCTCGTGTTCCATGCTTCGTATCAGGAATGCTCCCGATTATTTTTTCTTCCAGCGCTCCAGTTCCGCGAATGGTGACGGCACAACGTCTTGCGGCGATGCGTTGCCGACCAACTCCACGACTGCGCCTTCTTTACGCGGATAGGGATCGATTGCCAACACTATGAATTCTTCACACACCAAGCCGACATCAATTGTATTTCCTGTAAAGGTCTCCGGCATATCAGGGCCTTCGGCGGAAATAATCATTTCGCCATTTTCATCGGTGTTGATGCGCGCCAGTTTCGATCCTTCGGGCACAAACAGGGCTTCGACCAGTTCGTTGATTTTTTCGGCAACGGGTTCCATCGTGGCAACGCAGTTCTGTTCGATTTCGGCTTTGACCTGCCCCTTGACGCGCACGCCGTCGCGCTTCCAGCGGTTTAGCTCAAGTTCAGCCCTGACGCTGTTGACTCGCAAAACGCCCCAACGTTCCGCCATGGCCACCCGTTCTTTCTCATCGGCCTCAAGTGTGACCCTGACAGGGTTGGCTGAAATATGACCGACATTGACCTGATAGCTGAAGGTTTGCTGCTTATTGTCTTTCACGAGCCTGACTTTCTGTTCATTGATCCGAATTCACTGGCGTGCATGCACTGGCTTGAAACGACTGGCAACCTGTTTTGCGCGCACCTGTATTCAGCAAAACAGGCCATTCGGCAACCGCAAAGAGATGCATCGCAATCACTCGGCGACTGCTGCGATATCCAACTGACCGTCCAGCAGGTTTGCCTCGTCCAGCCTGGAAAACACGCCATCAAGATGCATGGCCTTTTCTGCCAGCGGCGTCATATCGACAGGTTGATTTGCTTCGACCGCCTGACCGGCCTTTCCTTCTACCGGATAGATATTGCGTTTCAACGCCTCTGCAAGATCGCTGACATTGGCATCGTTAAGCGCATTGCCATAGGACTGCGCCCGACCATAGAACATGCGAGCCAGTTTTTTCATCCGCTTTGGAACACCGGAATCACCGATACCGAGTTCGCGGATGGAATGGTCGATATCCTCAAAAAACGTATCCACCACATCCTGGGCAAGCTGTTTGACCGCAACCCCGGCCTTGTCGGTCCGGCGGAAAAACAGAACCATTACCAGGGACAGCATTTCGAAGCGGCCCATCACAGTGTCAGGAACCTGCATTTCGGCATAATAGACCGGATCACGCGCAACCTGTGTCAATTGCCGGTAAAGCCCATCAACGATTTCGCGATTTTTCCTTTTTCGGCTAAAGTATCCGAAGACCATGATTTTCCCTTGCTGCCTTATTTTTGGCACCGGTTTACGTCATTGGAAGAATTCATTCCCTGCCCCGGTTGCATCCTTTGCGTTGCTGGTTTACCGAAGCAGACAGGAAAAGCAACGGCTGGGGCTGTATAGAGACAGGGGAGATATTGTTGAAATCGCGTCAATTCAATACGAGTCGGCAGATTATTTTGTCGGGCATGGTGGTCATTGGCCTCACGGCAACGAGTCTTTCCGGCTGTTCCACCAGCGAAGTCCTGACACAGGGCTATGTAGTCGACAACCAGACGCTTGAGCTTGTACCTCCGGGTTCCAGCCGTGAGCAGGTTCTGCTTTCACTGGGCACACCAACAACAAAAGCCGATTATGGCGCGGAAGCCTATTATTACATATCGCAAAAACGCGTTCGCGGTGCGATGTTCATGAAACCGCGTCTCGTGCAGCAATCCATATTGGCTGTCTATTTTGGCGAGGACGACACCGTATCGCGCATTGCAAATTATACGCTTGAAGACGGCAAGGTGTTCAATACGATCACCCGCACGACGGCAACTGGCGGCAAGGAAGAAACATTCCTCAGTCGGGTCCTGTCTTCGGTCGGCACATCTGGCGAAAGTGCTGCGAAAAGAATTTTTGGCGGTGAATAGAATGGTGTGATCGCTCCTCTGGAGCGATTGCAAGGCTGAGGCACTTGATGCCGAGCCAGCCTACAAACCAAAAACCCCGCGGATCGCTCCGCGGGGTTTTTCTTTTGAACGCAATGAGCGCTTATGAGTGCGCGAGGACTGCAAGCAGAAGCAGCGCGACGATATTGGTGATCTTGATGGCAGGATTGACTGCAGGTCCTGCAGTGTCCTTGTAAGGATCACCCACCGTGTCACCGGTGATTGAGGCTTTATGGGCTTCACTGCCCTTTTCATGCTTCACACCATCGGAATCGACAAAACCGTCCTCAAAGGACTTCTTGGCGTTGTCCCAGGCACCACCACCTGATGTCATCGAAATGGCAACGAACAGGCCATTGACGATCACACCCAGCAGTGAGGCTCCCAGAGCAGCAAAAGCCGACGCCTTCGATCCGGAGATCAGCAGGACACCGAAATAGACCACCAGAGGCGCCAGAACCGGCAGCAAGGAAGGAATGATCATTTCCTTGATCGCCGAACGGGTGAGCAGGTCCACAGCACGGGCATAATCAGGGCGCACGGTGCCTTCCAGAATGCCTGGATTTTCCTTGAACTGCCGACGCACTTCCTTGACGATCGTGCCGCCTGCGCGACCGACCGCTGTCATGGCGATACCGCCGAACAGGTAGGGAATCATGCCACCAAAGATCAGTCCGGCCACCACGTATGGATTGGACAGGCTGAAGGAGACGTCACCCATTCCGGCAAAATACGGATAGGTTTCCGCATTTTTCACGAAGAAATCCAGGTCATTGGAATAGGCAGCAAACAGCACCAGAGCACCAAGACCAGCGGAACCAATGGCATAACCTTTGGTGACCGCTTTGGTGGTGTTGCCAACGGCATCAAGCGCGTCTGTCGACTTGCGCACTTCCGCTGGCAGACCGGCCATTTCGGCAATACCACCGGCATTGTCCGTTACTGGTCCGAAAGCGTCGAGTGCAACAATCATGCCGGCAATGCCGAGCATGGCCGTCACCGCAATACCTGTCCCGAAGAGACCAGCCAGCTGGTTTGTCGAGATGATACCGGCAATGATGACGATTGCTGGCAGGGCTGTTGATTCCAATGAAATCGCGAGACCCTGAATGACGTTCGTTCCATGACCGGTGACCGAAGCCTGGGCAATCGAATTGACCGGGCGTTTGTTGGTCCCTGTGTAATATTCGGTGATCACAACGATCAGACCGGTGACGATCAGACCGATGATACCGCAGACGAAAAGGTTCATCCCGGTAAAGGCTGCATCACCAACCTGGCCCCAGCCTATGGTGACCTGCGTTGCAATCGCCAGACCGACGATCGACAGCAGACCCGTAACAGCAAGCCCCTTGTAGAGCGCGCCCATGATCGAACCGTTGGAGCCGAGCTTCACAAAGAAGGCGCCAACGATGGATGTGATGATACATGTTGCACAGATCACCAGCGGATAGATCATGACGCTTTCAAGCACCGCTGAACCTGCGAAGAAAATGGCTGCAAGAACCATCGTTGCGACGATCGAAACAGCATAGGTTTCGAACAGATCCGCAGCCATGCCTGCACAGTCGCCAACATTGTCACCGACATTGTCGGCAATTGTTGCCGGGTTGCGAGGATCATCTTCCGGAATACCGGCTTCGATCTTGCCGACAAGGTCACCACCGACATCAGCACCCTTGGTGAAGATACCACCGCCCAGACGGGCAAAAATGGAAATCAGTGAGGCACCAAAACCAAGCGCCACCAGTGAATCGATCACTGAACGATCACCGACAGCCAACCCCATGGGACCGGTCAGAATGTAGAAATAGACCGACACGCCAAGCAGCGCCAGACCAGCAACAAGCATGCCGGTGATGGCACCGGACTTGAAGGCAATATCAAGACCGGCAGCCAGGCTGTTCGAAGCAGCCTGTGCCGTGCGGACGTTGGCCCTTACGGAAACATGCATGCCGATATAGCCTGCTGCACCCGAAAGCACGGCGCCAATCAGAAAACCGAAAGCTGCGAGCGACGATAACAGGAACCATGTAATGACGAAAACAACTGCTCCGACCACTGCAATTGTTGAATATTGACGGTTCAAATAAGCCTGTGCGCCCTCACGTATGGCGCCGGCGATCTCCTGCATCCGCTCATTCCCCTGATCGGCAGCAAGCACCGATTGAGTCGCCCATATTGCATAGACGATTGAAAGCAGACCGCAGGCGATGACAGCGAGTAGTATTGACAATGCCATTCCTCCATTTCGCCGGGCTGGAACCCCCATAACCCGACTGTTAAACAATGCGACATACTGGCCTATTGCCAGCCTATCGTAGAATCGCGCGGATGTTGGCGGGACCGTCCGGTCTCGTCAAGGTTTAGTTGGCAAATCTCACCGGCTTTCAGTCGAAAGATGTAGTTTCAGGCGGCTGACACACGATTTTTGCGGTCACTCATCACCTGCAGGCCCAGAATCCCCAGACAGACAAGGGCAATTGGCCACATGATCATGTTGATTCCATCCCAGCCAAAGGCGTTGAGAACCTGACCTGACATCAGCGAACTGAAGGCCACCGTGCCGAACAAAATGACGTCATGGACGCCCTGAACTTTATTCTTCTCCGATGAGCGATAGGTGCTTGTCACCATGGCGGTTGCACCGATAAATCCGAAATTCCAGCCGACGCCGAGCAGCACCAGCGCGAACCAGAAATTCCACAATTCTATGCCAAGGCTGGCCACAAAAGCACAGGCGATCAGCAGGGACAGCCCGGTCGCCACGATGGTCTCGCGACCAAATCGGGCAATCAGTTTCCCGGTGAAAAAGCTGGGTCCGAACATGGCCAGCACGTGCCACTGAATTCCCAGCGTGGCAATGTCTGTTGAAAATCCGCAGCCGATCATTGCCAGAGGCGCGCCAGTCATCATGAACGACATGAGCGCAAAGCTGGTGACACCACAGGCCAGCGCGGTCAGGAACCGTTGCTGGGTGATGATCTCCATCAGCGGACGTGCCGGTTCCTCAACCTCATGCTCCAGCAGCACGGTATTTTCGTGAACCCGCAGAAAGGACAGAATGGCAAAACCGATCAACGACAGACCGATCAGCGCCGCATAGGCCCCGGCAAACAGCACCGGCTCAAAAAAGTCGCGCGTGAAAATCACCGTCTGCGGCCCGATGATGGCAGCAAATATACCGCCGATCAGCACCCAGGAAATCGCCTGTGCCTTCAGGCCAACCGGCGCATTGTCAGCGGCCGCAAAACGGTATTGCTGAACAAAGGCGCCGCCAATGCCAACAATAAGAAGGCCAAAAGCAAAGAGCCAGAAATTCGATTGGAACAGCGCGGTTGCTGCCACCAGCCCGCCAAGCCCGCTGAACAGCGCACCACTCATGAAACCATAACGCCGACCGACCAGTCGCATCAGCCATGCCGCAGGCAAAGCACCCAGCGCAACACCGACATTGAAACCGGTGACCGGAGCAGTCGCCAACGATTTGTCCTCATCCAGAAGGTAATCACCGACAATCCCGCCCAGCGAAATGGATATGGGTGCACAGGCGCCGATAAATGCATTGGCCGCAGCCAATATGAAGCCGTTACGGCGGGTAAGGGCATAGGCAGGATCTACCGAGGAGGAAGCAGTTGTGTTTTGATCGCTCATCTTTGCCCTTTACCGGCGCGCGACAGGCGGCAGCGCGAATCGCGACAGCCCCAAACAGGCTGTGCGCGCCCATTCATTGTCAGGTTCATGGACCGATTGCATCTCAACAGGTGCCTATCTGCGGTCCGACTTCGGCTTGATATATTAGACGATGGTAAAATTCAATTCTTCTGCGAACACTAAATCCCGATCTGCCTTCCACTGCGACCGTCAGCCGCGCATTTTCTCACCCTTGGGATCGAAGGGCGGCTCCACGGCAATTCTTGCTGGGCAACGATGGCCCAATATTTCAACCTCAAGCAGGCCCTCTTCGGATCGCTCGGCAAGGTCTGCGGGCACGTATCCCTGAGCCAGTGACATTTTCACATAATGGCCGTAGCCACCCGATGTCACCCAGCCAACAACACGCCATGCGCCGGCCCGCTGCGAATCGGGTTTGGACAATTCCACCCCATGGGCATCAAAGCGCGGCGCACCATAGCCATGCGGCGGCGATATCAGGCCATAATCCGTTTCTCCGACTTTCGCCCATATGGGCTCATCGCCCATGACATCCGTATCCTGCGCATCGATGATCAGTGAGACCCGCCGCACCTTTGGACCCTTTTCCAACTCCACAGCTGCTGATTGGCGCCCGATAAAATCATTCTTTGACAATTTGACAAAGCGGTCCATTGCCCCCTCATAGGGGCCATAGATCGGTCGCAGTTCGGCAAACCAGGTCGGGAAGTTTTTCTCAAGACGCATCGACAGGAGTGCCCGCATGCCGAAGTCGGCAATGGCAAGTGGCGCACCTTCTGACTTGATGGCCTGATAGACCGTGCGTTGATAGGCGGGTTCCATCCAGATTTCATAACCAAGATCACCGGTATAGCTGATCCGATTGACCCGGCAGGGGCATCCCGCCACATCCATCTCGCGGTAATCCATGAAACGAAAGGCTTCATTGGACACATCACCATCAACCAGTTTTTCCAGCAGAGCCCGCGATTTCGGTCCGGCAATGGACAGACCGACCATGGTCTGGCCAAAACGGTGAATGGCCACGGAGCCGTCTTTCGGCAGGTGCTGTTCAAACCAGCGCATGTGATAAATCTGAGCACCGCTTGATCCCCAGATCATGAAACGCTTGTCAGCGGCTTTGGCGATGGTGAAATCACCAATCAACTTGCCGTTTTCATTCAGCATTGGCGTCAGGATCACACGGCCTGTTCGCGGCATCGTATTGGTCATCAGCCAGGACAACCAGGCTTCCGCCCCCTCACCTGTCACCTCATATTTTGCAAAATTGGCAATTTCGGTGACGCCAACACCCTCACGCACGGCCCGCACTTCATTGCCGACATGCTCAAAATCATTGGAGCGATGGAAAGACAGAACATCTTCTGCCTTTGTGCCTTCGGGCGCAAACCAAAGCGGTGTTTCCAATCCCCAGGTGTCTCCCATAATCGCATTGTTGTCGCGCACCATGATGTCGTAAAGGGGTGTGGTCTGCTGCGGTCTGCCTGCCGGCAGTTCCTCATTGGGGAAGCGGATTGAAAAACGCCGCGAGTAGTTCTCCCTCACCTTGGCATTGGTATAGCGCAGTGACGTAAAGTCCCCGTAGCGCGCGACATCCATGCCGAAAACATCGTGGCCCGGGTCACCGTCCACCATCCAGTTCGCCAGCACCAGTCCGACACCGCCGCCTTGCGAAAAACCGGCCATAACGGCGCAGGCCGACCAGAAATTGGTCAGGCCCTGCACGGGGCCGACCAGCGGATTGCCATCGGGTGCGAATGTAAACGGGCCGTTGATGACCTGTTTTATTCCCGCATTGCCGAAGGCGGGAAAATGTTTGAACCCGATCTCCAGTGAAGGCGCGATACGATCCAGATCAGGCTGCAGCAATTCGTGTCCAAAATCCCAGGGGGTCTGTTTGGGTGACCAGGGCACACAGGCCTTTTCATAGGTTCCCAGAAGCAGGCCTTCGCGCTCCTGTCGGGTATAGATCTCTCCCTTGAAATCAATGACACCGACCAGTTCCCGACCGGAATGCGCATTGAATTCCAGCACTTCCGGCATGCTCTCGGTCAGCAAATACATGTGCTCCATGGCCAGAACAGGCAATTCAAGGCCGACCATGCGGCCAATCTCACGCGCCCAAAGGCCACCGGCATTGACGACATGTTCTGCCTTTACCACACCGTTTTGCGTGACCACATTCCAGGTTCCGTCCGGATCCTGTGTGATATCGGTCACCGGATTGCGCAGTTCGATCCGGGCGCCGAGGTTCTGCGCCGCTTTGGCATAGGCATGGGTGGTCCCTGAAGGATCCAGATGGCCCTCCACCGGATCCCAGAGGGCACCGACGAAGTTTGTCTCGTCCATCAGCGGGAACATCGCCTTGGCCTCTGATGGCGTGATGATCTCGGTTTCCATGCCCAGCGAGCGCCCGATGGCGTGGGTATAGCGCAGGAAATCCATGCGCTCCTCGCTGTCGGCCATCATCACGCCGCCGGTCAGGTGCAGACCGCAGGATTGTCCCGAAACCTTTTCAAGCTCGTCATAGAGCGAAACCGTGTAGGCCTGAAGCTTTGCGACATTGGGATCGCCATTGAGCGTATGAAAACCGCCGGCCGCATGCCAGGAGGATCCGGAAGTGAGTTCCGAGCGCTCGATCAGCACAATGTCTTTCCAACCGGCCTTTGCCAGATGATAAAGTACAGAACAGCCAACGACCCCACCGCCAATGACCACAGCCCTTGCATGCGTTTGCATGGCGCAACTCCCCTATAGGCGAACGTTGCAAAAGCCTACGCACGCGGAACGGTACTCGAATAACGCCAGCCGAGGACCCAATTCCAGGGGCGGCGCGTTTCGCTCTTTTTCTTCACCGATGTAGAGGGATAAAACCGAGGCGCGCAAGCAGATAATCTACCAAGGCCGTTGCGAATGCACCTCAGTTCATCGGGATACCAATGCCGCGCCAACGGCAACAAACCCGCCGTGGACCAAAGGCAAATTCCACAAATATCAAATCACGAAATGATCAATGATTACCATCTGTTGCAGCATCAACCAACGAGATTGATTCAAGCTAGAGAGCCTGTCTTGCTTTCATTGATTCACTCTGCCAGTTGTTTTTTTGTCAGGATCAAGTTGGTTCGCGAAGCGCGTACCTCAAGGTACGGGCAAGCGAAACGACGTAGATAGAGCGCTTCATGATCAAATGGAAACATTTGATGGCGGAAAGCCGGTTCACTCGGCAAGACGCGTCGCGCAGCGCGATGTGGTGCATCGGGCAAGCGGCGCAACGTAGCCGATGG
>JARGOX010000037.1 GCA_029233925.1 Rhizobiaceae bacterium
CGATGTCGCCGGCTTCCGGCTCCTTGTCTTCCATCGAGAATTCTTTGACCGGGATGCGGCCTTCGGTCTTCAGACCGATATCAACCAGCACGGCGTCATTGTCGATACGAATGACGGTGGCCGGAATGACCTGGCCTTCCTGCATTGCGCTGGCGGCCGTGGACGATTCAAACATTGCTGCGAAATCGTCGGTCGAGGGATTGAAGTTATCTGACATTTGGGTTCCTTCGGGCGGGTCGAACGGCTCAAGGCAGGCGTGCACTATTGCAGCCTGCTCAGAACGACCCGAGAGCGTGGTCTCTTGCATTTGAAGTGGTGCGGCCTGTTTGGATTTGAGGTCTCTCAAATATGAGAGCAGCCCCTTCAGGCGCGGTTTCCACGGGCCATCGCCGCCTCAACAGCCGCAATCGCCTTTTCCACTGCGGCTTCTATAGTCAGGTCGGTCGTATCTATCAAGACAGCATCTGCCGCCATTTCGGCCGGGGCGTCTTTGCGAGACTGGTCCCGTTGATCGCGAACGCGCAATTGCTCGATCACCGTTTCAAGGGCGAGGTCGCTTCCCTGACCGCAAAGTTCCTTCCAGCGTCGCGCACCGCGCACTTCCACGCTGGCGTCTACCCAGAGCTTCGCATCTGCTTCCGGCGCGATAATCGTTCCGATATCCCGGCCATCGAGCAGGGCACCCAGCGGCTGGGTTGCAAAAGCCCTCTGCAGTTCGAAGAGAGCCTGGCGAACTTCCGGAATCGCCGCCACCACGCTTGCTGCCTTGCCGGCCTCAGCTGTGCGAAGGTCGGCCTCGTCGAAATCGGCAAGATCCAGGCTGCGGGCAACCGCTGCGACGCCATCTGCATCATCCAGTGCAACCCCGGCACGCATCGCGGCAACACCGGTCGCGCGGTACAGTCGCCCCGTATCCATGTGCGGCAGGCCGTAATGGGCCGATAGCCGCTTCGCGATCGTGCCTTTGCCCGATGCCGTAGTTCCATCAATGGCGATAATCATGGGGGCGGGAAGTGAGCGATCCCAAGGGGCAAGTCAAGCCGGGGCTGCCGTCGCCTCCACAAACCCTTTCCAGCCGCTCATATAGTCGATGAAGCTCTCGCCCAGCCCCTCCTGGCGCAGATGCGCGCGCGAAACCGGTAGCGCTGTCGGCTCGAAATCCGGATTGGCGGATACCTGTTTTGGGAAATCATGGTGCAAGATCGCCCCCCGACCGACCACAACGAAATCAAGACCAGCCTCAACCGCTTCACGGCATTTCGCGCCTGTGGTCAGCTTTCCAGCCGCGCCCAACCGAACCTCGCCCCGCTCCAAATCGGTGAACCAGTCGACGAGCCGGCGGTCCTGATAAGCTTCATCAACAGGCGTCTTGAATACATCCCATAGTGAAAGATCCAGATAGTCGATCTGACCCTCGGCCATGACCCGCCGTGCAACTTCACGAACCTCCATCAGGTCCATGCCGAACCTTTCCGGCGAAAGACGCAGGCCAACCGAGAAATCGTCCCCGCAGGCTGCGCGGATGCCGTCGATTATCTCGAAGGTCAGACGGGCCCGGTTTTCCAGATTGCCCCCGTAGCGATCATCGCGTTTGTTAATCTCGGCGCTGAGGAATTGGCAGAGCAGGTATCCATGCGCCCCATGCACTTCGACGCCATGAAATCCTGCCGCTTCGCACCGGACCGCCGCTGCAATGAAATTGTCTCGCGCCTGCTCCACTTCAGCAAGCGTCATCGCCCGCGCGCCGAATTCCTCATTATCAGACGGACAGACTGGTTGCTGCCCCTCGATCAACTCATGCGGCGTGCGCATGCCTGCATGATGCAACTGCACCACTGAGTGGCTGCCTGCGGCATTGATGTTCGCGGCAAGCTCGCGAAGTCCCGGCAAATGGGCATCATCATAACAACCCAACTGGCCCGGAAAACCGATACCATGGGAATCAATCTGCGCCGCCGCCGTCATGGTCAGGCCAAAGCCGCCTTCGGCGCGCATCGAAAGCCAACGGATCTCGTCGGCGCTTAGCAGGCCATCCGCATGGCTCTGTTGATTGGTGAGAGGGGCCAGCATGAACCGGTTTTTCAGGGCTGGGCCGTGCGCAAGAGTCAGGGGAGAGTTGAGGTCTGTCATTTGACCAAGATGCCCGCTTATCGAGTCTGGTCAATTTTGACCTTGCGGAAATCAGCCTTCCGATATTTCCGCGCCCAACTCCGCCATATGGCTCAGGAAGTCCGGATAGCTCGTCGCGATCATCGTGATGTCGTCAACGTGCACGGGCTTCTGGGACGCCGTTCCCATGACCAGCGCACTCATCGCGATGCGGTGGTCATGACGGGTCTCGACCAGACCACCTCCCGGAGGCGGGCCGCCGCAACCCTGGACCGCGAACCCGTCCGGGCGTTCCTCGGCCTCAACACCGTTGGCACGCAGCATGGCAACAACGGCACCGATCCGGTCCGACTCCTTGACGCGAAGTTCTTCGGCGCCGGTTACAATTGTCTCGCCGTCCGCAAAGGCCGCCATGACACCCAGGATCGGGAATTCATCGATCATCGAAGGCACAAGGCGTTCCGGCACCGCCTTGCCGGAGAGATGCGCCGACCCTGCATGAATGTTGATCAAACGTTCACCAGCCGCATCCCCCATTTCCTCCGCGCCCAGATGCGCGCCCATCAGATTTGCAACATCATAGAAGCCGGAACGTGTGAGGTTGGACATAACACCCTCAACCATCACATCGCCCTGCGGCGAGAGGATACCGGCCGCGACCAGGAAGGCGGCGGAAGATGGATCGCCCGGAATGGCCGCATCAATGGCCGACAACATCTGTCCACCCGCCAGTGAAACACGGACACCCTCGCTTCCAATCCGCTCAGTGCCAACCTCGACACCGAAGCCGCGCAGCATGCGTTCGGTATGGTCGCGCGTCTGGCGCGCTTCTTCGACAATGGTGGTGCCCTCTGCGTTCAGTCCCGCCAGCATTACGGCCGACTTCACTTGAGCCGACGCAACAGGCGGCACATAAGTGATCGCCTTGAGACTTTCGGTCCCGACAATTGCGAAGGGCAACTGACCGTCCGGCCCGGCCGTGTCGAGACCCCGCATCAGGCGCAAGGGTTTCAGGATACGATTCATGGGGCGTGAGCGCAGGCTCTCGTCCCCGGTCATCTCCACATTGATCGGATAGCCGGACACCAACCCCATCATCAAGCGTGAACCTGTTCCGGAATTGCCAAAATCCAGTACTTTGGTCGGCTGAGTCAGTCCTTTTTCTCCAACACCGGTAACTTCCCAGGCACCCGGCCCCGTTTGTTTTACCGTTGCACCCAGGGCCTCCATTGCCCAGCCCGTGCGGAGCACATCTTCGCCCTCCAGAAGCCCGGTAAACCGGCTCTTTCCTGCCGCGAGCCCCCCGAAGATAAGTGCCCTGTGAGAGCAGGATTTATCACCCGGCGCACGTATAACGCCCTTGAGACTTTTAACGGGTCGGCTGGTCCAGACCATTTCAGGTACATTCCGTGGTTGATTGACGACGTGAAATGGGGCTTTGACAGCGTGCGGCGTTCATGGCAAGCGCCCGGCCATATCAAATTCAGAGAAGACTTAAAGGAGGCTGTCTCCCATGTCGAAAGACAAACTTGGAACCAAACAGGTCTGCCCGTCCTGCGAGGCACGCTTCTACGACCTCAACAAACGTCCGTGCGTCTGCCCAAAGTGCGGCGAGGAGTTTGACCCGGAAGACGAAGTCATCCGCACCACGATCACGAAAGTGAAGGCCAAGGCTGCCAAGGCCGCGGTCAAGACCGAAGATGATGACGAGGATGATGACGACGAGGACGACTCCGCCGCCCGCACCAATGACGATGATGAGGACGAGGATGATGAAGTCGACGAGGAAGTCGCCAAAGAGCTTGGTGGCGACGAAGAAGAAGTGATCCTGGAAGGCGCATCCGAAGACGACGAGGACGGCGACACGCCCGCCAAGGTTCCTGCCGGCTTCAACGAGGAGGGTGTCGACGATGATGACGATGACGTCCTGCTGGATGACGACGACGATACCGATTTCGAAATCGACGCAGATGTCGACGATGATGACGACGACGATCTGCCGCTCGATGACGAGGATGATGAAAAATAAACTTGAATCACGGGAGCGGCGGATGTAACTGCGTCGCTTCCGGTTCGGGGCCATAGCTCAGTTGGGAGAGCGCTTGCATGGCATGCAAGAGGTCGTCGGTTCGATTCCGTCTGGCTCCACCATTTCCTTCCTCGCCCGAACCGGGCTCGTGCGGGAAGCCCGTTTTCTGAACCTCGCATGAATATTACGGCTGCAGCAGCACATCATCGTGATGCGATGCCTTCAAGATGCCCCAATGCCGGCCTTGAACGGGAACCTTTATCCCCCACCTTTATTGTGAACAGTGGAACAGATCGTTCCGACGTTCGGCATGTCTGTCTCTTGCGACGGAAAGGATTGGAGCGATGACAACAGAACTGAAAACGAACCCGTTTGAAAACGATGCCTTCGTATATATCCGCCATCTTGATGCCGGAGAGCTTTCAGGGATTCTTCCCGCGAACGCCATCGACCAGATCGACGAACCTGAAGATTTGTTCGTCGTGGCATCTGCCGACGGAGTCCACTTGGCCGTAGTCCAGGGGCGTGAAGCCGCCTTTGCTGCCGCCCGGTCGCACGACCTCAAACCCCTGAGCGTGCACTAGGATACGATTTCAAACTAATACTTGCCTTTCCCTCCCCTTGGATTGAAATTCGATTCAAACCAAGGGGAGGGTTGAACTTTGAAACGCATTATTATGGGCTCTGTGTGTTTGAGTATTGCCGCACTGGCCTCATGCGGCGATTCCGCACCAAAAGATGATGCCGCCCCTGCCGCTGGCATAGTTTCGGCCGAAGGAGATTTTGCCACAAATTTGCAGACAGCCCTCATCGAGGCTGTTTCCGGCAGCACCGTCGAGCTTCCTGAAGGCCACTTCCAACTTGAAACCGGCCTTTCCCTCGACGTGAACGGCATCACGCTTATTGGCGCGGGATCGGACAAGACCATACTCGATTTCTCCGGCCAAACCGGTGCCGGCGAGGGCCTTCTGGTTACATCGGACGATGTCACGCTGGCTGAATTCTCCATTCGCGACACCAAGGGCGACGGCATCAAATCCAAAGGAGCGGACCGGATCACCTATCGTGACCTGATCGTGGAATGGTCTGGCGATCCCGATGAAAGCAATGGCGCATACGGCGTATACCCGGTCGAATCACGAGACGTGCTCATCGAGCGCGTTGTTGTACGCGGTGCATCCGATGCGGGTATCTATGTCGGCCAGTCCAAAAACATCATCGTTCGCAATTCGGTCGCCGAGTACAATGTTGCTGGCATCGAGATAGAAAATTCGATGAATGCGGACGTTTACGGAAATATTGCCCAGCACAATACTGGCGGCATTCTTGTTTTCGATCTGCCTGACCTGCCGCAAACGGGCGGGCACTCAACGCGCATCTTCAACAATCAGATCATCGACAACAACACCCGCAATTTCGCCCCTGCCGGCAATATCGTGGCGGGCGTACCATCCGGAACGGGAGTCATCATCATGGCCAACCGTAACGTGCATGTGTTTTCGAACAATTTTTCAAACAATCGCTCGGCGCACATTCTGATGACAGCCTATCCCGAACCCTTCAGTGACGAAACATACAACCCTGTGCCTCGCGATGTCGTACTTGTTGGCAATTCCTATTCTGGCGGCGGCGGCGACCCCCAAGGCATGCTGCAACCCATCGCCGAAGCCATGGGAGGCATCCTGCCGGAAATCGTCAGCGATGGCGTAGTGGCATGGGAAGGCGGCAGTGTTCCGACAACCAACATCTCCATTCAGGAGGATGAGTCTGTTGGCTTCATCGATCTGGGCATTGGCAAGTATCCTGCCGATCCAGCCAGCATCGCCCCATCCAACCAGCGTCCCGACGCTGCGCCAGCGGAGCAACCATTGGCAGTCGTACTGCCACAGGATGAAAAATAGCGGCCGACACGATGATTGCGCGCCTTTTTCTGATTGCCTGCCTGCTGGTGACGGCCTGCGGCGGTTATGATCATACGGCCGCGCCATCCCTCGAAACAATCCTGAGCGACACGCCCGCCCAAACGCTATCAGAATACGGATTGTTTACAGACCGTGCCGCCGAAACGCCCGCAAACCGGGTTTTGGCATATGACCTCGTAAACCCACTCTTTTCCGACCACGCCGTAAAGCATCGCTTTGTTTTCGTGCCCGGCGGCGAACAGGCAATCTACTCGGATACGGATGTCTTCAGCTTTCCTGTCGGTACCGTGCTGGTAAAAACCTTTTCCTTCGCGCCGGACATGCGCACGCCCGAGACAGACCGGTACAAGGTGGAGACAAGGCTCCTGATCCACAAGGAAGATGGTTGGGCCGCGTTTCCTTATATCTGGAACGCGTCCGGCACCGAGGCGACCTACGCGCCTGCGGGTAAGCAACGCAATATCGACATGATCGATCCTTCCGGAACGCCTTTGGGCATTCGTTACGCCATACCGAACAAGAACCAGTGCAAGACCTGCCACCAAAGCGGAGATTCGGTTCTACCGATCGGGCCAAAAGCGCGAAACCTGAATCATGACGGGCCGACAGGTTTCAGCCAACTCTCCAACTGGCAGGCTCGCGGCATAATCGATGGTGTTCCGGCTCATCCACCCGTGGTCCCTCCTGTCTGGGAGTCGAGCCTTCCGGTCGAGTCCCGCGCCCGCGCTTATCTGGATATAAACTGCGCCCACTGCCACAAGGCCGATGGATCAGCCTCCAACTCCGGCCTCTGGCTCGGCTGGACCGAAACCGAACCTGTAAAGCTTGGTCTCGGTAAACATCCGACTGCTGCCGGGCGCGGCTCAGGCGGGCGGAGCATGGTCGTAGAGCCGGGTCAGCCCGACCAGTCGATCCTGGTCTTTCGCATGGCCTCTGACGAAGCGGGCATCGCGATGCCGGAACTCGGCCGCAGCGTGATTGATGAAGACGGTCTCTTGCTGGTCCGGGAGTGGATCGAAAGCCTTGACGGGCGGGAGTAGTTCCAGCCTTGCCCTTGCCGGACCGCGAGCATAGGGTGCGCGCGTTTTGCACCCTCAAGAATGGCTCATCATGCCCGACACCCAGACAACAGACCTTCCCGTGACCCTGTCCGATATCGAAGCGGCCGCCAGCCTGCTCGAAGGCCAGATCGTTCACACACCGCTGAACCTGTCTCGGACCCTGTCTCATATTACCGGCGCAGAAGTGTGGGTGAAGTTCGAGAACCAGCAATTCACCGCCGCCTTCAAGGAGCGCGGCGCGCTCAACAAGCTGTCGAAACTGACCGACGACCAGAAGCAACGCGGCGTGATCGCGGCGTCTGCGGGCAACCATTCTCAGGGTGTGGCTTATCACGCGCGACGCCTGGGCATCCCGGCCACCATCGTGATGGCCAAGACGACCCCATTCAGCAAGGTCGAGCATACGCGGAGCCACGGGGCACGCGTTCTGCTGGAGGGGCTGATCTTCGACGAAGCCAAACAGTACGCAATGGAGGTTTGCGAGCGCGACAATCTTACCTTCCTGCACCCTTTTGACGATCCAGACATCATCGCAGGCCAGGGCACGATCGCACTGGAAATGCTGGCAGCCCAACCAGACCTCGACACGCTGGTCGTTCCGATTGGCGGCGGCGGACTGATCAGCGGCATCGCCATTGCGGCAAAGGCCCTGAAACCGGACATCCAGATCATCGGCGTCGAGGCGGCGATGTATCCTTGTATGCACGCCGCGCTTCGTGGCGAAACGCCAAAAACCGGCGGCGCCACGATCGCGGAAGGCATCGCCGTGAAGGAAGCGGGTGAATTGACCCGTCAGATCTGCGCCGAACTGGTCGATGACATCGTTCTCGTTGAAGAAGAACATCTCGAGCGCGCCATCACGCTGTACGCGGAAGTCGAGAAGACCATCGCGGAAGGCGCAGGCGCAGCGGGCCTCGCAGCCCTGATTGCTCATCCCGCCCGCTTTCAAGGCCGCAAGGTAGGTCTCGTGCTCTGCGGCGGCAACATCGACACGCGCCTCCTGTCGTCCGTGCTGACACGCGCCCTGGTCCGTGAACACCGCCTGGCCTCCATCCGGATCATCGGCGACGATCGGCCCGGCCTGCTCGCACTCGTCTCAAAGATTATTGGCGACCAGGGTGCCAACATCATGGAAGTTGCGCACAACCGGATCGCGCTGGATGTGCCCGCCAAGGGAGCCGAATTCGATATCCTGATCGAGACGCGCGACGCGCAGCATACGCAGGAAGTGATCGATGCATTGGCGCAGGCAGGCTATCCTCCGCGTTCACTTTGATCGATATATCAGCCGCCAAGGTGACTTGGAGGCGAGACCTGACTAAACCCGAATGAACATCCCAGCCAACTGGAGAGTCAAATGATCCGGACCACAATCGCCGCCTTTGCGGCCATTCTGCTTGTTGCTTGCGGCGGCACTCCCGACACCACTGACCTGGATGCAACGTTTGAAACCTATCTACCTTGGGACGCCGAGCGCTCTGACGTGGAAACCGGCATGGGCGGTCTGGAATACATCGTATTGAAAGAAGGCCCTGATGGCGGTGCCAGTCCTGTGCCGTCAGACATGGTGCGCGTGCACTATGAAGGCCGCACCGCAGGTGGAGACAAATTCGATTCCTCCTATGATCGCGGCTCGCCCTCCATGTTCCGCCTGAATCAGGTCATCCCGGGCTGGACGCAGGGCCTGCAACAGATGACCGAAGGCGACGTCTACCTGTTCTACATTCCGAACGCGCTGGCCTATGGCAATCGCAATCGCGGCGACATCATCAAGGCTGGCGACGATCTCGTCTTCCAGGTTGAACTGGTCGAAGTGATGGAGCCTAAATCCGCCGACGCCGAAGCGTGGGAAAAGTACACACCTTGGAATCCAGAACTGCCGGAAGTTCAGAAAACGGAGTCGGGCCTGCAATACGTCGTGCTGGAGAGCGGAGATGCCGCTGGCGAGAGCCCGGTAAATGGCGAAATGGTCGCGGTCTATTATGAAGGCCGCCTTGTGGAGACCGGCGAGATGTTCGACAGCGCCTTTCAGCGCGGGCAACCGGAAACATTCCCCTCCAATCGCCTGATCCCCGGCTGGGTAGAGGCGCTCGCCATGATGAAGCCGGGTGATCGCTGGTTGATGTATATCCCGTCAGATATCGCCTATGGCGCGCAAGGCACACCGGGCGGTCCAATCCCGCCGAATGCCGACCTGATGTTCGAAGTCGAACTGCTGGACGTCATCAAGAGCAATTAAGGGTACGGGTCGGACGGCGGAGCATACGTGTCCTCCGGCCCCATCTGTGTGGTCTCGTCCTCTGGACGGATATCCGCCCGAAAAAAGATCGGCAGGTCGAGAGACGTCTGGAACCAGGGCCGTTCCGCCCCGTCCGTGCGCGCCTGAACATCCAACGCAACGCGGCGCATGACCGTCTCGATATCAATTCGGTCCTCGGACTGGATTATCCGGGAGAAGGAGCCCGCAAATTCCGAATCCGTCTGCGGGTTCAATCGATGTGTGCCCGGCGCAACCGCATATGCGACGACCACATTGTCCCGACCAAAGTCTTCGTTGAAGCCGGGATCACCGCCCCGGTGGCCCATTCCGTTAAATGGACGCCCGCAATCCGCCAAAACCATAATCGCCTGGGCGGATGAACTTTCCAGACGCGTAACCAGGTCACCAAGTCGAACCGATGACTGTGCCGCCTCGAATTTATTACGCGGCAGTTCGCCTTCCATCATGAGGTAATTGTCCCCCGAAATATCGGTGCCGTATCCCGCAAAATAGACAAGCCCCACGGCAGCCGGCCCGGCAACTCTCAAGCGATCAATGAAAGCATCCACATGACTGAAAAAGTCCGAATACTCAGTGTCGGGAACATACACTGTACTGTACCCGCTGGCTTCCAGCGCGGCGCGAACTTTTTCGCCGTCCGTATGGGTACCAGACAGAGAGAAGGCCTGTGATTCTGCATACGAATTCGCAATCACCAGGGCTTGCCGGAGCGGCCAGCGTGCTCCACCCGGCGTCATCTCGACCCGGTCCAACTCCCACGAGCCAATCTTGATGTCAGACGACCGCCGTTGCAGCCGCGAAAGATTCATGGGCTCCTGACGCTGAAAAGTCTTTTCCAACACATCGAGACGCACCTGTTCGAACATGTCCCGAACGGTGGTTGCCGGTTTGCTCAGGCGCGTGCTGAGCGCGCTGGCATAAGGCCCATTACCATCATCTGCGCGGCCATCGCTGGCCGTTTCGCCTTCCCAGGTTGCAAAGGACAGGAACATGTTGCGCTCCCCCGCCCCGCCGGCAGTGCGGCGTAATCCTCGGAAGGATTCGCCGCCGCCAAGCGAGCGCTGCGCCTCCGGAAGCTGCAGCACATTTCGACAGGCATCAATCGCCACGACGCTTGGGGCGTCCAGCGCATCCAGTTTCTGCATCAACCAGTCGAGCGACACCGAATCATCCCACAGGGCATCGTCCAGCACGTCGCTTTCTCCGACCGGAATCAAGTAATTGCCTTCGTTCTCCCGCGCGGCCCCGTGACCGGAATAGTAGAAAAAGCCCATCGCATCCGGACCCGCTTCTTTCAGCACGTCCACATAGTCCCGGATCGTAGCCATCATGGTTGAGCGGTTCGCATCGCGGACAATGTCACCTGACACGAGTCGAAAGCCGCAACTTGCAATCCCCTGCGCCACCAACTCCGCATCATTGACCGGGTTTGCCAATGTGCCAATGCCACTGGAATAGGCTGCATTCCCCATGATCAGGGCAATCCGGGGCTTTGCGGGCGTTTCCTGGGTATGCCCCGGCCACGGCATGGCAGCAGCGCCTCCAAGAAGCATCATGTGTCGACGTGAGATCATCTTCACCCTCTTTGACGACCGAGCGCCAAGTTTGCCGATGCGGACCTCCTGCGTCAACGCCGCGGACATTTTTGGGTTGCTTCAACTCGGAGCGGCTGACAGGAAGGGCCGGAATTTGATCAGGGGACCCTACATAGTGACGATTACTGCGGACCAACTCGGCCGGATTGCCCTCGATGCCGGCAAGCTCATAATGGATATCTATGCGAGCGACTTCGGCGTGGAACACAAAGGCGATGCGTCACCAGTAACTGAAGCCGACCAGCGCGCGGAAGAATTGATCCTGAAAGGTCTCGCTGAGGCAGAACCTGATCTCGCCGTGGTGGCGGAGGAATCCTTCAGTGAAGGCAAGGTGCCCGAACATGGTTATCGGTTTGCGCTGGTTGACCCGCTCGATGGCACCAAGGAATTCGTGAACAAGAATGGCGAATTCACCGTCAATGTGGCGATCATAGAACATGGCCGCCCGGTCATGGGTGTTGTGTATGCGCCAGCCAAGAACCGGTTGTTCGTTGCGGAAAGCCACAATTCCGCCTGGCAAGCCACGGCGGAACCCGGCGGCGAGCTTCCAACGGTCCGCAAAGCGCTGAAGATTCGGCCTGCGCCCGAAGTTGGCCTGACCGCTGTGGCGTCCAAATCCCACCGCTCACCTGAAACGAATGAATGGCTCAGCAAGTTCAATGTGGCCGAGACGGTGGGAGCAGGCTCTTCCCTGAAGTTCTGCCTGATAGCAGCAGGAGAAGCTGACCTCTATCCCCGCATGGGTCGCACCATGGAATGGGACACCGCAGCCGGCCATGCTGTTGTGGAAGCTGCGGGTGGCCGCGTCCTGACGGAAGAAGGTACACCCTTGCTCTATGGCAAGACCGGTCGAGGGTACGATAATCCGCATTTCATCGTATATGGCGACGTCACCCCCGCCTGAGGACCGATCTCGATTTTTCTCGTCAGACCTGCCAGAATCGCGGGCGAAGGATTTGGATCATGGCACGACAGTATTTTGGAACCGATGGCATACGCGGGCGCGTGAACACACCGCCCATGACCGCAGAATCCGCGTTGCGGCTCGCGATTGCTGCAGCCCGCACTTTCGCCCCGAATGGCGGCCGCGAAGTCGTCATTGGTCGCGACACACGCCGATCAGGTCAGATGATTGAATCAGCCCTGATTGCAGGCCTGACCAGTATGGGGCTCAAACCCGTGCTGATGGGCGTCGTTCCCACCCCCACCGTCGCCTTGATGACCCGCGAGACCGGGGCCGCCCTCGGACTCATGGTCTCGGCCTCACATAACAAATCAGACGATAACGGGATCAAACTGTTCAGTCCCGCAGGGATCAAGCTCACAGACGCCGAAGAAGAGGCTCTGGAAGCCGCCATGGCATCAGCCTTTGAAGGCGACTTCGCCCCGCCACCCGCCATTGCAACGCCGCATCACATGAACGGCGCAATCGCTCTCTACCTGGAGCGCTGCCTTGAAACGGTGGGCACGGACATTGATTTCTCCGGCCTGAAGATCGTTCTGGATTGCGCGCATGGCGCAGCTTTCGAAGTTGGCCCGGCAGCATTGCGTCAACTGGGCGCCGACATAACGATCATTGGCGACACGCCCGATGGGCTGAACATAAATGCGGGGGTCGGATCCACAGCCACCGGCCTGCTGAAATCCACCGTCACTGAAACGGGGGCGGACATTGGCATCGCCTTCGATGGCGATGCCGACCGCGTTATCGTGATTGATGAGCTGGGTGAAGAAGTGGATGGCGATCAGGTCATGGCGCTCATCGCGGGCGAACTTCATCGCGCCGGCCGTCTCAAGGGCGGTGGCATGGTCGCCACGATCATGTCGAACATGGGGCTTGCCGAATATCTCAAGGGGCTGGATCTCACCCTCGCCCGTACCAAAGTGGGCGATCGCTATGTCGGCGAACATATGCGCCAACATGGTTTCAATCTGGGCGGCGAACAGTCCGGCCATATCATTCTGTCCGACGTCTCGACCACAGGCGACGGCCTGCTAGCGGCACTCCAGGTGCTGAAAACGCTCGCCTCCAGTGATCGGCCCGCTTCCAGTATCATGCGGGTGTTTGAGCCTGCACCCCAGGAATTGGTCAACATCCCCTTCAATGGCTCCAATCCCCTTGAAAGCTCAGGCGTGGGCGATGCCCTGACGCAAGCGGACGAGCTGTTGGGCGAACGCGGCCGTATGGTTGTACGCAAATCTGGCACAGAACCCCTGATCCGAGTCATGGCTGAGGCCCTGGATGAAGAACTGATGCACCGTGCGCTTTCGCTAGTGGTCGCTGCAGTTCAGGCCGAGGCCTGAAGTATATTTGACGCGACCCGCGCGCGAAGTCTCTGAAGCAAAACGGTTTTTCTGTCCCGATAAGTCTTTGTCAGTATTTTCCCCATATAACCTATATTGTATCGGGGGACGTATAATGACGTTTGACGCGCGAGGCGGGGAAAAATCAGCAGGCGGAAACACGCTTGTTTTCGGAGCGATCACCCTGGCCGTTGTAGCAGGCGCATTCTTCGCTGTGCTCAACTTGCCTCAATCCGCAAACCACGCTGCGCCGGGAAGCGCTCACACGCTTGCTCGGATGCAAGACGCCGCCACCACCACAAAGATGGAATATCCGGAGTTCTCTGGAAAATCGGCCAGGTCATTCCTGTCCGCGCTCAGCCGCGTCGATCCCGCGGCACGCGCAAATCTTGATCGGCGGCTCGCCAAAGCCGACGCATACGATCATACGAAAATTGCCATCGAAGAGGCTGGCCAGGTATTGGCTCGGCACAAGTCGGACTTGGCAAAGGCTGATATGCGCCATGTCGATGACTGGCTGGATATGACCCGTTCACAGCTCAAGAGCGCATCGCGTTCCGGGCATCGCTGGTGTGCCGGCAGCCGATATCAGGACTTCAACACAGCGTCAGGCCTGTCGGGTCAGATGGCCGCTGCGTCCGACCTCGCAGATCTTGGCTCCGAACTGACTGACTATTCGTTTGCGTCAATCAGTATAGCGCTCTTGGCCATTGAAGACGCCCAAACGCGTCCCGTGAAGCACGGCAACTTGACATCTCGCGATGAAGCGGCACTTCAAGGCGTCGCGATGTCCCTGATGTCGGATCCACAAATCATGCCACTCCTAATGGCCTCCGGACCGGAAGGTCCGTCGAAGTCAGCGCTGGCTTCTCTCGATATGTGCCAATTGGGCGCGACTGCCGTAACCGCGCTGAAAACCCTGCCCCAGGGGACCAAGGGCCGCGCATTTGCTGAGATGGTTCGCTCTGCGGATTTCAGCGGTGGAGACCTCAGCCAGTTAAAGAGCTTGTCGAGCTTTTGAATGACCGGCGCTGCACGCCAGACTGTTCCAGTCGCCACTCCAGAACATCCAGCCGGTCCTGGCCGAAGAAGGCCTCCCCTTCGAACACCATCAGCGGCACACCCCAATGATGCGGATCCTGAGCAGCCTGGTTCTCGGCAATCAAGCCTTCGAGCCGGTCCTTCTCTGCTTCCTGCCGAGAGTCCAATTCGGCGAGGTCAAACCCTGCACGCGCGGCAGCTTCAACCAGAGCAGTCCCTTCGGTCCAAGCCCCTCCTGACCAGATCAGGCTGGAGACCTCATCCATGAAGGCCCAGCCCTCGGCGTCGCCGATCTCACAAGCAAGAATCCCCATTCGGGTCAGCCGACCAATATGCGGCTGGTCCGGTGAAATCTCGCGGGTCATCATGTTCATGACGACAGGATCCGGATTGAGCGCTCCGAGCGGTAGCCCCAGATATTGCGACAGACGGACAATATCCCTCATCAGATAGGGCACCCATTGCGGCCGTATTTCGGAGAAGAATTCCGGCGTTCGAATGGCAATCGGATAGACTGGTCGCGGACGCACCCGTACATCCCAGGCATTGCTCATGCTGCGAAGGCGCTTGGTCGCAAGATAGGAATAGGGCGAACGAAACGACCAGAAGACGTCTATGGTTTTCATATCGTCATCTTGGCGGCGTATTGCCGTCTTCACAAGGCCGGAATTTACCCCCATTTAGCCTGTCATGGGCTTCGATGATACCTTCCGCCAATTCATGGACAAATTCCAGATGCCGGACTTTTCCGCTGTAGACTGGAAAGGTTCGGTCGATCGTCTGCGCCAGCAATTCTATGTCGCCAGTCGCGCGATCGAGCGTGATGCGCCGGAGATGGCAAATATCTCGCTGATCACCATCCCCGGCCCCGGCGGGCCGATGAAGGCACGTATCTACACCCCCCTCGGCGCAGGCATTCCGCCCGGTCCGGGAATCATTTTCTTCCATGGCGGCGGCTTTGTGCTCGGCGACCTGGACAGTCATGACATGATCTGCAAGCGGCTGGCTGAAGGCGCACGCTCCAGGGTGATCGCGATCGACTACCGGCTCGCGCCGGAGCACAAATTTCCCGCGGCCCATGAAGATGCCCTCGCCGCATGGAGCTGGATCACCACCCATGCCGAAGCGTGCGGGGTTGATCCGGACCGGTTGGCGGTCAGCGGCGACAGTGCTGGCGGAAACCTGTCTGCCTTTCTGGCTCAGGAATTGTTGCGGACGGGCCAAAAGGGCCCTGCCTTCCAGCTATTGCTCTATCCGCTTGTACAATTTGTGGACATCCGCACAAAGAAAATGAGTTTCCAGGAAGGCGGCTTCTTCATATCAGCCAATCTGTTCGAGTATTTCCGCGATGCCTATATCGGGAATGATGCCGAACGAATGGATCCTCGCGTCTCGCCCCTCTTCGCAGAACCGAATGCCTTCAAGGGCCTGCCGCCAGCGCACTTCGTACTGTGCGGATGGGACCCGCTCAAGGATGAAGGCCTCGCCTATGCCGACAAGATGGCGAGTTTTGGCGTGCGCGTCAGCGTGCGCGAACATCCGGGCATGGTACATGGCTTCATGAACATGACCGCCCTGTCAGATGCCGTGCGCGTTGCTATCCGCGATGCCGGCGTTGAAGCTGGCCGGGCACTTGGCGCCTTCTGACATCCCGGCATAAAAAAGGGGACGACCCGAAGGCCGTCCCCAGTGCTGCATTCGATGGCAATCAGTTGCTGCCGCCGAAACGCTTGGTCACACTTATCTTGAATGTACGGCCAAACGGATTGTGTGTGTAGGGATCATAATTCAGATCGAACTGTGCAAATGGTGGATCTTCATCCGTCACGTTCACCACAGACAGACCGAGGTCGAGGTCCCAAGCGGTCGACTGCCAAGTGTAGAACAGGTCGAACGTGGTCTGGCTATCGATCTCCGTCGTGTTGTTGCCAGTCAGGTCGCCACGCTCATCATCATATGCATCCATGTAGCGCATCACAGCGCGGAAGTTGTGATCACCGAGCTCATAGTTCCCAAAGATATTGGCTTTGAGCTGCGGCAGCGAGCGGGAGAAATTCGACCGGTTGAACTGGCCGACCCGATCACCGCCGGCAATCATCACGCCTTCGATGTCGAAATCGTCCACATCATACTCTATGATATAACTGGCTTCGCCGCCGAGGGTGAAGCTTGAGGTGTTCATGTCCCAGACCTGTTCGGCACGGACGTCCACGCCGGACGTCTGAATGTCCGGGCCGTTCACGACATTTGTCCTGATACGGGCAATTTCATCGGCTGTATTGATGCCGTCACCATTGTTGTCGGTGAAGGTGATCCGCGACAGGATCGGGTTCTCCAGGTCCCCAGCCGCCAGGGCCGCAACGGCGGCACCCACGATCGACGACTGGTCTTCGACAATGATCGGATCCGAGAAGTCGAAATTGTAGTAGTCGATCGACGCGGTGAATCCGTTCTGGTTGTCATACAGGGCGCCGACATTGAAGCTGAAAGCCGATTCCGGGCTCAGGGCCGCATCGCCGAACTGGTCGACCGCCTTGAACGCCGAGGCTGCACCAACGAACTGCAGGGTCGTGACCTGGCCGGACAGCTGGTTCAGGGTTGGCCCGCGGAACGAGGTCTGGGCCGAACCTCGCAGGGCGAGGTTGTCATTGGCCTGCCACTTGATCGCAACCTTTGGGTCGAAGGTCGAGCCAACATCGCCACCATAATCTTCGTAGCGCATGGCCACCTGCATATCTATGTCCTCATAGAGCGGCACCTGCAGTTCACCGAAGACGGCATAGATGGTCTGGTCCTCATCCACTGGCGTCGTACCGGCCAAGAAGGAGAATGGTCCCGTGCCGCCCGGGCCCGGATTGAGGGTCAGGTTCGTCACGTCGTTTGGAACGACTTCATAACCTTCCCGACGCACCTGCATGCCGACGCCCCAGCCCACTTCGCCACCAGCGGCCTGGATGCCGCTCATGCCGGACATGGAGGCATCAAATACCAGAAGGTCTGTGGTCACCGTGGTGCCGACACCGTCCGTCAGCCAGTCGGCCAGCGTTTCGGTGTTTTCCAAGCCTGGTACATAGCTCGGGTTCGCGACACCGGTAATTCCGTTGGCAGCAATCGCGTTCGAGAACGGGTTGTAATATTCACACCCGCCGGCACCGGCCGTCAGCGATCCGGCATAGCCGGCCGCATAGGGCTGGGTTCCGGTCGCCGGGTCGTTCCCCGTGATCGGGTCCGTACAGACACCAAATCCGTTCAGAGCGGCGGTGAAGCCAGCGATATAGGTGTCATTCGTCACCCGCTCGCCTTCCGTGGTCGACCAGCTCAGCGCGGCATCCCAATTGATGCCATTGTCGAACTGCCCGGCCAGGTCACTGGCCACGCGATAACTCTCATAGGTACGGAAGCCTTCCTGCGGTCCGCCATCCGATCCGGGGTAACCGCCCCAACCAAACGAACGGCCGATAAACAGCGCCGCCAGCGTGCCGGCCGGGAACTGACCAGGATTGTCGGCCATGTATTGCTGGAAGCCAGGATGCGAGGCCAGAACGACTTGGGTCGCAAGCTCCTGCGGCGGATAAGACGGAGACGTCTTCCAAGACGGCACGTCGCTGTAGCCATAAAGGCCCTCGATGTGGAAATCGATGCCATTGCCGAAGGTCCGGTTGTACTCGGAGAAGACCTGGTAGCGCTCCTCTTCCTCGACCAGGTTGTCATACTGGGTGAAGTTGAAGTTGCACAGGCCGCTAGCCGGATTGACGAAGCCGCCCGTATCAACACAGCCGAGGTCGCCGGTCGGACCCTGGATTGCTCCGACCTGGCCGCCAATAAGTCCCAGTGGCACATAATAGCCGGGATTGGACAGGGTGGACCAGCCGCCGACCGGATTATCGGCATAAGGCAGGATCGCCCAGTCCTTCTCCAGCAGTGGCACTTCCGGACGGAAATTGTAGCCTACCGAAGTGACCCAGTTCCAGTTGCCGCCCTGCATGCCGTAGGAGGCATTGATGTTGTACTCGCCGTCGGTGCCGTCGAATTGCTGGAAGTCAGCGCTGATTTCGAACCCTTCCAGGTCTGACCGTGTTATGAAGTTCACGACGCCGGCAATGGCGTCCGAACCATAGATCGCGGCCGCGCCATCCTTCAGCACCTCGATCCGGCCGACTGCGGCACTCGGGATCATGTTCGTGTCAATGAACAGCTGCGCCTGCTCGCCAATCGCATAAGGGTGATAGGTCTGGCGGCGTCCATTGATCAGGACCAGTGTCCTGGCTGGGCCAAGCCCGCGTAGGTTGACGTTGGACGTACCCTCCAGTCCGTTCGAGGCGAACTGATTGGTTTGTCCATCAACCCCCGACGATACGCCGAGATTCCGGATCAGTTCCGTTATTGATGGCGAACCCTCAAGTTTCAATTCAGCGGCGGTCAGCACGTCGACTGGCAGCGCGGCATCTTCCGGTGTACCCGCGATCAGCGAGCCAGTAACCGTAACGGTCGACTGGCGCAGCTCGCTCCCGTCTTCCTCCTGTGCGACGGCCGGCATACCGACCGCCAGCGCAGCGCAAGACGCACTTATCCACATTTTCATTTGGTGTTTCATATACTTCCTCCCGTGGTGTGAGCGGCCGAATCTAGTGTTCGGCTCATGTCTCACTCACAGGCAGCATATGCTCGCTTCCGGACGGAAACAGGGTAATTTTGTTGTGCGGCGCAACAAATTGCCGCAGCTTCCTTACGGGACGCCATCATTACAACGTTGTCGTATCTAGAAGCTTGATCCGGACCTGCACAATTTCTGAACATATCTGGTCGGAAACGGCCCGATTGTGGCGCAAATGTTACAGTAAAAAACAATCCCCGACAGACTCGTTATTTGAGGCTGAATCTAGCGAAATAGCGATTATTTTTAATCGTACCCGCCGCCAAGAGCGGGCTCCGAAATACCCTCCCGGAACTATAATATTACAATCAGGAAACTGCTATGCATCTCAAACAATCGTTGTTTGCGACGGCTTCCGCCGTCCTTCTAATTGCGACCAATGCCCAGGCACAGGAAGCTGAAACCGAACGTGAATCTGCAATCGATCGCGTACTTGGAACGGTCACTGTGACCGCCACAAAGAAAAAGGACGTCGAGAATGTTCAGGATGTGCCCGTCGCGGTTACGGCCTTCAACTCCGACACGCTCGACGCGCTGAACGTCACGACACTGGAAAGCCTGTCCTACTCGTCCCCAAACGTTTCGCTGGATGATGTCGGCACGTCACGCGGCACTGCGAACTTCGCCATTCGTGGTCTGGGCGTGAACTCGTCCATCCCATCGATCGATCCGGCCGTCGGCGTCTTCATCGACGGTGTCTACCTGGGCGTGAACAGCGGCGTGGTCATCGACCTGTTCGACGTGGACAGCATCGAAATTCTGCGTGGCCCTCAAGGCCTCCTGTTTGGTCGCAACACCACTGGCGGCGCTGTGGTCGTGAACACGGGCAATCCGTCGGATGAATTCACCTACAAGATCGGTGCGAAAGTTGACGGCCCGGTTGACGAGGACCGTGGTGGCAACAGCGCTACTGTCCAAGGCTACGTCTCCGGCCCGCTGATCGAAGGCGTGCTGAACGGAAAGATCGGCGCCTCCTACACAACCGACGCCGGCTATTTCGAAAACCAGTACAATGGCGACAATCACGGTGAACTCCAGACCGCAACCTATCGCGGCGCGCTGGAATTCACGCCCACCGAGCGTCTCACCTTCCTCGGCAAGGTCGAGTATACCGACAGCCGCGGTGATGGCCCATCCGGCTCCAACGCTGGCTATTTCGACCGCGACTCGTTCGATTTCTCAATTGACGAGCCAGGCTTGGCAGAATCCGAAACTGTCTTCGGCTCTCTGCGTACCGATTATGACGTTGATTTCGGCAACGGCCGTATCACCAACATCTTCGGCTATCGTGATTATACGGGCGACTCGATCGGCGACATTGATGCTTCGCCAATCACCTTCTTTCATTCCGGTGCTGAGCTCTCGCAGGAACAGTTCTCCAACGAGCTGCGCTATGCTGGCACGTTCGGAAAAGCGGACGTGACGACTGGCGTGTACTATTTCGAGCAAGAAATCGCCTACACTGAAACGCGCAACCTGCCGACCACCCGCCCAGCCACGCTTCCAGCGACAATTCCGTGGGGCTTCTATGGTGGTGGCCGTCAGGACCATACCGTCTGGGGCGCCTTCGCCAACGTCGACTATTCCCTCACGGACAAGCTGGTCGGTACGCTCGGCCTGCGTTATTCCAATGAAGAAAAAGAAGCCGACGTTATCTATCTCCGTCCACGCAATGAGTGTTCGGTTGTTGGCGGCACCTGTTCGCCAGACGGCACCAACGCTCTGATCTCGCTGATCACAGGTGGTTTGGCACAGGAGCCTAATGGTTTCAGTGATGGCAATGAGTGGTCCAACTGGACGCCGAAAGTTGGCCTGCAATACTTCTGGAACGACAATTTGCAGACCTATGGTCACTACACCAAAGGCTTCCGCTCCGGTGGCTACAATTTCCGCATCACCGATATTCCGATCTTCTTCGACTTCGTGAACCAAACCGGCGATTTCGGATTTGATGAAGAAGAAGTCGACGCCTTCGAAGTTGGATTCAAGACCAGCAGTGAAGACGGTCGTATCCAGGTCAATGGTGCTGTGTTCCACACCGAAATCCAGAACATGCAGCGTGAGGTCAACACCGCTGGTTCATCGGGCGTTGTTCAGAACATCATCAACACCGCCGATGCGACCATCACGGGCGTCGAAGTGGATGGTCGGGTCGCCTTCGCAGACTCCTGGCTCGCCACGTTCAATGTCGGCATGATCGATGCATCCTATGATGACGTGTTCTTCGATCTGGATGCGGACGGTGTCGTGGGTGACAGCGATCTCGCACTCGACCTCCCCCGCGTGCCACAAGCAACCTGGGGCGTCGGTCTCATCAAGGACATCGACCTCGGGAACTCCGGTGCCCTCGTCGGTCAGGTGAACTATCAATATCGTGACCGTATCGCATATACTGACAGCAACTTCGGTTGGATTCGTTCCGCCAACATGCTGAATGCGAACCTGACTTGGGAAACGCCAATAGACGGTCTCGCCGCGTCGATCTACGGCAAGAACCTGCTAGACGAAGTTCAGACGGGTAACGATACCCAGCTGCCTTTCCCGGCCCCTCGGTCGACCGGTACGCAGCTACCTTACCAGAATGACCCTGGTGGCAGCACGTTCGCTCCGCTCAAGAAAGGCCGTCTTGTTGGCCTCGAGCTGACCTACGAATACTAGGATCAGTTCCTGTCAATCTTTTCGGAAAGGGCGGCCCGGCGGGTCGCCCTTTCTTCATTCAGGCCCTATGTGAGAGCGCATGACCCAGACCCCCCCCATTCTCGCCATCGCCGATTTCATAAGCGACCCCGTCGATCCTGCAGACTTCCCGAAGCATACAATACGGTACTGGAACACGCGCTGGGCCGACGAGGTCGGTCTGGGCGATCTGGATACAGCGGATCAGGCGACCCATTTCGGCCGGTTCGCGCCCCTGCCCCAAAATCTGAAACGGTCCCTCGCCCTGCGCTATCACGGCCACCAGTTCGGCACCTACAATCCGCAGCTGGGCGATGGACGCGGCTTCCTTTTTGCTCAGGTCCGCGACACGGACTCACGCCTGCTCGATCTTGGCACGAAGGGGTCTGGTCAGACTCCCTGGAGTCGCCAAGGCGATGGACGCCTGACACTGAAGGGTGGCGTGCGCGAAATTCTTGCAGCGAATTACCTCGAAGCCCTTGGCGTCAATACGTCCAAGCCGTTCGCCCTCATAGAAACCGGCGAACAGCTGGCCCGGAACGACGAACCCTCCCCGACTCGCTCTGCCGTACTCACTCGCCTGTCACACAGTCACATCCGTTTCGGCAGCTTCCAGCGTCTTGCCTATCTTGAACAGGCAGACGATCTGGCGCGGCTCGTCGACTATGTAGTGACCAACTTCCATCCTCATGCGATGGATGACGATGTCAGTCGCAAGACGGTAAACATGCTCTCGGCCATAGCCTCCGCAACCGGTCACATGATCGGGCAATGGATGACCGCGGGTTTCGTGCACGGCGTGATGAACACGGACAATTTCAATATTACGGGCGAGACATTCGATTTCGGTCCCTGGCGGTTCCTGCCGATTTCCGATCCGAACTTCACCGCCGCCTACTTCGACCAGCAGGGTCTGTACCGTTTCGGACGTCAACCCTTGCAGGGTGGATGGGCACTCCAACAACTCGCCTCCGCCCTCTTGCCCCTCGCTGGGGCGGAAGACCTCGCCGGCGGCCTCAAACCTTATGAACGCGCCTATCAGGAAAGCTTCATTTCTCACACTCACGCCATGCTCGGCATTGAACCGTTAGGTGTTCCTGATACGGATACGGAGTTCCTGCAGGCGTTCTATGCGTGGATGACCGAGACAGGCGCGAGCTGGCCGCAGACCTTCTTTGACTGGTTTGGTGGGCATGAAAGCACCTCGCGGGCCGTCGCCTCCCCCCAAGCAACGCTCTATAAGGAAGACCGGTTTGTGCCTGTGCGGGCAGCGCTGGTCGCTCGTAGCCCGGTCCGGCCCGAACGCCTTCAGCATGCCTACTTCCAGGCCCCTGCCCCGGTCAGCCTGGTGATCGATGAAGTCGAGGCGGTCTGGGCGCCCATTGCCGAGTCGGACGACTGGTCGGCCTTGCATGCAAAGCTCGACCATATCGAACAGGCGCGCCTTGCCTATGACTGGCGCTGATCCCTTCGGTCAGCCTTCCAGTTCGATGTCCCAATAGAGATAATCCATCCAGGTCTCATGCAGGTGGTTCGGCGGGAATTTTCGGCCAATCTCCTGTAGCTGGTAATTATTCGGCCGCGCCGGGCGCCGCATCAGCTGCATGTCGGTATGCTTGAGCAGTTTTCCGCCCTTGCGGAGATTGCAGGGGCTGCAGGCGGCGACGATGTTTTCCCATGTCGTGCGACCACCCTTGGAGCGTGGGATGACATGGTCGAAGGTCAGATGCTCTGACGTGCCGCAATAGGCGCACTCGAAACCGTCGCGCAGGAAGACATTGAACCGTGTAAAAGCCGGTGGGCGATCCTGCCGGACAAAATCCCTCAGCGCGATAACGCTGGGCAGGCGGAACTCCGTGCTCGGGCTGCGGACGACATAATCATACTCGGCGATGATATCGACACGGTCCAGAAACACGGCCTTCACCACTTCCTGCCAGGGCCACAAGGAAAGGGGGTAATAGGAGAGCGGCCGAAAATCAGCGTTCAATACGAGAGCGGGCCGGCCGCTTGGGGGGGCCGAAATGATCTCAGCCATGGGTCACCGCCATGACACTGAGAAGATATGTCTGTTTGAACCGACTGAAGGCGTAACTCCTTTTCGTCTCGCCCCTGCTTTAGGTGATTCACATAATGAGATTATGACAGTTGCGGCGTTTTGCAACGCTGTCCAGATGGTCAGGCCTGAGGGCTCGGCTGGGCCGCCTTGGCGCGCCGGTCGTTGATCCAGCCCCAGAGCAGATGTGCCGCCACGCCGCGATAGGGTCGCCAGCACTCGGCATGCCTGGTGAATTCCTTGATTTCCATACGGGTTTCGACCTTCAGAAGCAGTTTGTGCGCTTCCATCAAGCCAACATCACCCACCGGGAAAGCATCCATCGCGCCGACCGAATAGAGCAGGAACAATTCCGCAGTCCACGGGCCGATTCCCTTCACCGAGACCAATTCCTTGCGCGCAAAATCGAGATCAGATGTGCAAACACGCTCGAGGTCGAGCCTGCCTGTGGTCATCGCCTCGGCAATCGAGATCATGTGCCGAACCTTGGGGCGGGACATGCCACACGCCCGAATATCTTCGGGATCGACAGCCAGAACAGCCTCCGGAGTCACCTCGCCAAACATCGCCTGGGTGCGTTCCCAGATTCTGCCGGCAGCCGTGGTAGAGAGTTGTTGATAGGAAATCAGCCGGCAGAGCGCCGCATAGCAGGGCTCACCCACCCGCCAATCCGGAATACCCAGTTCGTCATAGGCTCTCGCCAATGCGGGGTCTGCAGCGGCCAGTGTCTCGCAGGCCGCGCTCAGCACTCGCCGCGAGGGCGCCGTCAATAGCCCGGCTCTGGCAGTGTGCCGACCGGGATAAGACCCATCCTTACTTTACTGTCCTTGATGGTGAAGGTCAGGAAGCCGCCATCCGCAGATGAGGTTTCCAACATGGTCAGCATGGCATTTTCCTGTTGTCCCAACTGGCCGGAGGCATCCAGCGCGTCGCGCAACTCGTCCGCACTTTCTATCCGCATGCCCAGAGAGCCATGCGCCAGGCCGTCATCAAACTTGATGTCGCCCTTTACGCCGAGATCCAGCGGGCCCCAATCAAGCAGACCTTGCGCAATTTCGACTGCGCCATCTTCCTGCACGAGCGCGCGATGGAAACGTCCCGGATTGCCGCCGCTGCGAATCCAGGCCGGAAAGAAGCTGCGAACTTCACCGATCAGGCGGGAAGGTCCGAGCGTGTCGCCAAGAAACTCTGCGCCTTGCGGGGCTGCATTGATGGTCAGTCGGTCCCATTGCAGGGCGATCATCAAATCATCTTCTGCGCCTTCGCGCGGTTTCAGGTTCAGGGAAAACCCGGTCGTCGCATAGGTCTCGCCATCGATCAGTGCCGTCGCATTGCCCATTTGCAGGCCGATGCGCTCAATCGTGTCGCTATTCCAGGAGAGGCTGGCGGCGGATGTCTTGTCCAGTGTCACGGTCTGACGAAGTCCGCCTGCCTCCGTCAGCAGGTTCCGACCCGGCGAATAGGCGATGACATGCTGCCAGTTCCAGGGCTGCATGACGAGGCGCAATTGCTCACCTTCCCAGCGGGGCGCACCGGCCGGCTTGTAGACCGGATCGTTCACGACCAGCTCGAACCGATAGGGAAACCCGCCCAGCGACTTGGAGGAATATTCAAGCTCAGCGCCATTGGCACGTTCTGCCGCTATCCATTCATCAATGCCCTTGTCGAGTTGGTCTTTCGCAATGAACCAATAGGCTGTCCATGCGCCGACGAGGATCAGCAGCAGGACAAATGGCGCATAGAGCCAGAACCGAGATTTTTTCCGAGAGGTGGAGGGCTCGACCATTGACGTGTCCTGAAGCGAGTTAGCGGGCGAGGCGACCCTGCACGGTGCGGCCCTCGGCAACAAGAGCGTCTGATGCCGTCTCGAGTTCTGATTGCAGTCGCCTCATCAATTCCTTGCGTGGCAGGCCCGCTGGAATGGGCGGCAGGATCTCGTAGATGATCGTCCCTTTGCTGCGCTTCACTCCCCGACCCGGCCAACACAGGCCTGCATTTGTCGCCACCGGCAGGATGGGCGCCTCAATACCCTTGGCGAGCGCCGAAATACCGGCGGCGTGATAGGCAGGCTCGGCCCCTGGCACCGTGCGTGTCCCTTCCGGGAAGATCACGATCTGGCGACCATCTTCGGCGCGCTCCCTTGCAGCCGCGACCATCTTCTTCAGCGTTCTCGTATTCCCCGCTCGGTCAATCGGGATCATCGCCGCCTTCAACGCGTACCAGCCGAGGAACGGATACCAGAGCAATTCCTGTTTCAGGATGATCGCCGGCGCAGACATCACGAGGAAAGGTATGAAAACGTCCAGCATGCAATTGTGCTTGCCCGCATAAAGCACCGTGCCACGCGGCATGTTCTGGCGTCCGCGTATTTCCACGCGGATGCCACAAATCACCTTCAGCCCCCAGATCAGGCCACGCGCATACAAGCTGATCGCCCAGAACGTCACGGATTTCGGCAACAGCAATGCCGGCAGGGCCAGCAGGCCCAGAACGGCCATCAGGCCGTACATCCAGATTACGAACAGGATCGAACGAAACATCATCATTGCGCTACCAGATAACCGGTCATTCGAACGTCGTCACGCGCCACTTGGCCCATTCGAGGAATACGCCACGAAAGGAATCAGGATCGCTCCAAATTGAAGCAGGGTCATTCACCGTGCGCACAGGCCACGCGACCAACTCTATATCCGGCATCGACTTTTTAAGCACGATCAGGCTGCGCGGCATGTGATAGTCAGATGTCACGATGATCAGCTTCTTGTAGTCGCGCTCATATGCCCAGACGGCGGTTTCCTCGGCATTGCCCCGCGTAGATTCAGCAACATAGCCAATATCCACGC
>JARGOX010000016.1 GCA_029233925.1 Rhizobiaceae bacterium
CTGGATCAGATGGATAACCAGTCCATCAGCAAAATTCTCGTAGTTCACGGTCGACGAATTGTCCATCGGAATTGGCATCAAGATTCAGCGATAGCAAAATTTGCTCTGAAGGATGCCTGCCATCAATCCCTGTCCCTCTGCCTACAAAAGCGTATCCAGCATGCGCCGCAGGTCGTCTTCGACCTTGACGCGGATGTCGTCGCGTTTCAGCGCGAAGGACACATTGGCGCGAATGAAGCCCTCCTTTGACCCGCAGTCAAAAGTGCTGCCACGGAACCGATAGCCGGAAAAATCCTGCTTTTCGGCCAGTTTCAGCATGGCATCGGTGATTTGTATTTCATTGCCCGCGCCGGTTTCCTGGGTTTCGAGAATGGAAAAAATCTCCGGCTGCAGAATATAGCGACCATTGATGAAGTAGTTTGATGGCGCGGTTCCCATCGGTGGTTTCTCCACCATGGCATTGATGCGGAAACCATCCTCGCTGATATCTTCCCCGACACCGACAACACCATAACGGTGGGTTTCTTCCTCCGGCACCTCTTCGACCGAAATCACATTGCCGCCGACCTTGTGATACTGCTCGACCATGCCGGTCAGACATCCTTTGTCATGCTGCATGACCATGTCGGGCAGCAGCAGGGCAAAAGGCTCATCCCCCACCAGTTCGCGCGCGCACCATACGGCATGACCAAGACCCAGCGGCTCTTGCTGGCGTGTGAAACTTGTTTGTCCGGGTTTGGGCTGCATTGCCTGCAGATTGCCCAATTCATCCAGTTTGCCACGCTTTCTCAGCGTGTCGTAGAGCTCCACCTGAATATCGAAATGGTCTTCTATGACCGCCTTGTTGCGGCCGGTGACAAAAATGAAATGCTCGATACCCGCCGCACGCGCTTCATCCACCACATATTGAATGACCGGCTTGTCCACGACGGTCAGCATCTCCTTGGGGATGGCCTTTGTGGCCGGCAAAAACCGTGTGCCAAGTCCCGCGACCGGAAACACTGCTTTTCTAACCCTGCGTTGCTGCGTCATGAATTCTGCCTTTCACTGCGCCGAACCGTGTCGGCCAATTTTCACCTGGTACCTGTGCCGGGTACAGGCGCCACCATATGGTCAAGACATTATTGATGCGTCAACGTCAATGTGCCAGTCGCAAAGTTGAAAAAGGTGATGAATCCAGCCTTTTTTCCGCCTTGTGCTGCAGCTACAATGGCTTCAGGAACAGCCATGACGGAGAATCAGATGAGCCTATGCAACAGCAAATGCAACATGAGTGTGCTTTTGTTCTTGTTTTTAACCTCTGCCATGCTCTTCCATGTGCCACAGGCAGCCGCCGATGCCGGGTTTCGCAAATGGATTTCTGATTTCTATCCGGTCGCGGCCAAGGCAGGCATCCGCAAATCGACCTATCGAAAGGCCTTTGCGGGCGTGCGTGAACCGGACCCGGAAGTGCTTGAAAAGGCGCGATTTCAGCCGGAGTTCAAAGAGGATACGTGGAGTTATGTCGATACCAGGGTGCATTCTTCTACAGTTGCCACCGGCCAGCAGATGGGTGAGCGCTATGATGCAGTCTTGTCCAGCATCGAGCGGCGTTTCAAGGTTTCACGCTCCGTAATCCTTGCGATCTGGTCTGTGGAATCGAGCTACGGCAATGTTTTCAATTATCCGGACCGGCTTCACTACGTTCCCCGTGCATTGGCGACGCTTGCCTATGCGGATCGCAAACGCGCTAAATATGCCCGCAGTCAATTGATCGCCGCCCTCAAGATCCTGCAATCGGGCAATGTGACAAAAAAGGAACTGACGGGCTCTTGGGCCGGCGCCATGGGCCACACCCAGTTCATTCCCACAAGCTATCGCGCCTTTGCCGTGGACCAGGATGGAGATGGCCGTCGTGATATCTGGAAATCCATACCGGACGCCCTGGCCACAGCGGCCAACCTGCTGCACAGTAATGGCTGGCGGACTGGCGAGACGTGGGGCTATGAGGTCAGCGTACCGCGCAAGGCCGCACGCTATGTCGGCAAGTCAAAGACCATTGGCCAATGGTCAAAACTCGGATTGAAAAGGCCCAACGGCAGGGCGTTTGGAAACAATCGTGCCAAGGCGGTGCTGAAAATGCCCGCCGGCAACAAAGGCCCGGCATTTTTGATGCTCAGGAATTTCTACGTGCTCAAGACCTATAACAATTCCGACAGCTATGCGCTTGCGGTCGGATTGCTGGCAGATCGTATCGGTGGCTACAGTGGACTGGAACAATCCTGGCAAAAACCGAAAGGCGTATTGTCGATGGACCAGCGCCGTGAAATTCAGGTTCATCTCAAATCACTGGGGTACTACAAGGGCGAGATCGATGGCAATATCGGATCGGGTTCACAACTGGCCATCAGAACCTATCAGCAACGCGCTGGCTTGACGCCGGATGGTGTTCCATCGCATAGCCTGTTAAAGATGCTGAAGCGATGACGGGAGACCATTTTGGTCGTTTTGTTCAAATTTCTGTTGCAGCTCCGGCTGGTCCCGTCCTTTCCGGCCAAAGGCATGCTGGGCATCGGCGTCCTTGTCATCAGTGTTCTGGCCATGTCTGCTGCTCTTCCTGTTGTATCAGCTGAGGCGCAATTCAGGTTCAATCGCAAATCCGTCGTCGAGTTTTTTTTCGGACCACGCGAGGTGCGGCGCGAAAAGACAAACCGTCAGCCAAGCCAGCCGATCAAAAAAAGAAAAAATTCGTCGAAGATTGCCTCTCCTTCAGTGGCAAAGGCTGCAATTCCAGAAAAAAACGAAAATGCGCGCAAGGTTCTTGTGATTGGCGATTTCATGGCCAGTTCGCTGGCTGATGGCCTGCAAACGGCCTTCCGGGAAGCACCGGGCATGGTCATCATGAAAAAGACCAATGGTTCATCCGGTCTGGTGCGCGATGATTTCTACAATTGGCCAGAGATACTTCCGGCCATGCTGGACGACATCCAGCCCACTGTCGCCATCATCATGATCGGGTCCAATGACCGGCAGCAATTGCGACAGGGCAAAAACCGCATTCCGGTCGGCTCCGAGCTATGGAACAGCCAATATATACAGCGCGTCGAACTATTGGCCAAAGCCGTCCGTTCCAGAGATATTCCGCTGATTTGGGTCGGTGCACCACCCTATAAGTCCGCCACCATGTCCGCCGATATCCTGGCAATAAACGGCATGTTCAAAACAGTGGTCGATGACAATGAGGGCGAATATGTCGATATCTGGGATGGGTTTGTCGATGCCAATGGCAAATTTGTCTATACCGGATCCGATATCAAAGGTCAGCAGGTTCGCCTGCGAACCAAAGACGGAATTCGCATGACCCGAGCGGGGACCCGCAAATTGGCTTTCTATCTGGAAAAGCCCATCAGGCGGCTGCTCGGCAATGCAGCAAATGACGCCATCGCGGCGCTTGGCGAAGACAATCAGCCTGACCTTTCGGCACAACAGCCAGGCAAAATTGCCATGATCATCCGCACCAATCCGATTGGGATGACAGACCCCGGGCTTGACGGCTTTTCCGAACTGCTCGGCGAAACGCCAACCCTGCCGGCATCCCTGACGCCCACACCTCTTGATGATCTGATTCTTGATGGCAAGACGTCAGCACCACCGCAGGGCCGTGCCGACAATTTCAGCTGGCCAAACGGACATCAATAACAACCGGCTTCAGGAGGCTTATACCAAAGATCGGTGATCATGACCCGTTTTGGTATTACCTCGGCAGCGTGGTTGTTCCCATCAACGCCTTGTCTATCGCATGCGCAGCCTGACGCCCCTCACGGATGGCCCAGACGACCAGCGATTGGCCACGGCGCACGTCACCGGCCGCCCACAATCCCTCCATCGACGTCTGGTAATCATCATCATTGGCCTCGACAAAAGTCGAGCCACGCGCATCAACGCCGATCACCAGACGCTCACCCAGGTCCTTGAGAACGCCATTTTCCATCGGGCCGCGAAACCCGATCGCGATAAAGGCCAGGTCAGCCTTGATGATGAATTCACTGTCGGCAATGGGCTGTCTTTTTTCATCAACCTGACAGCATTTCACGCCCGTCAGAACGCCATTTTCTCCAACAAATGACAGCGTGCCCACCTGAAATTCCCGCACCGCGCCCTCGGCCTGCGACGAAGACGTGCGCATCTTGGTTGCCCAATAGGGCCAGACGGCGAGTTTGTCTTCAAGCACCGGAGGTTGCGGACGAATATCCAGTTGGGTCACCTTCACGGCACCCTGCCGGAAGGCCGTACCGACACAGTCCGAAGCGGTATCACCACCACCGACAACCACCACATGTTTTGCATTGGCGCGAATGGGTTCCGATGGCCAACCCACCGAATTGATGTCCTTGCGTTCGACCCGCTTGTTCTGCTGCACGAGGTAGGGCATCGCATCATGGACACCCAGGAGATCGACCCCGGGAATGCCGGCATCACGCGGTTTTTCCGAGCCGCCGCAATAAAGCACGGCGTCATGATCAGACTTCAGGCTGTCGATGGTGACATCGACACCCACATGCACATTGTAGTGGAACGTGACCCCTTCACCCTCCATCTGAACAATCCGGCGGTCGATATGATGTTTTTCCATCTTGAAGTCGGGAATGCCGTAGCGCAATAGGCCACCGGCATTGCTTTCACGTTCATAGACATGAACCGCATGTCCGGCCCTGCCAAGTTGTTGTGCGGCAGCCATGCCGGCTGGTCCCGAACCGATGATCGCCACTGTTTTCCCGGTCTGCTGTGCTGCAGGTTGCGGCACCACATAGCCCATATCATGGGCCTTGTCGGCAAGCGCCTGTTCCACCGTCTTGATGGCAACGGGAACATCCTCAAGATTGAGCGTGCAGGCCTCTTCGCAAGGGGCAGGACAAATCCGTCCGGTGAATTCGGGAAAATTATTGGTCGAGTGCAGATTGCGGATCGCCTCTTCCCAATTGTCGTTGAAGAGCAGATCATTCCAGTCGGGAATCTGATTGTGAATCGGACAGCCCGTTGGACCATGACAAAAGGGAATGCCGCAATCCATGCAACGGGTGGCCTGTTTGACAACCTCCTGATCGGACATCGCAATGGAAAATTCCCTGAAATGGCGAATACGATCCGACGCAGGCTGGTATTTCGCAACCTGACGATCAATTTCCAGAAAACCCGTAACCTTGCCCATATGCGTTCCTTACTCTTGTTCCACCCAGCGGGCGCCCACCTTTGCGACCTGCCTTACTCGGCAGCAACGCCCATGCGCATGCGCTCCATTTCCTCAAGCGCGCGGCGATATTCAACCGGCATCACCTTGCGGAATTTCGGACGGTATTCGGCCCAATTGTCCAGGATGTCCCTGCCTCTGTCCGACCCGGTATAATGGACATGGTTGGCGATCAGCTGTTTGAGCCGTTCCTCATCATGCCGGGTCATGTCACCGGACACGTCCACCCGTCCCTTGTGGTCCAGATCGCCGCCGTGATGATGGAATTCTTCCAGAATGTCATCTTCCTCGGGAACCGGTTCAAGTTCCACCATGGCCATATTGCAACGCTCGGCAAAATCACCGGCTTCATCCAGCACATAGGCGACACCGCCAGACATGCCGGCCGCGAAATTGCGTCCCGTCTGCCCAATGACGACGACAATACCGCCGGTCATATATTCGCAACCGTGATCGCCCACACCTTCGACAACCGCAATGGCGCCGGAATTGCGCACGGCAAACCGTTCCCCGGCAACACCGCGGAAATAACATTCCCCTTCAATCGCACCATAAAGAACCGTATTGCCGACAATGATGGAATCTTCAGCAATGATCTGGCTATCCTCTGGAGGCCGGATGACGATACGTCCGCCACACAGGCCCTTGCCGACATAATCGTTGCCATCCCCAATCAGGTCAAAGGAGATGCCGCTTGCCAGAAATGCGCCGAAAGACTGTCCTGCTGTTCCCCTCAAGGTGACGGAAATCGTGTCGTCGGCAAGTCCCTTGAGACCATAGCGGCGCGCAATCTCGCCCGACAGCATGGCGCCAGTTGAACGATCAACATTGCGAATGGCCGTCTGGATGACGACCGGTGTTCCACTTTCCAGCGCCACAGCGGCATTCTCGATCAGTTTGCGGTCGAGAACATCGTCAATCGGATGCTTTTGACGCTGCGTCCAGTAGATGGCTTCCCTTGGGGCATCCGGTTTGTAGAAAACCTTGCTGAAATCAAGCCCCCTGGCTTTCCAGTGGCTGACCATCTCATCCTTCTTGAGCAGATCCGATTGGCCGATAATGTCATTGAGCTTGCGATAGCCCATGGCGGCGAGCATTTCGCGCACTTCCTCGGCCACAAAGAAGAAATAGTTGATGACGTGTTCGGGTGTTCCCTTGAAGCGTTTGCGCAGCACCGGATCCTGTGTGGCTATGCCGACCGGGCAGGTGTTGAGATGACACTTGCGCATCATCAGGCACCCGGCAGCAATCAACGGCGCCGTGGCAAAACCGAACTCATCAGCGCCAAGCAAGGCGCCGACGATCACATCGCGCCCCGTGCGCAATCCACCGTCGACCTGCAGGGCCACGCGGGAGCGCAGACCGTTTAAAACAAGGGTCTGGTGCGTTTCAGCCAGCCCCATTTCCCACGGAGAGCCGGCATGTTTCAAAGACGTCAGCGGTGACGCACCGGTGCCGCCGTCATAGCCGGAAATGGTGATGTGATCTGCCCGGGCCTTGGCCACGCCCGCAGCAACGGTGCCGACGCCGACTTCCGACACCAGCTTGACCGAAATATCGGCCCGCGTATTGACGTTCTTCAAATCGAAAATCAGCTGTGCCAGATCCTCGATGGAATAGATATCATGATGCGGCGGCGGCGATATCAGGCCGACACCGGGCGTCGAATGGCGGGTTTTGGCAATGGTCGCATCGACCTTGTGACCAGGCAATTGTCCGCCCTCGCCGGGTTTTGCACCCTGCGCCACCTTGATCTGGATCATGTCGGAATTAACCAGATAGTCCGCTGTCACGCCAAAACGTCCCGATGCGACCTGCTTGATCGCGGAACGCTCCGGGTTCATCGAACCATCAGCCAGCGGGATATAGCGATCCGGTTCTTCACCACCTTCCCCGGTATTGGACTTGCCGCCAATCCGGTTCATGGCAATGGCCAGGGTGGTATGGGCTTCCCGGCTGATCGATCCAAAGGACATGGCACCGGTGGAAAACCGCCGAACGATGTCTACCGCAGGCTCGACCTCGTCAAGCGCAACGGCCGGCCGGCCGGCGCTCTGCGCATCGCTGATCTGGAACAGACCACGAATGGTGTTCATACCCTCTGTATGGGCATTCACCATATGGGCGAATTCACGATATTTTTCAGGCTGATTGCCGCGCACGGCATGCTGCAGCAATGCGACCGAATCCGGCGACCAGACATGGTTCTCACCGCGCATGCGGTAAAGATACTCGCCGCCCACATCCAGCGATGTTGCCAGCACAGGATCATGCCCGAAAGCCAGAGCGTGACGCCGATGCGATTCGATGGCGATTTCATCTATCCCGACACCCTCGATCAGGGTGGTCGTGCCGGCAAAATATTTATCGACAAATGCGCTGGTAAGTCCCACCGCATCGAAAATCTGGGCGCCGCAATAGGACTGATAGGTCGAAATGCCCATTTTGGACATGACCTTCAGCAGACCCTTGTCGATCGCCTTGATGTAGCGATGCACGGTTTCATAGGCATCGACAGCGGCAGGAAAGGCACCCTTTTCATGCATGTCGGCAAGCGTATCAAAGGCCAGATAGGGATTGATGGCCTCGGCGCCATAGCCCGCCAGTGCCGCAAAATGATGCACCTCTCTTGGCTCACCCGATTCGACCACCAGGCCGACCGATGTGCGCAAACCCTTGCGAATGAGGTGATGATGCACCGCCGCTGTTGCCAGCAGCGGTGGTATGGCGATCCTGTCGGCAGAGACCAGCCGGTCGGAGAGGATGATGATGTTGTAACCGCTCTTGACCGCACCTTCTGCGCGGGCGCATAGCCGCTCGATCGCTTCGGCAAGATAGCTTGCATCGCGATTGTGACGGTAAGTGATATCCAGCGTCTTGGTTTGAAACTGGTTGTCGGAAATATCACCGATGGCCCGGATTTTTTCCAGATCCTGATTGGTCAGGATCGGCTGGCGAACCTCAAGCCGACGGCGATCAGCAAGGCCTTCCAGGTCAAACAGGTTTGGCCGGGGCCCGATGAACGAGACAAGGCTCATCACCGATTCTTCACGAATCGGGTCAATCGGCGGATTGGTGACCTGGGCAAAATTCTGCTTGAAATAGGTGTAAAGCAGCTTTGCCTTGTCCGACATGGCTGAAATGGGCGTATCGGTTCCCATTGAGCCAAGGGCTTCCTGGCCTGTGGTGGCCATTGGGGACATCAACAGCTTCAGGTCTTCCTGGCTGTAGCCAAAAGCCTGCTGCTGGTCGAGCAGTGCCGCATGATGCGACTGGCGCACCGGCCGCGCCGATACCGGCATGTCTTCCAGCACGATCTGCGTGCGGTCGAGCCACTTCTGATAGGGGTTGGTATTGGCAAGCTCCCGCTTGATCTCGGCATCGGAAACGATCCGTCCCTTTTCCATGTCGATCAGCAACATCTTGCCCGGCTGCAGACGCCATTTGCGCACGATGGATTTTTCATCAACCGGCAGAACACCGGCCTCAGAGGCCATGATGACACGATCATCGTCTGTAACAATGTAGCGGGCAGGACGCAGACCATTGCGGTCAAGCGTTGCGCCCACCTGGCGGCCATCGGTAAAGGCCACGGCAGCCGGTCCGTCCCACGGCTCCATCAGCGCGGCGTGATACTCGTAGAAGGCCTTGCGGTCATCATGCATCAATTTGTTGCCGGCCCAGGCTTCGGGGATCAACATCATCACCGCATGGGTGAGCGAATATCCGCCCTGAACGAGAAATTCCAGCGCATTGTCAAAACAGGCCGTATCCGATTGCCCCTCATAGGAAATCGGCCACAACTTGCTGATATCCTTGCCGAACAGCGGTGAAGAGACGGAAGCCTGACGGGCTGCCATCCAGTTCACATTGCCGCGCAAAGTGTTGATCTCGCCATTATGGGCAACCATGCGATAGGGATGCGCCAATTTCCAGGACGGGAATGTATTGGTCGAAAACCGCTGATGAACCAGCGCCAGAGCCGACGAAAACCGCTCGTCCTTCAGGTCCTTGAAATAGGCGCCGACCTGAAAGGCCAGAAACATGCCCTTGTAGACAATCGTTCTGCTGGAAAGCGAAACAATGTAGAAGCCGTTGTCACGACCATCGGTTTCATCAAAAATCCGGTTTGAAATCACCTTGCGCAGGATAAACAGCCGACGCTCGAATTCCTCCTCGGTTTCGCAATCGGCGTGTCGACCAATGAAAACCTGCCGATGAAAGGGCTCCGTTGCAGCAATGGCTGGAGCCTGCGATAGCGAAGAATTGTCAACCGGCACGTCGCGATATCCAATGATCTGCTGGCCTTCGCTGGCGACGACCTCGGCGATGATCTCCTCGATGTGGACACGCAGTTCGGGTTCCTGCGGCATGAACAGATAACCGACGGCATAGTGACCGACTTCAGGCAACGCGATGTCCTGCTGCGCCATTTCTTCGCGCAACAGCTGATCGGGAATCTGCACAAGCATGCCTGCGCCGTCTCCCATAAGGGGATCAGCACCAACGGCACCGCGATGGGTCAGGTTCTCAAGCATGAGCAACCCGTCCTCAATGATCTGATGAGATTTCACGCCGCGCATATGCGCCACAAACCCGACGCCGCAGGCATCGTGCTCATTGCGCGGATCATAGAGGCCCTGCTTTTCCGGGAAAGCCGAAACGCCGCTGCGTTTGGCTGTCAGCACATGTGTCGACTGGTCCACAATTGCTGCCTGTGATGGCGATTTATCCGTCATCTTTTTCCCTCCTGTCATGGCCGTTATCATGGCCGTGAAACCATCCGGTTTCCCGGGGCGACCTGATTGTCCGTGCCGGTTATCTAACGTCCGGTACAGTTTTGTCATGCGTAAAATTCGAGCAATGAGCCGAATACAGCATTTTGCGTCCCGATCTCAACCGGTTTCGCAATGGAACGTTTTGCGATAATCCGATAGCAGATCCTGATCTGGTATCTGCCCTATGGCTTTTGCATCAACCTGAATGCGCGACTTCGTTTCATTGCGCATTCACATTATAGCCGCGAATGCGGCCTTGTGGATACCGGATTTGCAGGCAACCCCAGCATCTAATTAGGACAGTATAGCTGTCCTAATTCTCTATGCCAGAAAGCGACGCCCGGAGCAAGATAGCGAAGGCAAATTTGTGTGGGTCCCAGCCCCCATAGGGCTGGTTTGCAGCCAATTTTCGGCTGATGAACCTGATCGTTTCTCATACACGGGCTCTTTGCCTGCCGGAATTTACGTGGCATCACGTTGTTCAGATCATTTGAAACACGGAAGTGTCCCATGCATTTTTCTTCAGACAATTGGGCAGGCGCCCATCCCAGCATAGCCGATGCATTGACGCATCATGCCGCCGGCTTTGCCGCCGCCTATGGCGCAAGTGATCTCGACAAAAAGGTCGAGGCGAAATTCAATGCATTGTTCGAACGTGATGTCGCCGTTTTCTTTGTGGGAACAGGCACAGCTGCCAATTCCCTGGCTTTGTCGACATTCAACAGACCGGGCGGCGTTTCCTTCTGCCACCGTGAAGCGCACATGCTTGAAGATGAGTGTGGCGCTCCGGAGTTTTTTTCCCACGGTGCGCGACTTGCCCCGGTCGACGGGATTGATGGAAAAATCAACCCGGAGCTGCTTGAAAACGAAATCCGGCGCTTTCCACCAAACGTCGTTCATGCCGGTCAGCCGATGGCGGTCAGCATAACGCAGGCAACCGAAATCGGCACGGTCTACAAGGCAGCCGAAGTGGATGACATTGCCGCAATCTGCCGCAAACATGATTTGCCGCTGCATATGGATGGTGCCCGCTTTGCCAACGCCCTGATCGCCCTTGAACTCAGTCCCGCAGACATGACCTGGCGGCGCGGCGTTGATATTTTGTCCTTCGGCGCGACGAAAAACGGCTGCTGGTGCGCCGAGGCGCTCGTTGTCTTCGATCCCGACAAGGCCAGGGACCTGCCCTTTTTGCGCAAACGTTCGGCGCAACTCTTTTCCAAGACCCGTTTCATTTCTGCGCAGCTGGATGCCTATTTTGAGAATGATCTATGGCTGCAACTGGCGTCACAGGCCAATGCGATGTCTGACCTCTTGCAGGATGCAATCCGGCAATCTTCCAATGCACGGCTGGCCTGGAAAAGTGATGCCAATGAAGTCTTTGCCGTGATGACCCGCGAAAAATATGCAGCCCTGTTGCAGCAGGGCGCGCAATTTTATGAATGGAAGAAACCGCATTCGGTCGGTGATATCCTCGAAGACAATGAAATAATTGTCCGAATGGTCACAGGATTTGCCACCACGCCGGAACACGTCAGCGCATTTGCGGATCTATTGGGCTGACGGATGGCTTATGCCAAAGATCGGTAATCCCCTGTGGGGCGGTTCGCGATCACGCGCGTTGACGCCAATGTCACGAAATACCCGTTCAAGATAACACGCTGTTGATTTCCACTTTATCTGCTTTTTCATCACACTGGTTCCATCGCCCCCAAATTCGGGGGAGGACAAAAGCTGAGGAGATCAATATGTCCAAGAAAACAATCATAGGCGCATCGGCCATTGCCGGTGCCGTTGCCATGGCTTTGTCCGGCGCGACACTGCTTACATCCACAAGCACGGCTTCGGCCAAGGAAAAATGCTTCGGCGTTGCCATGGCCGGCGAGAATGACTGCGCAGCCGGACCTGGAACGACCTGCGCCGGTACATCAAAAGTCGACTATCAGGGCAACGCCTGGTCCCTGGTTGACGATGGCACCTGCACCACGATGAAACTGCCAGATGGCCGCACCGGATCTTTGGAAGCTCTGGAACGCGATCTGCCGGCATAATGACCTTCGACATGCGCATGTTTGACGACAAGTTCCACGACGGAAATTACCGCATGCGCATGTCCCTTGCCCCATGTCCCATACCCCGTGCCTTTGTGCTATTGAGTACATGAGGACATGACACGCGATCAGACAATCGCGCGGCCTTTTGAAACGGGAGATCAATGTGATGCCTGCCACCTCCGGCGCGAAAACGCATATCAATGCCCGTTTTGAAGACAAGAGCATTCCCCCCCGCGCGGGCGCCGGGCTGAAGGCGGAGCATGTGGATGCAATTCTCCAGGACGACTACCACATTGGCTTTCTGGAGGTTCACGCGGAAAACTATATGGGCGACGGCGGCGCACCGCATCGCGCATTGAACGCCATCAGGCAGAATTTTCCGCTCTGCGTACACGGTGTCGGACTGTCGATCGGCAGCGAAAAAGCGCTCGACAAAGTGCATCTGGATCGGTTGAAAAAGGTCGTGGAACGCTATGAACCGGGTCTGGTATCCGAACATCTTGCCTGGTCCACCCATGACAACAGCTACTACAATGACCTCTTGCCGGTGCCCTATGATCAGCCAACCCTCGACAGGGTCTGCGATCACATCGATCAGGTGCAGGAAGTCCTCGGTCGCAAGATTCTGCTGGAAAACCCGTCGACCTATCTGCAGTTCGACCACTCGACCATGAGCGAAACCGATTTCATCGCTCAGATTGCCCGCCGGTCCGGCTGTGGCCTGCTGCTGGATATCAACAATGTGTTTGTCTCTGCCACCAATCAGCACTATCGGCCTTTGACCTATCTGTCCGAATTTCCGCTTGAGAAAGTGGAGGAGATCCATCTTGCCGGTCATGCCACCGATACCGATGACGACGGCCGACCACTGTTGATCGACGCCCATGACCGCCCGGTCGACGATGCGGTCTGGAAGCTCTATGACATCGTGATCGGTCAGATGGGCCCCGTGCCAACGCTGATCGAATGGGACAATGATGTACCCGACTGGCCGGTGCTGCGCCGCGAGGCCTTGCGCGCCGACGAGATTCTTGAGCGCCGGGCTGGAAACTACATGCTGGGGAGCCGCCATGCGGCGGTCTGCTGAAATTTCGACCCCCGGAAATATTGCGCCATTGGGAGATTTCACCAATGCCCTTGTCGACCCGGATTTGCCAACACCCAGGGGCGTGATGGGTCCGGGCGGCGCGAAAGCCGACAAGCGCTTCGATGTCTACCGCAACAATGTCACCGTCGGACTGGTCAATGCCCTGGTCGACATTTTCCCGGCGGTCCACCGTCTGGTTGGCGACGCCTTTTTTCGGCAAATGGCCAGAGTCTATGTTCAGGCGGAAAGACCCCACTCCCCTTTGCTGTTTGAATATGGCGGCACGTTCCCGCAATTTCTGGAGACCTTTGCGCCGGTCGAACATCTTTCCTATCTTGCCGATGTGGCCCGCCTTGAACGCCAGTGGCTGGATGCCTTTCACGCTGCGGACAGCAAGGTTCTGGAGGCGCAAGACCTGGGTGCCGTGAACCCGGAAGATCTGCCGCATGCCCGATTCATCCGCCATCCCGCCGCCTATGTCTTGCGATCATCCTTTGCAGTCGTCTCCATATTCTCCGCCAACCGATCAGGTCAAAGCCTCTCCCATATCGATCCGGATGCAGCAGAGGATGGTCTTGTCTCGCGGCCTCACCATGACGTCGAAGTCAGGCAATTGCCGCCGGGCGCTGCTGTTTTCCTGGCGATGCTGATGGATGGAGAAACCTTGGGTCAGGCCGCCTCTCAAGCCGCAGACGAGGCGGAAGATTTTGATCTTGCGACAGCCATTTCCGGCATGCTCGAAGCCGGCATTTTTGCCGGAATTTCAATCAATACGCATAGTAAGAGAGAGACCATCCATGACCAGAGTGATTGAGTTCTTCCGGCAATTGCATGACACGATATTTCGCCTGGTTGAAAGACTGACTGACGGATGGTTCTTTGGGCTGTTTGCGCGTTTTGTCTTCACAGCCACACTCTATGTCTACTTTCTGAATTCCGCCAAAACCAAGGTTGGAGAGGGCATTCTGGGATTTTTTCAGGTGTCTGATGGCGCCTATATACAGATCGCCGGCAAGGCGTTCGAAGCGGCCGGATATGATTCCAGTGCCTTGCCATTGTCGGCCCATATCATGGTCATCTCCGGCACCTATGCAGAATTCATCTTGCCGCTGCTGGTCATTCTCGGTCTGTTTGCCCGGATCGGCGCCGTCGGCATGATCGTCTTTATCTTCGTGCAGTCCTATGTCGATGTCACCGCCCATGGCGTTGCATTGGGATCGCTTTTCAGCGGGCAGCCGGGCGATATCATGGCACAGCGTCTCCTGTGGCTCGTACCGCTTGTCTACATAGCCCTGAGGGGCGCAGGAAAAATCGCCCTGGATTTCCCCCTTTCACGCTGGTGGCAGCGGAAAATGACTGGGTGGTAGAACGCTTTATTCATTATGGATGACCGCAAAAAACGGCGCCACCGGGGCGCCGTTTTCAATTCACGGATCGGCTGATCAGTTGACGGTTTCAGCTTCGATCTGTTTTCTCCCACCCTCCGGGCCGGCTGCAGAAATCGCAATACGCCGCGGCTTCATGGTTTCGGGAATTTCCCGCACAAGATCCACGTGCAGCAAACCGTTTTCGAGTGAAGCACCTTTGATTTCAACATATTCGGCAAGCTGAAAACGACGCTCGAATGCGCGCTTGGCGATTCCGCGGTACAGGAATTCGCCGTTTGCCTGATCGGCATTCTCGGCCTTCTCGCCCTTGACCGTCAGCACGTGTTCGCGTGCCTCGATCGACAATTCGCTTTCGCTGAATCCAGCGACTGCCATGGTTATCCGGTAAGAATTCTCGCCGGTGCTTTCGATGTTGTAGGGTGGGTATGTCTGAACCTGCTCTGGCTGTGCCAGACTGTCCAGCATAGTAAACATCCGGTCGAAACCGACTGTTGAACGATAGAGTGGTGAAAAATCGACGTGACGCATGGTCTGTCCTCCAATGAGCGACGGTTGTTGATCTGGCATCGTCAACCCCCGGCATGCGGCGGGTCATTCAGCCAGCAGGCCCTTGTTGGCACCTGCAGACCATAGGTGGGAACTGTATTTCGAAGTTTCAAGATTTACCGGTCAGCACATGCACTTGCGTCTGCTGCCGGTTGATTATCTGGATTGCAGAGCCTCTGCCGGCTCTGTAAACAGACAGGCAGGAGCGCCTGAATGACCAGCAGCATCATATTCGATACACCGGACAATCCGGCACCGCAGAACGCCATTACCGGGTATTTCGATACCCACGACGGAACAAAGCTGCGCTACGCCATATTTCGATCAAAAGCCACGCTTGCCAAAGGCACGATTGTTCTGCTGCAGGGTCGCAATGAAACAATTGAAAAATACTATGAGACCATAGGCAATCTGACCGATGCAGGCCTTTGGGTGGCCACCTTCGACTGGCGTGGCCAGGGCGGGTCCCAGCGGCTGCTGCTGGATTCGAATGCCGGTTATGTGGAGCACTTTGCCGACTATGAGCGTGATCTGGAATTTTTTCTCGAAAATATTGTTCTGCCGGACGCCCGCCTGCCGTTCTATGTCATCGGTCATTCCACCGGCGGACTGATTGCCTTGTCAGCCGCCCCACGGCTGACCAATCGGGTGGAGCGAATGGCCGTATTCTCACCCTTCATCGGGCTGAGCCATGCCCAATTCAGCCAGCGCACACTGCGCATTCTGACACGGCTTGCCAGCCAGTTGGGATTTGGCAAATATCCCGCACCCGGTCGCCAAAACAGCAGTGCAGATTTCACCGGTAATGTTCTGACCTCGGATGCAGCACGGTTCAAACGCAATCGGGCAATCTATGAGACCTGCCCCCAGTTTACACTTGGCAGGCCGAGTTTGCGCTGGATATCGGAATCACTGCGCACGATGAAACGGGTCAATGATCCAGCACATCTGGCATCGATTCGCATTCCAACCCTTATAATGGGCGCTGGTGCCGATTCAATTGTGCCGATTGCCGCCATTGAAGAGATGGCAACGCGATTTCGCGCCTGCGATCTGATCACCGTTGACTATGCACGCCATGAAATGTTTCAGGAGGCCGATCTGTACCGCGACCAGGTGATGGCTGCACTCACGACCTTCATTCCCGGCGAGGCCTGAATATCTTTCATGAAATTCAACCGTTGAGCAAAGCCATGGCCTCTTGATGAACCGCTTTGCTTCCGGCTGCAATAATATTGCCGCCCTTCTCGGGCCGCCCGCCATCCCAGGTCGTCACGATGGCCCCGGCCGATTCCAGCACCATGATCAGTCCGCCGATATCATAGGGCTGAAGATCATTTTCGATGACCAGATCGATATGCCCGGCTGCGATCAGTGAATAGGCGTAGCAATCGCAACCATAGCGGAACAGATTGACCTTTTGCTCGACGGCGCCATAACGCGCGGCCTGATCACCGGTAAAAAGATGTGGCGATGTCGTCAGCAATGTGGCCTGCGCCAATGACGCGCATGGACGCGATTTCACCCGAGATTTGCCTTCGGGGCCGCGATAGTAGGTGCCGCTGTGATCGGCCACGTAGCGCTCTCCGGTAAACGGCTGGTCCATCAGGCCAAGCACCGCCCGGCCCTTGTGATACAGTCCGATCAATGTGCCCCAGACCGGGAGGCCGGAAATGAATGCCCGTGTGCCGTCAATGGGATCGATGACCCAGACATAATCACGATCCAGCCCCACATTGCCATGTTCCTCGCCCATGATCCCGTGATGTTCAAAACGCGCGTGAATCAGCGCACGAATTGCGGTTTCCGCTGATCGATCCGCTTCGGTCACCGGATCAAAACCGCTGTGCAACTTATTGCTTATGGCCGCGGCCGTGCGAAACCGCGGTAGCGTTTCCTTCGCAGCGGCGTCAGCCAGCAGATGGAGAAATTCAAGATCAGGCTGCATGGATGCTCTCTGTGGAAAACGCACGCGATCGAATGTCGGTGCAGGAGGGTGAATGTCTACTTTTGCTGCAACTGCGAAAAGATTAACAAAAAATACTTGACTTTTGTGCGGCGCAACATTAATTTGAAAGTGCAGCCAACGGCTGTATCTGCCCTTCTTGGGCATTTCCTCCCTAGACTCGACCGCTCCTCAATGGTGCGGTCTTTTTTTTGGCAGAGCGCCATCTGCGTCAAGCAATAAAGTCTATTCGGCGGCCAAAGCAATCTCGGAATAATTATTGGTAAAAGACTCCGTCAGCAAAGTCATGAACCGGGTCAGGTCCTCCTGCAACGCTACAAAACCGCTCTCTTTCTCGAACGTGCGCTCATCGACATAAAGCCCACGGTTGATTTCGATTTGCAGCGCATGAAGACCGCGTCCTGGCCTCCCATAATGTTCAGTGATGAACCCGCCGGCATAGGGCTTGTTGCGCGAAACCGTATAGCCCATATCCTGCAATAGCCCCAGGGCCAATTGAGACAAGGGCTCAGTCGCACTTGTTCCATAACGGTCACCCAGAACAAAATCCGGACGGTTTCGACTGCTGGCCTGGGCGTTGGCCGGCATCGAATGGCAATCGATCAGCACGCCATAGCCAAACCGGGCATGGGTCTTCACCAGCAATGTGCGCAACCGCTCGTGATAGGGCCGGTAATAATGCTCAATGCGATCAAGCCCCTCCTGGATCGGCAGGCGGTGACGATAAATCTCCATATTCTCCGCCACCAGCCTTGGAATTGTACCAAGCCCCCCAGCGACCCGAATCGAGTTTGAATTGGTGAAATTGGGCACTTTTCCCACGAACATACGCGGATCGAGTTCGTAGGGCTCGCGATTGACGTCGATGAAGGCCCTGGGGAAATGTGCGCATTGCAGCGGCGCGCCAATATTGGGTGCTGCGGCGAACAGCTCGTCGACGAAATAGTCTTCCGAGCGCCGGATCGCATGCCGGTCAAGGCGCGAGGCTGCCAAAAACGCTTCGGGATAGGTTCGACCGCTATGGGGTGAATTGAAGACAAACGGAACGGTCTGTTCCAATGGCAGGCGAACTTCAATGGATGAATGATCGCAATTCATGTCTTCGATCAAATGCTTGTTCCAACTGTTGGCAGTTTGCATGCTTTCGCGGTTCCACAGACAAACCGGCACGCCTCCAAATCACGCTTGCCTGACCCCATTTTGCCAGTTGAAAGCAGCCAAGTCCAGACGCAACCGATGATGGCTGCAATAGCAATGCGGAGCGATTGCAAAACCCCCAGAATTCTGGCAAGTATTCATTCGATATTTACCTGACAGGGTTTGAATGGCCGCAACTGCATGCAATGCAGCAAGCGGCCTACTCTACAGGAGCACGCGCTGGCACAGGTGACATTTGCTCTATGCGAGTCGTGTGCTGTGTAATAAGCTGAAATTCGACGTTGAATGCGTCCAAGGGGCATGAGAGGCAGTATGAGAATACTACTTGCGGAAGATGATAATGATATGCGCCGCTTTCTGGTCAAGGCACTGGAAAAAGCCGGATATTCCGTTCAATCCTATGATAATGGCGCCAGCGCCTATGAGCGACTGCGTGAAGAGCCGTTTTCGCTTTTGCTGACCGATATTGTCATGCCGGAAATGGATGGCATCGAACTGGCACGACGGGCAACCGAGCTCGATCCCGACCTGAAAGTCATGTTCATCACCGGATTTGCCGCTGTTGCGCTGAACCCGGAATCAAACACCCCGAAGAATGCAACAGTCCTGTCCAAGCCATTCCACCTGCGTGATCTTGTCAACGAAGTGGAAAAGATACTTCAGGCTGCATGATTTTTTTCCGATCGAACGGCACTTTGAGCTAAAATGGGCTTGACCTCCCATAGGCTTCGTGGTGTATGCGGTCGTTCAGATGGGCGGTTAGCTCAGCGGGAGAGCACTACGTTGACATCGTAGGGGTCACTGGTTCAATCCCAGTACCGCCCACCATCTTTTCAAAAGAACAATTATTTCGTCAGCGGGACCTCAGATGCCAATGTTAGGCATTTGATCCGCTTTAAATCTGCCATTGGGCAAAAAAATACCGCTGGCTTCATTTCAGAAGAATAGCATTTCTTCATTCCCACCGCCGAAACGACGAGAATAACCCCAACGGACACAGGTCCCTACAGGGTTATCGGCATGATTGATCAAAACCGCAAACTTGCGACATTCCCGGCCTTCTTCAAGGTTGCCGGCAAAAAGATCGCCATATTTGGCAATGGTGAGGAAGCCTTTGCCAAAACGCGATTGCTGGCCAATACATCCGGTGAGATCACCGTCTTTGCGGATGCACCGGAGCCTGCCTTTGCGAAATTCCTTGAGCAAAGAGATTTCACCACCATCAGGGCTGCCTATCGTGCAGATCAGCTTGATGGGGCGACCCTTGCCTTTGCGGCAACCGGCAATGCAGCGCTCGACGCCAAAATCGTCACCGATGCCCGCGCCCTGCACATTCCGGGCAATGCCGTGGATCAGCCCGATTATTGCGACTTTCTGACACCCGCTCTGGTCAATCGTGCACCGCTTGCCATCGCCATCGGCACGGAAGGCGCCGGGCCGGTTCTGGCACAGATGATTCGCGCCCGGATCGACCAGATGCTTGCGCCATCGCTCGGGCCACTCGCCCAGCTTGCCGAACATTTTCGTGATGCCGTCGACCGGCATGTGCCGCGCGGCGCCACCCGCAGGCAATTCTGGCGGCATTTTTTCTCCGGCCCGGTTCGCGATGAGGTGGAAAACCGCAATTACCGCGCGGCACAGCGCTCCGTGACCGATTTGATCCACAATACCAATTGGGTACGCGGACATGTCTGGCTTGTGGGTGCTGGCCCCGGCGCCGTCGACCTTCTGACGCTGCGCGCCCAGCGCGTCATGATGGAAGCCGATGTCATTGTTCACGACGCGCTTGTTCCCGAAGCCATCGTCGATATGGGCCGCCGCGACGCCGAACGCCTGTCCGTCGGCAAGCGCAAGGGCTGCCATTCCAAATCTCAGGACGAGATCAATGATCTTCTTATTTCACTGGCACGCCAGGGCAAAAGGATCGTCCGGCTGAAATCCGGTGATCCGCTGATCTATGGTCGCGCCGCCGAAGAAATGGCCGCCCTGCGCCAGGCAGACATCACCTATGAAATTGTGCCGGGCATCACATCGGCCTTTGCCGCTGCTGCCGATTTTGAGTTGCCCCTGACGCTGCGCGGTGTTGCTTCTTCACTGGTCTTCACCACCGGCCATGACCTCAACAGCAACATTCTCCCCGACTGGGCAAAACTCGCCGTCTCGGGCGCCACCATCTGCGTCTATATGGGCCGTTCCGTGGCCGCCTCCGTTGCAGAACGGCTGATCCGGGCAGGCCTTGCCAGCGATACCACGGTTGCCATTGTTGAGAACGCCAGCCGGACGGAGCGCACGCTCATTCACTGCACATTGGAAGAATTGCCTGCGATCGAAGACCAGACCCAGCTGAATGGCCCGGTCATGGTGATCATTGGCGATGCCGTCGCCGGCGCCAATTTCGAACACTCCACGCCTTTGTCCGCGCTGGTTCGCCAATCCGAAGCAGCCTGACAGAACAAAAGGATGAATGCCATGATGAAAGTACTTACCGCCAACCGTCTGTCCGATGGCATTGCCGTTTGGCTTGGCGCCAATGGTCAATGGCTGGAAAACATCGACAATGCCCTGATTGCCCGTCATGAGGCTGCCGCTGATGCTTTGGATGAAGCCGGGAAGTCCGCTTTCAATGCCAATGTCGTAGTCGACATCGCCTTGATTGATGTGGACGAACAGGACGGCGAAATTTATCCGATCCGCCTGCGTGAACGCATCCGCGCCACCGGCCCGACCATCCGTCTGGATCTGGGCAAACAGGCCGACTTCAAACCAGCCAGCGCGGCCTGACCCTCAGGTCTTCGCACCAGGCCCGACCATCAGGTCTTCGCACCAGGAGTGACCCATGTACCGTTATGATGAGTTCGACCATGATTTTGTCAATCAGCGTGTTGGACAATATCGCGACCAGGTTGAGCGCCGCCTTTCCGGCGAACTGGAAGAGGATGCGTTCAAGCCATTGCGTCTGATGAACGGCGTTTATCTGCAATTGCATGCCTATATGCTGCGCGTGGCCATTCCCTATGGCACGCTGAACAGCAAGCAGATGCGACGTCTAGCGCGCATTGCCCGTGACTATGACAAGGGTTACGGCCATTTCACCACCCGTCAGAACATCCAGTACAATTGGCCAGCGCTTTCCGACACGCCGGCCATTCTGGAAGAATTGGCGGAAGTGGAAATGCATGCCATTCAGACATCCGGCAATTGCATACGCAATGTCTCGGCAGACCATTTTGCCGGTGCGGCCGCTGACGAAGTGGCCGACCCGCGCCCCTATGCGGAAATCCTGCGTCAATGGTCGTCAAACCACCCGGAATATTCCTTCCTGCCGCGCAAGTTCAAGATTGCCGTCACCGGTGCAGAGCGTGACCGCGCCGCCATCCAGGTGCATGATATCGGGCTGCATCTGAAGCGCAATGAGGCCGGTGAGCTAGGCTTTGCCGTCTATGTTGGCGGCGGACAGGGCCGCACACCGATCATCGCCAAAAAGATCCGCGACTTCCTGCCGGAAGCCGATCTTCTGTCCTACACAACGGCGATCATGCGCGTTTACAATCTGAACGGACGCCGCGACAACAAATACAAAGCACGGATCAAGATCCTTGTGCATGAGACCGGTGAAGCCGATTTCACCGCACAGGTGGAAGCCGAATGGAAAAAGCTGCGGGAAACCAGCCTGAAGCTGCCCGATGCGGATCTGGCCTCCATAGCCAGCTATTTTGCCCCACCGGAACTGCAGGATCGCGCGGAGGGCTGGGCACGCATCGCAACCGGCAAGAAATCCGATGCCGGCTTCGCCGCCTGGGTCCATCAGAACGTCACACCGCATCGACATCCCGATTACGGTGTCGTGACCATTTCGCTCAAACCCATCGGCGGGATCCCCGGCGATGCCAGCGATGCCCAGATGGAAGTCGTCGCCGATCTTGCAGAGAGATATGGACACGATGAAATCCGCGTCTCTCATGAACAGAATCTTGTTCTGCCCCATGTGGCGCTGGCCGATCTGGAGATTGTCTATCGCGCTTTGCTGGATGCGAACCTGGCAACGGCCAATGCCGGCTTGATCACCGACATCATCGCCTGCCCGGGCCTTGACTATTGTGCATTGGCCAATGCCCGCTCGATCCCGGTTGCCCAGGAAATTTCGGAGCGTTTCGGCTCGCTGCAGCGACAGCAGGAAATCGGCGAACTGAAAATCAAGATTTCCGGCTGCATCAATGCCTGCGGCCATCACCATGTCGGCCATATCGGCATTCTGGGTGTCGAGAAAAAGGGTGCCGAGCTTTACCAGATCACATTGGGTGGTTCGGGCGATGAACAGACATCCATCGGTCAGATCATCGGTCGCGGTTTCGAGCCCGACAAGGTCACCGATGCCATTGAGACGATTGTCGATACCTATATGGGGCTGCGGCTCAACGCCGATGAAACCTTCATCATGGCCTATCGGCGCACCGGGCCTGCTCCCTACAAGCTGGCACTATACGGCGAAGCCTCCAAAGCGGCATGATTGAAAGAGACAGTCCCATGAGCGACACGAAACTGTGGAAAGCCGATGGCTTCATCGCCGACGACCCCTGGTCCTTGCTTGACGAGGAGACAATGCCGGATGCTTTGGCTGCACCGATCACATCGGAATCAAACGCCAAATTGCTGGTGCCACTGGCGCATTATCTGGCGCTTTCCGATAGCCAAAGACAGGCTGGCAACATTGGCATTGTGCTGGCGCCTGCCGATGATGTCGCACGGCTGCAACCCTATCTTGAGCATATCGCGCTGATTGCGGTGACGTTTCCGGCCTTCAGCGATGGTCGCGCCTATTCCCAGGCGTCCCTCTTGCGCTCGCGCTACGGCTATGAGACTGAGATACGCGCCATCGGCGATGTGTTGATCGATCAGATCCCCCTGATGCTGCGCTGTGGGATCAATACATTTGCCGTGTCCAATGCCACGGCCATCCGGCGCCTTTCAGAAGGCAGACTGCCCGCCATCAGCGCCTATTACCAGCCTGCGGCGCAAACTGCAGCACCGGGGAAATCCTACAGTTGGCGTCATCGCTCGGGTTCTGCAGTCTGAGCCACATTGGCCCTTTCAAAAACACCAAACGCGCCAAAAGCGGCAGGGGACATGAGATGAGTGAAGTGATTGATACGGACATCCTGATTGTCGGAGCCGGACCCGTCGGGCTTTTTGCAGTCTTTGAACTTGGTCTGCTGGATATGCGCGCCCATGTGGTCGACATTCTTGATCGGCCGGGCGGCCAATGCGCCGAGCTTTATCCGGAAAAACCGATTTACGACATTCCCGGCCTGCCGGAAGTCACCGGCCAGGAACTGACGGACAATCTTCTCAAACAGATTGCACCCTTCAAGCCGCAATTCCACTACAGCCAGATGGTAACAGCGCTTGCCAAACGCGACGATGGTTTCTTTGACGTTGAAACAGATGCGGGTACGCGGTTCAATGCAAAGGTGGTGATCGTTGCCGCCGGTGGTGGATCGTTCCAGCCCAAGCGACCTCCGGTACCTCAGATCCAGGATTATGAGGGCAAATCCGTCTTCTATTCCGTCCGCCAGATCGAAGCCTTCCGCAATGAAGATGTGGTGATTGTCGGCGGCGGCGACAGTGCGCTGGACTGGACCCTGGCGCTGCAGCCTGCAGCGCGGTCGGTTACCCTCGTTCATCGCCGCGCCGAATTTCGCGCTGCCGATGCAACCGTCAACAGGATGTGGGAACTGGAAAAGGCCGACATGGTCCGGTTCAAACTGGGTCAGGTGACACAGCTCAACGGAACTGACGGCGCGCTGGAATCCCTGGTACTGAAATCCAAAGAGAGTGAAGAGACGCTGCCGGCCACGCGCTTGCTGCCCTTTTTCGGACTGACGATGAAACTCGGACCGGTTGCCGAGTGGGGTCTCAACCTCAATGAGAACCTTATTCCGGTCGATACGGAAAAATTCGAAACCTCCGTGCCCGGCATATTTTCCATCGGTGACATCAACACCTATCCGGGAAAACTCAAGCTCATTCTGTCCGGATTCCACGAGGCAGCCCTGATGGCCCATGCCGCCAAGAAAATCGTCTCGCCCGGCGAGCGGGTCGTCTTTCAGTACACCACCTCATCCACCAGCCTGCAGAAGAAATTGAAGGCGGCCTGAGCGAGATCCGAAAAGTGTGAAACGGTTTTCGGATAAATCGAGCGATATGTAAAAGCGAGTTCAAATGCAGATTCATGTTACAGATCAGAAGGGCATCCGCCATTCGCTTGAGGCGCTGGAAGGTTTCCGGCTGATGGAAATCATTCGCGACTGGGGCCTGGACGTCAAGGCCGAATGCGGTGGCGCCTGTGCCTGTGCAACGTGCCATGTCTATGTAGAACCCGACTGGACCGGCAAATTGTATGAGGCCCAGGATGAAGAAATCGACATGCTCGACAATGCATTCGCCGTCGAGGACAATTCCCGCCTGTCGTGCCAGCTTCTGATGAGTGAAGATCTGGACGGGATTGAACTCACGCTTGCGCCCGGCACGCAGAAGGACGACGCAGCAGCAGCCTGAAGCACAGGCCGCACAGCCACAAGTAGCGTGGCGGCATCAATCCATCAAACATCCGGAAATTGTAGCCGCGCCTTGCCGTATGAAAGCGGTTTTCTTTGTGATAATTCAGCGACAGGACCATCGAACAGGCAACTGATTCGATTAAATATTCATGCGCAGAGGAAACCGGACTCGTGAAAAAATACATACTGACAATAAGTTGCCCGGACAGGCCCGGCATTGTGGCGGAAGTTGCGACCAAACTGTTCGCCAATGGCGGCAATATTATTGAAGCGCAGCAGTTTGATGATTCCCAGACCGGCCATTTTTTCATGCGGATCGAATTCACACTGACGCAGCCGCCGCAAAAATTTGAAACCGACTTTGCGGCCACCGCAGCATCCTTCGATATGAAATGGACCATTAGAGCGGCTGACAGCAGGCGGAAAATACTGATCCTCGTGTCGAAATTCGACCATTGCATGGGCGATCTTCTCTACCGGATGCGCATTGGCGAATTGAATATGGAGACCGTCGCCATTGTCTCCAACCATTCGCAGGAAATGCTGAACCTGACCACGGATGCCAACATCCCCTATTATCACTTCCCCATTACCCGCGACACCAAGGCTGAGCAGGAAGCGCAGATCAAGCAGGTCATCGAAGACACCGGCGCTGAGCTGGTGGTTCTTGCCCGTTACATGCAGATATTGTCCGATGATTTTTCCGCCTATCTGTCAGGCCGCTGCATCAATATCCACCACAGTTTCCTGCCTGGTTTCAAGGGCGCCAAACCCTATCATCAGGCCCATGCGCGCGGCGTGAAAATGATCGGCGCCACCGCGCATTACGTGACCGGTGACCTGGATGAAGGTCCGATCATTTCGCAGGATGTGGAACATGTCAGCCATTCGGACACGCCGGACGATCTGGTGCGCAAGGGCCGTGACATTGAAAGACGGGTTCTGGCCCGCGCAATCGGATACCATCTGGAAGATCGTGTGCTGCTGAACGGCAACAAGACAGTGGTGTTCCGCAACTAGAGCAATATTCGTTCAAGATCCGGGAGATCACGACATGCATATGGCATTTATCGGTTTTGGCGAGGCGGCACGGGCCTTTCAGGAAAGCCTTCAGATCCTGGATCCATCGCTGCGGTTTTCGGCCTATGACATTCTTCTGGACGATCCGGATGATGCGCCGGCCATGTTGAAGACCATGAAGGATCGCGGGGTTGCGGTTGCTCTTGAGGATAGCGATCTGAAGGCTGCCGATATTGTTTTCAGCGCCGTCACGGCAGATCAATGCGGCCCGGCGGCCACGGCAGCGTCCCTATGGCTGCGGGCAGGTCAGATCTTCGTCGACATCAATTCCGTCTCGCCGGGTCAAAAGCGCGCCAATGCCGAATGCCTGGTCGGGCGTTCCGTGGATTATGTCGACATGGCCGTCATGGCCCCTGTCCATCCACGCGGTCACAAAACGCCGCTGTTGTTGGCCGGAGATGTCACGGACCGCCTTGTCGCGACGCTGGATCAACTCGGTTTCGATTTCGAGACAATTTCCGACAGTGCCGGAGACGCGACGGCCATCAAGATGGTGCGATCCATGTTTGTCAAAGGGCTGGAGGCAATTACCGTCGAAACCCTGTCGGCTGCATCCAGATCCGGCTGTTTTGACTATACCTGGCAGTCGCTTCAAAAGTCCTTTCCAGGCCTTGGCTGGCCGGATTTTGCACACTACCAGTTCGAGCGCACCACACAGCACGGCAAAAGACGCGCGGCAGAAATGCGCGAATGCGCCCGCACCTTCGCTGACCTTGGATTGAGCGGTGCCCTGGGTGATGCGATTGCCGACGTGCAGCAGCGCATGGGCGACACAAAGGAAATTCCGCAGGAAATCGGGCGGCTCTCGAAGTAATCTCTGCAATCAAAATCAAAATGACACAGATTGGCCCGCACCGGTCTCCTCGGCGCGCTTTGTCACGTGATAAGCGGTGGCAAGATCCTGAGCCGCAATGCCCAGCGAGCGATAGAGCGTAATTTCCGCCGCATCGGACCGGCCTTCTAGACTCCCGCCCAGAACCGCACCAATTTCACCCTTGATATCCGCTTCCACCATCTGCCCGGCGCGGATCATCTCGACGATCTCGCCCGCCTGCGCCAGCGTGGACGGCAGGTAGTCGACCCAGATCGAGGCCCGTTTGACCATGGCGTCATCAATCTCCCGCATCGAGGGGATGGAGGAGCCGACCACATTCACATGGGTGCCGGGCGCAATCCAGTCACCCTGCAGGATCGGCGTGGGCGATGCCGTCACGGTGCAGACAATATCGGCATCGCAAACCGCGGCCTGAACATCATCGCCCGAATAAAACGCCATTGCAGGATATTTGGCCCTCGCATGGTCGCAAAAAGCCTTGGCCTTTGGAGCAGAGCGTCCCGCCACATGCACCTGGCGAATGTCCCGAACAGCGCAGATCGCATCCAGATGATGTTCGCCCTGTTCGCCATAACCGATGATGGCAAGCCGGTGTGCATCTTCGCGCGCCAGGGCGCGGGTGGCGACAGCACTGGCGGCAGCGGTGCGAATGGCGGTCAGCAGGCTGGCATCCATCATTGATACGGCGCCGCCCGTCTCCTCTTCAAACAATACCAGAGCGCCGCGATGGGAGGACAATCCCCGCGCCGGATTGCCGGGAAAAAGGCTGACCAGCTTCACACCGAAACAGGCCGGATTGCCGATAGCGCCCGGCATGATGCCCATTTTATTGTTGCCGCCCACCGGCATGACATTGCGCAGCGGCAAGGTCGCGCCACCATTGGAAACATCCACCATGGCGCGCGCCACCACATCGATCGCTTCGCTCATAGGAAGCAGCGTCGCGACGTCCTGACTGCTCAGCACAATCACAGAACGCGTTCCTCACCCGTGCCCCAATCGGGGCCACTGACCTTCAGGCCCATGACCTGTTCCAGCAACGCTGTATAATCTGCCGGACGCGCCACATAGGGGAAATGGCCACCGTCCAGAAACCGGTAGGCCACGGAAGGAGAAAGACGGGCCCGCACCGCAGCCCGCATCTCCGGCGGTATCAACGGATCGTCATCGGCCTGAATGGTCACAATATCTGTTGCAGGCAAAGGCATCGCAGGCAGTTCCGGACCGGTCTTGAGCGCCGAGAGACGGGCCCGTAACTCGCTTTCCAGAATGCGGCCACCGGCCTCCTGCAGCAAGAGTTCGACCAGTTCCACCTGATCAGGATGCGCCTCGGCCCAGGCGCCCAGGCCGGCGCCAAACCCGGCGCGCAGATCTTCAATCGGTGCATTCTGCAGATCCAGCGCATAGGGCATGCGCTGATCAAGACCCACCACCGAATGCAATGTATTGGCAGCAATCAGGCGGGTGGTGCGGTCAGGGCTGGTCGCCGCAAAATATTGCGCCAGATAGCCGCCAAGTGAGGATCCAAGAACGCTGGCCTTTGCAATGCCCAGCTTGTCCATCATCAGGGCAATATCCTCGGCCCATTCGGCAACGCCGCCGCTTGACGGATAACTGACAGCCACGATGCGCAATCGGTCCGACAGTGCCACGATCTGATTCCAGAAGACATCGCCGCGTCCCAATGTGCCGGGGATCAGGATCAGCGCAGGCCCCTGGCCCACATCGCGCAGGCCCCAATCACGGCCATTCAGGACCATGCGGGTTTCGGGATAGGCCGTGGCAAAACGGTTGCGAGATTCGATCAATGAGTTGGTCATGCAAAGGGGTCCTCAATGGCTGGCCAGTAATTGCGGGCGCGGCGTGTATAGGGAATATTGGCGAAATCAGGTGTGATCGCACCCGGTGTCGCCACAGCGATCACCCGTGAGGCAATCGGATTGAACCCGGCCTGATAATGGTTGGAGGATTTGACGCAGACCAGAGCGCGTTTGGACAGGTCAATGCCCAATTGCTCGAAGGCTTCCGGGTGGAATGTCTGGGTACGCACATCATTGATCACGATATCAACGCCCTGAGTCTCGATCCAGACCGTTTCGCCCAGTGGCGCCGGCAATGTGCCGAAGCGCTGGGTCAGGCCCGAGGCACATTTGCGCACCGTGACCACCAGGTCAAGCGGGTCGCCCGACATCGCGCCGCATTTGCCCCCCAGACGCAGCGGCAGCGTTGCCCCCTCGCCGGCCTCGCGGCAGATGCGCACCGCGATCGGATCCCAGAAAATGCCACTGGCAACCGAAGTCAGACCCCGCGCCAGGATCGCGCGCAGCAGGAATGTCGCGTCCGATGGCGCACCGCCACCGGCATTGTCCGACACATCCGCCATGACAATTGGCCCTTCTGTCTCAGCTTCAGCCATATCCAGCGCCTGCTCGATATCGGGAAGCGGCCGGTTCAATTCAGAGCGCAAGGCATAAAGGCTTTCACCCAGTTCCTGCGCCATGGCCTCGGCCTGTTCGCCGTTCCCGTCACAGATCGCCAGTGCCCGGGTACCGGTGCGTGGATGGTCGCCCCAGGGGAAGCCATGGGCAATGGAGAGCGACAGAATGCCATTCTTGCCTTCGCGTGCCGCCATGGCATCCACAAAGGTTCGCATCACGCCGGAAGGCGTCGGCATGGCAAGGATCATCCGGCAATCATAGTCACGCATCACGGGTTTGATGCTGCCCTCGGCTGTTGCAGCCGCGAGACGAAACAGATCGTCAGCGCGTTCTGGTACATCCACATGCGGATATTCCTTGAAGGCAACCAGCAGGGAGGCATTGTCCAGCATGGCCTCGGTCAAATGGCAATGCGGGTCAAGCAACCCGCCAATGACGGCATCGGGTGCAAGGCGGCGGCAATGGGCAATCAGATCGCCTTCGCAATCCTCATAGCCATCGGCCATCATGGCGCCATGCAGGGCCAAGAGGATGATGTCAACAGGTCCTGCAGTCTTGAGGTCGCTGAGAATTTCGTCGCGAAAGCCCTCATAGACTGCTCGAACCGTCGGGCCGGCTGGCTGCGCATGGGCGGACAGGGATTCCACCACTGTCCAGTCCCGCGCCACGGCCTGCTTGCGCCAGATATGCAGCGGCGCGGTCCAATAGTGCACCACATCGCTGGTGGCATTGCCGTGGTGGATGGAGCCTTCTTCAAAACTCAGCATGCCGGTCGGCAAGGGGGAAAAGGAATTGGTTTCGGTGCTCAGACCGGCGATGAAGATTTTCATGAATGGACTTCCTGTCCTGTCGTTGCATGGGTGTTTTTGTCGGTCAGGCGCATCATCAGCCCGGCCAGCATGTGGATCACGATCAGCACAAAGGCGATGGGGACGGCGGCGGTAAACCAGATCATCGGCACACCGATCATTTCTGCCTGCCGTTCAAGGCTGCGGCCCAGAAAACCGCGCGCCAGATTCATGTTGGGACCAAACAGCGAATACCAGATAACCGGTGCGGCAAACAAAGCCACGCCAACGCCCCGGATCAGTGCCAGTCCCGTGCCCATTCGCCCTGCCACATCCCGCATGCCGGGAAACAATGTCGGGTCCGCCTGCGCGTGATAGGCGCAGGAGGCACCCAGCATACCCGCCCAGACCATGGCGCGACGCGCCAATTCCTCAGTCCAGACAGGCGGCGCATCAAGAATATAGCGGGCGATGACCTGCCATGAGGCCGAGAAAGCCATGACCAGCACCGCCGCGACCGCGCCCCAGAGCGCAATCCGGTTCAGCCCGTGGGATACCCGGCTCAGAAAAATGGCCAACGCCCGCATGATCCTATTTCCCCTTGGCAGCTTCCCATTCGGCAATCTGCTCTGCACTCAGCAGGCCACTTTCATAGGCCGGTGCCGATGCAGCACGGAAAGCGTCACGGGCAGTCTGGTCCAGCCTTTCGACGGTGACACCGGCAGCTTCAAGTTTGCCAAGAACGGCATCCTGGGTTTCCAGCCATTTGCGGTTCGCCTTGTTGGCCGCATCAGCCGCCGCATCGACCGTGGCGCGATCGGCATCGCTCAAGCCCTGATACCAGTCTTCGGACACGATGGTGATGCGCAGCGATGGTGCAATCGCCGCATCGGTGTAGAACTTAATGAAATCGGTGTGACCGAACAGCAAGGGAACGAAGGCCGGGTTCAGATAACCGTGGGCAACGCCTGTCTGCAGCGCGTTGGGCACTTCGGCCCAGCTGACGATGGTGCCGGCAGCACCCCATGCCTTGTAAAGTTCGATCTGGCTTTCATCCAGTGCCCGCATGCGCAGACCGGCCATGTCGGCAACCGATTTTACCGGTTTTTGCGTGTTGAAAATGCCGGTCGCCTGGCCCACGGTGTTGAGCGACAGCACCCGAACCCCCTCCTTGGTCGTGGCTTCATTGATGCGTTCCAGCATCTTTCCTTCGTAAAGCGCATGATCCACCTCGGCCTGGTCGGCAAAGAAATAGGGCAGACGCAGACCGTAAATCAGGGGGTCGAGAGAGCCGACAATGTTCAGCGGTGAAAGCGAGACTTCCAGCAGACCCTGGCTGACCTGATCGAAAAGTTCATCATCGCCGCCCAGTGCGCCGCGCTGGAATTCTTCCGCAGGCATTCCATGCTCATTGAGATAGGTGCTGAATGTGTTGGCCCATACATAGCTGCCCGAGCCTTCCATGTCCGGCGGACTGTCGAGTGCGATTTTTACCTGCGCAGACGCACCGCCCGCAAAGGCAAGTGCGACGGCCAGAGCCGTGCCCTGGATAAATTTGGAAACGTTCATTGTAGTGCTCCTTCCAGTTTTTGGTTTTGGTTTCGTTTTGGTTATCTCATCGTCAACATTCAATTCCCGCCGGCAAGTCCGAAGGCGCGCGGCAGCGTCAGGCTGATTGCCGGAATCCAGATGATCAGTGCCAGCACCACCACCTGCACCAGAACAAAGGGCAGTACCGCGCGCGCCAGTTTCCAGTAGTTTACGCCCGTCACGGTCGAGACGACCAGCAGGCAGCCACCCATCGGCGGCGATACCAGCCCGATGCACAGATTGAAGCACAGAATAATGCCCAGATGCACCGGATCGACACCCTGGGCCAGCGCCACCGGGGCCAGCAGTGGCACCAGCAGAGCCAGCGCCACCGGAATGTCCAGCACCATGCCGGCCAGCAGGAATATGACATTCAATGTCAGCATGTAGCCCACGGGCCCAAGCCCCAGAGCCGTGACCGCGTTTGAAATCGCTTCGGGAATACGCTCCAGCGCGCCCAGGTGCCCGAGCGCCGACACCGCGCAGATGATGATGAAAATCGATCCCGACAGCATCGCGGTGCGACGCAAGCCGTCCAGCACCGACGGCCAGGTCAGGCCTTCATAGAACCAGCCCGCAGCCAATGCCGTGAACACGGCGGCAGCAGCCGCCTCGGTGGGCGTCATCCAGCCAAAGACGATACCGCCCAGAATGATCACGGGCAGCGCCAGCGCAGGCAGCGAGCGCACAAGGGTTGGCAAGAAAGGCGGCATGTCCTGCCGCTCGACCCGCGGATGATCTTCACGCATGGCAAAATAGCCATTCAGGATGATCAGCGCTGCCGCCAGCACAAGGCCGGGCACGATCCCTGCCAGAAACAGCGCCGTGACCGATGTTCCCATCAGTGCGCCATAGAAGATCAATATGATCGACGGCGGCACGATCGGTCCGATGATCGATGATGCAGCAGTGATCGCGCTGGCATAGGTCAGGCTGTAACCGCGCTTGCGCATCTCGGGAACCAGAGTATTGGAAAGGGCTGCCGCATCGGCCACTGCAGAGCCGGAAATACCGGCGAAAAAAACGCTGGTCAGAATGTTCACATGCCCCAGCCCGCCGCGCAGCCGCCCGACCAGCGCCATGGACAGATTGATCAAGGCGCCGGTTACACCGCCGCGATTCATCAATTCCCCGGCGAGGATGAACAGGGGCATGGCCATCAGGGCAAAAACATCGATACGCGAAAAAATCTGCTGCGGCAGGATCGCCAGATAACGGCTGTTATCCGTGACGATAAAGGCCAGCACGGCTCCGCCGCCGATCACATAGGCAATCGCCAGGCCGGAAGCCAACAGGATTGCGGCAATTACCGGAGGAAGAAGCCCGATCATGCGGCCAGCCTTTCACGGCGCCGGGACAGGGCAGATTCGCTCACCCCTTCAGCCTGGATATCATCGGGAATGGGGCGGCCCAAAACCAGAGCTGCAGCCGTGCGGGCCAGCGCCGGAGCTGACTGGATACCGTAGCCACCTTGCCCTGCCAGCCAGAAAAAACCCGGCACAACGGGGTCAAACCCGGCCACCGGACATTTGTCGACGACAAAACTGCGCAGCCCCGCCCATTTATGCTCGATGCGCCGCACCGAGAGGTCGAAGGCCGTTTCAATGCGGTCCACGCAGATCGCCACATCCATCTCGTCAGGCTGGGCGTCACAGGGCGGTGAAGGGGTTTCATCCGCGGGTGAAATCAGCAATTTGCCGGCGTCGGGTTTCAGATAAAACTGCTCGTCGGCATCCACCACCATCGGCCAATGGCCAGTCGCAACCTGATCCGGCGCGGATACCAGCAGCGCCGTGCGCCGCATCGGCACCAGGCCGACGGGCACCGCCTTGGCCATTGTGGCAACCACATCGGCCCAGGCACCGGCCGCATTGATCACGATGGGCGCGTAAAATTGCCCCTGCGCCGTATCCACCTGCCAGCCTTTGCCGTCATGGGACAGCGCCTTCACCATGGCGTCGGTCTGCAATGCGCCACCACCGGCACGAAATGTCTTGAGATAATGCTGATGCAATGCCGCGACATCAATATCTGCCGCAGACCCGTCAAGCAGCGCACCGGCGATATAATCGGCCCGCAACAGTGGCACCAGATCCCGCGCCTCTTTGGCGCCCACCGGTACAATTGCGTCTCCCAGCTCCGCCTGCAGGGCCGCCAGCGACCCGGTCTGATCGGCGCGTGCCACGAACAGTGCACCGCGCGATTGCAAAAGAGGATGGTCAACATAGGGGCTTTTGGGGTTATTGAAAAAAGCGCCCGAGGCTCTGCTCAGGGCGCGGATCAACGGTGGTCCGTAGGCACACGTATAAAGAGCGGCTGACCGCCCTGTGGTATGATAGCCAGGCTGCGATTCCGCCTCCAGCAACAGGATCCGGGCATCAGACACGAGCTCGGCAGCAATCGACGCACCGGCAATGCCCGCGCCGATGACAATCATGTCGAATGTTCCAGCCTGCTCTGCCATGCGCTCTCCCCAAAGCCCCTACGCTATCTGTCTGGAGAAAACGTAGCACCGATTTTCCAATAGGAAAAGATGTTTTTCCAATAGGAAAATTTCCCAATTACACTTAGACTGCCATCCATGAGCGAAGAAGAGCCCCCAGATAGCCAGCGGGTGGCGTTTGGCCGCCGCTTGCGTCAGTTGCGGCGTCAAAACAACTGGACCCTGGCCGACGTTGCCGAACGTGCCGGACTGGCCATCTCGACCATCTCCAAGGCCGAGCGCGGCATCATTGCGCTGACCTACGACCGCATGGCCCTTCTGGCCGACGGCCTGGGCGTGGATATGGCTGCCCTGTTTGCCGAGCAGGGACAGAATTTCACCCCCGGCAGTTTTGCTGTCGCGCGCAAAGGTGAATTTCACCGGCAGGAAACCAGCAATTACGTCTATGAAATGCTCTTCCCGGAACTGTGGAACAAATCCATGAGCCCGATGATGGGCACGCTCAAGGCCCATAACGTCATGGATTTCGAAGAATTCGTGCGCCATCCCGGGCAGGAATTTCTGGTCGTCATGCAAGGCGCCGTCACCGTGCATGTGGAGGGGCGCGAACCGGTCACCCTGCAACAGGGCGACAGTATCTATTTCGACAGTGCTCTCGGCCATCTCTACGCATCCGATGGCGACAACGACGCCCGCATTCTGGTGGTCTGCTCCGCCTCCTGAGCAACTCAGGCGGCTGTTTTCAACGAAGCGGGTTTAAAACTGACAGTCCATTGTGACTGCTGTTGGATGACGGTTCCAGCCAACCAGAAATCAAACATGCTTTCTGTCAGAATCTTTGCGAGTGGTGTTGGTCCAGGTTATCTTTATCCTCTGTCGCTCTATCAAACAAAGAGCTTCGCAAAAGACCGAATTCCACTTGCCTTAGGCAGATGGCAGATGGCGCCACGGACATCCAGTGCGCAATTGCCACAAGACAGCGTTCACAAACAAACGGTTATCAGGGCCTCTGCGGCCTTGGTTACCCTTCGAGCCGGGCAAGTGCGGCTTCAAACGAAACCGAATTTCATCGCTTAAATCGTGCCGGTGCATATCTGACAAGGACAAATCCTCCCACACCAGATAATCAAATCATGGTTAACAAATTCGTGAATGATCGACGCCGACTAGACACCTGCGATACAGTGTTGTAGCTTTTTCGGGTGGGAGCGAGCCTGATCCACAAGTTCCCAACACACGTGATATTGTCGATTGCGTGAGCAAAAATCAAAGCTCTTTCCCAACGGTAGCTGATAGTCTGTTGAGCAGAGTTGTGTTGAAATGGTTTTTTCCGATCCTGCCTTTCTATTCTGGTTCCTGCCATTTTCGCTGATTTTAGGTCTTTTGTGCATTCGGACACCGCTTTTCCCGTGGGTTGTGTTTGGTGTCAGCCTATTGTTTTACTACTGGACATCGGGATATTATACGCTTTTACTGGTTTTTAGTATTGCCTTGAATTTTCTTGGCGGACTTATAATTCACCGTTTTCACAGCAAATTACTTTTCGGCACCTTGATTTTTCTAAATCTGGCTTTGATTGCCTATTATAAATATGCAGGTTTTTTCGTTTCCGAAATAGTCCCTGACTTTGATGCAGAGACTATTGCGTTTTTCAAATCAATTGTTCTGCCAATCGGGATCTCATTCTTTACATTCCAAGGCATCTCCTATCTGATCGATATCAGGCGACGGGAGATCGAGCCGCAGCGCAATTTTGTCCTTTTTGGAGCATATCTGTCGTTCTTTCCGCAATTGATTGCCGGTCCGATCGTCCGGTTTCGGGATGTCCGATCAGACTTCCTTGCACCCAACTTGTCGGTCGATATGCTAGCAGCCGGTGCCTCAAGGTTTACGGTTGGGCTGACAAAGAAGCTGCTGGTTGCAGATACTATGGCGCGAGTCGCGGATGCTGCGTTTGCAACGCCATCGGGCGATCTTTCTTTTGCCGGAGCCTGGCTTGGGGCGATAGCCTATACAATTCAAATCTATTTTGACTTTTCAGGTTATTCGGACATGGCGATCGGTATCGGCATGATGTTCGGCATCCGTTTTCTTGAGAATTTCAATCATCCCTATGCGTCATCAACCATAACAGAATTCTGGCGGCGTTGGCATATGTCGCTATCGAGCTGGTTTCGGGACTACCTTTATATTCCACTGGGCGGCAACCGCAGAGGGACCAGCCGCACGTTTTTCAATCTGATGATCGTCTTTTGTGCGACGGGGCTGTGGCACGGTGCAGCGTGGGTATATGTGCTCTGGGGGTTGTGGCATGGGGGGTTCCTGATCATTGAGCGAATTGTGTTGGGGGACCGGGCAGCGGCGTTGGGCTCATCAATGCTCAGGTTGTTCTATCTCTTACCAGCGGTGATCTTCGGTTGGGTGCTGTTCCGGGCATCTGATATTGGGGCGTTTCTCTCCTATTCACAATCGATGCTGACACCGCTGTCTGTAGGCAGTTTCCAGTTGCCTTTGGCGATGCTGGCAGTCGTTTCACCCTTCGAGGTCATTGTCCTGGCGCTCGCAAGCGTTATGATCCTCATGCAGGGCCAATACCAGCCACTCGGTGTCGTGTTCGGCAATCCGGATGCGGGTCGGTTGATTGCCCGCGTCCGCACCATGTTCATGATCTGGGCAGGGGTTGTTGCAGCCATGTTCTCGCTTTCGAATGAATTTTCGCCTTTTCTTTATTTCAGGTTCTGACATGCGACCCGCGAATTTCCTCTCCATCGCACTCTTTTCGGTCTTCCTCGCAACCCCTCTCGCCTCGCTGATGCGAGGGGGATATGCGAGTATGGCAGTTGAAAAGCCACGATGGGCCGATATTTCAGTGCCAGAATTCATCGCTCCTGAGGATACGTACCGCAAGAAAATGGCGCGTTCGATTGTCTCCGGCTCGCCAGCGGCGATGAGGTTGGTCTCGGCAAAAGCCTATTTTGATTACCGGATCATGGGTTTTATTGATTCAGAGCGGGTGATTTCGGCCCGTGACGGTTGGTTATTTTACAAGCCGCAATTTGCTGGGGGCGAGCCGCTATTTGCAGGGGGTAAGTGTGAGGATCAAGTACGGCAACGCGAAGCAATCAACGCCGTACGTGCTTTGCGCACGGTTGCCGCAGGTGCGGGGATTGACCTGCGTTTCAGCATTTCGCCCGACAAATCGATAGTCGAGCAGGGCATGCTCGGACCACAGGTCAGGGCCATTTCCGGTTGCAAGTCCCAGACGGCGGAGAAATGGCGGTCATTCAATAGGGAGGTAGGCGCACCCGTGATCGACCATCTCGAAGAGTTTCGGACTTTAGGCGGTGATCAACAACTTTATTTTGCGACGGACACGCACTGGAACAGTCGTGCAAGGTCGCTGGCGCTTGCTAGGCTGGCAAAGGAATATTTCGGTTTGTCAATGGTGGCGCCGAAGCAAATCGGAAATGCCGTGTATTCTTCCGTGCGCGATTTGACAACGATGTTGCGGATGAGTTTTGTTGAGGATGATCTTACCCCAGCGGATTTTGATATCTCGCCCCTATTGGCAGAAGATAACGAGGAATCAAGCGCTTTGCTGATCCTGCATGACTCATTTTATGCTGGCATGGCTGGACAGCTCATGCAGTTATTTCCGGAAGCCTTGATGGTCCATCTAGAGCACGGAGATGTCGATGAGGCAATGGCGGCCGGACCGGCGCGAATATTGATCAATTCGGTAGAGCGTTCGATCTTTCTGCGAATTCTGTCAGCATCGCTTTCCTGGAATTCTGTTTTTGCCAACCATCTACTCCGCCTGAATGCTGAGAATGCAGATTGCAAATTGACAGAAATTGCTAGCGACACTCTTGGTGCGGGCGCCAATCAACAAGTCTTGATCGATTTGCCTGCCTTGGAAAACGCAACAAAGGTGTGTGTAAGGGTTTCCTTTTTTAGCGATAGTCAGACCGGGACGCAGATTTTTCTACCCACAAACATGGAAGAGACACAAAATCACTATCCGACCGGACTTTCTGTATATTTCGCAAAAAGCAAGCCGGGCAGCAGATCGATCCTCCTGGCGTTGCCAGGCCGGTATGGAGGAACTCGCCTACGTATTGACCCGATTGCGGATGCGCATACTGTCGAAGGGTTGAAAATAGAAGCGGGTGTTTATTAGGTTTTACCCGCTTGCTGGCATCACTGGTTCGCCATATCACTTGGACTGCTTTGAAGTCAGAAATTTGCGGAGAACTCGACCGCGAACCGGTATCTTCTTAATAACTCCAGAGACATCAACCCTCACACCCTGCTCCGCCGTCGCCCAAACAGACCTGCACCCGCCTTCTCCCCAAAGCCTTTCCTTTGCGTTATCCTGCCTGACACAACCAGCAAAACGGGTCCGTCCCTTGGAAAAATTCACAGCATCCACCTTCGGGGAATTGAACGCAGCCGAATATGACGCATTGCATGATCCTGGCACGACGCAGGAATCGGTCAGACTGATTTCCGAACTGGCCGGCAAAGGCGCTATTCTGGAACTGGCCATCGGCACGGGCCGCATCGCCCTGCCATTGGCGGTGGCGGGACACCAGGTCTGGGGCATCGACGGCTCGACGCATATGGTGGAAAAGCTGCGTCAAAAACCGGGATCAGAGACAATCGATGTGCGCATCGGGGACTTTGCGGATGTGGATTTCGAAGAATTCGTGCGCCATCCCGGGCAGGAATTTCTGGTCGTCATGCAAGGCGCCGTCACCGTGCATGTGGAGGGGCGCGAACCGGTCACCCTGCAACAGGGCGACAGTATCTATTTCGACAGTGCTCTCGGCCATCTCTACGCATCCGATGGCGACAATGATGCCCGCATCCTGGTGGTCTGTTCCGCCAGCTGAGCGGCTCCGGCAACCAGATTCTTCAGGAGTGCCTACCGAAAAAACCTGGTTCGCGGTATGCGCCAATGACAAGATTGTGCGTGTTCGTTCGACAACAATCAGCCTACCGCCCATTTGTTCTCGGCCCTCGCTGAGGGTGCCACCGATAATCTCTTTGCCAGATTCCTATGGCTGTTGAAACAGAATTATTGGATAACATGCAGCAAAGGCGACGAATGATAGGATGGGCAGATATTAAGCGCATGGCAGCAAACGTAAACTCGAAGGGCGATAACTTCAGTCTGCCGGGGCGTATTATTAACATCCTGGCGCTTCTGGGCGGCGTGCTGGGATTCGCCGTCTTCTTTTCTTATTCGTGTTATTTTATCAAAGAACGGTTTCAGGTGCCTGTTTGGGACGGAATTGCCGTGCTTCATTTCCTTTTCGGCAATCAGGAGACTGGCCATACTCCGAATTTGTTCCTAGGCGAGGCCTTTCGCGTCAGAGACAATGAACACAGGCCCATATTCCCGATGTTCCTTTGGCAATTTGACTATTTCATGTTCAAATCAACCGGCCTCTTCCCCGTCTTGGTTTCCCATATTCTTGCTGCCTTAACAGCGGTAATCGCTCTGTCCGGCATAATTCGCCGGGTTGCGTGGCCCATCGGCTTTTTGATTGCGGGTGCAGGATTGGCCCTGACATTTGCACCAATGAATTACGAAAACCTGATGTGGGAAAAACAGGTCCATGTTTACATGTCCCTGTTTTTCTCGACCCTGTCCTTGTGGTTGGCAGCCACCAAGGTCGGCGGGTCAGACCTGCGGCAAGATGCAGTCTGGCTGCTGCTGATCGGTATATTCTCGTTTGTCGCCAGTTTCAGTTTCGGCTATGGCATGGTGGTCTGGCCGGTCCTCATTGGCCACGCACTGCTTTCCCGCTGGCGCCTGCCGCTCACCGGAACCATTGTTGTATTTTTTCTCCTGACTACAGCGTTATATGCGACGACATGGATGTCGCTTTCCCACCATGACAATCCTGCGGACACGATTTTCCACCCGTGGGGGGTCTTGAAATATACGGCCGCCTTTCTTTTCGCTCCCTTTATCAGAATAGCGGGTTTGCTTGTGGGTACCGACTGGCACCAAATTGCGATTGCGGGCGGGCTGTGTCTGTTGGCCATTTTCATATTTGGAGCTGTCAGGCGTTATCTGATTTTGGAACCTGAAAATTCTCGAGCCCGGTTTTCGGTCATGGTTGGTACGTTCTGCATAGGCATTGGGTTCATCACCGCTCTTGGACGTCTCAATATAAATACAGGAGACAGTTCGCGATATTTCATTGTTGCAATTTTGTTTCTGCTGGCCTTGCCGGGTATGATTTGGTCTGGTCGCGTCAACGAATCGACCTTGCGAAATGCATTTCTTGTTTCGTTTTTCTATCTTTTGATCGGGACCGCAGTCAGCTCCCAATTTACCTACCGAAACGATATCGAAAAAATTACAATGGATACGATTGAAGGTGCACTGGCGGCGGAATTCAAAGTATCCGATACCGTGCGTGGCTTGTACCCGAACAAGATCATCATCGACGAACAGGTCTGGCCTTATTACCGACGCAGGCAAAATGAAATAGGCCGCAAGTTACCCTATTCCTGGATTGGAAAACCGTTTGCAGAGATTTTTGATACCTACAGTTCCTGCCCTGGCCAGGTTGAGGCACTCAAACCGGTAGCGGGACATCCAGGCATCTATACCATTCGCGGCTGGGCCAGATTTGGCAACTTTGGGCAACAACCCGCCGACTGGGTGGTGGCGGTTGATCAGAACGCAATCATTGCAGGTTTGGCCCGGGTTGCCGCCGCAACGCCGGCGCTGGGCAAGCAACTTTTTGACCTGTATCCGGACCATGTGCAGCGCCAATCTGAAAGATCTGGTCTGGTGGGATATGTCAGGGCAGGCTCCGAAACGACTTTGGATTTCTACGCCATTCACGACAAGGAGATATGCCGTTTCGAATCCGGACTTGCGGTCGAGAGGACAGGATCATGAGAAGCGCACCGCTTCCCTGATACAATCAGGACCTGCAAGGGAGAGAGGTCTCAACATTTAGTCCCGTTTTTTGCCAATTGTGTTCCTCAGGACACCCAGGCCGTCGATTTCCAGTTCGACAACATCTCCGGGCTGGAGGAAACGTCCCAATTCCAACCCGCAGCCACCGCCCACAGTGCCCGATCCGATGAATTCGCCCGGGTGCAGATCCTCGTCTCTTGAAATATGCTCTATGACACGGGAAAAATCATGGTGCATGCTGGAAGAATTGCCGCGCGACCATTCCTTTCCATTTACCCTGGCGACCATGTTGAGACCGGAGCCATCACCGATTTCGTCGCGGGTGACAAGCCATGGTCCGAGTGCATTGGCGGTGCGGAAATCCTTGCCTTTTGCAGGCCCCAATCCACCAGCCATTTCAGCGATCTGATGATCACGGGCGCTGAAATCATTGAAGATCACAAAGCCGAATATGTGGTCAAGCGCATCCGCACGCGCGATATCACCGCCGCCCTTGCCAATCACCGCACCCAGTTCAAGTTCATAGTCCAGCCGTGTCTCGCCAAGCGGCCATATGATTTCATCCTCAGGACCGGAAACGGAGAAGCGATTGCACTTGTAGTAGATGGGCTGATCGTACCAGATTTGCGGAAGCTCCACCTCGTCCGGATTTCGCTTGGGCTGTTTCGGATCGAATATATAGCGATTTGCCCTGGCTTGCCTGAGGTGTTTTTCAAATGTCAGTGCGTCGCGCATCTGAACGGGCCTCGGCAATGGCGCCAAAAGCCGAATGTCAGACTGTTGAATGCGTTCGCAAGCGGGCATCGCCTGTCTGGCCGCTTCCAATCCTTCGGGCCCTGCTTCGATAAGCGCCAACATGGAGGAAAATTGCGGATTTTCGTCGCCATCAAGAACTGCAATCTGTGTATCGATCACAATGCCTATTTCATTGTTCCGGCTGTTTAGCCGGTTAAATGTCACAAGTTTCATGTTGCATCCCTCAGGTCCGTATAGATATCCGAAACCCGGCTGCCGGGAAAATAGGTCTGTTGATAGGCATCACGTTGCTGGATCGCCTGCCACCAGCGTTCAAAATTGCCTGCCTCTTTCCATATTTGCGAAAGGCCGAGATCCCGCATGCGGTCAATGGTCGGCACCACACAATAATCTGCAAGACTGAGTTCATCCCCGATCAGCCATTGCGACTGTGCAAGTGCGGCGTCCATCCTCTTGATGGTGTTTTCAAGCTGTTGCAGCGACGCCTCGGTCTCCTTTTCGGAAAATCCGCTGCGCCCCATGCGCTGGTAGAAATGTTTTCGCAGCGGGCGATCATCGGCATTGGCCTGCAATGCCTGATCCTCCAGGTCCGAATAATGGCGGACAAAAGCCTTGTTGAAGCTTGGCACACGAATGGCTGTCGTTGGAACTTCCTCGATGTAACGCATCCAGGCACGCATGCGCGCCCGATCATAGGGATCGGCGGGCGAAAGCGGGTTTTCCGGGAATACATCCTCAAGATATTCAATGATGACGGAACTGTCGACGACAGGCTTGCCATCATGCAGAAGTGTTGGCACCACACCGTTCGGGTTGAGCTTCAGGTAAGACGGTGAAAGGTGCTCCTTTTTCCTGAAATCCAACGTTGTATTGACGAATTCCAACTTCTTTTCATGAAGACAAAGGCGTACCTTCTGGGAACAGGTGGAGATCGGATTGTTCAACAGCTCGATCACGAGTGGTTTCCTTTCTTCGAATGACAGGTGCATGGGGTGTCGTGCGGACAATCGGCGCCCTTGCGATAGCGCAACATCTGACGCATGATTTCAGCCCTGTCCGGCACGATCGCACCGTTCGACAAATCCCTGTAGATATTGGCAACATTGGCGACAACACGCTCGCGGTCCAGCCAGCTGTCAAAGGCATCATAGCCAATCTGGAAAGCCGCTTCTTCCCAGGGCAGGCCTGCCGCAAACATTTGCTCTGACTGCTGGTAGATATGCAGCAGATAATTGCGCATTTCCCGCACGGCCTGTTTGTCACCAATGGGGCCATGTCCCGGGACAATTGTTTCTACATCCCACGTGAGAATCTTGTCGCAGGCGTCAATCCAGTTCTGAACCGGCCCGGCCCACACGATGGGATGGCCACCGGAAAACAGGATGTCACCGGTGTAAACGGTTTTGGCATCAGGGACATGAACAATGATGTCACCACGGGTATGCGCCGGGCCCATCTCGTGCAGTTCGATCTTTCGCTCTCCAATGATAATATCCCGCCGCCCGTTGAACAATTCCGTCGGGGGCACATGGGCTATGTCGGAGAAGTCAAAATGCTGCCCCATGGTTTCGTGTAAAAATGCCCCGACGTAGCCGTGGTTTTTCCAGTTCATGACAAGATCGGCAAACACTTCTGCCGGTCGTTCATTCATTTCTTCCATGCAGGCAGTCGAGCCGATAATGCGCGCACCGCCGACCATGTGGTTGCCGAATGTATGATCGCCATTGGCATGGGTATTGACGAGCACGTCAATCCGTTCTGCGGCAGGCGATACACGTCTGTATTCCCGCAGCATGTCACTGGTCAGACGGCCGGTAAAAAGCGTGTCGATCAACAGGCTTTCATCGCCTGAAACGATCAGCCCGCTGTTGCTCCAGCCCCACGAACCATCGCCCTGTATATAGGCAAACAATCCGTTGCCGAGCTCATGCAAGGTCGATTCAACAAGGGTTTGGGACATCGATGGCTCCACAGCGTTTTCAAAGCAGGATGGTTGCAAGTTCAGGGAACATCAGGAGAAGCCCGATCAAGGCCACCATGATAAGCGCGAAGGGAGCCGCGCCCGCGAAAATATCATTCAGCGTGATCCGGTCATCATCGAGGTTGGCCTTGATGACGAAACAGGCGACGCCCAGCGGTGGCGTCAACAGCCCCACCTCCACAGCCACAATCGTCACGATACCAAACCAGACCATGTCAATGGAGAACGGTTCGACGACCGGTAAAATGAGCGGCAGAAGAATGAGCAGGATCGAGGAACTGTCGAGAATTGTGCCCAGCAGCACGATGGCGATCAGATAAAGAATGAGGATGCCGAACAGGCCGAGATTCCACGCTGACAACAGGTCGGTCATGGCATTTGGCAGGCCGGTCAAGGCCAACAGCCGCGAATACATATGTGCCGCAATGATGAGAAAGGTGATGGAGGCGGTAACCTGTCCGGTTTCCAACAGAATGCGTCCGAAAACCCTCAGCCCCAGACCGCCCTTGATCTGAGCAATAATCAGCGCGCCCAGTGCACCGACCCCACCGGCTTCGGTCGGCGTGAAAAAACCGCCATAAATTCCGCCGAGAACCAGAATGATAAGCACCGCAATCGGCGCAGCCCTGGCTATCATGGTGCCGGTCGACATCAATGGACGACCGTCAATATTGCTGGCCACACCAGTAAAACCGGGTGCGAAACGGGCCATGAGTGCGATAGCAAAGCAAAACAGCAATGCCAGCAAAACGCCCGGAACGATGCCCGCGGTAAAGAGATCACCTATCGAGACTTCGGCAATGATGCCATAGAGAATGAGCAGCAAAGACGGCGGAATAAGCATTCCCAGAACCGAAGATCCAGCGACCACGCCAACTGAAAAGCGGGCTGTATAGCCCTGGCGAATCAGTTCCGGCACGGCCACTTTTGTAAACACCGATGCTGAGGCGATGGAGGTGCCGTTGACCGCTGCAAATATGGCATTGGCAAAAACAGTCGCAATACCCAGTCCGCCGCGGAATCGTCGAAACAATTGTCCCGCCACCTCGAACATGTCGCGCCCAAGACCCGACACGCCCACCAGGACCCCCATCAGCACGAACAAGGGAATAACACCGAAGGAATAACGCGCCACACTGTCCAAAGCCGCCTGCGAAAGAAGCGCCCCGGCAATCACCACTTTGCCTTTGACCAGATAGACGCCGATGAATGAGACGCTCATCAGCGCAATGGCCACATGCATTCCAAGCTGAATGAACACGAGAATGACCACAATTGAGGCAATTCCGATTTCCACATTGGTCATGGTGCGCCTCGCGTTGAAAACAGATTGATGGCGAGTGATGCGGTCAGCAGAACGTATTGAACCAATGTCAACGCACAGCCGATCAGCACGGCGACAACAAAGGGCCATCTCGGCACGGTGAACACGCCGTAAAGGCCAACCGTTTCATTCCCTTCAATAGCGCCATGTATTTGCGGCCAGATATAACGCAGCAAGACGGCGAGAATGACCGCACCAACCAGATGGTGAAAAAGGTCCAACGCCGTTTCCATGCGCGGCGAGCGACTGCGCAAGAGCGTCATCAGCATGTCCGAGCGCACATTACGCCCCATGGCGGTGGCGAAGGGAAGTTGCATGAACACGATGGAAACGATCGAGGCACTGACGATTTCGGCCGTGGCAGGCACGGGCATCGACAATAATCCGCGCCCCACCACATCTGCATTGATAAGCAGCATGATGCCGACGGTCCCCAGACCGCCGACAACAGCACACGCCAGAGCAATACGATTGGCCAGGATGGTAATTTGATGAAACATGGTCCTGTGCCCGCCCGGCGAAGACGGCAGCGCTATTGCGCTGCCCAATCCCGTGAGAATCCCAGTCCGGCTTCGTTGGAAAGGCGGATGTAGGTTTCAAGTGTCTTGGTTCCTGGAAGCCCCTGTGCATCAAGCTTGGCTGCCCATTCAGTTGCGAGGGGAGGCAGTTTGGCAGCATAGGCTGAGCGTTGTTCGGCGCTCAGATCAAGTACCGAGGCACCATTCTCGACAGCCTTTGCAATACTGGCAACGCCGGCATCATAATAGGCTTTCGCCGTGCGGTCGCGATATTCATCAGCAACCGTTTCCATAATCTGCTGCACATCCTCTGGCAGGCTGTTCCAGGTGTCCAGATTGACCGTCAGAGCAGAGGAGTATTTTGCACCAAAGTTGATCTTTGTGATGTAGGGCGCAACCTCGTAGAATTTGTAGGGTGCGATCGCCGATTCGAATGTCATGATGCCATCGTACAGTCCGGTTGACATGGCATTGTAGTAGGTGGTCAGCGCGCCGGATACCGGAATGGCGCCAGTGCCCTTAAGCCAGTTCAGCGCCAGTCCGCCGGCCCCGATTTTCTTGCCTTCGAGATCGGTAATATCCTTGACTTCGAAAGCTGTCATGAACTGGTAGGTATCGATGCCAACCGGCGCCAGAAGCTTCTGATTGGCCTTGTTCCAGCCCTCATTCATCTCCGGAATTTCGTCATGCAGTTGAACGATAATCTTCATCAGTTTCTGAAGATCGTCCGTACCAAATGGTGTAACATAGGTGATCTGCTCAAGCGGCAGTTTGTCACCTTCAAAAAGATGCGGCACATAACCAAACTCGGCAACGCCACTTTCGACGGCCTCCAGAACACCCTTCACGTCTGCAACCGCACCGGCGTAGGCTTCAGTCCATTTGATCGTATGTTCACCTTTTTCCGCAAGCCGCCTGTTGACTTCCGGAATGAAAAAATCACGAATGCCGGCAACACCCTTGGTGATGGGTGGATGGCCCGCCACAACAGTGAATGAAAAGTCCTCCGCCAGAGACGGCGCAGCAGCGCAAGCCATGACAGATGTGGCAAGGCATAGTTTTATAATCGATTTCATTATCTTCTCCCTGGGTTTTGTTTCAGTGCTGCGGTTTTCAAGCCGCTCAGACACCATTTTCTCAATTGTCTTTCACATCCGCCCCGAAGGCATTGACGATGAAAGCGACAAGCTCATTGCGCAGTGCAATGCGATCAGAAGGGTCGCAAAGACCACCCGATAGCCGCGCCATGCGACTGTCCGGACCTGCATCACTCAGCATGACCTGAATTGCACCCATCATGATGTGGTAACGCCAATGGACTTCGCGCTCATTCAAATGAGGCGCAGCAATTGCCAGAGCCGCTATGTAGCGCTTGGCCATCGGGTCCAGTTCATCGCGGACCATCGCCCGGGTCCAGTCATTTGGCTCAAGCCGATGCTTGAGAACCAGATGCGCCAGAAGAACACCCGTCTTGGGGTCATCTTCATTCACGTAGGCGTCAATAAAGGCTTCAACAATATCCCGAACTTCGGGCTTCTCACCTTTGGAAGCGGCCTGCTCAAGCACCCGATCGAGACTTTCCAATCGACGAATGGCCGTGCGCCGTGCAACGTCGCGAAAAACCTCGATGGTCAAATTGTCCTTGTTGCCAAAGTGATAATTGACAGCCGCCGTGTTCACCTCGGCTTTTTTTGCCAAAGCACGGGTTGTGACGCCATTGATACCGGCCTCGGCAAACAATTCGACCGCTGCGATTCGAATACGATCGCGGGTCGCGGCTTCCTTGTGTGATTGATCGGTGGAACGCATGTTTAAAACATACGATTGAAACACGCGTTTGTCAAACGGATTTGACAGCAAATTCGTTCATACCCAAACGCACAATTCATCGTTGCCGTTGGGCAAGCCCCACGATCTTTGCAGTTGCAGTGGTGTCGTTTAATTCAGCACGCAGCAGACCCGGCGACCAGCTTGCGGCATATTGCAAAAATGGAATATCGGAATTCTGGCGCAGCCATCGAAATCACCGGCAAAGGTCGCAGATATTCCCGCAGATGCCAACGCATTGGACGCTGCTTGGCCAGCAGTGCAGCCCTATCTGCTTAGCGCATCTGTCGAAGTCGAACGGTAATCAGCCTCTATGCTTCCTTGTGGATTTCCACCTGATGCGGATAGGGAATGGAAATGCCGCCCTTGTCGAAGGCTTCCTTGACATTCTTTGTCATGGCAAATTTCAATTCCCAGTAATCCTCGGCCTTGCACCAAAGACGCACGCCCAGATCGACAGAGGAATCGTTGAGATTGACCACCCGCACCCAGGGCTCGGGATCGTTCAGAAACCTATCATCAGCGGCGGCGCATGTGTGGATGATCGCCATGGCCTTGTCGGCGTCATCGCCATAGTCGATGCCGAATGTCAGATCGACCCGGCGCGTCGCATGGGCCGAATAATTGGTGATCACCGATCCCCAGGCCCTGCCATTGGGCATGATGATCTGGACATTGTCGGGTGTCGCGAGTTCGGTAAAGAACAGATTGAGGTCTTTGACGGTGCCCGAAGTTCCGCCAATGTCCACGAATTGCCCCAGTTTGAATGGCCTGAAGACGATCAGCATCACACCGGCAGCAATATCGGCCAGGGTCCCCTGCAACGCCAGACCAATGGCCAGTGTCGCGGCACCCAGAACGGCGACAAGGCTTGTCGCCTGAAACCCGAACAATTGCAGGACGGCAATCACCACCACGGCCATGATCAACCACTTGGCGATCGACGCAAAAAAATTCCCCAGCGTATTGTCCAGCCTTGCACTGGCATTGACGCGCCGACGAATGGTCCCCGAAACCCATCCGGCAATAAGATAGCCGACAATCAGAAAAATCAGCGCTTTGATGGCGCTGTAAAGCATTGGCGCAAAAGCACCCAATTGCTCGGAAATCTCGGCCATTGTTCATCCTTCAAACTGTTTTCGCATCTGGCTGGCGCTTGCCAGTCTAAAGCAATTTGGACAATATTGAAGGGCCAGCCTGCCTGAGTTTGCAGGCGTTGGCCTCAGACTAATCCAGTTCCTCCAGAATGGCGCTCGCCCTGGCGCTGTTCAGCCTGCGAATTTCAACATGATCGCGGATGGCAGCAAAGGCCTCGCTCGCCATCAGCTGATTGGCAAGATCCTGGGGCAATGACAAGAGCACCTGGTTGCGTTCGACGCCATCGATGCCATCCACCGATTTTGCCCGTGTCTGAATCATCCCGCCCGCAACCGTATTGTTGGTATCCGGATCGATCAGGATGAAGGCGCCTGTGTTGCGATTGGTCTCATAGGGGTCGAACATGGCCAGTTCATCAAAGGAAAGACGCACCGTACCGATGGCGTTGAGCGGCAGATTGTCAGAGCTGTTCCACTGGCCTGTCTTCAGGTCCAGCATGGAACGCGGTTCAACGCGCACCCGCTGTCGGCGGCTGGAGGATTTGAGCCAGTAGCGCTTGTCGGCACGAATGCCCTCGGCAGTCAGGGCCACCAGCTTGGCCTCAAAGGCAAGTCCAAGTGCCGGTGTCGCATCGATTGATGCAATCATGTCACCGCGGGCAACATCAACGGGCCGGTCCAGCACAAGCGTGATGGCATCCCCCGCCACAGCCGCGTTGCGCACCAGATCATAGGTGACGATCTGCTTGACATTGGCCACTGTGCCGGACGGCAGGACCACCACACTGTCTCCCGGCTTGACGGAGCCACCGGCAACCGTGCCCTGGTAACCGCGAAAGCCCTCATTGGGCCGGCTGACACGCTGTACGGGGAATCGAAAACCCACAGCCTGCGCCGTGCGTTGTGTTGCCAGTTCCAGCACATTCACCAGCGTTGGCCCATCATACCAGGGCATGGCTGATCTGCCTGACACAACGACATTCTCACCGAGCAGTGCTGACATCGGAATGGCCTTGATGTCCGTGACGCCGAGCGACAGGGCCAACTGCCGGAATTCGGCTGCAATATGATCAAAGCGCTGCTGATCATAGTCGATCAGGTCGATCTTGTTGACCGCCAGAACAAATTGCCGGATGCCCATCAGTGTGGCGATGGTGGCATGGCGGCGGGTCTGTTCGAGAATGCCGGTTCGCGCATCGACCAGCAGCACGGCCAGATCCGCCGTCGAAGCGCCGGTTGCCATGTTGCGAGTATATTGCTCGTGTCCGGGTGTATCGGCCACGATGAAGGAGCGTCTATCCGTGGCGAAATAGCGATAGGCAACATCAATGGTGATGCCCTGTTCGCGTTCGGCCTGAAGGCCATCCAGCAACAGGGCAAAATCCGGCAGGCCAAGCTCGTTTTGCGAATGACGATCATCGCGCGCCAGAGCCTCTGCCTGATCATCCTTGACCGCCTTGGTGTCCCACAACAGGCGCCCGATCAGCGTCGATTTGCCGTCATCGACACTGCCGCAGGTGATGAGCCGCAGGGGTCTGGCATTGCGATCTGCCGTGCGAATGGCAGATTCAGTTTCGACATCGGTGCTGATGCGCTCAGCGATTGCGGAATTGACACTCATCAGAAATAGCCTTCGCGTTTTTTCTTTTCCATGGATCCGGCTTCGTCCCGGTCGATCGCCCGGCCCTGGCGCTCCGAGACAGTGGCCGTTTCCAGCTCGCTGATGATCGCATCAAGGGTCGTGGCAGTGGAGTGGATGGCGCCGGTCAGCGGAAAACAGCCGAGCGTGCGAAACCGGATGGTCTCGACCCTTTTGACTTCGCCAGGCAGGAGTTCAAGCCTCTTGTCTTCCGCCAGGATCAACATCCCGTCGCGTTCCACAACCGGTCGCGGGGCGGCAAAATACAGCGGCACGATCGGAATATTCTCCACCTGGATGTACCGCCAGATATCGACCTCGGTCCAGTTTGACAGGGGAAAGGCCCTTACGCTCTCGCCCTTGCGGATCATGCCATTATAGATGGACCATAATTCCGGCCGCTGATTGCGCGGATCCCAGCCATGATCAGGGGTGCGGAAGGAATAGATCCGCTCCTTGGCGCGCGATGCTTCCTCGTCACGACGCGCACCACCGAAAGCCGCATCATACTGACCGGCATCCAGCGCCTGGCGCAGAGCCTCGGTCTTCATGATATTGGTATAGACCGAAGATCCATGGGAAAACGGAGAGACGCCTTCCAGCTTGCCGCGCGGATTGGTGTGCGAGACGAGATCCAGATCATAGTCCGAGACGACGCGGTCGCGAAAAGCGATCATCTCCTTGAATTTCCAGCCCGTATCGACATGCAGCAAGGGGAACGGGATCTTGCCGGGATAAAAGGCCTTGCGCGCCAGATGCAGCAGAACAGAGGAATCCTTGCCCACCGAATACAGCATCACCGGACGTTCAAATTCGGCCGCAACCTCGCGAAAAATGTGGATCGCTTCACTCTCCAGCGCCTTGAGATTGGGATCGAGAGGCGGTTTTGTCTCAGACATATGGTTTCCTGTCTTATCCGTTTACTGCAGACGCCTGCACGGAAGGCTGTTCGCCTTCCTGGGCAACATGCAGTCCGCATTCGCGTTGTTCGTCGTTTTCCCACCACCAGCGTCCGGCCCGTTCGTCTTCGCCCGGCTTGATGGCCCGCGTGCAGGGCTCACATCCGATGGAAGGATAGCCGCGCGCATGCAACGGATTGATCGGTATGGCGTGGCCGGCAACATGGCTTTTGATATCTTCAATGCTCCAGTCGGCCAGCGGGTTGGCCTTGACGAGCTGGCGCTCGGCGTCATATTCGATGAAATCGGCACTGGAGCGGGTGGCCGACTGACCACGCCGCAGGCCGGTAATCCAAAGGTCAGCACCGCTCAGGGCACGGGCCAGGGGCTCCAGCTTGCGCACGCCGCAACAGGCGTGGCGCGCGGCGACACTTTCATAAAAACCGTTCATTCCATGTTGCGCGGCATAATCGGCCAAAAGCGCTTCATCCGGCCGGAATCGTTCAATGGTAATGCCGTAGCGCTCTTGCGTCTGTTCTATCAGGGCCATCGTCTCTTCAAACAGGCGCCCCGTTTCAAGCGTCACAATCCGCACCCTGGGCGCAGCGACGCTCAGCGCGGCCGTCAGAACCTGATCTTCAATACCAAGGCTGGTTGTGAAAACCGGATTTTTCCGCCCCTCGACAAGAAAAGCCAGTCGCTCATTCAGCGACATTTTCGAATAATCTGCGTCAAGGACACGGCGATGCCCATTGTGGTGGCCGGACTGCATGAATCCCACTCCGATTGATCTTGGTGCCAAGAGTGAACGAGTTCTGGTGCCAAATGAAACAACAGGGTTCTATAAGTGCGCGTATTGGGACAATGAATTGTCCTGCAAGCAGCGGAAGGCGGAAAATGCGTTTTCGCAACGCACAAAGTCCTTGAATGTCCCTTTCCCTCACAGGCGACGCCCTGTAAGGGTTCCGCGTGAATATCTTTGGGAGAAACGCACCATGCCGCACACCATATCCTTGTCAGAAATGTCCGGTCTGGTCGGCACGGAACTGGGGGTTTCCGACTGGATCGAGGTCGACCAGTCGATGATTGACCAATTTGCCGACGCCACCCATGATCATCAGTTCATCCATGTCGATGCAGCGCGCGCGAAGGCGGAAACACCATTCGGGGGAACCATCGCCCATGGTTTCCTGACGCTCTCCCTGCTCTCGGCCATGAACTACAGCGCTGTGCCGCAAATCCGGGAACGGCGCATGGGCATCAACTACGGTTTTGACAAAGTCCGGCTGATAACACCCGTCAAGAGCGGCGCGCGGGTGCGCGGTCGTTTTGTCTTGAAAGGCACCCGCCTGCGCGGGGCGGACATGATGATGCTGACCTTTGATGTCACGGTGGAAATCGATGGGCAGAAAAATCCTGCATTGACCGCGGAATGGCTGACCATTGCCCAGTTCGACCCAAAGGACCGCCCGGACGCATAGGTCGCATCATCTAACTGCGGACAACGAAGCCCTTGGCGATATGATTGCGGATGAAATAGATGACGGCCAATCCCGGGATCAGGGACACCAGTGTCATGGCCATCACCAGACCAATATCGGTTCGAAATCCATAGAGCGTATTGATGGCCATTGTGATCGGTTTGCCACCGGTGACGGTAAGAATGCGCGCAAAGACCACCTCGACCCAGGAAAACATGAAACAGAAAAATGCTGTGACGCCAACGCCCGAGGCGATCAGTGGAAGCAATTGCTTTACGAAATACCGGGGCAAGGAATAGCCGTCCAGAAAGGCAGTTTCATCCAATTCCTTGGGAACCGCCGAAATGAAGCTCTCCAAAATCCAGATCGCTATGGGAATGTTGAACACACAATGAACCAGGGCAATGCCCAAGGGAGAATTGACCAGGCCGACCTTGGCAAAAAGGATGAAAACCGGAAGCGTCAGGACAACCGGTGGCGTGATGCGAAAAGCGATCAGCAGCAGAAAAACATGCCGGTCTCCGGCAAAACGATACCGCGAAATGGCGTAGGCAGCAGGCAGCGCGACCAGGATCGTGATGACAACATTCAGCGTCACATAGACAATTGAATTGACGATTGACCCCGACAGGAGGGGAGACGCCAGAATATTGCGAAAATTGATAGTGCTGAACTGCCCCTGGACAATCCCATCGCGCGGCAGGGTCGAGGTGAAACTCAGCACAACCATCTGGAAAAACGGCAGCATGGTGAAACACACCACCATGAAAAGGAAAAGCGTCACTGCCGCCGTTTTCAACCCGCTGCTTTTTGAAGACGCGCGCATCATCTCTGCCCGACACCCAGGCTCTGATCCCTGCGAATATTCATGATGGTTCTGAAGGACCAGGCGATCGCCAGGACAATCATGAAATAGATGATCGAGCGCGCCGCCGCAGGACCATAATTGAAAGCCGCTATTTCTTCGCCCAGATCCAGCGACAAAAAGGTCGTGGCATCCTTCGGACCGCCCGCATTGACGCGAAATGCCTCCGTGTAGATCATGAAACTGTCCATGAACCGCAACAACAAAGCCATCATCAGTACAGCGCTCATCTTCGGCAATTCAACAAAGCGGAAAACCTGGAGCCGCGAAGCGCCATCAATGGCCGCTGCCTGGTAATGGGCCGGTGGAATGGTGGAAAGGCTTGAATAACACAGGATGACCACCAGACCGATCCAATGCCAGGTGTCCATGGCGACAAGCAAAATCCAGGTATGAAGCGCATTGAATTTGTAATCGAAGTCAATGCCAAGCATTGCAAGCAAACGGCCGCCAAAGCCTGCCGGGTCACCCAGAAAACTCACCCACATCGAGGGCACGGTATTCCACGGCACCATCAAAGGCAGGGCAAGCATCATCAACAGGGCCATGCTCAATTTGCCGTCCCGCGGCAGGAGCAACGCAATGAACACGCCCAGCGGGATCTGGATGGACAATATGATCGCGGAAAACACAAGACTGCGCAGAAGGCTTTCAAAAAACCGGCTCGAAGACAGGATTTCCCGATACCATTCGGTGCCAATCCAGTAGCGCGATTCCAGCGTGAAAATATCGAAAAATGAATAGTTGAATATGGTCAGCAACGGCAGCACGCCGACAAATGCAAGAACGCTCAATGCCGGCAGCAGAAGCCACCAGGCCGAGCTTGTCTGTATTTCGGAGCGATAGGGGCTGGACAAAGTAAACGGTCTTCTCTGACGTCTTTTCTGTTGATTGTGTCTGAAACACCGACCGACACGCCGGCACCTGAAAATATCGACCCAACAAATTGGGGCCAAAACACTGTTCCGGCCCCAATGGCGCACCGCAATCAAGTCGGTGCATCCTCATTCAAATGGCTGGTGCTTACTTCCAGCTATTGATCAGTTCGTCATAGGAAACCGTTTCACCGGCTGGCTTCTCATTTGCCAACTTGATGCGCGGTGCAACCGAACCATGTTCCTTGGCATAATTGTTCCAATAGGCAAGGTCATGTTTCTCGTTCATCACGGGGCCAAGCTCGCCTTGAACGCCAGCGCGTTCCAGACGTTCCAGTACCTTTTCCTGGTCGGCACAAAGGCTGTCCAATGCTTCCTGTGGTGTCTTTTCACCAGACATTGCATCGCCGATATTCTGCCACCACAACTGGGCAAGTTTCGGATAATCAGGAACATTGGTGCCTGTCGGAGACCACTGAACGCGCGCTGGCGAACGGTAGAATTCGATCAGACCACCAAGCTTGTTGGCACGATCCGTGAAGTGCTGTGAGTTGATCGTGGATTCACGAATGAAGGTAAGGCCAACATCGGACTTTTTCAGGTCGACCGTTTTCGACGTGACAAACTGGGCATAGAGCCATGCAGCCTGTGCACGATCAACCGGCGTCGACTTCATGAGTGTCCATGAACCCGCGTCCTGATAACCGACCTTCATGCCTTCTTCCCAATAGGCACCGTGGGGTGAAGGCGCCATACGCCATTTTGGCGTGCCGTCTTCGTTCATCACAGGCAGGCCCGGCTCAACTGTTGCAGCAGTAAAGGCCGTGTACCAGAACATCTGCTGTGCCACATTGCCCTGTGCAGGGATCGGGCCAGCTTCACCAAAGGTCATGCCGGCAGCTTCTGGCGGAGAATAGCTCTTCAACCAGTCGATTGCCTTTGTCACAGCGTAAACGGCTGCTGCGTCGTTTGTTGCGCCACCGCGATCAACACAGGAACCGGTTGGTTGCGACTTGTCATTGACGCGAATGCCCCATTCGTCGACCGGCAGGCCGTTCGGCTCACCCTTGTCGCCCATGCCCGCCATGGACATCCACGCATCGGTATAACGCCAGCCAAGCGACGGATCTTTTTTGCCGTAGTCCATGTTGCCATAGACCTTGCCTTCAACGCCCAGATGCGACATGTCGCGGCCCGTGAAGAATTCCGCGATATCCTCATAAGCGGACCAGTTCACCGGAACACCAAGATCGTAACCGTATTTGGCCTTGAAATCGGATTTGTTCTTTTCGTCGTTGAACCAGTCATAGCGGAACCAATAGAGGTTGGCGAACTGCTGATCGGGCAACTGATAAAGCTTGCCGTCGGGCGCAGTTGTGAAAGACGTGCCGATGAAATCGGCAACATCCAGGCCGGGATTGGTTACATCCTTGCCTTCACCAGCCATCCAGTCTGTCAGGTTGCGGACCTGCTGATAGCGCCAGTGGGTACCGATCAGGTCGGAGTCATTGACGTAGCCGTCATAAATGTTCTCACCCGACTGCATTTGCGTCTGCAGCTTTTCAACCACGTCGCCTTCACCAATCAGGTCATGCGTCACCTTGATGCCGGTGATGGCCGAAAATGCGGGCGCAAGAACCTTGGATTCATATTCATGCGTACCGATTGTTTCCGATACCACCTTGATTTCCATTCCTTCGTACGGCTTGGCAGCATTGATGAAAAATTCCATCTCGGCTTTCTGCTCGGCTTCTGAAAGAACCGAAAGCCCTGCAATTTCCTCCGCAAGAAACTTTTCGGCCGCCGCCATGTCGGCATGGGCATAGCCCGTTGCCAACATGAGGGCCGCACAAGCCGTCGTGTTGAGTAATAGATATCGCATAGTATTTCCTCCCTTTAGAGATCATGCGCGTTAAGGAGATGAAAAGATTTCATCTCCATTTCCATGGAATCAAACTGTTCGAAAAACGCCAATGGCGTAGATCAGTGAAACTCCAAGAGCCCACCACAGATTGGGTCCGACAAGACCCAGCCATGCGAGGTGGATAAATGCGCTGCCAAGCAGCGAAATGAAGAGGCGATCGCCTCTGGTTGTTTCAAAATGCAGGATACCGACCCGTGGGTTTCCACCCGGAGAAAAATATTCCCAAACGCCCATCCCGATCAGCAGCCCTATGATGCACGCCCAAAACAGGAATGTAGGCACAGTCCAGGCCATCCATGACAGATCCATGATTTTCCTCCCTATACCCGGCCCAGGGCCAGGCCCTTGGCGATGTAGTTGCGTACGAAATAGATGACGAATGCGCCGGGGATGATGGTCAGAACCCCTGCCGCGGCAAGCACGCCCCAATCAACGCCGGAGGCGCCCACGGTGCGCGTCATGATCGCTGCAATCGGTTTTGCATCCGTCGTCGTCAGCGTGCGCGCAATCAACAATTCCACCCACGAGAACATGAAGCAGAAAAAGGCGGCGACACCGATGCCCGAAGCGATCAGCGGCATGAAGATCTTCACAAAGAATTTTGGGAACGAATAGCCGTCAATATAGGCGGTCTCGTCTATCTCTTTGGGAATGCCGGACATGAAGCCTTCCAGGATCCACACCGCCAATGGCACGTTGAACAGACAATGCGCCAGCGCCACCGCAATATGCGTATCGATCAGGCCGAACGCCGAATAAAGCTGGAAGAAAGGCAGCACAAACACGGCCGCAGGCGCCATGCGGTTGGACAACAGCCAGAAGAACATGTGCTTGTCGCCAAGGAAGCGGTAACGCGAAAAGGCGTAGGCCGCCGGCAACGCCGCAGAAATCGAGATCACCGTGTTCATGCCGACATAGATCAGCGAATTGATATAGCCGGAATACCAGGATGGGTCCGTGAAGATCACAGTGTAATTATGCAGGGTCGGGTTTTCCGGGAACAGGGTGAAAGCCGACAGGATTTCCTGGTTGGTCTTGAAACTCATGTTGATCAGCCAATAGATCGGCAGCATCAGAAAGAGGATGTAAAGACCGGGCACCAGCCAACGCGTCATGCTCTTGCGCGTATAGCGATTGCTGGAGCGCACATCGCTGGTGTCGATCACATTGATCGGCGCATCCAACGTGTTTTCGTTCGTCATCGCGTGGTTTGTTTGACTGGCCATTAGTCTTCCACCCTCGCATCCGGTTTATCGACACCCACATTGCTCATCACCGTGAAGAAGACGTAGCAGACCGACAGAACGATCAGTTGGTAGACAAGAGACATGGCTGCAGCCGGGCCCAGATCAAACTGGCCAATGGCCTGTTTCACCAGGTCGATCGACATGAATGTGGTTGAATTGCCGGGGCCGCCGCCTGTCAGGACAAAGGGCTCCGTGTAAATCATGAATGAATCCATGAACCGCAACAGGAATGCGATGATCAGAACACCGCGTATCTTTGGCAGTTGAATGTAGCGAAAGACGGACCATTTGGACGCGCCGTCAATCTTTGCGGCCTGATAATAGGCCTCGGGAATTGATACCAGACCGGCATAACACAGCAGGACGACGAGGCTCGTCCAATGCCAGACATCCATCAGGATGATTGTTGCCCATGCATCAAATATATTGCTGGCGTAATTGTAGTTCACACCCAGCTGGTCGAGCGAATATCCCAAAAGGCCGATATCGGCGCGGCCGAAAATCTGCCAGATTGTTCCAACGACATTCCACGGAATGAGCAATGGCAAGGCCATGGTGACGAGACAGACAGGAACCCAGATGCCCTTTTTCGGCATGGTCAGGGCAATGCCGATGCCCAGCGGAATTTCGATTGCCAGGATAATCACCGAAAACATGAAATTGCGCCCAAGCGCATCCCAGAACCGGTCGGAGCTCAGCACATCCTGAAACCATTCGGTGCCCGCCCAGAAGAACTGATTGTTGCCAAACGTGTCCTGAAATGAATAGTTGACCACCGTCATGATGGGAATGATGGCACTGAGGGCCACCAGCGCAAAAACAGGAACGACCAGGAACCAGGCCTTGTTGTTATAGGGTTTGTCCACAATCAACCTCCTGCTCTTACCAGATGGGAATTCTCGTAAACATTGATCCGGTCGGTCGCGAACCTGAAGGTCGGATCAGCCGGAACAGATTCCCCTTCTTTCAACACCGCATTGATGGAATGACCTTCCAGATTTGCCCGAACGATCTTGAAGCGGCCAATGTTCTCAACAGCATCTATCTGAACTGGAATGCCGGCCCTGTCAGAGGACAGGGAGACAAATTCGGGGCGAATGCCCAGTTCGATATTGCTGCCGGAAATATTGTATTCGCGCGCAAGTTCAATTTTGGTGGTGCCAATCTCCGCCGTTTTTCCATTGATCTGACACGGTAGCACATTCATGCCGGGAGAACCGATAAAATACCCGACAAACGTGTGGGCAGGTTCATCGAACAACTCTTCCGGTGTTCCGATCTGGACGACCTCACCTTCATACATCACCACCACTTTATCGGCGAATGTCAGGGCCTCGGTCTGGTCATGGGTCACATAAATCATCGTGTGTCCCAATTGGCGGTGCAGATCCTTCAGCTTGGTGCGCAATTGCCATTTCATATGCGGGTCGATGACCGTCAAAGGCTCGTCGAAAAGAATGGCATTCACGTCGTAACGCACCAGGCCCCGTCCAAGTGAAATCTTCTGCTTCTCATCGGCCGTCAGTCCGCGTGCCTTTCGGTCAGCCTTGTCGGCAAGATCCAGAACCTCAATCATGTCGGCAACACGCTTGGTGATTTCATCTTGGGGAACACGGCGGTTTATCAGCGGAAAGGCCAGATTCTGGCGCACCGTCATAGTGTCGTAAATCACCGGAAACTGGAAAACCTGCGCGATATTTCGCTCTTCCGGTTGCAGATGCGTGACGTCTTTTCCATCAAACTTGATATGCCCCTTTGACGGCACGAGCAGTCCCGAGATGATATTCAACAGGGTGGTTTTACCACAGCCGGATGGCCCGAGCAGCGCATAGGCGCCGCCATCTTCCCACTCGTAGTCAATTTCCTTCAGCGCAAAATCGGCGTCCGTTTTCGGGTTCGGATCGTAAGAATGAGCCAGTCTGTCGAGAGTAATGCTTGCCATGACTATTCCTCAATTCTGACTGTCAAAAGTCGGGGCGGAAACGAGGTTTTCATGGTGATCAAATATGAAAAAACTCTTCTGCTCCAGATAGGCTGGAATTGCATCGCCGATCTCGACCCGGTGAACGCCATGCATCAGCGCAACCATGTGGGCGCCCCTGCTGTGAAGATGAATGAAACTTTCAGAGCCGGTGATTTCCGTCGTTGAAACCACGCAATCCAGTTTCATCGAATGCCCCTGGGGCTCTGCAAGCAACATGTGGTGTGGCCTGACACCGATCTTGTAGTTGCCATCGGCCAGTCCCAAAACATTTGTCGGAACGTCAACACGGCTGGTCTCAAAGACAAATTCACTGCCAACCTTGGTGACGGGCAAGACATTCATCGGTGGATCCGAGAAGGTTTGCGCCGTCAGCAGGTTGGACGGGCGATTGTAGACGTCAATCGTCCGATCAAATTGTGTCACCCGCCCCTCGCACAAGGTGGCGGTCTTGCCGCCCAGCAACAAGGCTTCCTGCGGCTCCGTTGTTGCATAGACGAAAACCGCGCCCGTCTCTGCAAATATCTTGGGCAATTCCACCCGAAGCTCTTCGCGAAGCTTGTAATCCAGATTCGCCAGCGGCTCATCCAGCAAGACGAGCTCGGCATTCTTGACCAGAGCCCTGGCCAGGGCTGTCCTTTGTTGCTGGCCACCCGACAGATTGGCGGGTGTACGATCGAGATAGGGCGTCAGTTTCATCAGGCCCGCAGCCTCGTGTACGCGGCGGTCGATGGTTGCCTGATCAACGCCGGCCACCCGCATCGGGGATGCGATATTTTCATAAACCGTCATGGCCGGGTAGTTGATGAATTGCTGATAAACCATCGCGACATTGCGCTTTTGCACCGGCATGCCGACAACATTGCTTCCATTCATCAGGATGCTGCCGGATGTCGGCCGGTCAAGCCCGGCCATCAACCGCATCAAGGATGTTTTCCCGGAAAGGGTCGGCCCCAGAAGAACGTTGACAGAACCCTTTTCAAGACTCATCGACACATCGCTGATGTGCATCGTGTTGCCAACTTTCTTGCTGATATTTTTCAATTCCAGCATCGAAAAATCCTAATCCGCTGCAAAGGTTTGCAGTTTTTTGTTCTGGTTCATGAATGTGTCGAGGCGTGTCTTCTGCTGTTCGGTGAAGCGAATGCCCAGCTTGCTTCTGCGCCACACCACATCATCCGCAGTTTGCGCCCACTCGTTGTTGATCAGATACCGCACTTCAGCCTCCATCAAGCCGAGGCCAAAATCCTCGCCCAGTTCCTCGGGGGTTTTGGCCGCCTGAAGTATATCGAAGGCCTTCAACCCATAGGAACGCACAAGCCTCTCGCTCTGGGCCGCTGCCAGGAATGGAAAATCTGAACGTACTTTGGCAAGCAGATCGGCAAAGCCCGACACACCGAACTCACCCCCGGGCAAGACACTTTTCCTTGTCCAGGGCGCGCCCTTCGCGCCCAGAACACTCTCCACCTCGTCAAGCATTGATTCAGCCAGGCGTCGATACGTGGTAATCTTGCCGCCGAACACATTGATCACTTTGGGGTCTTCATCGTTGCCATCCATCCGCAACACGTAATCGCGGGTGGCTTCCTGAGCTTTGGAGGCACCGTCATCATAGAGCGGACGCACGCCGGAATAGGTCCAAACGATATCGTTTTTGGTGACAGGCTCCTTGAAATACTGGCTCGCTCCGGCACAAAGATAGTCAATTTCCTCCGAGGAGATTCTCACATCGGAAAGTTTGCCCTGATAATCCTGATCTGTTGTGCCAATCAGGGTAAAATCCTGCTCATAGGGTATCGCGAAAAATATACGATCATCAGCATTCTGGAAAAAATAGGCTTTTGGATGATCAAATTTCTTGCGCACGACGATGTGGCTGCCCTGAACAAGCCTCACATTATGGGCGTCATTTTTCCCCAGGGAGGTCTGCAGTATATCGTCAACCCAGGGGCCGCCTGCATTGATAATGAGCTTTGCACAGACCCTGTGCGTGGCGCCCGTATCGGTAGACTGAAGCGTGATTTCCCAATGGGCGCCCACCCGGTTTGCAGCAATAACCTTGGTGCGCGTGTGTATTTCCGCGCCTCTTGCCTGAGCGTCCATCGCATTCAAGACAACCAGACGTGCATCGTTCACCCAGCAATCTGAATATTCGAATGCCGTGGAAAATTCCTCTTTCAAGGGTTTGCCGGCAACATCTGATTTCAGATCGACGACCCTGGTGCCCGGCAGAATTTTCCGCCCACCCAGATGATCATAGAAGAACAACCCGAGGCGCAGCAGCCAGGCCGGTCTCAATCCTTTGTGATGCGGCAGCACAAAACGCATGGGCCAAATGATATGAGGCGCCATATTCAACAGCACTTCACGCTCGATCAGCGCCTTGCGAACCAGCAGAAACTCGTAGTGTTCCAGATAGCGCAACCCGCCGTGGATGAGTTTTGTAGACCAGGAAGACGTGCCCGAAGCCAGGTCATTCATTTCCGCCAGGCAAACGGAATAGCCACGGCCGGCAGCATCGCGCGCGATACCGCATCCGTTAATCCCGCCGCCAATGACGAAGATATCAAACACCGTGGACAAAATTTCCTCCCGAAACGGGCATCACTATCCATAAAGTGAAACCTATCTCAGAGAAAACGAAAACACATCGAATGTCAAACGACATTTTTGCGAAAATCGATGGTATCAATACATACTTTAAGACGAGACCATGGTGGATGCACACCCAATTGCCGTGCTGCAATTGGTCTATTGGTCAAACAGACTACAAGAACGCCGGTTACGATCCGGAACCGACCTCAATGAGACGCACATCATTCTCGTCGCAAACCTTTCGGATATCATCGCTGACACAATGATCCGTCACAAAGGTGTCGACTTGCGAGATGTGTGCAATTCGAACCGGTGCAGTGCGTTCAAATTTTGTCGAATCGGCAACCAGAATGACGTTGCGGGCATTCTCGATAATTGCCTGGGCGACTTTCACTTCCCGAATATCAAAGTCCAGCAATGCACCATCAGTATCAATCGCTGATGTTCCGATCACAGCGTGGTCAACTTTGAACTGGCGAATGAAATCAACGGCGGTTTCGCCGACGATTCCGCCATCGGTGCTGCGCACAACGCCGCCTGCCATAACGACTTCAAACTTCGGATAGAGACGCAAACGATTGGCAACATTGATGTTGTTGGTGATCGCCATCAGCCCGACGTGATCAAGCAGTGCTTCGCTCACCGCTTCGGTTGTTGTGCCGATATTGATGAATAGAGACGATTCATTTGGAATGAGCGCTGCCGCTGCCTTGCCGATTGCAGTTTTCTCCAGAGCGGCAATCTGCCTGCGATCCTCATACTCGAAATTGGCGACTCCGGACGGGAATTCCGCCCCGCCATGAATGCGCGTCAGAAGCCTTTGTTTACACAGATCATTCAGGTCTTTGCGGATGGTTTGCGGCGTCACGTCAAAGCGCGCAGCAAGTTCATCAACCAGCACCCGTTCCTCCAGTTTTGCCAATTCGAGAATTTGTTCATGACGCGGACTCAGATACATGGATGCTCTCGACTTTCACATTGCTTTCGTTTGCACTATAATCGAAAGCAATGGAGATTCAAATCATTCTGCATCGGGCAACCACCGATCCGTTTTATCGAGGACAGCATGAAACAAACCGGCTTTTCCAGTGAACTTTTCCGGGGCCAGACAATTGTCGTTACCGGCGCTGGACGTGGCATCGGGTTTTGCGTCGCTAATGCCTTTGCCGAACATGGGGCCAGCGTCATCGTTCACAGCGGGCGTAGCCGATCGGCTGAGAAATTCGCAGACACCGGCATTGAGGCGATTGAAGCAGACTTCACCAAAGGCGCGGAGACACAGGGTTTCATTGACACGGTGCTGTCAAAAACCCGGTCGATTGATGTGTTGGTCAATAATGCAGGCACAATGCATGGCAGATTTCCCGCGGGCGATTTGACCGACGCCCAATATGATGACCTGGTCACGCTCAACCAAACCAGCGTCGTCATGGTGTGCCGGGGACTTCTGCCAAAGCTGCGGTCGGCTGAAAATGCTTCCATCATCAATACGGTTTCCATATCAGCGCGAACAGGCGGCAGCCCGGGATCATCAATCTACAGCGCCACCAAGGCATTTGTTGCGACATACACAAAGGCACTTGCGCGCGAACTGGCCCCGCAGGGCATACGCGCCAACGCTGTGTCACCCGGAACCATCGATACGGATTTCCACAGTCGGTATTCTTCCCAGGAAAAACTGGAAAACACCCGCAAATCCATTCCCCTGCAAAGGTTGGGAACACCCGAGGATTGCGCACCAGCCTACCTGTTTCTGGCAAGCAATGCCTTGTCAGGCTATATCACGGGGCAGGTTCTCGAGATCAATGGCGGACAATTGATGCTCTAGCATTTGATGCCGGTCCTGTTGCCCGGAGCTTTTCTTGTTCAATCAAGCGCCGTTTCTTGCGGCAGATGCGTTTGCGCCTTCTGATAGCAGCGTCCTGTTGCTGTTTGATCTCCGTGTGACCATTGACGTTACGGCAGTCATCAAGTTGTGATCCCATTCGCTCTAATAGCTGCAATCAGGGCGGTCCGATTTTGCACGTTTGACTTCCCGGTCGAAATTTTCTCTGGTTCTGTTTTTATTGGCGGCGGAATAGACCGGCCAGATCAACTCCGGATCAATAGCCGTTCGAACCAGTGTATTGACCATCAGATCACCATAGGACGCATGAGCGGGCAATTGCCCCTCCTGCATCAAACGCAACAATTTCGGTGAGGCGGACTTGGCATGCGGTCCCGCCAGACACAGGCCTATCATCCCTGCAAGATATGGATGTTGATAGGCGTTTGATCTGTAAAACATGTAACCCCCTTCGAGCCCCGCGCCAATTTGCTCCAACAACGTTGGAACCGCCCGTTCCCCATGAATGTGGAGCTGGGAGATAAAGCGCCAGGCTGCCGTTTGAACGGCTTGATCCGAGGCCAGTTTCACGTGGTGTTCAAAGTGCGGCAACAGATATTCATCCGGCAGTCTTCGAAGCCCTGCGGCCAGGTTTGCAAGCTCTTTTTTCCGCGAAACCTTGAGATTTTCCGCCCAGGTTGTTCCATCCTCCATGCGCGAAATCATCATTTCGGTCAAATGCGCAATCTGCTGCGGCGTGGTGTTTTTTACCGCATGGTTGACCACCTGGTACAACCGTGGCGGCGTCGGGAATTTTCTGTTTTCCAGCATTTGATAGGCAATTTCAAAATCCGATCGGGCTGCATCGGCATTGGCTATCAAACCCCTGCGATCAAGATAATCCGAAAAGGAATTCCATTCCTCCGGGCTAGGGGCTCTGTTTTCAGCCAGGACTTTTTCCATGTTCTCGATAATGCGTTTTTCTGCAAAGGTACCGTCGAGCTGAAGATCAAACCCAAGAGTCCCGGTCAGGAAAAGCGGCCAATCTGATTTGTCATCATATCTTTTTGCAATGTTGATCCGCTGGACAGATCGCCACCAGCCCATGTTCATGTCAAAGCCATATCCAGACTGGGGGGCAGGCACCAATATCCATGCAAACGGTTTGAATGTCACACCGGTCCACCGGTAGACTTCATTGAATGCGCCATCCATTGCCATCTTCTGATGGACGGTGATCCTGTCAGCAATGATCGTATCTGTGAAAAGTCGAAAGCCGGGGCGTGACGCATGAGACCCGCCGGAAATGGCCCGCCCCCTGGTTATGACGATATCGGCGTCAGACAGTTTTGCCTTTTTGGAGACCAGACACTCTCCCTCGCTGATTTTCAGCTTGATCAGCTCCACCGCATTGGCCGTTTGCTTCTTGCCGGATTTGCCATTTGGTAGAGAAAGCGTGTGTCGACCGGATGCAAATATGGTCTCCGGGCATTGCGGCAATGTCTCGATGGTGAATTCCACGGCCTCTCCATCCGGCTGCAGTGGTGTAAATGGTTCTCTGGATTCCAGCATCAGAATGCTTCTGGCCGAACCGCTCAACAGGGCGTGCAGGCAAAATCCGTCGCAGCGCGTGGAAGAATCCTTGGCATATTTGCCTGATCCTTTGGTTATGACGGCTATATTGCCCAAAGGAAGAGGCAACGTCAGGCTGTTGTGGTCATCTGATACATGGGAAATGGCTTGCTTCTCCATTTGCAGGTTCAACATGTAAGCCGGTATAGCCAGTAGAATGCCGCAGAGACTGACGGCCAAAAGCGCGCCTGCCCGCCCGGAAAAATGCATTGCATGATAAATTGCATAACTGATGGTCGCGATCAAAAACAGCGCCGGAACAGACCAATAGGCGATGGAAATGGGTATTCCGATAATGACCAGCATCGGCAAAATGCCAAGTTCCGGCACGGCAAGCACGACAATGGACAGCAAGCCCAGGAGGGCAAGGACAATGATGTGTTTGCGTTTCATATTCTGTCCCGGTTTAATGGTTTTGGGTCTGCCTGCCGGTCTTGAACAGCCTGGTTGGCATTTGAAACAGCAGGGCAAACACGTTCTTGCCGTGAATTGTTGCAGATATTGTTTACCCGCCGATGAACAAGCACCTTGCAACAATTGATGGCCGTGACCCCAATTCGGGAATATGCACCCATAGCCACTTGAGCACGACCGATAGACGTCTGCCTGAGGTCGGCAGATGCCCAAGATGTCACATGGAATGCGATGGGATCACCTGCTATCCAAATCTCATGCCATCGGAGATGTATTTTGGACAAGACCGAGCTCTATACGCTGCCAAATACCAACATCCAGCTGTTGGCGCCGCCAGCTGAACTTGATTTTTTCGACCAACAGACAATCCGGCTTTCCAGATCCGTCACCCCACTTGAGGCGTGGGGCATCATGACCTCTCGGCCATCACCCGTGTTAAAGTGGGCGTTCCGCATCAGAGACTTCATTTCGTCCCTGTTTGGGGTGAAGAAGATCAGCGGCTTCTCCACCGCCTCACGCAAAACCGTTTCAGTCGGCCAAAAGCTGGATTTTTTCCTGGTAGAACACGTCTCGAACGATGTGCTTTCTCTGTCAGCACGTGACAGCCATCTGGATGTCTTGACGTGCATATCGAGGAACGGAAAAGAACTGACCATTACGTCGTCAGTGAAAACCCACAAAATATTTGGCCGAATATATATGCTGCCGGTCGCGCCTGCCCACAAAGTGATTGTGCGATCTTTCCTGCGCCACCTCAAAAAACAATGTTCAATTTCGGCTCTGAGCCCAAAGTGACTGTTTTGCCTTGAAAAGAAAAACCCAACCATGTTTTAAGTCCGGCATGAACAAAAAACCTGAAACCGTAACACTCTGGCGTCCCATTGGGCCGAAAGAACTTGTCTTGCTTGAGCAGTCAGGCATGCGTGCGTTTCCGCCACGTTTGCCGGAACAGCCCATATTCTATCCGGTGCTCACGGAAGAATATGCCATAAAAATCGCGCGCGATTGGAATGTCAAAGATAGCGGTTCCGGGTTTGTCACGCGCTTTGAAGTTCTCGAATCCTATCTGAACGCATACGACGTTCACGAAGCTGGAGGTCAGGCACATCTTGAGTACTGGATTCCAGCTGAAGAGATGAGCGCCTTCAACAATGCTATTGTTGGTAACATTGTGATTACGCAAGAGTTTCGCTGAGGGCAGTCAAAGACAACCAGGACTGGTCGAATGTCACTCACCGACCTATCGCAAGCATCAGAATCTCGGCAACAATTCTCGCCGTCAGATCATTGGCGCACGGGCGGCATCACTGAGAAATGCCAAGACATAGGCTGAAAACGAACGCCAGCATTCAACCCGAAAGACATTTTCCTCTTCACGCAGAAGCACGATTTCGGCCTTGCCGAGGATCGTGCGCGAGCAGGCGCCGACGGCAAAGGCATCCAGTGACAGGTTTTGCGGACACCCGGCGCTGATGACGGCCTCGGCCCCCTGGCCAGACACGATAATGGCCGTGTTGCGATGCGAGACATCAACGGCCGCATGGAGGCCCCTGGCCTTGGCACAGGCCCCCATCAGATCCGCACCGGCCTCGTCGATCACCAGCCACTCATCCGGCCCCAGCCAAAGGGCCACCCGCTGCCTGGTCCTTGAAGCGGTTGAACGGACCGATGTCTTGGGTTGATCCGGCAGCTTGATGCCAAGCGCTTTCGACAATGCGGCCACAGCGTCAGGCCGTGCGCGCAGTGAAATGCGGCTGGCAGGCGCTGCCTCGGTGAGACTGACCAGCTGTGAGGCAAAGCCCTGACCTTCAAGCAATGTGTGTCGCGCGGCGGCCATTTGCCTGGCTCCAGTATTCTTAGCCATGTGTCCGCTCTCCCTTTTCATCGAAGAAAACCGTACCGGTCACTTCCACTTCTATTGTGCGATCGGCCATGGGCACATAGAGCGTTTCACCCATTCTGGACCGCCCGCCGGCCAGCAAGGCCATGGCAATCGACCGGCCGCAATTTTCCGACCAGTAGGAAGACGTCACGTGCCCGAGCATGGTCATCGGTATGGCCTGGTTGGGATCAGCGACAATCTGTGCGCCCTCCTCTAGAACCGTTTTGGGATCTTTGGTCTTCAGGCCGATCAACTGCTTGCGGCCATCGGCGACGATATCAGGGCGCGTCAGGCCGCGAATACCGACAAAATCCGGTTTGCTTTTCGCAATGGCCCAGCCAAGACCAGCATCCTGCGGCGTCACCGTTCCGTCCGTATCCTGACCAACGATGATAAAGCCTTTTTCAGCCCGCAATATATGCATGGCCTCAGTGCCATAGACGCAAGCCCCCAAGGGTTCGGCCCGCTGCCAGATGGCCTCCCACACGGCCTGCCCGTAGTCGGCAGGAACATTGACTTCAAAACCAGCCTCCCCGGTGAAGGAAACCCGGAACAGACGTGTCGGCACCCCGCAGATTGTGCCCTCTCGAGCACTCATATGCGGCATGGATTCACTGGAAAGATCGATCCCTTCCACCAGCGGCGCGATGATGTCCCGCGCCTTTGGTCCCTGCACGGCAATGACCGCCCATTGTTCACTGGTCGACGTCAGCCAGACATCAAGTTCGGGGAATTCCGTTTGAAGGTAGTCTTCCATGTGATTGAGAACACGCGGCGCTCCGCCGGTCGTTGTCGTGACATGGAACCGGTCTTCGGCAATCCGCGCAACCACGCCATCATCGTAGATGAAGCCATCCTCGCGCAGCATGATTCCGTATTTGCATCGGCCTGGCTGCAACTTGGCCCAGCCATTGGTATAGATAATATCAAGGAATTTTGCCGCATCCGGGCCCACCACTTCGATCTTGCCCAATGTTGATGCATCAAACAGGCCGGCGATCTCGCGCACGGTGCGGCATTCGCGATTGACGGCCGCATGCATGTCCTCGCCGACACGCGGAAGATACCAGGCCCGTTTCCACTGACCGACATCCTCAAAAACGGCCCCATGCGCCTCCTGCCAGGCATGCATCGCCGTCTTGCGTGCCGGGTCGAACAATTTGCCACGTCCATGATTGACAATGGCCCCGAAGGTCACCGGCGTATAGGGCGCACGGAAAGTCGTCAGGCCAACCTGCGGCATCTCCCGGTCCAGCGCTTCCGCGGCGATTGCAAGCCCATGAATATTCGAGGTTTTCCCCTGATCGGATGCCATACCAGTGGTGGTAAAGCGCTTGATATGTTCGATGGAATGCATGCCCTCGCGCACAGCCAGTCGAATATCCTTGGCTGTGACATCGTTCTGGAAGTCCACAAAAGCCTTGACGTTCGCGTTGGCTCCGGCCACGCCGCCAGCGCTGCCTGCCATGCCACCCGACCAGTCGCCTGCCCCCTCACCCACAATCTTCAGTGCGCCAGAGGGTTTTCGTCCGGTCTGCCCCGCAGCCTTGCGCCCGGCCATAAGAGCTTCTTCGATGCTGGCCTGCAGACCATCCGTGCCGTTGCAGGCGCCGACGCTGACGCATTCCTGCGCATGTTCGCCGGGCAGGAACCGCTCGGTTGCCGCATCCCAGGCAACTTTTCCGCGTGATTGCGAGAACATGTGAACGGATGGTGTCCAGCCGGCGGACATGATCAGCGCATCCACCGCAAAGGTCCGGCTGCCGCCGCCTCCCTTGCGCTCGACAATCATCGCATTGACGCGCCGGGCACCCTTGGTGTCGACGACACAATGGCTGGTCAGCACCTCGATATCCAGATCGGCCGCTTTCGACAGGAGACCTTCACCGGGATGATCCCGGCAATCGATGATGGCCTCGATGGAAATTCCGGCGCGTTTGAGATCAAATGCGCTCTCATAGGCGCTGTCATTGGCCGTATAGACGCCGACCTTGGTGCCGACTGCCACACCATAATGGTTCAGATAGATACGTGCTGCCGAGGACAACATGATGCCGGGGCGATCATTGTTGGCAAAGACCATGTGACGCTCGATGGCGCCCGTGGCGATGATCACTTTTTTGGCGCGCACCTGCCAGACCCGTTCGCGTGGCAGGCTGGCAGCCGGATCCGCAAGATGGTCCGTCACCCGCTCCACCAGAGCCACAAAGTTCTGGGCATAATAGCCAAAGGCAGTTGTTCGCGTCAGCACCCGCACATTGTCCATGGCGGCCAGTTGCCGCGCCGTGTCACTGGCCCAGTCAATTCCGGGTCTGCCATCCACGCAGACGCCGCTGTCATAGGAAAGCGCGCCGCCGATCCGAGCCTGTTCGTCGCACAGGATCACATCCGCGCCGGATCGCGCTGCCGCCAGCGCAGCAGTCAGCCCCGAGACACCTCCACCAATGATCATCACGTCCGTATGAATATACCGGCTGGCATAATAGTCGGTGTCAGCCGCATCCGGCGCAACACCCAGGCCTGCGGCACTGCGAATCACCGGTTCATAGAGTTTTTCCCAGGCCATTTTCGGCCACATGAAGGTCTTGTAGTAAAACCCGGCGGCAAAAAGCGGCGACAGGAGATTGTTCACCGAACCGACATCGAAGGCCAGAGACGGCCAGCGGTTCTGGGAAACAGCCACCATGCCCTCGAAGACTTCCTGAACGGTGGCGCGTACATTGGGCTGCTGGCGCGATTTGTCCCGCTCGATCCCCATCAGCGCATTGGGTTCCTCCGAACCGGCCCCAAGAACACCGCGCGGGCGATGATATTTGAAGGAACGACCCATCAGATGCACGCCATTGGCCAGCAATGCCGAGGCCAGCGTGTCACCTTCAAGCGCAGTGTAGATTTCTCCGTCAAAGGTGAAGCGGAGCTTTTTTGCCGGTGTGAGTCGACCAGCGCCGGCAATGCGATTTGCCCCACTCATGTCTTTGCACCTTTTGATTTGGCCTTGCCATTGCCGATATCAGGGTCACGCCGGTCAGGATGCGGCAGCCCGGCCTCATAGGTCATGGCAAATCGGTCTGTCACCGTATCACGCACCGCATTGAAGAAACGCCCGCATCCATGAATATGCCGCCACCGCTCATGGGCCGTGCCTTTCGGATTGGTGCGCAGAAAGAAGAATTGGGTGAATTCCTCATCACTGATGGAGGTGATGTCGGCCGGGCGCGCGATATGGGCTTCGCCGGCATGGCGAAACTCCAGTTCGGGGCGCTCTTCGCGGCAATAGGGACAATGGATCAATAACATGATGAAACCGCCTGACCTGTTAATGCGCCACAGCCGCAGCGGCGGCTTCGTCAATCAGACGGCCGGTGCGGAAGCGCTCAAGGGTAAAGGGTGCGTTGATGGCATGCGGCGCATCATTGGCAATCGTATGGGCAAACACATGGGCGGATCCCGGCGTTGCCTTGAAGCCGCCGGTTCCCCAGCCGCAATTGACATAAAGCCCTGGCACCGGCGTTTTTGCCAGGATCGGCGAACGATCCGGCGTCACATCGACAATCCCGCCCCAGGAACGCAGCATTTTCATCCGCGTGAAGATCGGGAACATCTCGCAGATGGCATCCAGCGTATGGCTGAGAATATGCAGCCCGCCGGTTTGCGAATAGGAGGTATATTGGTCGGTTCCCGCCCCGATCACCAGTTCACCTTTGTCGGACTGGGATATATAGGCATGCACCGTATTGGACATGACAACACAGGGGAAGATCGGCTTGACCGGCTCGGACACCAAAGCCTGCAGCGGATAGCTTTCAAGCGGCATGTTCACACCCGCCATCTCCATCAGTACCGAACTGTGACCGGCTGCCGCAACACCCACTTTCTTGCCGCCGATAAAACCGCGCGTCGTCTCGACACCCTCCACTGCGCCATTGGCCGAGCGCCTTATGCCCGTGACCGCACAATTCTGGATAATATCAACACCGCGAGCGGCCGCAGCGCGGGCATAGCCCCAGGCAACGGCATCATGACGGGCCACGCCGCCACATCGCTGCAGGGCGGCGCCCATCACCGGGTAGCGGGCGGTTTGCGCAATATTGAGCGGTGGACAGAATTCCTTGGCCTGTTCCGGCGTCAGCCATTCGTTCTGCACGCCATTGAGCCTGTTGGCATGGATATGTCGCTGCGCACCCTGCACGTCATGCACATTATGGGCGAGCATCATCACACCGCGGGCCGAATACATGACATTATAATTGAGCTCCTGGCTCAACCCGTCCCACAATTTCATCGCATGATTGTAAAGTCCGGCACTTTCGTCATAGAGATAATTGGAGCGGATGATGGTTGTATTGCGACCTGTATTTCCGCCGCCAAGCCAACCTTTTTCGATGACGGCCACATTGGTGATTCCATGTTGACTGGCCAGATAATAGGCTGTGCCGAGACCATGGCCGCCCGCCCCGACGATAATCACGTCATATTGTTTTTTCGGCTCCGGCGACGTCCATTGCTCAGGCCAGCCCTTGTGGCCGCGCATTGCTTCGCGGGCAACGGCGAAGATAGAATATTTCCGCATGGGTCAAACAGGCTCCCGGTGTGATCTCCAGATTATATTTGACCTGATGGCAGATTTGCGCAAGTTGCAATTGCCCTTTTGCGACGCCTGACGCCGCGCGACCCTCTGCAGGGTCAAGAATCTTGCCAATCGGTATCAAATTGCCCATTTCCTGCACGCAACTATGGACTTGAACCGGGATATCTGTTATTTGCCAGCCAATCGTGAGGTCTTCGACTTTCGCGAACCAGATTTTTTTTGCCGTCGCCTATCAAACATTCTCACGACGGTACAACTCTAAACCGGAAGGAACGGGATCAAGGTGCAAGTACTTGTCCGCGATAACAACGTCGATCAGGCGCTTCGGGCGCTGAAGAAAAAGATGCAGCGTGAAGGCATCTTCCGCGAAATGAAAATGCGCGACTTCTATGAGAAACCTTCTCAGAAGCGGGCGCGCGAAAAAGCTGAAGCCGTTCGCCGGGTACGCAAGCTCGCCCGCAAGCGTGCACAGCGTGAAGGTCTTCTGGTTGGTCGCGGTACAAGTACCACTACCACCCGTTAGGATCTGCCATTATTCAAACGCAATTTATGCGTTTTGTTAGGGCGGGGCGATTGTATCGTCACCGCCTTATTTTTTGGCTTGGTTTCCATAACTTGATCGTGAGGGGCATACGGGTGAAAGTGCACAAAACAGCAGTCGTCAACAAAAGAGTTTTCCCGGCTATTCTCTTTGTCGCTGTTTCAACCCTTGCAATATCCGGTTGCCAGACAAACACGACCCAGGACGTCATCAGTATTGAGAAGGCGCAGGGCTCGGAAAGCAATATTGCATCCCTTTCGCAGGTTATTCAAAACAACCCGAAGGATCCGCAGGCCTATAATGTGCGCGGAACGGCCTACGGGCGGGCTGGTGACTTCAACCAGGCGCTCAAGGACTTCAACCGCGCCATAGTGCTGGATCCGAATTTCTATCAGGCCTATGCCAACCGGGCGCTGATCTATCGCGGCATGGGCGATCTTTCAGCCGCATCGAATGATTACAACAAGGCCTTAAGAATCAATCCACGCTATGATGTCGCCTATATCGGCCGCGGCAACATGTACCGCCAGGCAGGCCAGGCGTCCAACGCCTTCAATGATTTTCAGCAGGCCATCAATCTGGATACGACCGATCCGGCCGCCTACAACAACCGTGGCCTGATCTATCAGCAGCGTGGCCAGCACAAACAGGCAATTGAAGATTTTTCAAAATCGATATCGCTGTCTCCCAATGCGCCACTGCCCTATAACAATCGTGGACTTTCCTATCTCGCCCTGGGCGATGAGGAAAATGCCTTTACCGACATCAACAAGTCGCTGGATCTGGACAAGAACATTGCCGAGGCCTGGGTCAACCAGGCTTTGATCTATGAGCGGCGGGGCGAATTGACCAAGGCCAGGCGCTCCTACGCAAGAGCCGCACAACTTGATCCCAAATACCAGCCGGCCCAGGACGGTCTTGCCCGGGTGAGATAGCACCCATGCGCAGTTCCACCTGCTGCCCAAAACCAAAACCCCGAATCAAAAAACCCGCCACGTGGCGGGTTTTTCGTATCTTCATTGATGATATCCAGTGGATGCGTCAGTCGGCCATGGCCTTGACGATGCCTTCAGTCATTTTCTTGGCATCTCCCAGCAGCATCATCGTGCCTTCCTTGTAGAACAAGGTGTTGTCGATTCCGGCGTAGCCAGAACCCAGCGACCGCTTGACAAAAAGACAGGTCTTTGCCTTGTCCACTTCAAGGATAGGCATCCCGTAGATCGGCGATGACGGGTCATCGCGCGCTGCCGGATTGGTGACATCATTGGCCCCGATCACATAGACAACATCCGTCTGTGCGAATTCGGAATTGATGTCTTCCAGCTCGAAGACTTCATCGTAGGGAACATTGGCCTCGGCCAGCAACACATTCATATGTCCAGGCATACGCCCGGCAACCGGATGAATGGCATATTTGACTTCGACGCCGGCTTCTTTCAGCGTATCTGCCAGTTCACGCAAAGCATGCTGGGCCTGTGCCACGGCCATGCCGTATCCCGGAACAATGATCACCTTGGATGCATTGGCCATCAGGAAGGCGGCATCTTCAGCCGAACCAAGCTTGACCGAGCGATCAATATCGTCGTCGCCCGCAGCAGCAGCTTCGCCACCAAAACCGCCGAGGATCACCGAAATGAAGGAGCGGTTCATGCCCTTGCACATGATGTAGGAAAGGATCGCACCGGATGATCCGACGAGCGCACCGGTTATGATCAGCGCCAGATTGCCAAGGGTGAAGCCGATACCGGCGGCAGCCCAGCCGGAGTAGGAGTTGAGCATCGACACCACAACCGGCATATCCGCGCCACCAATGGGAACAATGATCAGCACACCCAGGATCAGGGAAAGCAAGACGATCATCCAGAAGACATTGTGGCTTTCGCTCATCACCAGCATGACCACGAGAACGATGATCGCCAGGGCAAGGCAGGCATTGATCGCATGGCGCATCGGCAGCATGATCGGCTTGCCCGACATCCGCCCGTCAAGCTTCAGGAATGCAATGATGGAACCGGTAAATGTGATCGCACCAATGGCAACGCCAATGGACATTTCCACCAGGGCCTGCCCCGGAATGGATCCCATGTCGCCGATACCGAAGGAAGAAGGCGTGTACAGCGCTGCGGCCGCCACCATCACTGCGGCAAGCCCGACCAGCGAATGGAACGCGGCAACCAGCTGCGGCATGGCCGTCATGGGTATGCTGCGCGCCGCATAGGCACCAATACCGCCGCCGATGGCAAGGCCAAGAATGATAAGCCCCAGACCACCCATGCTTGGCGTCGCCAGCAGCAAAGTGGTGATGATGGCAAGGCCCATACCGATCATGCCATAGACATTGCCTTGACGGCTTGTCGTGGGATGAGACAACCCTCGCAGTGCCAGAATGAACAGCACGCCGGAAACCAGATATAGAAAGGCTGCGAAACTCTCAGACATCAATCAGCCCCTCACTTCTCTTTTTTCTTGTACATGGCAAGCATGCGCTGCGTGACCAGAAAGCCACCAAATATATTGACCGATGCCAGCACCAGCGCAACAAACCCAAAGCCTGTTGCAAGGCCGCTTGCGGAAATACCAACGGCCAGCAAGGCACCAACGACAATCACCGAGGAAATCGCATTGGTGACCGCCATGAGCGGCGTATGCAGGGCCGGCGTCACCGACCACACGACATAATAGCCGACAAAAATGGCCAGCACGAAAATTGCCAGGCGGAAAACGAAGGGATCGACGGCACCACCGCTGACACCATGGGCTGCTGCGCTGACTGCGTCTGCCACTGCAGGAAGATCGGATACGGCCTGCCTGACAGCTTCCACTGCTCCGTCCAGACCGTCCATTGCCTTATCGACTGCGGAATTTGCCATCACGCATCTCCCTTTGCGTTATCGGAGCCGCCAAAATTGGGGTGAACAATCTTCCCCCCATCGGTCAGCATGGTGGCTTTCACCAGTTCATCCTCGTGGTTGATCGCAAGCACCTTTGCTTCCTTGTCGACCAGAGTCTCAAGGAAAGACAGCAGATTTTTTGCATAAAGTTGCGATGCGCTGGTGGCAAGGCGTCCGGGAACATTGTTGTAACCGATGACGCGAACACCTTCGACTTCGGTAATCTGTCCAGCGATTGCACCTTCGACATTGCCGCCGCGTTCAACCGCCAGATCGACACACAATGATCCGGGTTTCATCGACTTGAGCATTGCCTTTGTCACCAGAAGTGGCGCCGGACGTCCGGGGATCAGCGCCGTCGTAATGACAATATCCTGCTTGGATATATGATCGGCAACCAGAGCGGCCTGCTTGGCCTGATATTCCTTGGACATTTCCTTGGCATATCCGCCCGCAGTTTCAGCCGCCTTGAATTCGTCATCCTCAACCGCGACAAATTTCGCCCCCAGAGAAGCAACCTGCTCTTTTGCCGCAGGACGCACATCATTGGCAGACACCGCAGCGCCCAGTCGTCTTGCCGTGGCAATGGCCTGCAAGCCGGCTACACCAGCGCCCATGACAAACACCTTGGCTGCAGGCACCGTGCCGGCAGCGGTCATCATCAGCGGCATCGCCCGGTCAAATTCATGCGCAGCGTCAATGACGGCCTGATATCCGGCCAGATTTGCCTGTGACGAAAGCACATCCATAACCTGCGCGCGCGTGATGCGCGGCATCAGTTCCATTGCAAAGCAGGTCAGACCTGCCTTGGCCAGCGCTGCCAGCGCTTTCTCATGGCCATAGGGGTCCATGATGGCAAGCACTGCGGCACCTTTTTTGTAATTCTTTATTTCCGCATCACTGGGCCGTCGCACCTTGAGCACGATATCAGCGGTTTTGGCGGAAACGGCTGTGCCAAGCTTGGCTCCGGCATCGGCAAAAGCATCATCCGGTATGCGGGATGCTGTTCCCGCGCCCTTCTGCACAACAACCTCGAAGCCCAAACCGATCAATTTCTTGACCGTATCAACGGAAGCAGCGACACGCGATTCGTCCGGATGGGATTCTTTTGCGATGAAAACAGTGCTTGCCACTCTTCACTCCTAATTCTCTTGAACCGCATCAGCACCATCCGCAGATGGTGCATGTGCGTCACGCTCTTGCCGGGCGCGAACTATTTCAGCAGGTAAAATCCAACTGCAAAAAGGATGATTGCGGCAAGCGTCCCACCGATGAAACCGGCTGCCGTGAAAAAGCCGATGGCCATGCCCACCATGATGACGATGCAGCCAAGTGTTCCATATTTGGCCAGCGCCAAAAACCGTTCATAGGTTCTTTCGTGTTCCGGATAATCCATCTCGGCGCCCATTTCGACGGGTCCGGTATTTTGTTCAGCCATTGAGATACTCCCCTGCCAAGGTGGCGCTGTCCGAGAATTTGTCGCGGACAGCTATCGCTATAAAACCTGTTGCAATCAAGTCGGAAACGAAGGTTTCCTGTTGGGCAACCAACCTGTTGGCATCGAATACACAATGCAGCCCGGCAGGGCAAGTCATCTGGTTCCTCAGGCTGCCTGAAGGTAACGTGCCGTTGGCAGAATGGTCAAAGGCATCATGCCCAGTTCTTCCAGCGGCGCAAACATCATACGCCGCTCAAAGGGTTGCGATTTGAAGAACGGATAGCGTTTGTAGACCTTCGCAAGCTCGACGGGAACATGCGTCGACATCAGCGTCAAATCCGTATTGTAACCGCCGCAACCCGATTGCGGTGCGACAATCTGCGTCGACCTGAACACCCGCCGATAGAATGCCGCATGTTGTGGCGGGATCAGCGAAAGACAGTAATCCGCGTCAAAATAGTCCGTCGCCATGGTGGCAATGCGCAATGTCAGAAACGGCAGCGCCGGAAGATGGTCAAAAAGGTCAGGATCCGAAGCATGGCGCACCGGGTCGATCAACGACATGCCTGCATCCAGAAGACTGTTGACCGTATCGGGGAAAACCTTGCCCGATATGCTGACACGGTGTGTCGGTGTCACATGATGAATACGAATGGTGCTTATCAGTTTTTCGTCATAATAGATGCCGAATACATAGGCATGCGAATCGTAATCAATATCATCGATCAACATGTCACCCTTGATCGGTAAAATATCGGCTTTCTTGTAGGCTTTGTGGCGCAATCGCGCCACGTCTTCCATATCTTCCGCACTGGTAATCCGTCGATATTCAACTTCATCCATCACATGGATCAGCTTATTTGTAAAATCTGTCAATCCGCCAATTGCCTGAACCATATTCAGCGCCCCTGTCACATGGTTAATCATAAGTTAACACTACCCGAACAATTCAAATTGTTAAAGTTATATACCCATTAACTTCGCGTTAAGGTTAACGGCGGGCCGAGACAAAAGTGTGTTGGATGGTCATTCGAGCCTATTCAGGGCAAGCAGCAAGGGCGCCGTGAAATCAGACACTTGCCCGATCAGGCGTAAAATTCGCATTATCGTGGATGCGTTCTTGAAAGCCGGTCAGATGGCTTTGCATCGACCAGTCGCGCTTTATCGGGTGCAACCAGAAGGATCAGCAGGCATTCAGGGGGAGTTTCAGATGTGGATCATGGTGTGCGCCCGCCTTGAAACGTCGGGCGTTTCAAGGCTCAAGCAACCATCCCGCAGACAGGTCGCAAACAGGGACGCCGACACCTCACGGCATCAAACGGGGATGCGTGCCGATCAGTTGATCGGTCAATGCCGGTCGTCTTCAGTCAGCGGCGCGTTTTTGTGTAGCAGGCTTGTTGTTCATGGTCCTGATCCGCTCCTTTGCGGACATGCTACTGGAGGTCAACTCACATATGCCGCTTGTGGGCATGGGCATACCGAAAATGAAGCCCTGGATTAGATCCGCGCTGTTTGTTGAGCGGATCATTTCCAGCTGGTCTTCTGTCTCGACGCCTTCAACAACAATCTCAAGGCCAAGTTCTCTGGACAGATGCACGACGCCTTTCAACAGCTTGAACGTGCGCTGATCCTCGGTGATATTGGACACAAATGAGCGATCAATCTTGACCTTGTTGAGCGGCAGAAGATTCAGATAACTCAGACTGGAATATCCCGTGCCGAAATCATCGATTGCGACCGTGACGCCCTTTGAGCGCAATTCATCCAGTATCGCCTTGGCCTTGCCCATATCCTGAACGAAAGCGCTTTCGGTCACTTCCACCTGCAGCCGGTTTGCATCCAGACCGGATGCATCAAGTGCTTCGGTCACCATGGCGATAATGCCCTTGTTGCGCAGATCATTGGCTGACAGATTAACCGACACTGCGGCGCCATTTGGCCAGGTTGCGCAATCGCGGCAGGCCACATCAAGCATAAAGCGGGTCAGATCACCGACAATGCCCATTTCTTCAGCCAGAGGAATATATTGTGCCGGTGATACGGCGCCAAAGTCGGGATGATACCAGCGTGACAAGGCTTCACAACAGGCAACCTGAATGGTGTCCACGGTGAACATCGGCTGGTAGACAACAGAGAAGGACTTTTCCCGGACTGCATCGCGTAGCGCCGATTTCAGCTTCTGACGCAATGTGTATTTTTCATCCATCTCATCGGCAAAGATGGTCCAGCTGTTCTTGTCGTTGTGTTTGGTCTCATACAGCGCCAGATCGGCTTTGATCTGCAGGTCATCCAGTTTGAAGTCGGCTTTCGAGGCAATCACGACGCCCGCGCTGACACTCACAAACAGCTTGTTTCCGTTGACCAGATAGGTGCCACGCACGGCGTCAAACATGTTCTGCATGATCTCTGCGACATGCGCCTTGCCACGCAGATTGCGTATAAACAGAACAAATTCGTCGCCACCAAAGCGCGACAAGGCCATATTGCTGTCTGCAATGCCGGTTAGCCGCGCGGAAATGGCGCAAAGCAGGCGATCGCCGGTCAGGTGACCATTGGTATCATTGACATGTTTGAAGTCGTCAATGTCCATTACCACGAGAGCATATTTCTCATTTTCCGCCATATCGGCGATATGCTGGTCGATGATTTCTGAAAAATACCCGCGATTGGGCAGTCCGGTCAGACTGTCATAGCGTGCCATATGCACAATTTTTTCTTCAGCCCTGATGCGTGCCGTAACATCTTCAAAAATCAGCACAACGCCCTTGTCCGTGCGGCGTTTCGCCGTGAACTCGAGATAGAGTTCATCCTTGAAGCAGATGAGTGCGCGCTTCTGGCTGCCATCAATCAACGCATCAAGCTGTTGCTTGATCAAATTTGCCCGTTTCTTGTTGACGACCGAGCGACCGACACCGAAACGAAGCACTGCTCCAAGCGTATGGTTGCGCAGAGATCCGCGATCGGGAACAGACAACAGCTCTGCGGCCTTCTTGTTGGCCACCACGATACGGTTGTTTTCATCCAGCATGAACAGACCATGCGGCATATTGTTGAGCGCGGCATTGAAACGGTCGGCAATAATGGCAATCTCGCGATGGCTCATGACGTTGTCATAGAGAAATTCGCGCACCCCATTGGCCATGGATCGCGTTGTGGCAACCAGAGGCACGATGAGCAAAGCCAAAATGGCCATATAGATGTCGCCCACCAGCAGCAGGCTCAACGTGATCGGCAGGCAAGCGGCCAGCGATATGATATCGACATTGATTTTGGAGCCAAAATTGCGACCGACGACAGACACCATGGCTCCAAGCGTCACCGAAAGCGCTGCAATTTCTGCAAACGTGTCACCACTGACCAGAAATGCATAACCGGTAATTGCACCCAAAGTCAGTGTTACCAGACCGGTACTGGCAATATAGAGCCACTCCCAATTGGCAATTGTTTCGCGATCACCTGGGGAAAATTCGACCTTGTCGAATCTGTTCATCAAGACAACACGTGCGAGCCAGAGCGTAAAGATCACGCCGCCAAATGCAAGGTAAGCCGGATCCATGAGCTTGAAAAAGATCAGCAGACACGTCACCAGATGGGCGATCATGCCAGCACCCAGAGTCATTCGGTTTCCGTAAAGAGAACGGACAAACGACAGATAGACATCTGTCGGAATTTGCCCTCGTGTCTTTTCGCCCATCAACACCTTCCTTAGAGATATCAAAAATTTACAGCAAAAGCATTAAGGAAGGTTTTATAAAAATAAAACCATAGGTTGTATAACATTAAATAGAACAATACCTTACGGACAAATGGATTACACGAATTCCCATCAGGTTTTAGGCTGGCTTATTCTGCCGCCTGCCTGACTTCACCAGCAGCAAAGGCTGCTTTCAGCGCGCTCACTTCGGCATGCGTTTCCACAATGCTGCGCTGTTTTACATGACCATAACCACGGATGCGCTGCGGGTATTGCAACAGATGGGTGGCCGCCTGGTAATTTGCCAAAGTGATATCCGGACCGACTTCCTCGAGCAACGCCTCATATGCGATCAGCAATTGCTGCTCCTGGCGACGTTCCTGCTGGTAGCCAAAGATATCAAATGGTGACCCACGCAATGTCCGCATGGCAGCAAGGACAGGAAACAATTTCATCATCCACGGACCAAAGCGACGTTTACGCACATGCCCGTCAGCATCCTTTGCGGACAGGACAGGTGGCGCCATGTGGAATTCGAGCCTGTCCCAGCTGTCAAACTGGTTGGACAATTGTGCCTTGAAACTGCCGTCACTATAGAGCCGCGCGACCTCATATTCATCCTTGACCGCCATCAGCTTGAACAGATTGCGCGCGACTGCATCGCTCAAGGCTCCTGCCTCGCCATTGAGCTTCTCATCAAGCGCCCTGATTCTGGCCATCTGCCTCGCATACCGATCGGCATAGGATTTGCTCTGATAGGCCGTCAGGAACTGCAGCCGTCTTTCAACCCGTTCATCGAGGGTCTGTGACATTTCGTGTGTGCGAACCGGTGTGCGCGCAGCATTCATCATGTCTTTGACAATGGCCGGGTCATGAGCAGCGCGGCGACCCCAGCGGAAGGCGGCAATATTCATGTCCGTGGCCTGTCCGTTCAGTTGGATCGCCTGCTCGATGGTCTCTGCGGCAAGCGGCAAGCCACCGCGCTGACAGGCAATGCCCAACAGGAACATATTGGCAGCGATGGCATTGCCAAACAGCAGATTTGCAGCTGCAGTGCCATCAAAGAAGATGGTCTGATCCTCGCCTGCTGCCCTGACAACGGCTCTTTTCAACCGTTCAACCGGCAGTGAAAAATCAGCATTGCGGGCAAAATCACCAGGCATGACCTCGGCCGTGTTGGCAACAAAAAGGGTTCCACCTTCCTTGACGGCGGCCAGAACCTTGCGAGAACCGGAGACCACCAGATCACAACCCAGTATCAGATCAGCCTTGCCGGCAGGCACCCGGATGGCTGCGATGTCTTCGGGCCTTGCCGCAATGCGCACATGGGAATAGACAGCACCACCTTTTTGCGCCAGTCCGGCCATATCGATCATGCCGCATCCCTTGCCTTCCAGGTGAGCGGCCATACCCAAGATGGCGCCAATGGTCACGACACCGGTTCCACCCACGCCGGTGATGACGCAGGCCCAGCCATCTTCATTCAATGTCGATTGCGGGATCGGCAGGCCTTCCAGCGGATCGCTGCTGAGCGCTGCCGCCTTGGCTTTTTTGATTTTACCGCCATGAACGGTCACAAATGAGGGGCAGAAGCCTTCAACACAGGAAAAATCCTTGTTGCAGCTTGACTGATCGATGCGCCGCTTGCGTCCGAATTCCGTCTCAACGGGTTGCACCGAAACGCAATTGGACTGGATGCCGCAATCGCCGCATCCCTCGCACACCAGTTCATTGATGATGACGCGCTTGTCGGGATCGGGATAGGTGCCACGCTTGCGCCTGCGCCGTTTTTCCGCAGCGCAGGTCTGGTCGTAGAGCAGAACCGTCACGCCTTTGACGTTGCGCAATTCCCGCTGCACAGCATCCATCTCGAGGCGGTGATGAAAGGTCACCCGGTCAGGCCAATCCATGCCGGTCGGATATTTGTCCGGTTCGTCCGATACGACGGCAATGCGATCCACGCCTTCAGCGCGAACCTGCCGTGCAATGGCATCAACCGTCAGTCCACCCTCGTGATGCTGGCCGCCGGTCATGGCCACCGCATCATTGAACAGGATCTTGTAAGTGACGTCAGACTTGGCGGACAGGGCAAAACGCAGGGCAAGAATGCCTGAATGATTGTAGGTGCCGTCGCCGATATTCTGGAACATATGCTCGGTATTGGTAAAGGGCTGCTGGCCAACCCATTGTGCACCCTCCCCGCCCATCTGGGTAAATCCCTGCGTATCACGGTCCATCCATATGGCCATGAAATGGCAACCGATCCCTGCTGCAGCCTTGGAGCCTTCCGGCACTTTGGTCGAACTGTTGTGAGGACATCCAGAACAGAAATAGGGCGTCCGCACGGCAATATCGCCCATGTCGGCGAGCATGGCCTGGGATTGGCGTATGCGCTTGACCCGCTGGTCAATTTGTTCTGAAGGACCGATCACCCGCAAGATACGCTCGCCGACCGCAACGGAAATATCGTTGGGATCCAGCGCGCCCTTGACGGGAAACAGCCAATTGCCATGCTCATCGCGTTTGCCGACAACAACTGGTTGTTGCGCGCTGCCATAGAGTTCCTCGCGCAATTGCGACTCGATCAGCGAACGTTTTTCCTCGACAACGATCACCATCTCAAGACCTTCGGCGAATGCGCGAAAATCTTCAAAACCCAACGGCCATGGTGCCGCGATCTTCATCAATCGCACGCCCAGCCGATTGGCTTCGGCTTCATCAACGCCCAGATCATTGAGGCTTTGGCGCACGTCGAGATAACTCTTGCCGACACTGATGATGCCCAGCTTCGGGTTCGCTCCGCCTGAAAATACAATGCGGTTAAGCCCGTTGGCGCGGATGAACGCGCTGGCTGCAGCCCTCTTGTATTCGTGCAAACGCGCTTCCTGAGCGAGAAAATCCAATTCACCGGCGCGGATATTCAATCCGCCCGGTGGCATGTCGAATTCCGGCAGGATGATTTTCAGGCGGTCCATTCCCGCTTCGACCGACTGGGTTGATTCAACATTGTCCTTCACGCATTTGAGCGCTGCCCAGGTTCCGGCAAACCGGGAAAGAGCAAACCCATACAATCCGTAATCGATGATCTCCTGGACACCGGCAGGATTGAGAATCGGAATCATCGTGTCGACAAACAGAAACTCCGTCTGATGGGCATTGGTGGAGGATTCGGCGGTATGGTCGTCTCCCATCAGCGCCAGGACACCGCCATGCCGGGAACTGCCGGAAAGATTCGCGTGGCGAAAGACGTCACCCGATCGGTCAACACCGGGCCCCTTGCCATACCACAGTGAAAACACCCCGTCGTATTTACCCTTGCCGTCAAGCTCGGCCTGCTGGGTTCCCCAGCACGCCGTGGCGGCCAGCTCCTCGTTCAATCCGGGCTGAAAGGTAATGTCGCTGGCAGAAAGCTGCCGACCGGCCTGGAACAATTGCTGATCAAGCGCACCCAATGGGGAGCCCCTGTAACCGGACACAAATCCTGCCGTATTGAGGCCCGCCCTGCGGTCCCTCTCCTTCTGCATCATGAGCATCCGCACGACAGCCTGCGTGCCGGTCACGAAGATCCGTTCCTTGTTCAGATCGAACTTGTCGCCAAGTGAGACGTCGTGCAATGTCATCCGATTCTCCTCAGCACCCTGCCAGTGCTGCTCAACAAATAGCCATTCAGGTTACAAACGTCCGCCGCGCCGCTGCATCATAAGAAATGTGTCCTGGGAATATTCCGACCGCTGAAACCACATATAGGCTTCGCGGCGGTATTCCATATAGGAATCCAGGATCAATTTGAATCGTGCGTTTTTGGCTGAAATCTCTTCGTAGATTGCTTCTGATGCGACAAAACACGCCTCGAGAATATCATGGGTATAGGGTCGCAGTATCGTGCCTTCGGCCACAAGTTTTCTCAAGGTCGGCGGATTGAGCGTATCATAGCGGGCCATCATGGTCACATTGGCCAGCGCCGAAGCACTGCGGATTGCCGCCTTGTAGGCATTTGGCAATGCGTCCCAGCTTTGCAGGTTGATCATGTTCATCAGTGCAACGCCGCCCTCCCACCAGCCGGGGTAATAATAGTAATTGGCGACCTTGTTGAAGCCCAACCTTGCATCATCATAGGGACCGACAAACTCGGCGGCATCAATCGTGCCTTCCTTCAATGCCTCGTAGATATCACCGCCGGCAAGAAACTGCGGCACGGCACCAATTTTTTTCAGGATCTGGGCGCCCAAACCGCTGATGCGGATCTTGAGACCCTGCATATCTTCCAGCGAGTTGATTTCCTTGCGGAACCAGCCCCCCATTTGCGCGCCGGTATTGCCAGCGGGAAAACTGATGATGTTGTAATCGCTGTAAAATGCCTCCAGAAGCCGCATGCCATCACCCTCATAGAGCCATGCATTGGTCATGCGCTGGTTGAGGCCGAAGGGCAGGCCCGTGCCAAAGGCAAAAGTCGGATCCTTGTCGACGAAATAATAGGACGCCGTATGGGCCATGTCGATCAAACCATTTTGCACGGCATCCAGCTCGCCCAATGATTCCAAGATCTCGCCGGGCGCATGAACCTTGATGTCAAACTGTCCGTCTGTGACCTCGCGCACGGAATCGGCGAAAACGTGGGCTGCACCGAATATCGTATCAAGCTGCTTTGGAAAGCCTGACACCAGACGCCAGTTCACCTTGGGCCTAGTCTGCGCAATCGCCGGGCTTTGCAACGCCAGGGACGCCGTGGCTCCGGCACCGGCTACACCCAGGGTTCTGATAAATGAGCGGCGTTGCATGTAAGTGCTCCTGCTGAAATATGCATCTGTCCGTGTGAAGAGAAACAACCCACGACGCGAACCAGAAACAGGCTACACTTTGTTATCGTCCTTGCAAAGAATTCACAGCCCCTTTGTACGAAAGATCAGGCAAGACCAGACGCTGCCGCCTTGAATAGAAATGAGAGCACTGGGTTGGGTGCTGCTTGCATCACGATCAGGACTTGAGCGGTGAGGTCGACTGGCGAATACGCATTTCCGGCCTGATCAGGTGCAATCCGTCCGCATCCGTCGACCCATTGAGCTTGTCGAGCAAGGCCCGGGCGGCCATGCGACCGACTTCAGACTGACCGTTCCATACGGTCGTCAGGGCCGGCGTCGCAATGGAGGCCTCCTCCAGATCGTCATATCCTGTAACCGAAATATCCTTTCCCGGGACAAGACCTGCTCTGGCAATGCCGCTCATCAGACCGATGGCAACCAGATCATTCCAGCACACGGCAGCGGTGGGCTTTTGCGGCAGGGAGAGAAAGTTCACGGCAGCTTCAAAACCTGCCCGCTTGGTACGCGGACCGGGAATGCGCAGTTTCGGATCCACCTCGATATTGGCCTTCTCCAGCGCCTCGACATATCCGGCATAGCGATGCCGCCCGGTAGAGGTCTGATCGGTACCGCCAATCATCGCAATACAGCGATGGCCAAGGCTGATGAGGTGGTTTGTTGCCAGCGCAATGCCGTAGGCATCATCGCCACGATAGGTCGGCAAGGTGACATTCTCGATCGACCGGGCAATCAGAATGACCGGCATGTTGTTGTCCTCCGCCAAACGGATATCATCCGGTGGCGTACCGATTGCCGGGGACATGATGACGCCGTCAGCGCCCAGTTGCAGCAGCGTCTCCAGAAAATTGCGCTGTTTTTCCACCGAATCATAATGGTTGGACAGAATGAACGTCTGGCGATTGCGATCGAGCTCGCTCTCGATGGCCCTGAGTATCTCGGCATAGAACGGATTCATGATGTCGTGAACGACAACGCCGACAATGCCGGATCGCGATGTTCTCAGGCTGGCGGCGCGGCGATTGTAAATATAACCAAGCGCCTGGGCACGTTCCTTGATCTTTTCCCGCGTGTTGTCCGCCACCAGCGGACTGTCACGCAGGGCCAAGGAGACAGTAGCCGTGGAAAGCCCCAATGATTCCGCAATTGTTGACAGTTTTATCTTCTGCGCCAAAAACCAACCCTCTTGCCAAGCCTGGCAACACAAGATTGCGCGCAGGAACCTATGAACCGAACCTGTGCTTTTAAACGAAAATTCAAATTTTTAAAGTGTTAGATTTCACCAATTGGTCAGGCACGGCATAAGGTTGAACCCCAGTTTCCTGCAGAAAACCGTCTCACGCGTTTGCCGCAACGCTCGGATCAAGTGTGGAAGCGATATTATGCTCCACCTTTTTCAACAATCTGATCAGGGTCTTGGTATCTTTGTCATCCAGAGTGCCCAGTGCCCTTTTCTGCGCCTTGCGGACCGCCTTGCGCACCAGCTTCACGGCATCCTGCCCAGCCTCTGTCAAATGAACATGAGACAGGCGCGCATCGGTCTCGGAACCTCTTTTTTCCACAAAACCCTGCGCTGCCAGCCGGTTGATGGTCTTGGTCATTGTCGGTGCCCGAACCCCCAGCAATTCGGCCATGGCAGTCAGCGAAAGACCATCATTGTCATGAAGCGCGAGGATGACGGAATCCTGACCGGCATAGAGGCCGCAGGACAGCAATTGCCTTGATAACAATGTCCGGGAACAGCGTGCCGTTGCCGTCAGTTGCGGAAACAGGTCGAATTTGTCCTCAGCGCTTTTCCTGCCACCGCCGGCTTTGCTTTTTTTTGCCACTTGGACCTCCATATTTACTTTTGGACAGCAGTTACAGTGGGTCTTTTCAAATAAATTGCAAACATATACCAGAACAAAAACAGCTTTCAGCCGGATTGTCAAAAACCTGCACATGCGCAGGCCAGCGAAAAAGCAACAGGGGATTCATCGCTGGGCGAAACTGCGCTCTGCACAATCTTGCGGGCGCTGGCCTAAAATCATTGAAACGATGTTATGGTCCGACCTGCTGATATATTGATCAAACCGGAGACCTCAATCCAGATGCAAAATCCTGCTCCCGTATGGCCCGCACGCTTGTGGGATGACAATGACCCGGGCCTGCAGTCACAGCAACGCGCCGCGTGGATCGCGGTCCTGCCTTTGGGCGCCCATGAGCAACATGGTCCACACCTGCCCTTTGAAACCGATGCGATCATAGCGCAGGCGATTGCTGATGCCGCCGCCACAGCGCTTCCCGCAGACCTGCCGGTCACATTCCTGCCGGTTGAACCTGTCGGCTATTCGCCGGAACATATGGATGTGGCAGGCACCCGCAGCCTGGCCTGGGATGAAGCCATCAGGCGTTGGCTCGCCATTGCAGAAAAATTGCATGCACAGGGCATCCGCAAATTTGTCATGCTCAATGCCCATGGTGGCAATTCACCATTGATGACCATTGTGGCGACCGAGGCGCGGGTGCGTTTCAACATGCTTGCGGTGGCAACCGCCTGGACCCGCTTCGGACTGCCACCGGCCATTGTCTCGCCAAATGAAAAAGCCCTGGGCATCCACGCCGGTGACATTGAAACCTCTGTCATGCTGGCCCTGCGCCCGGATCTTGTCGATATGCGCAAGGCTGCGGATTTTGGCTCCTATCAAGCCCAATTGGCCAAATCGGCGACCCATTTGCGCGCCTATGGTCCCCATGCATTCGGCTGGAAAATGTCCGATCTCAATTCCCAGGGCGCTGCTGGAAATGCGCTGGCTGCAACAGCACAAAAGGGACACCTGCTTGTTGAGCACTCCGTGCACGGCGTGCTGGAACTGCTGCGCGATGTGCATGGCTTTGATCTTCGCCACTTCGATTGAATGGCCCATTGAATGACTGGTACAAAAGGCAGCCATCCACTATATGCGGCATGACACTCCAGGAGCCCGCCATGAACGAAGCCACCAATCCCATTCCCGTAACGGTCCTCACCGGATATCTCGGTGCCGGCAAGACGACCCTGCTCAATCGGATCCTCTCCGAAAGCCATGGCAAGCGCTATGCCGTCATCGTCAATGAATTTGGTGAAATCGGCATAGACAATGATCTCATTGTGGAATCGGATGAAGAAATCTACGAGATGAACAATGGCTGTGTGTGCTGCACCGTACGCGGCGATCTTGTCCGTGTCGTGGAAGGTCTGATGCGTCGGCCCGGCCGGTTTGACGCGATAGTGATCGAAACGACAGGACTGGCCGACCCGGCACCCGTTGCACAGACATTTTTCATGGATGAGGATGTGCGTCGGAAAACCCGGCTTGATGCGGTTGTGGCCGTGGTTGATGCCAAACATCTGCCCTTGCGTCTGGCAGACAGCCGCGAGGCGGAAGACCAGATTGCCTTTGCCGATGTCATCCTGCTCAACAAGACCGATCTGGTTGATGAGGAATCGCTGCTGAAGATCGAGGCAACCATAAGGTCCATCAATCCATCGGCGCGCATACATCGCACCGAGCGCGCCCGGATCGAACTGGACAAGGTCCTCGACCGTGGTGCCTTCGACCTGCAGCGCGCGCTGGACAATGACCCGCATTTTCTCGACCATGACCACCCCGACCATGCATGCACGCCCGACTGCGATCATGACCATGGGCACGATCATCAGGACGATCATGGGCATCATCATCCCGTTGCCGATATTCACGACACCAGCGTGCAGTCCATTTCACTGAGGGCAGGACCACTTGTTCCCGACCGGTTCTTTCCCTGGATCCAGAAAACCACACAGATCGAAGGGCCGAATATTCTGCGCCTGAAAGGCATCATTGCCTTTGATGATGATGAAGAGCGCTATGTGGTGCAGGGTATTCACATGATTGTCGAAGGTGACCACCAGCGCCCCTGGAAACCGGACGAAAAACGCGAAAGCCGGATCGTCTTCATTGGCAGGGACCTGGATCCGGAAAAACTCAAACGCACATTCGAAGCCTGCCAGGCGAAATAACAACAAGCGTTCCCGCAAGATTGCGAAGCAATTTTGTGATAAGGCAACGCGCCAGCAAACAAGCGTTCTCGCAATTTTGCGACACGATAACCCGGAAAACAGGATCAACCATGCCGACACTGGCGCCTCTCGACCTTGACGGCCATTGCATGGCTGCCGCCTTTCTGGGCGACGTTCCCTATTTCGCGCTGGCCGACGGCAGCCTTCACTGGCTCGACCACGGACACAAGACCACCCAACTCCATGACGGACTTCTGTGCATCGCGGCAGAGCTCCAGGGCGACAGCTTTGTCAGTGGCGGTGAAGATGGCCGTATTGTCCGCTTCCGCAACGATGACAGCGCAGAAACATTGGCCGAAAACCCCGGCAAATGGATCAACTGCATCGCCAGCGGCCCGCAATCCTCCATTGCCTATGGCGTTGGCCGCTCATCATTCGTGCGCACGAGCGACGGCACCATCGTCGAATTTGCCGAAGAGCGCACCGTGGAAGGCCTGGCATTTGCCCCCAAGGGCATGCGCATTGCAACCGCACGCTACAATGGCGTTTCGCTGCATTGGGCTGCAGCCCGCGCAGCGGCGTTGGATCTTGAATGGAAGGGTGCCCATGCACAGGTGACATTTTCACCCGATGGCAATTATGTCGTCTCCGTCATGCAGGAAAATGCCCTGCATGGCTGGCGGCTCAAGGATGGCAAACACATGCGCATGACGGGCTATCCTGCAAAGGTGCGATCCATCAGCTGGAGCGCAAAGGGCAAATGGCTGGCGTCATCGGGCGCTCCAGCCGCCATTGTCTGGCCATTCACCGGCAAGGAAGGTCCCATGGGCAAGGCGCCGCTGGAGCTTGGCACCAGAGGAGACACGATGGTCACCAGTGTGGCTTGCCATCCGAGTGACGATGTCGTCGCCATTGGCTATGCGGACGGAATGATCATCGCCGCCCGGTTCAAGGATCAGAAAGAGGGACTGTTGCGGCGTGGAGGTAACGGCCCCATCAGCACCATGCGCTGGAACAAACGCGGCATGCAGCTTGCATTCGGCGCACAGACAGGGGAATGCGGCATCATCGATCTGGCGGGTTAGAGGATGTCAAAAACCTGCTTGTCTGAATTCGGCTTCAATGATCTTATGCGGAGATATTCTCGGCAATCCGAATGGAGCGACTGGCGCATATTGCCAACGGGACTGCCAGTTGGAACACAGCAATCCGGGCATTTCGGGCACCCGGCGCACCCGGTCGAAGGACAGTTTCCAAGTGCACGATTCTTCCCTCATGACAGCAAGGCAAGGTGAAAAACAGACAACACCCTGCACGATCAGTCTTTCATCCAACGCCGCAAGTCTGAGACAAAACCTGTTCTCCGATTCCCGTGTGCGCAACGACCGGGACAACGTGGTCCGCCTGTCGTTTGACAATAGTGCCGGCCACGGATTGCTTGATTTCATCGAATTCAATCCGGATTTCAACATCATTGTCAGCGATTGTTTCTGGGCTCAGGCCGGCTTTATCAGATATGCTGGCGAAGGTTGGGTTCGATTCAATTTCTGCATCGACGCAACCGCCTGTTTCAATTTTGAAGATCATGGCAGCTTCGAATTGCGGGGACAGGAACTGCGGATTTTCTACCAACCGGAGGGTGTCAATTGCGGACATCGGATTGATGCAGGCGGGCGCTCCATCTGCGTCACCATTTCCGTCAAACGGCCCTACCTGGAGACAATCATTGGCAAGGCCCTCGACCTCTCACCAACTCTTGCATCGCGAGATGCGACAGATGGTTTCTTTTTCAAGCGTTATGAACTTGCGCCCGCTTCCTTGCGTGCTGTCGCCGATCTTCTGAAAATGCGCCACCGCGGAACGCTCAGGTTGCTCTATGCAAAGGCGAAATCCGAAGAACTTCTGGTCACGGCATTGTCTGGCGTGCAAATCGACGACACGCCAAGAGCACAACCGCTTTTGCGCAGCACCGATCGCCAACGCATTTCCGAAGTGCGGGAAATACTGGATGGACAATTTGCCGATCCACCCTCTGTATCCGCTCTTGCCCGGCGCTTCGGCATCAATCGCAACAAGCTGGCCTATGGGTTTCGCGAGATGAACAATCGTTCCATGGGCGAATATATTTGCGAAAAACGTCTGGAGACGGCCTGGAGCCTGCTTCTGGACACGGACATGCCGGTCACGCTTGTTGCCAATGAAGTGGGTTACGCCCATGTGCAGAGCTTTTCGACCGCATTTCGCCGCCGTTATGGGTTTTCGCCCCGGTCCCTTCGCCACAATCCAATCGCTGATTAATGACAATCGCATAAGAAGCCGTGCGGCTGGCCTAAGACAGGGGCATCTGGTGATGGCAACGTCTGACCGAAACTTCATGAAGGTTCGGGAGACAGGGAAATGGCGAACAAGGCTGAAAAAATCAATTTTGTGCTGGTGCATGGGTCGTGGCACGACGGTCATTCCTGGCGCCACGTGGAAGAGCATCTCAGGAGTGCCGGCCACACGACACAGGCGCCCACCTTGCCAGGGCGCGGTAAAGGCCGCGACGAAGACCAGGCTGACATCACATTTCAGGACTGCGCCGACACTGTAGCCAATGCCGTGATTACAGCCGGCTTGTCGGATATCGTTCTGGTCGGACACAGTGCCGGTGGGGCCGTCATTCGCAAGGCGGCGGAACAATTGGCCGACCGGATCAGGAGAATGGTCTATATTTCGCCGCTGCTGTCGAAGAGCGGCGAGTGCGTACTCGCCGCCGTTCCGCCCGATTACGCCGCATTGTTCCGGGATATGGCTGCACAATCAGCCGACAACACCGTATTTCCACCCTGGCCGGTCTGGCGTGACGGTTTCATCGGCGATGCCGACGAGGCAACGGCAAGACAAGCATTCGATGAATTGCACCCCGAGCCCTTCGCGCCGATTATCGAGCCGATCGATCTTTCCCTGTTCGAGACGCTGCAACTTCCTGCGAGCTACATCAACCCGACGGAGGATGTCGTTTTTCCAATGGGTGAATGGGGGTTTTTTCCGCGCATGTATCAGGCCGTCGCACCATGCCGCCTTGTGCAGATGAGCGGCGGGCACGAGGTCATGTATTCAGACCCCGAAGCGCTGGCAAAGGCGCTGATCATCGCAGGCCGCAACTGAGCGGGCGTAAAGATTTTGTCAAAACCAAAAAATATGCCCGGCAGGAAAATACTGCCGGGCACATCAATTCGATAATCCCTATGCTCAGATTACGTAGGATTTCAGCGGCTCGAAACCGTTGAAAGCCACAGAGGAATAGGTGGACGTATAGGCCCCCGTTCCCTCGATCAGCACTTCGTCACCGATGGTCAGCGTTATCGGCAGCGGATAGGGGTTCTTTTCATACATGACATCGGCGCTGTCACAGGTGGGCCCGGCCAGAACGCAGGGCTCAAAGGCATCACCGTCACGGCTGGTGCGGATCGGATAACGGATGGCCTCATCCATTGTTTCGGCAAGGCCGCCGAATTTTCCGATGTCGAGATAGACCCAGCGGATCGCATCGTCTCTTGACTTTTTGGAAATCAGCACGACTTCCGTCTTGATAACCCCGGCATTGCCGACCATGGCACGTCCCGGTTCAATGATGGTTTCCGGAATCTGGTTGCCAAAATGTTTGCTCAGCGCGCAGAAAATAGCCTGTCCATAGGCTTCTGCCGACGGAATATCCTTCAGGTAGCGGCTGGGGAAACCGCCACCGAGATTGACCATTTTCAGCACAATGCCATCTGCTGCCAAAGTTTCAAAGACGCCGCGCGCATCACCCAGAGCACGGTCCCAGGCATGCACGTCCGTCTGCTGCGAACCCACATGGAATGACACGCCATAGGGCTCCAGCCCAAGTGCGTAGGCATGACGCAGCACATCGGCAGCCATGGCCGGCACACAACCGAATTTGCGTGACAAGGGCCATTCGGCGCCTTCGCCATCTGTCAACACACGACAGAATACCCGCGATCCGGGCGCAGCACGTGCAATCTTTTCGACCTCTTCGGCGCAATCGACAGCAAACATTTTGACACCCAGCGCAAAGGCGCGGGCAACATCACGTTCCTTCTTGATCGTATTGCCAAAGGAAATGCGCTGCGGCGTGGCGCCGGCTTCCAGCGCCATTTCAATCTCTGTCACCGAAGCCGCATCAAAATTTGAACCCATAGCGGCGAGCAACCGCAAAATCTCAGGTGCGGGATTGGCCTTCACAGCATAGTAGATTGCACTGCTAGGCATTGCTCTTTTGAAAGTTGAAAAATTATCGCGAACAACATCCAGGTCAACAACGAGGCATGGACCATCTGGTCGTCGTGTATTGAGGAAGTCTATAATACGTTCAGTAGTCATCGGTTTCTCCCAACGAGATCCGGTCTGATCCGGACGACAAAGGCAAGCGATCACCCTTCGCGGAACCGATCGGTGGAAAAACCGGTTCAACAAATGCATGGTCGATGCGACGATGGAACAACGAGCCCGATCAGGGTCCGTACGCTCCGGCTTTGTCTGCCTTGGATTGGATGGGAGTCCCAACCGCACTTCCGGCAATGAGGGTGTGCCTCTGCAGTAACCCCGGCTTATGGACAGCCGGCAGACACCATAAAGGCCCGCACCGTCGTTGCTTCAAGATGTCCTCGAACTGGCGGTTGGCCGACAGAACGACTGGAGGGGTTAGCTCCAGGTACCATACCGAATTCCTCACCTTATCGAGGGTCGGCGGACACCCACAGGCACGTGCGACTTTGGGCAAGGGCGACATAAGGCTTTGCGGCGTCACAATCAAGCGGTTTTTATGCAATATCTGAAGAAACCCGTTGAAGCTGCAATTGCACCCCATATGGACAATGCCGCGCAAATGAGAAAAAATGAACGACAATTTCAAATCAGTTCAAAAACAAGAGACAATGAACCATGAATCAGGTGCGAACCGACCGCTTCAATGCGTTTCTTGACTGTGATGGTCCAACAATCGTCCCGATCCCGGGCGGCCCGCTCAGCCAAACGACCTTGGCGGTCAAGGATATTTTTGATGTGGCCGGTTACAAGACCGGTTGCGGCAATCCACAAAAACTGGCGGAAGCCAGCCCGGCAACACGCACGGCTCCCACTGTGCAGATTCTTCTGGATGCCGGCGCGCAGTTCATTGGCAAGACCCAGACGGACGAATTGACCTTTTCCCTGAACGGCGAGAATGCACATTATCCGCGGCCCATCAATCCGGCTGCGCCGGAGCGCATCACCGGCGGCTCATCCTCCGGCTCCGTCGCTGCCGTCGCCGGCGGCCTTGCAGATATGGCTGCCGGTTCAGACACCGGCGGATCCATCCGCGCACCAGCCTCCTATTGCGGGTTGATAGGCCTGCGCACAAGCCAGGGCGCCATTTCGCTTGAAGGCGCCATGCCGCTGGCCGCCAGCTATGACACATTTGGCTGGTTTGCCCGCAATATGGACCTCTATGAAAAAATCGCAGCGCTGCTGCTGCCGCCATCCACCACCGCCTTTCGCCGGGTGCTGCGGCTCAGCGAATTGGACAATCTGCTGGCTGGGCCTGCAGAAAAAGCGGCTTTCGAGAGCGCATTTCAGACCGTCGAACGGGTGGTCGGAACCGCCAGACCTGCAACTTTGACCGCCATGGACATCGATCAGCGTTACCAGTGCTTTCGCAAAACCCAGGCTTACGAAGCCTGGCAATATCATGGTCCATGGATCGCCGCCGCAGAGCGAAATCTGGGGCCGGGCGTCGGTGAACGTTTTGCCTATGGCAGCACGATTGATGATCAGAGCTACCATGGGGAAATGGAAAAGCGGGCGGAATTGACGGATGAACTGCATCAATTGCTGGCAGACGATGGCCTGATTATCATGCCGACAGTGCCGGGCGCCGCCCCCGAAGCAAAGGCTCCTTTTGAATCCGTGCAAGCCTATCGTGAACAGGCCCTGCGGCTGCTGTGTCATTCCGGTCTGTCCGGTTTGCCGGAACTCTCCCTGCCCCTGTCATCGGTGCAGGGCGCACCATTCGGACTGTCCCTGCTTGGACCGCGCGGCTCCGACCGTGCCTTGCTGGCTTTGGGCAACCGCATCCTTCAGGCATCATCGGCCAACAATGCAAACGGGACCGTCTGATGGATACATTGACGCGCATTCGCGCCTTTATCGATGTTGTCGAAGCGGAGGGTTTTTCCGCCGCCGCCAGAGCCAATGGACGCTCCAAGGCGCTTTTGTCCAAATATGTGCGGGAACTTGAAGATGACCTTGGGGCGCTTCTTCTCAACCGTACGACACGCCAGTTTTCGCTGACCGAGATCGGCCACACCTATTATCGCACCGCCACCGACATTCTCAGGGAAATCGACAATCTGGCCGATCTGGTGCGCGAAACCAGTACGGACCTGAAAGGCACGGTGCGCGTTTCGGCTCCCAGAACCTTCACCGATGCCGATATCGGCCGTTCGATGATCGACTTTGCGCTTGCGCACCCGGATATCAAACTGGAGATTACCTCGGACGACCGCTTTGTCGATCTGGTCGAAGAGGGTTTCGATGTGGCTATTCGCATCACCAGCCTTGCCGATTCTGGTTTGATTGCTCGTAAGCTGGCCCCCTTCAAGGTCTATTTTTGCGCCAGCCCCGAATTCATCCGCTCCCATCCCCAATTGAAGGCCCCGGCAGATCTGGCCAGGGTCCCCTGCATTACCGATACCAACAGTCGCTTTTTGAGCAATTGGCGTTTTGCCGGGGAAAACGGCGTCTTGGAGACCGTGACTGTCAAAGGGCCGATCGAGGTCAACAGCCCCTATGCCAGCATGCGGGCCGCAAGGGCCGGACTGGGCGTATCAATGGTGCCGGATTTCATTGCCTGGCCGATGCTCAAAAGCGGAGAGATTGTCTCCCTGTTTGAAGACCGGATTCCAGACAACGCAGGGATCTATGCGGTTTATCCACACCGGCGCTACCTGCCGGCCAAGGTGCGTGCCTTTGTCGATTATCTTGCCGACTGGTTCAAGCAGCATCCCGGATATTGCGATCCCTGAATTCCGGTTCACACAGGCATTTTTACTCACCCCGTTTTCCAGTAAATCATTAGAACAAACCCTGTCCCAATCCGGCCATTTTTTTCTGGCAAATGGTTTTCCTTAAAGGGGAATCGCGCTGATGATGAAACACTTCAATCTGTTGAAATTTGGCTTGATTCCAGCTTCCTTCCTGATGATATCAACAGGATCGGCCCTTGCCCACCCGCATGTCTATGCCGAAGCCCGACTGGAAGTTGTCATAGGCAATCAAGGAACCGTTGAGGAATTGCGCCATGTCTGGCGTTTTGACGACCTGTTTTCCTCCACCATTCTTCTTGATTTTGATACCAACGCCAATTTGAAGCTTGAATCGAGCGAATTGCTTGAAATTGGCACTGTGGTCCGCAATTCTCTGGCTGATTATGACTATTACACCGCCATCAGCCACGATGGCCGGGCGGTAAAAATCCAGCCCCCGGATGCAATCCATGTTGACTTTCAGGACGGCCAGATTCTGATGTTCTTTGCGGTTCGGCCCGAGACGCCATTGCCCTTGCAAGGGCTTTTGAGTTTTGGTGCCTATGACCCAACCATGTATGCGGCAATCGACTTTCTCAGCGATGATGACCTGGTCGTCGACGGCCTGCAGCCAGGCTGCAGCAAGGCGATCATCCGCCCTGATCCTGACGAGGTCATGGCGCAGAATCAAGCGACGCTGACGGAAGCATTCTTCAATGATCCGCAAGGCAACGACATTTCCAAACTCTTCGCGACACGGCTTGAATTGACATGCTGAACAGGCATCTGCGGCGATCCATCATCATTGCCCTGTGCATGCTGATCCTGCCCTTCGTGTTGACGCCGGTGCTGGCGCAATCATCCCTGGGCATCGGCACGGCCGAACCGGCATTCAATGGCGGCGGGTTTTTCTCTTCGCTTTTCGGCTGGGTCAACGCTCAGCAGCAGGCCTTCTACCGATCCCTGTCCACAACCTTGAAGGCGATGCGCGAAGACCCGCAGCAGCTCTGGATCCTGATCGGCCTGTCCTTTTCCTACGGCGTTTTCCACGCCGCCGGTCCCGGCCACGGCAAGGCTGTCATTTCATCCTATGTCATCGCCAATGAGCAGACCCTGCGCCGCGGCGTCGCCATATCCTTCATGGCCGCTTTCATGCAGGGTGCCGTGGCGATCGTGATCGTCGGCGTCACCTATTTTGCCCTGCGCGGCAGCGGCATATCCATGACCGAGGCGACCCATACCCTTGAAATTGTCAGCTACGGGTTGATTGCCGGATTTGGCGGCTGGCTGCTGTGGAAAAAACTGCGCCCCGCTGCAAGACACCAGCATCACGGGCACGATCACGGGCACGGGCATGATCACGGACACGGCCATGGCGACCACCATCATCAGGGCACCAGTGATGTCTGCGAAACCTGCGGCCATTCCCATGCACCGGACCCGGCAATATTGAAGGGCGAGCGGTTGAAACTGCGGGAAGCCTGGTCGGCCATCGTGGCAATCGGCCTACGGCCCTGTTCAGGCGCATTGATCGTTTTGACTTTTGCCCTGCTGAACGGGCTTTATCTGGGGGGCATCCTGTCGGTGGCCGCCATGTCGATCGGCACAGCCATCACCGTGTCCATCCTGGCAACCTTGGCCGTTTTGGCAAAGGGCGTGGCCATTCGTTTTGCCAGCAGCCAGTCAGCGGCCATGCGTATTGGCAATATTATCGAGATCGCCGGAGCCCTGACCGTCCTGCTGCTTGGACTTGTCCTGCTGGTCGCCGCGCTTCAGGCCTGATCGGAAGGGCCATTGTGGCGCCGCTGATAGAGGCCCCGCAACCAGAATATTGCAAAAAAGCCGACCACGAAGACACCCGCCAGCCCGTAGCCCAGCCAGGGTGATATCTCGCCCAGCGCAAGAACCAATGTCGGCATGGCCAGAAACACCAGCGCTATGACGGCGAGGATAATGGCGGCAGCGATTGCCGAGGATTTTGCACTGCTGTCTGACATGGCCCTGCTCCTGACTGATCGTTGATGGAATGTCATATATCCCATCAGAAAGACTTTGACATACAATTGAAAAGAAATCGGCAATAGGCCATGAATGAGGATGCTCTGATTGGGGCATCACTAACAACAATTGGGAGAGTGTCCATGCAGACGATTGCGGCCTTTGATCGCATGGGAGAGGAAAATGCCTTTGCGGTCCTGGCACGGGCAGCGGCCCTTCAGGCAGAAGGCCGTGACATCATCAATCTGGGCATTGGTCAGCCGGATTTCAAAACACCGGCGCATATTGTCGAGGCAGCCATCAAGGCGCTGAAAGACGGCCATCACGGCTATACGCCGGCAAGTGGTCTGCCGCAGACCAGGGAGGCCGTTGTTCGCCGCACCATCACCATGACAGGTGTGGAGGTCTCGCCTGACCGGGTGATGATCATGCCCGGTGGCAAACCGACCATGTATGCGGCCATCACCATGTTTGGCGAGCCTGGCGCCGAAATTCTCTATCCTGACCCGGGCTTTCCGATCTATCGATCGATGATCGATTTCACCGGTGCAAAACCCGTTCCCATTCCCATTCGCGAGGAAAACGGTTTTGCTTTTTCGGCTGAGGAAACCCTGTCGAAAATCACCCCGGCCACGCGTCTGCTGATTGTCAATTCGCCCGCCAATCCGACCGGCGGCGTGACACCGCGCAGTGAAATTGAAAAGCTGGTTGCCGGTCTGGCGCAACACCCGCATGTCGCCATCATGTCTGACGAGATCTATGACGTCATGACCTACGATGGTGAAAGCCATACCTCATTGCTGGGCTTCCCCGAGATCAGGGACAGGCTGATCATCCTCAATGGCTGGTCAAAAACCTGGGCCATGACCGGTTGGCGCATGGGATGGTCGATCTGGCCGGAGGGACCCGGCGGTGCCAGGCTCTATGACAATGTGCGCAAACTGGCGGTCAATTGCTGGTCCTGCGTGAACGCACCAAGCCAGTTTGCCGGCATTGCTGCCATTGATGGCCCGCAGGACGATGTCCATGCCATGCTCAAGGCCTTCGACAGCCGCCGCAAGCTGGTGGCAAAAAGGCTGAATGCCATCGACAACATCCGTTGCGCGACACCCAAGGGCGCCTTCTATGCCTTTCCGAATATCAAGGACACCGGCTTCAAATCCAAGGATCTGGCCGCCCGCCTGCTCGAAGAATCAGGCGTCGCTCTGGTGGGCGGGCCGGATTTCGGCGAATACGGCGAAGGCTATATCCGTTTTTCCTGCGCTGCCTCCGAAGAACAGATCGAAGCCGCCATCAAACGTTTTGCCGCGTTCCTGGAGAAGAACAAGGACGGCTGACAGCCTATCGCCCCCTACCGCGTGACGATTTCCGGCCCCATCAGCGAATAGGGCAGGAAGGTCGACAGGACCGGCACATAGGTGACCAGAACAAGAAAGACAAAGAGCACGGCGACAAATGGCAGCGCCGCGCGCACCACCTGCATGAGACTCATGCCCGTGATGCCCGATGTCACAAACAGGTTGAGACCGATGGGTGGCGTTACCATGCCGATCTCCATATTGACCACCATGATGATACCAAGATGCACCGGATCAATGCCCAGCTCCATGGCGATGGGAAAGACCACCGGCGCCACGATCAATAGCAGCCCTGACGGCTCCATGAATTGCCCGCCCAGCAGCAGCAGCACATTGACTGCGATCAGGAAGGTAAACCAGGTGAACCCGGCATCCAGCATGATATCGGTAATGGCCTGCGGGATCCGTTCCGCTGTCAAAACATGCGCAAACAACAGCGCATTGACGATGATGAACATCAGCATGATGGTCGTCTTGGATGCATCGACCATCACCTTGCGGGTGTCTTCATTGAAGAAGACGGCAAAGGAATTGCGGCCCATCAAAGACAGATTGCGGCCCCAGATCGGCAGTCCGGCAGCCAGCGTCGCGGGTGCACGGGCAAGCCCTTCCTGACCCCGCCAGGCGATATAGGCAAGGATGATCGCCACAGACAGGACCAGCCCCAATTGGGCTCGTCCCGCCGCGCTCACCGTTTCCATGTCGGCGGTTGCAAAAAACGACAGGATCATCCAGACGAAGAAAAAGGCAAGCGCATAGACCGAGGCTGAAAATCCGACCCGCGCAGACTTGCTGTCACTGTCCAGCACCCAGGGAACATCCTTCATCGGGCCCATGTCGCGGTAGATGAACAGGGCAATGAAAAACGCATAGACTGCCGCGACAGCCGCCGCCTCTGTGGGTGTGAAGACGCCACCATAAATACCGCCGAGAATAATGATGATCAGGAACAGGCCCCAGCCTGCCTGTTTGCCACCATCGAGCAATTCGTGAACCCCCCTCCAGGGTTCGGCTGGCAAACCCTTGATCCGCGCCATCACATAGATGGCCACCATCAGCATCAGCCCGGCCACCAGACCTGGTATCACCCCCGCCAGAAACATGCGTCCGACAGAGACATCCGTTGCCGCCGAATAGACGACCATGACGATGGATGGGGGAATCAGGATGCCAAGTGTGCCCGCATTGGCTATGATGCCGGATGCGAATTCCTTGCTGTATCCGACCTCACGCATGCCGGCGATGGCGATCGAACCAATGGCCACGACGGTCGCCGGCGATGACCCGGACAATGCGGCAAACAACATGCAGGCCAGAACACTTGCCATGGCCAGCCCGCCGCGAAAGTGCCCCACCGTGGCAATGGCGAACCGGATGATTCGCTTGGCGACGCCGCCGGTGGACATGAAAGCCGATGCCAGGATGAAAAACGGAATGGCCAAGAGAGTGTAATTCTGTGATGCCGTGAACAGCTGCAGGGCAACCGATGACATGGAATCCTGCGAAAAGAAGGCAATCACCAGGATCGATGACAACCCCAGCGAGACCGCCACCGGAACGCCCATGAACAACAGCCCCAGAACCAGGACAAAGAGGATGAATGCGTCCATGAGTTCAGTCCTTGAATAGGTCTTTGTTTTCGGCGACCAGGTCTTCAGCTTCGTGGCTGGCAATGATCAGCTTTCGATCACCGTTCCAGATTTGCACCATCGCCTGCAGACTGCGGAAGGCAAACAGGGCAAGGCCCACTGGAAGTATGAGATAGGCGATCCAGCGCTGCACCCGTTCCTGCACACCCAGACTTTCCTGAACCCAGACAGGGTAGCGCAGATCATCAAGCCCAATGCCGATCTGGAACATCTTGCGCCAATAGAATACCGCTCCGCCCTTGGTATCGGCACCGAAATAGGCCAGCCACCCGGCCGACAGCAGCGTGATTGCATAAATGACGGCGCAGAGGGCGCCAAACAGGGCAACCGCCCGGAATGCACGCGCCGGAAGCAGTTGAATAAATGCATCAACGCCCAGATGGCAGCCGATCTTGATGCCATAGCTCATGCCGAACAGGATCATCCAGGCAAACAGGATGCGGGTAAACTCCAGCGCGCCGCCCCAACCGGTGTTGAAGCCGTAGCGCGCGATGACCTGCAGGAAGGAGACAATGGTAATCAGCGCCAATATCGACGCCAGAACATTCTCTTCAAACCGGGTGACGGCCTCCGGCCGGGCCCGCTCGATGAAAAACAGCGCCACGACGATCAGCACCATGCCCAGATAGGGCCAATAGGCTGCCATTTCATCCTCCCCCTTCAGATTTCAGGTCCGTACGCCAAGGTCCATACTGATGCGCCAGTGCCAGTGTCTGTCCGGAATGCCCACAAAAGCGGGCATCCCGGTTTTGGTTCGCTTCAATTACTGATTGGCAGCAACGGCAGCGTCGATATTTTCCTTGCCGATGTCGGCTTCGAACTTCGCCCAGACGGGTTTCATGGTCTCAACCCAGACTTTGCGCTGCTCCGGTGTCAGTTGGCGGATCGCGCCGCCGGCGGCAATGATGCCCTGCTTGGCCTCTTCATTGATGGCCTCGGCATTGGCATTGGCCTTGTTGACCTCCTCGGAAAAGATGGTGACGAACTGCTCGCGCACATCCTCAGGCAGGCTGTTGAGCCAATCCGTGGAGGTGATCGCCAGATAGGTCAGCAACTGATGGTTTGTTTCAGTGACCCCATCCTGAACCTCAAAGAACTTCTGCTTGTAGATGTTCGACCAGGTGTTTTCCTGTCCGTCCACCACACCGGTCTGAAGCGCACCATAGACTTCCTTGAAGGCCAGCTTCTGGGCTGATGCGCCCATCGCTTCGATCATAGCAACGGCCACGTCGGATGTCTGCACGCGGAACTTCAGACCATCGGCGTCCTCAGGCACCAGAAGCGGCTTGTTGGCGGAAAAATGCTTCAGACCATTATAGACATAGCCAAGGCCCGTATAACCCTTGTCCTCTATGGCTTTCAGCATTCCCTGACCGACTGGTCCCTGGGTGAAATTGTTCACCGCAGCCATTGACGAAAACAGGAATGGCAGATCAAAAAGCCGATAGGCCTTTGTATAGGCCTCGAATTTCGACAGCGACGGCGCCGCCACCTGAACATCACCCAGCAGCAAGGCTTCCATCACCTTGTCATCATCGAACAATGTCGAATTCGGGTAGACCTCCATGCAGGCCTTGCCATTCATCTCGTCATTGATGCGCGCAGCAATGGCCGTGGCCGCATCACCTTTTGGATGACCGGAATTTGCAGTCACATGGCTGAACTTGATAACAATCTCGCCATCATCACAGTCTTCCGCCATGGCATGACCGGCACTCAACATGATGGCAATGGCCGAAACGGCGCCCAATAATTTCTTCATAATATCCTCCTGAGGCGTGCTTGCGCACCGCCTGATTCTCCCGGATTGGATACTTGGATCCAATCAGATGACGATGGCCACCAAACCAGCAAAATTGCGGCGGTGACCCGGTATGACGGCAGTCGTCCGGGGTGAATGTCAAGCTTTGGCTACGATCGTAGCCACTCCCCCGAGTGACGATGTCCCGTCGTCTATAACTTAGCAATATGCATGCCATATGGCTGATCAAGGGCCTGATTACGAAACAATCAAACGATTACAGCAAGATAGAAAATTGCTGCACCCCTGAGCCGCCACACCTGGGAGCCGGCCATGGGTAGCAGACTACACATGACTTGCAGCCTGCGGGTAGCCAGCTACCCGAAAATGCGAACAAGCAGCGATTTCAGCGTTGCGCCTATTCCGTGGTCTCGAAGGAAATACCCAACCGCTTGATCTTGTCGTAGAGGCCTTTGCGGGAAATACCCAGCGCTTCATAAACAGGTTTGAGCCCACCCTCATGGCGTGAAAGTTCCGTTTCAATCGCCGCCTTTTCAAATGCCGCAACCCGGCTGGCCAAGGTTGGCGCCTGATCGCGCGTGCCCTCGGAGGCTGTATCGAAACCGTTCCACATGCCAAGCACAAACCGCTCGGCATAATTGCGCAATTCCCGCACATTGCCCGGCCAGTCATGGTCAAGCAGCTGCGTTTCCAGATCATGGTCGATATCGGGTATTTCACGGCGGTAGCGGGCTCGTGCATCGCGCGCCAGATGGAAAAACAGCAGCGGAATATCATCCTTGCGGTCGCGCAGCGGCGGGATGGCGAGGGTGATGACATTGAGCCGATAGTAAAGATCAGATCGGAAAGCGCCCTTGGCGCTTTCCTTTTCCAGATCGTATTTTGTTGCCGCAACGAAACGCACATCAAGCGGTATGACCTTGTTCGAACCCAGCCGTTCCACGGTTCGCTCTTCAATGGCGCGCAGCAATTTTGCCTGAAGATCAAGCGGCATGGACTCGATTTCATCCAGAAATACGGTGCCGCCATGTGCATGTTCCAGCTTGCCGATGCGCAATTTCTGGGCACCGGTAAAGGCGCCCGATTCATGGCCGAACAATTCGGATTCGAATATCTCGGCAGGCAGGGCAGCGCAATTGATCGCAACAAAATTGCCCTTTGCCCGAGGACCATAATCATGCAGCGCACGGGCCACGACCTCCTTGCCCGAACCGGTTTCTCCGACGATGAGAACATCGGCATCCGTTTCGGCAACAGCCTTGATCTGCCCGCGCAATTTGATGATCCCGGCGGACCGGCCGACGAGCCGCTGGATCAGATCATGACGCTGGTCCAGCTCATTGCGCAACGTCCGGTTTTCCAGCACCAGCCGCCGTTTTTCCAGAGCCCGCTCGATCACTGTCGACAATCTGGACACGGGAAACGGCTTTTCGATGAAATCATAGGCACCGCCGCGCATCGCCTCCACGGCAATTTGCACATCCCCGTGCCCGGTGATCAGGATAACGGGATAGGTCGGATCGATGGCCAGCGCCTTTTTGAGCAACACCATGCCATCATCGCCCGGCATCCGGATATCCGTCACCACAACGCCGTAATCGTCGCGCCCCAGAGCTTCCAGCACGCTGTCGGCACGGCTATGGGCAATCACGTCCAGCCCTTCCAGTTCCAGAGCCTGCGCCAGGGCATGCCGCAAGTCGTCATCGTCATCAACAAGATGAATGGTTCCACTGATCAAGGCTGTTTACTCCGCTGCAATTTCCGTCACTGCGGCCGGGCGCAGCCTCACAATGAAACAGGCACCGCCGCTGGAGCTCTCCTCCAGCTCAAGGTGACCTCCGAAATCACCCATAATACTGCTGGCAATGGACAGACCTATCCCGATACCCGCGCCAACATCCTTGGTGGTGAAAAACGGTTCAAAAATGGATTCGCGCTGGTCCGGCGGTATGCCCGGCCCATTGTCCTCGATGCGGACAATCACGCCCGCGGCCTCTTGGCGCGCCGAAATCACCACCCGGCCATCGGTCTGTCCTGCAAGTGCATCAACCGCATTGTTGATCAGATTGACAAAGACCTGCGAAAGACGGATCTGCCCGCCGAAGACCAGAAGCGGCTCTTCTTTCATGTTCACGACAAGGCTGACACCCGCCTTGCGCGCCTGCGGCCTGACCAGCATCAGGGCCTCGTCGATAATCGGTGCGAGTGCCACCGCTTTGACTTCGGTGCCGGGTTTTCGTGAGAAGGACAACAGGCTGCGCGAAAGGCTCGCCATGCGATCAACAAGCCGGTTGATACGGGTCAGATTGTCCGAAACATGCCTCGTCCGGCCACTGTCCAGAAAGCGGACGGCATTTTCCGAATAGGTACGGATGGCTGCCAGAGGCTGGTTGAATTCGTGGCTGAGGGCAGCGGACATCTGCCCCAGGGTTGCCAATTTGGTTGCTTGAACCAATTCGGCCTGGGTTAATCGCAATTGTTCTTCGGCCTGCCATCTTTCGTCGATTTCCCTTGAAAGCGAGACGTTCGATTCACTCAGGGCCTTGGTGCGTTCGCGAACCAGTCGCTCCAGACGCAATGCTGCTGCCCGATCCTGACGCATGCGCAAATGCTGCGTTTCACGCTGTTGAATAAAAATGAAAACGATCAGGGCGAACAGCAGGCCAACAAGCCCCGCAATGGCTGCGCCGGTCCACCAGGCCACGACCAATGATCTTTCGCTGGACAGGACATGCAGCTTCCAGTCAAGCAACGGCAAATCGCGCGTCAGGTCGGCGTGCAGGAATTTGCCGTCCACCAGCACCTGCGCCGACGAACCGGCTTTTGACATCAGCTCATCCAGTGGCTTCAACCGCCATTGCGGCTGATTTGTCAGGAATACCGTGCCGGCGTTGTCTGTGACAAATATCGGATTGGTCGAGAGTGACCAGGCAGCCTCAACCGTATCGAAATCAACATAGACGGCGATCACGCCGATCAGCTGATTGTCGCTCCGAATGCCAAAAGCAAATGCATAGGCCCTTTGCTCGGACTCCAGAGAGATCGCCTGCCGGCCGAGTCGACCCTGCCGAACAGCTTCCAACAGTCTCTTGTGTTCTTCGCCCTGACCGGAAAACAATTCCCCGGCCGTGGCAAGCAGGCGCCCGTCGGGGTAAAGAAAGGCAACGTCCTTGGCGCCTGACATGCCGGCGATTTCAATGGCTTTTCTGCGCGCCGCATCCTTTTGATCCCCAGCGCCCGGTTGAAAAAGCGCTATGACCGATGCCTCGCGGGACAGAAGCGGTGGAAGCAGCCGGTATTTGTCAAGAATGCCGGACAGCGCCTCCGCCTGAACGGCCAGCGTCTCGGCGGCCTTGTTCTGCAATTGATCTTCAGCGCGTTGACGCCACCATTGTGCACTGGCAAGAATTGCAACCACACTGACCACGCAAACCAGACACGCAACAATGAGACGTGTCCGGAGGAAATTTCTGCGTATGGATGCACCACTGGCCATCAGTGAATTCTATTCTCAATTGCCGCAGAATGCCACTTGCCAACCATGCCTTTCAAAGTTTCCCCGATAGCATGCGTTGACCAATGGCGACCGATTTAATCATCGCGAAAACCGGCTGACCGATCCCCAGCTTCAACGCATCAAATGCGTATCGGGTGATCCTCGCACGCAACATCTGCCCGCTGACCTGCAGCAGAATTTCGACAAAGGGACTGTCGTCCAGCGCCAGATCATGGATGGTGGCCGGCAGGATATTGCGCACGCTGACATCCTTGGGCATGGACAGGGAAAGGGCAACATCACGCGCCTTGACGCGCATGCGCAACCGATCGCCGACCGCCAGTCGCTCATTGACGATATAAAGCAGGCAGCCTTCCCCCAGCGCGATTTCACACAAACCGTAATCCGGCAGATATCGTGCCATGGTTCCCGTCAGCAAGGAACTGGCCTCATGGCGACCAAGCGCCGGACCAAATTCCAGCCGCGAGAACATCTCGACCGCATTGCCCGCACCCAGCACCCCCCCATCAGCCATCAGCACCAGCGTATCGGCAAGCCTGGCAACTTCATCGACTTCGTGACTGACGTAGACGATCGGCAGGCCGATCTCGTCACGCACCTCTTCCAGATAGGGCAGGATTTCGCGTTTACGCTGTTGATCCAGAGAGGCCAGCGGTTCGTCCATCAACAAGAGAGCCGGATCAGCCAATAACGCCCGCCCTATGGCCACCCGTTGCTTTTCGCCGCCAGACAGGGTTCGCGGATAACGCTCCAGCAGGCCATCAATGCCAAGCATCTGGGTAATGCGTCCGATGTCCGTGGTTGCCGACCTCTTGCCCGCCCATCGACCATAGGTCAGGTTGCGCAGCACTGACATGTGCGGGAACAGCCTTGCTTCCTGGAAGACCATGCCGACGCGGCGGTCCGCAGGCGCAATGTCGATGCCTTTGGCGGCATCGAAAAGCACCCGGCCCATCACTGCGATGCGTCCGGCATCAGGTCTGACCAGACCCGCAATCATCTTCAGGACCGTCGTCTTGCCCGCGCCTGATTGGCCAAACAGGGCGGTGAGCCCCGGCCCCGCTTTGAATTTGGCAGCAAGCGCAAACTGATCAAGCCGCGCTTCAACGGCAACATCGAGCCCTTGCCCCTCTATCTTGGCGTCTTTCGCTTGGTCCGTCATTGGCGCGTCCACTTCCCCATACGCCTGCCGATCCATTCGGAAACCAGCACCGAGCCAATGGCCAGAAAGGCCGACACAGCGATCATCAGCATCACCGTCCTGTCACCTGACGGACTTTGCAACAGGGAATAGATTGCCAGCGACAGGGTTTGGGTCTCTCCCGGTATGTTCGAGACAAAGGTGATGGTCGCACCGAATTCACCCAGCGCCTTGGCAAAACCCAGAACGGCGCCAGCGAGCACGCCCGGCAGCACGAGAGGCAAGGTGATCGTGGCGAAACGGGTCAGCCGCTTGGCGCCGAGCGTTGATGCGGCTTCTTCCAGGCCCCTGTCCAGCCCCTCGATGGACAGGCGCATCGGGCGCACCAGCAATGGAAAGGCCATGATTGCCGCCGCCAGGGCAGCCCCTGTCCAGTGGAAGGCGAATTGGATACCAAGAGCGTGAAACAGGTCGCCCAGATATCCATTGCGACCGAAGAGCACCAGCAGCATGTAACCGGTAACGACCGGTGGCATGACCAGCGGCAAAGTGATCAACGCCTGAACGAGGCTTTTCCCGGCAAATTCATGGCGGGCCAGAAGCCAGGCCACAATGAAGGCGATTGGTATCGAAAACACCATGGCCGTGGCTGCGATTTTCAGCGACAAAAAAATAATATCGATGACGTCGTTTCCCGTCATCGCCCCGCTGCCCCGCCCCGGGTTTCAGTCATTGGATGAAGGCCTGGTAAACCCGTAGCCGACAAGCTCCCCGGCAACTGCCGCAGTCTTGAAAAAATCGTAAAAGGCTTTTGCCTGCGGTCCCGCTGTGCGGCTGAGCGCAATCGGGTAGATGATGGGTTCATGTGTATCATCTGAAAACTTGTAGACGATTTCGAGGTTTTTTCCCATCCGGGCATCCGAACCATAGACGATCGCGTGGGAAACGTCTCCACGGGCGGCCATGGCCAGAGCAACACGAACATTTTCCGCAAATGCCGCCTGCTGCATGACCTTGTGCCAAAGACCCAGATGATCCAACGCCTGCCTGGCATAGATTCCGGCAGGCACATGCGCAGGATCGCCCATGGCAAACCGCTCTGAACCCAGCCGATCCGCCAGTTCTGTGTCATTCAATATTTTTTTCTGCATCCCAGCCGCAACAACGACCAGTGCATTTCCAGCGACCGTGGAAACGCTCTGCGGATCGACCAGACCACGTTCCGCCAGATATCCCATCCAGGCGGGATTGGCAGAGATAAATATATCCGCCGGTGCGCCTGCCTCAATCTGACGGGCCAGCGTCCCCGAACCAGCGAAAGAGACCGTCACGGCCTTGCCGGTTTTCTCCCGGTAGGAACGAACAATGGATTCAACCGCATCCTTCATGCTCGCAGCGGCAAAGACCAGAGTTCTATCCGCACCATGTGCCGTCGACAGAAATCCTGTCAGCACCAATGGGAAAGTGGTCAAAAATGCAAGAAATACGATTACGCGAAGGCGGGGCATCACATCCGGTGTCCAGTTGAATACAACCTGACAATAGAGACCTTGCGCACAGGAGTGAAGTTGTTTTCCCGCAAGAGTGCGCGGAAAAACAAAGACTTGCCCAGCGGTAGATGGAAGAGGAAACCCGAGCCTCCAGAAGCTATTTGGCGCTGGCGCCGGAAACGGTGGCCTCAATGTGATCGATCAGCGCATCGGGCAGACCAAGCCGCCCGGCCAGAAGATCCAGATAACCGCGCTCGGCCCTTAAATCAGGATCTATGGCCAGCCGCGATGCCGTATAGAGTTCAACCTTCTGTGCATCTGTTTGTGCGGTGGCAACAATGTCCTGCAGAGAAGTCGGATATTGCAATTCCTGGTCAATGAAGGCCCTTGCGTCTTCAGCCATTCCAGCCACTGAAAGCCGGTCTGCAATGCGTGATCGCTCATCCTCGTCCACATGGCCATCGCTGTTTGCGGCGGCGATCATGGCACGCACCAGGGCCAGTGCAAAACTGTCATCAACCTTTTCGATATCCATATCGAAACCGGCCTCGACGGCCTCCGGGATAACCTTGACATCCAGTGGCTCGGCAGTGCTTTGGGGTGCTTTTCCAGACTGATAGTTCTGGTAGGCCTGATAGCCAAGCCCGGCAATGGCAGCCATGCCGCCCAATTGAAGCGCTGAACCGGTGAGAGAACGGCCAACCCCGGTTCCAAGCAAAAGTGCTGCGATCACGCCGGTTGCAAGAGGATTTTGCTTGGCAAGTCGTGTTGCCTTACCGGCCTTGTCGCGCACGCTATCATCGGTTCCGGGGATTTTGGACCCCAGAAACTGGTCCAGTAGTGTCTTCGGATCGAACATGTCTGAAAGGCTCCCTCAGGATTTGAAACGTCTTTCCGTCAGATAGTTGTGAAGCGTCGCAGTTTCAAACCCTGTCGCACGCCCAACGGAAGCATTAGAGCGTTTCACGACCAAATGGGACCATTTTGGTCGTGAAACGGTACTGGCCAGTCACCAACCACAATCCCATCCGCATCTGAACATACCCTCCCACCCGAATTCACCATAGGATTCAGTCAATGCCCCCGAGCAGCCTGGACAATCGGTTTGCATAGGGAATGGCAATGTCTTTCAACTGCTCCAGTTTTTCTATGCTGAAACGGCTGCTGGGCCCGGAGATGGCAAGGCCACCAGGCACCGCCCCACCCGGTTCAAAAACCGGAATGGCCAGACACCGCATGTCCGGTGCGAACTCAAAATCGTCGAAGGCGAAACCTTGAGCCCGAACCAAAGCCAGTTCCCGTTGGAATTTTTCCCCATCAGTGATCGTATTCGGAGCCATTTTGGGAAGCCCGGCAGCGATAATCGACTCAACAAACCGCCTATCCTGATAGGCCAGCAAAACTTTGCCAATCGATGTGCAATGAAGCTGTGAACGATCACCGATCTGAAAGTCAACGGAGACCCGCTGAGTACCCTTGGCACGGTAAACCAGCACCGCACAATCACGCTCAAGCGCCGAATAATGCACCGTTTCGCTGGTTTCATCCGAAAGATCCCGGATACATTTAAGGATATGCTTCGCCCGCTCATCCTCACTCATGAGGTGGCGCGTCAATGTCAGCAACTTCAAACTCAACCCATAATTCCTGTCAGCATCTCTGGTCACATAACCAGCATGCACCAATGTCATGAGCATTCGGTATGCCGTGGCCCGGTCCACCTGCAAACCCTCGGCAGCCTGCGCCACCGACACGGGATGTTTCTGCTCACCGACATAGTCAAGAACCGACAGCGCCTTGAGCGCTGTGGCACTGATATTCGTATCAATTTCAACCATAGCAGGATTCCAATGTTATTCAATATTCGTATATTCAATATTATTATTAAAAGCAAATACAAATATCGTTGACTTGCTTCAATAATTGAAATAGCCATGAGGCAAATGGAGGGTATAAATTACATGTTGATAGATGGGGTTTGGGCAAATTCGTCGCACGGTGGAACATTGTCTGTTTTCAATCCTGCGACTGGCACCGAAATAACTTCCGTGCCCCATGCCGATGCTGAAGATGCTGCAAATGCTGTTTTGGCAGCGCAGGATGGTGCCCGGCGCATGGCCAACCTGCCAGCGCATCGCCGTAGCGAGATTCTGGAAAATGTTGCGCGCCGCATTGAACAAAACAGTCTGAAATTGGGCGCATTGCTTTGCTCTGAAAACGGCAAACGCATAGCAGAGTCAACCGGTGAGGTGGAGGTTGCCGCGCGTATTTTTCGCGGCTACGCTGAGGAGGCAAAGCGCCTTTTCGGCAGGACTTTCCCGCTCGACAGCATTCCTGGCCGCGAAAAATCCCTTGCTCTCACTACCCATGTTCCACTCGGTATCATCGCCGCCATAGTGCCATTCAACTACCCTGTGGAACTGTGGAGCCATAAAGTCGCCAGTGGTCTGGCGGCAGGTAATGCCGTCATCACCAAGGCACCCGAAGATTGCCCTCTGGCGATGATCGAAATTGCCAAATATATGGAGGAGGCTGGACTGCCTCGGGCCGGGCATCAATTCCTGACTGGCGGACACATTGCCGGCGAAACTCTCGTTGCCGCCGATGGCGTACAGATGATTGCCATGACCGGAAGTACCGCGGCTGGCCGCCGCATTATGGAAGTTGCCGCTCGGACATTGAAAAAAGTCCATCTCGAACTGGGTGGCAATGACGCAACAATCATCTGTCAGGACGCCAATATCGAAACCACAGCCGATGCATTGGTCTCCGGTCGGTTCACCTCAGGCAATGGACAGATATGTTGCGCTGTAAAACGGGTGTTTGTGCACCGTTCCATCTTTGCTCAATTGCTCGATGCGCTGTTGATCCGAACACAGCGACTGCGTCTGGGTGACCCTGCCGATCCGGCAACCGATGTCGGACCTCTCATCAATGTGGACGGTGCTGAGCGTGTTGAAAAACAGGTAGCACGGGCAGTTGCCGACGGCGCAACTATAGAAATCGGCGGTAAACGACAGGGTAATTTTTTCGAACCGACCGTCTTGACCGGCGTCCTGCCGAATACCCCGGCCTTTTGCGAAGAGACCTTCGGGCCGGTATTGCCACTGATTGCTTATGACGATTTTGAAGAAGCTCTGGAACTTGCCAATGACAGCGCCTATGGGCTGCAGGCCGCCATTTTCACACAGGACCTTTCCAAAGTGATGCATGCCTATGTAACACTGGATGTCGGCACTGTTGTGGTCAATCATACGACAGCAGTCCGCGTTGAAACACTGCCTTTCGGAGGCAACAAGTGGAGCGGAAATTCCCGTGAAGGCATTCATGATTCGCTCCTTGAGATGACAAAACAAAAAACCCTTCTGCTTCACGAAGTCTTCAAAGCGACTTCACGATGACCGCTCTGTGCGTCCGCAATATAGCCAAGGCGTATGAAAGCACGGTCGCTGTTGCGGATATCTCGTTTTCGATCGGTTCGGGAAAAGTGCTGGCTATTTGCGGTGAAAATGGCGCGGGCAAATCGACCTTGATGAAGATTCTCTCCGGTGCAACAAGACCTGATAAAGGTGAAATACTGATCGACGAAATGCCGGTCCTGCTTCCGGAACCGGCAGATGCGATGAATTATGGAATTCGCACGGTCTACCAGGAACTGAGCCTGTTACCGCATATCTCTGTTGCGGAAAACATGCTGTTGGGACGCATGCCCACCAATCGTTCCGGTTTCGTCATCGACTGGAAAGAGGCAAACCGGTTTGCCGGGAAAATCCTTTCTGACCTTGGCTTCGGTCAAATCAATCCGCGTGATTTGCTCGGCAGCCTGAGCATCGCCCAACAACAGATTATCGAAATTGCCAAGGCACTCGTATCCGATCCACGCATCCTCATTCTTGACGAACCAACCGCTGTTCTTTCGGCCTCCGAAACAGAACGTCTGTTCACCCACGTTCGCAAACTGGCGGCATCAGGCAAGACGATTCTCTATATTTCACACAGGCTGGAAGAAATTTTTGACATCGCTGACGAGGTCGTCGTGCTGAAGGATGGCCGCAGTGTGTTGCAGGAGCCAGTGAACGGCCTGAGCCAGCGACAGTTGATAGAAGCAATGGTCGGCCGGCCACTGTCGACAATTTTTCCCAAGCGCGACAACAGGCCTGGTGACGTCATCTTGAAAATTGAAAATCTTAGCCGGACTGGTGCTTTCACGGATATCAGCCTGACAGTGCACGCAGGTGAAATTGTTGGCATGTTCGGACTTGTTGGCTCTGGCCGGACCGAGGTTGCTCAGGCCATTTTTGGTTCACGTCCGGCCGAGACCGGAACAATTCAACTCTACGGTGAATTATTGAATATACTCACCCCTATGGATGCGGTTCGCCATGGCGTGGCGATGATTACTGAAGACAGGAAAGGAGATGGCCTGGCGCTCGACACCAGCGTTCTCGACAATGTCAGCCTCGCCAGTTTCCAGCGAATTTCACATTGGGGCGTGCTCGACAACGAATTACGCCACAAACTTGTGGATGCAAAAGCAATTGAACTGGATATCCGGCCCAGTGGCACCGATCGACCGGTTCGACAACTTTCAGGCGGCAATCAGCAAAAAGTTGTCATCGCCAAATGGTTGCTTGTGGAAAACACCAGGCTTTTCATTTTCGACGAGCCAACCCGTGGCGTCGACATCGCCACCAAAATGGAAATTTACCAGATAATTGCTGAACTTGCCTGCCAGGGCGTGGCAATATTGCTGATCTCGTCAGAACTTCCAGAAGTCCTCGGGCTGTCTAACCGGCTTTTGGTCATGCGTGAAGGCCATTTGGTCGCCGAACTGACACCGGACAGTTTCAAACCTGAACTGATTTTTTCCTACTCTGCGGGTTTATCGCCGATCTCCAGCCAAGAGGTAGTCCATTGACCGCCATCATCCCAAAAACGGACATAAAGAAGAGTTTCGCAAAGCGGTTCTCGCGCGCTGACTTGATATTTATCAGTGCAATTCTCATTCTGGTGATTGTGGCATCGATTGCGTCGGATTCATTCCTCACTCAGCGCAATATTGTCAATATCTCTCGTCAGATCGTAACCAACGGTTTCCTCTCATTGGGAATACTCATGGTCATCCGGACCGGCGGCATCGACCTGACTGTTGGTTCGACCTTGGCATTTGCAGGACTCCTGGCAACCGGTTTGCAGGAACAAATGCATTTTTCCGCAGCAATCTGTGTCGCGCTGGCCGTGGGCGGATTGATTGGCTGGCTCAACGGCTGGCTGGTTGCCCGCTTTGACCTGCAGCCCTTCATTGTAACACTGGCCACGATGGGCAGTGTGCGGGGGCTGCTTTATGTCTATGCGGACAGCCCTCGCTACCCCAGTGATGAACTGTTTCGCAGTCTGATCGGCGGCGCCTTTGTCGGCCCGGTGCCGGTAACCTTTCTGCTGTTTGCCGCAGCAGTGCCGCTGGTCTGGTTCTACCTCAACCGGACAGTTTCCGGTCGTATCGCCTTTTCACTGGGCGTCAATAAGGAGGCCGTGAGACTGGCAGGTGTCAATGTCGGCAGGCATCTCATTTTTGCCTATGTCGCATCAGGCATATTTGCCGCCATCGCGGGGGTTCTGCTGGCCAGTCGCCTTGGCATTGCACAGCCCAGTGTTGGCGCTGCCTACGAACTGGACGCCATAGCCGCCGTTGTGATCGGCGGCGGCCTGCTGGGCGGTGGCGGAGGAACTGCGCTTGGTGTTCTGGGTGGCGTATTGGCACTGGCTGTCGTCGACAATGTGCTCAACCTGTTCAACGTTGATTCATATTACCAACAATTATTGAAAGGCCTGATTATTCTCGTGGCGGTACTCGCGCGCAGAAAGAAGGCATGATCAAAGCCGTCCGCATGGGAGCGGCTCATACCAGGGAGAAGAAAATGTATAGTTTGAACTATCTCAAATCACTTGGCGTAGCCATTATGGCTGGATTGATGTTGGCACCGAGCGCTGCCGACGCGCAGGACGATCTGAAAATCGGCATGGTCAATCTGTCACTTTGTTGCGCCTATTTTGTCGGCATGGATATGGCCGTCAAGAATGAAGCCACCGCCTATTCAAACGTCAACATCCTGTCGACTGACGCAAATGGCGATGTTGCAAAGCTGACATCTGATATCGAAGACCTGCTCAGCCAGAATGTCGATGGCTTGATCGTTTCAGGTGCGTGGATAGAGGCCGCACCTGCCGCAATTGAGGCAATCAATCAGGCTGGTGTACCCCTGATCATGGTTGATCGACTGCTCAAGGGAGGCGACTACACCAGTTGGGTGGGTCCGGACAACCGCGCCATCGGCGAAGGCATTGGTGAATACATCGCTGATCGGCTAAAGGGCGAAGGCAAGGTTATCATCATCCGCGGTGGACCTGCTGACAACACCATTGGCTCAGACCGGTCCGACGGGGTAAAAGCCAAACTCGCAGAAACTGATGTCAATGTTGTCGTTGCACCGGGATGGGGCGGATGGAGCGCCGACGGTGGCTTCAAGCAAATGGAAGACATGCTGGCCCGCGAAACCGGTATCAGCGCCGTTTTTTGTGAAAACGACTCCATGTGCCTGGGTGCACAAAAAGCCATTGGTGATGCAGGCATGTCTGCCGAGATATTCATTACATCCGTTGATGGCGAAAAGGGTGCTCTGGCGGAAATCATGAAAGCTGACAGCAATTATGCCGCAACCGGTCTGAACTCATCCGATCAGATCGGCCGCGCCGGGTTCCAGCGCCTCATGGCAATTCTTGCCGGCGCTATGGCCGAGAAGAAAACCGCCCTGCCATCACCCATCATCACCAGTGAAAATGTGGTGAAATACTACGATGAGAACAGCGCATTCTGATTATCAAACCAGCAATGAATAAGCAGCGGGCGCCTTGGCGCCCGTTTTACATTCTGTCTTTGCTTGTGGCTTTCACCAATGGCAAAAGCGACGCCATCCGATCAGTTCTCCGAATTTACCTGCCCAACACGGCGGCAGCGGCGGCAAGGACTGTGATCGCGTCCCAGTCACCGGCCTCGACCAGGGCTTTCGGCGCGACCCAGGAGCCGCCAACACACACGACATTGGGCAAAGCCAGATAATCCAGCGCCAGTGCCGAGGTGATACCTCCGGTCGGACAAAACTGGATGCCTGCCAGCGGCGAGGAAAGTGATTTCAGATAGGCAGCGCCACCGGCCTGTTCAGCCGGGAAAAATTTCATCACTGCATAACCCTCTTCGCGAAGAGCCATGACTTCGCTGGGCGTGGCAGCGCCGGGCAGGAGCGGCACCGGCATACGCCGCGCAGCATCCAGAATTTCCTGCGTGGTGCCAGGGCTGACGATGAATTTCGAACCGGCCTTGACCGCTGCTTCATAGTGCTTTGCGTTCAATATGGTGCCGGCACCGACCTCTGCGCCTTCCACTTCGTCGGCAACGGCTCTGATCGCCTCCAGTGCGGCATCGGTTCTCAGCGTTATCTCGATGGCCTTCAATCCACCTTTTACCAGCGCACGCGCCAGGGGAACGGCCGATGCGGCGTTGTCGATGACCAGAACCGGCACAACCGGCTGGAGTTGCAGAATCCCTAGCAATTTGTCTGTTTTTTTACCCATGTCACACCATTTTGCGATAATCACTCTTGCCGATACCATTTGACGGCACTGCCTGTCCACATGACCGCAGCATACAGGCTGATAGAACAGTGCAAAGATTGCACCGGATGCTGATAAGCGATATGGCGACAATAATGAGTAAAACAGATAAAACGACCGAGGCAATGAGCACAGATTTCCATGTCGCCGCCCTTTATCATTTCACCCCGCTGACCCGGTTCGCCGATCTGCGTGAGCCGATACAGTCGGCCTGCGACAGGCATGGCGTCAAGGGAACCCTGCTGCTGGCCAGTGAGGGTATCAATGGCACGATTGCCGGTGATCCCGGCGCGATTGCCGATGTCTTGCATTTCCTGCGGTCCATCCCCGAGTTTTCCAACATGGAACACAAGGAGAGCCGGGCTCAGGCCATGCCCTTCAACCGTATGAAGGTTCGCCTCAAAAAGGAAATCGTGACCATGGGCGTTGAAGGCATTGATCCGCTTGAAAGTGTCGGAACCTATGTCGATCCACAGGACTGGAACGCACTCATTTCAGATCCCGATACGATCGTCATCGACACCCGCAATGATTATGAAACGGCCATCGGACAATTCAGGGGTGCCGTGGACCCGCATACAAAATCATTTCGCGAATTTCCCGACTGGGTGCGCAACAATGCGGGCCTGCACAACAAGCCCAAAATCGCCATGTATTGTACCGGTGGCATCCGCTGCGAGAAGGCAACGGCTTTCATGAAAGCCGAAGGCTTCGAGGATGTCTTTCACCTCAAGGGCGGAATTTTGAAATATCTTGAAAACGTCAGGCAGGAAGAAAGCCTTTGGGAAGGGGCCTGCTTCGTGTTTGACGAAAGGGTGTCGGTGACACACGGTCTGCAGGAGGGTGAGCACCAGCTTTGTCACGCCTGCCGCCAGCCCCTGACGCCGCAGGAGATGGAAAGCCCGAATTATGAGAAGGGTGTATCCTGCCCCTATTGTCACGAGGAACGAAGCCCTGAAGATCGTGCCCGCTATCGCGAACGGCAAAAACAGATTGCCCTGGCTAAATCACGTGGTGAGAAACATTTGGGAAGCTAAACTGTTTCACGCTCGAATGACTGCAGCGCCTTGAAGCGCTGCAGTCACGATTTTCTGTTTCAGCCGATCAATTGTTGAAACCGACCTTGTCGACGAGCAGCGAGGCTGCCTTGCGGTTTTTGGCGATCTCCTCGAGCGGGATCGTGTCAGGCTTGATTTGACCGAAGGAGTTGACGATATCCGAAGCATTTGAATTCGGATCAACCGGATATTCAAACACCTGCTCTGCGTAGATTTCCTGACCCTTGGGGCTGGCCAGAAATTCCATCAATTTGATAGCCGCATCCTTGTTGGGTGCATATTTGGCCAGCGCCATGCCCGAAATATTGACATGCGTGCCGCGATCGGCGGCATTGGGGAACAGAACCTTGATCGAATTTGCCCAGTCTTTCTGCTCCGGCTCCTTCTCATTGGTCATCATCAGACCAACATAATAGGTATTGCCGATGCCCAGGTCACATTCGCCGGAAAAGACACCCTTTGCCTGGGCCCGATCATTGCCGCCTGGCTTGCGCGCCAGATTGTCTTTGACACCCGCCAGCCATTCTTCGGCCTTTTCGTCTCCCAGATGAGCAATCATCGAGGCAATCAGGGCGATATTATAGGCATGCTGACCGCTGCGAATACAGATTTTGCCCTTCCACTTGGGATCGGCGAGCTCTTCATAGGTGATTGCATCCTGCGCAACGCGGTCTTTTGATGCATAGACCACACGACCGCGGGTCGTCAGACCGTACCAATGCCCCTCGGGGTCACGGAAATTCTCAGGGATCGTCGCATTGATGTCCGCATCATCCACCGGTTGCGTAACCCCCTCGTCCTTGGCGCCGCTCAGACGACCAATATCCGTCGTCAGGATCAGGTCAGCCGGCGAGTTCTCACCTTCCGCTTTCAGCCGCTCGACAAGACCCTCGTTCAAATAGAGAACATTTGTCTTGATACCCGTCTCTTCACTGAAGGCATCCAGAAGCGGGGCGATGAGATCGGGTTGGCGATAGGAATAGACATTGACCTCATCGGCAAAAGCCGATGTTCCAACGGTGGCCAAAAACAAAGCGGCCATACCGGCGCTGGAGAATGATTTCATGTGCATTTGAATTCCTTCGTGCGAGCACTTATATTTAACATGACACAGATACTCCTATTTAAGTACCCCAGACAATAAAAGATGACAAGTATCTTCAATTTAAATTCACAATCCCATTGCCACGGCAGACTGAACATCCGACCATTCTGAAACAATTCGCTAAAAGAAACGCATTTTCAATAAGATACGCACGACCGGAAATGCACCATGTAAAACTTGACCAAAATAATCGAATTTAATAGAATGATTCTAAGTTATGGAGCCATCCCGCTCCGACAGAGGTACAACCAGCATGCGCGTGACCAAACAAACCAATTATGCAATCCGAATGCTGATGTATTGCGCAGCCAATCCCGGTGAATTGAGCCGCATACCGCAAATTGCCAAAGCCTATGGTGTTTCAGAGCTTTTTCTTTTCAAAATCCTCAAGCCGCTTGTCAAAGCCGGAATCGTCGAAACCGTGAGAGGCCGTAATGGTGGTATCAAGCTTGGCCGTCCGGCCGAGGATATCAGCCTGTTTGATGTCATTCGCGTTACCGAAGACAGCCTTGCTATGGCGGAATGTTTTGAAAATGATGCCGCAGATTGCCCGCTGGTCAGCAGTTGCGCACTGAATTCGGCGTGGCGCGAAGCGCTCAATGCATTCCTGAGCGTTCTTGCAACCCATACGATTGCAGATCTGTCCGCATCGCGCTTTGACATTGGCAGCCGGTTGGGCCTGCCCCAGATGCATGAAGCAACCACCAGCAACTGAGCACATCAGACAGATAGCGGTCGTGAGATAGAGGCAGTAGCAATTACACTTTGTGCGAATTGTCTGCCGGCGTGTAGCCGGGAAGCCGTTCCATGCAACCCTGGCGAATTTCGCGCAATTCCTTCAAGGTGTCGCGGATCAGTTCCTGCTTCATTTCAAGTTCCGCGATCGCTTTCGTTGTTTCCCTGACAACATAGTCCATCTGTTCTGCGCGTCCTTCCCCCTGCTCCCCATACAGATCCAGAAAATGGCTGATCTGCACCAGGCTGGAACCGATGGTTTTGGCACGCAGAATGAGCGCCAGACGGGCGCGATCACGCCGTGTATAGACGCGGGACCCATTCACCCGGGCCGGGTGAATGAGATTTTTGTTTTCGTAAAAACGTATTGTGCGTGTGGTTATGCCGAATTCCTCGGCGAGATCGGCAATACCAAAAAGTTCACGGCCTTCCGGGCCGCTGTCTTTTGATGCCATGGATCCAGCCGGGCCTGCACCCATCTGATCACGCATTCCAGCGTCTTTACGAAGGCTTGTCACTGTTTACAGCACCTGACCGAGTTTCATGGCAACACCCATGTCACCCTCGACCTTCAGCTTGCCCTGCATGAAAGCACCTGTCGGGTCGAGTTCACCGGCAACGATCGATTCCAAATCCTCCAGACTGACACCAATCGTGCAATCGGCTTCCTTGTCCACTGTGCTGACGGTCTGGTTGTCAATCACCAGCACGCCGTCATCACCGCAGTCAAATTTGACGACCTTGTCAAAGGAACCTGCAGCAACACGTTCTTTCATCGATTCCGCAATTTCAGCAACACTCATGTCCATACTCCTTGGCTTCATTCAGATTATCCATCCGATATACGCATCGGTGAACCGGATCGCAACGTCTTTTCGCTTAGATGAATCAATTGACCTATACGTCAAACAGTGAAATCATCTGTAATCAAGCCGTCAGGCTCCATGATTACAACGATAAACGACCAGTAGAATCGACCAACACACAATGGGACGGGAGGTCCGGATGCACCTGAGCGATGAGCACCATCAATTGCGCAATACGCTGACAAAATTCATCGAAACCGAGATCAACCCCCATGTCGATGAATGGGAAAAGGCCGAACAATTCCCAGCCCATGAGGTTTTCGGAAAATTGGGGGCTCTCGGATTGCTCGGTGTCAAATATGATCCGGACTACGGCGGACTGGGCCTGGATTTTTCCTATTCGATGGTCATGGCCGAAGCGCTGGGCGCCATCAATTGTGGCGGCGTCCCTATGGCAATTGGTGTCCAGACGGACATGTGCACGCCGGCGCTCAACCGTTTCGGCACCCCCGAACTGAAGGAAGAATGGCTGGCGCCATCCATTGCCGGCGAACTGGTGGGATGTATCGGTGTTTCCGAGGCCGGCGGCGGTTCCGATGTCGCGGCGATCAAGACCCAGGCCAGGGTTGACGGAGACGACTATGTCATCAACGGCTCCAAGATGTGGATCACCAATGGACTGCAGGCAGACTGGTGCTGCCTGCTGGCCAATACGGGCGAAGGCAAGGCGCACAAGAACAAGTCGCTGATCATTGTTCCTCTGGATTCCAAAGGCGTCGAGCGTCAGAAAATCAACAAGATCGGCATGCACTCCTCCGATACCGCACAGCTTTTTTTTGACGAGGTGCGGGTACCCCGCCGTTATCTCGTCGGTCAGGAAGGCCATGGATTTACCATGCAGATGCTGCAGTTTCAGGAGGAGCGCCTTTGGGTGGCAGCCTCAAGCCTGCTGTCCCTCGACCGCCTGATCGATCAGACGATTGACTATACACGACAACGCCAGGCATTCGGACGCTCCATTCTGGACAATCAGGCCGTGCACTTCCGCTTGTCGGAACTGCGCACCGAGGTCGAAGCACTGCGCGCACTCACCTGGCGCGCCATTGAAGATTACGTCGGCGGCAAGGACGCAACCCGACTGGCTTCCATGGCGAAACTGAAAAGCGGCAGGCTCTATCGCGAAGTGGCCGATTCCTGTCTTCAATATTGGGGCGGAATGGGCTTTACAGCCGAAAACCCGGTCAGCCGCGCCTATCGGGACGGACGATTGGGCTCTATCGGCGGCGGCGCCGACGAAGTCATGCTCAACATTATCTGCAAACTCGAAGGCACATTCCCAGCGTCCTGAATCACGGGTTCTTCAGGTAGCTGTCGATCATTTTGACGAGTTCATTGAACAGCACTTCGGGGTCCTCGTCTTCATCGGTCTGCATGAGATCAAAAACGGTAGTGATCGTCTCGACAACAATGCGACCGCGTATGCTCTGGTCGCCTTTGTAATCGGGTTCAAGCCGTTCCAATATGGGAACAAATTGCCGGGACGCAGCTTGTATGGTCTTTTGATTGAGATCCCAAAGTGTTGGCGAGGCATGCAATGCCTTGCGCAGGGCTGCGGAGCCCCGCTGGTTCATTCGGTTTTTGGCCAGATCACCGAGTGATTCAACGAAAATGTCGACCCAATGCCTCGGGTCTTGAGACATCTTCTGATAATATTCTATCTGGCTTTCGTATATGACGCCGAACTGCCGCTCATAGAGTTCAGCCAGCACTTGGTGCTTGTTTGGAAAATAACTGTATGCCGCAGCAACGTTGATGCCGGCCTTGTCGGCGATCTTCTGCATCGTCAGCCCGACAAATCCGCCTTCTTCAAGAAGGTCGATCGTCGCTTCCAGAATCGAGCGCACAGTCTCTTTGGAACGCTGTTGTTGCGGCAATCGGCGCCCCGGCACAGCCAATGGATCCACAATGTTTTTCTGCTTGCCCGTCATCCGTTCAGGTCCATCTATTGCGTTTTGCACCCGACTGCGATCCTGAGACACCAGATCATTTGGTTGGGGCGGGCTTTTCTTCTGCAATCCATTTCCCGGCCAAAAGCGCCATCCTCGACAGTGACGAAGTTCAACAGCTTTTCAGATAATTGCGAACCAATTTGACCAATTCATCAAGCATTTTTCCGGCATCAACGTCTTTCTCGGTTTGCGACAGTTCAAGAACCGTCGAAATGACCGATGCCAGCACTTTGGCGCGCACTTTGTTGCCTTTCGCATAGCCCGGATCCACCTTGTCCAGAAAATCCATCATCCGCTGCTCCACCCGTTCATGGTTCTTTCGATGGAGTTCCCAAAGAGGAGGCGATGCATACATCGCACGGGTCAGGGCAGCATTGCCACGCTGTTCATCCAGCATTCTGGCGAGGCCACGGAGAGATTCAGCATAGGCGTCAGCCCAATCCGCATCCTTTTGAAGGATCCCTTCATAGTCTTGATTGCGAATAACATAGCGTTCCTGAACCAGCCGATTGTTCAGTTCAGAAACCACCTGATGTTTGTTGGGGAAATAGCTGTAGACTGCGGCCACGTTGATGCCCGCAGTCTCGGCAATCTTCTGCATTGTCAGACTGGCGAAACCTTCAACCTCGATCAGATCGATTGTCGCTTCCATAATGAGGCGAACTGTCTCTTTTGAACGGCGTTGTTTTGGCAAGCGGCGACCAGGGACCAACATCGGGTTGGTTTGTCTCTCCTGATTGCTTGCCATCAATTCGCACCTGTTTAATATATCGCATATTAGCAGCGCCGAATATGCAATGGCAACGTAAAAATGAATTGTTTATTTTCGCATATCCACAAAAAGGCCATGCATCAAAATCAGCCACGCCACAATGCGATCCTCTTCAAACGGTCAAGACAGGCCCCATCGCACTTCAAACAACCCAATATTATTCAATCTGCCTCTGGTGCATGTGACTGGGACCCAGTGGAGTCAGCACCCGGCAAACGGCAAAGCGAGAGAACCAAAGGCGTGTTTTATCACGGTTGCTCAAGGGGCATACTTGTTGATAGTCTCACTTTCGAGGAATTCTAAATCCAGGCTGGCAGGCGCAGCTCACACCATGTGAGAAACCGGCTGCTATGGAGATGCAAAACAACGGCAGAGCCCGGACGGCACGGACAGTGAACCCTCCAGAAAAGACAGGGAAAATTTGGCCGGCAAACGGCCGATATCATTTGCAGGTTTAAAACGGGAAGACTGAAGTTCAACAATGGCAGCAGTATTCTATTTCCCTTTTCTCGTCAGCGCATCGGTACTCGTCGCCATAATGGCGGCCTTTACCTGCCTGCGACTGACCAACGGATTGCGCAAACTGCCGGTCTCGCGCCGCAAGGTGCGCATCGCGCAAGCATCTCTGGCGCTCGGCGGTGGCATCTGGTCCATGCACTTTATTGGAATGCTCGCCGTCAAACTGCCCTTTGTCGTCACCTACAGCCCCCTGCTCACGCTCAGTTCTGCCCTGATCGCAATTCTGATTACCGGTGTCGGCCTGTTGCTGCTGCATTTTGGTCAACGCACGAATCTGCGGATCCTGATCTCCGGATCCTTCATGGGCGTCGGCATTGCTTCCATGCACTATACCGGAATGGCTGCCATATCGGCCAATTGCATTGTCAGCTACAGGCCCATGGGCATTGTGCTGGCAATAGCCATATCAATCGCCGCATCGACCTTTGCCATGTGGCTGGCCTATTCCAGCCGGTCGTTGGTGCGCACTGCAATCGGTGCCGTGGTTCTCGGCTTTTCCATATCGGCCATGCACTATGTGGCCATGTTCAATACGAATTTTCTGCAGGATTCCACATTTGTCGCCAGCCCCGTTTCGGCCCTTGACCCGCAGATATTGGCCATTTCCGTCAGCCTCAGCGCCTTTGTGATCTGTGGTCTTTTTCTGCTGCTTGCAGTACCCATGGAAGAAACTGCTGTGGCATCACAGGCCCCAATGGCGGATGCACCTGAGATCACAGAGCCCGTCACCATGCAGAACCCAACACCCAAGGCGCCCGGTCTGGCGCTCAGCCGGGCGAGCAACCAGGCTCCCCGTGCCAAGGACGCCATTCCCTATGAGAAAGAGGGTACAGTCCGCTTCATGAACACAGATCGCATTCTGGCCATCGAAAGCGATGGCCATTACACCAAGATCCGCACCGGCGAGGATGCGCTTTTCTGCCCCTGGTCCATGTCAAAGGTGGAAAAAAGCCAGCTTGCCAACCGTTTCCTGAAAACCCATCGCCGTTTTCTGGTCAATCCCTTGCATATCAACGGATTGAAGAAAGTCGGTGACCAGCTCTATTGTTATCTCGGCAAGGCATCCGAGCTGGAAGTTCCGGTCAGCCGTTCACGCGCCAAAGACCTGCGCAATCTGCTGGGAATTTGAGACCCATTGCGAATCTGGTGGCGGTTTGCCGTGTCTGAGACACCGAAAAACCGAAAGATTGCGCTTTTTCATGCGCCTGCCATTCGTGCAAAATACGGACCGTCCGTGCAAAAAACCGGACTTTGGTGAACCGTGGTTTTTCTTTCACGGTAACAACAGCGCACACTTGCCTCCAACCGCGATCAGGTCTGGGAGGAACTTCATGATACCGGGTTCATTTGACTACCATCGGCCATCAACAATTGATGAGGCCATTGGTCTGCTGGCAAGCCATGTCGGCGACGCCCTCATACTCGCAGGCGGCCACAGCCTGATACCGATGATGAAACTGCGCATGGCAACGCCGGAACATCTCATCGATATCCAGGACATCTACGACCTGTCCGCCATATCCATCGGCGCAAATCAAATCGACATCGGTGCCACCGTCACCCAGGCGCAATTGATCCATTCCGAGGAACTGGCTGACTGCTGCCCGATCCTGCGTGAAACATCCCTGCAGATTGCCGATCCGCAAATTCGCAATCTCGGCACGATTGGCGGCAATGTCGCCAATGGCGACCCGGGCAATGACATGCCGGCGATCATGCAATTGCTGGACGCCGACTATGTGCTTCAGGGGCCTGACGGAACACGTACGGTCAAGGCCCGCGCCTATTATGAGGCTGCCTATTTTACCGCCCGCAGTGAAAACGAAATATTGACGTCCATTCGTTTTACCAAACCGGCAGCCGGACATGGCTCCAGCTACCACAAGCAGAAGCGCAAGATCGGTGACTACGCCACGGCGGCGGCCGCTGTCATGCTGGAGGTTTCGAACGGCTCCTGCACCAGTGCATCCATCGCAATGACCAATCTGGCCGACACACCGCTCTGGGCTGAAGCCGCCGCCAATGCATTGATCGGCAGCGCTCTGGATGCGGACGCCATCGCGGCGGCTGTTGCGGCTGCGCGCGCCATCACCAATCCCGCATCGGACGGACGCGGACCGGCGGAATATCGCACCCATCTTGCCGGCATCATGGTCAAACGGGCGATCGAAACCGCCCATGCACGCGCCGGCTAGGTCCAGCGCATCAATGCTCAGAGCCATCCGTGTTCATATATTTCGGAGAATTCCATGTCCAAGACACATGTTAAAATGACCATCAACGGCGATGAAGTGGAGGCCCTGGCCGAACCGCGCACGCTGCTCATTCATTTCCTGCGCGAGGAACTAGGTCTGACCGGTCCGCATATTGGCTGCGACACCAGCCATTGCGGTGCCTGCACGATTGATCTTGACGGCAAATCGGTCAAATCCTGCACGATCTTTGTCGCTCAGGCGCAAAATGCAGAGATCACCACCATCGAAGGCATCGCCCATCCGGATGGGACATTGCACGCACTGCAGGAGGCTTTCCGCCAACATCATGGATTGCAATGCGGTTTCTGCACGCCGGGCATGATCACGCGGGCCTACAGGCTTTTGCAGGAGAATCCCAATCCCACCGAGGAAGAAATTCGCTACGGCATCAGTGGCAACCTGTGCCGCTGCACCGGCTACCAGAATATCGTCAAGGCCATCCAGGTCGCAGCCGAAGAACTTTCGGTCAAGGAGGCAGCACAATGAATGTTCAATCCCCACCCACCGACAAGCAACGCATCGAAAAATTGCAGGGCCTGGGTTCTTCCCGCAAACGGGTAGAAGACGCCCGCTTCACCCAGGGCAAAGGCAATTATGTCGACGATATCAAACTGCCCGGCATGCTGTTTGGCGATTTCGTGCGCTCGCCCTATGGCCATGCGCGCATCAAATCCATCAACAAGGATGCCGCGCTGGCAATGCCGGGTGTCGTCGCGGTGCTGACCGCCGAGGACCTCAAACCCCTGAACCTGCATTACATGCCAACGCTGGCAGGCGATGTTCAGGCCGTTCTGGCGGATGAAAAAGTGCTTTTCCAGGCGCAGGAAGTGGCCTTTGTGGTTGCCAAGGACCGCTATATTGCCGCGGATGCCTGCGAGTTGGTCGAAGTCGAATATGAAGAGCTTCCCGCACTGGTGGATGCCTTCAAGGCCATGGACGCCGATGCGCCGCTGCTGCGCGAAGACATCAAGGACAAGATGGAAGGCGCCCACGGCGCGCGCGCCCATTACAATCACATATTCCATTGGGACTGCGGCGACGAGGAAGGCGCCAACAAGGCGCTGGCCGATGCCGATGTCACCGTTGAGGAAATGATCACCTACCAGCGTGTGCACCCCTGCCCGCTGGAAACCTGTGGCTGCGTTGCCTCGATGGACAAGATCAATGGCAAGCTGACCCTTTGGGGCACGTTCCAGGCGCCGCATGCGGTGCGCACCGTGGCCTCGCTGATCACCAATATTCCGGAACACAAGATCCGCGTCGTTTCACCCGATATCGGTGGTGGCTTCGGCAACAAGGTGGGCGTCTATCCCGGCTATATCTGCTCGGCCGTCGCCTCCATCGTCACCGGCGTTCCGATCAAATGGGTTGAAGACCGCATGGAGAACCTGTCCGCAACGGCCTTTGCCCGCGACTATCACATGACCGGCAAACTGGCGGCGACAAAGGATGGCGTGATCACCGGGTTGCATTGCCACGTTCTGGCGGACCACGGGGCATTTGACGCCTGCGCCGACCCGACCAAATTTCCCGCCGGCTTTTTCAATATCTGCACCGGCTCCTACGATATTCCGGTCGCCTATTGCGGCGTCGATGGCGTCTACACCAACAAGGCGCCGGGCGGCGTCGCCTATCGCTGCTCCTTCCGGGTGACGGAAGCGGCCTACATGATCGAGCGGATGGTCGATATTCTGGCCCGCAAACTCGACATGGATCCGGCCGAACTGAGGATGAAAAACTTCATCAAGAAGGAACAGTTTCCCTACACCTCCGCCCTGGGCTGGGAATATGACAGCGGCGACTATCACACAGCACTCGAAAAGGGCATGGAGAGTGTTTCCTACAAGGCCCTGCGCGCAGAACAGGTGGACAACCGCGCCGCCTTTGAACGCGGCGAGACCCGCAAGCTGATGGGCATCGGCGTTGCCTTTTTCACCGAGATCGTCGGGGCGGGCCCCGTCAAGAACTGTGACATTCTCGGCCTTGGCATGTTTGACAGCTGCGAGATCCGCATCCACCCGACCGGCTCGGCCATTGCCCGGCTTGGCACCATCAGCCAGGGTCAGGGACACGCCACGACTTTCGCCCAGATTCTGGCGACTGAAATCGGCATTCCCGCCGAAGACATCACCCTGGAAGAGGGTGACACGGACACAGCACCCTACGGTCTTGGCACCTATGGCTCACGCTCGACCCCGGTTGCCGGCGCTGCAACGGCCATGGCGGGACGCAAAATCCGCGCCAAGGCACAGATGATCGCCGCCTATCTTCTGGAAGTCCACGAGGGTGACCTGGAATGGGACATCGATCGCTTTCAGGTCAAGGGAAATCCGGAGGCCCACAAGACCATGAAGGAAATTGCCTTTGCCTCCTACAATCAAGCCATTCCGGGACTGGAACCAGGACTTGAAGCGGTCTCCTATTACGACCCGCCCAACATGACCTACCCGTTCGGTGCCTATATCTGCGTGGTCGACATCGACGTCGACACCGGCGTGACCGATATCCGCAGTTTCTACGCGCTGGATGATTGCGGCACACGCATCAATCCGATGATCATCGAGGGCCAGGTGCATGGCGGATTGACCGAGGCGCTGGCGATCGCCATGGGTCAGGAGATTTCCTATGATGAAATCGGCAATATCAAAGGTGGCAGCCTGATGGATTTCTACCTGCCGACAGCCGTTGAAACCCCCATGTGGACGACTGACTTTACCACGACGCCAAGTCCTCACCATCCCATCGGCGCCAAGGGTGTCGGCGAAAGCCCCAATGTCGGTGGTGTCCCGGCCTTTTCAAATGCCGTTCATGATGCCTTTGCCCACAAGGGCCTGACCCATACGCAAATGCCGCATGATCATTGGCGGGTCTGGAAAACTGCACAGAAACTCGGCCTGACCGACTAGATCCCTCTCCGCGTCGCCGCCGATTTTCTGGCGGCGCGGACCCTCCTGTCTTCATACGCGTGAGCCGTTCATGAGTGTCATCAACGATATCGGGCCAAAACTTGCTGCTGTCGGCTATATAGCCGACGAACCCTTGAGCGTTGCCCTGCAATTGACGGTGGATCTGGCGCGTCCATTGTTGCTGGAAGGCGAAGCCGGTGTCGGCAAGACCGAAACGGCCAAAGCTCTGGCAAAGGTGCTGGATACCAGACTGATCCGGCTGCAATGTTATGAAGGCCTGGACGCCACATCGACGATCTATGAATGGAATTATCAGAAACAGCTTCTGGCCATCCGTGCGCGCGAACACGACCGGCTTTCCTCCTCGGCAATCGAGAAGCAGATCTTCTCGGAAGACTTTCTGTTGCGGCGACCGCTGCTGGAAGCCATCAGTCAGGAAAAAAGCCCGGTTCTGCTGATCGACGAGATTGACCGGGCGGATGAGGAATTCGAGGCCTACCTGCTGGAACTCCTGTCGGATTTTCAGGTCACCATACCGGAGCTCGGCACCATCGAGGCAACCAGCCGGCCCTATGTCATCCTGACGTCAAACGGCACCCGCGAATTGTCGGATGCATTGCGTCGGCGATGTCTCTACAGCTATGTCGAATTTCCCGATCACCAGCGAGAATACGACATTGTGCGCGCCCGGTTGCCGGATCTTGAAGCAAATCTTGCCAGCGAAATCGTCGGCTTTGTCCAGAACCTGCGAAAAGAGGACCTGGAGAAGAAGCCCGGCATTGCCGAGACCCTGGACTGGGCGGCAGCTCTGGTCGGCATGGAGGTGCATTCCCTGCTGGATGATCCCGACAAGGTGACATCGAGCATGATCTGCCTTTTGAAGACAGAATCGGACCTCAAGTCCGCGCCGAGGGAACTTGTGTCACGGCTGGCCGGAAAGGCCGCCTGATGACGCCATCGCAGACCAGCGCGCCCTCTGCCCTCCTGAGCGAACGGATCATTGATTTTACCAATCACATGCGCGCCAATGGTTTTACCATGGGGCCACAGGAATGCATCACGATCGCGCACCATCTGTCATCCAAACCGTTGCCGACGATGCAACGTGTGCGCCTCGAGCTGAAAACCCTGCTGGCCGGAGACAGGCAGGAATGGTTGCGCTTTGATGATCTCTTCGAGGCCTATTGGATAAAATCCGGCCGCACCAGGGCATCTCTGCAGCAAAAGTCGTCGCCCCACATCACAAGGCCCGAGCGTCCAGCCCCCCTGTGGCAACAGCATCTCAGCGACAATCGGCCTGAAGGAGATGGCAAGACCCCGCAGATTGAAGTTGAAACCGGTGAGCAGCCCGCCGGCGAGGCTAGCGGCAGGCTGATCGCTGCAAAACACTCGGTCAACCGCAAAACCGATCTGAAAAACATCGTCGACCCCGAAGAGATAAGGGCTGCAGAAGCGCTGGCCCTGCAATTGGCCCGGGCCATGCGATACCGTCTGTCGCGCCGCTATAAAACCGCGAAAAAAGGCAACCGCCTGGACCTGCGCAAAACCATCCGCTCGGCGCTGCCGCGTGGCGGCGAGCCGATCGAATTGTTTCGCCGCTCAACCCGCCCCAGACCGGTTCATATCATTGTCTTTCTGGACGTATCGGGTTCCATGAAACATTACAGCCGCTTCTTCCTGCAATTCGTCAAAGGCCTGGTTTGCGCCTGGCTGCATTCTGATGCCTTCGTCTTCCACACAAGGCTCGTTCATGTCACCGACGCCGTGCGGGATCGCAATTCGGCCCGCGCGATGACCCGTCTGGCACTGATGGCCGAGGGTTTTGGCGGCGGTACGAAACTTGGAGAATGCCTCGGCCAATTCAACCGGCACCATGCCCGTAAAATGGCCAATTCACGCACCGTCGCCATCGTCCTGAGCGATGGATATGATACAGGCGCCCCGGAAAAACTGGAAGCCGAACTGGCGCGCATGAAGAAGCACGTCAGAAAACTCGTCTGGCTCAATCCGCTTCTGGGCTGGAAGAACTATGCACCGATTACCGCTGCCATGCTGGCCGCGCGACCGCACATCGACTATTTTGCCGCAGCCAATACCCTTGAAAGCCTTGCAGCCCTTGAGCCGCAATTGGCGCAATTGTGAGGGAAGGATATGAAACTCTCTGAAAGCACCCTGGATCTGATCGAACAATTGCGCAGCAGCGGCCAAAGCTTCTGCATCGCAACCATCGTGCGCACCAAACATGCAACCTCGGCCAAACCGGGCGCCAAGGGCGTGGTCACCGAAGACGGTGTATTGCACGGCTTTCTGGGCGGTGGATGCGTAACCGGGGCGATCCGAAAGGAAGGACTCAAGGCGCTGCAGACACAGGAACCGGGAATGATCCGCATCAAACCGAAGGATGAGGTCGTGGCCCCGGTCGATACCGATGGAACCACCTTGCATAAATCATCCTGCCCCAGCGGCGGCACGGTAGAGGTTTTTCTCGAACCGATGAAAGCCACCCGCCGCCTGATTGTTCTGGGCTCCTCACCCATCGCCCGCACCCTGGTCGCGATCGCCCGGACGATCGGTTATCGCACCATCGTCGGTGTGTCCGACGCAAATGTCCAGGATATGGAAGCCGCCGACGAGGTCTGTCCGGACTTTGCCACCGCAGCCAGCCAGGCCGGCCCCAATGATGCGCTGGTTCTTTCAACCCAGGGTCAGCGCGACCGTGAGGCCTTGCGTGCAGCGCTCGCGTCAAGCGCCGGCTATATCGGCATGGTCGCAAGCCGTCACAAATTCCAGACGCTCATACAGGACCTTGCCCATGATCCGCAGTTGGGCGCGCGCATTGCGGATATTCACGCTCCCGCCGGTCTCGATATCAAGGCCGTGGAACCGGAGGAAATCGCCCTTTCCATCATCAGCCAGATTGTCGCCCTGCGCCGCAGCAGACAAATTGAAGACGCAGCGGGAAACAGCGTTGAACGGGCGGTTGAGAGCACCGGCTAAGCCCCCCCTCCAAGCCTGACCTCAAGACTGAACTGGCAATCTGGCAGGCACGGTGCACCGAAGGCGTGTATCGCGGCATGACAAAACATTGGACCCGCGAAACAAGAAACGCTAGCAAGGGTGGAAACATCACCAATTCGGGAAAGAGACAATGCTTGAGAACCTGAAGCCAGCCCCGCCGGACAAAATTCTTGCGCTTATGGCGCAATATCGTGAAGACCCACGCGAGAACAAGCTGGATCTGGGCGTCGGTGTCTACAAGGACGAGAAGGGCGACACTCCGATCATGCGTGCCATTCGGGTGGCCGAAGAACGCCTTCATGAGGAGCAGACGACAAAATCCTATGTCAGCGTTCAGGGCGACAAGGAGTTCTGCCAGGCGATGGGAGAGATTGTTCTGGGCGATGCGGTTCCGGCCGATCGGCTGCGCGTGTGCCAGACCGCCGGCGGTTCCGGAGCGCTTTCCGTGATTGCACTCATGCTCAACCGGGCCCGCGTTGGCGCAACCATCTGGTTGTCTGACCCGACCTGGCCCAATCACCTGCCGCTCCTGTCAGGAGCCGGCCTCAAGCCGCAATCCTACCCCTATTACGACTCGGAAACCGGCCAGATCAGGTTCGAAGCCATGCTGGGGTCACTGCGCACGGCAATGGCCGGCGATATTCTGCTGTTGCACGGATGCTGCCACAACCCGACCGGTGCCGACCTGAGCCTGGAACAATGGCAGATCATTGCCGATCTGTGCAAGGAAAGGGGTCTGCTGCCCTTTGTCGATTTCGCCTATCTGGGTTTTGGCGACGGTCTGGAAAAAGATGCAGCCGGCCTGCGCCTTCTGGCAAGCCAGGTTCCTGAACTGGTGATTGCGGCCAGTTGCTCCAAGAACTTCGCAGTCTACCGGGACCGCGTCGGCGCCGCCCTTTTGGTCGCGGCCAATGCCGGCGAGGCAGATATCGGTTTGAGCCAATTGCTTTCCGTGACACGCAGCGTCTACTCCATGCCGCCGGACCATGGCGCAGCCCTTGTACGCATGGTCTTGACCGATCCGCAATTGCGCGCCGACTGGATGGCGGAGCTCGAGGGGATGCGCCAGCGCATGGAATCGCTTCGTCGCGATTTTGCAGACGCCTTGCGTCGTGCCTCGAACAGTTCCCGTTTCGATTTCATCGCCAATCAAAAAGGCATGTTTTCACGCCTTGGCCTGTCGCCAGAGCAGATAGATACGCTGCGCGAGGAACACGGCATTTATATTGTTGGCGACAGTCGCATCAATATTGCCGGCCTGCCGGGCGACAAGCTCGACGAATTGGCGCGCGCCATCGTGGCAACATCCACCTGACTTTATAAAACCAATGCAGGGCGCAAAGGAATCCGGGCCCTGCATTGGTTGATGCGCCTGCAACAACCCCTTATGGGCAGCGGTGGCGCAACGCCACCAAACCCTGCGCATAAAGCGCAGGGCCGAGGTTTTGTGGTGCAAATACCTCTTCCGGCAGAACCGGCCCCCTGTCTTTACATCACACATCGACCCGCGTCACGGCAATCCGGATGTGATGCTGCGTCACGCACAATATGCCTATATTTTAGGCATGAATTGCATCTGCACATTCATTGCCCGCGCAAAACACGGCCATCATGCCCAATTCTGCGCCAGCAAAAAACCCCCATATTTCCATTATTTATCAGTCAGTTAAAACTTATCAATCGTCGATGAGAGCAATTGGCACGATTCCTGCTGTTGGTAAGACGGTGCAAATACCTCTTACGGAGAACAAAATGACAATATTGAAAAACACAGCCAGATCCATTGGCTTTGCGGCTCTCGTCGCTGGCATGATGACGACGACATTGGCAAACGCTGCTGATACAATCAAAGTCGGTATCCTCCATTCGCTTTCGGGCACGATGGCCATTTCAGAAACAACACTGAAAGACGCCATGTTGATGCTCATTGAGGAGCAGAACAAGAAGGGCGGACTGCTGGGCCAGCAACTGGAAGCCGTTGTTGTCGATCCGGCATCCGATTGGCCGCTTTTTGCTGAAAAGGCACGTGAACTGCTGGACGTGCACAAGGTTGCGGCCGTGTTCGGCAACTGGACATCGGTCAGCCGCAAGTCGGTCCTGCCGGTTTTTGCCGAACTCAATGGCATTCTCTTCTACCCGGTTCAATATGAGGGCGAAGAAAGCCAGCGCAATGTCTTCTACACGGGTGCGGCGCCGAACCAGCAGGCCATTCCTGCCGTTGACTATCTGCTGGCCAATGAAGAAGTCGAGCGTTGGGTTCTTGCCGGAACCGACTATGTCTACCCGCGCACAACCAACAAGATCCTCGAAGCCTACCTGAAATCCAAGGGCGTCGCGGACGAAGATATCATGATCAATTATACGCCCTTCGGCCATTCCGACTGGCAGACAATTGTTTCCGATATCAAGGCATTCGGATCGGAAGGCAAAAAAACCGCCGTTGTGTCCACCATCAATGGTGACGCCAATGTTCCCTTCTACAAGGAACTGGGTAATCAGGGCATTTCCGCAACCGACATTCCCGTCGTGGCTTTCTCGGTCGGTGAAGAAGAACTTGCCGGTCTAGACACAGAACCGCTCGTCGGTCACCTGGCCGCCTGGAACTATTTCCAATCGGTCGACACGGAAGAAAATGCAACATTCATCGAAACCTGGAAGGCATTTACAGGCGATGAAAACCGGGTCACCAACGACCCCATGGAAGCCCATTACATCGGCTTCAATATGTGGGTAAAAGCCGTTGAAAAAGCCGGCACGACCGATGTCGACACGGTGATTGACGAAATCGTCGGCGTGGCCGTTCCAAACCTGTCCGGCGGCTATTCGGCAATGATGCCGAACCACCACATCACCAAGCCGGTTCTGATTGGTGAAATCCAGGCAGATGGGCAGTTCGAAATCGTCGAGCGCACCAACGGCCTTGTCGCCGGTGACGCCTGGTCTGATTACCTGCCGGATTCAGCCAAGCTGATTTCCGATTGGAGAAAACCACTGTCCTGCGGCAACTTCAATGTCGAAACCTCCACCTGTGGCGGCAAAGGCAGCTAAGGCTCAAATGCCCTGATCCTGCAGCGGGCAATTGTTGCCCGCTGTATTTCCTCTGACCAAAAAATGACCCATGCAGCACCTCATCCGATTTCTGATCGCACTTCTGATCGTGCCATTGCTGTTGACCAGCGTCAGCGCCCAAACGGACCCGCGCAGCCTCATCAACGCGATGGCTGTGGGTAATCTTAAAGCCCGCGCAGCTCAGATTGAAGCCCTTGCGGCAACTGGCGATGCCAAAGCCGTACCGGCGCTCCAGGCTCTCAGTGATGGTGCGCTTTATTTCCGAAAATCAGACAAGCAGGTCTTCATTGCACAGAAATCAGGAAAGAATTTTGACCTGATTGACCCTCTGACCGCGGAAAATATCGGCAGCTTTCCCAAGGGCAGCGTCAGCAAGGTCAAGGTGAACAATTCACTGCGCCGCCTGATCCGCAGCGTCATTGGAACGCTGACATTGCTCAGCCCCGATCCGCAAATCCGGATTGCCGCGGCACAGACCATTTTTAAAACCGGTGATCCGGAAAGTCTGGAAGCGCTAGATCGCGCTCTGGTGCAGGAAAAGGCGTCAAACGTGCGTTCAGCCATGGAACTGGCGCGCGCATCGGTCATCCTGAAATCCGATTCCACCGATGCCGACAAGATTGCCGCCATTACCCTCATTCAAAAAGGCGATGGCCGCGAGGGCCTTCCGCTGTTGAATGAATTTGCCGCACAGTCCGATGGTGCAGTCGCAGCCGCCGCGAACAAGGCAATCGGTGAAATCGAAAAGACCATTGCCCTTTTGGATATCGGCCAGACAGTCTGGTACGGCATATCCCTGGGTTCGGTGCTGCTGCTTGCAGCCATTGGCCTTGCCGTGACCTTTGGCGTCATGGGCGTCATCAACATGGCGCATGGCGAAATGGTCATGCTCGGCGCCTATACGACCTATGTGGTGCAGGAAATCATCCGGACCGGATATCCCGGCCTTTTCGACTATTCCCTTGCTCTGGCCCTGCCGCTGGCATTTCTCGTATCGGGTTCCTGCGGTTTCGTGATGGAACGCACCATCATCCGCTTTCTCTACGGGCGCCCGCTTGAAACCTTGCTAGCAACATGGGGGGTCTCACTCATCCTGCAGCAGACCATCCGCACCATTTTCGGCTCCACAAACAAGGAAGTCGGCAATCCGACATGGATGTCCGGGGCCTATGAGCTTGGCGGACTGACCCTGACGGCCAACCGGCTGTGGATCGTGGTCTTTGCCCTCTTCGTCTTTGCAGCTCTGTTTGTGGTTCTCAAGAAAACCGGCTTCGGTCTGCAGATGCGGGCGGTTACGCAAAACCGCAAAATGGCCTCTTCCATGGGCATCAGAACACCCTGGGTGGACGCCCTGACATTTGCACTGGGCTCGGGCATTGCCGGGATCGCCGGGGTCGCACTCTCGCAGATCGCCAATGTGTCGCCCAATCTGGGGCAGAACTATATCATCGACAGTTTCATGGTGGTGGTTTTCGGCGGTGTCGGCAACCTGTGGGGAACCCTGATCGGGGCACTGACGCTCGGCGTCGCCAACAAGTTCCTTGAGCCCTTTGCCGGTGCTGTTCTGGCCAAGATCCTGATTCTCGTCTTCATCATCCTTTTCATTCAAAAACGGCCACGCGGGCTGTTTGCACTCAAGGGACGGGCCGTCGAAGCATGATCACCTCATTCCTGTTCAAGGCTCTGGACCGGCGCGCCATCTGGGTTGTCTCTGCCCTGATTGCGCTGGCCATCCTGGTGCCTGCGTCCAATCTCATGCTGCCTTTCGACAGTGCTTTTCATGTCTCCAACTTCACCATCAGCCTGATCGGCAAATATCTGACCTATGCCCTTCTGGCCCTGGCGCTGGATCTTGTATGGGGCTATTGCGGGATCCTCTCTTTGGGACACGGAGCGTTTTTTGCCCTCGGCGGCTACGCCATGGGTATGTATCTGATGCGCCAGATTGGCTCGCGCGGCGTTTACGGCGATCCGATCCTGCCGGATTTCATGGTCTTCCTGAACTGGAAGGAACTGCCCTGGTTCTGGCTCGGGTTTGACCAGTTCTGGTTCGCCGCCCTGATGATCGTTCTCGTCCCCGGAGCCCTCGCCTTCGTCTTCGGCTGGTTTGCCTTCCGCAGCCGCGTCACCGGCGTCTACCTGTCGATCATCACCCAGGCCATGACCTATGCGCTTTTGCTGGCCTTCTTCCGCAACGAGATGGGCTTTGGCGGCAACAATGGCCTGACCGATTTCAAGGACATTCTGGGCTATGACATCCAGTCCGACACCACCAGAGCCGTGCTGTTTGCCGCCTCTGCACTGGCCCTGGCAGCATCCTTTCTCATCTGCTCAGGCATCGTGCGCTCCAAATTCGGCAAGGTGCTGGTTGCAGTCCGTGATGCGGAAAGCCGGTCGCGTTTCATCGGTTACCGTGTCGAAAACGTAAAACTCTTCGTCTTCGTCGTATCGGCCATGATGGCCGGCATAGCCGGTGCGCTCTATGTGCCGCAGGTCGGCATTATCAATCCGGGCGAATTCGCGCCGGCCAATTCGATCGAAGTGGTGATCTGGACGGCTGTCGGCGGCAGAGGCACGCTGATCGGGCCGATCATCGGTGCGGTGCTGGTCAATGCAGGCAAATCCGTCTTCACGGCGGCCTTTCCCGAATTCTGGCTCTTCGCCCTTGGCGCACTGTTTGTTGCCACAACATTGTTCCTGCCCAAGGGTGTCGTCGGCAGTTTTTCCAGTGCCATGACCTGGCTGCGCCTTCGCACGGGAAAGTCCGACGCCCCGGTTGCCGAACCAACAGTGAGGGCCGCAGAATGACCAAATCCGCAGCGGGAAGCCTGCTCTATCTGGACGGTGTCCACGTGTCCTTTGACGGTTTCAAGGCCATCAACAATCTGTCACTCATTCTGCAGCCGGGTGAAATGCGGGCCATTATCGGACCCAATGGTGCCGGCAAGACCACCATGATGGATATTGTGACCGGCAAGACAAGGCCTGACAGCGGCGATGTGATCTTCGACGGCGGCATTGATCTGACACGGCACGATGAAACCGATATTGCCCAATTGGGCATCGGTCGCAAGTTTCAAAAACCGACCGTTTTCGAAAGCCATACGGTCTGGGACAATCTGGAACTGGCGCTCAATCGCAACCGCGGTGTTTTCGCCACATTGTTCCACGTCACAACGCAGAGAGACCGCGACCAGATAAACGACATTCTGGAGACAACCCGGTTGGTTGCCCGCAAAGATGAATTGGCCGCCAACCTGTCCCATGGACAGAAGCAATGGCTGGAAATCGGCATGCTGCTCGCGCAGGAACCCAAATTGCTGCTTGTCGACGAGCCCGTTGCCGGCATGACAGACGCCGAAACGGAAGAGACCGCACGATTGCTGCGGGAAATTGCCAAATCCCGATCCGTGGTGGTGGTCGAGCATGACATGAGTTTTGTCCGTGACCTTGATGTCAAGGTGACCGTGCTGGCCGAGGGCGCTGTTCTGGCAGAAGGATCGCTCGACCATGTCAGCTCCAATCAGAAAGTCATTGAGAATTACCTCGGGCGCTAGAGGCTTGCGGGTGTAACAGGAATGGTTGCAAACTATGACAACACTTGAGGTCGAGGATGTGCATCTCCATTATGGTGCGGCGGAAGCCTTGCGCGGCGTATCGCTGAAGGCCGAACCCGGACGCATCACCTGTGTCCTGGGCCGCAATGGCGTTGGGAAAACATCGCTGCTTAGCGCCATCACCGGCCAGCATGGCGTCACCTCCGGGTCGATCCGGTTTGAAGACAAGGAGCTCAAGGGTCAGCCGCCCTATGCGCGCGCGGCTCGCGGCATTGCCAGCGTTCCGCAAGGGCGTGAGATCTTTCCGCTGCTCACGGTGCGCGAGAACCTGGAAACCGGTTATGCCTGCCTGCCGCGCAAGCAACGCTCTGTTCCGCCGGAGGTTTTTGAGATGTTTCCGGTTCTCGACAGCATGTTGTCGCGACGCGGCGGCGACCTTTCCGGTGGCCAGCAGCAACAATTGGCCATTGGCCGTGCGCTTGTCACCCGGCCGAAGCTTCTGATTCTGGATGAACCGACGGAAGGCATCCAGCCATCCATCATCAAGGATATCGGCCGCGCGCTGACCTATCTTCGCGATAGTGCCGGGCTGACCATCTTGCTCGTGGAACAATATCTCGACTTCTGCCGAGAACTGGCCGACCATGTCTACATCATGGACCGCGGTGAAATTGTGCATAGCGGCCCGGCAGAAGATCTGGATAATGCGGACACACGCCGCCACTTGATGGTATGATTCACTGCAATGAACAAACATGACACCATCGCCGGCGCAGCTGACAGCACCCAGGTAAAGGCCCCTGCCGCGCGCATGCAGCGCGCCCGCGGCGCCGCACGGCTCAGTGCGACCCATCTGGATGGCAGGACCCGTCTTGCACGGCTTTATCAGCAAGGATCTGCGAAAATTCGCATGCCGCGCAGCCATCATTATTTTGCACTGGACGCCGTTCTGATCAACACCTCGGGTGGTCTGACCGGTGGTGACCAGATGGACTGGACCATCGATCTCGGGCGAAATGCCAAGGCGATCGTCACCACACAGGCCTGTGAAAGAATCTATCGGGCACGGTCCGACGCAGCCTGTATCAATACCGACATCACCCTTTCCGAAGGCGCGGCCCTATCCTGGCTTCCGCAGGAAACAATCCTTTTTGACGGCGGGGCCTATGTCAGAAAACTGACCGTCAGACTGGCGCCCGGCGCCAGCTTTCTCATGGTCGAACCATTGATCATCGGTCGCACCGCGATGGGAGAAATTGTCAACTCCGGATCCATCCACGATCATTGGCGCATTTATCGCGGCGGGCACCTGCTTCATGCCGAAGACATGCGGCTCGACGGTGACATGCAGACCCTTCTCAACCGCGCCAGCACCGCGGCCGGGGCCATTGCCCTGGCCACCATCATTGTGGTGCATGACGATTGCGATGATATGGTGGAACCGCTACGCCAGAGGCTCGGCGCCAACAGCGGCATCAGTTGCATCCATTCGTCAGCCGGCAAACGTCTTGTGTTTCGCTGCATTGCCGAATCGGGTTTTGCCTTGCGCAAGGAAATTGTTCCGGTCATTGATTGGTGCAACAGCAAGATCATCGGTCCCGGCCATGGCCTGCCGAAACTGTGGAACACTTGAGGAGATCCCATGAATCTGACACCCAGGGAAAAGGACAAATTGCTGATCGCCATGGCGGCCGAGGTCGCGCGCAAGCGACTGGCGCGCGGCGTTAAGCTCAATTACCCGGAAGCCATCGCGCTGATATCCGATCATGTTGTCGAAGGGGCCCGGGACGGCGAAACCGTTGCCCATCTGATGGAGGCCGGCGCCCATGTGCTGGCGCGTGATCAGGTCATGGAGGGAATCGCCGAGATGATCCATGATATTCAGGTGGAGGCCACATTTCCCGATGGCGTCAAGCTTGTCACCGTTCATCAGCCAATCCGATAGAACCGGAGATACCCCATGATTCCAGGTGAAATCATCTGCGCCCAGAGCGACATCATTCTCAATGAAGGTGCCCAAACCCTGACCATTAAGGTCGCCAATCGCGGCGACCGCCCGGTGCAGGTCGGCAGTCATTATCATTTTTACGAATCCAACGAAGCGCTCGACTTTGATCGCGAACAGGCACGCGGCATGCGCCTCGACATCGCCGCCGGCACGGCCGTGCGCTTTGAACCGGGCCAGGAACGCGAAGTCACACTTGTTCCATACGGCGGCAAGCGCCGGGTTTATGGTTTCCAGCAGAAAATCATGGGATCACTCTAATGCCAACCAGGATTTCCAGAGCCGCCTATGCGGATATGTTCGGCCCCACAACCGGCGACAAGGTGCGGCTGGCCGATACAGTTTTGTTTATCGAAGTTGAACGCGACCTGACGGTCTATGGTGAAGAGGTCAAATTCGGCGGCGGCAAGGTCATCCGCGACGGCATGGGGCAATCCCAGGTCACCAGAGCCGCCGGTGCTGTCGATACGGTGATCACCAATGCCCTGATCGTCGATCATAGCGGCATCTACAAGGCCGATATCGGCCTTCGCAATGGTCTTATTCACGCCATTGGCAAGGCCGGCAATCCAGATACGCAACCCGGGGTCGACATCATCATCGGCCCGGGCACGGAGGTCATCGCGGCTGAGGGTAAAATCGTCACCGCCGGTGGCTTTGACTCGCATATCCACTTCATTTGCCCGCAGCAGATTGAAGAGGCATTGATGTCCGGCGTGACCACCATGCTGGGCGGCGGTACCGGCCCGGCCCACGGCACGCTTGCCACCACCTGCACACCCGGTGCCTGGCATCTCGGGCGCATGATCCAGGCGGCCGACGCCTTTCCGATGAATCTGGCCTTCGCCGGCAAGGGCAATGCGTCACGCCCCGAAGCGCTGGAGGAAATGGTTCTGGCTGGCGCCTGTTCGCTGAAACTGCATGAAGACTGGGGCACCACCCCCGGCGCCATCGACACCTGCCTGTCGGTGGCCGATGCCCATGACATCCAGGTGATGATACATACCGACACGCTCAATGAGAGCGGATTTGTCGAAAGCACCATCAAGGCCATCAACGGGCGCACCATCCACGCCTTTCACACTGAGGGCGCCGGTGGTGGCCATGCGCCCGATATCATCAAGATCTGCGGACTGCAGAACGTCATACCGTCGTCAACCAATCCAACCCGCCCCTACACGGTCAATACGGTGGATGAACATCTCGACATGCTGATGGTCTGCCACCATCTGGATGACGGCATTCCCGAAGATGTGGCCTTCGCGGAAAGCCGCATACGAAAAGAGACCATTGCCGCAGAGGACATTCTCCACGATCTCGGCGCCTTTTCGATCATTGCTTCGGACAGCCAGGCCATGGGCAGGGTCGGCGAAGTGCTGATCCGCACCTGGCAGACCGCCGACAAGATGAAACGCCAACGGGGCCGCCTGACAGAAGAGACCGGCGAGAACGACAATTTCCGGGTCAAACGCTATATCGCCAAATATACGATCAATCCGGCCATCGCCCAGGGGCTGTCAAAACATATCGGCTCCATTGAGGTCGGCAAACGCGCCGACATCGTGCTGTGGAAACCGGCCTTTTTTGGCGTAAAACCCGAAATGATCCTGGTTGGCGGAACCATCGCAGCAGCGCCCATGGGTGATCCCAATGCCTCGATCCCGACACCGCAGCCCGTTCACTATCGCTACATGTTCGGAGCCTATGGCAAGTCTCTGACAAATTCCTCAGTCACCTTCGTGTCCAAGGCGTCGATGGAAACCGATCTGCATGCAAGCCTTGGCGTCGACAAGGCATTTGTCGCCGTCGAGAACACCCGCAGTGGCATCGGAAAATCATCGATGATCCACAATGCCGCGACCCCGCATATCGAAGTGAATCCGGAAACCTACGAGGTTCATGCCGATGGTGAATTGCTGACCTGTGAACCGGCAGACGTGGTTCCGATGGCCCAGAGGTATTTTCTGTTTTGACACATCCGACCGTCTCTTCGCTGTGTGCCATCAAATCCGGTGAGGCCGCCGATACGATCACCCTTGATGAAACGGCCCGCCACCGTCGGCGCATGACGCTGACATCCGACAACGGCATCACCTTCCTGCTCAACCTGCCGCATGCCCGGTTGCTGCGCCATGGGGAAGGCCTGCTGCTCAGTGATGGCCGGATCATCGAGGTGCGCGCAACACCGGAAAAGCTCTATCGGGTCCGCGCTGATTCCACCCACCACCTGTTGCAACTTGCCTGGCATCTGGGCAATCGCCATTGTCCGTCACAAATCGCCGATGATTGCCTGCTGATCCGCCATGACCATACGTTGCGCGCCATGCTGGAAGGTCTCGGCGCCCATATAGAAGACATAGAAGCCCCCTTCGATCCGCAGGGCGGCGCCTATGAAAAACCCCATGCCGGACATGATCATGGCGATGACCACCCCCATGACCACCCCCATGACCATCATCACGGTCATCAGCATGACTGAAATCGCCGCCGGCCAGAAACTGCTGCGTTTACTGACCTGGATGTCACCGACTTTTCCGATAGGCGCCTTTGCTTACAGCCACGGGCTGGAACGCGCGGTCCATGATGGACTGGTTCTGACCCGGGACGATCTTTACGATTGGCTGCACGACCTGATGACGCGCGGTTCAGCCTGGAATGACGCGGTGCTCTTTGCGCAAAGCTGGAACGATGCACAATCCGGCGCTGATCTCCATCAACTGGCGGCGTTGGCCGAAGCCATGGCGCCGTCTGCCGAGCGTCACATGGAAACCATGATGCAGGGAACAGCCTTCCTGGATGCAGCGCGCGCCTGGCCGGACGACGTCTTTGCGCGACTGCCAAAGACCTGCGCCATGCCCGTTGCCGCTGGTGCCCTTTCCGGCGCCCATGGGATTGATCTCGAACAGGCCCTGGCCGCCTATCTACACGCATTCATCACCAATCTCATTCAGGCAGGACTGCGGCTGATGCCCCTTGGTCAAGCAGATGGCGTGGCCCTTTTGGCACGCCTCGAAGACTGCGTGCTGGCAACCGCGCGCCAGGCATCCCTTGCATCACTCGACGATCTGGGCAGCGCGACAATCCTCGCGGAAATCGCCTCCCTCAAACATGAAACCCAGAACTCCAGGCTTTTTCGATCATGACCCCACTTCAAAACGGCCCCTTGCGTGTGGGCATCGGCGGACCGGTCGGCTCCGGCAAGACGACACTCACCGAAAAATTGTGCAAAGCCATGCGCGACCGATATTCCATCGGAGTGGTTACGAACGACATCTACACGAAGGAAGATGCCGAGGCGCTTGTGCGGCTGCAGGCCCTGTCGTCGGATCGCATTGTCGGTGTGGAAACCGGTGGCTGTCCGCACACGGCAATCCGTGAGGATGCCTCAATCAACCTGTCAGCCATTGCCGCACTCACCGCGCGCCATCCTGATCTTGATATTGTTTTCATCGAATCGGGCGGTGACAATCTGGCAGCGACCTTCTCACCGCAATTGGCCGATGTAACGCTCTATGTCATTTCAGTATGCCAGGGAGAGGAAATTCCGCGCAAGGGCGGGCCTGCCATTACCCGCTCCGATCTGTTGATCATCAACAAGGCGGATCTGGCGCCGCATGTCGACGCCGATCTGTCCGTCATGGAACGCGACGCCGCCAGAATGCGCCCGGACAAAAAAAGTCTGTTCACCGATATGCGGCGCGGCGAGGGTGTCGATGAGATCGTTGCCTTCCTGATCGAACTGGGCGGCCTGCCCGATCACAAAGATTCGACCAACCTCAAGAACGCGTCCTGATTGTCCTGATGACCCTATGATCTTGCGGCTGCGCGGGTGTATATACCGGCAACGGCCTCAGGCCCCAGTCTCAGGGCCCAGTCTCAGGCCCAACCTCAGTCACAGTCTCGAAGATGGAACAGCACACATGACACAGAAAAACCGACGCATCGTTCTGGCATCGCGCCCGACGGGATCGCCCGTCGCGACAAATTTCCGGCTGGAAGAGGCTGATATTCCGCAGCCTGGATCGGGTGAGGTTCTGCTGAAAACCCTCTATCTTTCGCTCGACCCCTATATGCGTGGCCGCATGAATGATGCAGCTTCCTATGCCCCTTCGGTCAATCTCGACCAGACCATGGTTGGTGGGACGGTCAGCCGTGTGGTGGAATCTGCAAATCCCGGGTTTTCCGAGGGCGATCTGGTGCTCAGCGCCAATGGTTGGCAGGATTATGCCCTGTCCGATGGTGTTGATCTGTCAAAGTTGGACAAGACCATGGCGCAACCGTCTCTCGCCCTGGGCGTTCTCGGCATGCCCGGTTTTACCGCCTATGTCGGCTTGCTGGATATCGGTCAGCCGGTTGAAGGTGAAACCGTCGTTGTCGCCGCGGCCAGTGGCGCTGTCGGTTCCGTGGTTGGCCAGATAGCGAAGCTGAAAGGCTGCCGCATTGTCGGCATTGCCGGTGGCCCTAAAAAATGCCGTTATGTGGCCGAGGAACTCGGCTTTGACGCCTGCATTGATCACCGTGATCCGCGGCTGAAGGAGAATCTTGCAGCGGCCTGCCCGGATGGCATCGACGTCTATTTTGAGAATGTCGGCGGCGCCGTATTCGATGCCGTTCTGCCTTTGCTCAATGTCCACGCCCGCATTCCCCTGTGCGGCCGCATCGCCAGCTTCAGCGCCACCAGCCTGCCGGAGGGTCCCGACCCCACGCCTGCCCTGTTTGGAAACCTTCTGGTCAAGCGCATCAAGGTCCAGGGCTTCATCATCTTCGATCATTATCAAGATCGTTTTGGTGCCTTTGCAAGGGACATGGCCACATGGTTGAGCGAAGGTCGGATCAAATACCGCGAAGACATGATGGACGGTCTGGAAAACGCCCCCGAAGCCTTCATTGGCCTGCTGAAGGGCAAGAACTTTGGCAAGCTGGTCATCAACGTCGCAGCAGATTCGTAATTCCCTGCACGACACCGGATAGACTTTATATCAGACTGGTTGGCGATACGGGGTATCGATCAAGACGCGCGCCGCCGTCCATTGAGCCTCCCGAATCGACCTTCGGTGTGCCCGGCCTGTTGCGACGGCGCAAAACACTTTCCTGTGGTATACGCAATGCATCCTTTGACTTTAATTGCCTGACAAGCAATGCCGACTTATAAAACGTTCTCTAGAAAAAAATGACACATTGATCCAAGAGAATACATTGCATGGACATGAAACCGGATTGGGTCGAAGGCACAAAACCAGAAAAAACTGCACGTCATGAGAACCCCGGTTTTGAAAACCAGGTCGAATCGCGTTTGGTTCTTAATTTTTCCGGTTTTGAAAAGTCCAGCATTGAAAACCAGATTTCCAATCTCCTTCGCTGCGGCCGGAAATCAGGTGCCTTGTTCGGGTTCGAATTGAAAGGTCCGGATTCCCCGCCTGCCGCCGGAAGCGCCCATGATGCGGCCTGCTCCGTCTGTGCCGAAGGCCAAGACTGGCAAACGAACACAAGGCTCGTCCAGTTTGGCTGGTACGATATCGTCTCCCGATACGACGGTATGAAATTTCCAGACGGTTTAATCTCCAATGCCGCCAAATATCTCGCTTTCTTTGCCGACGGCACAGTTTTTCGCTATCTCAAAGCAAGCAAACTGTATTTTTTCTTCACCATATATCCGCTGGTCTGCTGGATCGTATCAGCCCTGATCAGCCTTGAACTGGCAAATCTCATAACCGGGACGTTGATGCAGCCAGGTGCCATGTTTGCCTTGACGACCGCTGCTTTGGCCATTGGCATCTGGCTGCTATTGCTCAAGTGGCCGGGCGATTACCTTTATCTACAAACGACCATTGGAAATTGGGGGTTTGCCCGGGACCTGATCAATCGCACCAATCCGGAGGTGGAAGACAGAATGTTGCTGTTTGCACGCCGGATGGGGGATGAGATTTCCCGGTCAGAGCACGACGAAATCCTCATTGCCGGCCACAGTTTCGGAAGCGTATGGGCGATTTGTGCACTGTCTCTGGCACTGAAAGAGAAACCAGGGCTCCTCGACAACAAAAAGGTGCGCATACTTGCACTGGGATCAAGCCATCTGAAAGTCGCCCTTTGTCCGAAGGCCGGGTGGATGCGGCGACAACTTGAACAAGTTTTGAAGCAAAAAACGATCTACTGGCATGAGTTTCAATCAAAGGACGACGCCATATCGTTTTACAAGGCTGACCCTTTTGAGCCGATCGGGATCGATGGTCCGGCAGGCGGTTATTCGGTATATTATGTCCGCTTCAAACATGGCTTGAGTATTGAGCGTTATCGACGCATGAAGCGCTCGCTCTATCGCACCCATTGCCAATATGTGCGCCAGAATGACCGACCTGTCAGTTTTGATTTTGGTCTGCGGCTTTTTGGCCCCCTGGATGCAAAAGAACTCGCCGAGAAACCTGAATTGCTGACCGATTGGCCAAACGTAAAAGCAGGACAATTGTGATGGATATTGATCTGCCCCTGTGGAGCAAGATTGCCTGGTGTGTCTTCATCGTCCTGTGGGCGGGTTTGCGCTGGCAACCAAATGTCAGGTCTCGGCGCCATGGGATCAAGGTGACCCGGCGGCCACTGAAGGAGCAGATTTCACTGGCAATTTCGTTCAGCGGGCTTGGGTTGCTGCCGGGAATATGGGTTTTCTCCGGCCTCCCCTCTGCGCTGAATTACAGCCCTGATCCACTCATGTTTGCCATTGGCATTGTCTTGTTTGCTGTCTCGCTTGTTCTCTTTCGCCTGACCCACAAGGCCTTGGGAGCAATGTGGTCCAACAGCCTTGACCTGCGCGAAGGGCATCAGTTGATCACCACATCAATCTACAGCAATTTGCGCCATCCCATGTATTCGGCATTCTGGCTTTGGGCGCTTGCGCAGGCTTTCCTGTTACCAAACTGGCTGGCGGGTTTTGCCGGGCTTGTGGGTTTTGGTACCCTGTTTTTTCTTCGAATCGGTCAGGAAGAAAAAATGATGGAAATGGAGTTTGGTGAATCCTACCGGGAATATGTCAAAAAAACCAAGCGGATCATTCCGGGTATCTATTGAACTTGCCGCAGCCAACACTGGAACATTGTTTTTTGAATTGAACACATCACGGATTATTAATATTGCAAGATATTCTTGGCACAATCGGAAATAGATGATTTCGGTTGATTGCCAACGGAACAAAGCTTGCCGACAGATATTCTGAGAGGGGAACAGGACATGGGTGATATCAGCAAATTCGTAAAACAGGCGCTGGCGGGCGCACTTGCCATAACCTTATCTTTAGGCATGGGTGCCACAGCAAATGCCGGCGAGGATCACCAGTCTGATCGGGTGAGAAACAATGCGCCCTGGGGCATTTCGGTTTCATCCTATACCAGTCGCAAGACCGAAACCCGGATCAGACGAACTGGTGAAGTCTATCTTATTCGTGGTTTGGCAAATATTTTTTCTCTGGGTATGGACGAGATTGAAAAGAAGATGCGCGCCAAGGGTCTGGACGCTGTCACATTCAATCACAGCGGCTGGAAATATCGGGCAGATGACATCATCAAACGATCAAAGGAGAAAAAAGTCTCCTATCCGATCATTATCGCGGGGCACTCACTGGGCGCCAACAGCGCCGTATCGATGGCCAATTATCTGGCCAAGAACAAAATTAAAGTGGCACTGGTCGTCACATTTGATCCAACCATCAAACGGGTTGTTGGAAAAGACATCAAAACAGTGATCAATTATTATGTGCCGAACGGGAAAAATGAAGTTGTAAGGGGGCGCGGTTTTCGAGGCAGAATCAAGAATGTGGATATCACTGACCGCAAGGGTGTCGGACATATGAATGTCGAAAAAAACCCCAAACTTCAACAGGACCTGATCAACCGCACCATGAAGCTGACCAGGAAAACGAAGCGTCGGAAAACATCCTGAGAACGGGCAAATACGGCTAACAATCGAGTTGGCGACCTGACAGGCCTGGGCCAATCGATAGGCATCACCACGGTTGGCCCAGGCGAGACCCGCTTGCTGTCAGCCGTCGCTCTCTTCTGCTGCAGCTCTGGCCTTTTCAGCCACGATGCTGCGTCGCAAGACAAGATAGTCAACCACCCCGATAATCGCCACCACAATTGACACGGGCACGAGCGCGAACCCCAGCCACTCCAGCCAATTGTCTTCGGTCAGCTTGAGCATGCCGATTCCCGAGACAAAAAGCGCAAGGGCAGTATTGAGATAGGCCAGCAGCGTACGTCGATTGGCCAGTTCCGTGCGCACGATGGCCAGCACCAGGTTTTCGACGGACCGTTTTTCTTCATTGTTCAAAAGCACCACCTCGCTTCACCTTGCCACACGAGCGTCAGGACCCTCTCCTTCATCTCATGTATTCAGACAGAATTGAACCTTTTGCGTGGAGACAAGCAGGCGCAACGATGTCTGGTTGCGCAAAAGGCCGTCCAAAATGGAAAAACAGGCTGGAAAGACTGGCGGCATTTGATGAATTGTCGTACGGTTTTGGCGCACAGTTCCCATTCTAAGTAGTTCAAAACATGTCCTATTTCACGACCATATTCTGCGACGCCTGTCGAAGGCTTCCGCAAAAGCCCGGGGCGATGCCCATCGCGCCGGAAACCACGACATGAAGCGTCTGGCGATCGACATAGGCTCTGCTTTTGCAGATCTGGCCTATCACACGGAAGGGCAGCCGCAGGTCCTCAAACACCCTGCAGATGGCGATTCGGAAGGCGAAACCGTGATGCAGGCGATTGCAGCGGGCGTTGGCAAATTCGGCTTTTCCGTGGCTGAGCTGGACGAGATACGCATTGCATCAACGGGCGCATTGAATGCAGTCCTGAAGCGCAAGGGCGCACGCATTGCCCTTCTTTGCACGCAGGGGTTTGGCGATACGCTGTACCTCGCACGGCAGAACCGCATGGATCTTTATGATCCGGTCGCCGCACCGCGCGCGCCTGCATTTTTGCTCGACCCGACAGATGTCCACGAAATTGCCGGCAGGATGGATGCACGAGGAAACGAAATCACTCCGATCAACAGGTCTGCCCTGTCCGAACTTGCAGAGCGCATCCATGCCGACAAGGTTGAGGCCGTGGCCGTCTGCCTGTTGTTTGCGCATGTCAATCCGGCCCATGAACTGGCCTGCTACGAGATTTTGAGTGCCTTGTGCCCCGATGTGCCAATCAGCCTGTCCCATCAGGTCGATCCACAGCCACGCGAATATGAGCGGACAGTATCGACCTGTCTGGATGCCTGGCTGAAGCCTGCACTGACGGATGCAACAACGCAGATCGGCAGGGACCTTGAGGCACAGGGATTTGCAGGCCGCATTTTCTATGGCGACAGTCGCGGCACACTGGTGTCACAGGACATCGCCGCGCAACAGCCCGGCGCATTGCTGGCCAGTGGTCCAGCCGCAGCCGCATTGCATGCCAGCCGTTTGAGAGCTGAAAACACCGACGGTGATGCCGATTCGCCGGCACGGCTGACGGTGGATATCGGTTCCGTCAGTTGCGATATTTCCTACACAAAACAGGACGGCGATACTCCACTGGTACCGGCAGCACTCTATGGTGGTATTCCGGTGCGGCGCGATATGGTCGATCTGCACAGTATCGCTCTGGGCGGACGACACCGCGCCATGGTGCATCCGGGTGGACATATAACCTTCTCAATGCAGGCGCAGCCGCAATTGCCCAGCCTTGATCTGGCCTTGCGTGTCCTCGGTCGCTGCAACCCATTGCGCAGCGCCAACGAAATCAAATTGCTGGAAGACATGGCGACAGGCGCCGGATGGGACGGCGCACAGGAGGCGGCAGCACGGATCGTAACAGCGGCGGAACTGGAAGTGGCAGGCGCCGTCATGGGATTTGCGGTGCGGCGCAATATTGATCCGGCCGGGGCTCATCTGGTCGCCATGGGCGGGCTGGGCCCGGTTCTGGCGCCGGGTATTGCCGCGCTTTTGTCCATGCGGCAGATCCTCTTGCCATTTGCACCGGGCGCTGCCGGGGCTCTGGGGCTTCTTCATGCCGCCCCAAGGTTCGAGGCAAGCACAAATATCGCCCGCCCCATTGGTGATTTGACCGCCCCTGAGCTCGCCGCACTATACACCAGCCTTGAAGCACAGATCGAAGCACAATTCCCCAAACGCGATGGGTTACCGGCAGTGCAGGACAGCATAATTCTCAACCTGGCGGCGACAGCCCATATGCACCCATTGCAGGTAACGATGCAGGGTTTTCCGGAAACAGCCGCACAGATCATGCAGGCGTTTGCAACAACCTATGAAAATCAGTTGGGTATCGCGCCACCGGGTTCCGGCTATGTCTTTTCCATTGCCCTGCGCCGTGACGCGATAAGCGATTCAACGATTGCGGCACGCAAGGAACCGACTCGGGATCTGGCCGGCCACTCAGGCGTCTGTGAAACGGCCGCCGGGACGATTTGGGTCGGAGACATGTGGACGTTGCATGAGACCGGGATCGGGTTTTCCATGCATTGGAAGGAGCAGGCCCGATGACGGTTGACCCAAGGGTTTTTCAGATGCGGCTGGACGGCCTGGCACAGGCCATGCAGGAAACATTGTTCCGCACAGCCGTTTCACCGGTGGTGCGTGAAGGTGCGGATGCCTCTTGCGGACTGTTCTCCGAGCGTGGTGAATTGCTGGCGCTGTCGGATGCCATTCCTCTTCTGTTAGGGGCCTTGCCGGGTGTCGTTCAGGCGATTCTCGCCGAATTTCCGCCCGAAGATATCCGCCCGGAACAGATATTCTGCATGAATGATCCGTTTCTTGGCGGCACCCATTTGCCTGATATCACCGTGATGATCCCGGTCTTTGCCCAGTCCCGTCTGGTGGGGTTTGCAGCCAGTATTCTGCATCACCAGGATGTTGGCGGTCTGCGCGCCGGATCAGTCCCACCCGATGCAGTGACGATCTTCCAGGAAGGCCTGCGTCTGCCGCCGATGATTCTCGGCCAAAACGGTGTCATGGACCGCCAGATGGTGCGGTTGATCGAGAGCAATTCACGCGCCCCTGAAATCGTATTGGGTGATCTGATGGCCCAGATAGCCTCTGCCGGCGCGGCGGCAAAGGGGATGATGGCGATGTGCAGCGAGATCGGTGCCGAGCGTTTCATCGGGACCGCCGCCACCTGCCTCGATCAGAGCGAAAACACCATTGCAGCCCTGTTTGATAGTTTGCCGCCCGGCCCTTTTGTCGGGCACGACGGGTTGGACCCCAATGCGGACTTGCCGCCCTGTGAGGTGACGGTTGCAATCACGCTGCACGACGGGCATCTGACGGCGGACTTTACCGGGTCCTCGCCGCAGGTTCAGGCACCGGTCAACTGCGTGCGTTCCGGGCCACTGTCCGCTGTGCTTTATGCCGTTTTGTGTCTGGCGGGAAAATCCGCCCTGCGCAATGGCGGTCTGCTGCGCCGCATTCGCCTTGTCTTGCCGGAAGCCAGCGTGGTCAACGCCGCAGCCCCGGCGGCGGTCAATGCCCGCATGAATATGGTGCGTTGCATCACGTCATCGGTGTTGCAGGCCATTGCACAGGCAGCGCCTGATGTCATGCCGGCCGCCAATTCCGGCATGTCCTATGTGGTGGCTTTTTCCGGCACGCATGCCGATGGGCGCCCCTTTGTCACCACCGAGGTGATTGCCGGCGGCGCCGGTGGTGGCCCTGACCGTGATGGCGCTTCGGCCATTTCAACGGATGTCGGCAATGCAATGAACATGCCTGGCGAGGCTTTGGAAGAGATTGCACCGGTGCGCCTGTTGTCTTCGGCTCTGCGCCGCGGATCAGGGGGAGCAGGAAAATATCGCGGTGGCGACGGGATCATCCGACTGTACGAAGCGCTGGCCGATCAGATCTCCGTGTCGGTACGCGGTGAACGGTTTATCCGGGTCCCATTGGGATTGAAGGGCGGTGGATCGCCGAAACCATCGGCAGCCATGATCTTGCGCACTGACGGCAGTAGCATCCATCTGACAGCGCGCACGGCCATTACGCTCAATCGCGGTGACAGGTTGCAGATCGAAAGCTGCGGCGGTGCCGGCTACGGCATCTCTGAGAACGCCGATTAAGGCGGCGTCGGCTCAAATATTTTCAGGTTCAATCCGCATCATCTGAAGGCGCATTGCGCCTGACCCGACTGACCAGTTTGCTGCGCAGTCCCGGCATGAACACCGAACCCAGAAACATCAGACTGATGAGCAGAAACACCAGACTGATCGGGCGTTGCAGGAAGATCGTCAGATCGCCGTGCGACAGCAGCATGGCGCGGCGAAAATGTTCCTCCAGCAAGGGACCCAGGATGAACCCCAGCAAAACCGGCGTTGCCGGATAGGAAAATTTCCGCATCGCATAGCCGATCAGGCCGAAAGCCAGCACGACATAGATATCGAATACATTGTTGTCCGCACTGTATACGCCAATGCAGATGAAAAGAATGATGGCCGGATAAAGCAGCCGATAGGGGATCGACAGCAATCGCACCCACAGGCCGATCAACGGTATATTGAGGAACAGCAACATCAGATTGCCGATCCAGAAACTCATGATCAGGCCCCAGAACATGGTGGGCTGATCATTGATCAGGTTGGGGCCAGGTGTAATGCCATGCAGGATCATCGCCCCCATCAGCACGGCCACCACAGCATCACCCGGAATACCCAGGCTGAGTGTGGGTATGAAGGCTGCCTGAACCGACGCATTGTTGGCAGCCTCCGGGGCCGAGAGACCTGCGAGAGATCCTTTGCCAAATTGCGACGGGTCGCGTGACAGGCGCTTTTCAGCTGCATAGGCCATCAGGGAGGCAATGCCCGGACCGGTTCCCGGCAAGGCGCCCACAAAGGACCCGATCACGGAACCACGCAGCGTCGGCTTCCAAATCTCTTTCCATTCGCTGCGTGACGGCAGCATGTCCTTGAAGCGTATACCCTTGACACCCATGGGGGCGCCCGAGGCCTGGCCCACATTGGCCATGATCTCGGCCACGCCAAACAGCCCCATGGCGACGGCCACCAGACCGAATCCGTCGGCCAGTTCCAGAATGCCGAAGTTGAACCGGAACATGCCGGTATTCACATCGGTCCCGACCTGCCCCAGCACGATGCCAAACACCACCATCGCCAGGGCCTTGAAAGGGGAACCGACTGAGAGCGTGGAGGCGGCCACAAGGCCCAGCAACATGACTGAAAAATATTCGGTTGAACTGAATTTGAGCGCAAAACCGGCGATCAGTGGCGCAAACCCCATCACCAGGACAATGGCAAAGGACGAACCGACAAAAGAATTGATCGCCGTCACGAAAAGAGCCAGCGGCGCTTTGCCTTGCTGCGCCAGCGGATAGCCGTCGAGGCAGGTGATGGCAGATGTGGCCGTACCCGGCAGGTTCAAAAGGATGGAGGCCGTCGAGCCGCCATATTGCGCGCCATAGAATATCCCCGCCAGCATGATCAATGCAGTGGTGGGATCAAGATAATAGGTCAATGGCAAGGCCAGAGAAATCGCCGCAAGCGCGCCGATACCGGGCAGCACGCCGACCACGGTGCCGACCGTTACGCCAAGAAAACAGAAAAGCAATGCTTCGGCACTGAGCGCCGTGCTCAGGCCAAGCTGTATATTGGCAAGGAATTCACTCATTACGAAGCCCCGAAGGCGCTGATGGGGACACTAAGGCCCCATATGAACAGCGCTGTGCCAAAGATCGCCATGAACAGGCACACGCCCAGCAGGGGCAGCCAGCTGGTTCGTCGTTCGGCAAAGCCGATACAGACGAACATCGCCACCATGGCCGGTACAAACCCCAGGCGTTCAAGCAACAAAGCCAGAACCACCATTGCGACGGAAATGGCGACAACCGGGCGCATTCCGGATGGTTGGTTCTCATCGCTATCATCCATCGGCATCCGCCGATTTTCCAGGGCAACCATCACCCCCAGCAACACAAGAAGCAGTCCGATATAGAAAGGAAAGAACCCCGGGCCCGGTCGAAACATCGATCCCTGCGGATACCCATAAGCGATGGCCGACAGACCTGCGCCCACAGCGATGACACTGGCCGCTGCGATCTGTTCCCTAATGCGTTGTCTCACAGGCATACGGATGGGGTCTTTCTGGCAGAATGGCCTTTTACAGGCCGGAAAGGCAGCGCGGGCCGGCGCAAGCCGACCCGCTCCAATGACTACTTCTTCAGACCGGCAGCTTCAACAACCTTGGTCCATTTGTCCACTTCCGAGGCGATGAATGCCTTGGAATCCGCCGGGTTCATGCCCTCGACCAGGAATCCGCGCTGTGCGAAGACTTCCTTCAGGGCGTCGGTTTCCAGTGCGGCAGAGACAGCCGTATAGAGTTTGTCCAGAACAGCCGTTGGTGTACCGGCAGGCGCAAAGACGCCCTGCCATGAGAAGGCTGCAAAACCGTCAATACCGGCTTCGGCAATGGTCGGTACGCCCTTCAGCAGGAAATGTTCCTTTGTTCCTGTGACGGCCAATGGACGCAGGTCACCGGATTTGACGTATTCCGAGGTGACGAGGATGTCGCCGAACATGGCGTTGATCTGTCCACCCAAAAGGTCCTGAAGTGCCGCAGCGCTGCCTTTGTAGGGAACGTGCAGCAGTTTGGTGCCCGATTCCAGACCGAACAATTCGCCAGTCATATGCATCGAGGTGCCAACACCTGGCGTACCATGGGTAAAGTATTCAGGGTTTGCCTTCGCATAAGCGATGACATCCTGAACCGACTTGAAATCACTGTCTTCGCGGACAACCAGAACGAGGGGTGAGCTGATGACGATGCTGACCGGGTCAAAATCGGTCACCGGGCTGTAAGGCAGGTCGTCGCGCAAGGCCGCGCTGATGGCGTTGGATCCGGTAACACCCATCAACAGCGTGTAGCCGTCGGGATCAGATTTGGCGACATAATTGGCACCTACTGTTCCGCCGGCACCGCCGCGGTTTTCCACCACGACCGGCTGGCCGAGAGAGGAGGACAGCGCTTCGCCGATCTTGCGTGCGAGCAGATCGGTCGAGCCACCGGGTGGAAAAGGCACCACGATGGTGATGGGCTTGTCAGGGTAGCTGTCTGCGGCGACTGCATTTGCAGGCGAGGCAAACATGGAAGCGGCTCCAATGGCCAGAGCCAGACCGGCGGAAACCAGCCCTTTTGAGAAGATTTTTTTCATGATTTACGTTCCCTTTTGGTTGCGTTCGACACGTATCCAACGTTCACGTTTTGACGTTGATTTGCGACGGTGGCTGAGCAGGTCATGACCCGACCCAGGATTTGAACCGATCCGGTCGGAACGGTTTCAGATTGATCTCCGGTTCGCGCCCGGAGACCAGATTTGCAATTTCGCGTCCGGTGGTGGCGCCGCCGCACATGCCGACATGCCCGTGACCAAAACCAAACCAGGCATTTTCAGCCCGTGACGCCGCGCCGATGACCGGCATGCTGTCCGGCAGGCAGGGGCGATGACCCATCCACATGGTGTGACCTTCCGTGGTAAGGCGGGGGAAAATCTCGTTGCCCTTGGACAACAGCGCCTCGGCGCGCGCATAATTGGGCGCGGCCTTCAATCCCGCCAATTCGACCGTTCCGGCAAGGCGCAATCCCATGCGCATCGGATTGATCATGATATTCTGTTCCACAGCCATGATGTTGCGCGTCAACGACACGGTGGGATTGGGCAATGTCACATGATAGCCGCGCTGGGTTTCGAGTGGCACCTTGGAGCCCAGTTGCGCTGCCAGTACAGCCGACCAGGCGCCCGCAGCAACAACAACACCGTCCACTTCGAGCGGTTCTCCGTCGGCCAGCAGAACCTCTTTAACCAGGCCGTCACGCTGGTTGAAACCCGTGACACGGGTTTTCAGATGGTTCGCACCATCACGTATGGCCTGCGCATAGATGGCTTTGACCAGAGCGGACGGGTCCGTGGTTGCACCGTTTTCAGGGGCGTATTGCCCAAAGGCAAAGCTTCCCCTCAGATCTGGCTCTAGGTCAAACAGCGCATCGCTGTCGAGTTCATGCATCGTAACGCCCAGGCTGCGACGCAGGTCCGTGCCCCATTTCCACCTTTGGGCAGATTCCCGCGATGAATAGACATAAAGACAGCCCTCGCGCTGGATCAGGGAGCCGGCACCATGACCGGCGCGCTGCACCAGGGGTGTATAGGAATCGAAAACGGGATCCAGCAATCCGCGAATGGCGGTGGCGATGCGCGTCACCTCCTTTTCGGAGGAATGACGCAGAAACCGCATCAGCCAGGGCAAGACCGTGGGCAGATAATGAGCGCGTATCACCAGGGGACCACTGGGATCCAGCAGCCATTTGGGCACCTTGCGCCACATGCCGGGCATACCCACCGGCAGCACGGCACTGGGCGAGAGGGAACCGGCATTGCCGAAGGAGCAACCCTCGCCTGCATCCAGCGGGTCAATAAAGGTAATGCGATGCCCGTCACGCTGCGCCCAGGCAGCAGTGGCAGTGCCGACTATTCCCGTTCCAATCACTGCAAGATGCAAAGGCAACCCCATCAAATCTCAATATCGTGGAGTCTATTGTCAAATGGGGAATTGGATAATACCAATGAATTATTACTCTAATTCCATCAGGTTTCCTTATGCGATTATCCTTTCGACAGATACAGGCCTTCCACGAAGTTGCAAAAACGACAAGTTTCACCATCGCCGCACAGCAAATGAACCTGACCCAGTCTGCAGTCAGCATGCTGGTCAGACAGATGGAAACGGAACTTGGCCTCAAGCTGTTTGACCGGATAAACCGCTCGGCCCAATTGACCGAGGTAGGATCACAACTCTTGCCAACAGTGGCGCGCGTTTTGAACGACATGCAAAATGTCGTCGACGGCGCAGCAGATCTCAAAGCGCTGCATCGCGGCACGTTGCGCCTTGCCGTTCCGCAAATGCTTGCCTGCTCATGGCTGCCGACCGTCCTCAACGATTTCCGCAGCCGGTTTCCGGAAATCGAACTGGATCTGACCGATGTCACAGGCGATACCGTCGTCACGTCGGTGGCGAACAACACGGCTGAAATCGGTATAGGACCGGAGAGGGGCGCGCCTTCCGGCGTTGCAATGCGGCAATTGTGGGTGGAGCAAATTCAGGTGGTCTTTCCACGCAACAGCCAACTGGCAGAGAAACGTGATGGATTGACCTGGCAACAGCTGCAGGCGGAGAAATGGATCCACTATTCCAATGAATTCAATATGCATCTGGAGCGGACCGTCTGGCTTCGCTCCGTATTGGCAAAATCCGCACATATACGGGTCGGTGGCCTGACCACGGCACTTGCCATGGTGGGTTCAGGCCATGGCCTTACGGCTGCGCCACGCTATGCGAAGATGTTTGCAGAACCATTCAACGTGGTATTTCGCTCCATCGCCGGAGAAAACACCGGACGGGCCTTTTGTCTTTATCACCAAACCGGCAGCGCCCTCTCCCCGGCAGCAAGCGCCTTTGTCGATCTGGTCGATGCCCACGTACCTGGAGGTTTGTAGGTTTGGAATGTTTTTGAACGCAAAAAGGCGGCACGGG